>CAWHCG010000049.1:0-170890 GCA_963827575.1 uncultured beta proteobacterium
GGCCGGCGTGTCCATGTCACGACACAGTGCGGCAGTCGCCTCCAGATGCTTCTGCGCCGCATGCCGCTCGCCCCTGCCCATGAGCAATGCACCCAACTTGAGATGGCACCAAGCCTGCAACGGACGCATGCCGAGCTGATCGGCACTGCTCAGTGCCTGTTCGAACAGTTCGCTCGGATCCTCACCAGCCTGCGCGCGCACGCTGCCGAACCACCATAATGCCCAGGCTTCGACCCGCGCTCACCGCGAGCGCGGGCGATCCCGACAGCCTCAGCTGCCAAGGTCAGCGCCTCATCCCTACGGCCCGCTTGAATGCGCGCCTCGGCGAGGAGCGCGAGTCTCTCCGAGGCTCGCATGCCGATCCGCATTGAGTTTCCTACCGCGACTGCTCGCTCCAGCAAGGGCACTGCCTCGTCGATACGACCGGATGCCAGGTAGGCAGCGCCCAACCCCGATGCGACCCATGGGACGATGTAGCCACTGCCGGTGGCATCGGCGAGACTCAGCCCGCGCTCGAAATGACGGATCGCTTCCGCGATATCGCCCCCTTAGATAGACGTGACTGCCGAGGCCATCGCTCCACCTTGCCGTAGACATCATGTGCCTCCACTGCCAGGCCATAGGCCTCGTCGTTGCACGCTATCGCCTCGGCGAACTCCCCGAGCTCGCCGAGAGCCCATGCCAGGTTTAAACAGACAAGAATGCGGAGCGGGCTCGCCGACCCGAAGCGCTCCAGCCGGTATGGTCCCTGCAGCAACGCCAGCGTCTCACGGAGCCAGGCGATCGTACGCTTGTAGTCACCCTGCAGGCCGATAGCGACGGCAGCGTAGAAGCGTCCCGTCGCCTGGATCCCGACATCGTCAAGCACTTGCCCGATCGACGACGCCCGTTCGCCAAGTTCGATGGCGGAGTCGAGTTCGCCAAGGACCATGTGTAGCTGCGACCGGTGGGCAAGCACGCGACCCAGACGACGGTGATCACCCAGCGCCACGGCCAGCGCTTCAGCCTCGCGCAGCCGCTCCGCAATCTCCTCGAATGCGCCCATTGCTGAGAGCGGGGCGCGCAGCTCCAGACGCAGGTCGATAGCGAGCGCATCCGTCTCCGAGGTTCGTTCGCGGTGCGCGAACGCCTCGATAGCCTGGCCGAAACGGGCAACGGCTTCACGGTTGGCGCCTCGGACCGCCGCAGTAGCGCCCGAGCGGCGCAGATACTGCACCGCCAAGTCCCACACTTCGCCTCTCAGAGCGTGGTGTGCAAGCTGCTCGACCTGATGCTCGCTGCGCACCATGTCCCCACGCTCGATGGCCTGCAGATCTGACGTGCAGGCCTCGCCGTTGGTCGCTCAGAAATGTGCCATAAGCGACTTCGTGCGTCAGGGCGTGCTTGAACGTGTACTCCAGCGGGAACTGGGTAGTCTCATAAAGGAACTCCCCTGCCTGGAGCCGAGCCAGCCCCTCACGTAGCAGGCCCTCGCCGCGGTCCGTAACCGCGCTAAGTAGCTGATACGAGAAGTCCTTGCCGATTACCGCCGCAGTCTGGAGCAGCCGTTTGTCGTCCTGCGGCAGCCGATCGATGCGAGCGGCGAGCACCGACTGCACGGTAGCCGGGATCTGGAACGCGTCCACGGTGCGGACGAGTTGATAGGAGCCTGGGACACCCGCCAGGGCGGCGATCTCGACTAAAGACCGCACGCTCTCTTCGAGGAAGAACGGATTGCCCGCGGTACGCTGGAGCAGCGTCTCGCGCAATGCTGCGAGCCCGGGTTCGGGACCGAGCAACGCGGACAGCAGCAGCTGCGCGCTTTCGGTGGCGAGTGGATCAAGCGCAACTCGCGTGTGATGGGGCTTTCCTACCCAGCGATCCGTGTACTCCGGCCGGTAATTGGTCAGCAGCAGGATGCGCACGCTGGCAAGGTTCTCGACCATCGAGTCGAGGAGCGCCTGCGTGTCGTCGTCGATCCAATGCAGGTCCTCCAGCACCAACATCAGCGGCTGAATCTGTGCTTCCCGCACGAGGAGTTGCTGCACGGCATCCAGGGTCCGCCGCCGCCGCTGCGCCGGGTCCAGCTGCGCCCACTCCTTGTCATCGAGCGGGGCATCCAGCAATGACAGCAGCGGCGGCAGCAGGCGCTCGAGCCGGCGATCAAGCACTATGAGCTTCCCGGCTATCTCTCGCGCACGCGGCGGCGGTCGTCGCCTTCTTCGATGTCGAAGTAGGCCGTGAGCAGATCGATGATCGGCTTGTAGGCGGAGGCCTTGCCGTACGACACGGAACCGGCCTGCAGTAGCAGAGTCCCCTCCAGCCTATGGGAGTGCAGGAACTCGTAGTAGAGCCGAGACTTGCCGACGCCAGGCTCGCCCACCACCGACACCACTTGGCCGTCACCGCGCAGCGCGTGCGTAAGCGCCTGGTAAACGCGCTCCATTTCGACATCACGCCCGACGAAGCGGGTCAGGCCACGAACCGCTGCAGCCTGCAAACGAGTGCGCGCGATTCCCATGCCCGCCAGCCGGAACAGCTCGACCGGCTCAGTTAGGCCCTTCACCGGGACGCGCCCGAGCGGGTTGACCTGGACGTAGCCTTCGACCAGCTTCAGGGTCTCCGGACTGATCAAGGTCGTGCCGGGGCGAGCCAGCTGCTCGATGCGCGAGGCGAGGTGCGTGGTCTGTCCGACTGCCGTGTAGTCCATGTGCAGGTCGCTGCCGATCGCCCGCACTACCACTTCACCCGAGTTGATGCCGATCCGGATCGCGACCGGCACTGCACCATTCAGCTGTCGCTGCTCCGAGTAGCGATTGACCGACTCCTGCATGCGTAGCGCCGCATAGCATGCACGCACCGCATGGTCTTCGTGGGCGAGCGGGGCCCCGAACAGCGCCATGATGCCGTCGCCCATCACCTGATTCACCGTGCCCTCGAAATGGTGCACGGCCTCCATCATCCGTTCCAGGATGGGGTCAAGCAGCTTGCGCGCTTCCTCCGGATCGCGGTCGGCAAGTAGCTCCATTGAGCCCTTCAGATCGGCGAACAGCACGGTGACCTGCTTGCGTTCGCCCTCCATCGCCGCGCGCGACATGAGGATGCGTTCAGCCAGGTGCTGCGGCGTAGATTCGCGAGGCGCGGCGTGCGCAGGCGCTGCGGCGGTCACCGGCGCGAGGCGCGCGCCGCACTCCCCACAGAATTTCTGCCCAAGCGGATTGTCGTGGCTACAAGCGGAGCAGAGCATAGCCGCTGCGTAATAGTTGACGGCGGCGGCGGTTACTTTACGACGACCGTTTTAATCTGCTCGAAGCCGACTCCCTTGACCTGGTAGATGTAGATCACACCACCCACGACATCGCCCTTGTCATCGAAGCTGACCGGCGTGCCGAGCACGCCCTTATAGTTCTTCGTGGCGCGCACGGCGTCACGTACAGCGGCGCGATCGGTCTTCCCGGCTCGTATCACCGCTTCCAGGATCAGGTTGGTTGCTTCATAGGCCAGGGGGCCGTAAGAGCTCAGCGGACCGTGCTTCGCCTCGAACGCGCGCACAAACCGGCTTGCCGCCGGCAACTCGCGCATGTCTGGCACGAGGAAGCTCACGTAGCTGCCCTCGGCCGCGCCGCCGGAAGCCTCCACAAAGTCCTTCGGCTCGAACAGGCTGTCTCCGCCGATCAGCCGCACGTCGAGGTCAACCTCAGCGAGCTGCTTCGCGATCAGCGCCGCCTCCGGCGCCCATACGCTCGCCATGATCAGGTCTACATCTTTCGGAAAGGTACCCAGGAGCGCGCGGAAGTCTTTGTCGCCCGCCCTGATCTGGTAGCGTAGGACCTGCGCCCCAAGCGCCTTCGCCTTCTTCTCGAACTCGTCCGCCCCCCTTTCGGCCCGGTCGTCCCATCGTCGATTGCCGCAATCTTCTTCGCCCGCAGATCCTGTACCGCAAAGATTGCAAGGGCGGGGCCTTGCGCATCATCACGGGCGCACACCCGATTAGTGTTGTTGAGCCTCCGGTCGGTCACCCGCGGATTGGTGCAACCTGGGCTGACGAGCACGACGCTGGATTTGTGCAGGACCTCGGAAACCGGAATGCACGTTACGCTGGTGATGCCCCAAACGGTCGCAATCACCGCAGGATCCGCGGCGACCTTCTCTGCAGCCGCAATCCCGACTTGCGGATTCCCCTGGTCGTCGGCCTCCAGCAACTGGATCTTTTGGCCGAGAACGCCCCCTTTGGCGTTCCACTCCTCAACCGCCAGCTTCGCTGCGTTGGCGACCTCCTGTCCCTGCTTGGCGAGCGGGCCGGTCAGCGGCGCCCCGACCGCGATCTTGATCACAGCCTGCGCCGATGCGCCTTGGGATGCGAGCGAGAAGACCAGCGCTATCGCGAGCGCCGGTATTGGGCTTCCAAGACTCATATCAACCTCCCCGAGTGGACCCGGTGGGCTTCGCTACGCTCCGACACCCTAGCCAGGGATAGGAATCCAACCGTATCACGGGTCGCGGGAAGACTCAAAGCGGGGTGTGGGAGGGCGCGCGGAAGTGCGCGAGGGCTAGCGAGCTTGCTTGGAGGTAACTACGCTCTGGTTGGACGGGCTGCCAAGCGAGCCCAGCAAGCCTAGGACATCACCGTTGCTCAGCGGCCGGGATAACCCGGGTGAACCTAGGGCTACCGGCCCAGGCGTTGGTCGAAAACGAACTCGGGCACGGGCGCTGACGAAGAATCATCCCAGCGACCACGGGCTCGCCCGCCTGCTCCCACAGCAATGGACCGCGCGCGGGCATACATGAGATCAAAGGTGGGTTGAGATGCCCGATAGCAGACGGTCATGAACTACCGCTGTGGGTCGGGTGCTGCCGCGACGTGTCAGATCGGCCAATAGCGATCCCTTGACTATCTCCCCGATAGCGGCCGCTCAGCTTGGCTGAGAAATTTGTTTTCAGGGCAATCGGGAGGCAAAATGCCCGGGATGGCGGCTGTCCGGACAAAGAATTGAACCGACATTGAGACCGAACTAAAAGGAATCATCATGCAGCAGGAGCAGAAGGTCAAAGGCGGTATCGTCGTCCACCGCAGAACTGAGCTTTACAAGTTCGGCGTGGGGACGGAGATGGCCACCTACACCTATGTAGAGGGGACCTATACCGGCGACATCGATGGGCCGGCCGCTGAAACCTTCGTAGCAGTAGACCATGTTGATGGGTCCCAGAGCCACTACGGGTTCGGAGCATTCACGGGCAAAGTGAAAGGGCGATCGGGAACGCTGACCTGGAAATTTAGAGGCAAGCCCGGGACGGGGGAGATTGAGATCCTAGGCGGAACCGGTGAACTCTCGGCTCTCAAAGGCGCGGTCGTTTACACAATCAAGGAAGAATCCAAGACCGAGTTCACTTATTCGGGCGCACTAAGGTAGGGCTGTCTTGCTGGACGCGTTGACATCCGCCGACTGATTTTCTGGATCGTGTGATTCCTCGCCGTGATAAGAAATCTCCCGTACAACGGTGCCTATCGCGGGCCAGCCGGCACAACGCTTGTGTGTATGACATGATGGCGAGGACGACCGCGTCAACACGCGTGACGGCCAACCTCGGGCTTCAGCGGACTGCTGAGCCCGAATCGTTGAACGTCTGCTTTGCAAATGCCGACCGACCGCTTAGGGTGCTGCCGTTCGGGAACGTGTCAGATCGGCCATGAGCCGCCGCTCACTGTTGCTGCCCATTCCACTACAAAGTGAGGCACAATTTGCTTAACGAGATCTTCAGCGGGCTTCGCCCGCTTGCAGTGGCTGGTGATCGCTAGCGTTGGGCGCCGACGGGAATGCCGTCCCCATTGTGCGCAGCGATGACGTAGCACGCTTGATTGAACACAGGCGACTAGCGTTTGCGCTGCTGCTCTCGCTGCTGATTCATGCGTTGCTGTTGAGCCTGACTTTCGGTGGCGAGGGGCTTGGGCTTCCGGGCTTCGGCTTCCCCTGGCGAGATCGACGGATCGAGGCGCGCGGTTTGATCGTCGCGCTCGTTCCGCCACAGGTCACACCTGCGGAGCCGGCGATCCCGTCGGTCGCAGAGCCCTTCCAACAAGCACCGGTCGAGCAGCTTGCTGCCAGTCGACCGGTTCCGACTCCTTCCGCTTCACCGGCCCCGCACGGACTAGCGATCGTTCCCTCTGCCAGGCCCACGGCAGAAGCCAAGCCAAAGCAAAACGCCGCGGCCGATGCGTACACTGCGAAAGCGCTCCCGCGCGCCGAAGGGCCCGCCGACGCGGCGCCCACTCAGATCCCTGAACCGCCCGTCATCGACGTGGAGCCCTCCAACGAGGCCGAGTTGGTCGTGCCCCCCGCCCCATCGGCGCCAACGTCTGACGTCACCGCAGCGCCAAGCGTATCCAGCGCGGAGCCCGTCGTGCCCGCGTCTCGCGATGCCGGTGATGCAGTGCAGGAGCGAATCGTCACGAAGGCGCAGGAGCGAGCCGTTGAGCAAGCGGCTGCGGCGCAAGAGGCGGCGCGGCAAGAGGCTGCTCGTCAGGAGGCGGCTCGCATCGAAGCCGCGCGCGAGGCCGAACGCCAGGAAGCCGTGCGACAAGAGGCGGCCCAGCTGGAGGCGCAGCGGCAATCAGCGGCTCGTCAAGAGGCGGCTCGCATCGAATCCGCGCGGCAGGAGGCCGAGCGTCAGGAAGCCGCGCGACAGGCGGCAGCCGAGCTGGAGGCGCAGCGGCAAGAAGCCGCTCGTCAAGAGGCGGCCCGCATCGAATCCGCGCGGCTGGAGGCCGAACGACAGGAAGCCGCGCAGGAAGCCGAGCGGACGCACGACAGGAAGCCGCACGACAGGAAGCTGCACGAAAGGAAGCCGCGCGACAGAAGGCCGCGCGACAGGCAACAGCGCGCCAAGAGGCTGCGCGTGTCCAGGCCGAACAAGAGGAGGCGAGACGGGAAGAGAGGCTTCGGGCCATCGGACGTCAACTCGATGAAGAAGCCGCCCGGCGTGAAGCCGCCTCGACTGCCGATCGCCAGCCCAACCTGCTACCCCGGTCGTTGAGTACCGCGCGTCGAATCAAGCTGTTCGGACGCGCCCACCCCAACGTCGAACTCATCCAGTACGCGGAGGCGTGGGCCCAGAAGTTCCAATTAAACACTGGGGTCGAAACGGTCCGCGAGGTGGCGAAGCGGCCTCACAGGGACCCGCTGGTGACGGTCGCCATTCGAAGCGACGGTTCCGTGGAGTCGGTGACTTTTGAGGTCTCCAGCGGCGTGGCGGAGGTCGATGACGCGATACGACGGATCGTGGAGGGCCAGAAGCCCTACGTAGCGTTTCCGCATGCGCTGGCCCGCGAGTACGATGTGGTCGAAATCCGCCGAACCTGGCACTTCGATACAGCCGTGCGGCTGGAATGATGGGAGCCAGGAAGGCAAACGCTAGGGACGAAACTCGAACGGAATCATGGTTTCTCCTTCCCATGGAGCGCCGATTCGAGCCGGCAAGCCCTTCGCGGGCGGGCGGCCGGCGGGCCGTCTAGCTAGCCCAGACCTAGCCCGGATATTTCATCAGGACGCGAGATCATGGCGGAGGTCGGCCTATGGCTTCTTCAGTCTCGGGCTTGCGCTGTATTTCGCGCCGCAGGGTGCGGGGCGGTTGTTCTGGCCGCTGTTGAGTGGGTCCCTGCGTCTGGCGATCGCGATCGGCGGAGGCTGGCTCGCGTTGCGCGCCACGGGCTCGTTGAGCTGGCTGTTCGCCGCCCTCGCAGCCGGCCTGGTCGTCTACGGGATCACTCTGGTTGCGGCGATCGCCTCCGGTGTGTGGTTTCCCCCGGAACAGCGCGGGGGTGTCCGCCGGATCCCAGCGGCGCTCCCTTCCAGTTCAGTCGGCGGATGCGGTCAAGCGCCTACGACCGCGACCACTGGTCCGGCTCGGCAGTAGATCAACAGGCGCCCCTTGTAAGCGGCAGTCCCGAGCGCGGCCGGTCCGTTGAGCCGTTCCTCGCGCATGACAAAGCCGTGTGCCGCCATTTCCCGTTTGAAGGCCGCGCGGTTGCCGCGGTCGGGGTCGATGATCCACACTTCTGTGGCGGGCGATGAATGGCCCGCGATGAATCCGGCAAGGGCCACGCTTGCATCGCGTTCGTACAGCAGGTCGCTGCCGATGATCAGATCGTATTGGCCGCGGACAATGCAGAGCGCCGACGCGGCTCCCTGCCCTGGCTGCGTCCAGTCACCGTGCCGATACTTCATCGGTCCCAGGTCGTTCAGGCGCAGGTTCTCCTGCAAGAAGCTCTCCGCCAGGGGGTGGTAGTCGCTCGCGGTGACATCGGCGCCGCGGCGATGACCGACGAGGCTCGCCAGGGCGAGGCCGCAACCGATCTCCAGGATCCGTTCACTGGAGCAAACACGCCTGAGCGCCAGGCGCGCCGCCAGGTGCGCTGCCGACGGCCACAGCAGACCGAACAAAGGCCACGCCGCCGAAGAGATGCCCATGCGATCGGCCTCTCCGAGTGGATCGAAGAACTGCTGGCGATCGAGCAGCGAGCGGATGAGCAGATCGTCAACGCCTGCGATGGCGATACGCTCCCGCTTAGTCTGGTAGCCAGGCATCGATCCGGATGTGGAGCCGCATGAACGGCTTGCAAGCAAGGAGGGGTCCAGGAACACGAGGAGCACCCAGTCTGCGCGCTTGCGCGCGCGACCGCCACTGACCGGCTCTGGCCAGGGCCCGCCATTGGGGAATGGCGGGCCGCGGCCCAGATGGCACGATCGGCAATGCGGGTTCCGATGTCACTCGGGCGGTGGCCGAAGAACCCGCGGAATCGGCGTTCAATGGGCTGCCAGCTCCATCTTGCCGATCTGGTTGCGATGCACCTCGTCGGGCCCGTCCGCCAGCCGCAGCGCGCGAGCCCAAGCATATGCGCCGGCGAGGAACGGATCCGCGACACCGCCGCCGCCGTGCGCCTGAATCGCCCAGTCGATGACGCGCGTGGCCATGTTCGGCACGGCGACCTTGATCATGGCGATCTGCTTGGCGGCGACCTTGTTCCCCTGGCTGTCCATCGTGCGCGCGGTATGCAGCACCAGCAGCCGCGCCTGATCGATCAGGATACGCGCTTCGGCGATCCGCTCCAGAGTCACCGTTTGCTCCGCGATCGGCCTGCCGAAGGTCACGCGCACGCGGGTGCGCCGGCACATCATCTCCAACGCACGCTCGGCGAGCCCGATCAACCGCATGCAGTGATGCACCCGGCCGGGGCCCAGCCGCCCTTGGGCAATCTCGAATCCGCGTCCCTCCCCCAGCAGCAGATTGGTGACGGGCACGCGCACCTGGTCGAAGGTGATCTCGGCGTGGCCGTGCGGCGCGTGGTCGAACCCGAACACCGGCAGGTGACGCAGGACCTTGATGCCTTGCGCATCGATCGGCACCAGGATCATCGACTGCTGGGCGTGGCGCGGTGCGTCCGGGTCGGTCTTGCCCATGAAGATAAGGACCTTGCAGCGCCGATCGATGGCGCCGGTCGCCCACCATTTGTGGCCGTCCAGAACATAGTGACCACCAGCGCGCCGGATCGAGCTGGCGATGTTGGTCGCGTCCGACGATGCGACGTCCGGCTCGGTCATCGCGAAAGCCGAGCGGATCTGCCCCGCCAGCAGCGGCTCGAGCCATGCCTGTTTCTGCTCCTCGGTGCCATAGCGCAGCAACACTTCCATGTTGCCCGTGTCCGGCGCGGAGCAATTGAACGCCTCCGACGCCCATTCGACGCGTCCCATGATTTCCGCGAGCGGCGCGTACTCGTAGTTGCTCAGGCCGGTCCCGCGTTCGCCGTGCGGCAGGAACAGGTTCCACAATCCCTGCGCCTGCGCTTTGCGCTTGAGCTCTTCCATCAACTCCAGCGGCTGCCAGCGGTCGCCCTGCGCAACCTCGTCCTCGAACCTGGCTTCGTTCGGATAGATGTGCTCGTCCATGAACGCCGACAGGCGTGTCATGAGCTGGGTGGTTCGGTTCGAATAGTCCGAGATCCATGGTGCCGTCCGGTTCAGGAGGTCGATTTGAGGCAAAGTAGCACGCCGGACCCTGATCCCGGAAATGAATTAGTCGAATCCTCCAGCATGAAAACCGTTCATCTATCGAGAATCGACCTGAACCTGTTCGTCGTCTTCGATGCCATCTACACGGAGGGCGGCATCACGCGCGCCAGCCAGCGCTTGAGCCTGACGCAACCGGCCATCAGCCATGCGCTCGGGCGGCTGCGCGAGCTGTTCGACGATCCGCTGTTCGTGCGGCAGGGCAAGGCGATGATCCCCACGCTCCTGGCGCGCGTGATGATCGATCCGGTGCGCGAATCGCTGCACGGCTTCGAGGCGACGCTGCAGCGCGTCGACCGCTTCGATCCGGCGACCGCGCGCAGGCATTTCACCGTGGGCATGCGCGACTTGCGCGAGCTGACCGTGCTGCCGAGCCTGCTGCGGACGCTCACGCGCGCCGCTCCGTTCATCGACATCTCGGTCGTACGCGTGGAACGCAAGCAGCTCGAGGCGGAGCTTGCGGCGGGGACCCTGGACGCGGCGATCGACGTCCACCTGGCACTATCCGATCAAGTCCGCCGGCAGCTTGTCAATGCGGAGCGCCTCGTGGTCGTCGCGCGGCCGCATCATCCGGCGATCAACCGCAAGCTGGATCTGAAAACCTACCTGTCGCAGGAGCACATCCTGGTGAGCTCCCGGCGGCGCGGCCTGAGTATCGAGGACTACGAGTTGAGCCGGCACGGTTGGAAGCGGCGGATCCGCTTGCGCTGCCAGCACTACTTCGCGGCGTGCCGCGTGGTGAGCGAGACCGATCTGCTCCTGACGATGGCGGAACGCTATGCGCGGATCGTCAATCGACTGTTCCGCAATCGCCTGCTGCCCTTCCCGCTCGAAGCGCCGAACTACGACGCCTATCTATACTGGCACGGGAATGCGGAAGGCGACCCCGCGAACCGCTGGTTGCGCAATCTCTTGATGGCGGCATGCCGCGAGCGCGGCGCAGGCAAATAAGCTGTTCCGAGACCGCGCCGACGCATCCCCTGGTGACGACGCGCGCCAAGAACGGTCACCGGACGAGGCAGACGCCAACCTGCCGCACATCCCCGGAACGACCATCCTACGGGAGCGTAGCTGTAGCTGCAGCTACGGCCTCGCGTGCTTCTCGCTCCTCGAACTCTGCATACGCACGTCCCATCGCGGCCACGTATTCGGCCCGCTGTCCGTCTCTCACACGCTCGAACTCCCCTTCCTTGTACTCGTCGCGTTCTTTGCGCTTGAGCGCCAGATCGCGCTCTCGCTCATACACAGCGAAAGCCGCGGCCCGTTTGCTCTGGTAAGTTGCATCTGTCGTGACTTTCATTTCCTTCCTCCGTCGGGCTGATAGGGTGCAAACGCCGAATGCCGCGCTCAATTAACGGCAGGAATGCGCTGGTCCTGGAGGGCATTGCCCAGGAACCGTGGTTCATCCGACAAGCCGCGCAGCGGTCCGGCGAGCGCTTGCCGCATATTAGCCGGGACAGGCCGCGTGCGGGAAAGAATTATCTTGCCGGCAGCGGCGCTTGGCCGCGTCAAGCGCCAAAGCGGCGGCTGGCATGCCGCCGGAACTCGCTTGGCGTCATGCCCTTGATCTCCAGGAACCGGCGGTTGAAGTTGGCCACGTTGTTAAAGCCGACGTCGTAGCAGATGTGCGTGATGTACCGGTTCGACTCCATCAGCAGCAGGCAGGCGCGACTGATCCGCACGCGGTTCACGAAGTCGATGAAATTGTTCCCGGTCGCACGCCGGAAGAACCGTGAGAACCGGCTCTCGGTCATGCCCAGCTGGGCGGCGAACTCGCTCATCGACGGTGCTTGCGCGACACTCTCGATGAGCCGGTTCACGATGCTGTTGATCCGCTCCAGCGACAGGTCGTCATCGCAGCTCTGCAACTGCGCGCTCGACAGCAGTTGGTAGTCGGTGCAACGCGACAGATCCGCCATGAACTGGCAGAACACCGCGAACCGCTCCAGGCCCCGGCTGCTCTTGATCCTCTCGAAGTAGGTGCGGGCGCGATCCGAAAGACCGAAGAACTCGATGCCGTTGCGCGCGCGCTCCAACAAGGGCAGCACCTCGGCAAGCTCCGGGACGCTGGTGCAGGCTTTCGCGATCGGCTCATGGTGGAACTGGATCACCCGGTCGCGCAGCCGCACGCCGCCTTCCGGCACATCGAGCGAGATCCAGTTGTGCGGCAGGCGCGGCCCCGTGAGCACCAGATGCCCGGGTTGGAACTGCCCGATCCAGTCGCCTACGAATGCCTTGCCGGAGGTCGCGACGATGAGATGGAGCTCGTACTCGTCGTGGTAGTGCCAGCGCGCAAGCGGCGTCGGGAAGCCATGGTCGAGGCAGCGGATGAAGCCCACGTCCTCGGCCGCCTCGTAGCCGAGCGAAGGCATGCGGGAGGCATCCAGCTCGAGCTCGGGCTGTCGACGTCGTGCGCATGAGACTGCTGCTGGGCAGGCATGGTCGACCCTCTTCGGGATCTCAGCTCATCACGTTGCCGCCGTCCACGTTCAGCGTCTGAGCGGTGATGTACGACGCTTCGTCACTGGCGAGGAACACCGCCGCGCCTGCCACCTGATCGGGCCGTCCCATGTACCCGAGCGGCACTGCCCTGCCGACCGCAGCCTTCTTCTCCCCGGGCTGCAGGCCCTCGTAGCGGGCAAACAGCGCATCCACCTTTGCCACATCGGAGTGTCGATGACGCCCGGTGCTAGCGCGTTGACGCGGATGCCGTAGGGTGCCATCGCCAGCGCAGCGGACTGGGTATAGCTTACGACCGCCGCCTTGGTGGCGCAATAGTGCGAGACCAGGGCTTCGCCACGCCTGCCTGCCTGCGAGGCGAGGTTGATCACCGTCCCCGGGTTCCGGGAATCGGCGCGCTGCGCGACCATCTGCGCGAGCACCTTCTGCATCACGAAGAACATGCCGCGCACGTTCACGGCAAACAGCCGGTCGTACATCGCTTCATCGCTCTCCAGCAGGGGCGCGAGGTCGAACATGGCCGCGTTGTTGAACAGGATGTCGATGGGCCCGAAGCGCCCCTGCGCAGTTGCGACAGGCTGGTCGATCTGCGCGGTCGTGGAGACGTCGCAGGCGACGTACTGCAGGCGATCGCCATGCTGTGCGATGAGCGCGGCCAACTCGCGCGAGGGTTGGCTGGCCACATCCACCGCCGTGCAGCGCGCTCCATGCGCGAGGAAGGCCGCGGTCACCGCCAAGCCGATGCCGCCGGCGGCGCCGGTGAGCATGGCGTGGCGGTCCTCGAGGCGCCGCGTCATCGCTTGATGCTCGCGCACGAACGTGGCAACGCGCTCGCCGGCGGCTCGAACCTCTCGTACCAGCCGCTGGTCGCCGGCGAGTGGACCCCAAAGGACGGGGTCGCGACAGAACGCGTCCACCGGGTCGCTCGACTGGCAGACGGCGTGTGCGGCGGCGGGATCCATGGCTTGATCGTGATAGGTATACGGGATCTCGCCACGGTGCCAGCGCTGCAGGAACGCGAGAAACAGCGCGGGAAGCATCGCCACACTGGCGATCGACGCGTCCTGGGCCAGGCGCTCGCGGACCGTCGGGGCGATGAAGCCCGGGATCTTGGAATAGCCATCCATCGCCACCCGCTGATTGGAGTCGACGGATGGCGGGATTGCCGAAACGCTCCAGCACGATGTCGCGGTACGCGGCCAGGTCGATCGGGCCGGGATGTTCTGGCGTCGACAGGCAGGGGATCACGTCGTTGGTGACGTAGTCTCGCGCGATCTGCCGGACCGCCGGATCGCGCGTGCCTTGATGGATGAACTGATAGCCGACCAAGCGTGCCCGCCCAGGCGATCGCGCTGTGGCTGGCGTTCAGGATGCGGATCTTGGCTTCCTCGTACGGGTTGACGGATTCGACCATCTCCACCCCACCCGCTCCCACGCCGGCCGGCCATTGCAGAAGTCGTCCTCGATCACCCATTGAATGAAGCTCTCGCTCATCACCGGCGCAGTCGTCGTCCCAGCCGGTAGCGCCTTTACACGCTCGGCGGACATCGCGCGTCGGCCGCGGGGTGATGCGGTCGACCATCGCATTGGGGCTGGTGGTGTTGGCCGCTATCCAATCGTGCAGCGCGGTGTCGTTCAACAGCGCGATGAACTGGAGCAGACCGCCGCGGAAGCGCTCCCCGTTGTGGCGCAGGTTGTCGCAATTGAGCAGCGTCACCTTGCCGCCGGAGCGGCGCATGCGCTCGCGCAGGATGGCCGTCAGCGCCGCGTAGATCGTGCCGCCTGGCTTGCCGTCCCGTGCCGCGCCGACGTCGGCCGCCAGCTCCGCAAAGCTCACGTCGAGACGATTTTTCGCGTCGAGGTAATAGCCGGCTTCCGTCACGGTGAAGGAGATGATGCGCGTGCCGGCATCGGCGCCGATAGCGATCAAGCCCGCGAGGCTCGGTTCGTACGGCACTACGGTCTTGATCGCGGTGATCTTGACGTAGCTGCGCTCCCCGTCCGGCGCTATGGTCTCCAGGGTGTACGCGCCGCCTTGGGCCGCCAGGCTCGCGATCAGCTCCGGCATGTCGGGCCGCGGTGTTGCCCCCGGCGAGCACCCAGCTGCTGTCGCCCGATCTCGATGAGCCGGTGCAGGTACAGCGCCTGGTGGGCACGATGGAAGAAACCGAGGCCCAGGTGCAGCATCACCAGCGGGGCCGACATGATGTCCCTTCGAAAGCGGGAATCAGCGCGGGGGGGCGGCGACGACGTGGCCCTGCGAATCGAAGAGGTGAGCGGCCGCGCCGTCGATCTGGACGCCGACCGCATCGCCCACGCTCGGCAGGGTGCGGATGTTGTTCTGGCGTGCCACCAGCTGGGTGCCCCGCTCGGTGCTGACGTAGATGAGGGTCTCGGCGCCCAGGGCCTCGACCAGCTCGACGCGGGCCTGCACCTGTCCGCCGCCGGCCGGACTCAAGCTCAAGCTCTCGGGACGCAGCCCCAGGAAACCTCCGGCCGGAATCGGAACGCTCAGCACGGTCTGGAACTGGTTCACATCCGGGCCGGCCACCATGTTCATCTGCGGGGTGCCGATGAACTGCGCGACGAACTGGTTGCTCGGCCGGTAGTACAGCTCCAGCGGCGTGCCTACTTGCTCGATCTGGCCGTCGCGCAGCACGACCACGCGGTGTGCGAGCGTCATCGCCTCGACCTGATCGTGGGTGACGTAGATCGTGGTGGCGCCCAGCTCTCGGTGCAGCTTCGCGATCTCCACCCGCGTCTGCCCGCGCAGCGCCGCATCCAGGTTGGACAGCGGCTCGTCGAACAGGAACACCTTCGGCGAGCGAACGATCGCCCGACCGATGGCCACGCGCTGGCGCTGTCCGCCGGACAGCGCCTTCGGCGTGCGCTGCAGATAGGGTGTCAGGTTGAGGATCTTGGCGGCGCGCTCGACCTTCTCCCGGATCACCGCCGGATCGGTCTTGGCCAGCATGAGCGCGAAGCTCATGTTGTCGTACACGCTCATGTGCGGGTACAGCGCGTAGCTCTGGAACACCATCGCGAGATCGCGCTTCGACGAGGGGAGCTTCGTGATGTCACGCCCATCCAGCCAAACGGAGCCCCCGTCGACGTTCTCGAGCCCCGCGATCAGCCGCAGCAAGCGTCGACTTGCCGCACCCCGACGGCCCTACGAACACCACGAACTCGCCCTTCTCGATCGTGAGGTCGATGCCTTTGATCGCGCGGTGCTCGCCGAAGAACTTTTCCACGCCTTTGAGTTCGAGAAACGCCATGCCCTTGCTCCTATCGATCTTCACTCGCCGGTTTTGCTTCCCTCCTCTCATGAGGAGGGGTGCCTGCGCAGCAGGCGGGGTGATGTGGTGTCATTTCACCGCGCCGAACGTCAGCCCCTGCACGAGCTGCCGCTGACTGAACCACCCGAACACGACGATCGGCGCGATCGCCATGAACGAGGCGCACGACAGCTTGGCCCAGAACAGACCCTCCGGACTCGAGTACGAGGCGATCATCGTCGCCAAAGTGCCCGCCTTGGCCGAGGTGAGGTTGAGCGACCAGAACGCCTCGTTCCACGCCAGCACCAGGCACAGGAGCCCGGTCGAGAACAGCCCCCCCATCGCGAGCGGCAGCAACACGCGCCGGAACTCCTGCCACAGTGTCGCGCCGTCCATACGGGCCGCTTCGAGGATCTCGTGCGGGATGTCTCGCAGGCTCGAGTACAGCATCCACACCATGATGGGCAGATTGCTGAGCATGAACACGATGATCAGCGCGAGGCGCGTGTCCAGCAGCCCCGCCGTCTGCGTCAGCACATAGATCGGCACGAGCGCGCCCACCGCCGGCATCATCTTGGTGGAGAGCATCCACATCAGCAGGTCGCGCGTCCACTTGCTGCGGAAGAACGCCATCGAGTACGCCGCCGGGAAAGCGATGGCCAGCCCCAGCAGCGTCGAGATCACGCTCGTGATGACCGAGTTCGTCGCGTACAGCAGATAGTCGCTGCGCCGCTGCACCTCCACGAAGTTGTCCAGCGTGGGCGTGAAGAACAGCAGCGGTGGCACCGAGATCGCCTGCATCTCGGTCTTGAAAGAGGTCAGCACCAGCCAGCCGAGCGGAAAGAAGATGACCAGCGTCACCATCCAGGCGGCGACGGTGCGACCGACCAATGCAGCGGTAACCGGGGGTTTGGGCGCCATGGTTTCTAGTCCAGGTTCTTGCCGATCATCCGGATGAGGAAGATCGCCACGATGTTGGCGAGCACGACTGCCACCAGCGCCCCCGCCGACGCCACCCCGGCATCGAAGTTGAGCAGCGCCTGTTTGAAGATGAGGAACGCGAGATTGGTGCTGGCGTCACCCGGACCACCGCCGGTGGTGGTGTAGATCTCCGCGAACACGCTCAGAAGAAAGATCATCTCGATCATGATCACCACCGCGATCGAGCGCCCGAGGTGGGGAACATACAGATAGCGCAGCTGCTGCAGATAGCGCGCACCGTCCATCCGCGCGGCCTCGAGCTGCTCCCGGTTCATCGACTGCAGCGCGGTAACGAAGATGAGCGTGGCGAACGGCAGCCACTGCCACGCCACCATCACGATCACCGAGAACAGCGGCCAGTCCGTCATCCAGTCGACCGGCTGCGCGCCGAAGAAGTGCCAGATCTGCGCCAGCACGCCGTAGATCGGGTTCATCATCATGTGCTTCCACAGCAGCGCATTCACCGTGGGAATCACGAAGAAAGGCGAGATGAGCAGGACGCGCACCACGCCGCGTCCCGGGAAAGGCTCGTCGATCAGCAGCCCCAGCGCGACACCGCCGACCACGGTAATGGCAATCACGCTGCCGAGCAGGAGCAGGGTGTTGACGATGGCCGTCCAGAACGACGGGTCGGTGACGAAGTACTCGTAGTTGGCCAGGCCGATGAAGCCGGTCTCGCCCGGCTGCATGAGGTTGTAGCGGATGAGCGAGAAGTAGATCGTCATCACCAGCGGGACGATCATCCACAGGAAGAGCGTGACCACCGACGGCGCGAGCAGCGCCCGGGGAAGGAACCGGGGCACCTCACCTCGCGGGCGGGCGGGCACGGCTAACGGAGTTGCCGCGCTCGCAGCACCGTTCGCATTGAGCGCAGAGCGGAGTCGGAACATGAGCGGCTCCCAGAGGAGTCGGCTGCCCGCTTCGAGCTCCGCCGCTCGCGCGGCGGAGTGGTCCCGGGCAACGTCGAAGGGCTCGGCGTGAGAGGAAGCGCTAGTCTACTTGTAGTACCTCGCCTTCTTCATTTCGCGGTCTGCCGCGGTCTGGGATGTCTTCAGCGCCTGGTCCACGGAGGTCTTGCCGGCCAGAGCCGCGCTCATCTGCTGCCCCACCGCGATGCCGATCGCCTGAAACTCCGGGATCGCCGCGAACTGGACCCCGACGTACGGCGATTTCGGCAGCGTGCTGTCATTCGGATTGGCAGTATCGATCGCCTTCTTCTCGGCTGTAGCAAACTTGGCCGCCTTCAGAAACTCCGGATTCGCGTAGGTGCTCTTGCGCGTGCCGGTGGGGATACTGCCCCAACCCGCTTCCTTGCCGACCAGGTTGATGTAGTCCTTCGAGGTGGCCCAGGCGATGAACTTCTGCGCCGCTTCCTGGTTCTTGGAGCCCGCCGGGATCGCCAGCGCCCACGCCCACAGCCAGTTCGCTCCCTTAGGCGTCACCGCCATCGGCGCTTGCGCGAATGCGACCTTGTCCGCGACTTTGCTCTGCTTCGGATCGCTGATGAACGAGGCCGCGATCGTGGCATCGACCCACATGCCGCACTTGCCCTCGTTGAACAGCGCCAGGATCTCGTTGAAGCTGTTAGCGGACGATCCGGGCGGCCCGTACTTCTTCAGCAGATCCACGTAGAAGTTGATCGCGTCCTTCCAGGGCTTGGATTCGAGCTGCGGCTTCCAGCTCATGTCGAACCACTGTCCGCCGTTGGTGTTGACCAGCGTGGTCAGGAAGGCCATGTTGTCGCCCCAGCCCGGCTTGCCGCGCAGGCAAATGCCGTACACGCTGGGCGGATTGTGGATCTTGGCGGCCAGCTCTTTGACCTGCTCCCAGGTCGGACGCTCCGGAAGCTTGACGCCGGCTTTGTCGGCGAGGTCCTTGCGATACATCAACATGGAGCTTTCGCCATAGAACGGCGCCGCGTACAGCTTGCCGTCGACCGACAGGCCCTGCCGCATCGCCGGCAGCAGATCGTCGACGTCATACGCGGCATCGGGCTTGAGCTCCTGCAGCCAGCCCTTCTTGCCCCAGATCGGGGTCTCATACATGCCGATGGTCATGACGTCGAACTGGCCGCCCTTGGTGGCGATGTCGGTCGTCACGCGCTGGCGCAGCACGCCTTCCTCGAGCGTGACCCACTTGACCTTGATATCGGGGTTGGCCTGCTCGAAGAACTTGCGTGAGCTTCTGCATCTCGATCATGTGGCCGTTGTTGACGGTCGCGATCACGAGCTCGGTGGCGGCGTTCGAGACACCGGCAACGGCGAGGCCGAATGCCAGCGCTAGGGCTGATCTCAGGTTCATGTTGCGGTCTCCTCGTAGATTTGGTTTTAGTTGACCCGGTGCGGCTCGGTGGTCACATCGGCGCTGCTAATGATAGGCGGGGCAACGAGAGTGGTCTGATACTCGAGGAGCCTCATATTGATACTATTTTGCGGCTACTGAGCCGTGGGAACCCGGGCTAGGGCTCGGATAGTATCGTGAGCAGCGGCGGCGGAGCATCCGCCCCGCACTCAGAAGTAGCCGACCAGACGTCCCAGGGTGAGGGCAGTGATCCAGGCAGCCAGCGAGATGCCCCCCGCGACCCGGATGCGCCGCGACGGCTTCTCCGTTGGCGCCTGCATTCTCGAGAGATCCTCGGGAACCACGATGCGCAGGGCCAAGGCGTTGGCAGTCGCCGTACCCACGACCACCATCTTGGCGATGAAGAAACCGGAGGCGGCGTACTCGGTGGCGCGGGTGATGAACAACAGCGACCCGAAGACCACCGCCAGTGCAAGGCCGGCGGCGGCGGTGCGCGTGAGCACCCGCCAGAGGGGCGCCAACGGCACCGACCGCCACGCACAGAGCAGCCGCAGATCGAGCGGGATGATCGATCCGACCAGAAGCGCGACACCCAGGATGTGCCCCGCGTTGACCAGTGGATAGACCCAAACGGAGTCGCGCAAGGCCCGCGCAAGCGCGGTGGCTTCCAGCCCCGCCAGCCACTCCCCGATCATGCGGGGTTGCTGCTCAGGACTCCCGGTCCGGGTACAGGTCGTAGCTCTTGCCGTCGATGATGACGCGCTCGGCCTTCACCAGCTTCTCGCTCTCCTTGGCGGAGCGATGGCCATGCACAGTGATGAGACGTCCGACGCTGAGCAGGTCCGTAGTCAGCCCGGCGCGTTCGTTCCGCCATGGCTGGCCGACTTCGATGAGCCATTTCTCGCCCTTCACGTCCAGGGTCACCTCGCCGTGCGGGTTGCCGAGCTTCACGTTGGTGATCTTCCCGCTGATCTCGAACTCCTCGTCGGTAGCCCAGCCCCAGCCGTGGTGCGCCATCGCGCCTTGCGCCAGGAAGACACAGACTGCCAGCGCAAGCAGCACCTGCCATGCTCGTCGTTGCGGAAGTACTCGCATTGTCCATCCTCCATTCCAATGGTTGATCAACGCAGCAACCTTAGACCGATCGGGCGAACCGAAAGTGCCGGCGATCCGCCGATGCGAGCGGTCCGGCGGGGTCCTGGAATGCCTGGACAGCCTGGGTCCCCGTCTGCGCGGGAACGACAAGGCGGCGCCGGATCAATGTTCCCCTAGTTCAGTGCCTCGGCAGCCTTCAGGAAGGAATCGCAGGCCGCCGCTTTCTGCTGGTCGGCACCGGCGTCCTTGACGCATGCCTGGTACTTCCCGACCAGGTTGAGCCGTTCCTTGGCGATCTGCTCCTGCGCCTTGGCCGCGTCCGCTTGCGCGTCGGCCTCCCTTTCCTGCGGTGATGTGCATGCTGCCAACAGCCCGATCAGCATCGCCATGCCGAGTAGCTTCAGAAAGGTCATGGTCTCTTCCTTGTCATCTGAGGTGGATGGGTCGCCTGAACGACAGCAGCGGAACTGCTGTGTCCGCGGAGCCTGGCCTCATTATAGCGGTGTAGGCCAGCGCCGAGACCTGAACGGGCACCTGGCCGACTCAAACGAGCGACAGGATGGTGGCGACCGCCCGAGCGTGGTCAGCTCGATCCGGCCACCGAGCATCTTTGCGCGGTCCGCCGGACGCCAATCGCGCTCAACTGTCGAGCGCCTGCAGCACGCGACCGAAGAATCCGTCGGCGTGGTCTGCGTCGATCCAGCGCACCACCAGCACCATGCGGCGCTCCGGCTCGATCCAGGTGAACGAAGCTGCCTGCGCCGATGGCGAAGTAGCTCGATGCCGGCGCACTGGGGAATACGCGCCGCGCATAGTTGAGCCACGTGAGATACCCGTAGAACGGCGCGATCGGACAAGGCGTTCGCATGCGCCCGATCCACTCCGGCGAGATCACCTGGCGGCCGTTCGCCCTGCCATCGTCCAAGCAGCAGTTGACCGACGCGCGCCTGATCGATGCTGCCGATCGACACGCCGCCGCCCCAATGCGTGCCGCCGGGAACCGATTGAACCTGTCGCCCACCCAGCTCGATCCACGCGTTGTCGTACCCGACCCAGCGCCACTGATCGCTGGCACCGATCGGCTGCATGATCGCTTTCGCGGAAGACCTCGGGCAGCGGGCGCCCGAACAGGTGCAGCAAGGCGAGCGAGAGCTGGTTGATGCGCACGTCGTTGTATTCCCAGTAGGTGCCCGGCGCCTGGAGGGGGCGGGGATCGCCTTTCCTGCCCGCCGCAGCGCCGCCCTGAAACTGCACGGTGCGGTAGCGGTCCACCTGGTCGGGCACACCGAAGCACTCGCCTTCCCACTCGCTGGTCTGCTGCAGCAGATGCTCCCAGGTCACTTGCGCATTGCGGCCCTCATCGAATCCGATGCCGCGGACCCGAACGCCGACGGGTTCATCGACGTCGGGCAACAGTCCCCGGTCGTGGGCGACACCCGCCAGCAGCGCAAGGTAGGTCTTCGCAACGCTGAAGGTGAGATCGGCACGCTCGGGTTCACCCCAAGAGGTCAGCGTCTCGCCATTCAGGACGATCGTGCCGGACACCGGTCCGCGCGAATGCACCGGTCCGAGCAGCCGGTTCCAGGGCGGCGGATCCTGGTGATGAATGCCCCATGCATTGCCTGGTATCGCGACTCCAAGGCGTCTCGTGATCGACGGCAAACTGCACGGCGTGTTCGATGTTCTTGTTCGGCATGGAAGGGGATTCGAGCCCGGTGTCGGCAGATTGTAGCCGGTCGGGCCAGGAGGTTGCGATAAGGCACCGGCACTTCCCGTGCCGTGCCACAGGAGATGGAACCTCTGACTAACTGTCATCCCCGCGCAGGCGGGGATCCAGAGCTTGAGCAGCCTGGGTTCCCGCATGCGCAGGAACGACAATGCAGGAATTGATCAGAACTCCCTGCTGGACTGTAACAGTCTGATTCGGTAGTGCGCTCCATCTACCCCCTCTCCCCATCCCTCTCCCACGAGGGGAGAGGGAGTGTTCGGCGGAGCTCCTGAAGTCGCTGCTACAGTTCGCTGGGTGTCGGCCGCCTCGCTGGCAGCGCGGTCAGCCGTAGACGAATGCGGTCTTGGTCTTGGACGCCTTGTCCACCCAATCCGGGAGACCGTGCTGGAGCACGTTGAAGGTTTCGTAGGCGCGTCGAACCGAGCCCCCGCCGTAGTCCTCGCCGCCATCCCCGTACTTGAAGCTGAACTCCACGACCACAGGGCTGTCCCGTTTGCTCGGCTTGGCATGGTCATGCCAGATGATGAGAACGCACTCGGCGGGAATCTTGCGTGACTTGCCGAACTGCATCGCGGCGCCGCCAATGACCAACTCGCGCGCGGTGAACTTGTCCACCACCTCGATCGGGGTGGCCTTCTGGAGCCGCTCGAGCTCCTGCCTGACCCCGGGATAGAAATGGCTCACGTCCTTGAGGGTGTCGAGCGTCTTGGTCGGTGCGATCCTCTGTGTGGTGGAATGGCTGAACATGGACTGGAACGGCGGCTTGATGTCCTCCTCGAACTTGGTCCGCGCCTCGGCCCCTTCAACCGCCCGCAGGTCGCAATCCTGTGCCAGATAGCGATCCGGATGCCGGAACTTCAATGTGACCTCGCGCAGCGCGCCATCGAGATCGGCCCGCTCCCGGAAGATGTAGGCGTTGGCGTTCAGCTCCCGCTTCGGGGTATCGTAGAAGCGGATCAGGCGGCGCGCCTGAATCTTCGAGAGGTCTCCCTCGACGTCGACGACCACGCCGGCGAAGGCTTCGCCCGCAGCGCGCCAGAAGCGGTCCGCGGCCTCGAGGAGCTGACCCTCATCCCCGGCGAAGCGCGAGGCCTTGAGCATTGCCTTGTACTCGCGCGAGACCACTTTCAGGTCGGCCATGTGTCCTCCTTGCACGCTCGGGCGTGCGCGCCAGCCGAGTCGTTGCGAGCTGCTGCTCCGAACCCAGCCTTGCTGCCGGGCAGGGAGTCTCCCTCCCTTGCGGCCGCAGGTCGCGGGGGAGGGATGGGGAGCGGCCAGGGAGCACGATGGCCCTGCCCCCATCCCGGCCTTCCCCCGCAAGCGGGCGAAGGAGGTGGCCCTTGGTATGCGCCGCTACCCGGCCAGCGCTTGCCCCCTTCGATCGCTTCTTCGTGTCTGCTTCACTTCTTCTCCGCCGCCTTCCACAACCCCATCATGCGCCCCTCGGGATCCGTGAACAACGAAAATGCGCCCATCCCGGGCACCTGCTGCTCCTCGACGTGGATCTTGCCTCCCGCCGCGACGACCTTCCTACGGTACTCCGCGAGATCGTCGACGGCAATGTAGAAGAGCATGTTGCCGGGCCACGATCCCTCGCGCTCCGGCTTGAGGATGCCGCCGTTGATGCCGCCTTCGCCACCGGTGTCGACGATGTGGTAGTTCATCTCCGGCATATGCTGGACCTTCCAGTCGAAGATCTTCGCATAGAAGTCCGACACCTTCGCCGGATCTTTCGACATCAGCTCCCAGTGGACAACGGGTCTACCCATGATGATCTCCTTTAAGGTGGTTGCGCAAACGTCAGGCCGTGCGGAATCCGGGGTCACCGGTCGATGGTCACTTCTCGGCCAGGGTTTTGAGGTTACCAAGACCTTCTTCGAACGCTCCACCGACCATGCTGTCCATGCTGACAAACACGCTCATGAGCTTGGAAACGTAGCGATTGGGCCCGTGGAGTGCCCACGTGACGTCGGTGGCGTCGCCCTTCGGTTCGAGAATGAACTCGGCGATGTTGTGCGCTTCGAACGGCCGGAGGAAATCCAGTTTCATCGTGACCTGAGAAGGCGGAGAGCGACTCCACGATCTCCATGCGCCCGGCACCGACCTTGCTGCTGCCGTCCCACTCGTACACGGCGCCTTTGCCGCTCGCAGCGCCGCTGAGCGTCTTCTTCATCGACGGGTCCAGCTTCTCGTACGGCGACCAGGCGTCCCAGTTGTGCAAGTCGTTGATGATGGCGAAGAGCTTCTCCGGGGGCGCATTGATGCTCGCCGTGCGCTCGATACGGAAAGTGTCGGGCTTGGTCGCCGCATAGACCAGAACCGCGGCAACCAGAACGACGACTACGATACCGATGGTCTTGAACATGGCTCCTCCCCGATGCGGTCGCTTGACTCACCGCCTCCGGCGCGGTGAGCTACCCTCACGCTGCCGTGATGACCATCCATGATACGCCGAAGCGATCGGCGACCATGCCGAAGCGCGGAGAGAAGAAAGTCTTGGTCGAGCGGCATCTGCACCTGCCCGCCATCGGCGATCGCATTGAACAGTCGCTCGCGCCTCGGCTTCGCTGGGCACCGTGATCGACAGCGAAAAGCCCTGGAAGCTTGGCTGCCCTGTGCAATGACCGTCCGAAGCCATCACCGTCGTATCGCCGATGCGGAAACTCGAGTGCATCACCTTGTTCTCGGCGCCGGGCGGTACACACCCCGGTTGCGGTGGTTCAGGGCTGTCCTTGAAGCGCATGAGCATCGTCACTTCGGCGCCGAGCTTGCTGCGGTAGAACTCGATGGCCTCCTCGCAGCGGCCATCGAAAAACAGATAGGGTTGGACTAGCATGGCGTCTCCTTTTCAGGGTTGGGTGCACTTGTGCTGTGCGTACAGACTCGACCGCCCCGACCGTTTCAGGCCGGTGCATTCAGCGACTTCGTTTCGGCCTGCTTGAGTCTGCTCGGCTTGCGCGCGCAGGCGCTCCTCCTGCTCCCTGAGCTCGGGCGTGAACTCGGCACCGAAGTCCTCCGCCTCGAACACCTGGCGGATCTCGATCTCGGCCTTCTGCCCTCGTGCGGATTGGGGCAGCGCTTGACCCACTCGATCGCCTCTTCTAGCGACTTCACCTGCCACAGCCAGAAGCCGGCGATCAGCTCCTTCGTCTCGGCGAAGGGCCCGTCGATCACGGTCCGCTTGGCTCCGGAGAACCTGACGCGCGCGCCCTTCGAGCTCGGGTGCAGCCCCTCGCCCGCGAGCATCACACCGGCCTTCACCAGCTCTTCGTTGTACTTCCCCATCTCGGCGAGGAGCTTCTCGTCCGGGAGGACGCCCGCCTCCGTGGTCTTGTCCGCCTTGAGCAAAATCATGAATCGCATTGCAACTACTCCTATTCGATTTCGGGTTGAAAGCAGGGTTTCCCGGCGGCCTCGGGCCGCCTGTGAGGCGCGCCCTTCGAAGAATAGACGAACAAGAGGCGGCGAAATCGACACGGCCAACGCACTTTTTGCTGCGGCACCCCTAAGTGCTTGAAATGTCGAATCCGCCGAATTGCAGGCGTCCACGCTGCACCTTCAACCGCCCTCAGCTCCGCGATCGTCGAACACTCCTCTACTTCAGTTGGTCCAAGCACCGCCCACGAAGTTCGGAATGCAGCCTCGCCAGCACTGATCTCCTTCCCTGCAAGGGAGAGACCGGCAGGGGGATGGGCTTCACCTGCAATCGCGTGCTGTGAGCTTCGCAGTACGCAAGTAGAATCGAGCGCCATATGCGGATCCACCTGGTCGACGGAACCTATGAGTTATTCCGGGCTTATTTCGGAGCGCCGGCTGCGGTCGGCCCGGATGGCTCGGAGGTTGGGGCCACCCGCGGGATTCTCCGCTCGTTGCTGTCGCTGCTGCGTGAGGAAGGCGTGTCCCACGTGGCATGCGCTTTCGATCAGGTGATCGAGTCCTTCCGCAACGATCTGTTCACCGGATACAAGACGGGTGAAGGCGTGCCGCCGGACTTGATGGCCCAGTTCCCTTTAGCCGAGCGGGCCGCTCATGCGCTGGGCCTGGTGGTGTGGCCGATGGTCGAGTTCGAGGCCGACGACGCCCTTGCCGCCGCCGCTGCACGCTTTGCTGCCTCGTCCAGCGTCGAACAGGTCGTTGATCTGCTCGCCGGACAAGGACATGGCGCAATGCGTGCGCGGCTCCCGGGTCGTCTGCTTCGATCGGATGCGTCGTCGCATCCTCGACGAGCCAGCCGTGGTCGCGAAGTTCGGCGTGTCGCCGGCGTCGATCCCGGACTGGCTTGCGCTCGTCGGGGACGACGCGGACGGCATTCCGGGTGTGCCCCGCTGGGGCGCAAAGTCCGCCTCGGTGCTCCTGGCCCGCTACGAGCACCTCGAGGCGATCCCGGACGACGAGACGCAATGGAGCGTTGCCGTGCGCGGCGCGGCCGCCCTCGCCGAGAGCCTGCGGGCGCATCGAGAGGAGGCCCGTCTGTACCGCCGCTTGGCCACCCTGCGCACCGACGTCCCTGTCGCGGAACAGATCGACGACCTGCGCTGGCGCGGAGCCCTGCGTCCCGAACTGACCGCCCTGTGCCGCGAGATCGGCGACGAGCGATTCATCGAGCGAGTGCAAACCTGGCGCGAATAGAGGAACGACCAGCGCGAACAGTCCGCCACAACGGCTGGCCGGCCGCTCCGCGGCTAGATCTTTCGGTCTAGAGCCTGCGCCATAGTGTTCTGCTTCGAGCGCCATGCCATCCTGAGGCTCCAAGCCAAAGCGGATGGGGCCGTTCGGCATTCCGCCATTCGAGCCTGCCCGCAAGCAGGAACCTGGAGGAAGACCGATGCCACACAAGCCCACCACCGCGGCCGCGTCGACACCCTGCGCCGCCGTTCTGATCCTGCTCCTGTTCGGCGCGGCAGTCGGCCTTGCAACGCCGGCGCGTGCGCACCCGCTCCTCGTCGACGACCTCAAGAGGGCAGCAGCAGCCAAAGGCTGCCAGAGCATTCCGTACCAATCGCAACGGGTAGAGTGCAACAGCATTCAGGACGCGATCGAGCGGTGCAAAGACGCTCGCGACGAACAACCCGAGAAGGAACTTGCCAGGAAGACCAAGACGTCCGAGGAGATGAAGAAGGGGCAGCGAAGCATCGAGGACATCGAAAAAAAGAAGGAGGCGAAGCAGAAGGAACTGAAGAGCAAACCGGGAGCGCTCGCCGTCCTGATGCAGGACATGGACGAGCAGATCGTCCGGCTGCGCCGCGAAATAGCGGATCTGGCCACCGAGCAAGACAAGCGTGAGAAGGCCTTGGACATCCCCGATCGAATCGAGAACGGCGGGCGTTGTGTCCACTACCGGGCCGGAATGCGCGAGCTATTCGACGACGTCGTGAAGATGCTGGAGGACCGCAAGTCCTTCTCGGCAGCCGCCATGGCCAGCAAGGAAGCGGAGGAGTATGCGGAGCAGATCATCGCGCACATCGAGAGCGAGGCTCGCGGCCACAAGGATCAGGAAGACGGCTGGAGGAACAGAGTCCTGGCGTGGCAGAAGGTGCTCGATCTCAAGCTCTGAAAGCCACCGATGAAGACCTCCCGGACACTGTGTCTTCTCGCCTTGTGCACATCGGCCGCGACCGCGCATGCGGACTGGCCCGCCGGTGTGACGGTGTTGGACGCTGCCAAAGGCAAGACGGTCGAGGTGCGCGGCAGTTTCGAGGAGGGCGCCGCGATCGGGGACCTGTCGTGGGCGTGGAGCGCGACCAACGCCTGCTTTCCCGGCACGCAAGGCAGCAAGTTCCGCGGTCATCACGTCTTCTTCGCGACCAGGGTGCCGGCGCAGAGCGTCATGACCATCACCGTGATTCCAGACGACAAGGAGCAGGATGTGTCGATCTACGCCTACATGATCGGCACCACCTACTTCTACCTGCCGCCCTCGTTGCCAGGCTGCGTCACCTGTGAAGCGAATCACAAATGGGATCGCCCGTGGCGAGGCAAGACCCAGGACCACACCCGTTCCGTGGAGATCAATGCATTCAGCAACCCCTACAACGTCGTGATCGGCGTTTCCGGTCCAGCCTCGGCGGTAAAGGGAAGCTTCTCTGTGCGGGTCACCGTGAACTAGCCCCGCCGATTCAAGGCGACAGGGTCAGCTGCAGGGGCTCCCCAGCGCCTTCACGAGCGCAACACCTGCCCGGCCCTCGCTTCCGTCAAGCATCCATCGGCGAACACGCATGCGCCATTCACGATCGTATACAGGACGCCGCGCGAGGGCATCACCATCCGCTTGGCCCCGCCCGGCAGGTCATAGCGCCGCTCTCCACGATTGGAGGAGCCGACCGTATGAGGGTCGAAGATCACGATGTCGGCAGCCAGGCCAGGCTTGAGACGCCCCCGATCCTTGATGCCGTAGAAATCAGCCGGATCGGAGGTCAATCTTCGCACGCCTTCCTCAAGGGTGAGCGCCTGGTGCTCACGCACCCAGGTTCCGAGCAAATACGTGGGATAGCCTGAGTCGCACAGCATGTCGACGTGCGCGCCGCCGTCGCCCAGTCCGATCAGAATATCGCGATTGCCGAGAATCTCCTTCATGCGATCGACGCGATGGTTGAAGGTCGAAAGCGTGAATTCGATCTCCAGATCGTCTTGGAGCGTCAGGTCAAGGAACGCATCGACGCCGTCCTTGCCTTGTGCGCCAGCTATTTCCGCAATGCTTTGAAGCTCGAACCGCTTCAGCACCGGAGAGCGCACCTCGTGCACCCTGACTCTGGACCAGTTGCCGAAGGTCATCGGCTTTTTCAAGTCCTCGCGAAACTGATCGCGAAATGCCCGGTCCCCATAGACGGCCGCTTGTGCCGATTTCGATTGATCCGCGAACACTTTGGCCCACGACGGAAAGGCCGCGAAGGCAAACGGATTGCGCATGTTGACCTCCCGCGTGAGCGGCAGCGGTGAAGTCTGCGGACGTGCGCCTCGCTCGATCAGCGGCGCGGCTTTGCGCAGGGTATCGCGCACCGCCTCCGGAATATCGTCGCGGTCGAACATCGCGATGAACGTGACGGGCCGGCGGCTTTCCGCCAGCAGGAGGTCCAGCAACTCGTACTGGTCGTCTTCCAGCACTGCAATCTGGCGTGTCAGCGCAACTTCGATCGCACCCTTGTCTTTCTTTCTCAATACGTTCGAGTAAGCGGCGTATTCCGCGCGGCTGGCATTGCGGCACGCCAAGGGGCGCCCGCCGAACCCCATGTGCTGGTTCAGAACGGTGCTGGAAAAGCCGAACGCTCCGGCATCCATCGCCTCCGCCAGCAGAGCGCAAATCCCTTGCGTTTCCTCTGCGCTGGCCGCGCGCTCCATGGACGCTTCGCCCATCACGTAGTGACGAAATGGCGTGAGGGGTGCCAGGAATCCGAGATTCAACGCCGGGCGATGGCGTTGCGCCGCACTCATGAACTGGGGAAAGGTTTCCCATTCCCAGGGGATGCCCCGTTGCAGCACGTCGAAGGGAATCGCTTCGACATTGACCAGATCGCGCATGGCAATCTCACGGTCGGCAGCCCGGCACGGCGCGATGCCCACGCCGCAGTTGCCCATGACGACACTGGTCACACCGTGCCACGGTGATGGCGTCAGGGCGGCATCCCAGAAAATCTGCGCGTCGTAGTGAGTGTGCGGATCAATGAAGCCCGGCGCCACCACACAGTCGGCCGCGTCGATGGTTTGCTCGGCGCTGCCGCTGACCTTACCGATCGCGGCGATTCTTCCCGGCGGTGACGGCGACGTCCGCCGGTCGAGCCGCCGCGCCCGTGCCATCGACTAAGGTCCCGTTCTTGATCAGCAAATCGTACGCCAAGATACCTCCCCGACCAGGCTTGTCGAGGAGGTAGGATACTCCGACTTGGGCGGGTGTTTCGCGGAGGGCGCAGCAAGGCCAGCCGGGAGCAGGCCCCACTAGATCAAAGGCGGATCGCGGTCCCGCGCGGTGTGACGGTGAGCAGTCATCGCTTCGATGAGGCCGGCCGCGGCGGTGGAGACGCCGGCGGCATCAACCAGCAACAGGCCCGGATCCGCTTCACCGGAATGAAGCGTACGCTTGATTCCAGCCGCAGCGAGTATCGCTTGGGAGGCACCCATTGCAAGGATCGTCTTGCAATGCCGGTATTGGTCCTTGACGAATTCCAAGGTGTGACCATCGCGCAAGAGCGCGCGCACCGCTTCCTCGCCGTCGGGTAATACGACAGCGTCGAACAGCACCGAGGGAGAATTCTCCAGCGAGGCGTCGACCGGTATTTTTTCGTCACGTGCGGCGATGACAGTGCCGAGCCGCGGCGCCAACAGGCGGGGAACCGCGCCGGCATCCAGCAGGGCCGACCGGATGGCTGCGACCGACTTGCCTTCGACCCCGTTGGCCACCAGGATCGCAACCTTGCGGGTCCGTACGCCTCGCTCGCCTGGCAAAGCAAGGAGCGAAAGGGGAGGCGATACGGTGACTTCTGGCTTTGCAGGGTTCTTCAGTGCGCGCGGCAGCGGGTCCGGCAGCGCCATGCCCAAGCCATCGGCTACTGCCCCGGCCAGCTGAGGCGACACATTCAGCAGCGAGGCGACCATCCTTTCACGGATTGCAGGCACGGTCACCTTGCTGAGCTCGAAGCGGAATGCGGCGGCGATGTGGGCCTTTTCCCAGTCGCTTTGGCTGGCGTAGAACAGAGTCGCCTGGGTGTAGTGGTCGGCGAACTTTTCCGGTTTGCCCCTTAGCTTGTCCTCCCGGACGGGTGCAGGAAAGGATATGAATCCGCTGGCCCCGGCCTGGAACGGACAACCGCCGCCCAGCGAATTCGGCTCGTAAGCGACGCGGCCGCGGTGGATCGCCTGGCGGTGCAAGCCATCCCGCTGGTTGTTGTGCATCGGCGCGATCGGTGAATTGATCGGAATCTCGTGGAAGTTGGGGCCGCCGAGCCGGGTGATCTGGGTATCCACGTAGGAATGGATCCGCCCGGCGAGCAACGGGTCGTTGCTGAAATCGATGCCCGGGACAACGTGGGCAGCGCAGAACGCGACTTGCTCGGTCTCCGCAAAGAAGTTGTCCGGGTTGCGGTTGAGCACCATGCGCCCGACGGGCAGAAGGGGGACGAGCTCCTCGGGGACGATCTTGGTCGCATCCAGGACATCGAAGCTCGACGTGTCCGCCTGCTCCTCGGTGAATATCTGCAGACCCAGCTCCCACTCAGGGTACTCGCCCGCTTCGATCGCTTCCCACAGATCGCGTCGGTGGAAGTCCGGGTCTGCGCCCGAGATCTTGACAGCTTCGTCCCAAACCAGGGAATGCGTCCCCTGCAGCGGCTTCCAGTGGAACTTGCAGAACACCGATTCGCCCGCGGCGTTGATGAGACGGAAGGTGTGCACGCCGAAGCCCTGCATCATCCGCAGGCTGCGTGGGATCGCGCGGTCCGACATTACCCACATCAGCATGTGCGTAGACTCGGGCATCAGCGAGACGAAATCCCAGAAGGTGTCGTGCGCAGACGCCGCCTGAGGCATGCCATGATGCGGTTCCGGCTTCACGGCATGGATCAGATCGGGGAACTTGATGGCGTCCTGGATAAAGAAGACGGGCATGTTGTTGCCGACCAGGTCCCAGTTGCCTTCGTCGGTATAGAACTTCACGGCGAACCCGCGAACGTCCCGAGCAGTGTCCACCGAGCCGCGTTCGCCGGCGACGGTGGAGAAGCGGACGAAAACGGGCGTCACCTTGCCGGCTTCTGCGAAGAGTGCCGCACGAGTGTACTGCGTCAGCGACCGATAGGCTTCGAAGTAGCCGTGCGACCCTGACCCGCGTGCGTGGACAATGCGCTCCGGAATGCGCTCGTGGTCGAAATGCGTGATCTTTTCGCGGAGGATGAAGTCTTCCAGCAAGGTGGGCCCGCGCAAACCGGCCTTCAGCGAGTTCTGGTTGTCCGCAATCGGCACGCCTTGATTGGTGGTCAACCGCTGCCCGTTCGCGTCTGTACGTACCCGGTCCAGCGGGTCGGCCATTGGGTTTGCACCCAATGCCGGCCGACCGCTGCCGGCCTTGGCGGAGGGGTTGCGCTCGCTCAAGGTGCTACCGGTGACGGCTGGGGAGGACGGTTGCACACACTCGCCCTCGGGCGGCTGGATTGCATTCTCGCGCCCGAACTCCAGGGGCTTGGCCGCGTTGTGCGGGATAGCTTCTGCAAGCGCCTGGGTGTCAGCAGCTTTCCTGTCCAGCGCAGCCGGGCCGAGACGGGCAGCAGCGCTTGCCGATCCTCGACCTGCGGGACTTGCACGCGTGTCGGTAGCCGTCGCCGGCGATTTCGACTTCGACGAGCCGGGGTTCTTGGAGTCTGCCATGCTTGGGGCTATTGAGTGCTGGTGTCCGCGGGCGGAGGCGACGCGGACGCCCTCCCCGTGTGCTCCTTGTCCGCTTGGCCCGTGGCGGGCTCAGTGGGGGATGGCGGGCTGACGCTCGAGTCGCTGGCGGGCTGGTCTTTTTTCAAGACGTCTTCGACTTTGCGACCTCCGGCAGTGATGTCCTCGCCTACGCCCTGCACTGTATTGCACCCCGCCACGCAGGCCAGGGCGGCAGCAATTCCTATGAGTCTTAGGTTCCCTATGAGGCTTCGGTTCATGGTGGTCTCCTGAACTATGGATTGCCCGAGTGGTCCTCCCGGCTGGTCCGAGGACTTGCTGTCCCCTCGCCGGGTGTTGGAATACGTCGTCGCAATCCACATGCCCGCCCGGTGAAAGGCGACGCACACCGAGTGATTCCAAGTCGTAGTGTGGCTTGCACGTGTACTTTCTACACGCTGCGTTTCGTTTCGGTATCCCCATCAGCGTTTTGCACCCCTGGAGTAGCCGCAACCGCAACGGCACGCGCGCTGCTAGCACATAGTGACCGCCGCGTCCGCGGCGGCAGGCTACAGCTACCCGACTGGAGGCTCCCATGAACGAGAAGCAACTTACCGAACTACTGGTGCAATCGCTCGAACACGAGAAAGGCGGCGTCCTGGTCTATGAGACCGCCTTGAAGTGCGTCATCAACGACGACCTGCGGGATGAATGGGAAAAGTACCTCGACGAGACGCGCAATCATGTGCGCGTGCTGACCGATCTCTGCACATCGATCGACCTCGACCCGGAGCTGCCGTCGCCGGGTCGCACCATCGTCCACAAGATCGGCGGATCGCTGGTCGCCGCAATGGAAGAGGCACTGGGTTCGGGCCCGCCAGAGGCCGCGCAGCTGGTGGCCTGTGAGTGCGTGGTACTGGCGGAAACCAAAGACCACCTGGATTGGGAACTGCTTGGAAAGTGCGCCGCAAAGCTCGGCGGGCAGAGGGGCAAGGTGCTCAAAGAGGCGTGCGAGGAGGTCGAGGACCAGGAAGATGAGCACCTGTATCACTCCAAGGGCTGGTGCCGGGAGCTCTGGATCGACTCGCTGGGTATGAAGGCGATTCTGCCGCCTCCGGAGGAGCGCAAGGATGTGAAAACCGCAATTGGCGCGGCCCGTGCCGAGCAGGCCAGTGCGAAGAGTCGTTGACTCCCGCTGCATGAGCCGCTGCGGCGCCCGTTAGCGAGCTGCTCTGCTCGATGGGCCGTCCTGAAAGGGTGAACCGCGCTCGGTGCCTGGAACGTAGAGACCCAGAGCTCGCGTGAAAGTCAAAACCGCATTCAGTCTAGTGAGGGCGGCGATTTCGAGCTGGATCGAGGATTTCGCTCCCAGCATGGGCGCCGCACTGGCCTACTATACCGTCTTCTCGCTGGCGCCCCTGCTGGTCATCGTCATCGCCGTCGCCGCGCTCGCTTTCGGGCAAGAGGCGGCCCAGGTGGCGATTCTGGAGCAAGCACGCGACCTGTTGGGACCCCAGGGCGCAACGGCGATCGAGGCTATGCTGGCGAACGCCCAGCGGCCTGCGGAAGGCGCCATCGCCAGCATAGCGGGGATCATCGCGCTGCTCATTGGGGCGACGACGGTCTTCGCCGAGTTGGAAAGCGACTTGAACAGGATCTGGAAGGTCACCCCGAAGAAGAGCGCGGGGCTGTGGGGTTTTCTCCGGGTACGCTTCCTGTCGATCGGCATGATCCTCGCGATCGGCTTTCTGCTGCTTGTCTCTTTGATCATCAGCGCGGGCCTGGCTGCCTGGGGAAAGTACTGGAGCGCCTGGTTCGGTAGTTTCGAGACGATGCTCCAGGCGGCCAATTTCGTTCTCTCCCTGGCCGTCGCAACCGTGCTCTTCGCGATCATCTACAAAGTGCTGCCCCAGACCCGAATTCAATGGCAGGATGTGTGGATCGGTGCGGTCGTGACTGCGCTGTTATTCACCTTCGGCAAATTTCTCGTCGGCTTGTACATCGGGAGGAGCGGCATCGCGTCGAGTTACGGCGCCGCCGGGGCACTGGCGATCGTTCTGGCCTGGGTATACTACTCGGCGCAGATCTTCCTGATCGGCGCTGAGTTCACTCGAGCGTACGCCGGCAGGCACGGCTCCCTGCGCAATCAAGCGCCGGGGACGCAACAGCGCGAGGATCTCAAGCATCCAGCGATCGCAGCGGAACACCGAAGGGGGTGAATGCCATCTCCAGTGGCGTGCCTGCTTGCCGATGGTGTGGCACAAGGGTGGCTTGGATAGGCTGGGAGGCGGGTGGCAAATAAGGAGCGTCCGCCGAAAGCAGCGTTACGATCGTTGCTGAGAGGTGCGCTGATAGAAAAAGCGCATCATCTCGCGCGCTGCATCCGGGCCCTTCGGATCCACGTACGAGCCGAGCGGGCTCCCACCAAACCAGGCGTGACCGCCTTCATGCACGAGCCAATGCTCGCGAACCACGCGTCCCGTCGAATCGCGGTGAACCGTGCAGGTATACGCGTGACCGCCCTGCACTTGGCCGCGTTCTGTCGAGGTGTTGCCGCTCGGTGCGCTGTCTTGCTCCATTGATTGCAACACCACCTGCTCGCTGTTTCGAGGATGCACGGTTTTATCGCGAGCGCCGTGAAACACGATAGCCGGTGTCGTCTGAGGTGGAAGCGTTGAGTCTCTATTGCGGCCCACTTTCGACGCCGGTATTCCACGCATGGCGGCGAACGCGGATGCGACATCGTGTGCGCTTCCGCAGGCGAGGCCCGAGTGGACGCCGACGGCCGCGTAGAGCTCAGGGTAGGCCGTCACCATGACGGCGGCCATGGCGCCCCCAGCCGACAGTCCAGCCACATACACTTTACCCGAGTCGATACGGTAGCGATTCATGACTTCGCGCGTCATGCCGGCAAGGATTGCCGGCTCGCCCTGGTCTCGGCACTGGTCACCGCGCTTGAACCAGTTCCAGCATCGTGAACGGTTGGCGGCACGGGTCTGCTCAGGATAGAGAACAAGGCACTGCCACTCCTCGGCGAGCGCGTTCATACGGGTGCCGGTCGCAAAGTCATCGGCTGTTTGCGTGCAGCCGTGCAGCATCACAACCAGCGGAAGCGGTTGTCCCGCGTAGGCGGTCGGGATGTAGAGCTTGTAGGGACGTGCTCCGGCTTCATTGGCATAGGACCCGGTGACGAACTGTCCCGGCTGCCCGTCAATCGGCGTCGACCGGTCCCGCGGCACGTGCGCTACGGACCGGCGCTCGCGCCAGTCACGCAGAAAGCTCTCAGGGCTGAAACACTGGGATATGCCATCGGCGGCCGCCTCTTGCGGCGGAGGCAGACCGGGGTTCGCGGGTTCCGTGACGCGTGAAAACTCGACATCGATAGCGTCGTTGCTCGCCCCGTTGCGGTCCGCGTCGCGTTCCGCACCCTCAGCGGTTGCTGAGCTTTGCCGAAGGATGCGTTGAATGTGTGCCGTGGCTTCGAGAAGACGTCCGGCACGCGTAAGCCGAGTTGCTTCCATGAGGCCGATGGGTATTCTCTTGTGCGTAGCCATGTTGTCCTTTCGCAAGAGTAGATAGACGCCTAGCGGATACGGTCGGCCAGGGCAGCCTTCACTTTGGAGCTGGCGCGCAGGGCGCCCAGAACCACTATGGAGGCAATGGTTTGCGCGGCGAGCTGCGCCGGTACGTCGTCGTCGATCATGGCGAGGCCAAGCACCTGAATATGCAGTTGCTCGCCGGCCGCACGCAGACTCTCGAGATCCCGGCGGGTGTAACGCTGCAGACCGAGCACCAGTGAACGTCGCGCCACGGTCTGCTTCACAACGTCGCCGTGGGCACTGAGCTGACCACGGATAGCCGTTCGAATGAAGTCCGTGCGGTTGGAATAGAACCCTTCCTGCACGAGCAAATCGATCTGCCCAAGATCAACGTACCCGAGATTGATCGTGATCTTTTCCGACTCGGGTTCTCTGCGCCGCGGCTCAGCCAAACGAACCTTGACCATCTGCTTACCATCCATATACCAGGCAATGAGATGGTACTATATCACAACCCCGGCCTGCCCGACCGTGGTCAGCTTCCTCCTCCCGCTGAGCAATCCATTAGGAACAGCACGTCAATCCAACCTGAAAGGGATCATCCATGAAGCGCAAGAACATCTTGAAGGTCGCAACGGCGATGGCAGTGCTCGCCGCCCTGGGCACCGCCGTTTACGCGCAGGACAAGTACTCGCTGAAATCGCCGAGCGGAATCGCGTTCTCCGACTTCAGGGGCTACGAGGACTGGGCGGTGGTCTCCTCCGCCCGCACCGATGAAGTGCTCAAGGTCATCGTCGCCAACCCGGCGATGATCAAGGCTTACAAGGCCGGCGTGCCCGGCAACGGCCAGCCTTTCCCGGAAGGCTCCAAGATCGTGAAGCTCCAGTGGAAGCCGAAGAAGAGCACGGAGGCCCCCTTCGTCGTGGATGTGCCGGACGTCTTCACGCAGGCTTTCGTCATCGAGAAGGACAGCAAGAGATTTCCGAAGACCGGCGGCTGGGGATACGCCCTGTTCAACTATGACGCCGCGACGGGCAAGTTCACGGCCGACGCGGCCACCGCCGACTGCGGGCACTCATGCCATGTCGCGGTGAAGAGCAAGGACTACATCTTCCATCCGTACCAGACGAGGTGAACGATAACCATGCCATGACCATGTCCGAAATCGAAAGAGGGGAGTGTCCACTTAGCACTGAAGTCGGCTCGAACAGCTCGGACGGGTAGGGCCCTTCCGCGCTCGAGCCGGCAACCGACCCGAACGCGTCTTGCGCTTGCCGCAACCTGCAACGATGGCAGCCAAGGCGTCGGCGGCGTAGTCGACCTCATCCAGCGTGTTGTACAGGTAAAAGCTAAGGCGGCAGCTCCCGGCCGGTTCCAGGTCGAGCGCACGATGGGCGAGCGACGCGCAGTGGCAGCCTGCGCGGGACTCCACGCCGGCTTCGTTCAAGGCTTGCGCGAGCTCCATCGGATTCTTGCCTGCGACGTTGAACGCCACGAGCGAGGTCCGCCGTGAGGCGTCGCACGGGCCGTAGATGGTGATCCCCCGAATCCTGCTGAGCCTGTCGAGCGCCCTCGCAGTCAACTCCTGGTTCCAAGAGAGGACGCGTCCCATCGCCTCCTTCACATCCGATCGCTTGACCGGCTTTTGCGTTCGGAAATAGGTCGCGTGTTGCGGTGTCAACGCCAGATCCAGCAGGATGCGCATTGCCTCGGCCGAGACGATCGTCCCGAGAATGTTGGGGGTGCCGGCAGCGTACTTCCACGGCAGGGCGTTGTACTCCACCCGCTCGGGGTGCACCTGCCCTTCGGCGATCATGTCGCCGCCGTACAGGAACGGTGGCGAGGACTGGAGCAGATGTTCCTTTGCGTAGAGAACACCCACCCCGAAGGGAGCCAGCATCTTGTGAAAGGAGAACGACAGGTAGTCCACGTCGAGATCTTGCACGTCCACGAATGTGCCCGGCACCAGCTGCGCCCCGTCCACCAGCAGGTACGAGCGCCGCTCGCCGTCGGGCTGCACGTAGCCGCTGGCATCGGCCAGCGCGCGGATTGCGGCAATCGGGTTCTTGGTGCCGAAAAAGTTGGATGCTCCCGTACAACAGACGAGCTTGGTCCGCGTATCGATCAGAGATGCCATGTGGTCCAGATCGAGCTCGCCCGTCTGCGGATGGAAACGGACGAGGCGACACTCCACCCGCCGTCCGAGCTTCGGCAGGATCTCCTTGCCCAGCGCGTACCAGGGAACATAGTTGGAGTTGTGCTCCATCATCGTGGTGACGACGTTGTCGCCGTCTCGAAAGCCCGTCAGCATCGAGTACATGACCGTGTTGTGCGCTTCGGTCGTGTTCCGGCACACGACGATGTTGTTTCGGCCGGGGGCACCCAGGAAGCGGGCGATTGTGTCGTAGGAAGCCTCGAAGAGCCGGGTCATGAGTTGCGAGGCATCGGACTGGCCGCGGTGGACGTTCTCGTATTTGGGGGAGAGGGATCGATACAGGGCCAGCAGCTCTCGCGGCGGTTGGGTGCTGGCCGCGTTGTTGGTAACGATGCGCCCTGCTCGCGGAAACACGAAGTGCTTGCGAATGGCTTCGACGTCCAATCCAATCGTCCTCATGAGGCCCCCTGCGGCTCGGCAGGCGGTCGCTCTCCCGGCGGGGCATAGTTTCCAACATCCCGGCTGCGAAGCTTCGGATGGATCCCCTGGAGGAGTCGCGGCGCCTGGGGCATTATTCGCGAATTGAGGTCACGATCGCCATAGTCAATTTCACACCCCCCGACCGTCGTGCGTGTCGCGGAGGGCGTTTTGCGATCACTCGCGGGGGATCACCCGCCCTTTTGAAGGCGTGCGGCGAGCTCGGCGCGTGAACGCACGCCGAGTTTGAGGTAGACAGAATGGATCTGATTCGCCACTGTGTTCTCGCTGGTGTGCCGGCGATTCGCGATGTCGCTGTTGGTGGATCCCGTGACCAGATGCGCAACCACCGCGCGCTCCGCATCCGTAAGTTTCTCCACTTGGCGCTTGTCCACCAACGGATAGACACCGACCAGGAGGCGCTCGCCGCTGACCGCCACTTCGGCCAGCTTTGCTCGCAAGCCGGCGGGCGCGAAGAACGCCGCGAGCTCGGCGCGGGAGCTCAGGGCGAGCTTTTCTTGCGCCCGGGCCGTCAGATTGGTCACTGCCGAGAGTGAAACACCCAGGATATAGCTGATCTCCTTCGTCGAACGTCCCAAGCCGACGAACTCGCTGACCTCACGCTCTCCCATCGTCAGCCCACGGGGATCGGGATGGGCGGGATCGTTCTTCACGGCGACGACGAAACGCTTGCCGTCGGTGTCGAAGCGGTCCACCAGCGACCAGCGCCCGTCCACCAAGCCTGCCCAGCTCTCCATAGCGGCGTCGGGATCGCTTCGCCCCTGTGCGGTGCGCGCTTTCTCGATACGACACACCGCATCCCTCAGCAGTTGGCGCGCAGAAGCGCTGACGGCTCGCGCTCGTGCGTCGTGCACCTTCCCACCCGAGTCGAGCACCGCTTCGACCGGTTCGGCATCGAGCTGCAGACCGCGCGTGGCGAGCCGCAGGCGCAGTCCTGCACCGAGATGGGCAGACAGGCAGGGCCAGCGCTTGCGCTCGAGTGGGGTGGGATAGCGCTCCTCCTTCAACCACACCCCGAACGCGAGACCGAGCGCGGTACCACTCTGCGCTCCCGCCATGAAGATGTCGCGCGCGCGGCCGCCCGTCAATTTTGCAGGCAGAGACCTGACCTGGGGAAGATGCGGAACAACGATCTCGGTCCCCGTGCCTACGACGTAGCCGCCGCGGTACGTGAAATCGAACCACGCCTGCGGTGCAACCGCATGGGCGACTCGAAGCAGGCCCTTCAACAGCTTGGGAATGCGCGTCGGATAGCGGTCCAGCCGGAACGTAGTGGGCGTGCAGCGGAAGGTCCACGCAACTCTTGCCATACCAGGGTCCAGCAAGGGCTCGGCGCAGTCGAACAAGTTGTCCAGCCAGTCCTGGTCGCTACCGTCCAGGTCGTAGCCGGCCTCGATGAGTGCGATCCAGTCGTTCTTCCTCATCATGCTGCTAGGACAAGAAGGGTCGGGCCCGATGAGCCTCCCAACCGCGCCCACCGACCTGAGGCACCGCCTAGCGATGGGCAAACACAGGATTGAACCTTAGCACATCCCGAGAAACACCCTGCCTACATGGCATGGCTCCGGCATAGCAGGGCTGGAAATGAAACAGGGCTGCATCCCTGCAAGCCTTTGATTAGCTGGCCGCACGGCAGGATCTTTGAACCACGAGCAATTGGTGCGCAGCCAAGTCCTCGGGCGCAAGTGTCTGAAGTGGCAGCAGTCGCCGGCAGGTCGGCCAACGTGTGCAATTGACTATGGAAACGCCAGACCGTCCCGCGTTACCGTTCAGTTGCAGGACGCGGTCGGCTAAGGAGCTTTCAGCGGCCACTTGTGATACGCGGCCGCAACTTTCGATTGCGAGACATCATTTTGGAGAGCGTCATGAAACAGCATCCGGGCGCCGCATCATCGATGGCGCCGGCTGCTGAAGGTCATTGCATGGCGCATGCACCACGTAATCCGGCAGCGCGTTCGGCGCGCACCCATTGCAATGAGGAGATTTTCGATGAAGACCATCTCGAGACTCGTGCTCGTCCATCTCGCCGCGGCGACCTGCGCGTCCGGGTGGGCTGCCGCGGAGGCTGACACGCGCGCGAGGGCGGCGGCGACGCACACGATCTTCATGCGCGAGGACGGAGCGTTCTCCCCGCCGACCAAGGCGATTCTGGAAGGGGACTCCGTGTTGTTCGTGGGCCCGTTCGCGGAGAGCTCCTTCCCCGGCTCGGGTACGACCTTCTCCGTCGTTCGAACCAACCTCGCCGACAGCAAAGCGAACGGCCCCTGCACGCCGACGACCGAGCGGTACGACATCGCTCATGACGACCCCGAGCTCGACAACGAGCTCACGGGGCCTCTACGCCGAGGCAGTTCGGGAATCTTCGCGCTCGGGCCCGAGGACGCCACCGGCTTCTTCGAAGGCCCAATCTCTGAAGAATGCGCCCAGATCGGCGCCGCGGCGGGCACTGCGCCTGCGCTGCCCCCCGAGAAATGGTACTGGCTGACGGGCTTCGCAACCAAGCTGTGCCGCAAATTCGACAGCACATCGGGCAAGGTGACGAGCACGAACTCGCCTTACGTGCTTCAGAGCACTTGGGATGATCCCGACATTGCCGGCGCCGCCATTCGAATCAACTGGAAGAGCCTGTATACGTCGAGGCTGTCCACCGATGGCACGACGGAGACGATCGTTCCAAACTACGCGGTGCTGGACGCCGAGCTCGACAATGCATCCCGCCGCGGCAAACAGGTCTTCCTCGTGATACCTGCGGGCGACGGCATTCCTCCGTGGATTTTCAAGGACTACGAACCGAGCTGCTCCGGAGACGGGTGTGTTCCCGCTAGCACGATCGTGGCCACGGCGACGGGGATCGCTCCAAAGAGCGTAGAGCCGATCACGACGAAAGACTTCGGCACCTCCGGCGCAGACATGCCGATACATCCGAACTGCGGATACACGAAGCGGATGGGTTCTCCCGCCGACCCTGCATACACCTCGGCGATGCTTGCCATGATCGAAGCAGTGGCTGAGCACGTTCGCGCCAGCACGCTGCGGTATCAGGCTCTGGGGAGCTTCAAGATCACTGGGCTGAACTTCCTGACCGGCGAGACGCGACTGCCGAATCGTTGCCTGGACCCGAGCGCGGGTACCCATGCGGCACAGGCATCGTGTTTTTGCAATACCCGCATATGGGCGGAGCCGCTCGGCTCCAGCGTTCTTGCGTACGAGGCGGGGACGAACAGTCCGTCGCCTCCCAAGGTGCTAGGCGGCGGCTACACGGTCGAGGCGGCAAAGAACTTCTTGAACACCGTAGCGAGCAAGATCTTCGTCGAGCTCGGTCGGCGTAAGACGATGCACTACATGCTGATTCAAGACGGGTTTCCGAAGGTGCTGGACGCCACGCACTACGCCACCGATGCGCCGGTTGCATATCCCAACCGGGGGTACGTCGACGCGTATGGGGTGTCGATCGAGTTCGACCAGCAGACCGTGGACGTGCTCGCGAACGGCCGCCTTGGCGTGTTCCACAAAATCAATGCGGATGGAAGCCCGGTCTCGACCGAGCCCGATATCGCCGGCGCGCTCTTTTCTCCGATGCATGCCGGCTTGAAAGGCGTCCCCGTCGATCCAGCGACCTGCAAGCAAGCGCATTCCACAACCTTTGTAGACGGCAAGGAGGAGGCGAACCTGCGCGAGCCGTTCACCTACCCCACGACCCTGTCGAACGACAACTACGGACCACCAAGCTGCCCCAACAAGTGGGCGGTTCGCGAAGGGTACGAAGGTCAGATCATCGGATTCCAGACGTCGAACGAAGTGTCCGACCTCGACGAGCTCTCCTCAGCTCTCTGGAACGGAACTCTCAACTCCAACATGGTCTTCCTCGAAGCGTACGAGCACGTGCTCTGGCTTGCGCGCCAGCAAAAGCTCCAGGGCGATGCCGTCTTGAGCAAGACGGCCGCGGGCTATGCCGAGGATTCCTCGAGATGGAAGAGCCTGGCCGACTGGAGCGCGGAGCTGCACAAGAGGAGGCGGGTCATCGCAGGTTACACGAGCAGCATGAAGAATCCGCATATGAGCGATCCGTATCCGAATCCCTACCAATTCACGTTTCGGAAGGACCTCGCGCCAGGCGAAGTGCAGACCATTCACTTCGTCAACCCCGCCGCCCGCTGTCACTTCGGGACCAATCACTACGGCACGATCGAGGTCACCGGCACCAGCGCGCGGCCACCCCACTAGGCAACCAGGCATCTCTGCGAGCCTTTGATTGACTGGCGCGCCGGACAGGATTTGAATCTGGGCACTGGCGAGAAGTTATTCCACTACCCTGAATGGCCGCTATCGACCCCGAAGCGTATTTCGCCGCTCGCCAGCAAACCAAGCGAAGAGCTAACGCGGACTCGATGCCGGCCTCCGAGCAGTATTCGACACGCGTAGAGCATCTCACTCAAGACGTGCGACGACTGGCGTACTCGATCAGCGCCTTCAATTTCGTCGGCTGATTGCGCCTGCTGGGGTAGTACAGGTAGAAGCCAGGAAACGTCGGCGAGAACGAGGCCAACACCCGCTTCAGCCGCTTGGCTCGGAGATAGGGCAGGGCCAGCTGCTCGAAGGTGTAGGCCAAGCCGATGCCCGCGAGTGCGGCCTCCACGCTGAACAGCGTGTCGCTGATGGTCAGGTTGCCCTTGACCTCGTACTCCAGTAGCCGGCCATCCACCTGGAATTCCCATTTGTAGATCATGCCCGTGCCCGCAAAGCGGAAGCGCACGCAGTTGTGACGCGCCAGCTCATCCGGATGGCGGGGAGCAGGAATCCGCCGCAGGTACTCCGGGGAAGCGACCACCGCGACGGTGATCGGTCCGCCGAGGGGAACGGCCACCATGTCCCGGTGGAGGCTCTCGCCGATGCGGACGCCGGCATCGAAACCTTTCTCGACGATGTCCACGAAGCCCTCATCGTTGGTCAGCTCGAGCTGAACCTGGGGATTCTCCTGGAGGAAGCCGGCCAGCATGGGTTGCAGGACAAGCGCGGTGGAAATCCTTGCTGCGTTAAGGCGCAATGTGCCGGCGGGCCGTCCCTGGAGGACGTTCAGCTCCTCCCCCGCCTCGATCACTTGGCCAAGGGCCGGGCCGACCCGCGCGAGGTAGGCCTCGCCGGCTTCGGTCAGGCTCACGCTACGCGTCGTCCGATTCAACAGTCGCACTCCCAGCCGGGCTTCCAGCTGCCGGATGGCCTGGCTGAGGGCAGATGGCGAGACCTCCAGTTCGCCGGCAGCCGCGGTGAACCCCCGGTGTTCCGCCACTTTCCAAAAAGCCACCAAACCGTCGAGTTGCTTCAACTTCATACTTTGAAGTATACCTTCACAGGGCATGCAGCATTACGCACTTTTTCTTTTTGATGCCCGCTTCTAGACTGCGCACATTCACACAACAGGAGTACAGCATGAGCAAAGTCTGGTTCATCACAGGTGCGGGCAGTGGTATCGGCGCCAGCGCTGCCAATGCCGCGTTGAAGGCCGGCGATCGCGTCGTCGCCACCGGCAGGACCGTGCAAAAACTGCGCAATGCCCTGCGCGACGTGGCGATCGTAGCCTTGCTGGCCGCCTCCTGCGCCGCATCCGCCCAGGAGACTCCGATCCAGGTCGCCATGGAAGACGGCAAGACCACTGCCCAGTTCAACATTGGCGACTCGCGCTGCCTCTTGGTCGAGGACCAGATCCGCTGTACGCCCGTCGGAAGGTAAACCCGGGCATCCGGAGGAGGACTGAACCATGACCACCAAGATCGTAACTACCCTGATAGCCGGGGCGCTGCTGGCCGGCTCGGCCGCCGCATCCCTCCAAGGGACCGATGCTTCTTTGGCCTCGGCGCCGATTTCTGAAGGGTGCCACTCAAGGACTGAATTCACCACGTCCGGCGGATCGCCGGTTGTCGTAGTGGTTCCCCCCGTCCGTCGATTCGCTGCCAGCGCAGGCGCCTTCACACAGCGAGCGCCGCGGATCATTCTCCTCAAGCGACGGCCGTCTCCGGCGGCTGATTGAGCAACACCGCCTGCTGGGGCAGTACAGGCAAAAGCCGGCACGTCATCCCTCTACCGCAACCCGGAGATATCCGATGCGCAAGCGTGAACCTGGAACTGGATCGAACACACAAGATCGACGAGCCCTCAGTCGCCGTGACTTTTTGGCTAACACCGCCCTCATCGGGGCAGCATTGTCCGTCGGCCAATTGTCGTGGGCCGCATCAGCGGATCAGCCCAAGGAAAGCGCCAGAGGGCTCCGTAGGGAAAGGAACAAAATGCAAACGCGAAGACTCGGAAACCTGGAAGTCTCGGAAATCGGAGCCGGGAAATCGACGAAGCCGCGTCCAGGATCATCGTGCAGGGCGCGCGGTATCCGGAGCGCCAGGAAAAGATGATCGATCGCTGAGCAGTTGTACAACAAGGAATACATCGTGAGCAAAGTGTGGTTCATCACAGGTGCGGGCAGCGGTATCGCGGCCGCGGTGCAGCGGCAGGCAGCAGGTGCGCACTCGGGTGTTACGCTGGTTCGCCTCCTCCGCGGTGCCCACCCACTCGCTTGTCATCGCTCTCCAAATGGCCGCTTTTCGGGCGGTGAGTTTTGACTACTGACTGTCGCAAAGTGCGCCGATTCCTGCCGATGCGGATCCTCGTCAGCAGACATTCCGGTGAGCGTCTGCTTTCGAACGCGGCGATAGGCTGGAGACGACCCGTAGTAGTCATAGCGACCGCTCCAAAACCGCCGTTCGACTGAAGGAAAGCTGACATTCGACCGGTTGGAGCTCTATTAGGTCGAAATCGACCGGTTCCTTCCGGTCGTGCGCTAGACCAGCGGCGACATGACGCTGTGGGTGGTGCCGTCCCGATAAGGGCCTTTGAGCTGCAGCACGACTTGGCCGGCGCGATTGCGTTTTGAGCCCGTTCATGGGCAATCGCGGGGCGGGTGATGCAGCGGCACAGGCGTTCAAGTTCCTTGCGCTGAGCCGGCGCGCAATTTGCTAGCCCGTCCCCTTGGTCCAGGTCACCTTCACATACCTGCGCGTCAGCAGCGTGAAGGCTCAAGGGCTGAAGCCACAAGAAAGGGGGATATCCAGTGCACAAGTACGCCGGAGTCACGCTGCTGCTGTCGCTCGCAATGCTGTGGGGGTGGGGATGTTCCAGCACGGTACTCGTGCCTGTGCCGCCGCGCATGGATCTGAAAGGCTACGGGACGCTCGGAATCGTCGAGTTCGCTTCCAATGCGGACCCTTCCATCAACGTCCATGCGACGCGGCAGTTCCAGGAGCAGATCCAGGCAGCGCAGCCTGGGACGCCCTTCGTAGAATTGGGAAGCCGCGACGCGGTTCTTGCGGCGGTGGGCGGCAGGCAACTCGACGTGGATACGCTGAAGAAGATCGGCGCGAAGTACGGCGTGGCCGCGATCTTCCTCGGCGACATCACCTATTCCGAGCCTAAAACCGATGTCAACCTAAACGATCTCACCAAGCTTGAAGGCAGCGTGCGTACCGGGGTCAGGGGCGACATTTCCAGCCGGCTGGTGGACACGCGCACGGGCGCCAGCGTGTGGAGCAGCTCGGCTTGGGCGAAAAGGCAGATCGGCCGCCTCAGCGTGTCGGCCGAACAGGGCGTGAGCGGCGGGATGAGCACTTCGAATCCTCGCGATGAGATGGTGCCGGCACTGGTCTACCATCTCACGCAAGACTTTCGGCCAACCTCGGTGCGCCAGGCGGCGAAATAGAGCGGGACGCAGAAGCGTGAACGGGTCGGCTCAGCCAACAAAATGATTGGCTAGGATTTAGCAGGCCAGACCCTTCATACTCTCCATGCCCACACGGGCACTTCCGTCATTTGGGCGCACACCGGTCTGGGGCGATTCGGAACTGAGTGCGTGGTGGGACCGGCTGCTCTTGGCCGGTAGGCGTCATTGGCGAATGACGGGTTGCGACCCCAATCGGGCATCCAGCAGTTCAATCTGGTGTCTTTGAAGCGGTCATTGGTGGAGGACGCCCTTATGCGGTCGCGGCCTTCATTCGCGAGTCAGGGCAAGTGAACACCTTCGGCGCCAGCTTCACCAGTTCCCAGGGGGCCGTCGTCGGTCGAATCGGAAAGCTTTCGATCGATTTCGTCGAGGGCGACGTGATTCGCGTTGGTGGGGAGTCGGTGACCTGTATCGACGGAACCATCACATGGTAGCAACGGCGCGGCGACTTGTTCAACCCCGAGGGTTACGACGACGAACCGCCCGCGTGACGACCCCGGCTGGCGTGTCGCTGAACCCGTGGACCAGCAGGAGACTTGCCCGGAGCGGACACACGCAGCGCCCGGTTCCGTATGTGGAACTCCATCATCGTGTCGAGGTCCACGCCGAAGAGCCGCAGGCGCCCGGTATGCGCAGCGATCAGTGCGCCGATCATTTCGTCGAAGATGCCGGCGACCTCGATATTCAGCCCGTTTGCAGGCACGCCAAGTTCCGCGAGTCGGCTGCGGTACACGGACATCGTCGTCATGAGTTGCTCGTTCAGGTCGCGATTCGCAGCCGGCGTCAATCCACGAGGCTGCGTGCCTTGCAACAGATAGAGGCTCAGATCGAGGTCGCGGGGATTCTCGTCATAGAACCGGACCAATGCGCGAAACGCCTCACCGAGCCCCTCGAGCGGGTCCTTGCACCTCGCCGCGGCCGTGCTCACTGACTCGAATAATCGATCGAGCGATTCCCTGAGGATGTCAGCGTAGAGCGCTTCCTTGCTCTCGTAATGGAAGTAGATCGCGCCGGTGGTGTACCCGGCTTCGCGCGCGATTTCCCGAACCGAGGTTGCGTCCAGGCCGCGTTCAGCAAAGAGCTTCTTCGCCGCGCGCCGGATGAACTCTCGTTTGACGCTGTCAACGGCCGACTGCCGCTGCTCCTTCGCACTGACCGTGGTTGCCATGATCGGACCCTAGGGGATAACACCTATCTTGACAGGATAACATCGTTATGTCAACATACCTTTGCAATCCACATCCACACCGGCACAGGAGGCCCACATGGCAGTCGTCGAGTACCACACCGAGGAGCGCATCGCGTACGTCCGTTTGAACCGCCCCGAGGCGAAGAACGCGATCAGCAAGGAAGTCCATGACGGACTGAACGCAGCCTGGGATCGCATCGCGGCGGACGACAGCGTCGACGTCGTGATCCTGACGGGCACGGGCGACGCGTTCTGCGGAGGGATGGACCTGAAGACCCATGTGACCAAGTACGTCAACGCCACGCCGCAGATGATTGCCGATTGGGTCCAGCTCGGCTTGGGTGGCCTCACCCGCGGCAAGCATCGCTTCAAGAAGCCGGTCATCGCGGCTGTCAACGGCTGGGCCCTCGCGGGCGGCTTCGAGTTGGCGATGTCAGCCGACATCCGAATCGCCTCCGACCAAGCGAAGTTCGGTTCGTTCGAGGCGCGCCGCGGTTTCCACCACGGCGACGGGGGTCTCGCCCGACTGGTGAACTTCTGTGGCGTCAGCGTCGCCATGGAGATGGCGCTCACCGCAGAGCCGATCGATGCGCAAAGGGCATTGCAGATCAACCTGGTATCGAAGGTGGTTCCGCATGACCGGCTGATGGAAACGGCGAAGCACACCGCGCGCACGATCCTGCGGAACGACCAGGCTGCCGTCCGCAGCGCCAAGCAGGTGATCCTGGACATGATCGGCCGGAACCTGGACGACCAGCTGTACAAGGAGGCCATCGCCTCATACACGCTAATGGCGAACAACCCCACCGTCCCCGGCCTGCTCAAGAAGTTCTACGAGAAGAGGGACAAAGGGCGCCACGGCGTGAACAAGACGGACCTCTGACACTGCGTCGTCTTGCGCTTGGCATGACGGCCACGTTCCATCGGCCTCTTGATCGTCGGACCTCCGGTCGGAGATTCTCATGCAAAGCATACGCGTGCCGATCAGCGATGACCCGGGCATGGCACAGCTGCAGGAGGTCCGAGCCGCCCTCGAACTGATCACCGACGAGCGGTATGCATTCAACAAATCTCTCGCGTCGATCGCCGCGGGAGGCGATGGGGACTTCAGTCCCCACGCAAACAAAAAGCGGCTAGGTGCTCATATCACCTAACCGCCTCAACCGATCGTCCCCTTGGAGTTCTGTCAATAACTGTACGCTGGGCTGGTGTGGTTCCGCCAGTGAGGCGCTCCGGGGTGGTCCAATCGGGATTCAGGCAACCTCGCATTGGGCCAAGGCGCTTGTCTATTTGGCAGAGCGATAGACGTCCCCAGTCTCGCTGAGCTTCTGATCTTCGTAAGGAGCGGCTACCCGTCGATACAATTCAAGTTTGGTACACTCGAGAGCACCGATGACCTCGTTTAGGTGGGCGTATCTGATACCCCCTTTTTGGATCAGATAGTCGTCGACAAGTCGCGTGATTGCGTAGTTCAACTCTCCAGCCGTCTCGGGTTTGCCGCCTTTTTCGAGACGCGCCCTAGCTTCCGCTGTGACGTATGGCATTCAGTTGGCCTCCAGTCCTTCAACTCGTGGTGCGGACAATCGTGGGGTTAATCGCCCCGATTACAAAGAGCACAATGCACAGGATGTAGATCCCCCTAAGCCAGTACTTGTAACTCAACCAGGGACTGCGGTCACGATCAATGTGAAGCAGTTGAAGCTTTGGCCTGGGTCTTCGATGATTCGTCGGATTGCTCCAGATGCATCAGAGCGTCCCTTCCCACGTTTACCAATTGTTCGTTCCGGATTTCGAGTATCAGGAACGCAAGGGAGATAAACGCGCCAAACCAGCCGACTACCTGGGCGAAGAAGACGTTACCGTCCCTGAGACCAGCACCGAATCCTACGACGAGAGCACCAAGAAAGACCAAAAAGAATCGGAACGCCGTGAGTCTCTGGCCCGCGTGATATTCGAACCAGTTCCATGCATATTCGTGAAGCTCTTTCGTGTTCATCGGTCCCATCCTTCTGTGATAACTTCCGTCGTAGCGATCGCGCGGCATGTGATGCCTAACGAGGCTGTCGAAGAACCTGTTTACGAGCGCCCAGGATAGTCATCCTAGGTCCGCCGCCGGGCAGCGCTGATCGTCTATGGATGTCCCAAGATTGCCTTGCGTGCCTGCTGTGTCTCTATCATCGCGGTCATCTGCCCTTGCCTTCCTACTTTGCGTACCCGATATTTAACCGCGCGCGCCGCTGGGCAATCGTCACGTCTCTTTGAGAATACATGCCGTCTGCTCCGCATAGTCCGGAACGCGGCACAGTGCCGCCAATAGCGACAAAATCACTGATAGCACTCGACAACAAGAGAGGAGCTCTGGGCCTGAGCTGCTACGCGTTCAACATCACGCCGTTCTGCGTTGTTGCCAGCAACGTACCCAATACCATTCTTTCGAAGAAAGCCTATAGCCTCGGACGCCCTAATAGCGAAGTTGATGTTCTGAGGAATGTCAGATGTCACTTGAGCGACCTGAAGGGCATCGAGTTTGCTAACGGTGACGCCGAGGACATTAGCCGCCATATCGAGTACAGGGCCGCCGCTGTTGCCTGGCTGGATCGGAGCGGAGATCTGGTAGACGCTCGGGTCATTCCCGAGACCGGCCAATGCAGTGACGTTCCCCGCTGTTACGTTCCCAGCGCTTGCTAGCAATCCCCGGAGTGGAAACCCGAAAGCGACGACCTGTTCCCCCAACCTAGCCGGCGTCAACCTGAAGGATGCAGGCTTACCCATCGCCTGGGTCGGCAACAAGAGCGCAAGATCGATATCCTTTGAGACCGCGACGTTTTGGGCGGGGATACGTCTCCGGTCCTGGCCGACCACGGCTACGCGGGAACAGTTCTGAACGACGTGGCGATTGGTGAGAACATGGCCCCTCTCATTGACCACAAAGCCTGTTCCGGTTGATGCTGGCGAAATGGCTGTAGATAGTTTCGTCTCTTTCCCCTTGCACATCGAAAGCAACGCTTCTTCCCCGGGATTGGCTTCGCTCACCGTGGTCCAGTCTGGTTGATCGAAGTAGCCTGTGTTCATTGGCCATTGCTCCTGGTCAAAGAGCAACACTGCCCCAAGCGTGTACACTCTCCGTTCGCAGCTCACGAGCACGAACGATATTGATGTCCGGAAGGGGCAACGGTCCAAATCGCTGCTCGTCAGCGTAGGCCTCCTTTAGCCAGCCGGCTTACCTCATTCGGCGTGATCTTCACGGTCGGGGCATGGATCGCCAACTGCATTGAAGCGCCGACCCTTCCGACCTCTCTTCCAGCCGTGTGCTCCGATATCCATGGATGCCGGGCGCGCTTTTTCCCCTCGTCTTCCTTTGCGGCTTTGACATCCTCTACGGTGGCTTCAAACAGACTCCCTTTGGGGATTGAAAAGAATTCTCCTGGGTAGTCAGAGACTATGATCGCCTCACCAGACTTGGAAACGTACGCCCACTGCTCACTGCGGAGAACGTTCAGCCTGGAATTCCATCGCCATTTCGTCGCGCGGTGATCCAGGTCTCTAATCAGATTGATCTGACGAGCAACCTCGGCCGCGGGAGGACGGGAGACGTTATGCTTCTTACCAAGTAGAGATGCCACTTGCATCTTCTGATCATCGAGTTTCTTGCCGCGCCAGACGGTTTTCGTCCAGAACGCAACCTCGTCGTCCTCCTGCCGGCTGATACTATCCTCATCTACGAAGAAAGCTTCGTCGCCCCGGGTCCCCAGGTATCGCCAGAACGCTGCAGAACCTAGGGACGGACCGAGGAGCAGAAGAACAAGGCTGGAGAGAAGAAATGGCTTGAGCGCTAGTATGCTTGTGCGGGGTTTCATGCTCGTCCTCAGGGATCGATAGCCCAGCGCAGGGGCGCGGGAAGATCCGGTCCTGCGTCTCTGGTTCAGATTGGCGCCCCGCAATCCGAGGTCGATCGATGCGGCATGTTGGCCAAACGCAGGTTTGCCTCATCGCCGCTCTAGGTTCACCTGCAACCCATCGCCGCCGGATGTAGGGTGGCGCTAAACTTCGCTACCCTTGTGCGAGACTGGTCTGAGCCCTGCTAATTCCCCATGTCGAAGGCTCTGGGGAAATGGTGGTGGACGTGGGTATCAAAACAGAACCTTGTAGGTGTTTCCCCTGTTGTCCTTCGCAACACCCGTCCCGTTCGCTGTACCGCTACCCGTGAAGAACTCCATCTGCATCACTGTACCGCGATCGCCGATCAGCATCGCTTCGCCTTTGTTCACGCCGGGAACATCGCCGACGGAATAACTTGATCCGTAGACAGATGCCCAGACAGAATTGAGTCCGTCGGAGACGGTGCCCGTGGCGGATCCCGTGGTTCGGCGATAGCTCATCGGAGCTGATCGAAGACCAACGGCCTTTGCAGCGTTCGCCATCCGGCATCACGAGCGAGATGTTTCCAGTACCTCCAGTTATACCGTCGGCCGTAGCGCTCAAAACAGGAGGGGGCGACAGTTTGGCCATTGGTCCGTCCACCGGAAACAGACTGGCGGTGGTGGAGCAACCGGACAGCAGAGCAATAAGCAACACCAGAATGAGGTATTCCTTTTGCATCACTTAGCTTCCCGAGGAGTTTGAGGTCGATTGAAAAACAGCTAGGCCCTAACACGTTTTCCAACGCTTCTTTCCGTCAGCAACAGCTTTATCATGAGAGGAGTAGTAGGCTGCATGGGGAGATGCGAGAACGAACTGCGCCCCAGTAACATTCAGGCCGATGGAAGTGGGCGCACGCCATGCCTCGGAGAGCAGTGTTCTCGTCCCATTGCTGTAATGCGACTGTTCTCCTTACGGAGTCGTTCGAGGCTCTTCGATCGGCGTATCGAGAGCTTTTTCGGACACGCGACAACCGTGCTCATAGCGACTCATCCGGGACGGCCGGACGCGTCAGCTCAGATGGCGGAGGCACGTGAAATACGGCTGAGAAGCGTGTTGCTTTAGGGGCCAATGCCTTCAACGCCGGTGGCCGCAGGGTGCGAAGCCGACCCCCAGGGGTATCTAAAGCTCGCAAGGCCGCCACTTGCTCGAGGTTTCCTCAGGTATGCGGAAGCTTCCTCGATGGCATAGCACCTGGATAGCACCATCACAAAACAAAATGGCTTGTATCTCTACAGGCCATTGATTATTTGGCGCGCCCGGCAGGATTTGAACCCACGACCCCCTGGTTCGTAGCCAGGACGTCGTTGGATCCGGGTCAGATCGACTCCAGAAACCTGACCAGCGCCTCGCGGTCCGCCTTCAGCATGTTGCGGAACGCCTCGCGCGATGCCTCGGCCTCGCCGCCGTGCCAGAGGATCGCCTCGGTGATAGTGCGCGCGCGGCCATCGTGCAGCAGGGCAGTGTTGCCGTTTACGGCGGCCGAAAGACCGATCCCCCATAGCGGTTGTGTGCGCCAGTCGCGTCCGCCCGCCTTGAAGTCGGGACGGCCATCGGCCAGGCCTTCGCCCATGTCGTGCAGCAGCAGGTCGGTGTAGGGGTGGAAGGTCTGGTTGGCGAGCTGCGGCACGGCGGGAAACGTCTCGGCAGTGCGCAACGTCGGGACGTGGCAAACCGCACACTTCGCCTCTACGAAGACCTTCTCGCCGCGCATGACGTCGGGGGCATCGGCGTTGCGGCGCGCCGGGACCGCGAGCGCGCGGGTCCACAGCTCCAGCTCGTCCAGGTCGGTGAAGGCGACTTCGGGGTCGTTGCCGGGCGTCTGGATGACGCACAGGTGCTGCACGGGCGGGCAATTCTGCTGTCGGTACACTCTCGTGGTGAGGCCCATGTCGCCAAGGGAGGCGGCGGCGACCTGCTGGCGGATGCTGGGCTGGTTCGCCTTCCAGCCGAAGCGGCCGAGCGCGGTGCGGTCATTGAAGTCGTCGCGCACGTAGTTGGGCCGGCCGTTGATGCCTTGCGCGCGCTGCTTTTTCGCGATGGCGAGCAGCGTGTCTTCCGGCACTGCTTCGAGCAAGCCGAGGCCAACGAGCGGCTGGGTGTTGCGCAGAGAAGTCATTGCGCCTTCTCCGAGAGGGCCGTAGGCGAGGTTCTCAATGCGCAACTTGGGCCGGCGCAGGGTGACCGCCTCGCCGTCGGCGAAGGTGACGCTGCTCTCTTCCCAGTCCAGGTAGAGCGCAGCCTCGGGCGGTACGGGGGCGGTGTGGTAGGCGAAATCCGGGAACGGGCCGTTCAGACCCATGGTCTGGAACTGGTCGCCGTAGCCGGGGTGCGGCTTGGGTCCGCCGTGCGGGTTCTCGCCCGGGATGGAGATGCGAACCAGCATGGAGTGCAGTTGCTCGTCGGCCGACCGGGGCGGCCGGCCGCGACCGCCTGCTGTATGGCACTCTTCGCAGCTCTTGGCGTTGAACGTCGGGCCCAATCCCCATTCGAACTGCAGCGAGCTGAGCGAGGCCCACTTCTTGTCGAAGTGATGGCGCCCCATGTGGAAGAAGGTCATCTGCTGGCGCTTGAGGCCCGGCGCCGGCTGCAGATAGGCCTCACGGTCGAAGCGGGCGACGGTCAAGGCGCCGGCAGTGAGCGACGCCGGATCGGTCAGGCTTGCGCTGTCGGCGATTGCGGCAATGGATGTGACCACTGCGATCGCGGTCGGCAGGGAAACGAACGAAGTGCGGAGGCGCCTTTTAGTGGGCCCCCTCTCCCTGCCCTCTCCCACGAGGGGAGAGGGAAGCGTTGGTCGTGCTGCCTTGCCCACGAGGGGAGAGGGAACGTTGGTCGTGCTGCCTTGCCCACGAGGGGAGAGGGAAGCGTTGGTCGTGCTGCCTTGCCCACGAGGGGAGAGGGAAGCGGTGGTTGTGCTGCCTCTCCCACGAGGGGAGAGGGAAGCGTTGGTCGTGCTGCCTTGCCCACGAGGGGAGAGGGAAGCGTTGGTCGTGCTGCCTTGCCCACGAGGGGAGAGGGGAGTGCTCGTTGGGTTGCCTTGCCCACGAGGGGGCAGGGAAGCGTTCGTTGGGTCGCCTTGCGCACAAGGGGAGAAGGGATCTTGTCTTGTGTTACCTCTGCCGCCAAGGGAGAGGGTTTCAATTTCTGTCGTGCCTTGCCGCTCACTCCTTGCTCCTCGTGATACCAATAGGTAGCAGCACTTATTTGCGCTCTCCCATCACCGCAGCCCTCCCCGCAAGGGAGGGTGACCTTGCTCCTCCCGCGCCCTCCGGACGCGGGGAGGGTGCGTCCGTGGTCCCGCTGTCTTCACCCGCAGCAGCTAAACTAACCGACAGTCGGGGCGGCTGCAACACGGCGGCGATTGCTTGCGGCGAGCGCATCCTCTAGCATCGCGAATGGCGTGTAGCGCCCAACATGCCAAGCCCCTCATTCCAGGCCCCGGATCGAGTCGCAGGCCTGCACTCTCGCGGGCGAGCCCGCCGACCGGTTCCGATAGTTCACCAGCAAGGGAGACACGATCATGCCAGAGCAATCGAACCCCTACGCCGCACCCGCAAGCCGGGTGGACGACGTCACCGGGACGTCCGCCCAGGTGCGCTTGGTCCCGGAGGGCCGGGCGGTCCCCGCCGGGCACGGCTGGCAATGGCTCGCCAGCGGCTGGGAGCTGTTCAAGCGCAATCCGGGCGCGTGGATCCTGATCACCCTCATCTTCCTCGGGATCGTGTTGCTGTGTTCCTTTATCCCGTTCCTCGGCGCCATCGCCACCTATGTCCTGTCCCCGGTCTTGCTCGGGGGCGTGATGCAGGGGTGCGCGCAGCTGGAGCGCGGCCGGTCAATCGAAGTGTCCCACCTGTTCGCCGGCTTTCGCGAGAAGACCAGCTCGCTGGTCGTGGTCGGGCTGCTGTATCTGGCCGGCAGCATGGTGATTCTGGTCGTGGTCGGGTTGATCTTCGGCTTCAGCCTCATCCCGGTGTTCCTGGGCCAGGCGCAGCCGGACGTCGGCGCTGCCATGCAGGCCTTTCTGCTCGCCGTGCTGGTGATGCTCGCGCTGTCCATTCCGCTGGTGATGGCGGTGTGGTTCGCCGCCCCGCTGGTCATGCTGCACGACATGCGGCCGGTAGACGCGCTGAAGGCGAGCTTTCTGGGTTGCATCAAGAACATCATCCCGTTCCTGATCTACGGGGTGATCGCGTTCGTGGCCGCGATCATCGCCACGCTGCCCCTGCTGCTCGGCTGGCTGCTGCTCGGGCCGGTGATCATGGCATCGGTCTATACGGGCTATCGCGACATCTTCACGGAGCCCGCTGCCGGCTAGCCTGCGTCCCGGATGGCCCCGCCAGGCCAGCCCCGTGGCCGGCATAGGTGATGCTTCCTGCGCTCCCTTATGCTCGATACCGCCCGCGACGTGCCCACCCCCGAAGGCATCGAGCTCAGCCTGCGGCTCGCCGGCCCGACCGCGCGCGCGCTGGCCTGGCTGATCGATCTGGTGGTGCGGGTCGCCGCGATAGCGGTGCTGGGAACTGGTGCTGGGCATCCTCGGCAAGTTCGGCGCCGGGCTCATGCTGATCGTGTGGTTTGCCCTGGAGTGGTTCTACCCAACCGTGTTCGAGGTCTGGTTCGCCGGGGCTACGCCGGGCAAGCGCTCGCTGGGACTGGTCGTGCTGCATGACGACGGCACGCCGATCCGCTTGCCGGCCTCGTTCACTCGCAACCTGCTGCGAGCCGTCGACTTCATGCCCGTGCTGTACGGGTTCGGTCTCGTGTCGATGCTGTTGAGCCGCGACTTCAAGCGCCTGGGCGACATCGCCGCGGGCACGGTGGTGGTGTACCGCGAGGCGGCGGCGCAGCACGCGGCGGTGCCGCACGCGCCGCCGGTCGCGCCGCCGCTGGCGTTGCCGCTGTCCGAGCAGCGCGCCATTCTCGACCTGGCCACCCGCTCGAACAGCCTGACGGCAGAGCGCGCGGAGGAGCTGGCTGCGCTGGTCCCGCATCTGACCGCAGGACGCAGCGACGCGGCCGCGCTGCAGCGGCTCGTCGCCATCGCCAACCATCTGATCGGACGCCGAGCGTGAAACAGCAGGACTTCGAGGCCGCCCACGCCGCCCGCTGGGAGCAGTTCTCGGAGTGGCTGGACACCAGCCAGGCACTGCGCACGAGCCGTGCCCGCGCAGCCACGCGCACCATCGAGCCGACCGACGTGCCCCCGCGCTATCGCGAGCTGTGCCAGCATCTGGCGCTCGCCCGGGACCGCCAGTACAGCGCGGAGCTGATCGAGCGCCTGAGCCGGCTCGCGCTCGCCGGCCACCAGCGCCTGTATGGCGCGCACGGGGACACGCGCTCGCAGGTGGCGGCGTTCCTCCTGCGCGGGTTTCCGAGCGCCGTGCGGGCCCGCTGGCCCTTCGTGCTGGTGGCCTGCCTGCTGTTCTTCGGCCCGCTGCTGGTGCTGACCGGCGCGCTGCAGCGCTATCCCGAGTTCGCCTACGTCCTCATCCCGCCGGAGCAGGTGGAAAGCTTCGGGGAGATGTACGGGGACCAGGCCGAGAAGCTGGGGCGCAAGCGCGAAGCCGGCGATGACGCGATCATGTTCGGGTTCTATATCTGGAACAATGTGCGCATCGGCTTCCAGACCTTCGCCGGCGGAATCGCTCTTCGGGCTGGGCGCCCTGTTCTATCTGCTGTTCAACGGCGCTGTACATCGGCACGGTGATGGGATACGTCGTCTACGCGGGGTTCGCCACCAACTTCTTCTCCTTCGTCTCGGGGCACAGCGCCTTCGAGCTGACCGCCATCGCCTTGTGCGGCGCGGCCGGCCTGCGGCTGGGCTACGGGCTGGTCGCGCCGGGGCGGCTGCGGCGCGGGCGATGCGCTGCGCCTGGCGCGCGCGCGAGGCGCTGCCCCTGGTGATCGGCGCCGCCTGCATGCTGGTGCTGGCGGCAGGCATCGAGGCATTCTGGTCGCCGCGCACCGAGATCCCGCCGCCGGTGAAGTACGCGGTCGGCGGCGCCTGTGGCTGGTGACGGCTGGCGTACTTCGCGTTCATGGGGCGCCGCCGTGCAGCTTGACCGGCTCGCTGTGCGCGCTGCGGCCTGCGCAACCCCTGGGAAGCGATCGATCTGGGCTTCGCCATGGTGCGTGCCTGGATGCGCGCGGTATATGCGGCCATGGCTCGCGCTGTTCGTGCCGCTGTGCGTGCTGGCGCTGCTGGTGCTGCCGCCGGCAGTGGGCGGTGCTGCTGGTGTGGTGGCTGCAAGCCCGTGCTCGACCGCGTGGTGCTGCACGTGCTGGCGAGCGGGCGTGTTCGGCGAGCTGCCGCGTTTGCGCGACACGCTGCGCGCGCTGCCCCGCGCGCTCACGCCCGGCCTGGTCGCATCGCTCACCTGGTATCGCTTATTCCTGGTGCGCTCCTTCAATCTGCCGGTCTGGCAGCTCGAGCGCCAGACCGGGGCGGATGCGCGCCAGCGGCGCCGGCAGCTGCACCGGCGCAGCTCCGGGCCACGCGTGTGGCTGACCACTGGTGTGCATGCTCTTCGAGCTCGTCCTGGCGCTGTCCGGGATCGCGCTGTTCGACCTGTTCATGCCGGTGCCGGCAGCACCGACGAGTTCCAGCTCTTCCAGCTGTTCACCTGGAAGGACCATGGCATGCGGCGGATCGTGGTGTTCGCGATGGCCTGTTCGCCGTCATGGCCATCGTGGAGCCGTTCTACGTGGCGGGCGGCTTCGCGCTGTACCTGAACCGCCGCACCGCGCTCGAGGGCTGGGACCTGGAAGTGGCGCTGCGCCGGATGGGCGAGCGCGCCCAGGCGGCCTCGCGCAGCGCTGGGCATCGCCAGGGCCGCGGCGCTGGTGCTCTCGCTCGCCGGGCTGCTGGCGCTGCTGCTGCCCGCGAGGGCCATGCGCAGGACACGCCTGTCGGCGGGACCGAGGCTGAAGCACAGGCTCAGCCGGGTCGCATCGCCTGCCGATTCGCTGGCGCAGGACGCAGCAGCGCAGGCGCCTGCGCTGCCGCCGTCACAGCGGCGTGCGGCACGGAGATCAAGGAAGTGCTCAAGCGGCCCGAGTTCGACGAGTACCGCGAGCGGCTGGGGCTGGAGTATCTCGGCAAGCGCCAGCAACCGAAGCCGGCCAAGCGCATGGATGCGCCCGGCATGGGCCGCATTCATCGAAGCGCTCGCCCAGTTCCTGCGCATCCTCGCGTATGCTGCGATCGGCGCTGGCGGTGGTGTTTCTGCTCTACTACCTGCTGCGCCGGTTCGACCTGCTCGGCCGCGAACGCTCGTCCTACATGCCGCCCGCCACGCTGTTCGGTCTGGATGTGCGCCCCGAGAGCCTGCCCGATGACGTCGCTGCCGCGGCGGCGCTGGAGCTGGCGCGCGCAGGCGAGCTGCTCAAGGCGCTGTCGCTGCTGTACCGGGGTGCGCTGGTCACGCTTCTGCACCGCGACGGGGTGGAGCTGGCCAGCGGCGACACCGAGGACGATTGCCTGCGCAAGAGCCGGCAGCGCATTCCCGGCTCCGGCGATGGCGTACTTCGCGCGCCTGCTCGCCGCCTGGCAGCGCCTCGCTTACGCGCGCAGGAACGTGCCGCGCGCCGAGGTGGAAGACGCTGTGCGGCGAATGGCCCGCACACTTCGCCGCCGCAACCCGGGAGCCGCGGCATGAGCAACCGCGCCATCGTCCTGGCGCTGGTGGGCGCGCTCCTCGTGCTGGGCGGCTGGTGGTTCTCGCAGAACTTCGGCTTCGGTCCGCAGCGCGTGTGGGTGGGATACAGCGGCGAGGCGCGCGTCAATCCCTTTTTCGCCGCCCGCCTGCTGCTCGAGCGTCTCGGGTTCAAGGTCCAGCAGAAAGCCGATTTCCGCAAGCTCGGTACACTGCCGCCCGGGGCAACCGTCGTGCTGGCCGCGGACCGCGCCGAGCTCGACCCGGCCGGCGCCCGCGCACTGCTGTCCTGGGTGGAGCGCAACGGCGGCCACCTGATCATCGGCGTCGAGCGCGGAGCTGCCACGCGATGTTCTGCTGCAGCAGATCAATGTCGCGGCGCACTGGAAGGGGAGCGACGAAGAAGAGGACAAGCCGCCGGCCGCCGGACATCGACAAGATCCCGATGCCCGACGGCAGCGAGCTGCGCGCCGATCTGCTGCCCTCGCCCACGCTCACCGATCTCGACGAAGACGCCGATGCCTGGCGGTTCTCCTCCCGAGGCGGGACGCGCATCCTGCGAATTCGCCTGGGGCGAGGGCGACATCACCGTGCTGTCGACCCTGCGCGCCCTTCTCCAACCGCGAGATCGGCCGTCTCGATCATGCCGAGCTGCTGGCCCAGATCACCGACGCCAGCGAGCCGGGCGAGGTGTTCCTGATCCGCCACCTGGAAACGGCGTCGATCCTCGGCTGGTTCGTCAGCACGCCGCCGCTGCGCTGGTAGCGCTGCGGCGTGTTCCTGCTGGTCTGGCTGTGGCGGGTGATCCCGCGTTTCGGCCCGCTGGCGCCCGTCTCCCGCGCCCGGACCGCAAGAGCCTGCTCGAGCACATCCGCGCCGTCGGGCGCTTCTACCTGGACCAGCGTGAGCTGCCACGCCTGCTCGCGCTGCTGCGCGCGGACTGCGTGGAGCTGTTCAGCCGCCGTGCCCCGCTCGCCGCAGGGCCTGGACGATGCGGCGCGCCTGCGCGAGGCGGCACGCATGACCGGCGTGCGGCCGCGCGAGCTGCGCGCAAGCCTTCAGCGGCCGCGCCGATACGCCCGCCGATTTCTCCAACGCCGTGCGCACGCTGGCGAGCTTCCGCCGGCGGCTCAGGCAGCTCTTCCAGAGGATCGCCATGAACGAACCCGTCCGCAAATGCCCCCGATGTTTGGCCGCTCAGGCCTTGCGCGCCGCCAGCGCCATCCGCACCGAGGTGGCCAAGGCCCTGATCGGTCAGAGCGAGATCATCGACCAGGTGCTGATCGCGTTGCTGTCCGGCGGCCACGTGCTGGTCGAAGGCGTGCCCGGCCTGGGCAAGACCCTGCTGGTGCGGGCGCTCGCGAAGACCTTCGACGGCCGCTTCGGCCGCATCCAGTTCACGCCCGACCTGATGCCCGCGGACGTCACCGGGCACACGCTCTACGACCAGGCCACGCGCGAGTTCACGACCCGCAAGGGCCCGGTGTTCACCAATCTGCTCCTGGCCGACGAGATCAACCGCGCGCCCGCCAAGACCCAGGCCGCGCTGCTCGAGGTGATGCAGGAAGGACAGGTCACCATCGAAGGCACCGCGCATCCGCTGCCGCCGCCCTTCATGGTGCTGGCCACCCAGAACCCGATCGAGCAGGAGGGCACCTACGCGCTGCCCGAGGCGCAGCTCGACCGCTTCCTGCTCAAGATCCGCATCGACTTCCCGTCCCAGCAGGACGAGCACGCGATGGTGCGGCAGGTGACCGCCAACCAGGTCGGCGACAGGCTCAATGTCGACAACGTGGCCACCATTGATCAAGCCGCAGGCGGTGCTGGCGCTGCAGCGCTTCGTCGCCTCGCTCACGGTGGACGAGCGCGTGTCCGACTATGCGGTACGCATTGCCCGCGCGACGCGCACCTGGCCGGGTGTGACCGCCGGTGCCAGCCCGCGCGGAGGCATCGCGCTGGTGCGCGCCGCCCGCGCCCATGCGCTCATTACAGGCCGCGACTTCGTCACTCCCGACGACGTCAAGGCCGTGGCGCTACCGGCGCTGCGCCATCGCATGACGCTGGCACCCGAGCTGGAGATCGAAGGACAAAGCACCGACGTGGTGCTCAAGGCGTTGCTGAACAAGGTCGAAGCACCGCGCACCTGAGCGCGCCCGCACTCCCGCCAGCCGCCGCGCTGCGCGCGCCCCCCTCCTCGGGCAGGAGTCCCCGGCAAAGCGCTGTGTGCGCCTCGAACGCGCGAGTGCGCAGTGTCTGACCCTTCCCCAGCCCTCTCCCAGAACGTGGAGACCGGGGCGGCACCCGGTCCGGGTCGCTGCGCCGGACGCGGCTGACTGTTCGGGCGCCCGCCATTCCAAGATTTGCACGGCTGCCCGCTCCTTTTTACAACGATCTGCCGCTGAGGGGCGGGTAAACCCCTCTGGGCACAGCGGCATGCCGCTTGCCGCTCATCAGGCAGGCGGCACCGATGCCGCTGAATCCATCAACCAAGGAGCTCGGTAATGAACTGGGATCAAATCGAAGGCAACTGGAAGCAATTCAAAGGCAAAGTGAAGGAGACGTGGGGCAAGCTCACCGACGATCAGCTCGACCAGCTCGCGGGCAATCGCGATCAACTGGTCGGCAGGATCCAGGAGCAGTACGGCATCTCGAAGGAAGAGGCCGAGAAGCAGCTGCGGGACTGGTCGGCTCGGCAGGATGCCGCCGCCCAACCAAGCACCAAGCGCGACAGCTCCCACTGAGGGATCCGGCTCCACTGGATCTCGAGCGCAATCTAGGGCCGACGCGACCCAACTTTGAAGGAGAGACGATGATGCGAACTCAGATTCTGGTAGTGACGATGCTGGGCTGTCTCGGTCTGGCTGCGTGCAATCAGTCTCCTTCCGGGCTGCCCTCCTCGCAGGCCCCGGTGGACACCTCCCGCGCCGAGCCCACCGTGGGCGACAAGATCGAAGACGCGGCGATCACTGCGAAGGTCAAGGCTGCGCTGCTCGCGGCACAGAACGTCAACGGCACCGACATCTCGGTGGAAACCAGCTCCGGCCGCGTCGTCTTGAGCGGAATGCTGCCGGATCAAAGCCAGATCGACCGCGCGGTCGCAACTGCGCGCAACGTCCAGGGCGTGGTGGACGTCGAGAACCGGCTCGCCGTGGGCAACGGCTAAGGGCGCAACGCAGTTCTCGCCAAACGGGCAGTTCTCAAACGGGGCGGCCGCGGGCGCGGCCTGCCCCCATCCCGCCTGCTCCCCCGCGGCAGCATTCGGCAATACTCACGAGTAAATTCTCTCCTGAGTAAAGTTCTACCCTGTTGAAGCTTGCACAGCTCAATAGTCGCGCTGCAGAAACTCCGCGATCGGCTTGAGCGAATCGATGTAGCTGCACGCCACCTTCACCGCCACGAGTATCGGCACGGCGAGCAGAATCCCCGCGGCGCCCCAGAGCCATCCCCAAAACAGGAGGGCGACGAAGATCGCCACGGGATTGAGCGAAAGGCTGCGGCCGAAGGCCAGTGTCTGGACTACATTGCCCTGGATAGCCTCGATGACGAGATACGCAAGAGGCGGCCAGACCGCCTCCTGGAGCGTGTCGAAAGTCAGCACGCTGACCACACCGATCACGCAGAGCGAGATCACCGGTCCCAGATAGGGCACGAAGTTGAGCACGCCTGCCATCAGGCCCCACAGGATCGGGTTGGGCATGCCCAGGGCATACAGGACCGCAGCTGTCACCGTACCGACGCCGACGTTGATCAGGCTGTACGTCAGATAGTAGTGTCCGATCTCTCGCTCGATGATGCGGCCGATCTCCACGGCGCGGATCTTGTCCCGCAAGCTCGGGAACACCCGCACGACTTTTCGCAGGAAAAAATCGTCCGACGCCATCAGAAAATACAGCAGCACGAGCATCATGAAGGTCGCGACGACGGTCTGTTTCGCGTGCACCATCAGCCGCTGCAGCAGACTCTCGCCCCTCACCCTGACTTCTCGAACCGGGCGCGTGGCGCTCACTTGTGTCGCTTGTTCCACCTGCTCGGTCGCTTTCTGAACCTGCTCCACGGATCGCCTGAGGGGACGGATCTTGCCCTGCAGCTGTTGCATGGAGGCAGGCGCACGCTCGAACCACTCGCCAGCAGGCCCGGCTAACTGCCATGCCGTCGCACCAAGCAACGTCAAGGCGGCGAGCAGGACCACGGCAGCACCCAGCGGGAGCGGCAGGCCGATGCGCCGGAGCGCGCGCACCCCGGGCGACAAAAGCAGATTGAAAAGCACCGCCAGGACCAGCGGCAACAGCAACGGTCGGGCGAAGTGCAGCGCCGCGATCGCCAATAGAACGCACGTCCCCACCTGAGGCCAGCCATAGCGCGAAGCGGACGGCGACACTTCTGCGGCTTCCAGCGGATCGCAGGGGGGCGCGCCGGGGTTGTCGTCCTGATCCTGCATCACTCCTCCTTGTCGGCCGCTAGCTGAGGCTGGTATGCCATGACTGCGTGCGTCGGCCGCTAGTTGCGCACGGTGCCGTGCAATTCTTTCCGAGGAGCACGCACTGATGCCCGTGCCGGAGCCCGGGCCCTGGGCGATGTTGCTGGCCGGCGCTATGGGTGTGATCGGGATCGCCAGGCGGCGGCTGCCCAGCTCGAGCTAGCCCCAGATGCGAACGGGGAGCCGATGGCTCCCCGTTCCCGGGCGGTCAGGCGCAGCCTACTCCCAGTATGGCCGGGTCTCGTAGTACTCGTGAATGCTCGCCGCCCAGGTCATGTCGGCCCAGTCCGGCCAGCGATCCTTGTCGAAGCCCGGAGCGTTCTCCAGGCGCTCGCGCGGAACGTCGAGGACGAAGCGACGATTGAGGGGGTCGAGCTCCAGAGCTTGCCAGGGAATGGCAAACAACCGGTTGCCGATGCCCAGAAAGCCACCGAAGGACAACACTGCATAGGCAATGCGGCCCTGCGGCACATCCAGCATGATCTCTTCGACTTTGCCGAGGTCCTCGCCAGCGCCGTTGACGACATCATCGCCTTCCAGCGTGCTGGCGGTCATCAGGCGCGGGCCCGGACCGCTTTGATCGGCGTTGTAGCGACCTGTATCGAGATCCTGCCGGCTTGCGCTGTCCCACGCACTGGGTGCGGGCTTGAAATCAGTTCTCTGGTTCATGTTGTCTCCTTGACTTGCTGCTGGGTTGAACGTGCCAGCCGGTTCGAGTCCATTGCCGGCAAGCACCGCAACAGAAGCTCGCTGCTCGAGATGTCCCGTGCGCAGGGCTGGTCACTGCAGAACGCCGCAACCGGCGTGCCGCAGATTCGTGCTGCGCCGGCGCCTGCGGGCACGTGGGATACCGGTAGCGATTACGCGGCGCGCGTAACGGATACACGCTGTCCATGCGAGGGAATGGCGCAGATGCGATGGCCATCCGAAGGCGATCGTTGCGACAGCCGCACGCACGTGCCTGGCGAGCCCGCGGCATGCGCCTTGCAGCGCAGATCTCTACACCGCCGCCCGGCGCCCAACACGGAGACCGATCATGCAGACCACTGTAGACAGCGAATCACTCGCGACCCCGACGATCCCAGACAGCCGGGAAGAGTCGAAGTCCGAAACCATCGATCGCATTGCCGGCGCCGCGCATCAGACGGTGGATCGTGTCGCGCAGCGAGCGGGCAGCGCTCTGCAATCCCTGCGCGGCAGCTCGGAGGCCTGGAAGGGCACTGGCGACCAGTCTCTCGAGCGCGTTCAGGAGTACGTTCGCGAGCGGCCGCTCACGGCCCTGGGAATCGCAATGGCGGCGGGTTTTCTGCTCAGCCGCCTGATTCGTTAGCCGGGTCATGGATGCCGCGCGCGATGCAATGCATTCCGCCGGCCGACCTTCGGTGGGCGGGCCGGTAGGCGCCCGCAAACCGCCTCCCCAGTCCGAACCAGCGCCACCGCTGGAGCTTGCCCTGGGCAGGCTGTGGGACGAGCTGCGCGGCTTGTTCCACGATCACTTGCTGTTGGCGGCATTGGAGAGCCGGCAGGTCCTGGCCAGCCTGGTGCGCACCCTGATTCTGGCGGTGAGTTGCGCGGCGCTGGTCCTGGGCGCGTGGGCCACAGCGATGACGGCCCTGCTGATGTGGCTGCTCGAGACAGGCATGTCGGTCGCGCTCGGCCTTGCTATTGTCATGGGAGGAACGCTGCTGCTGGCGGGCGCGCTGTTCTGGCTCATGCGGCGAACTGTGCGCGAGCTGGTCCTTCCCGCGACGTTGCGCCGACTCGCGGGGGCCCCGCTTCCCGGGAGTCCTGAATGAACGCCAGTGAACCTACGCTCCGCCAGCGGATCGAAGCAGTAGAAGCGCGCGTGGCGCAGCGCCAGGAACGCCTCCAGTCCCGGTTGCGCGAAACCCAGCGCGCCACCCTTGCGACGTTTCGTGTCAGCCGCGCGGTGCCGGTCGTCGCCACCGTCGCGGCCGTGGCAGTGGGTTACTTGCTCCTGCGACGGTCCCGGCGAAGCGTGCGCGCTGGTGGCCTGACGGGAGTACTGATGGCGGCCGGACTGGCCATGCTTCGACCCCGCTACGGCGCGCTCTACTCCCTGGCCTGGCAGTTGTTGAGCGCACGTCGCCATTCCAATTCCCGTAAGGGCACGCCCTGAAGCTGGCCGGTTTGGTCAGCGCCGCGCTGTTCAGGCTGGGGCGCGTCGCCATCGGTGCCTGTGCAACCCTCGGCGCCGCGCGAACCACGCTCGGCGCCGGGCGGCCGACCGCGAGGCGCGTGTAAAGTCGCTATACCGATGTAGAAGCTTCCAGCGCAGTTGCCGGGACGACCGGTCTACTGACGCCGGATTGAGCACCGGCCCCGGCCTGCGCGTCGAGGGAAAGCAGGAGCCGGCTCGAGGTTCGCAGGGGCAGACCCCACTCCGGCGGCGGATCGACGCTCGCGTCCATCCGCAGAGCCTGGGGCGATCCGACACCGCGCAGAGCCTGGGTCGATTCGACACCGCGCACCAATGCGAGGTCGCTCGGCTGAGATCCCACCTTGGTGCGGACAAAGCCGAAGGCCGGCACGTGACCGTCCGGCTCGAACAGCCACCAGCGCCCGGCCCGATAGAGCTCCAGGTAGAAGGCCCGCGCATCGTGGGGCGAGAGCCGGACAGCCTCCGGGGCAAAACCGGCCACGATCCGGGCGGGCACACCCAACGCACGAAACACCGTGATCGCGAATTGCAAGGGTTCGAGCGTCCGTTGCGCGGCGCAGTCAGTAGATTGCGATGGCGCACGCGCGTACTGTGGCAACTGGTTGGCAGCGGTGCAATGGCGCAGCCCCTCGAAGAGCTCCGGTAACGCCGCGAACACGGCAGCCGGCCCCCGCGCCGCCGGCGCCAGCGCGGCCACGATTCGCTCTGTCGACCAGCGCTCGCCCGGCGTGCTGTAGGCGCTCGGCGCTGCGATCCCGGCGCCCGGTTGCTCTCGGATCGCGGCAGCATGGCACCACACGGGCGCCAGGCTCACCGAGGCTGCGAAGGCAATGCGCACTTCGCTCGCACACCCGACCAAGTCCAGTCCGCGCGCACCATCCCGATCGGCCGACGCTATCCAACGGTCGCACCCTTCCACCCAGATCACCTCGTGCAGCAGCCGCTGCTGCTCCGTCATTGTGGGCAGCACTTGTACGTGCAGCCTCTGTCCGGGCTCGGCGTGAAGCGCCATGTTGCAGATCAGGTCGAAACGCATCATCCGGGGCTCCTTGTCCGTCGCTTCTTTGACGCAGGTTGTCCCGCAACCGCCGTACCGGGCAGGCACGCGCCCTGCAGGTAGTTCAATGCACGGCCTGCTGGTCCAGCGGACCGACCTATTGAAGGAGCAAAAGATGCATACATCGCGAGCAGAATCTACCGGACTAGGCGCGCGCCTGGGGCGCATCGCCGAGCCCCTCACTGAAATGAAGGACAGGCTGACGGACGCGGTCGGCAACGCTCAGGATCGCTTCGAGGGCGCACGCGACAGCGCCGTGGAGGTGATCACGGAGAAGCCATTGCGCTGGACAATCGCCGCGTTCGTGGCGGGACTGATTCTCGGCGCGATCCTCGAGAATCGGCGCTGACACCCAGTTAGGAGTCCGAACATGGCCAGAATCCTGGCAGGTCGTTTTGAAACCATTCTCCCTGCCGAGCGCGCCGCCGGCGCACTCTTGCGCGCAGGGTTTGAGCCCGACGATGTATCGATCTTTCATGTGAACGCACCGGGCCAGCACCATGTGCTCGCGCTCGGCGGAGACGAAGCCGCCGATCCAGAAGCCAGGCCCGCACGCCAGACCTCGGTGCTCGGCGCAGTCGGCGGCGCGCTCGTGCTCGGCGCGCTGGGCTGGCTGGCGGGCAAGTACATGATAGCCGCCATGTGGGGCGGATGGCTGGGCGTCCTCGGTGTGTTCGTGGGTGCCTATCTGGGCTCCTTCTACGGGGCCATCGCCGGGCTGTCGTGGAAGGCGACTCGCAATCGCACTTACCGGCCGGCGGCGGATGACAGCGCCTACGCGCCGCGCAAGGCAGGCATCATTCTCGCGGCGCACCTGCGCGAGGCCGGATCCGACCGGGCCGGCGAGGCGCTGCGCACGCTGAGCACTCACGGCGCCCGTGACATCGAGATGACGGAGGGCGAATGGGACCAGGGCTGGACCGATTTCGACCCGGTCCGCGAGCCTCGCAGAGTCGCCGAGCGCACTGCCGGCTAAGGCGCCGGCACTAGCTCGCCCCGGCGCGCTTGATCACCGTAATGGTGCCATCGCTTTCCATGCAGGCGCGCTTGACCTGCTCGGGCCGCTCTACGCCGTGCTCGCGCAACTTGGCCATCAGATCGTCCACGCTCATCAGTTCCTGTCTGAGGTTGCGGTGAAGGATGCGGCCGCGGTCGACCAGCAGCAGTGCACTGGGTTGAGCCAGGCGCCGGAACCAGGCAAACCGATAGCTCAGCCAATCCACCGCCACGTTCCAGAACACGATGGTGCTGATCAGCACGAGCCCATCACTGATCGTTTCATAGCCACCGGCCATGGCGTTTTGCGCGGCGTCGGCGATGATGACGATCACCAGGACGTCGGCCAGTCCGACTGCGCCGATGTCGCGCCGGGCGACCGCTCGGAACAGCACCAACAGGAACCAATACATCACACTGCCGCGCAGAACAATCTCTCCGATCGGCAGCGAGAACACGAACAGCTCGCCGACATCCACGCCCCACATCTAATACGCTCCGCAGCACACCCGTCCTGGTCCAAACACCGGCAACTGGCATGCCGGGGTTGGGGCGCCGCTTGCCTGCGCTGCGACGGGGCACATCGCTTGCTGCAACCAACCTGACCCGGCCCAGGCGCCGAACAACAGGAGACCGTGATATGCACAGCCCCGTTCACTTGCGTCCACAGCGCCGCGCGCTGCAGGTCGCCTTCCTGCTAGGCGCATTTGCTTTCGTGCTGAGCAGTCTGCTTGACTCCGCGAAAGCCCGGCGCGATCGCCGGCAACAGAGTGCAGCGCTGCAGACGTGGGAAGGAGAAGGAGGCGCCGCGAGCCGCCCTGAAGGCGCTCGCGTTTGACGGTCCGCTGTCCTGCGCGCGTGCTGTCCCGGATGGTCAGATCAATTCGGGACTGCAGGCGTGGCGCGTGCGCGGTGGGAGGCGCGGCCTCGGCTTCGATGCTTTGCGGGCGCCGTGTCGAGCCTCCGCAGCAGCCTGGCGAACGCTTCGCCCACCTCTGGATGGTCGAGGGCGAGGTTCACCGTCGCTTCGAGGAACCCCAGCTTGGATCCGCAATCGAAGCGCCGCCCCTCGAACCGATAGGCGAAAACCGGCTCGCACGCCAGCAGTCGTTGGAGACCGTCGGTGATATGCAAGTCCTGGCCGTCACGGGGTCTGGCCTGGGCCAAGGCGTCGAAGATGGCGGGACTCAAGAGATAGCGCCCCGCCACGGCGGACCACGACGCCGCTGGCGCGGCTCCCGGGCTGTCCACGATACCCACGACGCGCTCGATGCCCTCGCCGACCGGATGGGCGTCTACCACTGCATACGGCGCCGTGCGCTCATGCCCAAGCTGCTCGATCGCGACCATGCTGCCGCCGACCCGCTGATAGTGCTGGATCATCTGCGCCAGCACGGGACGGCGGGCCTGCATGAGCTCGTCGGGGAGCAGCACAGCAAACGGTTCGTCTCCCAACAGGTGGCGTGCGCACAGCAGCGCGTGACCGAGCCCCAGAGGCTCGTTATGACGCACACAGCTTAGGCTGAACCGGAGGGGGACGCAGGCCCGCAGCTCGTAGAGCAGTGTGTGCTTGCCCTGCAGCTCCAGCAGCCTCTCGAGCTCGTGCGATGCGTCGAAGTGATCTTCGATGGCGCGCTTGGTTCGATGGGTGACCAATACCACATGCTCGATTCCCGCCGCGACGGCTTCCTCGATCGCGTACTGGATCAGCGGTTTGTCCACGATCGGCAGCATCTCCTTCGGCACCGCCTTGGTCGCCGGGAGAAAGCGGGTACCGAGCCCGGCGACCGGGAACAGCGCCGTCCGAACGACGCGCGGCGGGGCAATGCTCATGACACCTCCTGGTCTATTTTGATTTTTGCAACCACTGCCGGTGAGGCCGCGGATCGGCCAGGCGGGGCGACGGCCACCGCGGGCCGGGCGGCCACCCCTGACTGGGCAGCACGCCGCGTGCCCGCGCACTTCCGTGCGACCGCGCTGCAGCGGACCGATGTCCATGCAGCAACGGCTACCGCTGACGAGGTAAGTTCTACCGTCGCTTCGGCACTCCGCACACGCGGCTGAGCCGGCCGAGCACGCGAAGCATCACGTCAAGGAAGGAGGGGAAGGAGGAGGGCGAGAGACGAGCACCGGATCTTGCCGACGCCGTCGCGTGAGGGCTACGTGGCTAGCGGGACGCGATCCTGGAACCGCACCAGCCTCGACACGTCACTGCGACTCCTGATGCACCCCGTCTGTGCCCAGGAGCTCGAGCGCCGCACTGTCCGACGCCGCATAGGCCTCCAGGCGGTTGTACAGGGTCTTCACACTGATACCGAGGACCTCCGCCGCGCGGCGCTTGACGTTTCCGCATTGCGCCAGCGTTGCCATGGTGACACGCCGCTCGATATCGTCGAGCGGGGTACCTACGCGCACCGTGAGCAATGCAGCGTCCTCCTCCACGACGGTGCCGGGCAGCTCGTCGGGGCGCAGCGGGCCGATGACCTCGTCTGCCATGATGAACGCACGATGCACGCAGTTCTTGAGCTCGCGCACGTTTCCGGGCCACGAGTGGTCGTACAGGCGGTTGAGCGCGTCCTGACCGAAGCGCTTCTGGGTGCCCTCCTCCTTGTTGAAGATGTCCAGGAAGTACTGGGCCAGCAGCTCGATGTCGGCGCCCCGGTCGCGCAGCGACGGCATCTGGATCGGGAACACGTTCAGGCGGTGATACAGGTCTTCGCGCAACTTGCCTTCGGCCACCGCCTTCTCCGGCTGCCGATTGGTCGCGGCGATCACGCGCACATCGGTCGACGATCGGTTGGGGCAACCCCACGCGCTGAAAGGTGCCGCTCTCGAGCACGCGCAGCAGCTTGACCTGGAGATCCTTGCTCATCTCGGTGATTTCATCGAGGAACAGCGTCCCGCCGTTGGCCCGCTCGAAGAACCCCTTGTGCTGGCGGTCGGCGCCGGTAAAGCTGCCCTTCTCGTGGCCGAACAGCTCGCTCTCGATGAGCTGCGGAGAGATTGCTCCGCAGTTGACGGCCAGGAACGGCGCGCGCTTGCGACGGCTCAACTGGTGCACGCTCTGCGCCGCCAGCTCCTTGCCGGTGCCGCTTGGGCCGACCAGCAGCACCGTGGCGGAAGTGGGCGCGACACGATTGAGCTGGTCATACAGCGTCTGCATCGGCGGAGACCCGCCCATCAGCAGACCGAACCTGCCCAGCGTGCGCAGTTCCTTGCGCAGTTCACCGATTTCGATGCGCAGCTCGGTACTCTTGGGGACCCGGCGCAGAATCGCCAGGACGCGCTCGATATCGACCGGCTTGGTCAGGTAGTCCGTGGCGCCCAGGCGCAGCGCCTGCACCGCACTATCGAGGCTGGCATGTCCTGTAATCACCACCACTTCAGTGTGAGCACGGGACTCCAGGTCTTGGACCAGGTCAGTGCCCAGCCCGTCGCTGAGCTGCAGGTCGGTGAAGAGAACCTCGGGTGTCTGGCGCACCAGCTGGGCACGCGCATTGCGGAGCGAATCTGCAGTAGCGGTAGTGAACCCCTGTCCGCGGACGATTTGACCGAGCCATTCGAGGACCTCGGTATCGTCGTCGACGATCAAGACGTGTGGCATGGACCCCTCCAGTCAATACCATTCCATCAACACCGCCGTGCCCCCGCACGAAACCGGCCAAGCCGGCTGCCCGTGCGTTTGCCAGCAAGAAGAATGAGTTAGCGGGCGGTTGGTGCACGGTTACCGATATAACGATAACACGCTGCGTGTAATTATTACATGTTCGCGTGTCACTGTCTGCGGTCCAGCGCGCGCGTCCGTCGATTATCCACGCGGCATGCGGTTTGCGGCAGCATGGGATGAACAGACCGAGTGGGGACCACTTGCGTTGCGACTGAAACCTGAAGCGTCTGACTAAGCTGTTTTCACCGAAAGGAAATGGTCATGCTGAGCTGGGCTATTGCATTCCTCATCATCGCGGTCGTCGCCGCGCTCCTGGGCTTTTCGGGCATCGCCGGCACCGCGGTCAACATCGCCTGGATTCTCGCGGTCATCGGCATTGTCGCTGCCGTCGCCTTCTTCGTTCTCGGCCGCCGCGGCTGAATCCGAAGGCGGCCAGGGCGCTCCGCCGCGCTGCCTTGCTCGGGGGAACGCGCCGCTGGTCGGGCACGACCACGCAGTACTGGGGCCGCGCCGCTTCAGCGAACCGCCCTCAAGCGTCGATCTGGGCAAGCAGCGGCAGGTGATCCGACGCGCGGCGGGCGGATTGGCTGTCGTGAACCGACACTCTGCCGCAGACGCTCGCGTGGCCGCATCCAGACGCGGTCGAGTGCGAACACCGGCAGGCATGATGGAAAAGTTGCGGGCGCCGGAGCATAGCCAAAGCGCGCGTGCAGCCAGCGCAGAGGCCGGCCCCACAGAAACCACTCGTTGATGTCGCCCATCAGCACCGTAGGTTGCTGCGGCCCCTCGTCGAGCCAGGCCAGCATCCTTCGCATCTGCAGCCGGCGTTCGCCGGGCAGCAGACCCAGATGCGTGGCCACCACGCGCAACACGCCGCCCCTGGTGTCCAGCAACGCGTCGATCGCTCCGCGCGGCTCGTGTCCGTGGACGGTCAGATCGACCAGACGAACGCTGCTGACGGGAAGGCGGGTGAGCACCGCGTTGCCATAGTGCCCGTCCGGACGCAGGAGAGTCGGGCCTGGGATGGGGCGCTGGCCAAGGTACGCCGCAAACCGATCGAGTAGATGGAGGGCGTCGCTCGATCGCCATTGCAGCTCTTGCAGCGCGAGGACGTCGGCATCCAGCTCCTTGAGGACGCCGGCGACGCGGTCGGCGTCGAATCGGCCATCGCGGCCCACGCATCGATGGACGTTGTAAGTGGCCACCCGCAACGGTATGTCACTTCGCGGCACGGGTCTGCTGGGCTTGTGCGCCGGATGCCGTCCTGCGCATCAGCCAGCGCCGCAGCACGACTGCGCCGAGCACGATGCCCGCCCCGATGAGGCTGAGCACCATCAGGCTCAAGGGCGAAGGTTGGCGCAGGGCAGCCAGCACCTGGCCCCAGAATACCGTCACGGCAAGGATTCCCGGGGACATGCCCAAGAAAGTGCCCAGCATGAAATCGCGCAGTCGGACGCGCGCGGCGCCAGCCGCGAGGTTGACCACGGTGAAGGGCGCAACGGGGATGATTCGCACCGCGATCACCGCCAGCAGGCCACGCTTGCCGAGACGCCGGCCGATCGCGGTGAGGCGCGCGCCGGACAGGCGCTGCGCCAGATCGCGCGCCAGCACACGTCCCAGCCCGAAACCGGCTGCCGCTCCCAGCAGCGAGCCGGTCCAGGCGTATGCCAGCGCGGCGATCGGCCCGAACACCAGCCCGGTCGCCAGGATCAGCAAGGTGATCGGGAACGCGGTGAGCGACGCCAGCAGGTAAGCGCCCAGGACCAGAAGCGGCGCAAACGGGGCGCGCGCGAGGGCCTCGACATCGGACGCCAGCGACGTCACATCCAGCAGCTCGTGCAGAGGCGTCCAGCGCCAGGCCGCGGCGAGGGCGGCAGCAGCCAGCAGCGCCACGACCGCGGTGGCCACCCGCCGCGCCGCGACCGGCCGGGCGCGCCGGGGCACCAGCGCAGCGGCGAGCCGATCCGGGTCGACCGGGCGTTCCGGGTCGACGATGGATGGGTCGAGAATGAAGGTCTCTTCCTGCGGGGCTGCGTCCGGATCGAGCGGTGTCAGCGACCTGGTATTGCCTCTCAACCCCTCGATCGCGCCGATCAGCGAGCCGCGCTCCGCGAGCGCCCCGGCTACCTGCTCGGGAGACACATCCAGGTGCTCGGCCAGCAACCGGTTGCGCAGCAGCGCAATGGCGCGCTGGACACGGGCCCCGCCGGCCTCGAGGGCCAGATCGCATTCGGTGTCGTAGCCCAGCGAGCGGTTGTTCAGGTTGGCCGAGCCGACTTCCGCGAAGCGATCGTCCACGACCATGAGCTTGCTGTGCAGGTTGATGCACTGCTCGGCCAGATCGGTGTGGTCGGGGTAGTACGCCCGGAAGCGTCCATACCGATCGGCCGTGCGCAGTGCGCGCAGCATGCGGGCGCGCAGCGCGCCCATGGTGCTCTCCTCGAGCCAGCCACCGCCGCGCAGCCGCGACGACGAGCACGATCTCGGGCCCGTCGGGCTCCGCGAGCCGCGCGCGCCAGCGCGTCGCCGATGGCCGGCGCGGTGAAGTACTGGTTCTCGATGTAGATCGGCGGCGCGCCGACAGCGATCGCGTCCAGGTAGAGGCGCTTCGATCTCGTGCACCGCGGGCGCGCCGCCGAACTCCGGCTCGGTGCGCGCGATCGCGACGTCGACGTCCGTCGATGTCGGGCTGAACCGACTCCGGCCACGGGTCGCCGCGCGCGCCGGGCGGCGCGGCGCGCAGCCGTCTGCGCCGGTCGCGCGCAGCCAGCGCTCGCGCGCGAGCTCGCCGAGCGCCGCGGCGGCCGTCCCCGTCCACGATCACCTGCACGTCGTGGAACGGCGGGTACGGCTGCCCGCCGGGCGTGCGGCGCCGCGGGTCGTCGCGGGCGTGCGCGGGCGTGTCCCAGCGGGAGTTGTCAGATCCAGCCCGCCGACGAAGGCGACCGCGTCGTCGACGACCACGATCTTCTGATGGTGCGACGCGCCGCACGGGATGCTCGCCGTCGATGCGGAACTTCACGCGCCGGTGCGTGCTCCAGCCCGAGCGTAGGTCGGCTGACGATTTCCGGTCGGCGCTGGTACAGCATGGCGTAATCCCAGTCCAAGACGTAGCACATGCAGGCCCCGCCGCCGCGAGACCACGCTGTTCAAGCAGTGCGCCCAGGGTCGCGGCAACGCCATCGTCCGGACCCGTCGGGGACCAGCACGGTGCGGCTGTCCATGTCCCAGCCGAGGATGAAGACGCTGTGGCTCGCGCGCTGGAGGGCGTCGCGAAAGGCGGAAAAGTACTCCTGCCCGTCGATCAGCCACTCGAGCCGGCGAGCCCTGGCCTTGCGCCAGCAGTTGCGGCCCGCTTCCAGCAGCGGGGGCGTAGCCGGCCTCGTCCATGCCTCCAGACTCGCCTGGCGGGACGCCTCGCGGGCGGGCGACTCCACCAAGCGGGTCGGGCCACACCGCTGTGCGCTGCCGGGAAGGAAGCGGCTCGACGCCGCTCCGAGTTTCACCACCTGAGTCGCTCCATTGCAGCGAGGATTGTGGCCGGAGCCACCGGACCCGATGGCATCCGTGCTCCGGACAGCAGAGGAGGGCGCAACCCGCGTGCCGCTGCAACGGCTGCATAAAGCCGGGGAAAGTCAGTACGGCGGCTGAGGGTATCCGGCACGCGCCCGCCAACGGCGTGTAGCCTCGTGCATCGGGTGTAAGAACTTCCCGTCATCGGCCCGCAGGCGGCGCTTGCAGGCTGCTCTCGCGATCCTGGCGACGCCTCATCCGAACTTTACCCGATTCGCTGTGAACGCCTCGGCGATTGCGTAGTTGAGTGCGCTTTGCAGCACGTCCCGAGCGTGTGTCCGGTTCGAGGTCCACGCCAGCAGCTCGAAGGCCATCGCCCCGCCGGGCTGGATTGCGGTGAGACGCGTCTCGGGCGGGGGAACCGCGAGCACATCCGGGTTCTCCCGCGCAACCCGCAGGAGCAGCGCTCGCACCGTCTCGGTATCCGTTCCGGCCGCGACCTGCACGCCCACGCGGACCCGGAGGCGGGCCTCGGCGCTGCGCAGGTTGATCACGTTCTCAGTGATGAAGCGGCTGTTCGGCACGATGATCGTGAGGTTGTCGTCGGTACGCAAGGTGGTGTGCCGCGCCCCTATGTCCATCACATCGCCCTCCAGCGCGCCGAGCACCACGCGGTCTCCAACGCGCACCACCCGCTCGAACAGCATGATCAATCCGCTGATGAAGTTGCTGACGATATTCTGCAGCCCAAACCCCACGCCGACCCCCACGGCGCCGGCGATCACGTTGAAAGTCGTGAGATTGATGCCCATGGTCTGGGCGATCACCAGGAAGCCCAGGATCAGCAGCCCATAGCGCAGGACGGTGCCGATGCCCAGACGCACACCCGCATCGAGCTCGCTGTGCGCGAGCAAGCGGTTGGTGGTCCAGCGGCTGACCAGCCCGGACAGGTAGAACAGGGCGGCCACGAGCAGTGCGAACTGCAGCACGCCAAACAGCGAAACCTCCGTCGGGCCGATGTGGCCTAACGGGATGTCGAGGGAGGCCAGCGACGCGAGGGCTCGTTCCATGGGATTGTGTGGAGATTCCGTGGCTGTGCCGGTAGTGAAGAACGCGAGTGTAATTCCTGCCCTCGATAAAGGAACGAGCTCCTCATCACAAGTTCGCCGCACTCGACTGGCGGGTGTGGGCGAGCAGGAACATCGATTGCTGCAGTACACACGTGGGCCGGCCGGTTGTACCTCGACGGTCCGACCCGTCTTCAGATCGCCCGAACCGATTGAAAAGACGTCGGTCGTCTTCTGCAGCAAGGCCGCCCATCCGCAACGCTAACGCACACGGTAGCCTCCGGCATGCATCCAAATCGGCCCCGCTATCTGCACACCGAACCACCGGTCCCCCCTCCGAACCAGGACCCCGGCCGCGAGCCTGTCCGCCAGCCGCCCTTGCCGCCCGACTCGCCCTATCCTGGCAAGCCGCAGGATGATCCGCCGCAGGGACCACCCGATCAACCGCTGGAGCCCCCTGCGCCAATCGTCGCTACGCTGATTCTCCTTGCGATGCTGCTTGCGATCGCGACGCCGGTTTGGACGGCCGAACAGCTGGATCCGCAGGACCGGCCGGCGGCATTCCGGCAGCTGGACGCCGATGGCGACGGCTGGATCTCCGCCGAGGAAGCGGCCGCGCATCCGGAGGTAGCCGCCAACTTCCAAAAGGCGGACCGTGACCACGACGGGAGGCTGAGCCTCGATGAGTTCGCGGCGGTCGCGCTCAACCGCAGCGATCAGCCCGGGAAGTTTCGCAACCCCGATCGCGGCTGAGCAGCGGCAGGCGGTCGGCGATCCGCGCGGATCGCCCGGGTCGATTCCCGCGCAGCGCGACGCGACGAGCAAGCAGCGAGGTCACAGCAATCACCGCGATCACGCCGGCGATCAGCCAGATGTTGAAATGCCCATCCCCGCTCAGCGCCCCGCCCACCTGCGCTCCGAACACCGCCATGCCGATCAGTCCCGGCGCCATGCCAATCGCGGTGCCGAGCACAAATGCCGTCAGGCCCACGCGCGCCGCGCCGGCGAACAAGCTCACCACCACGAACGGCGCCACGGGCAGCAGCCGCACCAGTACCATGACTGCGAGCCCGCCGCTGCGCAGCCTTGCGCTCAGCGCATCGAGGCTTCTTCCGCCGATGCGCCGCAAGCGGTCCCGGCTCACGCCCCAACCGGCGAAATACCCCGACAGCGCCGCCAGCTCGATTCCCCCCAGCGCGTACACAGAACCCAGCCAGGGACCGAATGCGACTACGGCGGCCAGGGTGATGAGCGGTCTGGGAAACATGATCACGCTCGCCGGGGTGTAGGCCAGCAGGATGGCAAGCGGGGCCCAAGGCTGGCGGCCGAACGTCTCGGCCCAGTGCCTGACCGCGTCCGCAGTGACAATCTCGCGCAGCGGCGTAAAGCGCCACAACCCGAACAGCACGCCGAGGCAGATCAGCGCGCCGACCAGTTTGATCCATCGACTGCGCCGCGAGGGCTCCGGTGCGGTCGTTGCGGGGCGCTCCTGGGTCATGGCCTCGATGGCGACCCGGCGCTCGGGGTCGGCGACTTCGGCCGCCGCTTCGACCGGACGAGAAACGCTGCACTTCGGGCCAGCTCGACACGCCAGCGGCCCGCGCCTGGTCTGACTATCGGATCGGTTCATGGTCTCGCCGAACCGGCGCTTGGTCGCCTTTCCAGCACGTGCAGCGTAGGCGGGAGCGGGATCGCGGGGCATCGGAGCATGTCTGATAAGCGTGTAGGAGATCGGCTGACTGCGCAAGCTTTCATGCATCGATGCGACAGGGGCCGGCTCGCCGGGTACGCGGCTTGCGGCAAGCGGAGCGTCGAAGCCGTTCGCGGAGATCTGCGTGAGATTGCGATCGCTCGCCTGCATGTGCCTGACAGCGGCCGGGGTCGCCGCCTGCGCCGAATCCGCGAAGCTGCCGTTCGCCGCGGGTGTCGGGCCAGAACCGGCTTTGCACAGCCGAGAAGCTGATTCGACGGTCCTGCCCGGCGAAAGTGGCGCGGCGACCGGGCTCGATCACCCCCGTTGGTTGTATGTCCTCTGCCGAGGCCGCACCCTGAGGCCCGGCGCGCAAGCCGCAATGCTCCGGCGCATGCGCTGCCTGTCCATTCGCAACCGATGCGCAAGGTGTGTTGGTCGAACCATCGTTGTATGCTTGCAGGCAGCGAACCGCAGCAGAGAGGCTAAGGTGTAGTTTTTACAATGGCCGCGAAGGCGCGCTTGATGTGCGCGCAGCCGGCGCGCCGACCACTGTCATACCCCAATCGTCTCATGCCTATCCCGACCGAACCGATCGGCAGCATCCCCAGACCGCCGGAACTGCTCGCAGCGCTGGGCGGCGGAAGGGGCGACGACCCTCGTCTCGACCAACTCTATGAGGCCGCCGTACGCGACACGATCGAGCAGTTCGAGCTGACGGGTTCCCCGGTCATCACCGACGGCGAGCAGCGCAAGTACCATAATTTCTGGACCTACTGCGTCCACGGCCTGGCGAACACCTCGCCGGACGGATTCAAGATTCCCTTTGCTGCGGGACACACCCGCCGCATGCCGCGACTGACCGCCGGCCCGTTTCGCTACAGGCAGTATGCCGACCGCTATCTCGACGTGGCCAGGCGCTACGCGAGCGTGCCCGTCAAGCAACCGGTCATCTCCCCCTCGGCCTTGAGCCTGATGTATCCCGCCGAGGGGCTGCCGGGCTACTCCCGCGACCAGTTCATTGATGACCTGCTGGGCGAGCACGAAATCGAGGTCAGGCGCTGTCTGCAGAAGGGCGCCCACAACGTTCAGATCGATTTCACCGAGGGCCGGCTGGCGATGAAGGTCGACCCCTCGGGAGAGCTGCTCAACGCGTTCATCGAACTGAACAACCTGGCGTTGTCCCGGTTCTCTTCTGAAGACCAGAAGCGTATCGGGGTGCATACCTGCCCGGGCGGGGATCGCGATTCCACGCATAGCGCCGAGGTGGACTATGCCGAGCTTCTGCCCAGCCTGTTCGAGCTGCAGGTCGGCAGCTTCTATATTGCCCTCGCGGGCGAGCGCGAGCCGGACCGTGTGCTCAAGATCATCCAACGGTACATGAAGCCGCACCACCGTATCTTCGTGGGCGTCGTCGCGCCCATCGATCCGCGCATCGAGACAGCCGAAATCGTGCGCGACAGAACACTGCACGCCGTGCAGTACATCCCGGTCGAGCAGCTGGGCACGACGGACGACTGCGGTTTCGCGCCATTCAGCGACGACACCTCCACCAGCCGCGAGACGGCATTCGCGAAGATCCGCGCCCGTGTGCGCGGTACGGCTCTCGCGGCCCGGGCACTCGGAACGCAGTGATGGCCAGCCAGGAACAGAGGGAGGATGCGCTGCTGCGCTCCGTCGCGCTGCAGAACGCGCAAAGCATCCTGCTTGCGCGTCAGCAGGCGGAGCAGGCGCTGCGCGAAGCCAAGGCGGCCCTGGAGCGCAAGACCCAGGAGCTGGCGGATTCACTCTCGATCATGCACGCCACGCTGGAGTCGACTACGGACGGCATTCTCGTGGCCGACAACCGTACGATCAGCGCGTACAACCAGAAGTATGTGGATATGTGGCGATTGCCCGCCGACCTCATCGAGCGGCGCGACCGCCAGGAGCTGATACGGGTCAAGGCGACGCAATTGAAGGATCCCGACCTGTTTGTCGCACGTCTGCGGGCCATCGATTCCGAGGCGCCGGCCGAGAGCTTTGATGTCCTGGAGCTCGCGGATGGCCGCGTCTTCGAGCGCTACTCTGCTATCCAGGTCGTGCGTGCACGGGTGATCGGGCGCGTCTGGAGCTTCCGAGACATCACGGAACGGCGCCGTGCCGCGGTCGAGCGCGAGACGCTGCTGGAGCGCGAGCGTGCCGCCCGCGGCGAGGCGGAGCGGATGAGCTCGCTCAAGGACGAGTTCCTGGCCACACTTTCCCATGAGCTCAGGACGCCGCTCAGCGCAATCCTGGGATGGTCGCAAGTCCTTCGACTTCGCCGGATGAGTGCGGAGGAGCTCGAGCAGGGCCTTCAGGCCATCGAGCGCAACGCCCGCGTGCAGATACGGCTCATCGAAGATCTGCTGGATATGAGCCGCATTACGTCCGGGAAGCTCGGACTCGACGTCCAGCCAGTCGACCCCGCGACGATCATCGAAGCCGCCATCGAAACGGTGCGGCCTGCTGCTGAGGCCAAAGGCATTCGCTTGCACACAGTGCTGGACCCGGCCGCGGGGCCCGTCTCCGGCGACCCGAATCGCCTTCAGCAGGTCGTGTGGAACCTGCTTTCCAACGCGATCAAGTTTACCGGCCGAGGCGGCCACATTCAGATCGCCCTGGAACGCGTCAATTCCTATGTCGAGATCAGCATCGCGGACACCGGCATCGGCATCGATTCGGGATTCCTTCCCCATGTGTTCGAGCGGTTCAGACAGGCAGATGCGTCGTCGACCCGACAGTTCAGCGGATTGGGTCTTGGGCTGTCGATCGTGAAGCACCTGGTAGAGCTGCACGGCGGTCTGGTGCGGGCAAGCAGCCAGGGACAGGGGAAGGGTGCGACCTTCGCCGTGCTTCTGCCGCTGACAATCATCCATGACAGCAGGCATGGGGAGGATCGAGTGCATCCGAAGGCTGAGCGGGCAGTCTCGCTCGACTTCACGCGTACGGACCTGACGGGCCTGAAGATCCTGGTGGTCGACGACGAGGCCGACGCGCGCGAGCTGATACGGCGGGTCCTGGAGGAGTGTCGCGCCGAGGTCCTGGTCGCAGCCACGGCTGAGGCGGCGCTCGATTGCATACGGCACGACAGACCCGACGTTCTGGTAAGCGACGTCGGGATGCCCGACGTCGATGGCTACGAGCTGCTGAAAAGAGTACGAGCGCTCGGACCTTCCGGAGGGGGAAGGCTGCCGGCCATCGCGCTCACCGCGTTTGCGCGTTCCGAGGACCGCACTCGCGCGCTGCGTGCGGGTTTTCTCGTCCACGTTTCCAAGCCCGTGGAGCCGTCCGAGCTGGTGGCAACCGTGGCCAGCGTGTCGGGACGGGCGGCCGACCCTTCGGATGCGTAGCAATCGCCACAGCGAACGGCAACAGCTTTCAGCGTGTCACGCGCTCTTGCGCCACGCCGCTGGCGCTGCGATCCCTTGCGTGTCTTGTCCACCGCGTCTCAGATGACCCGCCACATCGTAGCGGCGGACGGTGCCGACGATTCGCCGTCGGCCGAAAGCGTCGGCACGTCAGGCAGATGCCAGAGCCGGAACCCGCCGCGGAAAGCGGCCAGGTTGTTGCCGATGCGCGTCGCAGGCGGCAGGCGCTGCACCAGCGCCGCGTTGCCTCCGCCCAGCACGACGTAGTCCACCGAAAAAGCCAAGGTCAGGCGCTCGACCAGGCGCACGAGCTCCCTCCCGCCACACCCGCTTTCCGTACCGCTTCAGGCCTTTGCGTCCGAGCACGGCGCCCAGCGTCTGGCGGCCACGCAATGGCAGCTCACCGAGCTCCAGGGGCACGATCACGTTCTGCGCGATCAGCGCCGAGCCGAGGCCGGTGCCCAGGCCGAGAAACAGCATGCGGCCGCCCTCGTAGCTGCCCAGCGCCTGCATCGCCGCGTCGTTGATGATCCGCACCGGGCGATCGAACGCCGCGGCGAAGTCGAACCCGACCCAGCCTGGACCGAGGTTTACGGGCTCGGAACGCGGTCCTTGCGCGCCCGTCAGTCCCGGATATCCGACCGACACTGCATCGAAGGTCCAATCCTTGCACTCGCGCAGCGCCGCCTTCACCATCCGCTGCGGCGTCAGGGTCCCGCCGGAGGCAATCTTGCGCGCCTCAGAGTGGCCGGTCGCGAGCATCTTGACCTTGGTCCCGCCGACGTCGACGACGAGGATGCTCGAAGGGGGAGCCGCCTCGCGCTGCCGGGCGCCTGCGGCGCTCGCGCGGCGCCTGCCGGCTCTCTTAAGCGGATCTGCTTGGGACGCGCGGCGCGTCATGTCGGTGGTGGCCTGCCCCTGGGTCCATTCCCTGGGTCGATTCGAGGGGAAGTGCCGGCACTCGAGGCGCTGCGCGCGGCTCCTCCGTGATGCGATCAGCCGCGGGCCTGGGGCAGGCGGCCTTGAGGTAGCTCCAGGAGTTGTGAAGCACCCGCGATGCCTGCCTGTCGGAGGACCCGGCTGCAACAGCGTGCGACCCCGCAAGTCCTCAGTCCCCGGCGACGAACGCATTCGGGGGTGGTCTGGTGAAATATCCGCCCAGCCGCCTGGCCCCGGCGCAACTCTTACCGTCCGAAGGTAACTCTTACTCGGCGGCACCGCCCCTGTTTTCTCATTCCATTTCGGTGGTCTCGCGTTCCATGTAGCGAGATCGCGTCAGCGCAACGGCGCCGGATCGGACAGCCCGGACGCGTTCTGACCGGTGCGGCACTGCGTTTGCAGGACGAGTGGTGCGACGAACTACGTATGGAGGCCCACATGGCCAGGGGAAGCAAGCAAGCGTACACGGGCAAGCAAAAGCGGCAGGCCGAGCACATCGAGGAAGGCTATGAGAAGCGCGGCGTGGGCAAGGAAGAGGCTGAGCGCCGCGCCTGGGCCACGGTGAACAAGGTTTCCGGCGGGGGCAAGAAAAGCGGCAGTGGCCGGGGCAAGAAACCGAACAACGCTCCTTTGAAGAAAGGCGGGAGGCTCGGCGGAGCCGCCAGCGCCGTGAGCTCGAGCAAGCGGGCGGCGGCGAGAAGGGCATCGCCTCGCACGGCGCCGGCGCGAGCCAGTAACGGCTAGAAGCGGGAGGGATACCGATGCGTACCGCAACGAAGCTATTGACGGCCGCTGCTGCGGCAATCGCGGCTGGCACGGCCCACGCGCAGGCGCTGGAGGTGCCGATGCGGATGGTCGACGCCACCGGTGTGGGTGAGTCGATCGGCACTATCACGATTACGGCCTCGGCCGGTGGTGTGATGCTCACACCCAGGCTCGAGGGGTTGCCGCCGGGGCTGCACGGCTTTCATGTGCACGAGAAGCCCAGTTGCGACCCGGCCGCGGATGCGGACGGCCAGGTGATGCCCGCACAAGCGGCCGGGGGCCACCTGGACCCGGGCAAATCCGGCCAGCACAAGGGGCCGATGGGCGACGGTCACCTGGGCGACCTGCCCGCCCTGAAAGTCGACAGCAGCGGGAAGGCAACGGCTCCCATGATCGCACCTCGGCTGAAGCTGGCCGATCTGGCCGGGCATTCGCTCATGATCCACGCGGGCGGGGACAACTACTCGGATAAGCCCGAAAAGCTCGGTGGCGGCGGCAAGCGCATCGCCTGCGGCGTCGTGGGATCCTGACGGGCTCACATAGGAGGTGACACACATGCAACGAGACGCTTCAACCGCCAGGCGACCCGGACGGTCTTTTTACCCTGCCGCCGCTGCCTTACGCGCAAAGGGCTCTTGCCCCGGTCATCTCGGGGCGTACGGTCCGGTTCCACTACGAGAAGCATCACAAGGGCTACGTCGACAAGCTGAACACTCTGATCACCGAGCATGGGCTGCAGCATGTCCCGCTGGTGGAGCTGATCCGCCGCACCCATGGGGACGCCGAGCGAGCGGAGATCTTCAACAACGCGGCCCAAGTGTGGAATCACAACTTCTATTGGCAGTGTCTGAGGCCTGCCGCCGAGTGACGGGCAACAGCCCGACCGACGAGCTCGCCAGCCTGATCGATGCCGCCTTCGGCAGCCTCGATGCGCTGAAGGCCGAGCTGGTCAAGAAGGCGATGGCGCAGTTCGGGAGCGGCTGGGTCTGGCTCGTGCGCAATGGCAGCAGTCTCAAGGTAACCAAGACCAGCAACGCCGAGGTCCCGTTCACCAGCGACCAGGTGCCGCTGCTCACCATCGATGTGTGGGAGCACGCGTACTACCTGGACTACCAGCACCAGCGTGAAGAGCACGTCACTGCGGTGGTCGATGAGCTGCTGAACTGGAAGTTCGCGGCGGAGAATCTGACGCGCATGGAGGCGCTGGTCGCCGCCTAGCCAGCTAGCGCCCCGCCTCTGCATACGGGGTGGTCCGGCCAGCCGGGATCTGTTCACTGGTCGCCCCCGAGGGGGCGTGGATCATTCCTTGCCGCGATGGCGCCGCTGGGTGGTCTGGGGCGGGGCGATCTGCAGCTTGAATGGCGGTTCGTCCCAGCGCAAAGGCCAGAGCAGGGCCTGACCATGCTCCAGATTGGTCCCATGCTCCAGATTGGTCGGCAAGGCGGGAACCGCGGTGTCCACCGCCTGGCAGAATTTCTCGATCGTGGATTCGGGGGCCTGGCCCGTTACGGCTACAACACCGACCCCGCCAAGTACGGCGGGAGCGATGCAATCCGGATCCACGGTGACATAGAGCATCCCGGTGAAAACCGGCGGCAGAGACATCGGCGCTGGCTTCCAATCGGCGGGCAACAGGTGATGCGTCTCGTCGACCACGATCCAGTGCGGCCGGCCGGTCTTTGCGCGCAGCTCCTGCAGCGCCGAGAGCAGACTCAGGAAGAATGTCGGCCGGTCCTGCAGCGGCAGACTCACGAGATCGATGACGACGTTGGAGTCCGGCTTCTGCAGCGCGGTCAAGATCTCCGGCATGCCTGGCGCCCGTTCGGCGCTCCCCAGCATGATAGCGTGGGGACACTCCGCGTAGTCGCCTTGCGTATCCACGACGCAGAACTGGTAGCGGTGCTCGGCCAGGCGCTCCAGGAAGCCCATCACCAGCGCCGACTTTGCGCTTCCCGAGGACCCGGCGAGGAGGAAATTCACTCCGGCCGGGGCCATCGTCACCGGTTCACCGCCAGCGCGGCTGCCCAGAAGAATGGTTCTACGCGCCAGCTTGGGCGGTGTTTCCTCGAGGTCGTGAGCCAGCAGGTCGCGGATCACCTCGATCACGCCCTCACCATGCCCCGCCGCAGTGGTACGGTCCGCTGCTTCCTTCAGCGCGGGAACCGCGTTGGCCACTGCAACAGAGTACTCGGCCAGCTGCAGCAGAGCATGGTCGTTCTCGGCATCGCCGATCGCCACCACGTTGTGCGGCGACAGCCCGAGCTCATCAAGCGCAGCCAGCAGGCCGTAGGCCTTGTTCACGTTGGGGGGCAGCACCATGACCGCCCCCTTGTTGAAGATGACCTGCAGCTCCAGTCCCAGGTCCCGGATCACCTCGAGCACGATCGCATCATGCGGCCGGATTGTCGCGACGACGCATTGCCCTACGGACAGCGGCGAGACGCCGCGCCGCTCCAGCTCGAGCACCAGTGAGTCCGGAGGTCTTTGCCCGAGGATTTCCATCTCCTGCCCGCCGGGTCGATCCGGCATGGCGGGCCGATACAAGAGCGCTCCGTTCTCGGCCACCACGCGGTGGAACAACCCGATCTCGGGGAAGATCTCGAGGAGCTGGGGCAACTCGCGTCCGGTGACCAGGACCAACCGTCGACCGCTTGCAGCAACCTCCTCCAGCGCACGGACCGTTGCCTGCGCCACCCTTCCATCTTTTGCGAGCGTGCCATCGTAGTCCACCGCGAGAGCCAGGTAACGCATGGGCCTTGGCTCCTCGTTGCGGGACACCGCAGGCGGCCGGCAATCGCCGTCACGCGCGGGAGAGCGATTCCCCGGCTTCCATCGCCAGCCATCTGGCGATCTGCCGCAGTGCCTGCACGCGGCTCCAGCTGTAAGCACACTGCAACAGTCCAACCAGACGTTCCCGCTCCTCCTCGGCCTGCAAGGGCGAATCCAAGAATGCGACGGACCGGCAGTATTTGCTGTCGCCGTCATATTCGGCTGCGGGTCGTCCACGAGCTGCATTTCCAGGTACATGCTCTATCTCCTTCGCTCCTGATGTTGATCGACTCTGCCAGCGGGATTGCAATCCGCATGCCTTCGCTGCAGCTCTCAGTTAGCTCTTGATTTCGCGGGGTGCGTCCGCGGCCGGCGCCTGGATGAGTTGCCAGGAGCCCGGCAGAGAAGACACCGGGATGTAGCTTCTACATACCGATGTCCTGAGCCACCGCACGTTGTAGGACTGCCGCCGACAGCTCAATCAGGCTCGCGCCTATAGTCTGGATCGCCGCAAACGCGCATGATGATTGCCATCTTGTGGTGCATCCGAAAATGCCGTTCTCAATCATCGCAGCCAACCGAGCGGTCGAAGCGAAGCGGCGCCCCGCGCAGCATCCCCTGAGAGTGCTGCTGGTCGAGGACTCGCCCTTGATCCGCGATCGTCTGATCGAGTCCATTTCTGCTCTGGACAACGTCGACATCGTCGGTCACGCGGACACAGCCGCGGACGCGCTATCCACCCTGCAACGCATAGCGTGCGACGTGGTCGTTCTGGACCTGCAGCTCAGGGTCGGTCATGGCTTCAATGTCCTGACCGCTTTGAGGGCCTGGTCCGATGATCGACCGAGAGTCACGGTGATCGTGCTGACGAATTTTGCCTCCCCCGTCTATCGGCAGCGCAGCATGCAGGGCGGCGCCGACTACTTCTTTGACAAGGCGCTGGACTACGATCGCGTGACCGAAGTGCTCGAGCAGCTCGCAGCGCGTCGCCCTCGCAATCCAGGGTAGGCCGATCCAGCGCCCTCGGCGGCGCAGCGGCAAGCCCCGGTTTCAGCAACTCAGCCACCGGGAGGTCTAGAATGCCCGCGCCAGTCTTTTCAGAGGATGAGGTCGTCATGAGCGAAGCACACAGTCCATCGGCTGCCCGCCGCATCCTGGTGGTCGACGACAATCGAGACTCGGCCGAGAGCATGGCGATGCTGCTTCAGCTCTGCGGGCACCAGACCTGGCTCGCGTTCGACGGCAGCAGCGCTGTGTCACTGGCAGCAGAGCACTCGCCGGATGTGGTGGTGCTCGACATAGGTCTACCCGGCATGGACGGTTACCAGGTCGCCCGCACCTTGCGTGGCCTGCCTCAGACCTCGGACAGCCTCCTCATTGCATTGACCGGGTATGGCCAGGAACAGGACCGCCAACGCTCCAAGGCTGCGGGCTTCAGCCAGCATTTGGTCAAACCGGTGGACGTCGAGTCGCTGTTACAGGCCATCGCACGATACCAACGAGCGCGACCGGGCGAGACCGGGCCGTAACACCCAGCCCCTTCATCCCGTCGCTACGGCACGCCGTTTGCGGCAGCTGTTGCAGCGCTGCCCTTGGATGTATTTTCCGACCTGGAGCAATCATGAAGGCCTTCACTTGCAGCCCTGGCTGCGTTCGACGCAAGACGACGCCGGCCGCTGTCTTGCGACAGTGCGGCGCGATCTGCGCTGTACGAGTGCGCTTGCCTTCAATCGCAAGCCTGGCCGCGCTGGGGATGAGTGCGCTGCTCTGGTTCGCCGCTGCGATGGCAATGGCCGGCGCGGAGCCGCAAGAGGGCGAGGGGGGCTTGCCCCCGGTGTTCGAAACGACCGCGTGCTACCAACTCGTCCAGGAAACCGGCCGGATGATCGCGTGGGCGCGCTGGGAAGTCGGCGCCCCGGAGGACAAGGTCGTGGCTTACTTTGACGAAGACACGCCGGAGTGGGTCGTCGATCTCACCAACCGCTGGATCGCAGACGCCTATCATTGGGAGATCACCGACGAATGGGCCGGGGAGCTCGGCGAGGCCACCGCTTCGTCGCGGGCGGAAGGGCTGACAACGCCCGAGACGATCACCATCTGGTTGCGGCGCATCGCCCGGCAGTGCCGCGAGCAGCACGCTTGAGCAGCAGCCAAACGCGCGAGCGGTATTGTGATCGCATTCGGTGTGACAAACTTCGGCCCCGGACAGGGCCACCAATCTGAGCGCACCAGCCCGAAGATCGGCAACGCCCGGCTGTTGAAGCGGACGTCCATTGCCATTCTGGCCGCCCTCGTCGCCGCGTTGGCGGCCGCAATCGCGATCCTCCTGACGAACGCCAACATTCTGAGATCACCGATCGCCCGTTTCCTCAGCGGCGCATTGGACCGTCCCGTAGCCATCAACGGCGACCTGCGGGTGAAGCTATTCAAAGATCCGCGCCTGGAGATCAATGGCCTCACCGTAGGCAATGCGCAATGGGGAAGTCGGCCCGCCATGGTGGAGATCGAGCGCGCGGTCATCAGGATTCGACCGCTGCGCCTGCTCCAGGGACGCATCGTGCTGCCTGAAGTGGAGCTGACCAGGCCCGACGTTCTGCTGGAGACCAACGCCGACGGTACGCCAAACTGGCGGTTCGGCGACGAACCGCCGGCATCGGCCGGCCGTTGGGGGCCGCCCGAGATCCATGCGCTTTCTATCCGCGAGGGGCGGTTGCAGTATCGCGACCCGACCACCAGATCGGACGTCGTCCTGCAGATCGAGTCCGATCGCGCGGCGGCCGACGCCGAGTCCAGGATCAGATTTGTCGGGAGCGGGAGGCTGCGCGATCGCGAATTCGAGCTCGAAGGCCGCGCCGCTTCCCTGCTTCAGCTGAATCAGAACGGGAAGCCGTATGCACTGGAGGTCAGGGCACGCGCCGGCGATACCAAGGCGACGTTCGACGGGACCGTGGTCCCGCTGAAGCTGGAAACCATCGATGGCCGGCTGGAGCTGAGCGGGAAGGATCTGTCCAAGCTGTATCCCCTCGTGCCGGTGGCGCTCCCCTGGACTTCGTCCTACCGGGTAGCGGGTCATTTTCTGCGCGAAGGCCGGAAATTCACGCTGCGCGATCTCACCGGTCGCGTCGGGGGCAGCGACATCCAGGGGAGCGTCTCGCTCGACCTGACCCAGAAGCGGCCCTTCCTCACCGCCGATGTGACTTCACGCCGCCTCGACTACAAGGACCTGGCCGGTTTCCTCGGTGCGCCGCCGCCTGCGAAAGGCGAGCGCCGGCCGGCCGATCAGGAGCGCGAAGCCGCCGTGCGGCAGGCGACGGGCAAAGTGCTGCCGGCCAAGCCCTACGACGTGACCCGCCTGCGAGTCTTCGATGCGGACGTGCATTTCAAGGCCAAGAGCATCATTTCGCGCGGACTGCCCCTGGACAATATGGTGGCCGACCTGAAGTTAAAGGATGGAACGCTGGTGCTCTCGCCCCTGGACTTCGGCGTCGCAGGTGGTCATGTCACTTCGCAGGTGACCCTGGATGCCCGCAACGAACTGATTGCAACGAAAGCGCTGGCGACTGCCACCAACCTGGAGGCAAAGGCTCTGTTGCCCGCCCTGAAGCGCAGCGCCGGCAGCGCCGGCAAGGTTGGCGGCCGCGCCGAGCTATCCACTACCGGCAACTCGATCGCGGCCATGGCGGCGTCGGCGAACGGCGAGGTCGCCCTCATCATGGCGCAAGGGCGGGCCAGCACGCTGTCTCTCGTTCTGGTCAACCTGGATCTGGCCAACGCGACGAAATATCTTCTCTACGGTGACCCCAACGCCCCCGTGCACTGCGCGGTCATCATTGGCCGGCTGCACGACGGTCGGTTTGTTCCGCAGACGTTCGTCGATCGATTCGTCGGAAGAGAAGATCACGGGGGAGGGCACGATCGACTTCAAGGATGAGCGCTACGACCTGCGGTTGGTTGCGGACTCGAAGCGTACAAGCCTGGTGGCCCTGCGCGGCCCGATCCGCATAGGCGGCAGTCTCAAGCACCCGCAGGTCCGGCCCGAAGTTGTTCCTCTCGCTGCGCGCGTGGGAGCCGCGATCGCACTGGGGATCGTGGCGACGCCGATCGCGGCGCTTCTTCCTTTGGTGGATCCGGGCGATGCAAAGGAAGCCAACTGCAGCGCCCTCGTCGCGCAGGCCGGCAAGGAAGCCCCGGCGACTACCCAGCCTTCCGGCGAGCGAGCCCCGGCGGCCACACAACCTGCCGGGGAGCAAGCCCCAGTGCGCTCGGCGCCCGCCGACGCGGCAAGGAACTGAACCTGCGACGCGCCTAGCTACGGGAGCGGCCGCGCGGTCAGAGCCGGATGACCGCCAATCCGACTGCTGGGTCGTGGACGCGCCGCAGGTGAGCCGGTGACTCGGTGACGACCGCCTCCAGGGTGGGGCGAACGCGACCCTCAAGGAGATGGCCACCGAGCGTCGCGGCGTTGCGCCGTCCGAGAACAGCGTGTAGATGCAGTTTCGGTTTTCCTGCCTGATCGACGGAGACGTCCCCCAGCAGCGACAACACCTCGGTCTGCTCCTCGACCGGGGACTTCTCGTAGTCCTTGCTCTGCCAATCCCAGAATCCCACGATCGCGCTCTCGAACGCGCCGATCGCGGTGATCTGCGCTGCAGACAGACGCTCGGCTTCGGCGAACGCCTGCAGACAAGCCATCGCCTCGTCACCGACATCGAGCACCACGACGTAGGTTCGCTGACCTTGCACCTCGTGTACGAGCTGGCTCTTCATATGCGCTCCGAGTGTGTTGGCGATCGGGTTTCGTCGCGATCTCAGCGCAAAGCCCCGCACGCAACGTGCCGTCACTTGTCCTGCCGTCGAGACCGGCCCTCGTGCCGTCTAAGCCGGGACTCATGCCAGCGCATCAGAGGAGTGGCCGAGACGCCATGCACGACAATCGACGCGGCGATCGTGCCGACCGTAATCCCGAGCAAGCTCTGGCCCAGGGCCGAGTCCAGCCCGTGGGTGCCCGCATAGGCGGCATAGTAGATCGACCCGACTCCTCGGATTCCAAACCAGGCGACGAGGCGGCGCTGCGGCGCAGGCAGAAGGCGCCCGGGCACCGCCACGAATACGGAGACCGGGCGTACCACCAGTAGCATCAGGGCCACAAAGCCGAGCAGCTGCAACGACCATTCGACATAGACCAGCAGCGCCCCCGCCAGCAACACCACAGCGACTTCGCACAGGCGCTCCGCCTGGCCGGTGAACATCGAGAGCCGCGAGGCAAGCGGCTCGTCAGCCCGCGACCCGCGGTGGGATCGGTTGAGCGCCAAGGCGGCAGCGAACACCGCGAGGAAGCCGTACGTGTGTGTCAGCAGCGCAACACCATAGACCAGGCCGATGACACCGAGCACGAGAAACTCCTCGAACTCCAGGAAGCGCCCCGATCGGCGCAGCCACAGCACGATTGCGCACACCAGGCGGCCACACGCGAAACCAATGCCCACCCCGCCCGCTACTGCCCAGAGAAAGTCGATGAGCAGCCAGCGTGTACCGAAGTCGCCCAGCGAATTGGCGCTCAGAATCCCCAGCGCCAGCATCACCATGGGAAACGCCATGCCGTCATTGATTGCACCTTCGGCTGTCAACGACAAACGCACTGCGTCACGGTCGTCCGGCGCTCGAATCTGAACGTCCGACGCGAGTACCGGGTCGGTGGGCGCCAGCACCGCCCCCAGCAGGAGGGCGACGGGCCAGGGCAGACCGAGCAGCAGCCACGCAGCCAACGCGGCCAGGGCAATGCTCGCCAGCATTCCCCACCATGCCAGCCGCACAGCGACACGCCAGGCGCGACGGTCGAGCCTCACGGGCAGCTTCAAGCCCACGGCGAACAGCGAGACGAGCACCGCGATTTCGGCGAGCACCTCGACAACCGCCCCGTGCTTCGCCGGGTCAATCGCGAGCAGGCCCACCCCCGCCGGGCCGATCGCCCACCCCACCGCCAGATAGATGATTGCGGCACTGACCGGCAGGCGCTGCACCAGGGGGCCAGCGAACGCCATCAGCACCAGAATCACGCCGATGATCAGGAACCAGAAGGCCAGCATAGGACTGTGTAGCCGATCATCCCGTCACCCGCCGCAATCCCGTGCCGTGCTTCTGGATCCCGCGTACGGAGCCCGTCTGGGTGGCATGCACAGCCGGCAGGCCTTCCCAGCCCGGCGTGGACACGCAGGTGAGGGTGCTCCCCTGCCGGCGTAGTTTATTGGCCCCGCACCCTCCGCGGGGCATTTCTTTTCCCGCTCGCCGTTTCACCCGATGCCGAGCCCGGTAATTCTGACCGCGTGTGTAGCGTTTACGGCGTGGCAACTGCAACAGCGGCCGCGCGCATCGTGCTCGGCGGCCGGCGAAACCGTTGCCATGCAAGGGTCTGCTGCCGGCGCGAACCAAATTGCAGCGGCGCGGGAGTCGGGCATACACATTGCCACTAGCTCGTTACGCTGAGCGCGGCACTTCACCGCTTGCGGGACTGCTTGGCAGCGCGCAACGTGCGCGCTGTCGTGATGAGATCTTCGAGCGACGCGGCAGTTCCGCAGTAGAAGTTGCGCACTCCCAGGTCGGAATTACATCGACTACACAGGGTCGGAACAGGAAAGGTGATCTGATGGGATCGGTCTTCATGGAAATGCGGCAGCGAGGCCAACTGACGCTGACCCCGCGTCTGCAGCAATCCGTGCGGCTGCTGCAGCTCTCGTCCCTCGAGTTCGCGCAAGAGCTGCAGCAGGCGCTGGCGAGCAATCCATTCCTCGAGGAGCTCGAGGAGCTGGAGGACGAACAGGAAAGCGAGATCAATGGGGTCCGGCTGGCGGAAGGCGACATTCCGATCGCGGCGCCCGAGGAAAGCACTGCGCCTCGCGAGGAGACAGTCGATGACGCCGCAGGGACGTCTTCGGACCCCTATAGCGACAGTTACTCCGAGCCGACAGCCTCGAGAGCGCACGACGACGGCGACGCGGACTGGACGGAATGGACCGAGGCCACGCCGTCGCTGCGCGACCATCTACAGGGCCAGCTGCAGCTCTGCAGTCTCTCGGAACGCGACCGGGGCTTGTGTCAGCTGCTGATCGAGGCGCTGGACGACGATGGATACTTGCGCCAGAGCTTCGCAGAGCTTGCCGCGCTGGTGGACGCCGATCCCGCCGTGGACGAGACGGAGTGGAACACGGCATTGCGCCTCGTGCAGTCTCTGGAGCCCGCCGGAGTGGGGGCGCGCGACCTGGGCGAATGCCTGTTGGCTCAGCTGCCCGCGCCCGCCGATTGCACGCCCGAGCAAGCGCTCGCGCGGCGCGCAATCGTCGATCATCTGGAGTTACTCGCACGCCGGGACCTCGCAGGGCTCGAGCAGGGGCTGGAAGCCAGCACGGAACAGGTGCGGGCCGTGTATCACCTCATCCGCCGCCTCGATCCCCACCCCGGATGGCGCTTCGGCCAGCCGGACACTCGTTATATCGTCCCCGATGTCATCGTCCGCAGGATCAAAGGGAAGTGGGTCACCAGCATCAACCCCGCGGTGCTGCCACGCGTGTGCATCAACCGGATGTACGCCGAGCTGTTTCAGAGCAACCGCACCGCAGCCCATGCCCAGCTCGCCAACCAGCTGCAGGAAGCACGCTGGCTGATTCGCAGCAGCGAACAGCGCTTCAGCACCATCCAGCGGGTCGCCGAGTCGATTGTCGCAAAGCAGCGTGCCTATCTCGAGTACGGAGAGCTCGCCATGAAGCCGCTGGGGCTGAGGCATGTGGCCGCCGAGCTGGGCCTGCACGAGTCGACGGTGTCGCGGGTTACGAGCAACAAGTACATGGCGACGCCGCGCGGGCTGGTCGAGTTCCGGCGCTTCTTCTCGCGGGAGTTGAAGACCGATACCGGCGGGACCTGCTCGGCCACGGCGATCCGTGCCTTGATCAAGGAGATGATCGGCACTGAACAGCCGGGGCTGCCGCTGTCCGATGCGCAGCTGGCGCAGATCCTCGGCGAACAGGGCATCCAGGTCGCGCGCCGCACGGTCACCAAATACCGCAGGCAATTGCAGCTGCCATCGGTGGAGATGCGCCGTCAGGCGCTGACCTAGCCCGGATGCGGATTCTGGGCCGGATGCGGATTCTGGCGGGTCCGCGCGTCGCGGCGCTTACTTACCCCTCACCCCAACCCTCTCCCGCAAGGGGAGAGGGAGGAAACTGCAAGGGGAGAGGGAGAAACCGCAAGGGGAGAGGGAGTGGACGGGAACCGCGGTTCCATCAGCCCGAGATGGTCTTGCGGCTGAAGCTGTAGACCCGCGTCGGCGAGGCGCTTTGATAGACCGGCTTCATCGTCGCCGCCAGCGCCTGCAGAGCCTCCACCCGCTTCTGGCTCGCGGGATGGGTGCTGAGAAAATCGAAGCGTCCGGCGTTGCCGGTGGCCTGAATCATCTTCTGCCACAGCGTCACCGCTGCATCCGGGTTGTATCCTGCCCGCGCCGCAAGCTCGATCCCGATGCGGTCTGCCTCGGCCTCCTGCTCACGGCTGTTGGGCAGCTGCACGGCGACCGCCGCAGCCGTAGACAGGCCCTGCTGGGTGAGCTGAGGGTCGCCAAGACGCCCCCCGAGAAGCGCTCCAGCCACGCTGGCCGCGGCATCGGAGGCGGTGGCAACGGACATGCGCTCGGCCGTATGCTTGGCCAGCGCGTGGGCGATCTCATGGCCCATGATCTGGGCGATTTCGTCGTCGCTCAGGTTGAGCTTTTGAATGATTCCGGTATAGATCGCCATCTTCCCGCCCGCCATCGCCCAGGCATTCAAGGTTTCCGGGTCGTCGATGACATTGATCTGCCAGTCCCACTGCGCCGTCTCCGGCCGGTACTCGACGGCAGGCGGAATCAAACGCGCTGTGATGCGCTCCACGCGCGCGTGCAGTGCGGGATCGTTGTTCAGGCGCCCCTTCTGCCTATAGGGCGCCAGCATTTCTTCATACGCCTGCTTGGAGGCCGTGATCGCCGAGTCCTCAGAAACCAGCATGAGCTGCTTGCGTCCGGTGACTGGCGTGGACGCGCATGCCCCGACCATTGCCGAGATCAGCGCGGTAACCAAGAGTTGTCTGAGTACCATGGAGGCTCTCCGTCGAATCCGTCGATTGGGTGGTCGAACCCGTCGATTGGGTGCGCAGCAAGCCCCGTACCGCGAGCGGCGATTCCGCAGGGAGGTGTTGGCGCTAGCGCTATGCCTCCAGCGTCGTGAGGGTCGCCTCGATTGCCGGCCACTCTACAGGCTTGACCAGATGCTGGTCGAAGCCGGCCGAGGATGAACGCAGACGATCATTCGCCTGCCCGTAACCGGTCATTGCGACCAAGCGCATCTGACTGGGCGAGTACCGCGAGCGCAGGCGCTGGGCGACCTCGTGGCCGCTGATCCCCGGCAGGCCGATGTCGAGGAAAACCAGGTTCGGCTGGTGCCTGAGGGCCGCCGACAGTCCGCTCTCCCCATCATGCGCCACCTGCACGTCGTGCCCCCGCCAGCGCAGCAGCAAGGCCAGGCTTTGCGCCGAGTCGACGTTGTCGTCGACCACCAGTATGCGTCGCACCGGTCCCGCAGCGCCCCGTCCGGAGCGTGCCTCGGGGACCGGCGGGCAGTCGTTGCTCGGCGCCTGGGCGAGCGGCAGCCTGACGACGAAGCGGCTGCCCAGCCCAACCCCTTCGCTGTACGCTTCGACACTGCCTCCGTGCATTTGCACCAGCCGTTTCACCAGCGTAAGCCCGATACCCAACCCGCCGCGCGCGTGCTCCAGCGGATGCTCGAGCTGTCTGAAGATCTCGAACACCTCGCCCAGCAGATGCACCGGGATGCCGATCCCGCTGTCGCCCACGGTGGCCACGAGCTCGTTCCCGTTGCGCGCTGCCGCCAGCCAGATGCGCCCACCCGGGTCCGTGAACTTGGCGGCATTGTTGAGCAAATTGGTGAAAACCTGGGCCAGCCGCGTCGGATCGCCGTCTACGTAAACCGGCGCTTCGGGCAAGGTAACCGTGAACGTGTGGCGAGCCGCATCCAGCAGCGGTCGGCTCGCCTCCACGGCCGCATCGATCACGCTCCCGAGCTCGACGATGCTGCGCTGCAGGCCGATCCTGCCGCGGGTGACACGCGAGACGTCGAGCAGATCGTCCACCAGGCGTGCCATCTGCCGGACTTGCCGGTGCATGATGTCATGGATGGGTTGCGCTTCCGCGCGGTGCTCGCGCAGTTGCAGCAGATACAAAGCGTTGCGCAGTGGCGCCAGGGGGTTGCGCAGCTCGTGCGCGAGCGTAGCGAGAAATTCGTCCTTGCGCCGATCGGCGTCCTCGAGGGCCGCCACGGCCTGGCGGCGATCGTGAATGTCCAGCGCTATGCCCATCCAATGGATGATATTCCCCTGGCTGTCACGCACCGGCTGCGCGCGCGCGAGATGCCATCGGCATTCTCCGTCGGCTGCCCGTCGGAACGCAATCTCCATGTCCAGCGCGGCGCCGGCGCCCGTGGCCTGCAGCCAGGCCTCGAGGACCCGGCTGCGATGGCTCGGATCAACCGCGGCGATCCAGCCGCGCTCGGCCGACTGCGCGGTGCTCAAGCCGGTGTATTCGATCCAGTGCCGATTGCAGAAGGTGAAGCCGCCGTCGGGTCGGGCGATCCACAGCAGCTGCGGGGAGAGCTCGATGAGCGTGCGATAGCGCGCCTCGCTGTCGCGCAACTCGGCTTGCAGTTGTTTCTCGGTCGGATCTGCGGCGTGAAAGGTGACGTCTTCTGCCCGGCAGACGCCCAGGACACCGTCGACACGACCCCCTTCACCGAGCAGCGGAGTGCAGGTCAAATGGATGGGCCGGTCGGATTGCACGCGGGCGATCGCGCTGGTCCGCTGTCCCGCCAAGGCTGCACGCAGGGGCGGGCCGAGCGTTTCCCACTGGTCCGGCCAGACCTCTGGCGCGTTGACCGCCAGGCAGGCGGGATGCCAGCCGCCTAACATCGCCAGGCAGGCATCGTTGTGAAACTGGTGCAGGTCCTCGCCCCACCATACGAGCAGCGGCTGGCGAGAGGTCAATCCAATCTGCAGCGCGATGCCAAGGCCGGCCGGCCATCCATCGGGGGGGCCGAGCGCGTGGATCGACCAATCGCGCGCGGCAAGGATGCGTCCCACTTCCCCATCATCGAATAGCCAGTTGCTGCGCTCGAGGGCGCTCTGAGATGTCATGACACGACAGCCGGTTGGGCGGCGAGACGAGCCGAGGCCATCGAGCCAAACGCCGATCGCGCTTGGCTCAGCGATCGGCGCTTGATGCCTGCATCCCGCGCGCCAGTCTGAGTGTGCGTTGCAGATTGCATGCCCAGAGCGGGAAGCCCACCGAAGAGCTCCTCGAGCCGGCCGCCCTAGGGGGCGCGGCGGCCCGCCGCAAATGCAAATAAGAGCGGGCCGAGAAAAAATGGCGATGGTGTGTACAAACTACTCGGCCACGCAGCCTCGCGTGTAGCTCCTGAAGACTCAGCTACGGGCCGCCGGTGATGTGATGCAGGGGTTTGACGCCTCACGCCTGGGTGGGTTCTGCCCGTGCCAACCGGCCGGCTGCGCGCAGGAACGCGGGTTGCTGCACCCCTCGTGGGAATTCGGACCGGCTGCCTGCGCCTCAGATCCCCTCCTCCCATCCTCTGGAAGGCCAGGTACCGGTCCGGAAACCCGCAGCCCGGCGACAACGCGGGGGCGGACGCGGGCACGGCGGCCCGTTGTCGCGGTCCGCGCTGCTAAGCTGCCGCGCCGGCCGGAAGGCGCCCGATCAGGCTGGCGATCCCATCAACGCGGGAATCGGAAGGTTGATCGTAAAGGTCGCCCCCTGCCCCCTGCCGGCGCTGTGCGCCTGCACGCTGCCCCCATGCATCTCCACGATATGCCGGACGACCGCCAGGCCGACGCCCAGCCCGTGTGCACGCCGGTTGGCGACGTCGCCTTGGCGAAAGCGTTCGAATACATGCGGCAGGAAAGCGGGATCGATACCCTCTCCGGTGTCGGTCACGGCGATGTGCAGCTGCGTGCCGGCTTGCTTCATGACCACATCGATGCGACCGCCCTCAGGGGTGAACTTGAGCGCGTTGGACAGCAGGTTCCACAAAACCTGCCCCAGACGATCCGGATCCCCGGCAACCCGAACCCCCGCCGGCTCCGCCGTCAAGGTCAGCTCGATGCGCTTGGCTGCCGCCGCCGCACGCAGCGACTGGACCGCCTCCTCCAGCAGCGCCACGGGATCCACGCACCGCATCTCGAGGTGGAGCTTGCCGGTGACGATGCGCGACAGATCCAGCAGGTCGCTGATCATCCGCGCCTGTGCATTGACATTGCGACGAATCCTGTCGATCGCATGGCGGGTGTCGGTAGCGCCGGGCGCCGCGCTGTCGAGGACGTGCAGCCAACCCATGATCGAGTTGAGCGGGGAGCGCAGCTCGTGCGACACGGTAGCCAGGAACTCGTCCTTGAGACGGTTGGCCGCTTCGGCTTGCGCGCGCGCCTCCGCCAGGTCCTGATTGGCTTTCGCCTGAGAGAAGAGCGACAGCCGGGCCTGGTAGGCCGTCGCCGCGAACGTTGCGAGACTTTCGAGCAGGCGCTGGTCTTCCGCATCAAACTTGCGGCTCTCATCGTGCGCGATCACCCAAACGGTGCCCACAGCCCGGCCATCGACGTGGAAGGGCACCAGCAACCCTTCGACCAGCAACGGCTGAACGCCGGCGAACTGCGTGTAAAAACGATGGGCATTGGAGAATAGCAGCGTGCTGTTGCGATCGAGTACGGTGCCGCAAGGGCCATGATCGCGCGGGGTGGTTGTGTTCCAGACCAGCGGCGCCCACTGCCCGGCGACCGCATGCCAGCGGAAATGATCTCCCCTCGGACTTAGACCCCCCGGCGGGCCGTCTTCCTCCAGCAGGCTGATCCCCGCAGAGTGGCCGCGGCACAACTCCAGAGCAATGTCCACGAGCCTTTGTAGAACACTGGTGGGGGAGTTGGTGAGCTCTTGGGCCAGCGCAAGCAGCGCTTGGTTCTCCGCCCGATAATCCGGCGGCCGCGACGGGCGCCGCTTCAGTTCGTCGGTGCACAGCACTGATTCCAGCGGGACCGAGGCGCCGGTAGGAAGCTTCACCGCGTGCGCCCTTCGACCGGTTGCTGGTCGGCTCGTCGTCGAGCCAGGTCGGTCACCGCGAGCAGCAACGTCGCCGGTTCGAGCGGTTTCGGGATATGCAGCTGAAAGCCCGCCGCGAGGGCGCGCGCGCGATCCTCATCACTGGCCATCGCGGTCAGGGCGACGGCTGGCGTAGCACCTCCTCGCTCGGCCGGCAACGCACGCAGGCGACCGATCACCGTGTAACCGTCCTCGCCCGGCATGCTGATATCGGACAGGAGCAGGTCGGGTCTCCACTCGGGGACCAGGCGCAATGCCTCACCGCCGCTGCGTACCGCGCGTACCAAGGCCCCCGCGGACGTCAGTACGATCGTGACCAGGTCGAGCGTATCCTGATCGTCATCCACGATCAGTACCCGCACAGCGCTCAGGCTTTGGTCGCCTGCCCGGCTGTCGCCACGCTCTACCGCCGCATCGCCGCTTGTCCCCGCACCGTCCGGCCGCGCAAAGGGCAAAGCCACCGTAAAGGTCGCTCCTCGGCCTGGGCCCTCGCTGCTCGCGGCGATTTTGCCGCCATGCATGCCCACCAGCTGGTGCGCGATCGCCAGTCCCAGTCCCAGTCCCCCGCGCTTGCGCGTCGTGCTGGAATCGCCCTGCCGGAAGGCCTCGAAGACATGCGGCAGCACCTCCGGGGCAATCCCTTCGCCGGAGTCACGCACTGTGAGCTCGATAGTCCCGCCGCGCTGTGCGAGTGCTACGTCCACCCGCCCCCCCGCCGGCGTGAACTTCACCGCGTTCGCGAGGACATTCCAGATCACCTGCTCCACTCGTACCCGGTCCGCGACTACTTCCACCACGCTCTCATCGAGCACGCACTGCAGCGCAATCGCCTTCTCGTGCGCCAGCGGCCGGACTGTCTCGACTGCGTTGCCCACCAAAGCCCTGAAATCCGTCCGCTGCAGGGTCAGATCGATCTTGCCGTTGACGATGCGGGACATGTCCAGCAAGTCTTCGATCAATCTCTTTTGCGCCATCGCACTGCGATGAATCGCCTCCACCGCCTGCACGGTCTGTACCGGATCGGCGCGCGTCGTCCGCAGCACGTAAGCCCAACCGACGATGGCGTTCAGTGGGGTGCGCAGCTCATGCGATATCACGGCGAGGAACTCGTCGCGCGCCCGGTTGGCCCGCTCGGCCGCCCGCCTGGCGTCCTGCTCGAGGCGCAACGCGCGTGTGCGCTCCAGTTCCGCTTCATGGCGGGCCGTGACGTCCTGCGCAATGACGACAGTGCCGACGATGCCGCCGACGGGATCGTGGATCGGCGCCACGGAATACTCGAGATAGCGGCGCATGCCTGCGATCCCCGCGAACTGGATCGGTGCGCCTGCGCGAAGTCGCTCGCCCGCACTGAGCGCGCCCGCGACGATATGCTCGAGCGGTTGCAGGTCCTCGCGTGCGATCCCGCTCAGCACTGCTGCCAGGGACAGGCCCTTCGATTCGGCAGCGGTCATGCCGGCAAGCTGCTCCGCAACCGGATTGAGCGAGGTCACCAGTCCCTGGGCGTCGGTGGTGATCACGGCGTCGGCAATGCTGGCGAGTACCACGCGCTGCCGCTCCTCGCGCTCGAAGGCGGCGTCGCGCTCGGCCGCTTCGCGCTGCTCGATCTCCCGCTGCAGCTTGTAGTTGACCGCGCGCAGCTGCCGAGCCTGCCACTCGATCTGCCGCTTCTTGCGGAACAGATCGATGAAGATGCGTACCTTCGAGCGCAGCACCTCCGCATTCACCGGCTTGATCAGGTAGTCCACCGCCCCGCTGGCGTAGCCTTCCAGAATCTGTGCCTGATCCGGCTGGTACGCTGTGATGAGGATGATGGGGATATCGCGGGAGCGTTCGCGCTCGCGGATCAGGCGCGCGGTCTGGACGCCGTCCAGGGTCGGCATGTTGATGTCGAGCAGAATGACTGCAAAGTCCCCCGTCAGGAGGCGCTTCATGGCCTCCACCCCGGACTGCGCGGTAACCAGCTCCAAGTCGAGGCCGGACAGCACCGAATCCAATGCGGCGAGGTTGGCCGCATTGTCGTCGACCAACAGCACGCGTGCGACCCCGTCCGCGTCCAGGCGGTCCGAGCCGGACTCAGGCCCCGCTTTCATCTCGGCCCTCGGGCGCAGAGCCGGCGGCTAAGCGCTGCGCGCGGCGGTCAGCAGACCCGCTGGTAGACATGGGTCGCGCCACTCCATTCGCGGAAACGGTCGGATAGCAGGGGAGCGATCTGCGGGTCGCTGCCGTCCACGACCAGCAGCCCGGAAAGGGACAGGCTCTGGGTCATCATCGCCAGGGCGGCGCGCAGCATCCCCTCCGGCAGGCAAGACAATGCACTGCGGCACAAGATCAAGTCGAACTCGTTGAAGCTGTAACCCGACTCGATGCTGAACTGAGCCCACACGATCGCGCGCTTGAGCCTGTGTGCGATCGCCACGCCGCTGCCGGAGCTCTCGACGTACGCGTCGAATGTGCGCGTACCGCCGATCATCCGGTAGTTGCGCTCGGCGAAGCGCACGCTCGCGGCAGCCAGCAAACCCGCCTGAGCGTACGCCAGACGCTGGGGATCGGCGTCGGTCGCGTAGATGCGCGAGCGGTTGGACAATCCTGCCTCTTCCAGAAGGATGGCGGTGGAGTACAGATCGCCTGCATCACCACACTGGACCGCCCATACGTTGACGTAAGGATAGGTTCGCAGCCACGGGATGATCCGCTGGTTGAAGACTTGGAAGAAGGCCGGATCGCCGAACAGCTCGAGCTTCGAGGCTTCCAGGATCGCGACCGCTTGCCGGCCCAGCGTCGAGTCCTGCAGGGTCTCGTGCAGCAACGCCGCGGCGCTCGGCAACCTGCGCACCGCCAGCAGCTCATCGACCGCCTCGGCCACCAGCCGGCGGGAGCACTGCCGGAAATCGGCCGCGTAGGCCTGTTCCAGGCCCACAGGAGCAACTCGATCTCCAGCTGTGAGGCGTCGCGTGGACCGGCTGGTGCGGGCTCCGGAATCACGCCGCCGCCCCCAGCCTGGGGGTCAGCCATACGCGCAGCAGACGAGATCAGCTGCCCGGTGTCCACGGGCTTGGTAATGTAGTCGGAGGCCCCGGCTTCGATGCACTTCTCGCGGTCGCCCTTCATGGCCTTCGCCGTCAAGGTGATGATGGGCAGTTTGCCGAAGCGCGCATCGCGCGGATCGCGCGCATGGTGTCGTAGCCATCCATCTCCGGCATCATGATATCCATCAGCACGATGTCGATGTCCGGCGTCTGCTTGAGCATCTCGATTCCGTCCTTGCCATTCTCGGCGAAGCAGACGCTCATCTCGATAGCGCTCCAGCAGCGTGGTCAGCGCGAAGATGTTGCGCACGTCATCGTCGATGATCAGGACCTTCTTGCCGCCTGAGCATGTTGTCGGCGTCGTAGCTCTCCGCGAGCATGCGGCGCTGCGCCTGGGACAGGCGGGTCGAGCGGCGATGCAGAAACAGCGAGGTTTCGTCGAGCAGCCGCTGCGGCGAGCGCGCATCCTTCACGATGACGCTCTTCGCCAGCCGACGCAGCTGCGTGACTTCCCTGCGGCTGAGCTCCTTGCCCGGTGTACACGACCACCGGCAGTTCGCGCAGCGTTGGGATCCTGCGCCGATGCGTCTCGGCAGCTCGAAACCCGTCACGTCCGGCAGAGCACAGATCCAGCACGACGCAGTCGAACGGCGCGCGCCCAGCGCCGCGAGCGCCTCGCTCGCCGGTCGCGGCCAGGTGATCGCACATCGTCCGCCGCCAGCAGCTCGACGAGGCTGCGGCGCTGCGCCTCGTTGTCCTCTACGATGAGCAGGTTGCGCTGGTCGCGGGCGATGAAGTTGCTGCATGCGGGCGAACTCCGCCTCGAGGCGCGCTCGCGCGCCACCGGCTTGACCAGGTAGGAGATGGCGCCTTGCCGCAGCGCGCGGTCGCGCGCATCCTTGCCGGACAGGATGTGAACCGGAATATGGCGTGTGTCCGCGTCGCGCTTGAGCTGATCCAGCACGGCCCAGCCGTCGATGTCGGGCAGCGTAATGTCCAGCAGCACCGCGCGCGGCTGGAATTCGCGCGCCAGCGCGACGGCCGCCGCTGCCCTGCAGGCTGACGATGCCCTTGAAAGCCGCTTCTCGCGCGCCGCATCCAGGAGAATGCGGGCGAAGGTCGGGTCGTCTTCGACGATCAGCACGGCCTGAGCGTGCCTGCATCATGAGTGCGCGGTCGTCATCCACGGTCGGCTACGCGGCATGCACGGCGGGTCCGATGCGGCGAGCACCGACAGCGCATGCTTCGCGCAATCGGACGCCCCGTCGCCGCCGGCGGTCGGCGCTCGCCGCCGGCACCAGTGCCAGCTCGTCGCTGAACGGGATGTACAGGGTGAAGCGTGCTGCCCTTGCCCGACCGCGCTGTCGACCCGGATCTCCCCGCCCAGCAGCCGCGCCAGCTCGCGGCTGATCGACAGCCCCAGGCCGGTGCCGCCGTAGCGCCGGCTGGTCGTGCCGTCGGCCTGCTGGAACGCCTCGAAGATGAGCTAGCAGCTTGTCCTGCGCGATGCCCGACCCCGGTGTCCGCTCACGCTGAAGGCGACCACCGCGCTCCGCACCGGTCAGCGACTCGTTGTCCGCGCTCCAGCCGCTCGCGGCCAGGCCGAGTCCAGCCGGCACGCTGCCCTGCTCGGTGAACTTGAAGGCGTTCGACAGCAGGTTCTTCAGAATCTGCTGCAGGCGGATCGGGTCGGTGATGACCGCCTTGGGCAGAGCCGGCTCCAGCTCGACACCGAAACTCCAGGCGCTTGGCTTCGGCCATGTGCCGGAAAGTGCGCTCGACGTAGTCGCGCAAGCGCCGCGAACGGCGTCTCGCGATCTCCAGGTGCACCGTGCCCGACTCGATCTTGGACAGGTCCAGGATGTCGTTGATCAAGCGTCAGCAGGTCGGTGCCCGAGCCGTGGATGATCCTGGCGTACTCGACCTGCTTGTGCTGAAGATTGCCCTGCGGGTTCTCGCCGAGCTGCTGCGCCAGAATCAGCAGGCTGTTGAGCGGCGTGCGCAGCTCGTGCGACATGTTGGCGAGGAACTCCGACTTGTACTTGGAGGACAGCGACAGCTGCGCCGCCTTCTCTTCGAGCGCGAGCCGGGCCTGCTCGACTTCGCGGTTCTTGTGCTCGACCTCGACGTACTGCTCGGAGAGCAGGCGCGCTTTCTCCGCCAGCTCCTCGTTGGTGTTCTGCAGCTCCTCCTGCCGGCTCTGCAGCTCGCGGGCGAGCGATTGCGACTGCTTGAGCAGGCTCTCGGTGCGCGTGTTCGCCTCGATGTTGTTGAGCACCACCCCGATCGCTCTCCATGAGCTGGTCGAGGAACGCCAGGTGCGTGGGGCTGAAGTAGTCGAAGGAGGCCAGCTCGATGATCGCCTTCACCTGCTGCTCGAACAGGATCGGCAGCACTACCACGTTGCGCGGCACCGCGCGGCCCAGGCCCGAGGAGATCTGCGATAGTAGTCGCGCGGCACGTTGGTGAGCAGGATGCGCTTCTGCTCCAGTGCGCACTGCCCCACCAGCCCCTCGCCGGGCCGGAACTCCGTGGTGAGCGTGCTTGCGTGAGCGGTAGCCGTAGGCGGCCACCAGCTTGAGCCGGGTGCTGTGCGGCCGCGCCGATTCCATCATGTAGAACACGCCGAGCTGAGCGGACACCAGCGGCGCCAGCTCCGACAGGATCAGCTTGACCACCGTCTCGAGCTCGCGCTGCCCCTGCAGCAGGCGCGTGAAGCGCGCCAGGTTGGTCTTGAGCCAGTCCTGCTCGGCTGTTCTTCTGCGTGGTCTCCTTCAGGTTGCGGATCATCTCGTTGATGTTGTCCTTGAGCACCGCCACCTCGCCGCGGGCTTCGACCGTCACCGAGCGCGTCAGGTCGCCCCGGGTCACCGCGGTCGCCACATCGGCGATCGCGCGCACCTGCGTGGTCAGGTTGGCCGCGAGCTGGTTGACGTTGTCGGTGAGGTCCTTCCAGGTGCCCGAGGCGCCCGGCACGTTGGCCTGGCCGCCCAGCTTGCCTTCGACGCCGACTTCGCGCGCCACGGTGGTCACCTGATCGGCGAAGGTAGCAGCGTATCGGTCATCTCGTTGATGGTGTTCGCGAGCGCCGCGATCTCGCCGCGCGCCTCCACGGTGAGCTTCTTCTTGAGCTCGCCCTTGCGCCACGGCCGTCACGACCCCGGCGATGTTGCGCACCTGATCGGTCAGATTGGCGGCCATGACGTTCACCGAATCGGTCAGATCCTTCCAGGTTCCCGCCACGCCCGTTCACCTGCGCCTGCCCGCCCAGCTTGCCTTCGGTGCCGACCTCGCGGGCGACCCGCGTCACCTCCGAGGCGAACGAGTTGAGCTGGTCGACCATCACGTTGATCGTGTCCTTGAGCTGCAGGATCTCGCCCTTCACGTCGACGGTGATCTTCTTCGACAGATCGCCGCGGGCCACCGCCGTGGTGACCTCGGCGATGTTGCGCACCTGCCCGGTCAGGTTGCCGGCCATCGAGTTCACCGAATCGGTCAGGTCTTTCCAGGTGCCGCCGACCCCGCGCACCTGCGCTTGCCCGCCGAGCTTGCCCTCGGTGCCGACCTCGCTGTGCGACCCGCGTGACCTCGGACGGCGAACGAGTTGAGCTGGTCCACCATGACGTTGATGGTGTTCTTCAGCTCCAGGATCTCGCCCTTGACGTCCACCGTGATCTTCTTGGACAGGTCGCCGTTGGCCACCGCCGTAGTGACATCGGCGATGTTGCGCACCTGGGCGGTCAGGTTGCTGGCCATGAAGTTGACCGAGTCGGTCAGGTCCTTCCACGTCCCCGCCACCCCTTTGACCTGCCCCTGCCCGCCGAGTTTTCCTTCGGTACCGACTTCGCGGGCTACACGCGTGACCTCCGAGGCAAACGAGTTGAGCTGGTCCACCATGACGTTGATGGTGTCTTTGAGCTCCAGGATCTCACCCTTGACGTCCACCGTGATCTTCTTCGACAGATCGCCGCGCGCCACCGCGGTGGTGACCTCGGCGATGTTGCGCACCTGGGCAGTGAGGTTGCGCGCCATCGAGTTGACCGAGTCGGTCAGATCCTCCCAGGTGCCGGCCACACCCTGAACGTAGGCCTGCCCGCCGAGCTTGCCTTCCGTGCCGACCTCCTGGGCAACGCGCGTGACCTCGGAGGCGAACGAGTTGAGCTGGTCCACCATCACGTTGATGGTGTTCTTCAGCTCGAGGATCTCGCCCTTGACGTCGACGGTGATCTTCTTCGACAGATCGCCGCGCGCTACCGCCGTGGTGACCTCGGCGATATTGCGCACCTGCGCGGTCAGGTTGCCCGCCATGAAGTTGACCGAGTCCGTCAGGTCCTTCCAGGTGCCCGCGACGCCCTGGACATTCGGCCTGTCCGCCCAAGCGTCCCTCGGTGCCGACCTCGCGGGCCACCCGCGTGACCTCCGAGGCGAAGGAGCGCAGCTGGTCCACCATGACGTTGATGGTGTCCTTGAGCTGCAGGATCTCGCCGCGCACGTCCACGGTGATCTTCTTGGACAGGTCGCCGGTGGCCACCGCGGTCGTCACCTCCGCGATGTTGCGCACCTGCGCGGTGAGGTTGCCCGCCATCGAGTTGACCGAGTCGGTGAGGTCCTTCCAGGTCCCGGCCACGCCCTTGACTTTCGCCTGGCCGCCGAGCTTGCCCTCCGTTCCCACCTCGCGGGCCACCCGCGTGACTTCCGAGGCGAAGGAGCTGAGCTGCTCGACCATGGTGTTCGCGGTCTTCGCGGTGCGCAGGAACTGCCCTTCGAGCGGACGCCCATCCACATCCAGCGCCATGGCTTGGGACAGGTCGCCTTTGGCCACGGCCCCGATGATGCGCGCCATCTCGGTTGTCGGCCGGACCAGGTCGTCGATCAGCGCATTGATAGACTGGACCATCGTGCCCCAGCCGCCCGCCACGCCGACCGGGGCCGCCCGTTGTGACAGCTTGCCCTCGCGCCCGACCACCCGGCTGACGCGATCGAACTCGATGGCTACGCGCTCGTTGGCGTCGATGATGTCATTGAGGACGTCGGCGATCTTTCCCGAAATTCCGGTCAGATCGGAGGGCAGGCGGACCGACCAGTCGCCCTTGCGGAATGCCAGCAAGGTGCTGAGCAGCTGACGCTCGAAAGCAGTGTCTGCGATGGCGTGCGCGCTCGGCATAGCCCCCCCTTTCGCTCGTCACGGGGCGCGGATCGCCGCCGGCGGGGTCAAGCGCCGGTTTGGCGGCGCGCGCCTCCTGCACAGGTTCGCTGCTGCCCGTGCCGCGCCCGCACTACCCTCAAATCGGAGTGTCCAGCCTACGCAAAGTGTGTTCCCTCGTGCCCGACACCCGGGGGCCCGAGGCAACGGCCTGATCCTGCGCACGTTACCACAGGAGGCGCCCGGCACCCGCGGCCCTCGGTAACGAAGTCCTTGCGCGGGCAGGTAAGATTTACTTGCCCGATGTGAAAAGTTTGCTGCCGGCGGTTCGCCGCATCGGTGCGTGAGCGTGCCACGCGGGCCCAGATCCGTTTGCGCCCGCCTCCCGCACGAATCTTGCGCCTGAGCAGGCTGGAGAGCGCTAGTGCAAGAAGATCAATCAATCTACGACCGCGTTGGTCGCTTGGGGTCCGCCTGCCGCCCCAGCAACCCCTGGTCGAGGCCGAGCCGCGGCGCAGTGATCAGCGCCACGACCCGGGTGCGGTAGATGCACTCTCCTGCTACGCTCACCCGCCTGTCGACGGCAGCGTTCATCGCTGCGCTGGCGCTGCTCGCGACTCTGGCTGCGATCGTCCTCTGGGAAATGCGCGGCCTCGGCGACGCCAGTCCGACCCGCGTCGCCCTCATCCTGATCACTTTGACGGCTCTGGTCTTGCTCCGGGTGGCCTGGCTCCTCAGCCGCCGCGTCGTCGATCATTTCGACCGCGCCCAGACCGCGGCCCGGCTGGGGCAAGCCAGATTGCACGCGACGCTGCAAAGCTGCGGCGACGCCCTCATCGTCACGGACGAGACCGGCACAGTGACGATGATCAATCCCGTGGCGGAAACGCTCACCGGCTGGACCCAGAACGAGGCCGAAGGTCTGCCGCTCGAGGAGGTGTTTGCAATCGTCGGCGAGTCGACCAGAGAAGCGGTCGAGAGCCCGGTCAGCCGGGTGCTTCGGGAAGGCAAGGTAACAGGTCTTCCCGATGACGCCATCCTGATCGCGCGCGACGGAACCGAGCGGCCGATCGATGACAGCGGGGCCCCGATCCGGGGCGCGAACGGCGAGACCGTCGGGGTCGTGCTGGTGTTTCGCGATGTCACCGTGCGCAAGCAGGCTGAGCAGGCCCGCGAGCGGCTGTTGCGCACGGAAGCGGCACGCGAAGCGGCGGTCAGGGCAAACGAGGCCAAGGATCAGTTCCTTGGCCTGGTCTCCCATGAGCTGCGCTCGCCGCTCGCGGCGATCCGCGGATGGCTCCATCTTCTGCAAAGCGGCTTTGTTCCCGAATCCGAGATGCGCGGCGCTCTTCAGCGGATCTACCAGAACACCCGGCTTCAGGAGCGACTGGTGAGCGACCTGCTCGACATCTCCCGCATAACAGCCGGCAAGCTGGAGGTCATCCGCAGCCCGGTGGACCTGGTCCGCATCGCGCAGGCAGCGATCGACGGATGCAGCTCGCTGGCGGAGCAACGCGGTGTCGCCCTGGGGCTCGAGAGATCCGAGCCTCGTGTCTTCGTGCTCGGTGATGAGCAGCGGCTGATCCAATCGATCGCAAATCTGGTCGGGAACGGCATCAAGTTCACGCAAACCGGCGGCTCCGTCCTGGTGCGGGTGCAAGCGCTGGAGGACCACGCCGCAGTGACGGTGAGCGACACCGGGATCGGGATGCCGTCCGAGGTCATCGCCCGGCTGTTCGAACGGTTCTGGCAAGCAGACAGCTCGAAGGCGCGCGAACACGGCGGCCTGGGACTCGGCCTCGCCATCACCAAGCACCTGATCGACGAGCACGGGGGCACGATCCAGGCGGCAAGCGCAGGCCTGGGATCGGGGTCCACGTTCACCATCGAGCTGCCGCTCCTGGATGTCGGCTGGGTCGGCAAGGAGCTGCCGGCCACCCGTGGAGACGATGCCAAGGACCTGACCGGGGTGCACGTCCTGCTGGTCGACGACGACCAGGACGCCCGGGACGCCATGCAGATCCTGCTTGCGGCGCGCGGGGCCAAAGTCGACACAGCCGGCTCGGTTCAAGGGGCGATCCACTGCTACGAAGCCGCACGCCCGGCGGTGGTCGTCAGCGATATCGGGATGCCCGATGAAGACGGATACTCGCTGGCGGAGGAGATCAGGCGGCGCGATGCGTGCTCGGGGAGGCGAACCCCGATGATTGCGCTTACCGGCTACGCGGGTGCTGGCGACCTGCGCGAGGCTTTGGAGCGGGGCTTCGATACGCATCTCACGAAGCCGGTGGACCCGGAGGCCCTCGCGGCTCAGATCGGAGCACTGGTCCGCAAGCTGCAGTAGGACTGGCGGGCCTGCAGCCCCGCCTAGCTACCTAGAGCTGGGCAGCACCCTGCAACACAAACACACCGAACTGCTGCGCCTCATCGGTCCACATCCGGGTCTGCTCGAATCCGGCGCGCCTGGCGAGGGCGGCGAAGCCCTCGGGCAGATACTTGTAAGAGTTCTCGGTGTGGATCGTTTCGCCGGCGGACAAGGCAAAGCGCCGCCCCGCGATGGTGACGCTCTGATCGCAGCGGCTGCGCAAGTGCATTTCGATCCGGCCGGCCGACGCATTGTAGAACGCGACATGCTCGAACTGAGCAAGGTCGAAGTCGGCGCCGAGCTCTCGATTGATTCGAGCCAGCACGTTCAAGTTGAAGCGAGCCGTGTACCCCTCCGAGTCGTTATAGGCTCTTTCGAGCACCTTGATGTCCTTGCGCAGATCCACCCCGACGATCGCGCATCCATCCGCGCGCACGATCGCGGCAGCGGTGCGCAGGAATCCTTCGGCTTCTTCGGGCTCGAGATTGCCGATGGTGGAACCGGGATGAAAGAACAGGCGCTTGCCGACCTCCGGCAGAGCCAGCTGGGGTAGTGTCAGACCGGCAAAGTCGGCGTACAACACTTCGACCAGCAGCTGCGGGAAGTCGGTGGCGAGCTCCATGCCGTTTGCCACCAGCTGGTCGCGGGCAATATCCACCGCAACGTAGCAGTCGGGCAGTGCGGCGGCCAGGAGCAATCGCACTTTCTGCATCTCTCCAGCGCCGTATTCGACGATGGTGGTGCGCGCGTCGATGATCCGGGCCAGATCTGCCCTGCGGCCCGCCAGAATCGAAGCCTCGGTCCGGCTGGGGTAGTAATCCGGGGTGCGGGTGATGGACTCGAACAGCTCAGCCCCGCGCGCATCGTAGAGCAGCCAGGCGGGTAAGCGCTTCGGAACGCATTCCAGGCCTTCGACAGCCACCTGGAGCAGCGATCGCGGGCGCATCGAGACGAGGTCCCGAACGAATAGATTGACGGGCGCCGCCCACCGAGCGTGAACTGCAAGCGATTGCCTCATTCTCGTCTCCCGTGGTCGAGCCAGGTGTCCAGCAAGCGGCGCTCCCGCCGGACCGAGGCGCGCTCCTGGCGCTCCCGCAGAGCGAGCAACGCTTGCGTGGTCCAGCGCGGCCCGGGTGCGGTAAAACTTTCACGGTGCAGAGAAGAACTGCTCCGGAGGACTGCCGTCCGTGCGGCATCCAGGGCGCAGTCCTCGCCGCGGCAAGGCTGGGCATGCCGCATGCGGCACGCCACTCGGCTATCCGCGCCGCCCATCGAGGCGTGCGACCGGATCCAGCACCGCGCAGCCGGCTAGGAACTGCCGGCGCGCGCGCAGAACAAGGGCGGAGGCCCGCGGGCTCCGCCTTTCGCCGCCGTGCTCTGTTGCGCATCCACCCGGTTGACGCGAGGGCATCCAGCCGGTTGACGCGAGGAGCGAACGAGCATGACGCGACTAAACCATCATCCCTCCCCTCCCAGGAGCACCACTGCGCTGTTGTGGGTCTGGGCGCTCGGGTGTCCGTTGGCGCTCGCCGGCCTCCTCCTGCTGTTTGGCATGGTCTAGACGGGGTACGCAGGCACCGCTGCGGCATTCTGGCTTGCCGGGCGCCGCGTCCCGGCGTGGCGCGCTCTGTGGATCGCCCGCAGCGTTGTGGGAAGCCGGCGCGATGCCGCAGACAGCAGCCAAGAAAGCATCGATGCAAGGAACCGCTCTGGATCGCTTGAGGAGGGCCGTGTGGGGCGTCGAGGAGGACGATGCCGAGGTCCCCATTCGCGCCGAGCTGTTCAGCGTCGAGCGCCTGGCGGAGCACGCCGGCTGGCTCGCGCAGCATCACCAGGTCCAGCCTGCCGGACTTCTGAGCATGGATGTGGCCGCTCGGGCGCAGGCGAGCGGGCGCATTCTGCGGAGCTGCTACGAGGCGATTGCGGAGACAGCGCGCCAGCGCCGCGTAGTGACGCCCGCGGCGGAATGGATCCTGGACAACTTCCACGTCGTAGACGAGCAGCTCAAGTCAATCGCCCACGACTGCACGCCCGCGTTTCAGCGGACCTTGCCGGTGCTGCGGGAAGGGCGGCTGCGCAGCTGGCCGCGGATGTACGCTGTGCTGCTGAGCTTCGTCGCCCACACCGACAGCCGGTTCGATTCCGACGCGCTCACCGCATACATTCGCGCCTATCAAAGCGTGCGGCCGTTGACCTTGCGCGAGCTGTGGGCCGCGCCGGTCATGCTGCGCTGTCTGTTCATCGAGAACCTGCGGCGCATCGCGGTCCGCGTGGTTGACGCGCAGAGCGGACGGCGGCAGGCCGATGCGTTCGCCGACGATGTCCTGGGTACGCAGGCGGGTTCAGCTGCGCGGCTGGAGAGCCTGCTCACGAGCGTCGCCGACGATGTCGCGTCGCGCGCATTCTTCGTGCAGCTCGTCCACCGGTTGCGCGATCAGGACGCCGCTCTGCCGTCGATGCTCGAGCGCCTCAACGCCAGGCTGGCGCCCCACGCCATCAACTGGGAAGAATGGATGCGGCAGGAGCATTCCAGCCAGGCCGCGGCCAATCTCACGGTGCGCAATCTGGTGACCAGCATGCGCGCCATGTCGGCGCTCGATTGGCAAGGCCTGGTGGAAAGCGTCAGTCTCGTCGATGCGTGTCTGCGGCGCAGCAGCGAGTTTGCCCGCATGGACTATCCCACCCGCGACCGTTATCGGCACGCCGTCGAGGAGCTTGCGAAGAACACCAACCTGAGCGAAGTGGAGACCGCCCAACGCGTAGTCGATCATGCTCGCTGCGCCGGCGCCGCCGACGACGACCCGCGCATGGGCGATCCCGGCTACTGGCTGATCGGCGCGGGCCGCGCCGCGTTCGAGAGGCAGATCGGCTATCGCCCATCGCTGCGGCAGCGCTTCCTCAGGATCTACGTGGGCCACGCTACGGCGTCCTATCTGGGCAGCCTGGCGCTGCTCACCACGCTGTTCCTGGGGCTGCTTCTGTGGGCGAGCGCCACGGCGGGGGTCGGCGCCGCAGCACTCGTCGTGCTTGGCGTGCTTGCGGCGATACCCGTGTCGGAAGTGGCGGTGACGCTGATCAACCGCTGGGTTGTCGGCGCGCTCGGGCCACGCCATCTGCCACGGCTGGAGCTCGCGGGCGCCGTGCCCGCGGCGTTGCGCACCTGCGTTGCGGTCCCCGCGATCCTGCATGACGAGGCGGACGTGGCCTCGAGCGCAAGGCAGCTGGAAGTCCATTTCGTGGCCAATTCCGGCGGCGATGTCCGCTTTGCTCTGCTCAGCGATGGCGTGGACGCCGACCAGGAAGAGCGGCGCGAGGATGCAGCGCTGGTTGCGGCGGCCGCCGCCGGCATCGACAGACTCAATCGCCGGTATGGGCCGGCGCCAGACGGCGGAGCGCGCTTCTTTCTGTTCCACCGCCGCCGGCAATGGAGCCCCACTCAAGGCAAGTGGATGGGATGGGAGCGCAAGCGCGGCAAGCTGCACGAGTTCAATCGCCTGCTGCGCGGCGCCGAAGACACTTCGTTCCTGCCCCTGGGAGGTAAGCCGGCCAAGGCACCCGAACAGGTGAAGTATGTAGTCACCCTGGACACCGACACACGGCTGCCGATCGGGGCTGTGGCTCAACTGGTCGGAGCGGCTGCGCACCCGCTCAACGCACCGCGCCTGGATGCGAGCGCAGGCCGCGTAGTCGAGGGGTACGGCATCTTTCAGCCACGCGTGACGCCGAAGCTGCCGGCCGCCTCGGAGAGCTCCCTGTTTCAGCGGCTCTACTCTGCCCCGTCGGGTCGTGGATCTGTATGCGGGCGCGGTGTCCGATGTCTATCAGGATCTGTTCGCAGAAGGCAGCTTCACCGGCAAAGGGCTGTATGACGTCGATGCCTTCGAGGCATCGTGCGCGGGGCGCCTGCCGGCAGAGGCCGTGCTCAGCCACGATCTGTTGGAAGGTGCGTTCGCCCGTTGCGCCCTGATCAGCGATGTGGAGGTGTTCGAGGACTTTCCTTATCACGCCGAGGTGGCTACGGCACGCGCGCACCGGTGGGCACGCGGGGACTGGCAGCTGCTGCCGTGGATATTCGGCAAGGCACGGACCGGCATCCGCGCGATCAACCGCTGGAAGATGCTCGACAATCTGCGGCGCTCCCTGCTCGCGCCGGCGGCGCTTGCAACGCTGGTAGCGACCTGGTCGATCCCCCATGCCCCTGAGCTCGCGTGGCTGCTCGCGATCGTCGCTGCGTTGTCGCTATCGGTATGGAGCGCATGGTTGCAGGGCTTGCTTCCGCCGCCTCGCGGCGCGTCGTGGCGCCATCACCTGCGGCGCGCCGGGAAGGAACTGGGCGCCGCGGCGGCCTATGCAGGTGTGACGCTGGCAACGCTGCCGACGCAGGCGTGGGTGATGGTCGACGCGATCGCGCGCACGCTCTATCGCCTGGTCAGCCGCCGCAGGCTGCTCGAGTGGGTGACGGCGGCCCGGGTGCAAAGCGCGGCGGGGCTCGCTCTGCGCGACTTCCTGTGGCCGCTGCGCAGTGCCTCCCTGGTAGCGATCCTCGCCACTGCTTGCGTGCTCTACTTCAACCGTCCGGGCATCTGGTTCGCACTGCCGGTCATCGTGCTGTGGTGGCTTGCCCCGGTGGTCGCACGCCTGATCAGCATGCCACCGAGGGATCCCGCAAAGGTGCCGCTGACGGCGAGCGACGCTGCGCGCCTGCGGCGCATGGGGCGGCGCACGTGGCGGTTCTTCACGACTTTCGTCGCCGAGCCCGCGCGCTTTCTGCCGCCCGACAGCTATCAGGAGGACCCGCGGCCGGTGCTAGCGCAGCGCACCTCCCCCACCAATTGCAGTCTGAGCCTGCTCGCCAACGTGACGGCGCACGATCTCGGCTGGATCGGACTGCAGGACACCGCGCAGCGGTTGGCGAGCGCGCTCGAGAGCTTGCAGGGGTTGGAGCGCTTCCGTGGCCATTTCTACAACTGGTACGACCTGGTCGAGCGCAAGCCCCTGAGCCCGCGCTATATCTCCTCGGTAGACAGCGGCAACCTGGCCGGCCATCTGTTGGCGGTCGAAGAGGCCTGCTGCGAGCTGCTCGACGCTCCAGTGGTCAAGGCGGCTTGCCTGCGCGGGCTGCGCGACGACGTCCTCGCGCTGCGCGAGGCTCTGCTGGATGCCGGCGATCAGCGGCGCACCCAGTTCGTCAGCCGTACCGACGTCGACGCAGCGCTCCGGGAACTGGACGCAGCGTTGCTGCAATCGCTGGGGTCCAGTGCCGAGTTGGCGGGCAGATGGACAGAGCTGGAACGGGCGAGTCACTTTGTGCTCGATGCGCTGCAGGCGTACGCGGACGAGTGCGAAGAGCCGGCGGACAGCGCGCTGCGAATCTGGATGAAGGCCTTGCGCGAGGATTTCGCCAGCCACGCCAAGGATGTCGCGCTCGTTGTCGATGCGGATCGCGCCTGCAGGCTTTGCGCACTGCCCCCGTTGCAGTCTCCCATCACGCCGTCGCGCCTGGCGGCGAGCTACGCGGCCGCCGCCACGGCTGCACGCTTGCCTGGAGGTCCGGCGGTCGCGGAGCCGTCGATTGCAAAGCGACTGGAGTTGCGTGCCGCCGACTGCCGTCGGCTCGTCGCTCAGCTCGAATCGGCAGCACAGGCCGCACGCGAGCTGTTCGAGCGGATGGACTTCCGCTTTCTGTTTCATCCCGGCCGCAGGCTGTTCTCGGTCGGATACCGGGTGGACGACGACAAACTCGACGACAGCTACTACGACCTGCTCGCCTCCGAAGCGCGTCTGACCAGCCTGGTCGCCATCGCCAGGGGCGATGTGCCGGTATCGCACTGGTTTCGGCTGGGCCGCCCTGTGCGGCTGACCGAAGACGGCGCCGTCCTGGTGTCCTGGTCGGGTTCCATGTTCGAGTACCTGATGCCTTGCCTGGTGACCTACACGCCCAGCCACAGCCTGCTGGAGCAGACCTGCCGCGTCGCGGTCAAGCGCCAGATCGCGCATGGCAACACCCACGGCGTGCCGTGGGGCGTCTCCGAGTCCGCCTACGCGCTGCGCGACGGTGCCTTGACCTACCAGTATTCGGCGTTCGGCATACCCGAACTGGGATTCAAGCGTGGATTGCAGGAGGACCTGGTGGTAGCACCGTACGCTACCGCGCTCGCCGCGATGTATGACGCGCGCGCCGCCGGTCGGAATTTCGACCAGTTGGAGCAGGCCGGCGCGCTGGGCGAGTACGGCTGGTACGAGGCGCTCGACTACACGCCTGCGCGGCTGCCCGAGCACCGCTCGGCAGCGATCGTGCGCACGTACATGGCGCACCACCAGGGGATGGCGCTGGTGGCGATCGGCAACACTTTGCTCGACGCCGCCATGCGCCGGCGCTTTCACCGCCATCCGCTGGTGGAAGCCGCCGATCTGCTCCTGCAGGAACGCCCCCCTCGTACCGTAGCCGACACACGTATGCCCGGCAAGACCGAACCTGCGCCTCGCCAGCTCGGCGTCGTCCCTCCCACAGCACGGGTGCTCCACGGGCCGCGGCTGTCCGGTCCCACTGCCCATTTGCTGAGCAACGGCCGCTACTCGGTGATGCTGACGGCCGCGGCCAGCGGCTACAGCCGCTGCGAAGCCATGGACGTGACGCGCTGGCGCGAGGACCCGACCTGCGATTGCTGGGGCACGTTCTTCTTCCTGCGCGATCCCGGCTCCGGTGCCGTCTGGTCGGCCGGTTTGCAGCCGCTCGCGGTCCGCCCCGACAGCTACGAAGTCACGTTCTGCGAGGACCGCGCGCGCATCAGGCGAATGGATGGCAGCGTCGAGACCATCCTCGATGTAGTCGTGTCGCCGGAGGACGATGCCGAGATCCGGCGTCTGACCGTCCGCAACCATGGGCGCCGCCCGCGCGAGCTCGAGCTCACCTCCTACGCCGAAGTGGTGCTTGCCACGCCGGCCGCCGATGCCGCGCATCCGGCATTTCTGAACCTGTTCGTGCAGACGGAGTACGTCGCGGCGCTGCGCAGCCTGATCGCGCAACGGCGCCCCCGCGACGCGCACGCACTACCTCTGTGGGCGGCGCATGTTCTGGCTACGGAAATGGGGCCTCGCGCCGGCATCCAGTACGAAACCGACCGCGCCCGCTTCATCGGCCGCGGCCGCAGCGTCCGCAGCCCGCTCGCGGTGCTGGACGGCCGTGCACTTTCCAACAGCGCGGGGCCGGTGCTCGATCCCATCTTCAGTCTGCGCGTTGGCCTGCAGGTTGCGCCGCAAGGCAGCGCGCAAGTGGTCTTCACCACGGTGACGGCCCAGAGCAAAGCACAGCTGCTCGCGCTGTGCGACAAGTACCATGACCCATCGGCTTTCGAGCGGGTCGCGGCGCTGGCATGGACGCGGGCGCAAGTGCAACTGCATGACCTCGGCGTGTCGGCGGAGGCGGCGAATCTGTTCCAGCACCTGGCCGACGCGCTGCTGTATGCAAATCCGGCATTGCGCGCGGCCGCCCACGTGCTCGAGGCCGGGGCCGGCACGGTGCACGGTCTATGGGAACATGGCATCTCCGGCGATCTCCCGATCGTGCTCGTGCGGGTGGACGCCGTTGAGGAGCGGGAGCTCGTCCGGCAGCTGCTGCGTGCCCACGAGTATTGGCGCAGCAAGCAGCTCGACGCCGATCTGGTCATCCTCAACGAGAAACCGCTGACTTACGCGCAGGATCTGCAGCTTGCCCTGGAGAGCATGGTGCGTGCGAGTCCGGCTGCACAGTCGGCCCGGGGCCCCCTGCGGGGCCGCGCTTACGTGCTCAATGCGGAGCTGCTGAGCGCCGCGCACCGGGCACTGCTGCAATCGGCGGCCCGGGTCGTACTCGTGGGCAAGCACGGTACGCTCGCCGAGCAGGTGCTGCGTGCGGGACACAGGCAGGATAGAGGCGGTCCGGCGCCCCGTGCGATCGAGCAGCATCCGCCGCAGAGCAGTGCACCGCCGCAGCGGATTGCGCTCGAGTTCTTCAACGGCCTCGGGGGATTTGCCGACGACGGCAAAGAGTACGTCATCGTACTGGGCCCGCAGCAGCACACCCCCCGGCCATGGATCAATGTCATCGCAAATCCCCACTTCGGCTTCATCGTCTCCGAAGCGGGTGCCGGCTACACGTGGTGGGGCAATGCGCGCGAAAATCAGCTGACACCGTGGTCCAACGACCCGGTCTGCGATCCGCACGGAGAAGTGCTGTACCTGCAGGACCTGCGCAGCGGCGCGTTGTGGACCCCGACCCCGGGCCCCATCCGGGTGCAGGACGGATCCCATGTCGTACGCCACGCTGCCGGATACAGCAGTTTCGAGCACGCGTCGAACGGCATTGCCGCAACGCTGACCCAGTTCGTGGTCACGGACGCGCCGGTCAAGGTGTCCGTCCTGCGGCTGACCAATCAAAGCGGGCAACCGCGCCGTCTCGCGGTCACGCAATACGTGGAATGGGTGCTGGGGCCGGCGCGAGCGGCGAGCGCTGCGCACTTGATCACGGAGCACGATGCAGCCACGGGAGCCGTGTTGGCCCGTAACCCCTTCAGCCCCGAGTTCGGGCAGCGGGTTGCGTTTGTCGACATGGCCGGGAAGCAGACTGCCTGGACTTGCGATCGCCTGGAGTTCCTCGGGCGCGGCGGCAGCCTGGAGCGGCCCGCCGCGTTGCTTCGCGGCGGGCCGCTGGGAAGGTGGGCTGGTGCGGGACGCGATCCCTGTGCCGTGCTCAGCACGATCGTCGAGCTGGCCGCCTGGGAGAGCCAGGAAGTGATCGTGCTGCTCGGCCAGGCCGAGAGCCGGGAGGCCGCGCGCGCGCTGGTCGAAGAGATGCGGCGAGCCGATCCCGCGCAGCTGCTCGCGCAGGTGCGGCGGCAGTGGGACGACGTGCTCGGCCGCGTGCAGGTCCGCACTCCGGATCCGGCGCTCGACGTCCTCCTCAATCGCTGGCTCCTGTATCAGACGCTGGCTTGCCGGATGTGGGCGCGTAGCGCTTTCTATCAAGCGGGCGGCGCCTATGGGTTCCGGGATCAACTGCAGGATTGCATGGCACTGGCGGTCTCCGCGCCCGAACTGACGCGAGCGCATCTGCTGCGCGCCGCGGCACATCAATTCACCGAGGGAGATGTTCAGCACTGGTGGCACCCGCCATCGGACCGCGGTGTGCGCACGCACTGCTCGGACGATCGCCTGTGGCTGCCCTTCGCGGTGGCGCACTACATCGACGTGACGGCAGACGCGGCGGTGCTGGAGGAGCGCGTGCCGTTCCTGACCGGCCCCGCTCTGGCGCAGGCGCAAGAGGACAGCTATTTCGAGCCACAGCGCACACAGGTCCACGGCAGTCTCTACGAGCACTGCGCGCGGGCGATCGACCACAGTCTCCAGCTCGGCGCACACGGCCTGCCCCTGATGGGCGGCGGTGACTGGAACGATGGCATGAACCGCGTGGGATCTGGCGGCACTGGTGAAAGCGTGTGGCTCGGCTGGTTCCTGTGTGCGGTCCTGCCACGGTTCGGCAGAATTGCGCAGGCCCGCCGCGAACCCGAGCGGGCCCAGCGCTGGTATGCGCACCTGCAGGATCTGCAGAACGCGCTCGAACAGCAGGCGTGGGACGGCGCGTGGTATCGACGCGCCTACTTCGACAACGGCACCCCTCTAGGCACCGCGACGGCGACCGAATGCCGCATCGATTCGATCGCGCAGAGCTGGAGCGTGCTCTCCGGGGCCGGCGATCCGGCGCGCTGCCGCCAAGCCATGCGCTCGGTAGCGGAGCACCTGCTGCGGCCGAGCGACGATCTCATTGTTCTGCTGACACCGCCGTTCGAGGCCCCGGCGGTGGATCCCGGCTATATCCGAGGCTATCCGCCGGGCGTGCGCGAGAACGGCGGACAGTACAATCACGCCGCCGTGTGGTGCGCGATCGCCTTCTCCATGCTGGGTGAGGGCACAACCGCCCATGAGATCCTGAATCGCCTCAACCCAATCCAGCGCGCGGGCAGCCGCGCGGGCGTCCAGGCCTATATGGTCGAGCCGTACGTGATGGCCGCGGACGTCTATTCCGAGCCCCCGCACAGCAGGCGCGGCGGCTGGACCTGGTATACCGGAACGGCCGGCTGGATGTATCGCGCCGGCATCGAATGGCTGTTGGGACTGAACAAGCGGGGCGCGGCGCTTCAGATCGACCCGTGCCTCCCGGCTCACTGGCCGGGCGCCACCCTTTCATATCGTCATGGCGGCACACTCTACGTCATCGAGATCGAGAACCCCGACGGCGTAGCGCGCGGCGTGGCGCAGATCGAGGTCGACGGTGAGCCGCTTCTTGCCCCGCATCAGGGCATCGCGCTGATCGACGACAAGGGCACGCACCGCATCCGCGTGGTGCTGGGTGTCGCCACGCAGGCCATGCGTGCCGCGGGATAGCGGTCGGTGGGATCGATGCCAGTCTGGCGCGGCTTGCATCCTCTGCTCCGATCGAAGCGTCCTCAGTCCTGCGCGCCGTGCAATGCCCTCAAGAGGCCTTGCAACGCGTCGATATCGACGGGCTTGACGAGATGGTGATCGAAGCCGGCCGCTTTGGAGCTGCGGCGGTCCTTCTCCTGGCCCCATCCAGTCAGTGCGATGAGCGTCATGTCCTTCGACCCGGCGCCCTGGCGGATGCGGCGTGCAACTTCGTAGCCGTCCATGCCCGCCATGCCGATATCCAGCAGCACGACCTCTGGCCGATAGCCACGACACGCGTCCAGCGCAGCGGGGCCGTCGTAGGCGACCTGGACTTGCGCACCGAGCAACTCCAACAGGACGCGGAGGCTGTCGGCAGCGTCGCGGCTATCGTCCACCACCAATACACGTGCAGGAGCGTGAACCGTTCGGGGGGAGGTGTCTGCAGGTTCGGGCAGCGAAAGGTCGGCACCCGCCGCCAGCGGCAAGCGCACCACGAACTCGCTGCCCTTGCCCAGCCCCGCGCTGCGCGCTTCGACCGTACCTTCATGCATCTCCACGAGGGTTCGCGCCAGGGTAAGGCCGATCCCAAGACCGCCTCCGCCGCGGCCCTTGCTGGCATCGCCTTGCATGAACAGGTCAAACACGCGCGGCAACGCTGCCGCGTCGATGCCCATGCCGGTATCCCGCACCGATACGAGGGCGCTGGTGCCGTCGCGCACTGCGGTGACCCAGATGCGGCCTCCCGGCTCCGTATACTTGACCGCATTGTTCAGGATATTGGCGAAGACCTGGACCAGGCGGACCGCGTCCGCTTCCAGCGATAGCCCCGATGGAAGTGCGATGGTCAGTTCATGGCGCGCGGCTTCGAGCAGCGGCCGGCTGGTCTCGACTGCTGCCCGGATGACTGCCGACAGATCCGTCCTTTCCTTTCTGAGCTCGATCTTGCCGCGGGTGATGCGGGAGACTTCGAGCAGGTCATCGACCAGCCGCACCAGGTAGTCGACCTGTCGCTCCATGATCCCGATGAGAGATTGGAGGGCGACTCGGGAGCATCGGTGAACCGCAAGATGTGCAGCGAGTTGCGGATCGGCGCGAGCGGGTTGCGCAGCTCGTGGGCGAGCGTGGCCAGGAACTCGTCCTTGCGCCGGTCGGCTTCTTCCAGCGCACGGGCCGTTCGGTCGCGCTCGAGGAGGTAGGCGCGCGTCCGGTACTGCCGCTCGCGGGCGCGCAGCGCGCTGCGTACAGCGCTCGCGAGCGCCGCTACGCGGATGGGGCGCTCGAGCAGTGTTACGTTGCCCAGCGTGCGTACCGCTTCCCCGACGGCCGGGGAATCGGCTCCGCGCTGCGCGAGCACGAGGATTGGAAGGTCGGCCCACGGCGGCTGCCCCGCGATCGTGCCGGCGAGGGTCCCGGCTCCGCTCGCGATGGCCTCTTCGGCAAGCAGCAGCGCGGCTGCACCCCGTTCGAGCTCGCGCGTGACGCACCGGAGGTCGGCGCAGATTTCGCAGTCGACCCCGGCCTCCGCCAGCACCGCACGAGTGAGCGTGGCGTCCTTACCGGTGGGCGCGAGAACCAGGACGCGTCGTTCCAGCGTCTCCTGGGCAGTGTCACTCACGCTGGCGCTGTTCCGGGGCCGGGGTGCATGCTCGTCCTCGACGGGTACGCCGGTCAGCACGCCACGGAAGCTGCGCAACGGCTCGCCCACGTGGATGCGCCCGCTCGTCCATGCGGAAATCGCGGATCGTGCGCTCATGATTGCCGCCGCGCTTCTTGATCACCGAGATGGCCTGGCGCACTTCGCCCCTGGTCTCGTAGTAGCGCAACAGGATGATGGCGTCGGCCAGGTAGCTGGCATCCACCGGCGTCTTCATCTGACTGCCGATCAGTCCGTGGTGAGCCCCGACCAGGATGGTGACGACTTGCTTCTGGCCCAGGTAGGTCAGAACTTCATGCAGCTGAGTGACGAGGAAGCGCTCCTCCGGCATGGCGTTCAGGTAGCCGTTCAGGCTGTCGATCACGACGACGGCGGCACGCTGGCGCTCCACTGCGCGGCGAATGGAGTGGGCGAACTCGCCCGGCGACAGCTCCGCCGGGTCGATCCGCTGTGTGGTAATGCGCCCGCTGTCCAGGTGCCCGCGCAGCTCGATTCCAAGCGCAGCGCAGCGCGACACCAAGGTGTTCTCGCTCTCGTCGAAGATGAACAGCGCGGCATGTTCGCCGCGGGCTGCAGCACTGGCGGCAAACTGCGCGGCAAGCGTCGATTTTCCCGTTCCCGGTGCGCCGACGATCAGGGTGCTGGTACCGCGTTCCAGGCCACCCCCGAGCAGCGTGTCGAACTGGGCCAGGCCGCTCGACAGACGCTCCTGGACGCCAGCTTGCCGGTGCTCGGCGGCAACCAGCCGCGGAAACACCTCCAGCCCGCCGCGGACGATGACGTAGTCGTGATAGCCGCCGCGGAAATTCGCGCCGCGATACTTGAGGACCCGCAGCCGCCGCCGGTGCGCCCCGTATTCCGCAGCCTGCTCCTCGAGACGCACGACACCGTGCGCGATGCTCTGCATCTGCAGATTGCGCTCGTCGAACGTGAGATCGTCGAGCAGCAGCACGGTACATCGCCGGCCGGCAAAGAAATGCTTGAGTGCGAGCATCTGCCGGCGGTAGCGCAGCGGGTTCCCCGCCAGCAGGTGAAACTCGGAGAGCGAGTCCACGACGACTCGCGCCGGCTTCAAGTCCTCGACGTCGGCGAGAATTCGCTTGGTCGCCTCGGTGAGCTCGACCTCGGAGGGGTGAAACATCGTGTACTGCTCTTCGGGCTGCAGGCTGTCTTCCGTGGGGGTGAGCTCGCGCAGGCAGATGCCGTCCAGCGACCAGCCATGCGAGGCGGCCACGGCGCGGGTTTCATCTTCGGTTTCCGACAGCGCGATGTACAGGGTGCGCTCGCCGCGGCGCACGCCTTCCTGCAGGAACTGGAATGCGAGCGTAGTCTTTCCCGCACCTGGCATGCCTTCAATGAGGTAGACCCGGTTTGGGGTCAGGCCGCCGCCCAGGATGTGATCGAGTCCCTCGATGCCGGTTGAGGCAAGCGGTTCCGCAGATGGTTGGCCCGCAGGGGGCGAGGACAACATGGGGATCTCCGTTTCGAACACCGTGAAACTGCGGAACCGGCAGCCGTCTTGGCATGCAGCAGCGCCGTCTTGCGCTCATGGATGCGCACTCCGGCCCGCAGCAGCAGCGCATACTTCGCACGCCCGGCGTACAGCGTCGCCCAGGAATCTGAATGGCCCGGCAATACCAGCGTCACCTCGACGCCGGCACGCGCCGCCGCCTCCAGCGCCTGCAGCATCCGCTCATCGGGCAGCTTCGCGGACCTGGTATGCATGCGTGTCGGTTCGAATCGAGCCATACCTGTGCGATGTTGCGCACCAACCGGCGGCTCTCGCTGGCCGGCGCACAGAGCTATGCGCAAGGCGGGGCAATCCACGTGCCCACCGCAACAGTCCCTTGCCGCCACCGCACCGTACCCAGGCGCCCGGATGGGTCGGGGCCACGATCTGCCTGCGCGCCCGCGGTGCGAATTTCTTACAAGGCCATGGACGGTTTACCCAGTCGCGACGCGCGCCGGCGCAAGACAAGCTGCTGTTTTGGCGGGACTGCAGCCGGTGGCATGGCGCGTGCGAGCATGGATGCATGCGTGATCAACGCACACGACGGCCCGATGTTCCGAGCCTTGCGTGCAATCCGTCAAGGACGACCTGCACGTGCGGCAATAGCGAGGTCCCCATCGCCGCGCGGCGATGGGGACCCGCCCGACTCTCACTCGCGATGCCGCCCGCCGCTGCGATGCACCAGCGGCGGCGCGTACCGCCGCCAACCAATTCAGGAGGCCTAGATGCATACGGCTCATAAACCGTCCAACACCCAGACCGAGTACCGTCCCGGCCGCAGCGGGCCCGGCGCCGACCCGATGGACACGGTCTCACTCAACGGCGACTGCGTTCGCGATACGCAGGGCGAGGAAATCGGCCGCATCGAAGGAGTCATGCTGGATGCAAGCCGCGATCGCATCATGTATGCAGTCCTGTCCTTCGATGGATCCCTCGGCGGGGGTGCCAGGCTGTTCGCCGTGCCCTGGAACGTGCTCACGGTGAACACCGAGCAGGCGTGTGTGACCCTGGAGGTATCCAGAGAGCGGCTGCAGGCTGCGCCGGGCTTCGACCGCGACAGCTGGCCCTCGATCACCGACCGCGGCTGGCGCGACGAGATCGATGCCTACTACGGGGTCCGGCGCCGGCGCAAGTAACCAAACTCGTCGGCGTGTAGGACAAACCCCGACACTCGCATCGGCCATTCACCGACACCCTGTACCGAAGACCGCCGATAGGGTGCGCGTACCGCCCACCTGTAGCATGCCTTCCGTGATCGTTGCGCTGGCCTTTCGCCGCGCAGCGACGCGGAGACTTGAGGAGGGCAACGCATGTATCAAAGCGACACGCTTGGCTTCAGTCCCGGCGGGGAGGGCCTGTGGGCCGCGCCGGCGGCCTCACCGGCGCTGCAGATCGTGCCTCTCGTGCCACGGGAAACGGCCCGGCCAGCGCATTGCGGGCTGGTGCGCGGGGTCTCGCCGGCCATGCAGCGGGTCTATGAGATGATCGACCGGGTCGCCCCGACCGAGGCGAGCGTATTGATCGTGGGCGAGAGCGGCTCCGGGAAGGAGCTGGTGGCGCAGACCATCCACCAGGGCAGCAGCCGCCGCGGACCGTTCGTGGCGGTGAACTGCGGCGCCATCCCAGCCTCGCTGGTGGAGGCCGAGCTGTTCGGCCACGAGAGGGGAGCGTTCACCGGCGCGGCCCGCACCCACCGCGGCTACTTCGAGCGCGCCGCGGGCGGTACGCTGTTCCTCGACGAGATCACCGAGATGTCACCCGACGCTCAGGTGCGGTTGCTGAGGGTGCTGGAAAGCGGCCGGTTCTGGCGTGTGGGTGGCGACACGGAGATTCGCGCACAGGTGCGGGTGGTCGCGGCGACCAATCACGACCTCGGCAGCGCTGTGGCCGCAGGGCGGCTGCGCGAGGACCTGATGTACCGTCTGGCGGTGTTCCCGATCAGCCTCCCGCCCCTGCGCAGTCGCGGCGCAGACGTCGATCTGCTGGCCCGGCACTTTCTCGGCCTGCTCAACGCCGAGGCCGGAACCAGCAAGGCGCTGTCCAAGCGGTCGGTCGATGTGCTGCGCACACACTCCTGGCCGGGAAATGTGCGCGAGCTCAAGAACTGCGTGCATCGTGCCTTCATTCTCGCCGATGAGGAGGTCGAGCTCGAGCATATGCTGCCGGCCGCGTCGGCCGACGCCGCCGATCCCGGTCGTCTGAGCTTCGCTCTGGGCACCCCGCTCGCAGCGATGGAGAAGCGCACGATCCTCGCCACCCTGGCGCACTGCCGAGGCAACAAGCGGCGCGCGGCGCAAGTGCTGGGCGTGAGCTTGAAGACTCTGTACAACCGGCTGAACGAATACGCAAGCGAAGCGGCCGGGCAGGCCCTGCCGGCCGCGGCGCTGAGCTGACGGTGCTCGATGAATCCGGCCTTGCCAGGTGGCGTCGCCGGCCGGGCAGCGGCGCGCGCCTTCCCACGCGGCGGGTTTCGCGTTAACTTGACGGCCATGCAGGCGCCCGCCGCCGTGGGCGCGCAGCCGGTCGACCTCGAGAACCCCAGTGCGAATCCGCATCCTGATCGCCGACGACCACGCCATCGTGCGTGCCGGTCTGCAGCAATTCATCGCCGAGGAGCCCGACCTCGAAGTCGTGGGCGAGGCGGGAACCGGCGCGCAGGCGCTGTCGTTCATCCGCAGCCAGGCCTGCGACGTGGTGCTGCTCGACATCGCCATGCCGGACCTGAACGGCGTCGACGCCTTGGCTCAGATCAAGCGCATCAAGCCGGAGCTCCCGGTCCTCATCCTCACCGCCTACCCGGAGGAGCAGTACGCGGTCGCCCTCCTGCGCGCCGGTGCCAGCGGATTCATCCGCAAGGAGAGCGCCCCCGAAGAGCTGATCGGCGCCCTGCGCACGGTCGCGCAGGGCAGGAAGTACGTCAGCCCGTCGCTCGGGCAACTGTTGCTGAAGGACCTGGAAGGCAGCGACCGGCCGGTGCACGCAACGCTGTCGGAGCGCGAGTTCCAGATCTTCCACCGGCTGGCGTCGGGACAGAGCGTCTCGCGCATCGCGGAGGAGCTGTTCTTGAGCGTCAAGACGGTGAGCACCTACCGCACCCGTATTCTGGAGAAGATGGACATGCGCAGCAACGCCGATCTCACCTACTACGCGATCAAGAACGGACTGATCGAGTGAAGCGCCCGCGCCATCGGGGCCAGCGCGCAGGACAAACGCCGACAGCGCCGGCACCGGCTGGATGATGGGGTGAGGGGTGTGACCCGCGCGACGCCAGTCCTGGACATGACGGCCGATCAACACAGCATCACACCTGCAGCCGAGCCGCTCCGCGTCCTCATCGTGGAGGACTCGAAGCGTCTGCGCGAGCAGCTGGGTGAATCGATCTGCTCGCCGGGACGCATCGAGGTCGTCGGTTACGCGGAGACGCAGACCGAGGCCCTCGAGATGCTGGCGCAGGTGCCGTGCGATGCCGTCGTCCTGGACCTGCAGCTGCAGCAGGGCAACGGACTCGCCGTGCTCAAAGCCCTGCGGGCCACCCCGGCGGGGCAAACCATGACGGTCATCGTGCTCACCAACTTCGCTTTCCCGCACTTCCGCGACCGCAGCTTCAAGCTCGGGGCGGACTACTTCTTCGACAAGGCCAAGGAGTACGACCGCGTGCGCGATGTGCTCGAAGAGCTGGTCGCGCGCGCGAGCCACTAGCTGGGGAGCGAAGCATTCGTGTAAGGGCTGCACGCATCGGTGTATTTTTTCCTGCCGCAGCGCTGCGCGCAAGTCGCTCGCGTTGGAAACGCCTTTGATTCGGCAGCGGTTCATCCTGCGGGGGAGCGCCCGCGAGCGGTGGCACATCGATTGCGAAAGCATCAGTGTGCTCGCCTGAAGCGGGTCACCCGGATCCAGGCACCGAGAGCCACAAGGAGGCCGTCATGTATTCCAGATTCATTACCGCATTGCTCGTTCTCGCCACGCTCGCGCTGGGCGCCTGCAACACCATGCAGGGGCTCGGCGAAGATCTCGAGCACGGCGGAGAAAAGCTGCAGGACTCGGCGAAGAAAGCCAAGAGCTGACCACCTGCCCGGCGAGCCGAGCCGCTCGCGACGTGGCGGGCGCAACAGCTCGGCCCCCGGTTCCTTGCATCAGTCTCCTCCCCCTCGGGAGAGGCCGCCGGCCCCCCCGGTATGGCTTCTCCCATTTTTTTGCCCTGGCCGGCGGGCAATTTTTTCGGACTTTACACGCACGACCCGGGCGTTATTACAACACCCGTACCCGCGCTCTCGCGCAAGTCACTGAATGGTAGTGCAAAGACTGGTGGCACAGGGGTTGCAGAACAGACTCAGTGAGCGGGTTTGGAGCCACGCGAATCGATTACAGGAGGATGGCATGTCTTCACTGCAGAGCCGGATCCCGACGCAATCCCCAGGCGTCACCGCCTCCGCGCGCGAAATTGCAGGACGGCGGAGACGAACGAGCGTCGGCTTCGCCATCGTCGCGGGGGGACTGCTGGGAGCAGCGCTGCTATCCGCGGGTTGCGGTGAGCAGGGACCGCCCGAGCGTGTGTCGGCAAGTGATGTGAAGCGACAGACCGGCGAGGCGCTGGACGCCGCCGCCCAGCTCGCCCAGCAGGAGAGGAACGATTTCCAGCGCGCGGCCCAGGAGGAGCTCGAGGAGATGAAGGCCGAGCTGGACACCCTGAAGCGCGAGGCGGACTCCGCGCAGGGCGCGGCCAGGCAAAAGCTGCAGCGGCAAGTCCACCTGCTCGAGGAGAAGTGGAGCGTGGCCGAGGCGAAGCTGGCAGCGCTCAGGGCGGAAAGCCAGCAGGCATGGGCCGCCATGCAGGAGCAGGTTCAGGTTGCGCTTGTCGACCTCAAGGAGTCGTACCAGGAGATCCGCCGCGAAATGGCCCAGAGCTGAGAATCGGCATACCGACGACCCCTGGAGAGCGCCGATGAAATGGGATCGCATCGAAGCAAACTGGCAGCAGCTCCGCGGGCTCGCGAAGGAGAAATGGGGCAAGCTCACCGACCACAAGTTCGAGGCGATCGCAGGCAAGCGCGACCAGTTGCTCAGCTGGCTGCAGGCGCAGTACGGGATCTCGAAAGCCGAAGCCGAGCTCGAGGTACAGGAGTGGGAAGAGGTGGTACACGATCGGGAGCGGCATCCCAGGGGTTGAGCTCGCCGGCCGCAAGCCGCGCGCAGCCTGTGCCGATGCCGCCAAACAGCCAGGGAGGTCACATGCACATGCCAGCCTTGGGGTCCGCCGCGGCGACGCTCGCCGTATCCTTGATCTACTTTCTCTGGCCGCCTGCGCCCGACACGCAAATGCGCACCGCCCGGGCCAGCCTCCAGGAGGAACCCACGGGCGCCTCGGCTGACAGGATCTCGCCGCCGCGAGGGCGGCCAGGCACCGCGGCCGACCGATCCGTGCAGGAACTCGACTGTCCCGTCCTGTGCGAAATCCCGCGCGGCCGCGCCACGGTGCATTGGACGGAATACCTCGAGTTCAGCCGGGTAGCCGGCGCGGGAGCGCAGAGCGGGCAACGGATCGAGAGATAACGCCGCCGGCGGCGGCGCGGGTCGATGTTCCCCGGCGAGCCGGCTACGACACGGTTCCCACTGGCCGCGGCGCAGCGGAAGCAGCAGCGCCGGCATTGGCGGCCGGCGCGTCGCGGCTGCCCAGCGGAACGAAGACCTCGATGGCGGTGCCGCCCCCGGCAACCCGCCCGATGCGGAAGTTTCCGTCGAGCGAGGCGATGCGCTGGCGCATCCCCACGATCCCGTGCGAGAGATGGTGGCCGAGGACCTGCGGGGCGATGCCCACACCGTCATCGCGCAGCACCAGGGAAATGCCGGTGCCCATGTGCTCGAACGACAACCAGACATTGCGCGCTTTGGCGTAGCGCAGGACGTTGGTCAGCGCCTCCTGCACGACGCGAAACAGCGCGATCGACACCGGGCTGGGAAGCTCGAAGTCTTCGTCGGGCAACGACAGGTGGGCGCCCAGGCCGCCGCGCTCGCACGCCTCGTTCACGTGCCAGCTCAAGGCTGCCGCCAGGCCGAGATTGTCCAGCAGCGTCGGCCGCAGGTCTTCGATGATGCGGCGCTTGATCTGCACGCCTTCGTCCAGCGTGCTGCTGGCGCGCGCAAGCTTCTGTGCGGCCGCCGGATCGAGCGGCTCCACTCGCCGCCGCGCCCAGGACACGTCCATGCGCGCCGACACCAGGATGCTGCCGAGCTCGTCATGGATGTCGCGCGCAAGCTTCGCCTTCTCGGCTTCCTGGACGTTCTGCAGGTTGCTGGACAGCTCGGACAGCTGCGCGGTGCGCTCCTGCACCTGCTCCTCGAGCAGTCGCCGCTGCGCCACGAGACTGCGGCGCTGGCGCTCGCGCTGCAGGATCTCCCTGCGCGCCTGCACGTATGCCAGCAGCAGCAGCGCCACGTTCAAACCGGCGATGATGGCCAGCCCCAGGCGCGAGGCGGCGACGTCCTGGTTCCAGTTCCGGTGGCGCTCGATGAGGTCGGTACGCAGTGCCCGCTGGATGGCGTCGACCTCGCCGCGGATCCGCTCCATCGAGCGGCGCCCGAAGTCCGTGCGCATCAGCTCCAGCGCGGCCTTCGCTCCGCGCTCCCGGTACAGCACCAGGGAAGCGTCCAGCTCCGAGAATCGCTCACTGATGAGCTCCCCCAGGCGATCCACCCGCGCCCGGATCGCCGGCTCGCCCGCGGTAGCCTCGCGCAGCCGGCTCAGCTTGGGGTGGATCTGCGGCAGCGCCACGACATAGGGATCCAGGTACTCGTGGCGCTCGGTCATCAGAAAACCGCGTTGCGCGGTCTCCGCGTCGATCACCAGGGCCAGCAGCTCGCTCACGATCCCCTGCGCCTCGGTGGAGGTGGCGATCTGCTGATTGGCTTCGCTGAGCCGCCGGTGCGTCCGCTCAGAGAACGCCAGCACGGCGCCCGACAGCGCGAGCGCGAGCAGGAGCAAGCCGAAGAGTCTGATGCTGGGCGTGAGCTTCACGATCGCCCCCGGGGAATTGCGACTATGCACAGCGGACGCGGTCCGGCACTGCGCGCAGCCGGTCGCGAACCTGCTTACGACTGACTATACGGCACACCCCTCGCAACCACAAGGCTGCAGCCGACCCGCAGGGCGCGCCAACGGCACCGGGCCGCCTGCACGCGCCGCAGGGTCGGGTTCGTCTATACTCTGCAGGCTCACGATCGCGGGCGCGGACCCCGCCGGCGCGATCGCACCGCAGCCAAGCCCCGGCAGGCGAACGGTCGTTTGCGAGCTCGAGCAGCCGGGCCGGGCACACGCTTTACACGGAGATCCAAAATCCTCAGCCGCTTGCTGTTCGTCTTGTGCGCAGGCATCGCCACCCTCGTGCCCGCTCCGGTCTGGGCGCAAGACACCAAGACCCCCGAGAACTGTCCGCGCGGAGCCGTGGGCGACATCCCCGACAGCCTGCGGATCGTCCAGGACGAGACCGACGGCACGACCTTCTACCGCCACCAATCCTCGCCGCCCGGGCCCGGCGAGGAGGCGTTCTTTCTGTACATCGGCAAGAGGGCATGCGACGTCTGGCTGCGCATCCGCATCCAGTTTCCGGGCAACAAGCCCGCGGGCAACCTGCGCATCCGCATCAAGGCCGACGACAAGTCCTACGACTTTCCCGCGCGCCACCTGACGCAGAGCGAGGACCCGAACACGCGCGGCTACTGGTATGACGAGCTGGTGGACGCAGATCACCTGCTGATGTTGTTCAAGGTGGCGGCGTCGGCGCACGCTACGGTACGGCTCGAGAACGCCAGCGGCGCAGATGAGCACGTGGTGTCGGATCGCGAGAAACAGGCGTTGACCATCGTGCTCGGGGCCTACCACAGCCTGGGCGGAAAGCTGGCCCGCGCAGCTGCGCGCCGCGAGCTGGCCGGGCAGGTGTGCGCGACACGGGTGGCGCAGGCGCTCGGGGCGCATACGCAGCGGACGCCCGTCCTGCCGGGCCGCAGCGCGGAACCCTGGAGCGACATGCCGGGCGCCTTCTCTTAGTTCCTAAGACCGCTGCGGGCGGCCCGCCGCTGCCTTAGGCGCAGGAGTTGCTTTACGCTCGACGCTGCAATCGGCCACTCCGATGCTCCCTTCGCAGACCCTGGTTCGCCTCCTGTTGCTGTGGCTGATCGGCGCGCTCGCCGCGTCGATCTGGCCGGTCGCGCTGCAGCCCTGGCTGATGGCCTCGGGCCTCGCGGCCGCTGCAGCGCTGTTCGATCTGTTCCTGCTGGTGCTGCTGCCGCGGCCGACCGCCGAGCGCAGGCTGCCCGGGTCGGCTGCGCTCAACGTCGGCCTGGACGTGCACCTGCGCCTGCACAACCCGGGGGCGGTCGCCTCGCAGGTGGAGGTGTTCGACCACCAGCCGCCGGAGGGCACGGTGGAAGGGTTGCCGCGAACGCTCAAGATTCCCGCGCGCGGCTGGGCCGAAATGACCTACCGGTTGCGCCCCACCTCCCGCGGGAATCTGCGCTTCGGCCGGGTCGAGATGCGCCTGGACTCGCCGCTGCGCCTCTGGCAAAGACGGGTGCAGGCTGGCGAGGCGGCGGTGCTGCGCGTGTACCCGAACTTCGCGGCGCTGTCCGGATACGCGCTGCTGGCCACCGACCACCGGCTGGCCGACGTAGGCATCCTGCAGCGGCGCCGGCGCGGCGAGGGCATGGATTTCGACCAGCTGCGCGAGTACCGCGAGGGAGACAGCCAGCGCAAGATCGACTGGAAGGCGAGCCAGCGCATGCACAAGCTGATCTCGCGCGAGTACCAGGACGAGCGCGATCAACAGGTGCTGTTCCTGGTGGACTGCGGGCGGCGCATGCGCGCGAAGGACGACGAGTGCTCGCACTTCGACCACGCGCTGGATGCCACGCTGCTGCTCGCCTACGTGGGCCTGCGCCAGGGCGACGCAGTCGGACTGATGACCATGAGCGGCGAGGAGCGCTTCCTCGCGCCGCACAAGTCGCGCGAGATGGTCAACCGCATCCTCAACATCGTGTATGACCTGCAGCCCGGGCTGCTCACCAGCGACTACTACCAGGCCGCGGTCAACCTCAGCAAGCGGCTGCGCAAGCGCGCGATGATCGTGATCATCTCCAACCTGCGCGACGAGGACGACGACACCCTGCTGCCGGCCATGCGCCTGCTGCAGAAGCGGCATCTGGTGCTGTTCGCCAGCCTGCGCGAGCGCGCGCTGGACGAGGCCGTCGAGCTGCCGGTGCGCAATTTCGACGATGCCCTGACCCACGCCGCCGCGATCGACTACCGGCAGCGCCGCGACGCCGCCTTTCGCCGCCTGCAGCACAGCAGCGTGGTGTGCCTGGATGTGCCGCCGCAGAAGCTGGCGGTGGCGCTGGTCAACCAGTATCTGGAAGTCAAGCGCAGCGGCAGGCTGTGACCGGCCTTCGGGTGCAGCCGCGAGCGCCGCCAGGCTGCGTCACGGCCATCGGCCTGGATAAATTTCCTGAAGGACGGCCCTGCGCGGCCGCGAAGGTGGTCGTATCGCCGCTCCCCAGACCGGCGGCGCCCCGCTGTGATAGCGTATCTGCTGCCTCGCGACAACGCATCGCGGCGGCGTTGCGAGGGAGGCATGCATGAAGGCCTGGCGCGGCGGCTTGGTGGTGCTCTGCTGGTTGGCGGTGGCGGGATGCGCGACCAGTCGGACCTCGGTGCATCGAGAGCTGGCCCAGGCCCCCGACCGGCCGCTGCCCAGGAAAGTGCTGCTGCTGCCGGTCGAGATCCGCGTGCACGAGATTTCTGTCGGCGGGGTGGTCGAGAAGGTCGACGACTGGTCAAACCAGGCTTCGGCGAACGCCCGCCGGTACATCAAGAGCCTGGCCACCAGCCGTGCCGTCTTCGAGGTCGTCGAAGCGCCCGCCCTCAGCCGGCAGCAGAGGGCTCAGCTCGACCAGCACGTCGCCCTCTACGAAGTGGTGGCCGGAAGCGCCGACCTCGCACTCGCGTCCCCGATCGGCGTGTGGCGCGAGCGCGCCAAGGATTTCGACTACACGCTCGGCCCCGGCCTCGAGCCGCTCGCGAATCACACGGGCATCGACGCCGCGATGATCCTGACCGGCACCGACTACATCTCGAGCGCGGGCCGCAAGGCCGCCATGGCGATGGGCGTACTGCTGGGTGCTCTGGGCGGCGCCATCATCGTTCCCCAGGGTGGCATCTCCTTCGTCTCGGTAGGCGTGGTGGACATGCGCACCGGCAACCTGCTCTGGTTCGCAACCGACCAGAGCGGGACTACGGACTTGCGCAACGAGCTCGACCTGCATCGAATGCTCCAGCAGATGTTCCAGACCTATCCCGGGCTGGTCCCGCAGCCTAAGAAGGCGGGCTGAAGCATGGCCTGGCTGCTTGCGCTCGTGCTGGCGGCAACCGCCGCCCTGCCCGCCGGCGCGCTCGCCGCGGCGGGCGCGCAGCCTTTCAGCAGCGGCGCGGTCGCCAAGCCCGCCGACGAGCAGGAGCAACGCACCTGGAGCCAGGCGGAGGAGCTGCAGGAGATCCTCAAGAATGGCGGCGTCATCTACCAGGACCCGGCGCTGACCGCTTACGTCCAGAGCGTGATGGAGCGGCTGTACCCCGACTTCAAGGGGGTGATCCAGGTGACGCTGCTCAAGTCGCCGCACCTGAACGCCTTCGCCGTGCCCGACGGCGGCATCTACGTCAACGTCGGTCTGCTTGCCCGCTTCGAGAACGAAGCGCAGCTCGCGACCGTGCTGGCCCACGAAGGCACGCACTTCACCAATCGGCACGGATACCTGAGCGCAAAGAGCCAGAAGAACAACGCGGCGTTCGCTACCTTCGGCTCGCTGCTGGGGGTGCCGCTGCTGCCCGAGCTGATCGCGGCGTCCTCCATGTTCGGCTACTCGCGCGAGCTCGAGACCGAGGCGGACGAGGTCGGCTACCGGCGCCTGCTGCAGGCCGGCTACGACGTGCGCGAAGCGCCCAAGGTGTTCGAGCACCTGATGCGCGAAGTCAAAACCGAGGACATCCAGGAGCCGTTCTTCTTCTCCACCCATCCCAAGCTCAAGGAGCGGCTCGACAACATGACCAGGCTGTCGTCCCGGGCAGTCGGCGGAGGCGACGGGACCCAGCGCGACGCGTACTCGCGCAGGGTGCAGCAGGCGCGCATCGAGACGCTGGAGAGCATGCTGTCCATGGGACGCGCCAGGCAGGCGCTCATCGTGCTGGAGAACGAGGCCGCCCTGCGCGAGCTGCCGCCCCACGCGCTGTACTGGCGCGGTGAGGCGTACCGGCGGCGGGGCGAGGCGGGAGACATGCAGAAGGCAGCGGCGTCCTACCGCGGGGCGATCCAGGCCGCGCCCGGCTTCGCACCCAGCTATCGGGGGCTCGGCATCATCCTGCTTAAAGACGGCAAGAACGCCGAGGCGGCGAGCAACTTCGAGCGCTACCTGGAGCTGGCCCCGCAAGCAGCGGACCGCAAATACGTGGAAAGCTACCTGCGCACGGCGAACAGACCCGCGGGAGCCAAGCCGTGAGACGCATTGCGACTGTAGCCCTGTGCGCAGCGCTGGCCGGGTGTGTCCCCGCGCCGGCGCGCGTGGACATATCGCACACGGAAGGGCCCGACAAGTCGTACACGATCGACCTTCCTCCAGGCTGGATCAGGCAATACACCCCGGAGAACAATCTCATCGTCAGCCGCGACGGCTATCTGCTGGAAACGCTGGCGGTGGTGCGGCGCCCGCTCAAGCAGGCGTTCCAGCGCACCAAGAAGGACGCTGCGCAGGCCATGTTGCCTTCCGAGCTGGCGGAGCTGGAGATCGCCGAGATCAAGGCACGCGACGAGCTGACCGAGGCGCTGAGCGTGCTGGAGAACGAGCCGGCGCAGGTAGCCAGCAGAGAGGGATTCCGCGTGAGAGTCGCGTACCGAAACCCGCGGGGGCTGGAGATCCACGAGGAGGTGTACGGCGTGGTCGACCAATCCCGGCTGTACCTGCTCGTCTACCGCGCCCCGCGGCTGTACTACTTCCCCAAGTACTACCCTGCCTTCCAGAAGACGGTCGAGTCGTTCCGGATTGGGGCAACCTGACCGCCTGCGACCGCAGCATTCCTGCGCGTAACCGAAGCCGCGCGAAGGCCGCCAGCGGGGAACCTTTGCGCGCGGAGCAGCCGTTGCGTTCACCGCCGCTCGATTCCACCCTCACCTGCTGGGAACATCAAGCGCCGGTTTCTGCGCTTCCCATTCCTCGCAGCGCTGCATCGCAGCCGGAGTGAACTCGGCCTGGGGCTCGTTGCCGCCGATCACGAACATCAGGATGTGCTCGCGGTCGGGTTCGTCGTAGGTGACGTTCATGAACCGCCGCGCGACCCCGACCGGAAACGAGATGACGTCCAGCGGCTCGAGGTCGATATGCTCCTTCGCCGGCCCCTCGTTCCACTCGCATCGCCAGCGTCCGGTCATGGCGATGAAGGTCTCGTTGGTGTCGTGGTTGTGCATGAGCGGTCCCTTGCCCGGGAGCGCGCGGCAGTAGCCGAGGTTGAACCCCTCCGCGATGGCGATCGCCGCCATGGTCGAGGCGTCCGCGCCGACCGGGGAGGTGGTCGCCTCGCTGGGCCTGTCCTTCGGCGGCTGGAAGCCGATGACGTTGTACAGGGTCCGGCGGCATTCCGGCACGTCGCTGTCCGGCAACCCGCCGTCCGAGCCGCTCAAGTTCTTGAAGCGCGCCACCCGCTTCAGCATCTCGTCGCGCGTCCACGCGCGTACCTGCCGCCAGTCCTGCATGATTCCTCCGTTGTTCTCGATAGGATGCGGGGTTCCCCTGCCTTGTACGCCCAGGGGGACGGCCGCGTCAAGATGCGGAAGGCCGACTGCGTTTGCGTTGCGGGTGCGACGCATGCGGCGCATTGAGAAATCCGTCGCCGGTTGCTAATCTACGCCCCTCGTAGGCACGCAAGACCGCCCCTGCGCCGGGGGTCGGCGGCTTCCGCACGCGCAGACATACCGGCCCGGAGCCGGTGCCGGAATGCCTCTCACCAGGAGAAGGCCTATGCAGGTTTCCAAACGCAGGTGGCTGTCTGTCGCAGCGACCCTCACTGTAGCCTTCGCCGCCGGAGTTGGCGGATGGGCCCCGAGTGCGCCGGCTCAGGAGCCGGTCAAGATCGGCATCGGCATAGCCCAGACCGGAGCGCTTGCCGGCGGCGGGAAGGCTGCGTTGCTGGCGTTGCGGATGTGGGTCGAGGACGTCAATGCAAAGGGCGGACTGCTCGGGCGCAAGGTGGAGCTCATCGCCTACGACGACCAGTCGAGCCCGGCAACCACACCCAGCATCTACGCGAAGCTCCTCGACATCGACAAGGTCGACCTGATCATCGCGCCGTACGGGACGGTGCCCACGGCGCCGATCATGCCGCTCGTGAAGCAGCGCAGCCTGCTGCTGATGGGCAATTTCTCGTTTCAGGCGAACCACAAGGTCCAGCACGACATGTATTTCAACAACGCGCCGTGGAACGACGCGTCGAGCTGGTCGGACGGGTTCTTCAAGCTCGGGCAGGCGGCCGGGGGCAAGACGGTGGCATTCCTCGCGGCCGATCAAGAGTTCGCGCAGAGCCTGGCCGACGGCGCGAAGCAGATCGCCCGGAAGCTCGGCCTCAAGACAGTCTACGAGCAGAGCTATCCTCCCGCGACCGTCGACTTTTCTTCGATCATCCGGGCAATCCGAGCGGCCAAGCCCGACATCGTCTTCGTGATGTCCTACCCGAACGACTCGGTCGGCATCCTGCGCTCGGTGAACGAGATCGGTGTGGGCGATTCGGTGAAGCTGTTCGGCGGCGGCATGGTCGGCCTGCAGTTCACCTCGATCATGGAGTCGCTTGGCTCGAAGCTGAACGGGGTGGTGAACTACCACACCTACGTGCCGGAGAAAACCCTGGAGTTCCCCGGCATGAAGGACTTTCTGTCGCGCTACGCGAACCGGGCCGCCCAGGCCAAAGTCGATCCGCTCGGCTACTACCTCCCGCCGTTCAACTACGCCATCGGGCAGATGCTCGAGCAGGCGATTACGGCGACCCGGAGCCTCGACCACAAGGCGCTCGCCGAGTACCTGCGCAAGAACGAGCTCAAGACCATCGTCGGACCGATCCGCTATGGCAAGGACGGCGAGTGGACGACCCCGCGCGTGGTGATGATCCAGTTCCGCGGGATCGTGGACAAGAACATCGAGCAGTTCCGCCAGCCCGGCAAGCAGGTCATCCTGGAGCCGACACAGTTGAAAACCGGCGACCTGGTAGAGCCGTTCGAGAAAGCCCGCAAGTAAACCCCAACGGCGGGGTCAGGCCTATACTTTATAGTCTGTCCAGGCACCGCCGCAGTTGCGGGTCTGCCTCGCTGGCCTCCACCCCACTCTGGATCTGCGATACCCGGCCGATTGACACCTCGGCCATCTCCGCAACCTCGCGGAGCGGCAGATTCGCCCGGCGCCGCAGCAGGTAGACGGCATGCCTGAAGGCGTCTGGACTGTGCCGGTCCAACACCGAGCGCAGGGGGATCTGATGCACTTCCGCCACCACCTTCAGGACCTCGCGCGCGCTCGGCCTGGCGGGAGACAACTGCCGGCGCGCGATACCGCGAGCGGCGTTGCCGGCGAGCAATTTCTCCATTTTCCCGATGAACGACTCGCTCCCGAGAAAGATCTGGCCCTTGAGGTCTTCCCAAGGCGATGGGCGCGCGAGTCCCTCGGCAACGAAGCGGATGTAGGCCCGTCGAGCCTGCGTGCGATCCGAGGACGAGAACGACCCCAGCACTTTCTCGGCGGCGAGCCAATCCGGACACGCCATCTTGCCTGCAGTGGCCAGATAGCTCGACCAAGGCCATTCACCCACCCCGGAAACCATCTGGGCTCGCACCGGGTTGAGCACCACGTAGCGGCACAACTCCAGCAGATAGCTGTCCCTGTCGACCAGGATGGCCTTGTAGCGCCCCTGCAGAACATGCCCGGCGCGGTCATGCCGGCGGTTGAAGGCCTGCGTGTACACGCCATTCAGACGGCGCATGCCACGCACCAGGTTGGGCTCCGGAGTTTCCAGCAGGAGGTGGTAGTGGTTGCCCATCAGGCAGAAGGCATACAGCAGCCAGCCTTGTTGCCCGACCTCCTTTGCCAGCAGTTCCAGGAATGCAACCCGGTCGTCTGAATCCTCGAAGATCGGTTCCTGGCGGTCGCCGCGGGCGGTCACGTGGTAGACCGCGCCGGGGAATTCGAGTCTGAGAGGACGAGCCATGCAGACAAGCTACACCCAGCCGACTATAAAGTATAGGCCTGACCCCGCTCTACTGTGCCACCCAGCCTCCGTCGATCGGCAGGGCCGCGCCGGTGATCGATGCGCCGCCCGGGCCGCACAGGAACAGGGCGAGCGCGGCGACTTCGTCGACCTTCACGAACTCCTTGGACGGCTGGCGCTCGAGGATCACGCGCTCGATCACTTCCCCGCGCGCGATGTTGTGGACCTTGGCTTGGTCGTCGATCTGCTTTTCGACCAATGGAGTGAGCACGTAGCCCGGGCAGATGGCGTTACAGGTGATGCCGAGCCTGGCGGTTTCCAGCGCCACCGTCTTGGTCAGCCCGACCAGGCCATGCTTGGCGGCGATGTAGGCGGACTTGAACGGCGAGGCCACCAGGCCGTGAGCCGAGGCCATGTTGACGATGCGGCCCCAGCCGCTCTGCTTCATGCCCGGCAGGGCGCTGCGGATGGCATGGAAGGCGGACGAGAGGTTGATCGCCAGGATGGCGTCCCACTTCTCGATCGGAAACTCATCCACCGGTGCTACATGCTGGATGCCGGCGTTGTTCACCAGGATGTCCACGCCACCGAAGATCTGGCGCGCCTCGGCGACCATGGTGTGGATCTGCACCGGGTTCTGCATGTCGGCGCCCGAGTGCACGACCTTGACGCCGTGCTCGAGCTCCAGGCGCATGCGCTGGTTCCTGATCTCGCTGGGATCGCCGAACCCGTTGAGCATGACATTGACACCCTGCCCGGCCAGCGCCTGCGCAATGGCGAGCCCGATCCCGCTGGTGGAACCGGTCACGATTGCCGATCTGCCTTTCAGCACTTTGTGCCTCCCGCGTGTTTGTTGCAGCGCGGAAGTGTAGCAGGCTGAGGAAGCGGCTTCGCGAGCCGCGATTTCGCGGTGCGCGCCTTCGCACACCTTCCGACAGACCAGCCCCCGCGTTCGGGGGCTCCTGGCCGGCTACTTGGGTCTGGCCGCGTCGGCCAGTTTGCGCAGCGACTGCAGCCGCGCCTTGATCGCCTTCAGGTCGACGTCCGACACGGCTGCCGGCTGCCCGTTGACTGTCTTCTCGACCCCGACCACTTTGCCGTTCTCGTCGTAGGCGATGCGCATCCTGACCTGGTCCTTGCCGGATTGCTTCACGCGCTGGTCCGAGGCGGTGTAGTAGAACAGCCGGCCCTGGCTATCGAGGAAGTAGCCTCGCTCGCTCTCGCCGCGCTCGCCATAGCTGGCGTCGTCCTCCATGACCCGCAGGACCTCGCCCTGGTAGTACGCGGCGTAGGTCGCCGCGCTGTCCCCCTTGGCGAGGGGACCCTTGACTTTCGTGAACATCAGCTTGCGGGCCGACAGCGTGGACGCCTCGAGGCGGGCACTCTGCAGGTCGCTGATGAGCGAGGACTTGGATTCACCCTGCTTGGACGAGGACTGAGGGTCCCCCCCGCCGGCACAGCCGGCCGCGAGCAGCGCCAGGGCAACGATGATAAGTAGACGGGGCATGCCGATCCTCCTTGAACTGATGGTTGCGGGACGCAGAACGCGGGCCCCGCAACCGTGTTATCGGAGCCAATCGGCAGGGCTTCAGCCCTCAGGAAGCATCCCGGCCCGGGCCGGCCCTCTGCGGCTGCAGGGCGCCATGGCGCATGACGCGGAGCACCTGCCCGGCCATGCCCAGCAGCTGCTCCTCGCTCGGGCTGCCCACGTCGTCCAGTTTCACCAGGCCGTCGAGCAGCAGGGTGGCGATGCCGTGCACGGTCGACCAGACCGTGAGCGCGATGGTATCGAGCTCGAACTCGCTGAGCAGGCCCTGCGCCTGGCAGGCGGTGAGCGTGCGCTTGAGCTGCTGATAGGAGACTTGGGCGGCCTCACGCAGCGAGGGGTACTCGTCCTTCGCTCGCGCCAGGTCCGGGGAAAACATCACGCGGAAGTGGCCGGGATTGCGCAGGGCGAAGCGCACGTATTCGAGCCCCTGCTCGCGGAAGCCCGCCACCGGGTCGCTCTCCAGCAACGCCTCGTGGCGGGCACACGCCTCGACAAGCGCGCGAAACCCCTCCTCCGCCACGGCCGCCAGCAGCGCCAGCTTGCCGGGGAAATGCCGGTACAGCGCGGTGCTGGTCACCCGCAGGCGCGCCGCCAGGTCGCGCAGGGTGAAGGCGGTGTCGCGGGTCTGGCCGATCAGGCTGACCGCCTCGGCCACGGCGGCGTTGCGCAGGTCGCCGTGGTGGTAGGCCTGGCGCGGCTTCCTGGCGCCGCGCGGCCGGCCGGCGGCGGGCGGGCGGGCGGATACGGGCATGCAGCGCATGTTACCGCGGCGACCGCATGTTGACAACGATAACTTCAGGACGCCCTGATGTGACCGACGTTAACTTCACGCTCGGCGAACCAGCAGGCGTTTACGCCGCCATCGACATGGCGGGGGCTTGCAGCGGGGCCGATCGAGCCCAGCGGGGGCTGGTGAAACGGCTGCGCCAGCGAGGATGCGGTTGAAGAGCGTTCGCTAGCCTCTTGTTTTGCCTGGTCCGGAAATGCGAACGGCCCGATTGCCATTGCGCGTTTTCGCCCGCCAGCGTTAGTCTGGGCGTCAGACTGGGGTGCGCACGCCCACGCTGCTCGAGTGATCTGGGTTCAAAACACCGCCAGCGCCTGCCGTGCCAGAGCCGTCGAGTGCAAGCTCCATCCGCGACGCCGCGAGGAGCGGTGCAATCCGTACTACGACAAGGTGCTGGAGAAGCCCGCGCGCGACGTATGGAAGCCGGGCCGGGGCACGGTCGAGAGGATAGATCCGACCACCGGGGAGATCCTGTGCCTGGTCCACGAGGACGCCAGCTACAGGACGGTGCAGCGCAAGGAGCTGGCGCGCGCGGCGAGCAAGCGCTACGAGGAGGTGCCCGCCGAGTACGCCACGGTGAAGAAGACCGTGCTGAAGAAGCCCGAGAGCGTGCGGGAGGTCGCGATTCCGGCGGAGTACCAGACCATCAAGGTGCGCAAGCTGGTGAGGGCGCCCGAACCGGTGAAGGTGCCGGTAGCGCCCGAGTACGTGACTGTCAAGAAGCAGGTGATGACGAGCCCGGAGCGGGCCGAGTGGACGCAGGTGTTGTGCGATGTGAACGCGACGCCGGCCAAGGTCCAGCAGGTCGAGCGCGCGCTCAAGTCGCGCTGCTACCCGGTGCAGGTCGACGGCCGGATCGACCCGCAGTTGACCGACAGCATCAAGGCGTTCCAGCAGAAGAGCGGCCTGCACGCCACCGGGGTGATGACCGCGGATACGCTCGCGAAGCTGGGCGTGCGGCTGAACTGAACGTGGTCCCGGGGGACCACGGTAAGCTCCCCGTCAAAGACTCAGCAGACGGCACCCGCTACGGGTGCCGTCCTTCTTCTCCGCGCGTCCCCGGCAGGGCGAGCGATCAGTGCACTCGCCCTCGGCAGGGCACCGAGCTCACCAGAGCCCGGGGAACTCGCCGCCGCGGCTTACCCGCCGAAGGACGGCTTGCGCTTCGCCAGAAACGCCTTGACCCCCTCCTGCCCGTCGCGATGCCCCAGCATCGCAGCGATACCGCGGCTTTCACGCTCCAACTGGGTCTCGAGCGACTCCGCCGCGCCGTCCAGCAGCAGCCGCTTGGTCACGCCGAAGGCCGCGGTGGGCCCGGCGGCGAGCTGAGCGGCGAGCGCGTCGACTTCCTTCGCCAAGTCGGCGTCCGGCACGACGCGATTGATCAGCCCCCACTCCAGGGCCTCGGCTGCGCTCAGCACGCGGTTGGTCAGGGCCATCTCATAGGCGCGCCGCAGCCCGACCAGCCGCGCGAGATAGAACGTCGAGCTGCCATCGGGCGACAGCCCGGCGCGGGTGTAGGCCATGGTGAAGCTGGCCGATGCGACCGCGATCACGAGGTCGCAGGAGCACATCAGGCTGAATCCACCTCCGGCCGCCGTTCCGTTGACGGCTGCGACCACCGGCGCGTTCATGCGCGCGAAACGCGAGATCGCCGCATGCAGGTTGGTGGTCATGTCCTTGACCAGCACCGGCCCGCGCTCGCCCGCTTCGACGAACGCCCGCAGATCGCCACCGGCGCAGAACATGCGCGAGCCCGCGCCGGTGATCACCACACAACGTACGGCCGGGTCCTCATCGCATTCGATCGCTACCTGCATCAGCTCGCCGGCCATGGTGCGGTCCAGAGCGTTCGCCGCTTCGGGCCGGTTGAGCGTGACGCGAGCCACGCCGTCGCGCTTGTCGAACAGCAGGGTCTTCAGTTCCATGTTGGGCTTCCGTGTCCGTGTCGCCGCAGGGGACCTCAGCCCCTCCAGGCTAGCATACGGCGGGACGGTTGATGGGCCACAGACGCGACAGCCAGCCGCCGATGCGCGCCGCCAGGCCCTCGCGGTGCTCCAACAGCCGCAGCGATGCGGGCGTGAGCGCCATGACCAGCGTCAAGCCCGGCCGGTCGACGGTGAAGGTCTCACCTTTCTCCAGGATGACGTCACCCTCCTGGCTGTCCTGAGTGATCCACAGTGCGCCCTCGAGTGTCGTGACCCGGGTCCCCTCGGCATCGCGCAATGCAATCAGGCCATCCCGCGGCAGCGCGAGGCTGGAGCTGCTGAGCTCGATCTTCATGTGCCGTTCTCCACTTCCCCGGCAACCGGCCTTGACCGGTCTGCCATTCCGCAACATCATTTCACCAGCGCATTGTGCGCGGCACCCCACGTGAGCAACAAACGAGATTTCAGAATGACTGGCATGCGTCCACTGCATGGCTGACAAGACCCCCAAACTGCCTTCGCTGGACCTGCTGAAGGGTTTCGAGGCGGCCGCGCGGCACCTGAACTTCACCAAAGCGGCGGACGAGCTGTTCGTTACGCAGTCGGCGGTGAGCCGGCAGGTGCAGGCCCTGGAGGAGGGCCTGGGCGTGCGGCTGTTCTTGCGCCAGCGGCGCGGGCTGCGGCTGACCTTCGAGGGCGAGCGACTGTTCCGTTGCGTGCAAGGGGCGCTGCGCCAGGTGCAGGAGGTGCTCGACAGCCTGTCCCAGCGCCCGGCCGCCAACCGCGTGACCCTGACTTCGACCATGGCGTTCTGTTCCCTCTGGCTCATCCCCAGGCTGGGCGAGTTCAACCGGTTGTATCCGGAAGTGGGCGTGCGCATCGCCGCCAACGACCAGGTGCTCAATCTGGAGCGCGAGCGCATCGACGTCTCGGTCCGCTACTGCACCGCGCAGGCCGCGCCTCCAGGCTCGGTCTGGCTGTTCGACGAGGAGCTGGTGCCGGTCTGCTCTCCGGCACTCCTGGAGCGGACCGGCAAGCCGGTGCAGCGGGCCCAGGACCTCGCGCAGTACGTGCTGCTGGATCTGGAGGATCCGGACACACCGGCGAGCTGGCTGTGGTGGAGCAACTGGTTCGAGGCGCTCGGGATGCGGGGAGTGAAGGCGGCGGGATCCCTCGGCTTCAACTACTTCGACCAGATCGTGCGCGCCGCACTGGCCGGACAGGGCGTGGCACTCGGCCGGCTGCCGTTGATCGCGGACCTGTTGCAGGACGGCAGCCTGGTCGCGCCGCTGGAGGCTCGGGTGCACACGGACCGTGCATACTGGGTGGTGCAGGCAGAGTCGGCCCGCGGCCGTCCCGAGGTGGAGCGCTTGGTGGAATGGATCGCGCGAGCGGCTCGCGAGCAGGCAGCGCCGCGCCCTCGCACCCGGCCCGCCCGCACTGGGTAGAATTGGGAGCGGGAAAAGCATTCACCGCCAAGGACGCAAAGGACGCGAAGGAAGAGCAAGGCCATGAACATGGGAATCGCGCAGACCCGCGGCGAAGCAATGGCCCTCGATCCTCTACTAGCTTGGGTTTCCTTGGCGTCCTTTGCGTCCTTGGCGGTGAACGCCGTTCACTGGCAAAAAGAACGCCCTTCAGTGGCAAAGAAATGGCCGGCACCTTGACCATCCGCCCAGCGACTGCCGCGGACACCGCCCTCGTGCTCGAGTTCGTGCAGGCGCTCGCCGCGTACGAGAAGCTGAGCGACCGCGTCACCGCTACGCCGGCTACGCTTCACGAATCCCTGTTCGGCGCCCATCCGGGTGCGGAGGTGATGCTCGCTTTCGAGGGCGAAACAGCCGTGGGCTTCGCGGTGTTCTGCCACAACTTCTCCACCTTCCTCGGGGTGAAGGGCTTGTGGCTCGAGGACATCTTCGTGAAGCCCGAGTTTCGCGGCCGGGGCTATGGCAAAGCCCTGCTGCTGCAAGCCGCGCGCATCGCGCACGACAGAGGCTGTGGACGTTTCGAGTGGGCGGTACTGGACTGGAACCGGCCGGCGTGGGATTTCTACCAGTCCCTGGGCGCGGTGCCGCTGGAGGACTGGACCATGTTCCGCGTCACCGGAGAGGCGTTGAAGCGCCTGGCGACGGAATCCGGCTGACGCTTGGCGGACACGCAACCAATAGACAGGATTGACAGGATTAGACCCTAATTACCGTGCCGGCGTGTCAGGGTTCCTCGAGCAGATCTCATTGATCCTTAATCCTGTTAATCCTGAGAATCCTGTTAATCCTGTCCATCTGCTTTAGTAAGCCTTCTCGAACGGAACCAGCGCAATGGCCGCGGATCAAAAACATCGCACAGCGCCTGCTTCCCGGCAGCCGCAGCAAACCGTACCCACGGGTTATCGCACCGGCATCATTACCGCGATAACGGTCCTCCTGGGATTCTCGCTGACCTTCTTTCGCTTCTGGGGCTTCGAAGCGTCCGGCCAGTGGACCGTTCGATCCATCGTGTCGACAGCTGCGGTGGTCTTGGCGATCCTGCTGCAGGTGATGGCGCTGTTCCGCTCGCTGCGGCTCGAGGATGACGAGGCGATCGAGTACCGCAAGACGGTCAGGTGGTTCATCGCTTCGGCCATTGCGCTGGTCCTCGCGCTGTTGTTTGCGGTTGTGGAGTTCTCCGGCACGCTGGATCCGCGCTGAGGCCGCGGATCAGGGATCGCCCGCGAAGCGGCGTCCCCGCCCTCGGCGCCTCCTGTTGGAGCCTCGCGCACCGGCAATGAAACCCGTGAGCCGAGCCTGATTTTTCTGTACCCTTCTCCCTTGGACTGAACTCAAGGAACCAAGGGAGAGACGGTATGCGAACCCGCATCATGGTGGGCGCGCTGCTGGTGGCGCTTACGCTCGGGGTCCATGGGCAGCCGGGCGGCCCTGGCGACCAGCGTTTGCTGGGCGCAGACGCGGATCGCGCCAACTGGCTCACTCACGGCCGCGACTACGGCAACCAGCGCTTCTCGCCGCTGGCGCAGGTCGAAGCCGGCAACGTCGGGCGGCTGCGGCCGGCATGGATCTACCAGAGCGGGGTCGCGTCGACCTTCCAGGCCACGCCGATCGTGGCCGACGGCGTGATGTACGTTTCACTGCCGTTCAACCACGTCGTCGCGCTGGACGCGAAGACCGGCCGCGAGCTGTGGCGCTATACGCACAAGCGGCGCACCGACAAGATGTGTTGCGGTCCGGCGAATCGCGGCGTGGCGGTTGCCTACGGCAAGGTGTACATGGGCACCGTCGACGCGCGCCTGATCGCGCTGGATGCAACCAGCGGCAAGCTGGTGTGGGATGTGCAGCTGGTCGAGGACCTGGCCGGAACCACCGAGCACACCGAGCAGCTTGCCGCCGATGATCCGCTGCGCAAGCAGAAGGTGACCGGCACCACCGGGGTGGGCGCGAGCATGGCGCCGATGGTGTACAAGGGTAAAGTCATCGTCGGGATCACCGGCGTGGGCTACGGGCTGCACCTCGACTCCGACCGCCCCGGTGCCCCCGTCGGTGCGGTGATCGGCATCGCCGGTCAGAGCCAGCGCGCGGGCTTCTACGCCGCTTTCGACGCCCAGAGCGGCAAACGCATCTGGCAATTCGATTCCACACCTGCGAGCGGCTGGGAGGGAGAGTTCCGCACGATCACTGCGGACGGCGCACCGCTGCAGCGCGACATCGAGCGGGAGAAGCGTTCGCTCGCACAGTATCAGGACGCCTGGAAGCGCGGCGGGGGCTCTGCCTGGACCACACCGGCAGTCGATCCTGCACTGGGCCTGGTGTACCTGGGCGTGGGCAATCCTTCGCCGCAGATGGACGACCTCACGCGCCCGGGCGACAACCTCTACACCGTATCCCTGGTGGCGGTCGAGGTCGAGACCGGGAAGCTGCGCTGGTACTACCAGCAGGTGCCGCACGACATGTGGGGCTACGACGTGGCCTCTCCGCCGGTGCTGTTCGATGCGCGCATCGACGGCGCGAGCGTCCCCGCGGTCGGACAGGCCAGCAAGACCGGCTGGCTGTACGTGCTGGACCGGCGTGACGGCAAGCTGCTCTACAAGTCCGAGGCCTTCGTGCCGCAGAGCAATCTGTTCGCGCGGCCCACCCCGGAAGGAATCGAGATCGCTCCGGGTGCCGCAGGCGGCGCAAGCTGGTCACCGGTTTCCTTCGACGCGCGCAGCGGGCTTGCCTACGTGGCGGCCCTGCACATGCCGACGCGCTACACCGTGAGCGACATCCCGGCGACAGGCGACAAGCCGGCGATCCGCTACACGGCGCTGGAGCCGGTCGACGGGCCCAAATGGGGCACGCTCACCGCCATCGACCTGTACGCCGGGGGCAAGATCCGCTGGCAGGCGAAGACTGCCGAGCCGCTCATCGGCGGTGTGCTGGCCACCGCGGGCGAATCTGGTGTTCACGGGCGAAGGCAACGGCAATCTCAGCGCGTTCCATGCGCAGACCGGCAAGCTGCTGTGGCAGTTCAACTGCGGGGCCGGGGTCAACGCACCACCGATCAGCTACGAGGTCGACGGGCGGCAATACATCGCGGTGGCAGCGGGGGGCAGCGCACTGTTCGGCTATCGGCAGGGCGAGGCGGTCGTCGTGTTTGCCCTGCCGGACTAAACGCGCGCTGCGTATGGCTGCGATCGAACTCTCCGAGCTGCATGGCCTCAGCGCCCCGATCCTGTCCGATGTGATGGACAGCCTGGGAATGGCGGGCCAGGCGATGCGCCCCTTCGTGCGGCCGCTCGACGAGAATGCGGTCCTGATCGGCCGTGCGCGCACCGGGCTGTACATGCCGGTGTACGAGTCACGGCCGGGCGAGAATCCCTACGAGGTGGAGATCGCACTGGTGGACGACCTCAAGCCGGGCGAGGTCGTGGTGCTCGCCTGCAACGGCCCGACCGAGCGGATCGCCCCCTGGGGCGAACTGCTGTCCACAGCCTCGAAGATGCGCGGGGCCGTGGGCTGCGTGACCGACGGGTTGGTACGCGACGTGCGGCAGATCCGCGAGCTGGGCTTCCTGGTGTTCCACGGCGGCATCGGCCCGCTCGACACCCGGGGCCGCGCCCGCATGATGGAGCGCGACACCCCGGTGGAGTGTGCCGGCGTGCGCGTGCGCAGCGGCGACATCGTGTTCGGGGACATCGACGGTGTGGTCGTGATCCCGCAGGAGCGTGCCGCCGAGGTGCTCGCGCGGGCCCGCGACAAGCTGGCCGGCGAGAATCATACGCGCGCCGAGCTCGAACAGGGCCGGCTCCTGGGCGAGGTCTACAAGAAGTACGGGGTGCTTTGAGACGGGGCGGCTGAGGCCATCTGCCCCCTACCCACGAACCTCCCCGCGCGGAGCGCGGACAACGGCTCCCTCTCCCTTGATGGGAGAGGGCGGGGGAGAGGGTGAGAACACGCCAGCGGGCGCCCCCTCTCCCTGGCCCTCTCCCACGAGGGGAGAGGGAATTGGTGGAGGCGCTGGTTCATGGGCTCGATTCGTGGCGCACACGCGTCTTGGAGTCACTCCCCCTCGCTCTCCCACAGGTTGTGGTGGTCGTGAAGGCGCTGTTGGCTAGCCGGCGGCTGTTCCCCGCGCGTTTGCGCCCCAGCACCCCGACGCCAGCAGCATTCGCCGGGTCATGATGTCGTCGACGGTGCGTGCGCTGCGCTGGATCGCGATCATCAGGGCGTCGGCATCGGACAGCGCGGCAGGCACGGCAGCGACCGCAGGCACGGCAGCCGCGGGCCGGCGGGGCGCAGCCGGCATCTGCAGGTCGACTCGGGTCGGCTGCACCTCGACGGCGGGCGGCAGGCCGGACTTGCGGGCGGCGGCGAACGCTGAAGCCAGTGTGTTTGCAGTCATTTTCTTCTCTCCCTGTGTCGTGAGTGGTGTTCCTGCGTGCGAGCCCATGTTGCGATGGCACGGCGCGGGAGGGAAGCGCGGCGTGCGAGGGTCGCTACCCCCTGGCCTGGCAGTATCGTATGCTGCTACTTTGACAGCTCGATGCACGACCACCGGCCGCGGCGTAGAAAGTGCCGGGCGTTCGCATCGAGCCAGCCTGCATTTCTACGCAAAGGCGCCCGCACTCGCGCCGAAGCCGTGCGCCAGGGCACGGGCCCGCGAGTGAGAAATGCCAGGCCAGAGCATCGATCGGCCGGCGAAGGGGAGGCTCCGGTGAAGCAGATGGAGGCGGTGGTCGAGGGGCTCAAACGCGCCCTCAAGGCGCGCGGCGTGACCTACGCGCAGGTGGCGAGCTCGCTCGGCCTGAGCCAGGCCAGCGTGAAGCGATTGTTCTCCACCGGTCACTTCACGCTGGACCGCTTCGAACAGGTGTGCGACCTGGCGCGCACCAGCATCACCGAGCTGGCGCGCGAGCTGGACGGCGGCCAGGAGGAGGTCGAGCAGCTGACCCTGCAGCAGGAGCGCAGCATCATCGCCGACCGCAAGCTGCTGCTGGTCGCGCTGTGCGCCCTCAATCACGTGAGCCTCGACCAGATCACCCAGACCTACACGCTGTCGAAGGCGGAGTGCATCCAGCTCCTGGTGCAGCTCGACCGCATCGGGTTCCTCGAGCTGCTGCCCAACAATCACATCAAACTGCGCGTCACCCGCGCCTTCTCGTGGCTGCCGGACGGGCCGATCCACCAGTACTTCAAGGCGCGCGCCCAGCAGGAATACTTCGCCTCCTCCTTCGCCAAGGCGGGCGAGTTGATGCTGGTGGTCAATGGCATGCTGTCCGGGGCGTCCAACAGCACGGTCATCGGCAGGCTCAGGCGCATCGCCAACGAGTTCACGGATCTGCACCACGGCGATGCGCATCTTCCGCTGGGGGAGCGCCGGTCGGCGACGCTGGTGCTCGCCATCCGCCCCTGGGAGCTGCAGGCCTTCGAGGACCTCAAGCGCAGGCGCGCGGCGAGCAAGCCTCTGCGCCCGTAACCGTTTCGGACCCGTCCCCAGAGCAACCATCGCAAGCGCTCGTCACCAGGTTTTGCCCTCCACCCCGACGGTCAGGGACGCGAAGGAGGGGTCGACTGCGGACCGCTTCTTGACCGATCGTTCCAGATATGTTCCAATGCTGGCATGGTACGCACGAAGCAGTTCGACAAGCATCAGGCGCTGGACGAGGCCATGGCGTTGTTCTGGGAGCGCGTGGCTATAACGCCACCAGCATCTCCGACCTGGTCGAGCATCTCGGCGTCAACCGTCAGAGCCTCTACGACACCTTCGGAGGCAAGGATCAGCTGTTTCTCGCGGCGCTCGAGCGCTACCGTACGCTGCAGAGCGGTCCAGTCCGGCAGCTGCTGGAGCGGGAGGGCCCGGCGCTCGAGGTCCTGAGGGAGTTCTTCCAGAAGTTCGTGGACACGGTGGTGGACGGATCGTCCAAGGGCTGCTTCATGGCCAATACCATTACCGAGCTGGCGGGGCGCGACGAGAGCGTAACCAAGGTTTGCGCAGCCAATGCGCGGCAGATGGAAACCGCATTCGCGGGGGTGCTGCTGCGCGCGCAGCAGGCAGGAGAGATTTCGGAACGCCCGGTGCTGCCTTTGGCCCGATTCCTGGCCAGCATGTTGAACGGGCTGGCTGTGACCGCCAAGGCGACACCCGACCGTAAGACCCTGGAGGACATCGTGGGGGTCGCATTGCGCTCCATTGAGCAGTGATTTTTTTTGTCTGGCCTAGACCGATCGTTCCAATTTAGGAGAGTTGCGATGAAACTGCACGGCAAAGTAGCGGTGATAACGGGTGGCACCACGGGCATCGGGCTGGAAACGGCGGCACTGTTCCACGCGGAAGGCGCCAGGGTTTTCGTCACCGGGCGCAACACCGACAACATCACGCAGGCCAAGAAGCGGCTGCCCGCGGACGTCACGGTATTGGCGGCCGATACGGCCGACCTGAGCGACATCGATGTGCTGGCGCGCCGCGTCAAGGAAGAAGCAGGGCGGGTCGACGTGTTGTTCGTCAACGCCGGCATCGCCCGCTACATCCCCGTCGATGCGGTCACGCCTGCTCTGTTCGACGAACAGTTCAACGTCAACTTTCGCGGCGCGTACTTCACGATCCAGCGCCTGCTGCCCCTGATGCCCGCGGGCAGCTCGGTGGTGCTGACCACCTCGATCGCCGCCGATCTCGGCGTGCCCGCGACCAGCGTCTACTCGGCGACAAAGGCCGCACTGTCCTCGCTTGCACGCACGCTGTCCAACGAGCTCGCGCCGCGCGGAATCCGCGTCAACGAATTGAGCCCGGGCCCTATCGAGACGCCGATCTTCGGCAAGATGGGCATCAGCGCGGAGGAGGTGGCCGGCATCAAGGGGATGGCGCAGCAAGGCGTGCCGCTCAAGCGCCTGGGCACGCCGGAGGAAGTGGCCAAGGCCGCGCTGTTCCTCGCCTCCGACGACTCCAGCTATCTGCTGGGCGCGAAGATCCGCATCGACGGCGGCTTCGCTCTGAACTGACCGGTCTCGACTCATTCAGGAGAAGATCATGAAACTACGCACGCTGCTGGCAGTCGCCGCAGCTGCCGTGTCGTTCAACGCGGCGGCGGGGCAGGATTGGCAATTGGTCCAGGCCGATGCCGAGCAACTCACCTTCGTGGACAGAGCGCGCATCGCGAAGAACGAGGTCGCCGCGTCGATGTGGGTGCTGGAGAGCTTTGCACAGCCGCAATACATCGGCGACGACCGCTATGAGCACCGTTCGCGCTCGCTGCACTACGTCTTCAATTGCGAAGAACGCACCTACGCGTTGTCTGAGTGGGTCATGTACGACGGCACACTCGGACACGGCGAGATCGCGTGGGCGAACTGGGTGGGCGTCCCGACCTTCTTGCGGGCCGAAGCAGGTGATCGCGAAGCGAGCCTGCTGGCGGCGGCCTGTGGAGACAGCGTGCTGGCGAACCGGGGCTACCCTGCTCCGCTGCTGAACTAAAGCGCAACTTGTCATCCCCGCACAGGCGGGGATGACAGCCGGCAGGCTCCTTGACTAGCGCAAAAACAGCGCGTACAGCGACAGCAGGATCTCCAGCACGATCAGGATGACGATGTACCACTCCACCCGCAGGGAGTGGCGGCTGGAGAGCAGCTCGAGCAGCGTGTGCGAAGTCCGCGAGATGAGCCCGAGCTTGCGCTCGATCGCGGCGTGCCGCTCGCGCAGCTCGAACTCGTCCTCCAGACGCGCGAACAACCCCTCGAGCCCGGTGTTCTCCCACAGAATCTCGGGCTTCTCGGTGACCTCGGCGCGCCCCACCATGCGTTGCTCCACCAGCAGGAGGGTGCCGATGTTCCTCAGGAACTCCGAGCCTTTGCCGGGGATGCGGCCGGTGCGCCGAAGCTCGTTGGCGAGCTGCTCGACGCGGTCGAACTCGCCCGACACCTGCTTCTCGTACAAAGACAGCAATGCGCTCTTGGAAAGAGTGTCCGCGATCACCTGCAGGCGCTCGATGGCCGCATCCTCCAGATAGACCACGCCCCCCTTGACCAGCTCCTTGGTGCCGGGCTCGACCTGCACCTCCAGCTCCTCGATCTCGGGCGTGGCATAGGCGTTGGCGATCAGCGGCTGGAGTTGGCGGAGGAAGGCAATCTCCTCTATCGGGGTGACCGCGAAGAACACTACCACGCCAAAGCGGAACAGGCTGGCTGCGCCGCCGCCCTGGACCGCGACCGTAAGCGGGTTGGCGGCCAAGGCGTCCACCGCGCCCAGGGCCTTCAGGTCGAGGCGCTCGCCGACCAGGACGGCACGGGCGCGAAAGCTCGCGTCGGTGGTAGTGAGGATTCTTCGCATACAGTCGGGCGGCGGCCGGGTAGTCGCAAAACCGGATTGTAGCGTCCTGCCGCGTTCCTCAACTCGAGGCCCGACTCCCGGCGGCGACAGCCGGGAACCCGCCTATCGACAAACTTCACAGTTTTCTAGGGGGGATTTGACCACAATTTACCTTCGCCACTACCGCTGGCCGCGCCGCAGTCCTACACTGCTTCTCACAGGTTGCGCGTTCCCGCAGCCGTAGCGGAAGCCAGGAGTCGTACCAGCAGGGCGAGAGGAGACCGAGCAGGACAAGGGACGACAGCGGACGAGGCAAGTGGATGCATAAAGGGAGACCTGCCGCGTTCGACTGTAAGAAGCCCGGACTACAGCAACACCGCAAGCAGTTCAGAAGCAGGTACGTGGGTCAGCAGCAAGTGGGCAAGCAGCAAGCAGGTGAGCAGGAACAAGAAAAAGGACGTGCAGTGAAGTAGGAAACCTCCTGTGGTTGAGAGAGAAACGCCCTCGGTGCAAAAACCGGGGGCTTTTTTTGCTCGAGTGCCCTGTGAAGGCGCGATTGCAGGAAGACCGCCGAGCCAACGCGACCCCGAGCGGTAGCTCCACGGGTGTCGGTATGGATGTCGCTTCCCGGGTTCACGCAATCCGGCACGCACAGCGCAAGCAAGGTATTCTCTCGCGCCACGCAGTCACACGTCAGGGGAATCGGAATGCGCATCGCGGTCGGCGGCTTTCAGCACGAGACCAACACCTTCGCCCCCAGCAAAGCCACCTTCGACGAGTTCGCCCGCGGGGGCGGCTGGCCACCTTTGCTGAAAGGCGACGACGTCTTCGAGGGCACAGCCGGGATCAACCTGCCCGTGGCCGGTTTCGTCGAGGCCATGCGCAAGACCACGCACCGGCTCGTCCCGACGGCCTGGGCCGCGGCAAGCCCGTCGGCGCACGTGACCGAAGACGCCTACGAGCGCATCGCGGGGCTGATCGTCGAAGCGCTGAAGTCGGCCGGAGAGCCGGACGCGGTCTATCTGGATCTGCATGGCGCCATGGTCGCCGAGCACGCCGACGACGGCGAGGGCGAGCTCCTGTCGCGCGTGCGCGCAGTCGTCGGGCCGCACATCCCGGTGGTGGCCAGCCTGGATCTGCACGCCAACGTCACCCAGCGCATGCTGGAGCATGCCGACGTGCTGATCGCGTACCGCACCTATCCCCACGTGGACATGGCCGAGACCGGAGCGCGCGTAGCGCGCTTTCTTCAGCAGCGGCTGGCGGGCCGGCCGCGCCTCCACTTGAGTGCCCGGCGCGTGCCATTCCTCATTCCGCTGCAGACCCAGTGCACGTTACTGGAGCCGACCAAATCGATCTACGAGGAACTGGCGCGACTGGAGGAGCGCTGCACGGCAACGCTGTCCTTCACGCCCGGCTTTCCGGCAGCGGACTTCCCTGAATGCGGACCCGTGGTGATTGCGTACGCCGAGGACCCGGCAGCCGCAAGCCGTGCGGCCGAGCTGCTGCGCGGCGTCGTGGAAGAGCAAGAGTCGGCGTTCGACTGTCCCGTCTATACGCCGGAAGAAGCCGTGCGGCGCGCCATCGCCCGCGCCGCTCACGCGAGCCGTCCAGTGGTCATTGCGGACACCCAGGACAATCCTGGTGCCGGCGGTGCATCCGACACGACCGGTATGCTGCGCGCCCTGGTTGGCGCCAATGCACAGCGCGCAGCGCTCGGACTGATGGTGGATCCCGCGGCCGCCAGGGCCGCGCACGCCGCCGGCCAGGGCAGCGTCATCGAGATTGCATTGGGCGGCAAGTCCAACATCCCGGGTGACGCGCCGTTCCAGGGCCGCTTCACGGTCGAGCGCCTGTCCGACGGCAGGATGAGCTGCACCGGACCCTTCTACCGCGGCGCTCGCATGAGCCTGGGGCCCTCGGCATGCCTGAGCATCGGCGGCGTGCGCGTGGTGGTGACTTGCGAGAAACCGCAGATGGCCGACCAGGAGCTGTACCGCTTCATCGGCATCGAGCCTACCCAGCAGGCGATCCTGGTGAACAAGAGCTCGGTGCATTTCCGCGCCGACTTCGCTCCCATCGCCGAGGAGATCCTGGTCGCCAAGGCGCCAGGCCCGATGCTCGCCGATACCAGCGATTTTCCTTGGAAGAACCTGGCACCTGGCATCAAGCTCAAGCCGAACGGACGAGCGTTCACGCCACCGAACTAGCCCGGCAACCTTGCGCAATTCGCCGGAGCGGGTCAGGGGTCAATGATCCGCAGGGGACTGGCCGTCCACCATCGCAGCAGCCTCCGGTGCATCGGCCTGCGCTGCCGGCCGCGAAGGCGCAAACTCGAGCGTGGCAGTGCCGCTTTCCCGCTCCAACCACGTATCCCGCGCCAGCGACAGCTCGAACAGCGCTTCGGCTGCACGCTGTGCAGGCTCGCCCTCCAACAGCCGCGGCGCGAACTCGACCTCGAAGTTGTTGACGTTGATCGCGTGCAGCCGCACCGTGCGCAGCGTGTTGCCGTCGAAGATCAACTCGGCGGCCGCGCCGACCTGAGCCGAGGGGCTGTAGGAGCCGAAGGCGAAGTTGCCCAGGCTGTAGAGTATGACACCGTCACGATAGCGCTCGACGCCCTGCACCACGTGCGGATGGTGGCCGATGACGGCGGCCGCCCCCGACTCGATCGCGGCGTGCCCCAGCGCCACTTGATACTTGCGCAGCCGCGTGGTGCCTTCCTGGCCCCAGTGAAACGATACCAGGACGATGTCGGCCTGGCTGCGCGCGCGGGTCACGTCCTCGCGCACATGCTCTTCGCTGCCGAACGCCGTGCCGGCTTTGTCGTCCTGCGCGTAGAAGGTTTCCGGCAGCGTCATGGAATAGGCCAGGAAGGCCACGCGCCGGCCAGCCGCTTCGAGGATCACGGGGCGGCGCGCCTGCGCGAGATCGCGTCCCGCGCCGACATGGGCGATGCCGGCGGCCTCCAGCGCGTCCATGCTGTCCGTCAGCCCCTCCGCGCCGTAGTCGAGCGCATGGTTGTTGGCGAGCGAGACCACCTTGAATCCCGCCTGGGCCAGCGCCCGGCTCACCGGCTGCGCAGGAGATCGGAACAGATAGCTCTTGTCGGACTCGGCGGTGCCGCGCTCGGTAAGCGGACCCTCCAGGTTGGCGAATGCCAGATGCGCGCCATCGAACAGCGGGCGCATCGATGCGAATGCATAGTCGTAGCCGCGCTCATCCATGATCGGGCGGGCGCTGGCATCCAGCATGATGTCGCCCACGGCGACGATGCGCAGAGCCGGTGGCGGCTGCGGCTCGGGTGCTGCTTCCGCAGGGGCGGGCTGCTCAGCTGCAGGCGCCTGCGCGCCTGCCTCCCACGCGGGCTCGGTCGCCACCGCGTCCATTTCCTGCGTCACACCTGCATAGGCATACAGGCCCAACGTCAGAGCAAGAGCGAGCAGCTGGCGCAGTGCATCCGGAGCGCGGGCGCGCTCTCTGCGCTGCATCGGATGAGCGGAGATCACGGATCGGTGAAGAGCTGTCAATCACGCTGCCTCCGCAGGCGCAAGAAGCGATCCATTGAGTTTGATGCCGCGCGCGATTAGACAAACATTTTTCCTGCGGCTGACGGTTCCTGGACATTCCCGTGTGCTGCAGCAAGACCGTCCGGGTGGAGCAGCCCGCTCAGAGCTGCCACGTTGCGACGCGCCGACATGGCGCGGATCGAGAGCTCGCCGATTTCGGGCTAGCTAGCCCGCAGCGCTTCGCCTGGGGAGCCAGTAGCGCATCAACAGCCATCCGCCGAGCATCCCGCCGAGATGGGCGAAGTGGGCGACGCCGTCCTGCGTTTCCACGATGCCCAGCCCCAGCTCGAGCAGGCCGTAGAAGCCCACGAACAGCCACGCCGGCACCGGAATCGGGAGAATCAGCGGCACCAGCTTCTGGCGCGGGAACAGCATGCCGAAGGCGATCAGCAACCCGAACACCCCGCCCGAGGCGCCCAGCGTGGGACGCTCGGGCGTGCCGATGACGATGGCGACGGTGAGCTGAACCAGCGCGGCCGCGACGACGCAGCCCAGGTAATACGCCACGAAGCGCCAGGGGCCCAGCTCGTGCTCGACCTCGCTGCCGAACATCAGGATCGCGAGCATGTTGACCGCAAGGTGCGTCAGGCTCGCGTGCAAGAAACTGTAGGTCAGCAGCTGCGCCGGCTTGAAGTGGCCGCTTTCGAACGGCCACAGCCCCAACGTGAGAACCAGTTGGTCGCTGGAACCCTGCTGAAGATAGAACACGAAGACGTTGGCGAGGACGAGGAGCAGCGTGACAGGCTTGAGGTGCGACATGGGCAGTGCGGTTTTTCGATGCAGCGGGGTCGCGCCGCAAACAAGCACAGGACAGGCCAGCTCACTGCGACTGCCCAGCGCGATGAGCACCTGCCCGCGCCGTTCGGTTGCCTATTCGGCAGCTGTATCGTTGGCGTCCCTTGCGTCCCCCCGAGCGGGGTCCAGGGCTTCAGGCACCAGCCTCACCACCGCCGGCGGCTGTGCCGCCAGTACTGGGTCAAAGCAAAGCCCGCCACCATCCCGCCCAGGTGCGCGAAATGCGCGACGCCGGCTTGCGAACCGGTAACACCGAGCACCAGCTCGATGATTCCATACAGCGTCACGAACAGCCACGCCGGCATCGGGATCGGCGGAAAGATCAGCAGGATCATGCGGCGCGGGAACATCATGCCGAAGGCGAGCAGCAACCCGAACACCCCGCCCGAGGCGCCGACCGTGGGGTACGGCAGCCCGCCCTGCAGCGATACCACCGTGAGCTGCGCCAGCGCTGCGCCCACGACGCAGGTGAAGTAGTAGATCGTGTAGCGGCGCTGACCCCAGACGCGCTCGATCTCGCTGCCGAACATGTACAGCGCCAGCATGTTGAACAGCAGGTGCATGAGGCTGCCGTGTAGGAATGCGTAGGTCACCAGCTGCCACACCTGGAAGCGGCCCACGCCGGGGAGGCCGAACTCGCCGGCAGGGCTGGGTGGCCACAGGGCAAAGTTCTCGATCAGAACGGGGCCGAGCGCGAACTGGGAAACGAACACCACTGCGTTGATGATGATCAGGGTGCGGGTGAAGGGGGGCAGGGCGGCAAACATTGGGAGGACCTGGGGCGGCGGCGGGCAAAAGCCGAATCTTGCTTGCACCGGTGCGACAGCGCAACCGCCAGTTCCGCATTTTGCCCGGTGATTCGATCCGGCGCCGTCGCCACAGGGGCGTGCGCGGGGGTATCCTATTGGCCGTCTGCCGCCGCCCGGCCGCCCCCACCCGCCATTTGACTTGCAGCCACCAGCAATGCGCCACAGGGAGCCGCCCCGTCCAGGGGAACTCACCCTCAAGCAGGATGTAGTGCAAGTGATCTTCGCGCGCGGCGAGCTGCGCAGGGACGATATCAAGGACCTGTGGGGGCTGGAAGACGAGGCCTACGAGAGTCTGCGGCAGCAGCTCCTCCGGGAGCGGCTGCTCGAGCCTCTCAGGGGCACCGGCGGCTTTCGCGCGCGCATTGTGCGCCGGCCCTTGCCTCCCGAGGAGCCGGGGACGCTCGCCGGGCTGTTCTCCACAGACTGGGAAGCCAATGGCGCGGAGCGGCTCGCCGAGCTGCTGTCCCACGCCGAGCTGGAAGCCCTGCTGGGCGATCTGGTCTACACCCTGCGGCGTGCGCGCATGAAGCTCACCGGCGAGGATCGACGCGGCACCAAGCGCGAGCTGGCGGCGGCGCTCGTCATTGCGCACGGCGTGGACCTGTTTCGCCATCGCGGCATCCGCTCGCTGGTCGCCAAGCGCACCGACGTATCGTTCCCCAATCGCTGGCATCCAGGCAAGGGGGCAGCGCTGGAATTCGTCCGGGACGTCCAATTTCCCTCCGAGCTCACCGGCATCCCCGCGGAGGACACGCCGGTCGATTTCGAGTACCTCGAGGGACGCGTCGACCTGAAGCCGCTGGAATCCTTCCAGCTCGAGGTGCAGCGCAAGATGGCCAGGGTGCTGAGCGAGCCCGGCGGGCGCGCCATCGTCACGCTGCCCACCGGCGGCGGCAAGACACGCATGGCGGTCGATACCATCCGCGACCTGCTGACCGCGCGCTGGCGCGAGGCTGCGCCCGCCAGCTGCGTGCTCTGGCTCGCCCATACCGAGGAGCTGTGCGAGCAGGCCTATCTGTGCTTCCGCGAGGTGTGGCAGGCATCCAACGCCGTGTGCCCGCTGCTGCTGTTCCGCTTCTGGGGCCGCTTCACCCAGGACCTGGTCGCCCACCGCGAGACACTGGCCGCCGTGAGCAGGCAACCGGCGGTCCTGGTGTCCACGCCGCAACGCATCGTCAATCTGCTGTCCGGCCGCCTGCGCGACGGCCGCGCCGTGCTGGAGGAGATCCAGCGCAGCGTCGTGCTGCTGCTGGTGGACGAGGCGCATCGCGCTGCGGCGCCGTCCTACCGCGCCATCATCGACTCGTTCACCGCGGTGAACCCCGCAACCGGCGTGATCGGCCTGACCGCCACCCCGTTTCGGGAGGAGTACGACCAGCGCGACCCCGACGCCGGGACACGCGAGCTGCGCCGCCTGTTCAAGGCGATCATCGAGCCCTCGGCGACGCTGGGAGACAATCCACGCGCGGCCCTGGAGGCTGGCGGCTTCCTGGCGCGGCCGGTGTGGGAGATCGTCAAGACCCGCACCTATCTGAAAGCCCCGGTGCTGGAGGATAGCGAGCACCTGAACGAGGACGACATCGAGCGCATCGACTATGCGCTGAAGATCCGCGCCGACAATCCAGACCGGCGCCTCACGGTGCTGCAGCGGATGCTGGACATCTGCACGGATCCGCACGCACAGGTGCTGTACTTCGGCCCCAGCGTGCTGGATGCCGAATGCATGGCCTTCCTGCTGCGCAGCCGCCGCATCCCCGCGGCGTTCGTGAGCGGGACCACCCGCGACGTCACCCGTCGCAAGGTGATCGCGGACTTCAAATCCGGCGCCGTCAAGGCGCTGTGCAACTGCGAGGTGCTGACTACCGGGTTCGACGCCCCGCGCGTCACCCACGTGGTGATGGCGCGCCCCACGGTGAGTCAGGTCCTGTACGAGCAGATGATCGGCCGAGGCCTGCGCGGTGCGCGCTTCGGCGGCACCGACCGCTGCGTGATCGTGGACCTGGAAGACAACTACCGCTCGGACCGGCCGACCTTGGGGTATCAAGCGTTCCGCGAATTGTGGGTGCGCGGGCGGCGCAGCGCGCCCCCACCCCCCACGCCGGACCCATCCGAGAACGCGCTATTCACGGGCTCGGAAAAGCCGTGAATCTCCTGGGGGGTGACGCGAAGCGCAACCAACCCCTCTCCCCTTGCGGGAGAGGGCCTGACATCAATCCGCGACGCGTGAAACCCGACCGTCCCCCTCGATCAGAATAGAGTACGCAGCGCCTCGCACTCTGCCTCCGTCAATTCGAACGCAAGAATCTCCAGGTCTTCGCGCATATGCGTCTCCGATGTCGTCCCGGTCAGCGGGACGATGCCCTCCTGGGTCAGATAGCGGAACAGCGTCTGCGCAGGCGTGCGCCCGTATTTCGCCGCCAAGGCCTCGACTGTGCCATGGACAAGGACATGCGGGTTGGCGGTGAGCGTCCAGAAGCTCTGGTAGATGATCTGGTGTCGCCTGCAGAACGCGCGGATCTCGCGGTCGTAGTGGGTCTGGGCATGGAAGCGGTTCTGGACTACGGCCGGCTTGACTCTTGTGGCGTGATACAGCTTCTCCAGGTATTCCAGGCTGTAGCAATTGCTGATGCCCAGCTGCTTGGCACCCCCGGCGTTGCAGATCGCTTCCATTGCTTGCCATACATCAGCCGCTTGACCCGCATCGTGCACGGGCGAATGCAGCACCAGGCAATCCAGGTAGCTCGTCTGCAGATTGTGCAGAGATGACTCGAACGATTGCGCGACCTGCTCTGCGGGGCGCGCTTTCGGATCATAGGGAATCTGGTTCGGGTCGTGCCCCGACAGCGGCGTGAACTTGGTCTGCAGGTACAGATCGGCGCGGCTCAGCCCTTCGGTCAGGCACGCGGCCACACCTGCACCCACTCCGGCTTCATGGTAGTGCTTGGGCTGGCACGCGGTATCGATGCCCCGGAATCCATGCTCGATGGCTTTTCGCACAAGCTCCGCGGTGCGCGCTTTCTTCCAGGCCGTCCCGTAGATGATCCGGGGACTGCGCACACCGCAGGCTGAGATCACGAAGGCATTCTGTGTCATTCATCCCAGCCCGCATGACGTGCCCGGCCCCTGCGGCTACCCGGACTGGCAGGCCGCGCACTCGTCGCGTCGCAGTGGATGGCCGGTTGCGGGAGCCTTCACCTGATGTTTACAGCCCCGGGCACCGGTCGCCTCGCAGGCGCGTCACGCAACCCGCTCCCGAATCTGAGATCTGCGCACGGTCTCACCAGAACGCATGGACGATACTGCGCTGATCGACGGGGGCCATTGAGCCGGCGCCTGGTAGGAGGCACGGGTGTCCGCGTGCACGGGATGCACCCCGTCCACGATCCGCACCAGGTCGGGCACCGAGCGGACCCCCAGCTTGCGCATCGCCTGACCGCGGTGGATCTTGACGGTCTTCTCCGCTATTCCCAGGCGCGCCGCGATCTGCTTGTTCAGGAGACCGGCGGATACCCACCCGCATACTTCATGCTCCCGGGGCGTCAGCAGCGAGAAGCGTTGACTCTTCTCGCTGCGCAGGGCGCCCGCCAGGCGCGCCGCCAGGTCTTGTGCCATGGCGCCCCGGATCGCGCTGAGAAGCTCAGCCTGGTTGATGGGCTTGACCAGTACGTCCATGGCTCCCGACTTCATCGCCAGCACGCTGCCGCGGATGTCCATGCGATCCGTCAGGAATACCACCGGCGCGGTCCAGCCGGCTTTGACCAGCGCCCCCGGAACCTGCAGGGGATCGAAGCCGCGCCCGTGCAGGTCCAGCAGCACGCAAGCCGAGCGGCAGCTCGAGCTTCGCTGTGCCGCCAGGCCTGGCGAGGACAGCAGTTGCACCGCGAAGCCCGCGGCCCTCAGAATGTGCGCCGCTGCACCAAACTCTCCTTGCCCTTCCCCGTCGTCGACGATGAATACTGTGGACTCCAGTGCAATCCCTTTGCGCATGTGATCATCCCGAGCCTCGAAAGAAGATCTTCCCGTTCCCAGGCAGAGAAGGCTCCGCTCTGCCACGGTCCCCAACACTTGCTGCGATTGACTCATAAGCGTGCAACCAAATCGTTACCGAATCATTACTGATCGGGGCTTGGCGCCGCGCCGAGCGCACCCTCCAGTATCGCTCATCGCCGACACCAATGCAGAGCGCTCATGCGCCTCCTTCTCCCCGGTGGATATTGCGGCCGCAATCCCTCAAGTGTCTAGCCCGGATATTTCACCAGACCACGCCCCTGTTCGAGCCCGATGTGTCTCTCCCAAGCCTCCGCGGCAGTCTCGCGCCCTGATGAAATGTCCGGGCTAGCCGAGGGCTAGCCGAGGGCTAGCTAGCCGCACAGCCGTAGTGGGCCAGGGCCAGCTCAACCCCGTCAAGTCGGGCAAAAGTGCCGTCCGGACGACACTTGCAGGAGTCGGGCATAATCACCACCCGGACGACAAAGTGACGGCCGGGGCGTGCACACGGAGGCGCAGCGAGAGACGGTTCCTGAACCTCATTGACGATGTGCCGGTCGCTCGACGATCTTCACCGGGAGCACACAAGTGAGATCAAAGCTTTTCGCAGGGATGAACAGCATGGTGCGCTGTCTCGCGGTTGCTGGAGTGCTGATCGGGCTCGCGGGTTTGTGCACCGAGGGCGCCCGGGCAGGAGACAACGACCAGAGGCGTGCGGGGCAAGCCTGCCTGGTCGTCGATACGGATGTGGCAACCGACGACTTTCGGGCCTTTGCCGTGCTGTTTCCGCATCGTGACTTGCGTGCTGTGGTAGTGACGGAGGGAATTGCCTCCGTCTCGCGGGGCAGCACCGCTATCGCGCTCTTCCTTGCGAGCGGTCAGTCATCGGCGCCTGTCATTCCCGGGCTGGCAGCAGCGGCACCGCCCGACTATGACTGGTTGCCCGCGGTGCGCACAGTCGCGGAACGCATCAACGGGTTTCTCACCGAATCCGTTCCTCTCGCTGCGAGCCCCAGAAAGCTGAGCCTTGCGCTCGTGGCTGCATTGAAAGGCTGCCATCGGGTCGATTTTCTGGTGCTCGGCCCATGGTCGTCCTTCGTTCGGTACGCGCCGATGCTTCGGCCTTTGATCCGCCGCGTCGTGGCCTCGGGGCGACCGCTGGCCGAAAACAACCCGGACAACTTCAACTGCCTCTATGACCAGCCTGCATGCGACAAGGCGGATCGGTTCTTGCGCATGCTCCGCAATGTGGTGTGGATCGATTTGCCTGCCGGCACGTCCTACCCGCCCACGCCAGAGATGGTCGATCAGCTCGCCGGCGCAGGCATGCCCGGTGTGCTGCGCGCCGCGCTCAACGCCGATTCGGAGTGGCTCGGCACGCGTCTCTGGGATGACACGGCCGCGCTGTACCTACTCGCGCCCGAGCATTTCTCCGCCAACGGCGCGCATCTCGAGCCGGTCATCGACGAGGACACCCTGCGCAGCGAATTGGTCAAGGCGATCAATGGTGCACCTCCCGACTAGCCCGGATAGTTCACCACTGCACGGGACACAAGACTGAGACCTGAGCGCACCTTCAGTCCATCGCACGAATATCGACATCCTTCGTCTCCCTCACGAACACCAGGCTGACAACACATGCAATTGACGCAGTGATAACCGGATACCACAGTCCTGCATAGATGTTGCCGCTCGCCGCGATCATCGCGAATGCGGTCGCGGGCAGAAACCCGCCGAACCAGCCGACGCCGACATGATAGGGAACGGACAACGACGTATAACGGATGCGCGTGGGAAACATCTCTACGAGCATTGCGGCCAGCGGTCCGTAGGTCAAAGTCCCGCACGACATCAGCAGCATCAAGATGAGAACGGCCATCGGCCGGTTCATTTCTCCCGGATCCGCTTTGGGAGAGTACCCCGCCTGCTTGAGCGCGGCCGCGAGCGCGGTATGGAATTCCGCCGCTTTGCTCTTGGCATCCTGCCCGCTCGCGTCGTAGGCTGTAATAACACTCGAGCCGATCTTGATCTGCGCTGCCGTGCCGGCGGGCGCGACGCTGTTCCGGTAGTTCACACCCGCCTTCGACAAACTGCTCTTGGCGATGTCGCACGACGTATGAAACGTCGCCGTTCCCACCGGATTGAATTGGAACGAGCACTCTTGAGGATCCGCGACCACCGTGACTGGCGAGTTCTGCTGAGCACGCTCGAGAGCAGGGTTGACGTAGTGGGTGAGCGCCTTGTACAGAGGGAAAAAGACCACGATGCCGAGCAACACGCCGGTGAGGAAAATCGGCTTGCGGCCGATCCGATCGGAGAGCGTGCCGAAGACGTAGTACAAGGGTGCCGTCAACAGGGTGGCGATGATGATCAGCCAATTGGCCGTCACGCTATCCGCCTTGAGGATCTGCGTCAGAAAGAACAAGGAGTAGAACTGGCCGGTGTACCAGATCACGGCCTGACCCATCGCCAGACCGAAGAACGCGATCAGGATCAATTTCAAATTGCGCCACTGGCCGAACGCTTCGGAAAGCGGGGCTCTGGATGTCCGACCCTCGGCTTTCATGCGGATGAAGGCTGGGGACTCGTTCAACTTGAGGCGGATCCATACGGAAATCAGCAGCAGCAGGATGGAAAGCAAAAACGGAATGCGCCAACCCCACTCGGTGAACGCGGCTTCACCCAGCGCGTAGCGCACAAATAGAACAACGCCCAGCGACATCAGAAGCGCCACAGACCCGGTGGTCTGAATCCAGGAAGTCCATGAGCCGCGATGCCCATGCGGCGCATGCTCGGCGACATAGGTCACCGCTCCGCCATATTCACCACCGATCGCGAGCCCTTGCAGCATGCGCAAGGCCACGAACACGACAGGCGATGCGATGCCGATGGAGGCAAAACCCGGTAGCAGGCCGATTGCGAATGTCGCGAAGCCCATCAGCACGATGGTGATCACGAAGGTGTGCTTGCGACCGACCAGATCGCCGAGGCGCCCGAAAACGACGGCACCGAGCGGTCGGACAGCGAAGCCTGCAGCAAAACCGAGCAAGGTAAAGATGAACGCCGCCGCGGGATTGACACCCGAGAAGAAATGTTTGCTGATCTCCGCGGCCAAAGCGCCAACAAGCAGGAAGTCGTACCACTCGAACACAGTGCCCAGAGAGGATGCGAACACAACGAGCTTGTCGCTCTTCGTCATGGCGACTTTCGACATCTTCTGGGTTCCCTCCAGGGCTGGAGCCTCTTCGATCATGTCTCTCCCGGCGCGCATGGTACCTTCCCACGGAGTTCTAATGGTAGTCTCCGCGTTTCTTCCGCCGGTAGCGATGGCAGCTCAGGAGGCTCAACTTGTTCCGGATCAGTTCGGCGCGGCGCGCTCCCGCTAGCCGACAGGTTGTGGAGAAACGAGGAATGATCGCACGAAGCCCGTTATGGCCCGCGCAGCTGGACCACTTGCGCATCGACACTGACCGCCTGGAGCCACTGGTCGCCTTCTACCAAGCTGCGCTCGGAATGAGTCCCCTCAGGCTTGAGGATGGCGCTTTCCTGATGCAGGCTCCAGGACGAAGGCTGGTCATCGGTGAAGGCAAGCCGCGCGGACAGCCCTTCATGGCGTTCAGAGTCCAAACGCAGGCGCAGCTCGAGGTGTTCCGGCAGCATGTGGTCGCTCGAGGCATCCAGCCGGTCGCCAGCCCGACCCAGGTCTTTGCGAATGGAGCCTTCGCTGTACGGGATCCCGACGGCCGCTTGGCGGTGTTTGGACTCCCACGCACCGAGCTTGTCGGGACCTCGTCTTCGACGGATTCGCCTGCCGCCAAGCTCCCGGGCCGCCTGCAGCATGTGGTGGTCGCATCCAGCGATCTGCCTCCGATGCTTCGCTTCTACGAGGAGGATCTGGGCTTCCTCGTGTCGGACTACGTGCTCGACGACGACGGCGAACGCACCGTTGGCTTCTTTCGCTCGGACCCGGAGCATCACAGCTTCGGGGTGTTCCGCTGTCCGCAGACGCGGCCCGATCACCATGCCTACGAAACCACTTGCTGGAACGACATTCGGGACTGGGCCGACCATCTGTCAACGCTGAGCATCAAGCTGTGGTGGGGCCCGGGACGGCACGGGCCGGGCAACAACCTTTTCTTCATGATCGAGGACCCGCAGGGCTACTTGATCGAGGTCTCCGCCGAGCTCGAGGTCATGCCAGACGACATTACGAAACGGCTATGGAAGCATGAAGAGCGCACGCTCAACCTTTGGGGTTCGGCTTTCATGCGAAGTTGAGATTGGAGGTAGTCGCCGTCGGCGCCACAGTGGTCGCGTCCTGAGCGATCGCTTCGCGGCTTAAGAGCGAACGGCGGCTTTCTGGCCGATAGGCGTCATTGGCGAATACCCGGTTTCGACCCTGAGCCGCTCGTCGTGCTCTAGAGAAGCGGACCTTCGCGGACTATCGAATACAGGCGAAAGCGGCCATTCAGCGAGACGCCGCTAGAACTCGATTCGTCGTGACGGCGCCACTAGACGCCCGTCTCGTTGCTCAGTCGGGCCCGTCGCCGCTAATATGGGTGTCGTTCGGGTTGGGGCTACCTTTACGGGTTTCCACAAGCGACTTCAAGCTCATCAGATAAATCGCCCACTTGGTACTGCAATGGTGCATGAATTCGACCGGCTCCTTCCAATCCTGGTGTTTGAACAGGACGATGGCATGGTCGCCTGCTTGTTTGAGATCAAAACTTATCTTTGTGCCGATCCATTCTTGGGGCCCCTCGACCACTTGCCATAGCACCCGCTTGGCGGGCTGAAGCTCAAGAACCTTCATGTCGAAGCCGCCGATCTCGGAGCCGCCGGCGCTAAAGCGGAACTTGAGCGTTCCGCCGACCTTGCTGTTCCCTTGCGTGTTGCTCGTCCACCAGGCGGCCAGTCCTTCGCGCGTGGTCAATGCCTTATAGACTTCATCCAGGGACGATTTGATTCCGACTCTGTGCAGAATATCCGCCATTTGCCATTCTCCTTAACTGGTTGTCCGAAACGACAGTGTTGTCGACCACGCACAGCTTAGCTTCGGCGACGGCGAACGGGGAGTAACAAGTGTGACGGGTTTTTTTGGTGGCGCCCGATCACGGCATGAGATGCGACATGGATTCGCTCGTCACGGCGGCCGCTTTGGATGAGGATTCTTGGTCGGCAGCTTTTGGCCCGATTGCGGTCAGTGAAGATCCTTATGAGCGGACATTCCGGTGAGCGTCTGCTTTGGAGCGCAGCGACAGGCTGGAGACAACCCTAAGCCGTCACAGCCACCGCTCGATAGCGGTCGTAAAACCAAGGGAAAGCGGACATCAACAGGCTAGGGGGAGAGGGCGTCGCGAAGGCGGCATCTCGCGGGGCAGCAGGGCTGTCATGGATGTGACCTCCGCAGGTTTGGAGTAGCATTACCGGCCGGACACGCGGGGTATACCGACACCAAGCAATTGAACCGACACCGCTGTCCGCTAGTTCAAACTTAGTGGCCTGTTCCACAATTGCACGCACGTATCCCCCACCCCAACCCTCCCCGCGCGCGGGGGAGGGCGAGGGGAGGGGGCGATACGTTGCCGAACTTACGGAGATTGGGCCACTGGCCAGAGGGAGAAACGAGCCTTTGTAAGGCATGTGTCGCGGCCGGTTTCGGCAGCGATCGAGAGGAGGAGACGATGCGTCAGAGGTGCTGGTCCTAGCAGCCTTAATCGTGTTGTTGTGCGGCGGTGTAACGACGAGCAGGGCAGGCGAATCCGTGGACACTGCGGCGCTCGGGCACGTGCTCGATCAATATGGGGTTGCCTGGTCATCGAGCGACGCCGACAACCTTCTGGTGCTTTTTACGGACGACGTCTTTTACGAAGACGTCACGTTCGGGGCAGTCAACCAGGGCAAAGATGCCCTCCGCAACTTCGCCACGGGTGTCTTTGAAGCCTTCCCTGGCATTAGCTTCGAGGTCAAGTCCCGGAGCGTCGCGAGCGACGGCAAGTGGGGAGCCTTGGAGTGGGTGATGCGCGGTAAGCAAACAAAGGACCTCCCGGGCTTACCGGCGACGAACATGCCATTTGAGGTTCGTGGTGCGTCGATCGTTGAGTTTCGCGATGCAAAGATCAGTCGGTGCTCGGACTATTGGGACCTCGCCACATACATGAAACAGGTCGGCCTCAGCCAAGTGACCGGGCCTGCTGCTCCGCTGCTGTCACCGTCGTTCCGATAGTCGTGTGAATTGGTCGGGATGAACGTCATGGGTGTTCTTCGTCGATCTTCTTCGACGCGTCTTATCTAAAGCGTCTTGTTCGAGCGGTTGTCTGTTTTCTTCCGGCACACGCATAGCGCCGGTTGAGGGAGCGTGTTGCGCGACATGATCCGCCCGAAGGGGAGGCGGAGCGATGAAGCGCGCGAGACGACGCAAGTGCTTGTGCTGTGGGGAGTTGTTTCGACGCCGATGCGCGCAACCTTCGGCATCAGCGGTACTGCTCGAAGCCCGCGTGCCGCAAGGCGAGCAAGGCGGCGAGTCAGCGCCGCTGGCTCGCCAAACGCGCAGAACCGCGACTACTTCCGAGGGCCGGAGCAACGTGGCGCGGGTGCAGGCATGGCGCGCCGCGCATCCGGGGTACTGGCGCCGTCCAGCCGGCCCAAGCCGCCGCCTGCGTTACAAGAGGACTCCTCGCGCAAGGCATTGAAACACCATGCGAATCAGACTTCTTCAGCGGCGGGCTGCGTTACAAGATGTCTTGGCTGCCCAACCGGCGGTTTTGATTGGGTTAATCGCCCACTTCACCGACAGTGCGTTACAAGAGGACATCGCCAGGAGCCTCCCGGCGGCTGCTACAACTGGGGCACGACATCTTGGCGGGAGCGAGCGGTCGATGACGATCAAACGGGTGCTGTGTCGCCGAGCGGGTGCGCCAGATTCCGGCGCAGTTCAGCTGGGTCGATCAGCGCCTGGTGCGTGAGCGGCATATCGAGCGCTGTGATGCGCCGGCGGCGGCGCTGTACCTGTTTCTGGTCACGGTGGCCGACGCCCAGGGGCTGAGCTACTACGCGGAGGCCTCGCTCGCGCAAGCGCTTGTCGATGGCGCCTGCGCGGCTGGCGTCAGGCGCGCGCCGATCTGATGCGCGCTGGGGCTCATCGCCTATCGAGCGCCCGCTCTACCAGGTGCTCGCCCTGGATGCGCTGCCGCGCACGATCGCACGACCTCGCGCGAGCACGATGGACAGCGCAGCGCGCTCGCTCGGCTGCGCGCACTGCTTGGGCAAGGCGCCGCCATGATCGACTACGAGACCTTCTGCAAGATCCGCGATCACCATGATCGCCAGCGGCTGACGGTCGCGCAGACCGCGCGCGCGCTGGGACTGCATCCGCAGACGGTGGCCAAGTGGGTGAAGCGCGCGCAGTACCGAGCGCGAGCAGTCGGCGCCGCGGGCGAGCCGGCTCGATCCGTTCAAGGGCGCAGGTGGTGCGCTTGCTGGAGAGCCATCCCTACAGCGCGCAGCAGATCTTCCAGCGCCTGCGCGAGGCCGGCTTCGACGGGCGGCATCACGATCGTCAAGGACTACGTGCGCCAAGGTGCGCCCGCGCGCGCCGCGAGGCGTTCCTGAAGCTGCCTTTGCCCCCGGCGAATGCGCCCAGGTCGACTGGGGCGAATACGGCTCGATCGCCGTGGGCTCGACCCGCCGGCGCTTGAGCTTCTTCGTGCATGGTGCTGTGCTACAGCCGGCTGCATGTATGTGCGAGTTCACCGTCTCGCAGACGATGGAGCACTTCCTCGCCTGCCACGAGCACGCGTTTGCCGCCATTCACGGCGTGTCCGGCCCGCATCATGGTCGACAACCTGAAGTCGGCCGTGCTGCAGCGCCTGGCCGGCGAGGCGCCGGTGTTCAACGCCCGCTACCTCGATTTCTCCCGGCACTGGGGCTTCGAGATCGCCGCCTGCAACGCTCGGGCGCGGCAACGAGAAGGGGCGCGTGGAGAACGCGCGTGGGCTACGTCAAGAAGAACTTCCTCACCGGCCTCGAGCTGCTCCGAGTTCAGCGCCATCAACCCGGCCGCCAAGCTGTGGCTCGACACGGTGGCCAACGTGCGCATTCACGGCGAGACGCACCGCCGGCCGATCGATCTGTTCCAGGAAGAGCAGCCCCATCTGCGGCCGCTCAACCCGATGCCCTACGACATCGGCCGCATCGCACAGCGCGCGCGCCTCCAAGCAGTTCCGCGTCACGCTGGACACCAACCACTACTCGGTGCCCGCCCAGCTACGCCGGCGCGCGCGTGACGCTCAAGGCCTACCCGGAGCGCGTCTGCATCTACCACCAGGACCAACTCATCGCCCGGCACGTGCGCAGCTACGATCGGCACCAGGACATCGAAGACCCCGACCATCCGAAGGCGCTGCTCGCGCAGCGCGCGCAACGCCCGCGAGCAGCGCCTGCTGATGCGCTTCCTGAGCCTGTCCCCCAAGGCGCAGGCCTACTACGAGGGGCTCGAGCAACGCCGCGCCAATGCCCGCCATCACCTGCGCAAGATCGTCGCCTTGAGCGAGATCTACGGCGCCGAGGCCGTCGCCCGCGCGATCGAGGACGGCGCTCGCCTTCCACGCCTTCAGCTGCGAGTACATCGCCAACATCCTGGAGATGCGAGCCCGCGAGCCGCCCCGACCGCAGGCGCCCTGCATCTGACCCGCCGCCAGGATCTGCTCGAGATCGAGATCGCCGCGCCGGATCTCTCACTCTACGAGCGCGAATGACGATGAAAGCTGACCCTAAAGCCGCACGCCGTGCGCGCCCACAGCCGATCCGCTGCACGCAATTGGCGAGCTCAGCTGCCCTACATGCGCGAGCACTACGAGCCGCTCGCCGCAACAGGCCGCCGCCAAAGCAGTGGTCCCACGTCGACTATCTCGCCCGGCTGGTCGAGGGCGAGGCCCATCGGCGCGAGGACCGCAGCATCGAGCGGCGCGTCAAGCTCGCCCGCTTCCCCGTGCTCAAGACCCTCGATCAATTCGACTGGAACTGGCCCAAGAAGATCAACCGGCCGCAGATCCAGAACCTGTTCCGCCTCGCGCTTCATCGACGAGCACGCCAACGTGATCTTCATCGCCGGCGTCGGTCTGGGCAAGAGCCACTTCGATCATCGCGCTGGGCCACGCCGCCTGTCTGCGCGGCTACTCGGTGCTGTTCACCACCGCCATCGATATCATCAACACGCTCGCCGCCGCGCAGGCCAACGGCGGCCTCAAACGCGAAATGGCCAAGTACCTCAAGCCGCGCATCCTCGTCATCGACGAACTCGGCTATCTGCCCATCGACAAGTTCGGCGCCGATCTGCTCTTCCAGATCATCAGCCAACGCTACGAGCGCGGCGCCATCGTCATCACCACCAACCGCGTCTACAAGCACTGGCCCGAGATCTTCAACAACGACAGCACGCTCACCTCGGCGCTGCTCGACCGCCTGCTCCATCACGCCGAGACCGTCCTCATCGAGGGCAAAAGCTACCGCATGAAAGACCAGATCGAGTCCTGATTCCCGCTTCAATGCTCTCCCGTCGCCGCTACTCGTGCACCCCCATTTCCGCCACGAATTCCAAACCGGCCAATTCTACGAAGTTCACACCGACGC
>CAWHCG010000050.1:0-468281 GCA_963827575.1 uncultured beta proteobacterium
TGGCCAGATAGGCGGCGTCGTTGCGGTACTTCGCCTCGGTCGCGTTGCGGATCGACTCGGCTTGCATGGCGACGAGCGCGAGGATCCCGATCGAGAAGATCAACAGCCCGACCAAGGCCTCGAGCAGCATGAAGCCGCCGGAAGACCGCGTTGGAGAGTGCATCGTCATGAGGGGCCTCACGAACATGCTGCGGCCGTGCCGCCTGCCGCTGCCGGGTCGCACATGCGAATTTGACCTCCGGCCGACACGCTCAGCCGCAGGCAGCGCATGACGCCACCCGAGGCGGCGCAGGCTCCGCCCGCCGGATTGGCGACATCGAACGTGATCTCCGCTGGGGGCGCGACCCAACCCAGGCCAGAGAAGACGACTATGCTCTGTGACGCGTTCACGGAAGCGGTGCCGGACGCTTCTCCCGCGCCGGACTGGATGGTCGTGTCGTCGGTTGTGACCGTCCGAAAAGACGGCGCCGCTCTGGGTATAGGTCACGAATGCGTTTCGGCGTACTGCTTCCGAGCGCGCGAGCTGCAGACCGTTCTGAATCGAGTCGGCCGTCGTGCGCATCTGCGCGTTGCGCATCCACGCCGTCATCGTGGGGACCGCTAAGCTGATCATGAGCCCGAGCACTGTGAACCCGACGCACAGCTCGATGAGGGAGAAGCCGGCTTGTCGAGGGGAACGGACTAGCATTGGCCGCCCTTCTTGGCGCGCAGCACGTAGCCTTGATAAGCCGGTACGGCGATCGATGCGAGGATCGCAATGACCGCGATTGCGATCGGCAGTTCGATCAATGTGAAACCTTTGACAACTCTCATGACATCGCCCCGTAGGTCCAGATTGCTTTGCGCAGTCTAAGTTCGAGAACCAGCTGGTTGCAAAAACCGCCGATGAACGGGTCCGCACAAATCACGAACGGCGGGAAATCGTCGCGCGCTGCGCTGTCTGCGCTTTAGCCCTCTGCAAGCCGGCCGACGAACGGTTGCGGACAGGTCACGAACGGCAGGAATCATGGTGTGCTGCGCGATCGTCACCTTGAGCCTCCAAAATCAGAACCGCTTGACCGCGAGTGCAAGACCAGTGCCAGTCAGGAGGGTTGGAAGGCCGAGGCTTGCGCTATTCTGGAAGGGCCTCCGCTCGTTGCGTCGGGCGCAACCGCCGCGAGTGCTCCAGCCGCGCAGTGCCAGGGAGAACGATTACGAGATCGACGATGGACTGGGCGAAGACCGAGAGGACATCAGCGGGGCAGTCGACCTGACGGCAGTTCCCTTGTGGAACTTCTACCCTGCTACTCATTTTGCCGGAGTGGGAGTGGTCGGAGCGGTATCCCGGTCCGCCGGAGATCCTGCGCTATCTCAACCACGTCGACCACCGCTTCGACCTGAGGCGCGCATCCGCTTCAACACCCGCGTGACTGCCGCGCGCTACGATTTAGTAGGGATGACGGAGCCGAGGCATTCCCGCGAAAGCGGGAAATCGAGGTTCGATACCAACTCTGCATCCCTGCTTCCGCAGGGATGACGATACTTGCGATCGAGGCGGATTGTATGCTCCCGGATTTCCCTCTGCGGGCCCTCTGCGCCTTAAGCGCCTCTGCGGTAGACCTTTGGCAGTAGCGGATCAGGCTGCGGCGGCACGGGCCGGGGCGGCCCGGGGCCGCCAGCGCGCGACGCAGGTAATGCCCCGTGTAGCTCGCGGGGTTGGCGCTCACCGCCATTGGTATCGGGAGCTGTTCCAGCCCTGCGTTGCAGCCGGGATCATTCCTCGCAAGCTCTCGCCGGCTATCGAAACGACACCGTATTCATCCGCACTTCCCGGCATGTGCCGCCGCGTTCAGAAGCCGTGCGCGACGCTATGCTCGCGCTGTTTGACTTGCTCGAGCGAGAAACCGAACCTTCAGTGCGGGCTGTGCTCGGGGCACTGGCTTTTCGGCTACATCCACCCCTACTTCGACGGAAACGGTCGCATGGCCCGCTTCCTGATGAACGCGATGCTAGCGTCAGGCGGATACCCGTGGACCGTCATCCGAGTTGAACTCCGCGATCAGTATCTCTCCGCGCTCGAAAGTGCCAGCGTCGACATGAGAGATTCGACCTTTCGCGGCATTCCTCGCGAAATGCGTGCAAGCCTCGGCTCTCTCCCACGCCACCTAGCATTTCTCCTAGCTGCGTTCATGTTCTGTCGATTGTTGCTGATGCATATCCTCGCCTGAACCCCCTTCGGGTTAGTGAGCGTGCCGGCGATGGGCGCGCAATGCGTCCGCGCCGAAGTCGGCGACCGGATCGCGCCAGACCGCGTGCACGTGGTTGCCATCGCGCGTCGTGTTGTCGTACTCGATCAGCAAGCGATGCCCCTGGATACGGTCATAGTGCGGCCGTCCCGGTTCCCGCTTCCCGCCCAGGCAAGGTGAAGGCCCGGGAAGAACGAGCGGCGATCTTCCCCATTTCGGTGTCGGCGAGGTCGTCCGGCAGGCAACGTACATAGGCGTCCAGCAGCGCCCGCAGAATACCGTGCTGCGAGCGGTCATCGCCGCTGCGGCGAGGCCTTTCGGTACGGTCGTAAAGCGCACGGCCTCGATATGGGCTGGCGTGAGGCCGAGCTTCGCCTCCTCGGTGTCCTGAAAGCGTTCCAGCAACTCCTGCAGGTCGCCCGTGAACTCGTTGCGCCAGATCTTCGTCAGCTGCTTCGGGCCGTCGCCCTCGCTTAGAACGGTGCGATTCGCGCCCACCAGGTCGACCGGCGGAACCGGCGAAAGCACCGCGACCGACTTTGCTCGGCGCTAAGCGAGCGCAGCAGCTCGAACGCCAGGTCTTCATGCGCAGCCAGCGGCCGCAGAAGACGCTTCCCGAGCAAGGGCGACGAAGCCGGATCGGCGCCGAAGAAGCAGGGCGTGAAATGCCCGCACCTCGCCCGCGACGATCGTATGGTGAACGGAGATACGGCGGCCGCCGAAACGCCACGACCAGGTGTCGGCACCAGGCGTACCGAACACGCGAGGTAATAGCGCGCGGGATCGCGCCCACGATCGAAGCCGAACAGCACACGCCAGCCCTCGAGCTCGTCGAGCACGTTCTCGAGCCCCATGATGGTGGGGCGGTGATTACCTGCCCGGCTCAAGCCTGTCGCAAGCAAACGCATGGCGAGCCGCTGCTGGGAAGGGCTCATCTCGCCTATGGTCAGGCCGCCGTGGTCGGTGGGCGTGTAGAACCACAGCCGGCGTTCCTCGTCGGAGGGAAATGCCCATTGCGCGGCACGCCGCTGATCCGCCGAGAGCGTGTCGAGCAGAGCCTGGGCGACCTCCGCCATGCGGGCCGCAATGTGGCGGCTATCGCTCATGCGCCCGGTGCCCGCAGACCGAAGATCAGTTCCGGGTCGACTTCGAGTCCAGGCTCGTGGAGCAGCAGCGTCGCGGTCAGCCCGCCGAGAGAGCCGCCGATGACCGGAGCGCGCACGGTGACCGCTCGTTCAGGGCTTGCCGAACGTGGCGATCTTGTCGACCGGACATTCGAACAGCACCCGGCGTTCGTTGCGCGACGGGTCGCGCAACCCATAAGGCGGGGGATTCTTGGTGTACTTGGTCCAGATCTTGTCGAGCTGGGCGGTAACCCGCGGGCCCTCCTTCGGATCGTCCTCGGAGACCTCCCGCTTGACCGTACACTTGATGCTCACCCAGTGATACATGTTCGCCGGATTCACCAGCAGCATCGAGAGCCGGGGGTTGGCACGGATCCACTCGACCTTCTTGCGGTGCGAGGCGACGTTGACCAGCACCGTCGAGCCGTCGTAGTCGAACCACATCGGCGTCAGGTTCGCCCGCCCATCGGAACCCATCACCGCGAGCACGACCGGGATGGGTTCGTCGAGCAGCCGCTTATAGATCGGGTCGATATCGTTCAGCGAGTTGATCTTGTCTCGCGAGCCCACCGAGAACTGGTTGGCCTGCAAACCGTTGGCGACATCAAGGAACTTAGCCACTGGAATTGCCATAACCCTCCTCCTCTTGTGATCTGATGAAAAGCCGCCTCCAACTTTATCACTACCTGGGATGCGTTAGGAAGGGCAGGTACGGCAACGAGGAAGGCGCTGCTTCTTCTACTGTGTTCTTATGAGCGCTCCATTTAGCTCCACACGCTCAAGAAGCGCCCGCAGGGGCTATTGACTGGGCGAGTTGTCGCGTATGTCGGTGTACGTTACCGGCCCGGCGACGGCAGCCTGCTGGATCAACCGGTTACCGCCGACGTGGGATACATCGACCTCTCGATGGGGGACGGTCACTCTGTCATAGTGAGCGAGTCGTCAATCCTCGAAGTCACAAAGGATAAAGACCGTTACCTCGTACGCGTTAAAGCGGGCACCACGGCCCTCGTTCGATTCCGAGGTCGTCACGACGCTCCGCGATCCCGAATGTCTCTGCTCCGACGCGTCACCACCCTCATCCGCCGCTAAACCTGGCGGTGGCAGCGGTACCCATCTTCGACATTCCGCACGGTTCAAACGTGACCTACCCAACTTACCGTTGCGCGAATGAAGACGCAAGAGGGAAGTCGGGACACGTGCTTCGTAGTAGCCAACCTGTGGTGGAGCGTGCCGGTGCGGGCGAACCAGCGCAACATGCGAGAGCGCACCTGCTGCTGCACCGCGGCGAGGTCTTCCGGGCTCAGTGCGGCGGCCTCGGCGAAGTGGACCTGCCCGTCTTCGCCCACCGCAAACACCCCGTCGATCACGCGGGCAGTGGAAGTGGACAGCCTGCTCTTGCGTCTTCATTCGCGCAGCGGTAAGTTGGGTAGGTCACGTTTGACCCGTGCGGAATGTCGAAGATGGGTAGGAGACGCAAGAGGTCAGCACCGGAGCCCCGAGAGAGCGATGCCCCAGTGCGGGACGCTCTATCGCTTTGGAATCTTCTGAACCGAAAGGGCGGCCTGAGCCCGAAGACGCACGACGAGAAGTTCGTCAACGATCTGCGAAGCGCTCTCCAGGTTCCCAGTGGCGAAGAGACCGCCGCCTTCTTGAGCAGGGCGAAGCCGGATACCACGGCGTTCATGCTCGCGGTGCTCAACGCTTTCGAACCGATGGGCCGCATGCTGAGCGACATTTATGCGATGTTCGTGCGGCATGGCGTCAAGGCAAGTGACGACAGAGTGCTCATCGAGTTCGACTTCGGCAAGGCGGACGACAAGCTGAAGTTTGAAGCGGATCACTTCCGAAAGACGTTGGAGAAGCTCTCGCGGCTCCTGCAATCCATCGAGGCGCACCAGTTCACAACGGAAGATCTCAGAAACATCAGCGACGGCATCGCCGTGGCGCTTGCTGACGCTACTGGTCAGCCTCCGACCCCTCACGTCTGGGAGCTTGTGCTCGGGAAGTCCAGCCAAGGGAAGCCGATCAGGTTGTCCTCGGAACCCCAAAGCCAGGCGTTCGCCAAGTGGCTCCGGTCGGGCCAAGAGAACCCAGGCCGAGTGGACCGCTGGCCGTACTTGACGCCTCCGCCGATACCAGAATGGGCGCCTGACGACCCGATACGCAAAGCACTGATCCCGCTGACTTTGGCCACAATCAGTCTCTGCGCAGTATCCGGCAGATATCCAACTCTGCGAGCCATGCGTGATGCTGCAGAAGCCGCTGGAGCGCCCGATGAGCCCGGCAATAGCACCCGCTCAACGGTCGCTTCATGGAGCTTGGACGTGGCAGCCTCGAGTCAGAGCGATCAACTAGCGATGTATAGCCTGCGCCTGTTATGGCACCTGTATGAGCTCGCGCCTGCCGAGGCAAGCGCGAGGGAAGAACTCGCTCGGCGCATCGCGGACACCATCGAAGCGCATTCGAATCGAAGTGAGATGCTTGCTCCAGCAAAGGCTCTCGAGGATTTGCTCGACCTTCCGATGTGGCAGTTCCGGCACCAGATCTACTCGATCTGGCTGGTCACCGTCGTCGAGCGTGCGTTCCTGGATCCGGACGAGTTTGTGCTGGCAGGCGAGGATGGCCGGTTGGTGTTCGCGTTCAAGAAGACCCTCGTGGCCCGCCTTCGTACACGCGGCGTTGACATGGAGCTGGTCTCCGAGCTCCGCACCTCTGCCGGAAAGCTGGAGCTGACCGGGGAGGGCAGACAGGGCAACGTCCAACCAGACTACGTTGTGCGAGGGCTCGACCCCGAGGGCAAGGAGCGCATCGTCTTTGTCTTGGAAGCCAAGCAGTACGCGAGGGCAAGCCTGCAGAACTTTTCACGAGCGTTGCGTGACTATGCTGTCGTACACAAGGATTCTTTCGTAGCACTTGCCAACTACGGTCCGATGTCCAAAGCCATCGCCGAGGAGGTAGCCGCGCTTGCCGCGTCAATGAATGACGAAGGGGTCGCCGAACGGTACGCGGCGTTTGGACATGTCGAACCAACCTTCCCCGAGTCGGTAGGTGCCCTTCGCAATCAGATCCGTAGCGTAATATCGTCGCTGCCGCCACCAACGTCCTTGCGGCGGCCAACACTCATTGTCGATGTCTCGGCCTCGATGAGCAACCTCTTGCCAGACGCAGAGCAGGGCTACCGCAAAGGCGTGTGGGGTGCTATCGAGGAGACCGGCATGCCACTGCTGTTGACCGCGCAAGGGTTCCAGCAAGAGTATGCCGAGGCCGAGTCAGTCGACGCGGCCAGACTCAGCCGAACCCATCTTCAACGAGGCGCTCTCAGCATGAAAGAGCTCGATCCAAACCGACGAAAAGGTGCACTCCTTCTGACTGACGAGGCTGGTCTCAAAGAGACCGCGGCGTTTCATCACGAACTCGCGGCGATCATTGTTCTTCGCAGCGGCGACCGCGCAAGCGTTTATGTGAATCCGCAGTACAGGGAAGAGCTTGAATGGACGGTGCCCGAGCTCTTGAGGTCGGGAGTTGTGGAAATGCTGGTATTGACTTGACAGTTCAAGGATCGAGAGGCCCCCGCGCCTAACTGACGCGGGGGGCGTGAGCGGAGGGCTGAACACTACTTTAGATTGAGGGATAGGAATTCCAACCGTATCACGTGTCGCGGGAGGGCTCAAGGCGGGTGTCGGGTTGGCCTGCGGGGGGCTGGGGAAGCGCTCGGGAGACGTGCCTGGGGCAGTCAACTGTGGGGCAGTGCGATGACAGGCGGGTCAGCGTCACGGTTTTGGGGGGCCAGGTAAAGCTTGGCCCTCGAGCCCGTGGGAGGGGCTCGGCAAATACCGCGATGTGAAAGTGCCGGGCCTACCAGCTCAGGCGCTGGTCGACGACGATACTGAAGGCACGGGCGCTGGGGCGTGATCCCAGTTGGCCAGCGGCTCGGGCGCCGGGTCCCACAGCGGGGGGCCGCGGGCGCGGGCGACTTCGGGTGGGGTGGTGGGCTCGCGCAGATGCCCAAGGATCGTTTTCACCGCCAGCGGGTCGGTGACGAAGGCGATGAGCCGCATCTGGGCCCCGCACCGTCCACAGTCCAGGGGCAAAATCTCATAGATGCGCGCCAATAGCACCGCCCACAAATAGCGGGCCGGCGAGTGCGCGGGGGCGTGCAAGGCATCGGCTGCGTTGGGCATGGGCGCTGGGGGCTGGCGAGCCAGTGCGATGTGACTGCGCCCCTGCGGGGCGTTGGGTGCCAGCACCCCGTGATAGCGGGGGCGGTGCAGGCGCGGGGGCGGGATGAGCGCGGCCAGCCGCTCGATCAGTTCCAAGGGCGTGAGCCGCAGCTCGGTGCGCCGCTGGGGCCTGGGGAAGCGATAGGCGAGCTGGCCGTGGGCGAGCTGCTCAGCCGCTCCAGCGCGAAGGGCGGGCGCGCGCAATAGCGTAGCAGCCGCTCCAGCCCGGCGCGGTCGTGGCCGTCGATGCGCAGCCTATGCAAAGGGGGTTAACTTGCGGGTTGCGAGGGCTACGTGGCAGCTCGGGTCTCGTCCCGAGCGATGGATCGTAATCAGGCTCCGACTGCGAATGGCTGGTTTCGACCCTTTGCTGCCTGTCGCCCTAGCCAGAAGCTGACGTTCACGGACTCCGCTGTGATGCCCATAGAGCCTTTTCTCTCTGATCCGAGAGATCCTGCGGCGTGTAGGGCTGGCGGCCTCGGAGTACGAGTTTCCGCGGATCGCAACCATGTCCTCGGTGCAGGCCAACTGACGTCTGCCCTTTGGAGCACCAGAATTAATCTTGTGCGTATGCGAAGATGGGTGGCTAGACGTCACATGGTCTGAAATCCGGAGAGGAGACATGAAGCCACGCGCAACGAACAATTCATCGTGGAGCCCGATCCCACGGATCACCGCCATCGCATTCGGCCTCAGTCTTCTTGGCCTCGCCGGCGGGAATGTACAGGCGGCCACACCAGCCGCAAAGGTCGGCGAGGTCTTGCCGATTCTGCCGCCGAAGCAGGCGCCGATCACCGAACCGGACTGGCGCAAGGTTCCCCAGCCGAAGCCGTTCGTGGTCCGGCCGCCCAAGGGCGCGCCCAACGTCGTCATCGTGCTGCTCGATCAGACGGCCTACGCCGACCCGTCCACTTTCGGCGGGCCGATCAAGTTTCCGACCCTGGACCGGTTGGCGAGGGAAGGGCTCACGTACACGAACTTCCACGTCAACAGCCTGTGCTCGCCAAGCCGCACTGCGCTGCTGACCGGGCGCAATCAGCATCAGAACAGCATGGCGGCCGTGGTGGACGGCGCCACGTCGTATCCGGGCGATACCGGGATGCGACCCAAGAGCGTCGCCACGATCGCCGAGATCCTGCGCCAATGGGGTTACTGCACGGCCATGTTCGGCAAGAGCCACGAAACTCCGCCTTGGGAGACAGCGTCAGCGGGCCGTTCGATCGCTGGCCGGCTCGCAGGGGTTCGAGAAGTTCTACGGGTTCATCGGCGGCGAGAAGTCACTGTTCAGACCGTATCTTGTGGATGGCACGACCACCCTCGGGGTGCCGCGCGACCCGAACTATCACTTCAGCGTGGACATCACGGACAAGGCCATGGCGTGGGTGCGGGCGACGCGGTCGATGACGCCGGACCGGCCATTCTTCATGTACTACGCCGCGGGCGGCGCGCATCCGCCGCACACGCCGCCGAAGGAATGGCTCGACAAGTACAAGGGCCAGTTCGACCAGGGCTGGGACAAGCTGCGCGAGGAGATCCTCGAGCGGCAGATCAAGATGGGACTCATGAAGCCCGGCACGAAGCTCGCCGAGAATCCGCCGGAGATCGCCCGATGGAACACGCTCTCCGACGACGCGAAGAAGGTGCTGTCGCGGGAGATGGAGGTGTATGCGGGCTACTCGGAACACACCGACGTGAGATCGGCCGGCTCGTGAAAGCCATCGAAGATCTCGGCGAACTGGACAACACCCTGTTCATCTACATCGCTGGCGACAACGGTGGCACGGCGATCGGCGGACTGAACGGCACCTTCAACGAGTGGTCGAACCTCAACGGCGCGCCGGAAGACATCCCGTATCTGCTGACGCGCCTCGACGAGTACGGCGGGCCGAAGTCCTATCCGAACTACGCCGTGGGCTGGGCCATGGCCGGCTCCACTCCGGCGACCTGGTGCATCAACGCCGCGCAGGGCGGCGGGCAGAACCAGGGCATGGTCGTGCGCTGGCCGAAAGGTTTCAAAGCCAAGGGCGAGATCCGCCGGCAATACACGCACCTCATCGACGTCGCGCCGACGATTCTCGAAGCGGTCGGCATTCCCGAGCCCAAGATGGTGAACGGCGTCGAGCAGATCCCGATGGCTGGCGTCAGCATGCGGTATTCATTCGACGACGCGAACGCCAAGGATCGCCACGTCACGCAATACAACGAGGTCACCGGTAACCGCAGCATCTACCACGATGGCTGGATGGCTGCGGTGATGCATCGCGCGCCGTGGGAAGGGAAGCCCCGCACCGATGACTACGCCAAGGACAAGTGGGAGCTGTATCACGTCGCCGAGGACTTCGGTCAGGCCACCGATCTCGCCGCCAAGTACCCCGAGAAGCTCAAGGAGCTGCAGGACCTCTTCCACCAGGAAGCCATCAAGTACGGCGTCTATCCGATGGACGACCGCTCCTTCCAACGCCTGAACGCCACCAACGCCGGACGGCCCGACATCATGGCCGGTCGCACGGAGATGACGCTGTACCCCGGGATGACCGGCATGGCGGAGAACGTCTTCATCGACACGCTCAGCCGATCGTTCGTCATCACCGCCGATCTGGAGATTCCCGAAGGGCGGTGCCAAGGGCGTCATCCTGTCCCAGGCTGGCTACATGGGCGGCTGGAGCCTCTACGTCAAGGACGGCAAGCCGAAGTTCGCCTACAACTGGCTCGCGCGCGAACGCTACACGATCGAAGGCACGGAACCGCTGCCCGAGGGCAAGGTCACTCTCGTTTACGACTTCACCTACGACGGTGGCGGACCGCACAAGGGCGGCAAGGGCACGCTCTCCATCAACGGCAAGCAGGTCGGTGAGGGCCGCATCGAGAAGACCATGGGAGCCGTCTATTCCCTGGCCGGAGATACCGCGGACGTGGGCATGGACGCGCAGTCGCCGGTGACGGACGACTACGACCCTTGGGACAACGCGTTCACCGGCACGATCAATACGGTGAAGGTACGGCACAAAGACTGAGTGTGAGGCCGGTCCCGTCGGAACCGGTATCGATGGAGCACCGTCGAACGGCCGCTCACAGCGCCCCGGCTGTATGCCCGCTTTTGGCCGGCTCCTGCCGATGGCGCTCCCCGAAAGCGGACATTTCGGTGAACGTCTGCTTCCGGGATCGTCTCAGCGTCCTCGCGCTCGAGCACTCCGCGGCGGGCGAGAACGCTCTGCAGGCGGTGGCGCACCTGGGTCTGAATCTCGCCGATGGTTGCGGGACCGATGCCCCGGGCTTCGTGAAAGTGCGCCCCGCCTGCGCCATCGGCCTGGAAAACGCCGTCGACCACGACGCAGTGGAAGTGCACGTGGGCATTGAGCAAAGGACAGGAATTCCAACGGCACTTCAGGAATTGTCTCTTCGCCGTCAGCCGTTGGTCAATGGGGAATTTCGTTTGAGCGGCGCTGAGAAATGGCAAGAATCGCCAGCCGCGCCCTGGCTGGGGTCACACGACCGGCCGCAGAAGGTCGGCCTGAGGGCCCCAGGCACGAGCGGTCCCCGGCGAGCGAGAGCGGATCCTCGTCAAGCTGTCCTTACCACGCGATGCGCTGATCGAATTCGTAATCCGGTGCCGGTTGGGCCTGGGGGTCGAAGCCGCGCTGCCCGGCATCCGGCATCTCCCACAGCGGTGGGCCGCGCGCTGGCAAGCATGCACGCCACCTTGGTCAAGCTCGCCGATCGTCAAGTCGTGGCGCAGAAGACCTTTGGTGTGGAACGAAACGCGACCACGCCGGACGCAGCGGGGGGTGCCAAGGCGTTTGCGCAGACCGCGGACGAAGTGATCGAATCCATCGTCGCGTGGACCGCGGAGCAAACGACTCGATGAGCACGCTGCGGCGCCTGGCCCTGGTTGCAGCGCGGGTCGTAGACGCCCTCCGCATCGACGATCAGGGTGTTCATCAGCCCGCAGAGATCGATCAGCTGGTACCAATCGCGGTTGTTCCGCGCCAGGCGCGATACCTCGAGCCCGAAGACGGCGCCGGCCTGGCCGAGCCCGCCCGTGGCGACGAGGCGCTGGAATCCCACGCGGCCGCTCGCACTCGCGCCGGACTTGCCGAGGTCGTCGTCGATGACGATGACCTCCTGCCAGCCCAGGGCACGAGCATGTTCTGCCAGGCCGTATTGCCGCCGGCGGCTCTCATGGCGATGACGGACTTGCTCGATCGTGGACTGGCGGACATAGACAAAGGCGGCGCGGGCCAGATGCTCGGGCTGAATCTTCTTCTCCTCCCTCCTACGGGTCATGGCCGCCCTCCGCTCTGCCGTCCCCGCGAGCCGCGCGTCGGAGCAGTTCGCGCAGCACTGCGCGCAACTCCGCGCGGAGCGGTGCGGGCACTTCGTTCCACCGGAGTTCGCCGGTCCATTCCAACGACAGCTGTGCTCGTTTGGCTCCGCCCATGCCCGACCTCCTCCTGAAGGTGAGCAGCCTCGGCAGGCATCCTCGCATCAGTGGTCGGCTGGCGAAGCGTGCTCAAAAACATCCAGAGCTCGACGAGGGCGGGAGCAGAGAGCTGCGGTGCGTCGACAAGTCTCAGGGGCGTGCATCGATCCTGAGCCGTCATCCACTCCGGCAGGAGCGTCCAGGTGCCGTCAGGAAGCAGGCAGATCAGGTAATCGTCTGTGGGCGAGCGCTTTCGGCCGCGCGCTGTCAGGGACTGTCCGCAGAGCGGGTGCCACAGGTAATGGACGACGACCGAGCGTGGAAATTTCGCAGTATGTCGTTGTTCTGCAGGGCCTGGGCAAAACCATGATCGCCCAGAACATCGCCCACGCCGCCGTACTCGCCGGCACCCATGTGCTCTTCACCACCGCCGCCCAGCTCTTGCTCGACCTCGGCGGCCAGGAATCCACCCGCGCCCTCGCGCGGCGGCTGAACCACTACGCCACCCGCGGTCTCCTGGTGCTCGATGAGATTGGGTATCTCTCCTACGACGCGCGCGCCGCCGATCTCCTCTTCCAGGTCGTCAGCCGCAGGTATGAGAGGCGCAGTCTCTACGACCAACTTGCCCCTTCAGCGAGTGGCCGACCATCTTTCCCAATGCCGCCACCGCCCTGATCGACCGGCTTGTCCACCACGCCGAGATCCTCACGATCGAAGGCGACAGCTACCGACCACTACCACGCGAGCCTCGGCCGCGTCGCGCGCCTCTCGGGAAAGGCCGATGCCGTTACTCAGTGCGCCTTTGGCTTCTCGGACGACGGAGTGTCGCGTTTTGCGATCTCCGCAATGCGCTGGAGCAGAATCTTATACGGGCGCGAGTCGCGCAGAAGCCGGCCACCCAATTCACGCAGCCGGTCGATGGATTCCGCGGGCAAGAAGAACGTCGTCGGCATCTCCATAAATTCACGCCGCTCCGATGGGTCTTCGATCGCGTCAAAGCTGACATCGATCGCATCGAATGTAATCCTTGGCACGGCTGCCTCGGCCTCGGTCCGCGATTCGCCAGCATCGAGGCGCCGCGCAATCGCGAGCTCGCGTCGGTCCTCCCACCGCGCCGCCATATCTCGCAAGAGTTCCACCGATTCGAAGGAGAAATGATCGATCGGAACGCTTGAGGCTTGGATCAACTGCGACACAATACCCGGCGGCGCAGGTTGTCGATCCCAATCGGTGGCAGGGGCCGAGCGAGAATTGACCACTATTACGACGATATGACGCAGTTCGGAGAAGCGCATCTCGCGTTGGAACGCCGGACTCGCCTCCAATTGTTCGAGCGCTTCGAGCATGCCACGTAGTCCGAGGTTGTCCGAGACCCCGCCATCGACGATGTGTAGGTAGGGACGGTTCTCGCTGTCCTCGAGCGCTTTGAAATCACGATAGCGCAACAACGCTCGTCCGGCCGGGCGGGCAGGGTATTCTGTCTTCGCAACGTCCTGAACCCAGATCGGCAACGTAGCGTTACACTTCCCGCCGTAGTTACGATAGGTAACTGGAGAGAGAAGAACGGGGACTGCCGACGATGTCGCGGCTGCGCGGGCCAACCGCACTGACCCGAGGTCGGAACACAGGAGATCAAAGGTGTCCTGCGAGAATTCGAATCGTGCGCCAGTGGACAGGTCCGTCCCTGTCACAACCGCGACGGGAGTTTGTAGCGGAATCAGGTCGCTGAATGTGGCACCTCCGAAGAGAATCTCGTCGTAATAGTCCGCGGCTAGTTCGGAGCGGCCATAGCCTATCGCTCGCCAGCCGAAGCCAGTTAGTTGGGTTAAGGACTCGCTGGATCAGCTCACCTTGAACGTTACGTTTGAGAAAGCGTTGCTGATACTCGTGGAATAGCCGCTCGCCATAGAGCGCATACGCCAATGCGGTGAAACTGCCACCGGACACGCCAGCTATCAGGTCCACCTCGTCAAGCAGGGAATGCTGGTGCCCCTTAACCACGATCGGCGTGCGCCGCAGCTCCTCAAGTATGCCGTAAGAAAGAGCTGCGGCACGAGTGCCGCCGCCGGAGAACGCTAGTAGAAGAAGTGCGTCAGGGTTGTTCGTTGGACCTCGATCGCGTACCATAAACTTTGCGATGCGGTAGCCAGTCTCCGGTTCAACACGGTCAACTGGAACGTTGACCGGGGCAACCGTCGCGCAGCCGCAAAGCACTATCGCGGGCAGGATAGCTGCTAGCACGAGTCGGGTCAGCCCTCGGTGCATCGTCCTGCAGCCGGTGAGTACTCGGTCCTTGTCGTAGATCGTCGGATCATCGTTCACTGAAATCGTGCTCACCTGCGTTCCTCCCAACGGTGTTCATGCGACCCGAGTTCGCGCCTCTTTCCGATGGGCCTGCTGCGCACGCCTTGACCTTTCGATGCGCGCCTTCACGGCCTTGATGCACGCCCCTTCTGTCGGAGCGTTCCCTCAACTCGCACGCTTTCGCACGTCCACGTCGGTGCGCGGTCTGCTGATTGGTCTATCGACGGATGCGTTCGTTACGCGTCCACGGTCTTGCGCCTATAATCCAGGCCGCGGGCGAGGCTGAGCGCGCCGCACGGGCACATACGCGGGTACCGAGAGCGTGGATGGGGCGGGTATGATCGAGGCGGCGAACAATTCAGGAGGCGCGCCGGTCGCGGCGCCCGACGATGGGAGCGTGATCGAAGCGCTGCGCCGTGGTGACAAAACCGGCGTTTGCGCGCCTCGTTGACCACTATCATGCGAGCCTCCGCCGCGTCGCCCGCCTTTACATCTCCAATCGCGCCGTCGCGGACGAGGTGGTGCAGGACACCTGGCTCAGCGTGATCCAGGGCATGTGGGCGTTCGAGGGCCGCTCGTCGCGGTCCTCGGACTCGCCAGCGCGGTGACCGCTGCGCGCAGCGACGCGTTGGGCGCCAGCGGTGGCGATGCCGGCGTGGCGGTGGGATCAAGGCCGCCAGACGCTCGATCAGTTACAGCGGGGTCAGCATCAACTCTTCGCAGAACTTCGCCCCGGAGCGATTCTCATGCTGGCACCGAGGACACTTCACGCGGGGCCTCCAACGCGCCGAACCGTGAAACCGTGCGCCGAGAGTAATCCGCCCAACTACAAGGGTCAAGAAGAGGACCACGTCCTGTAGGGGATACGTGCGTTCTGCCCGCTCGGTCCGGCCAGCGGGTGTCCGGCGTAGAAGCGAAGGAACGGGTTATGCCGACTCATCTCGACTTCCTCCCGTACTCTATCGCTCACCGGTGGTCGAGGCGATTCGCTTCGAGACGATTCTGCGGCTTCGCCATCAGCTCTAGTAGTCGACCAGCCGCGCCCAGTCGGCGGCCTTGAAGGCGTCTTCGGGGTTAGCGCGCGGCGGATAGATCCACTGCGTGTTGATCTCGCGCTTCATCGCCTTCGCCTTGTCGCCGCTCATCTCTACCTTGCTGTCCCAGCCTCTGGTGAACACGGCGTCGGAGGGCCCCAGATCGAGGCAGGTGACGTAGTTCTTCTGCTGATATGGCTCCAGCGGCACGCCGAGCAGGTCCGCCGCCGCGTTGAAACCGGCGGAGGCGCCGAGCCGGTTGGCATGCTGGCACGACATGAGCGCCCGGTGGCCCAGGTCGTCCGTCAGCGCGTTCGCGGTATCGCCCGCTGCGAAGATCGCCGGTACTTCGGCAACGCGCAGATTGCGGTCGACCATCAGCCGTCCGGAGCGTTCGCGCTCGGCCGGGACCTGCGCGGTGAGTGGATTCGCGCGGAAGCCCCCCGCCCAGATCACGGTCGCGCTCTCGATGGACTGCCCGTCGCTCAGGGTCACGCCGCTCTCGTTCAGCGCCGACACGCCCACGCCGAGCTTGGTTTCCACGCCGACCTCGCGCAGGGCCTTCTCGATCAGCGGACGGGGATCGGAACCCATCGCCGGTGCGATGGCTTCGTTGCGGTCGACGATGAAGACGCGGACATTTGCCTTTGGCCCGAGGATGGCCCGCAGGCGCGATGGCATTTCGGTCGCCGCTTCGATACCGGTGAAACCGCCGCCGGCGACGACCGCAGTGTCGCGGGCGGCGGAGGATGGTCGGTTCGCCAGGCTCTTGAGGTGGCGGTCGAGTACGATCGCATCTTCGATCTGAGCGACGCTGAAGCCGTACTTGGCGAGGCCCGGGATGTCCGGCCTGGCCCCCAGGCTGCCGGCAGCCAGCACCAGGCGGTCATAGTTCAGTGAGCGGCGTTTCCCGTCGGGCCCGACGATTGCGACCGACTTGCCGGCGGAGTCGATGGCTTCGACCCGGCCCTGTTCGTATCGGACGTCGACGGCGTCGAACAGCTCCGCGAGCGGCGCCACCATGGTCTCGGGCGCACGCTCGTAGAGGCGGGGGCGTATCACCAGCCGCGGCTCCGGCGCAACGACGGTGATCTCGAGCGTGTCGGGCGAGGCGCCTTGCTTGTTGCGCAGGCCCGCCGCGCACAGGGCTGCATACATGCCGGCGAAGCCGGCGCCGACGATCAGGATGCGCTTCATGGCTGGGTCCTCCTTGTTGGAGAAACAACGGGTCGGAGTGATCGATTTTCAGTGCATCGACATACCTTGGACAACCTGAAACACCTGCGCCTGTGGAACCCCAACCCCGGCTTCTCGACCCCGGTCTGGTGCGGCGCTTAGTTCGGCCCTAACCCAACAAGCGGTCAGTACTCCCAGTCGGCCGGTACAAAACGAAAGACGTCGCCGGCGACCGCCACCCGGCCGACGGACGGGAACGGCAGGTGAGCGGCCACCAGCAGCTCGCGGGTCGCCGCCAGCTCCCGCAAGAGACGGACCCGGACGCGGATTGCCTCCTCGGGGTCGTGGTCGAAAGCGTTGTGCCAGTCGGGGTGATCGAAGTGATTCGGGAACACGGCATCGCCGACGAACGTCAGCCGGTCGCCGCCGGACGCCAGGCGGACCACGCTGTGCCCGAGGGTGTGGCCGCCGGTGCGACAGACGACCACCCCCGGCGCCACCTCGTACTCCTTCTCGAACGGCCGCAGCTGGCTGCGGTACACGTCGACGAACCGCTCTTCGGCCGACCGAAGCACGTCCGGAAACCCGCCAAAAGTGTTGCGGGAGAAGTCGGGCGACGACCAGAACTCGGCCTCGGCGGCCGCCAAGTGGATCGGCACGTCCGGACGCAGCCGGCCCCTCAGCCCGTCGGCGAGCAGCCCGCCAACGTGGTCCACGTGCAGGTGGGTAAGCACCACGTCGGTCACGGATGCGGGATCGATGCCGGCGGCGTCCAGTCGCGTTGCCAACTGCCCGACCCCCGGGAAATCCGGGAACTCCGACCCTGCCCCAGAGTCGATGAGTACGGTCCGGCCGCCGCTACGCACCACGACCACGTTCAGCGGCCACTTGTACACGTCGGGCGGCTGGAGCCTGTCGTCCAGCCAGGCCGCCAGATCGGCCGGGTCGGCATTGGTGGCCAACGTCGCGGCTGCCAGCGGAAACACCCCATCGCTGATCACCAGCACGTCAATCTCGCCGACCCGCAGCGCGTAGCGCGACGGAACCAACTCGTCGGTCCCCGTTCTACCGGGGTGTGAGGTGATGTCCAAGCTCATGTTTGTCTCCTGTTGACCGCCTTAGAGCTGACCGAAAAATAAGTTGAGTGATTTCAGGTGCATGTGATTCTGTCGCGTTTGTGCCTCGAGCGGTAGATGAGGTGCACGATATTGTAGACCTTATCATCTTCGCCTCCTCGCTCGCTTTCAAATCGTGCGCAATCTCGCGGCGTGGCTCGCGCCTTCGCGACATCCAGCAACGCCACTTTAGGAATTCACAACCACTGCCTCCATTTCCGCGAACAGCGACACGACGGCTCGACGATCACTCGCACCCACTGCAGCCAGGAATTTCTCCAGCAGACGTTCACGAGATTCCGCCGTAACCGTGAAACGAGATCTGGATTCGCGCACGCGCGCTCTGGCGCGATGGATCATCTGACGACAGGACGGCGCGGCTTTGCCCACCACTTCCGCTACTTCAGCGTAGTCGTAGTCGAACACGTCGTGCAGAAGGAAAACGGCTCGTTCTTCCGGGCCAAGGCGCTCGAGGACGGCCGAAAAGCCGATCGATACCTCGTCCGCGAGTTCGAACTGCATTTCCGGCGAGGCTGCATGGTCATCAACAATCGGTTCTGGTAACCACGTCCCGACGTACCGCTCGCGTTCTTGCTTCAGTACCCGAAGCCGGTCGAGGCAAAGGCGCGTGGTGATCGTGACCAGAAAGGCAAGTGGCGACTGTATGTTATCGGTGCGGCACCGGTGCCAGCGCAAGTAAGCGTCCTGCAGCAGATCGTCGGCGTCAGCGCGTGACCCGAGCATACGGTAGGCAATCTGGAACAACCGGCCACTATGCGCTTCGAAGATTCTCCCGGCTTCCCTGACGTCGCTCGCGGGCTGCGATGCCATGCCAGGCTTGCCGGCGTGAGATAGAGGCATGATGCCCTGGCAGCTATCTGAGCTCTCGCATCCGTTCTCCCCGTAATCCGCGGTGTAATGCTCTTCGGTGCTATGCGCTTGTCTGGTGTGGCCCATTTTCGATCTCCCTTCGTTGATTCCGATTTCTCATATTCGGGTGAACGGAATGCGATAAGTGGATGAGACTCCAAACGCGAAGGGCAATCTATTGAACGTTGGTATACTGAGCCTTGGTATAGTGCGGCGCTTTGCGTGGGTTTGCGTCCGCGTAGCTGCGCAGCCGACCAAATTCCTGGAACGCTGATCCACGCGCATGGTCGCGAAGCGTTGTGCGGCCCATGCGAAGGGGCGACTCACCACTCAAGGGGCGCTCCTGCGTGCCGTGGGTAGCGGTGGTGGCGTGGGAGGGCCGAGCACGGCCCTCTGAGCCTTCCTGCTACTCAATTCAGGAGGACGGCGACTCCTTGCGCTCCTATACGAGGCGACCGTAACGCCGCTGGAGCGCCCGGCCTATTCCGGCTTTCGATGAAGCGGGACTCAGCAGCCAAATCTCCATGCAATACATGGAAATCCATAGGTGCGGCTGAGGCATGGCCGGACTATGATGAGGTGTGATTTTGCCAGCACAAATATTGAGGCCAGGTGCCGTCTGGTCGCACCGCCCCCGATTCCTGCACCTGGCGCTTTTTATTCTGGCCTATGTGTTGGCCGCGGGTTTCGCTCAGTTGCTCGCAATCGTACCTGGAACAGGTATTTCCATTTGGCCTCCGAGCGGACTTTTCATCGCTACGCTTGTCTTCGCTTCCAGGCACAGTTGGCCGTGGTGGGTGCTGGGGGGCTTGCTCGCTGAACTGTTTAGCAACGTTTTGTGGTTCCACAATCCGCTGCCTGTCGCCTTCCTGATCTATACCGGCAACGCTCTTGAAGCGATGACCGGCGCGTGGCTCGTGAACCGGATTTCCGGGCGGCCGGTTCGGCTGGAAACCTTGCAGGAAGTTCTCGCACTGGTCGTACTGGGCGCTGGACTTGCGCCAGTCGTAAGCGCGACGGTGGGCAGTGCGACACTTGCGTGGTTTGGCATGCAATCCTTCGCGACGGCTTGGCCTCTATGGTGGATCGGAGATGCAACCGGGGTCTTGCTCGTAGCGCCACCGTCGCTGGTCGTGTTCCAGAACTGGCGCGCTAAGGCCCAGTTCTCGGCCGCGCAATGGATGGAGGCTGGCGTCCTGGGGCTGATCTTTCTTGGTGTCGCCGCCCTTTCCGTGAGCGGCTATTACCTGCCCTTCGCCTACATCATCATGCCGCCTCTTCTTTGGGCCGCAGTGCGCTTTGAGTTCAAAGGCGTCGCCGTCACCTTGACCCTCCTCGCTCTGATCACGGTGGTATTCACAATATCCGGTGCCAGTCAATTTGCCGGCGATCCTGAGTCCCAGAAGCAAAAGCAGGTCATGCTGCAGCTTTTTCTGACCATCTCGGCATTTTCGGCGCTCATCGTGGCCGCCATATCCCGGCAGCACCAGCAGGCGCTGCTCACATTGCGCGAAAGCGAGCGTTCGCTGCGAGAGCTCGTTGAGACGCTCCCCGCGCACATATGGTGCACCGCCCCAGACGGCGAGCCCATATACTTCGGACAGCAATTCCGTGACTTCATCGGGTTCAATGTCAAGGACAAGGAGGTCGACGGCGCTTCGAGGCTCTCTGGCGTACTCAACGCGATCATTCATCCGGACGATCTGGACACGTTCAACACCCTCATCGCGCACTCTTTGGCCATTGGCGAGCCCTTTGCCCTAAAGCACCGCCAACGGCGCTTCGATGGGCAGTACCGGTGGGTTGAAACGCGCGCAGCTGCAATGCGCAATAGCGACGACGCGATCGTGCAGTGGAACGGCGTCACTTTCGACGTCCACGATTTGGTGATCGCTCAGGAGGCGTTGCGCCATCGGGAGCGAGAGCTCTCGCAGCTGGTGAACATCGTTCCGAGCCTCCTCTGGAGGTTGAGTCCGGAGGGCGAGCCGGTCTTCTTCAACAAGCGCATGATCGAGTTCTTCGGCGTGGACGTAGGGGACTACGACAGGCCGGGAATGCGCGGGCTAGCGGCAGCCATAGCGGCACTCGTCCATCCCGACGATGCAGCCAGGCTGGGGGCGGTGCTCAACCATTCCTTCGTCACCGGCGAGAGCTTTTCGTTGAACTATCGCCTGCGCCGTGCAGATGGGGTCTATCGCTGGATGTCGGGCCGCGGGGAGCCGCTGCGGGACGAGGGCGAACGCATCCTCCAGTGGTACGGCGTCTGTCACGACATAGACGATCAGGTGCATGCCGAAGAAGCGCTGCGGCGCGCATCCGACAAGCTCGCCGGGGCGACTCAGGCAGCCAACCTCGCGGAGCTCTCGGCGTCTATCTCACACGAAGTAAACCAGCCTCTGGCCGCGATCGTGGCCAACTCCCATGCCTGTCACCGTTGGCTGTCCGCCGAGCCCCCGAACGTCGAGCGCGCGAAGATCACGGTCGAGCGCATCATCCGGGATGCCAACTCCGCGGCGGATGTCGTCAGCCGCATCCGCGCGTTGTTCAGACAATCCACGGAGCGGAGGAGCACAGCGGCGCTCCCGAGCGTTCTTGCAGAAGTGCGTAGCCTCATGGCTGAGGAGACGGCGCGCCGGCGCGTTCGCATGGACGTTGATCTCGAGAGCGGCCTTCCGCTCGTCGTGTTCGACCGCGTCCAGATTCAGCAGGTTCTGATCAATCTCATCCGCAACGGCATGGAAGCGATGGACTCTGTTGCGGGCGAGCGAGTCCTTGGGATGCGCGTGCGCCAAACAGGGGACGTGGTCCAGACCGAAATCAGCGATCGCGGCCGGGGCGTCGCGTTTCCCGACAAGATGTTCGAACCGTTCTTCACGACCAAAGAGCATGGGATGGGCATGGGCTTGGCGATCTGCCGTTCGATCGTCGAGTCTCACGGCGGACGGTTGTGGGCGGAGAAGAACGAACCTCATGGAGCAACGTTCATCTTCACGTTGCCGGTTGAAGTGAAAACGGCGCCATGACCACGGATGATCACATTGTTTTCATCGTCGATGACGATGCGCGGGTCCGGGAGGCGCTCAGCGAGCTACTGGCTTCACACAACATGCGCGCCGTCGCGTTCGGATCTGCAGGCGACTATATCAGCGCGGAAAAGCCGGATGTCCTGGCGTGCCTCATCCTCGATGTTGAGTTACCGGATATCAATGGCTTGGAACTGCAGAAGCAGATCGCGGAAGGCTGTCATCCGCCGATCGTTTTCATAACGGGACATGGCGACATTCCGTCGTCGGTGCGTGCAATCAAGCATGGCGCCGTGGACTTCCTCACCAAGCCTTTCAGTGATGCGGATCTTATGGCCGCAATCCACGCGGCTATGGCCCAGGATCGGGAAAAACGATCAGAACGCGCTGAACTCGCTGTGTTGAGGCAACGCTATCGCGACCTGACGCCGCGCGAACGCGAGGTGCTGCCGCTCGTGGTGAGCGGTCTTCTCAACAAGCAGGCCGCCGCTGCATTGGCCATCAGCGAGGTCACGCTGCAAATGCATAGAAGGAACGTAATGGCAAAAATGGCTGCACCTTCGCTCGCCGATCTTGTGCGTATCGCTGAGCGACTGGAAATACCGATCACTCACTCGCGTCGCGCGGTAGAGGACTGAGCGTGGCCAAACGTAGACCTGTCGTAGCGGTTGTTGATGACGATCCAAGAGTGCTTGAATCGCTGGAGGAGCTTCTTGAGTCTGCGAACTATCTGGCGCGCTGTTTTTCATCAGCGGGAGCCCTGCTTGCCGGCGGGCTGTCGGGAGTGGATGCACTCATCACCGACATTGGTATGCCTGGCACGGATGGCTTTGAACTTCGTGACCTGGTGAAGAGGGCGCGTCCGGATCTGCCTGTGTTCCTGATTACTGGCCGCCACGAGGTGGCGGATCAGGGCCGAGCCCAGGGCATAAGCGGGTTTTTCCGCAAGCCATTCGACGGCAAAACCCTGCTTGGAGCCATCGGTGACGCTTTACGAGATCGAGAAGATGGAGGGGATCATGAGATCTGACCGGCCGGATCCGCGAAGATCAGTGCAGTTGCTCGCACAGCAGGGAAGTGAAGCAGAGCAGCCGGTGATCATTATCGTCGATGACGATGCGTCTGTTCGTGAGGCGTTGGCCGAGCTGATTCTGTCGGTGGGCTTCCAACCGACCTGCTTTGCCTCGATCCGCGAATTGCTCGACGCCGACGTATTGGACCGCCGAGGCTGCTTAATTCTCGACGTGAGCATGCCAGGAGGGAGCGGACTGGATCTACAGCATTATCTGACCCAAAGTGGGAACGCTAAGCCAATCATCTTTCTCACCGGCCATGGCGACATTCCGATGACTGTCCGGGCGATGAAGGCCGGCGCTGTGGACTTTCTCACCAAGCCAGTGCGGGAGCAAACGCTGCTTGACGCTGTGAGTGCGGGCATTGCGATTGATACCGCGCGGCGGGCGGAGGCCGTGATCATCAAGCGCAACGTTGAACGCCTTGAGACACTGACGCCGCGCGAGCGCCAGGTTCTGCACGAAGTGGTGCGCGGACGCCTCAATAAGCAGATCGCCTTCGATCTTGGCATTGCGGAAATTACGGTCAAGGTGCATCGCCGCAACATCATGCGCAAGATGGAGGTCGCCTCCATCGGCGAGTTGATCCGGGCATGGGAAACGCTGCCCGTGCCAATGCGCGAGGCGGGCGCGACCTAGACGCTGGCATAAACTGATCCCTACCTCCGACCAAATAATTTGCGAACTGCGGACTAGGTGATTGCGAATCTCTTTTCCATTCTCTCGTTCGTCGCAAACGGCGAACACATCTCTCGCATGTACGTCATTCGCAATCCGGACAAACTCACCGGCATTGCGCTTGTGGCACAGCGCTGAAAAATGAAAGGGCTCGCATGTGTGCAAGCCCTTGAGTTTGTGGCGCGCCCGGCAGGATTCGAACCCACCTCCTGGTTCGTAGTCAGGTAATCCCGCGCCAGGTGCTTGTATTCACGATATTTCTGGCGCGTCCGCTGCGCGACCAATGTTCATCCGCGCCCATGAGCGCTCAACAAAGTCGCGCAAAAGTCGTGCACGGGTTACTCGCCCCGAGGCCCGTACTTCCACGCGCCGATGCATTCGCCGCGCCGTCGCAGCACCCCAACCTTAGCGACTGATGCCCCACTACACGTGCGGCGGCAATGCCTTCAGGCGTGATCGTTCTTCCACGATCACCAACACCACCAGCAACAAAGAAATCGTCGTCATCAGGATCAGCGGCGTTAGGTAGTCGACGGCGAACGCCAACGCACCCAGAGCTGAGATCGTGGTCAGGTGCGAATAGCTAGTCTTGCCATCGATCGTCCGCTTGAACAGCAAATTGCCGACGAGGTAGATCGCGGTTCCCGCAATCACCGCTATAGCCGTCTTCGCATCGGTATGTCCCACAGGATGCGCCAGCGTAAATTCATCGCCCACGGCGCTCACGACAACGCCAGCCACCAACAGGATGTGGATGTACGTGTAAGCAAGCCGTGCAAGCCGCCCCGGATTGCGGGAGTGCGACAGGCGTTCCCTGCCGGCATCGGCGGTGGTAGCGAAGTACAGCCACCACATCGCGACGCTGGCGACCAGTGACGAGAGGAAGGCCGCGATCGTGGCGTTCGTCCATTCAAGGCTAGCGAAGGTGGCGCCGGTCACGAGCACGGATTCGCCGAGCGCGATCATCACGAACAGCCCGCAACGCTCGGCCATGTGGCCGCCTTCGACACTCCAATCCTCCGTTGCGGACCGACCGAGTCTCGGCACCCAGAAGCCCACCGACGGTGAAATGAACTCAAGGGCGAGAGCCAGCAACCACAGCCACCAGCGCGTGCTCCCTTCCGCCAAACCGCCAGCCAACCAAAATACGCCGGCGAACGCAAGCCACGCCAGAATGCGCTGGAAAGTGCGAACCATTCTGGATTTCTCGCGACGCACCGCCCACACAACAAACGCGGTCCGCCCTACTTGCATGAACACGTAGGCGCTGGCGAAAACTAGTCCTCGGGAGTGAAAGGCCTGGGGGATTGCTGCGGACAGCACGAGACCCACGATGGTCAGCACCAGCAGCAGTGTGCGCACCGGTATGCGCTCCGGATCGATCCAGTTCGTTACCCATGCGGTGAAGATCCATACCCACCAAACGGCGAGCAGTAGCAACACGGCTTGAGCGGCGGCCGCCAGTGCAAAGTTCTCGATCAGCAAATGCGAGAGCTGCGTGATCGAAAATACGAACACGAGATCGAACAGCAGCTCGACATAGGTGACCCGGTGATGTCCGTGCTTGGACGGTGTCCGCAGGAAGCTACGCAACGGCATGTGCGAAGTCGAGTCCGCTTTCACCTTGAGCTGATAGCCGTTGCGGGCTCTCCGCGTCGATTGGACGTGAGGCGCAGAAATGCGAGCAGCTCCGCATTTACCTGATCCTGATGCGTGGCGGTCAGGCCATGCGGCGCGCCGGGATAGTAGACGCCTTCACGCCCTTTGATGAGCCTAGCGGACTCTCTTGAGGAATCCTTCACCGGCACAAGTTGATCATCCTCTCTATGCAGGAGGAGCGTCGGTACGTCGAACTTCTTCAGATCCTCGGCGAATCTGAGCGACAGACTCGGTTGCAGTAAGGCGCGCAGCGATCCAACTCTTGATATCCGCAATGACCAACTCCTTATCGATGTCGTTGAGAAGGTCGTGAAAGTGTCCTTCGTAAAGCTTTATCGTCTTATCGGGGGAGCCGGCCCTTTCGTAAAAGAGCTGGCTGCCGCTAAATTGCGTCACCTTGTCGGCCGTGCCGTGCAGAATTAGCAGCGGCAAGGTGATCCGTGCAAACTCGTTCTTCAGTCGCTCATCGGCGCGAACCATCTCGGCCGCGGTCTGAGTGGGTTGTATCTCGTGCGCGATCAGCGGATCTTCATTCATCGCTTGCACAGCCCTGGGATCGCGAGAGAAGTCCTCGTTCTTGAGGGGGAAGACGTGCGCGTGGGGCGCCACGTGACTAAGTCCCTTAAGAACTGCCAGGGCAAAGGCGGGCGCCGGCACCTGGAACGCGAAGCTCTCGCAGATGAATCCAGCGAGCTCCGCCTGATGCTCAAGCGTGTAGATACAGGAAACGACGCCGCCCGCGCTGTGACCGAGAAGAAACACAGGCAGGGCAGATTCGCGTGATTTAGCCAACGCGATGACCGTTCCTACGTCGCTAACCCAGTCAGCGAGCTTCTCAACATAGAACCGCTCGCCGTCCGACTTTCCGCGACCGCGCAGGTCCACAGCGTACACAGCGAGACCGCTGGCCGCTAATTGCTGGGCCACCCATCCGTAGTAACCGCTGTGAGCATTGAAGCCGGGAACAATGACGACCACACCGCGAGCATTTGTCCCCGGACGCCACGAGCGAACGAAAATATTGAGGCCACGTACACCTTCGATGCTTTCTTCATTCATCGTATTGGTTTGCGCTTCTGACATGACAACTTCCTCCCTCCGAAGAAACAGGCTTGGGCATGCGGCCTCTCCGCGTCGATCTGACGTGCGGCGCAAGGAATGCGAGCGGCTCCTCATTCACTTGCAGTGGCCGCGGCGAGAGAATTTGCCGGGCTCCTACTCACAAGACGAACCCGAACAGGTATCTGTGACAGTGCCGCCTGTATCGCCTATCGCATGCTCGCCTCGCGAAGCGAGGCCGCACGCGTCCGTATTCGAAGCTATCTGCCCGATGGACACCGTCGTTCGAGGCTCCTGAGGACGACGCGACTGAGGAATCGATGACCGACACGATACTTCTCGAACCAAGGCCCACGCGGGAGGGCGGCTACTGTCAACGTCGGTTGAAATCTGGCCCACCTTTCGGCGAAATCGTCGATCGAATTCTGAGCCACCCCGGCCCGTTTCATCCGGCTGTCGGCAGATTGTTTCCTGCCTTTCGCTTATCCTTCAGCCTGTAGCTCTCGCCGCTGATTTGCACGAGATGCGCGTGGTGCAGCAGCCGATCCAGAAGAGCTGCCGTCAACGTCATATCGTCTGCGAGCGCCCTCGCCCATGGGTAGACGGCAGATTGCTGATCAGCACCATCGAGCCGCGCTCGTAGCGCTTCGCCACCACTGTAAAGAACAAGTTCGCGGCACGCACCGTGACAAGACGATCGACAGTTCCCTCTTGTGACAGGTGCAGTATCGGGACCCCGCCGAAGCAGCACCGAGGTGCCAGCACGGTGGGACTACGCCGTACGTTGTGTAGCGGCTTCATCCCGCACTGAGCCACTGCATCACCACGATCACGATCGCTGTCACACGGGTCAGCCTCGTTTCGTCTTACGAACAGGATCCAGGCACGCCGGTGCACGTCGCAGCGCATGTCTCCCGGCAGCCGTGATCCTGCCGGCGGTGCCGGGCCTGGGTGACTCCCACTCGGTCGTCGCCGATCGTACGGAGAACCCGCGCGAGTGCGACTTGGCGAAAGGAATTGCGACCGCATGCATCTTCATGGACTAGTTCTGCATGCACCTGCGAACCACGCGAGAAACGGACGCCGCCCGAATTCCTCCAACGTTTGAAATGTAAGGAAGGACCAACCATGGACGACCTGACCACCCTGCTAACGCCTACCGATTGCGCGCTGCTGCTGATTGACCAGCAGGCAGGGCTCCATTTGGCGTTGGTGTGCTCGATCGTAAAGCATCTGCTCGGGAACTCAATCGCGCTTGCCCGTACCGCGAAGGTGTTTGGACTTCCAGTGGTCGTCTCGAACTCGGCAGCCAAAGTCTATAGCGGTCCACTCATGCCCGCAGTGCGCGCCGTGTTGCCTGATGTTTCAGTTATCGATCGGCGAAGCATGAACGTCTGGGAGGATGACGCCGCCCACACAGCGGTGAAACAGGCCGAGCGACGCACACTTCTGGTGTCCGGGATGTTAACCGAAGCCTGTGTGACCTTTGCAGTGCTCTCTGCAATCGCAGAAGGCTATGAGGTCCATGTGGTCGGGGACGCATGCGGCGGACTGACGCCAGCAAGCCACGACCTCGCGCTGAGACGTATGGAGAAGGCCGGTGCCCGCATGACTTCCTGGATCCAGGTCTTGCTCGAGTTACAACGAGATTGGACGCGCCATGCGACGTACGATGGCGCACGCGCAATCGTAGAGGACCATGGCGGCGGCTATGGCATCGGATTGGCGTATGCGCGCGATATGGTCCGTCCCGCATAGGCCGCAGCGCGTTGCGCAGGGGCGCGACCATGGCTGATCAATCCCTTTCGATCGCCGTTGCCGGGGCTCGGGTTCTTGGCTTCGCGCGGTCCCTGCGGACACCTCACTGGGTACTTCACTCATGACGCCTCAGAATTGGCAGCCCACCAGTTGCCCAAATGACTTAGGCCGAGGATCACTCGGCCTAAGTCATTGATTAATTGGCGCACCAAGCGGGATTCGAACCCACGACCCCTGGTTCGTAGCTCGCTAATCCATCCCGACGCGCTGATTATTTGTATATTTCAAGGCCGGCCGTTTCCAACTTTAGCACTGTCTTGTACAGCTGTGTACCCTCAAGTCCTCAAAAAGTCCACACGCGTGTGGACAATGCGCCGATAGCTCAGTTCCGACCAATTGGAGGTCCCAAGCTGCCAATGGCCAGAACCGTCGTGATCGTGAGCCCCTCACGCAGCGTTCGGATCTCTCAGCACTGTCGGGACAAGCACGCGTTAACGCCATCACTGACGATAACTTACGCGCGGAGGGGCAGGTGTTGCCCGAGGAGGTTGGATACAACGCGCTGCCATGGAAGTTTGCAGCCGGCACGCCCAACATCCTTGGCACGATCGTCTCTGCCCAAGCGCTGCGCATCTTGTTGGATCTGGCGTTGACGCCGGAGCAGCCGGCGTACTTCGGGACAGACAAGCCGATCGAGCGCCGGGACGCGGAGGAGGCGATGGGACACGTCGCCGCCTGGAATCGGCGGCTGACCGCGAGGGCACTCGATCGGATCGGGAAAATCCCCGGAATCACCATCTATGGTCCACGTGAGGCTTCACGACGGACCTCGCTCGTGGCCTTCAATGTGGCGGGCAGGAATCCGATGGAGTTGGCGCAAGCCTTGAACAAGGCTGGCGTGGAGTCGCGCGCGGGCTGCCACTGCGCGTCGCTCGCTCACCATTTGCTCAAGCTGCTTCCGTTCGGGAGCTGCCGTCTGAGCTTCTATCTGTACAACACGCTGGAGGAGGTCGATTACGCCGCGGATGCGTTGGCCGTCGTGGTCGACGGACGCAAGAAGCGGAAGACGCTGCGGGACCGGTTGGGATATCCAGCCACCTCCACCCTCACCGCAGACCAGCCCCAGACCCCAGCTTGAGGCGGGCGTGTGAAGGTCTGACTCACCCGAAAGGGTGAGACGCGGCCCTCCTTAAGCCCATGCGGAATTCGCTCGTCCGCCGGATGCATCGGCCGGGGGAGGGCGCCAACAATGTGGCTTGACTGTGCAATCGCAGCGCACTTCCGCCTGCACACCCGGGGGTGCGAGGCGCACGCGCAGCGCCCCAAGAAGAGGCGCACTGCAATGGCTCACGAACCCATCCCGTTCCTCGAAACGACAGTCGACGCCGTTCACGCGGGGATGAAGACCGGCGCGGTGCATTGCACGCAGCTGGTGCAGTGGTACCTGGATCGCATCCGGCAATACGATCGGCAAGGCCCTGCTCTCAACGCGATCGTGAACGTCAATCCTCAGGCCCTCGAGCAAGCCGCCGCGCTCGACCGGCACCTGAAGGAGACCGGCAAGTTCAAAGGCCCCCTGCACGGCATCCCGATCCTGGTCAAGGACCAGGGCGAGACCAGCTTCATGCCCACCACGTTTGGTAGCAAAGCCTATGCGGACTACCAGCCCGCAGCCAATGCGGCCGTGGTTCAGAAGCTGATCGATGCCGGTGCGCTGATTCTTGCCAAGGCGAGCATGTGCGATTTCGCGGCCGGCTGGTTCTCGTTTTCTTCGGTCACCGACCGGACCAGAAATCCGTATGCCCTGGACCGGGACGCGGGAGGCTCCAGCGCCGGCACGGGCGCTGGCGTTGCCGCCAACTTCGGGTTGGTCGGCATCGGAGAGGACACCGGCGGATCGATTCGGATCCCGGCCTCGTTCAACAACCTGTTCGGACTGCGAGTCACGACCGGTCTGATCAGCCGCACCGGCTTCTCCCCGCTGCTGCATTTCCAGGATACGGCTGGGCCGATGGCGCGCAGCGTGCGGGACCTGGCCAAGCTGCTCGACGTGCTGGTTGGCTACGACGAACGGGATCCGTACACCTGCGCCGTCACGCTGGCGCGAGACGCGGGGAACTACGAGAGGTTGCTGGAAGGCGCCGATCTGCGGGGAGCGCGAGTTGGCGTTCTGAAGCAGGGTTTCGGCCCGGACGATGCCTACTCGCGCCCGGTCAACGAGGCGATTCGCGCCCTGCTGCAGCGGCTCGGCGAGCGCGGCGTGGAACAGATCGAAGTCCAGATCCCGGACCTGGAGCAGTGGATCGGCCAGACCTCTCTGTATGTCCAGCAGTCGAAGTACGACTTGAACCAGTTCATGGCCACCCGCACCCCGCGCAGATCATTCGAGGAAATCTACGAGAAGCGCTGGTTCCACCCGTTGAACGACCTGTTCCACAACCTGGCGGCGGGGCCCGACAATCCCGATCAGGCGCAGGGATACTACCAGCAGCGCCAGGCTCAGGCCGAGTTTCAGAGGCTGATCCTGAATCTGTACGCACGGCATCGGCTCGATTTTCTGCTGTATCCCGATGTCAAGGTCCTCCCGCCGACCTACGCTGATCTCGAGTCCGGGAAGTGGACCTGCCTCACCTTTCCCACCAACACGGTGATCGCCTCGCAGGCTCACTTACCCGCGATCAGCATCCCGGCCGGTTTCGCCGACCAGGGCGTGCCGGTCGGTGTCGAGCTGGTCGCGCCTCCCTACGCGGAGGCATCGTTGCTCCGGTTTGCCTGCGCCTACGAACAGTTGATCCGCCCGCGACGTCCGCCGCAGCTCCAGTAGTTGCAGTGAAAACCAAGAACCCGCCACGCATGGCAAGGAGACCGATATGAGTGCCGAGACGATGGTGTCTGCCGCCGATCAGCAAGACGTAAGAGAGGAGTATCACAATAAGCCCGTACCGCTGCGCGCACGGCTCGGCTTCAAGGAACCGGCGCTGGTCTGGTCGGGCTTCGGCATCGCCTACATCTGCGCGGTAATCGGCGGGTTGATCCAGCAGGGGCTGGGGACTACCAACGCGATCCTCGCCATCCTGCTCGGCAACTTCATCCTGTTTCTGTATTCGGCTGCGATCGGCTACGCGAACGGAAAATGGGGATTGAACTTTCCTCTCACCGTGAAGGCCGTGTTCGGCCGCAAGGGCGCTGTCGTCCCGATCCTCATCATGGCGGTGCTGGTCACCGGATGGTATGCGTTTCAGGCCTGGCTCACCGCGGATATTCTTCGCGCGGCTTTCGGCCTGGAAGGCGGCGCCCTCATCGGCGTGATGGCGGCCGTGATCGCCGTGATATTCGGGCTGCCCGTGATCTTCGGAATCAAGTCTATGGCGAAGCTGATGAAGCTCGCGTTGCCGGGCATGTTGATCTTCGCCTTGTACTACCTGTTCACGAAGATCATCCCCGCCGGCGGCGCCATCTTCGAGAAGACCGGCAACGGCCAGATGGCCTTCATGGCAGGCGTTGGCATGGCGTGGAGCACCTTTGTGGTGAGCGGCACCATGACCGGCGACATCGTCCGCTACACCAAGACCGGCAAGCAGGCGGTGTGGGTCACGGCGGTCGCGTTCCTGTTCTCCAACGCGCCGTTCATGGTCATGGGGGCGCTGATCGCGGCGTCGATTCCCGATCCGAGCGTGCAGTATTTCTTCGACGAGAAGACGCTTGCGGTGCTGCTGCCGCTGCTGGTCATCGCCGTGCTGAGCAACTGGTCCACTTGCGATGCGTGCCTCTACAACGCGACGATGGGCTACACCAACAGCTTCAAGGGCCTGAACTGGCGCAATGCCGCCATCGTCGGCACGGTGATCGGCGTCATCGCAGCGGGCACCGGCATCATCGGCAACATCGTCAGCTGGCTGATCCTGCTCGGGCTCATCGTGCCGCCCATCGGCGGCGCCATCATCGCCGACTACTACGTCGTGCGTGGCGATCGGGCCGGCTTCAGCCAGGAGCGGAACACCGACTTCAACTGGGCCGCGATCATCGCGGTCGTCGTCGGCATCGCGATCGGGTACTGGGTCAACCAGACCTATCCGACGTTCCTGTTCGGTGTTGCGGGCATCGGCTCGAGCTTCCTCGTCTACGTGCTTCTCGCGAAGGCGGCCTCGGCGCCTCTTGGTGCAGATGTCTCTGCGCGCCCTACCGGCGCCGAAGCGGAGGCCGCGTAGGATCGCTCTGGCGGGGTTGGGCAAGCGGCGGGGTCGATCAACAGCTGCCTGTGAGGTGGCGCTGCCGGCTGAGCGATCCAGGCGTAGAGGGGCAGCGCGACAAGCTGGCGGCAATCGAGGTCCGCCTCCGGCGTGCCCTGGGCGACGATGTGCCCGCCGCCGTCCCCGCCTTCGGGCCCCAGATCGACGATCCAGTCGGCGGTCTTGAGCGTAGCAGCCGCTCCAGGCCGGCACGGTCGTGGCCGTCGATGCGCACCGCGGCATCCAGCGAGAAGCCCCCGCCGTGGTGCCAGCCGGCCATGTCGCGCGCATCGGCTGGGTCGAGAGTGCCGGCGCGGGCGAACCAGCGCAACACGCGAGCGCGCACCTGCTGCTGCACCGCGGCGAGGTCTTCCGGGCTCAGTGCAGCGGCCTCGGCGAAGTGGACCTGCCCGTCCTCGCCCACCGCAAACACCCCGTCGATCACGCAGCAGTGGAAGTGGACATGGGCATTCAAGGCGCTGCCGAAGCGCTGCACAAAGCTCACCGCGCCCAGCCGCCCGCGCGCGCAGCCGCTGCGTAGGCGCAGCCGCGCCTCGATGACGCGCAACAGGATGTGCAGCACCGCGCCGAGCGCCTGGGGATCGCGGCTAGCAGGAAGTAGCGCAGGCGCTTCGGGACCGCCAACACCCATTGACGCACCGGCAGCGGCGGGAAGACCTGGTCGACCAGATGCGCCGCCACCTCGGCCATGCGCCGGGCGTTGCACGAGGGACACAGCGCGCGGCCTTTACAGGAAAACGCGATCAGAAAATCGTGCCCGCACTCTGCGCAGCGGGCACGGGCGAAGCCGTGGGCCAGAATGCCGCATTCGAGGTAACGGCGAAACTCCCCCTCCACGTACTGCGGCACGCCGTCCGCGTCGGTGTGCCCGTCGCGGGCGAGCGCTAGGTAAGTCTCGAGATGGCCCTGCACCGCGCGGTACAGTGGTGTGTGCTCGGGGCGGCGCCGGCGGTAGACGGTGCAGCGGGCCGGGGTCTCGACCGCGAGGGCCATGCGACAGTTGCATCCGGTTGTAATAGCCGGATAGACTACTGTGCATATGTACAGCTACGCGACGAAGGTTAAGAGATTGGCAAAGCCGCGATCGGCGCCCGCGTAAGGGGGGCCAGGCCGTGCCGCCCTTGCGATGCCCCTTTGTTAGGATAAGGATGTCCCTCTGTGGGCCGGCTGCGTCTGTGCGCCTCCGCGGTTAGGCCGTAGGCAGTAACAGTCTAGGCAGCGGCAGCGCGGGCAGGCCGCCTCGGCGCCGCCAGCGCGCGCCGAAGATACTGCCCCGTAAAGCTCGCCGGGTTGGCGGCCACCGCCTCCGGCGTGCCCTGGGCGACGATGCGCCCGCCGCCGTCGCCGCCTTCGGGCCCGAGATCGACGATCCAGTCGGCGGTCTTGATCACGTCCAGGTTGTGCTCGATCACCACGACGGTGTTGCCGTGGTCGCGCAGCCGATGCAGCACGCCGAGCAGCAGGGCGATGTCCTGGAAGTGCAGCCCGGTGGTGGGCTCGTCCAGGATGTAGAGCGTCTGGCCGGTGTCGCGCTTGGACAGCTCCAGCGCGAGCTTCACGCGCTGCGCCTCGCCGCCGGACAGCGTGACGGCGCTCTGCCCCAGGGTGATGTAGCCCAGCCCCACCTCGAGCAGCATCTCCAGCTTGCGGGCGATGGCCGGCACCGCGCCGAAGAACGCGTGGGCCTGCTCCACGGTCATCTGCAGCACCTCGTGGATGTTGCGGCCCTTGTACTGCACCTCCAGCGTCTCGCGGTTGTAGCGCCGGCCGTGGCACACGTCGCAGGGCACGTACACGTCCGGCAGGAAGTGCATCTCGACCTTGAGCACCCCGTCGCCCTGGCAGGCCTCGCAACGCCCGCCCTTGACGTTGAAGGAGAAGCGTCCCGGGCCATAGCCGCGCTCGCGCGCCAGCGGCACGCCGGCGAACAGCTCCCGGATCGGCGTGAACAGCCCGGTGTAGGTGGCCGGGTTGGAGCGCGGCGTGCGGCCGATGGGGCTCTGGTCCACGTTGACCACCTTGTCGATCAGGTCGAGGCCGTAGATCTCGTCGTGCGCAGCCGCCTCGACCGGCGCTGGCGTACAGATGACGTGCGGCGGCGTGGTACAGCGTGTCGTTGACCAGTGTGGACTTGCCCGAGCCGGACACCCCGGTGATGCACACGAACAGGCCGAGCGGCAGCTCGAGGGTGATGTTCTTCAGGTTGTTGCGCGCGCGCGCCCACGACCGTGAGCGTCCGATCGGGCTGCGGCGGATGCCGCATGGCCGGGAGCGGGATCGAGCGCTTGCCCGACAGGTACTGGCCGGTCAGCGAGTCCGGGTGGCGGGCGATCTGTTGCGGCGTGCCGGTCGCGACGATCTGTCCGCCGTGCACGCCCGCGCCAGGGCCCATGTCGACCACGAAGTCGGCGGCCTGGATGGCGTCCTGGTCGTGCTCGACCACGATCACGGAGTTGCCCAGATCGCGCAAATGCTTCAGCGTCGACAGCAAGCGGTCGTTGTCGCGCTGGTGCAGGCCGATGGAGGGTTCGTCCAGCACGTACATCACGCCGGTCAGCCCCGAGCCGATCTGGCTCGCCAGGCGGATGCGCTGGCCCTCGCCGCCCGAGAGCGTCTCCGCGGCGCGGTCGAGCGTGAGATAGCCCAGGCCGACGTTGTTCAAGAACTGCAGGCGGGCCAGGATCTCGCGCACGATCTTCTCGGCGATCGCGAGCTTTGCCCCGGACAGCCCCAGCCCCGCCAGCGTCTCCTGCGCCTGCGTGAGCGGCAGCCGGCTCAAGCCGTAGATCGTGTGGCCGCCTACGAACACATGGCGCGCCTCGACGCGCAGGCGCGTGCCGGCGCACTCCGGGCAGGTCTGGGTGTTGAGGTACTTGCCCAGCTCCTCGCGCACGACCGGCGAGTCCGTCTCCTTGTAGCGCCGCTCCAGGTTGGTCAGAATTCCTTCGAAGGGATGCTCGCGGGTGTGCCGGCCGGCGCGCTCGCCGCTGTACGAGAAGCGGATCTTCTCCCGCCCCGAACCGTGCAGCAGGATTTCCTGGATCCGCGCGGGCAAGCTCTCGAACGGCGCATCCAGGTCGAAGCCGTAGTGCTGGGCGAGGGCCCGCAGCATTTGGAAGTAGAACTGGTTGCGCCGGTCCCAGCCCTTGACCGCGCCGGAGGCGAGCGACAGATTGGGGAAGGCGATGACGCGTTTGGGATCGAAGAAGCTCACGTGGCCCAGACCGTCGCAGCGCGGGCAGGCGCCCATCGGGTTGTTGAACGAGAACAGGCGCGGCTCCAGCTCGGGCAGCGAGTAGCCGCATACCGGGCAGGCGAAGCGCGCTGAAAAGATGTGCTCGCGGCCCGAGTCCATCTCCACCGCCAACGCTCGCCCGTCGGAGTGCCGCAACGCGGTCTCGAACGACTCGGCCAGGCGCTGCTTGGCATCCGGCCGCACTTTCAGGCGGTCCACCACCACCTCGACCGTGTGCTTCTTGTTCTTGGCCAGTTTCGGCATGGCGTCGAGCTCGTGCACCTTGCCGTCGACGCGCACGCGCACGAAGCCCTGCGCGCGCAGGTCCTCGATCAAGTCATGCTGCTCGCCCTTGCGTCCGACGATGAGCGGCGAGAGGATCATCAGGCGCGTATCGGCCGGCAGGCTCAGCGCTTGATCCACCATCTGTGACACGCTTTGTGCGGCGAGTGTGATGCCGTGCTCCGGGCACTGCGGATCGCCGGCGCGCGCGAACAACAGGCGCAGGTAGTCATGGACCTCGGTGACCGTACCGACGGTGGAGCGCGGATTGTGGCTGGTGGCCTTCTGCTCGATGGCTATCGACGGCGACAGGCCCTCGATCAAGTCGACGTCGGGCTTGTCCATCAGCTGCAGGAACTGGCGCGCGTAGGCCGACAGCGACTCCACATAGCGACGCTGACCCTCGGCGTAGAGCGTGTCGAAGGCGAGCGAGGACTTGCCGGAGCCGGACAGGCCCGTGATCACGACGAGCCGCTGGCGGGGCAGATCGAGGTTGACGTTCTTGAGGTTGTGGGTGCGGGCCCCACGGATGCGGATCGATTCCATGCGAAGCCGAAGATGGCGTGGCGAAGCCGAAAAGGCAACCTGCTAATATACTTCACTTGGATCGCCATTCCCACCCAGACGTTACCCCCTTGCCCACGCCCGCGAGCTCGCGCATGAATGCCCAGGAGCTGCGCGCCAGCCTTGCGCTGGCCGGCTTGGCTGGCCTGCGCATGCTGGGCATGTTCATCATCCTGCCCATCTTCGGCTTGTACGCCGAGCAGCTGCCTGGTGGCGGCAGTCACGCCTTGATCGGGTTCGCCCTGGGCGCGTACGGGCTGACGCAGGCGCTGCTGCAGATTCCCTTCGGCAGATTGTCCGACCGCTGGGGCCGCAAGCGCACCATCTACATGGGGCTGATCCTGCTTGCGCTCGGCAGCTTTGTGGCAGCGGCCGCCACCGACATCTACGTCATGATCCTCGGTCGGGTCATCCAGGGCGCCGGCGCGATCTCCGCCGCGGTGATCGCGCTGGCCGCCGACTTGACGCGAGACGAGCAGCGCACCAAGGCGATGGCGATCATCGGCATGACCATCGGCGCCACGTTTTCGCTGGCGTTGATCGCGGGCCCCGTGCTGGGTCGAGTGATCGGCGTCCCTGGTGTGTTCGCCATGACCGGCGCGCTCGCCCTGGTTGCGCTGGCGGTCGTGCGGTGGGTGGTCCCGGAGCCGCCGCCTGCCGCGGCACGGCACAAGGCCACGGCAGACGTGCGCTTGCTGCATCTTCTGCGCAATCCCGACCTGGTCCGACTGAACTGGGGCATCTTCGCGCTGCACGGGGCGCTGATGGCGCTGTTTGTGGTGTTGCCATTCGCGTTGCGGGACGCCGGCCTGCCCGCCGCCGGACACTGGCAGATCTACCTGCCGGTGATGGTCGCCGGAGTGCTGCTGATGATTCCGCCCTTGTTGATCTCGGAGCGGCTTGGAAAACAGAAGACCGCGTTCCTGGCGGCTATCGGTGTGCTGCTCGGAGCTCAGCTTCTCTTGGCCGCAACACTGGATTCGGTGCTCGGCATCGCGGCGTCGCTGGTGGTGTTTTTCGCCGCATTCAACCTGCTCGAGGCCAGTCTCCCGTCGCTGATCACCAAGTTGGCACCTGCGGGAGCCAAAGGCGCGGCCGTGGGCATGTACAGCAGCGCGCAGTTTCTCGGAACTTTCGTGGGCGCGGCCCTGGGTGGTTTGGTGTCGCAGTATTTCGGCACGCCGGCGGTGTTCGCGCTGTGCGGGCTGCTGACCCTGTCCTGGCTGCTGGTGGCGTGGCCGATGAGCGCGCCGGCCGCAGTGAGCGTGCGCACCTGAACGAGGCGGGGGTGTCGCATAGCCGGGTAATGTGACCGCCTTGATATCGAGGAGTGAGAAGATGGCTTCCGTGAACAAAGTAATCCTGATCGGCAACCTCGGCCGCGACCCTGAAGTGCGCTACATGCCCAGCGGCGATGCCGTGGCCAACTTCAGCATCGCCACCACCGAGAAGTGGAAGGACAAGAACGGCGAGATGCAGGAGCAGACCGAGTGGCACCGCGTATCGTTCTTCGGCCGCCAGGCCGAGATCTGCGGCGAGTACCTGCGCAAAGGCAGCTCAGTCTACATCGAAGGGCGGCTGCAGACGCGCAAGTGGACCGACAAGGACAACAACGAGCGCACGACCACCGAAATCCGTGGCGACCGCATGCAGATGCTGGGCGGGCGCGGCGGCGGTGCCGGTGGCACGCGCGAGATGCCCGATACCGAATCTGCGCCGCCGTCCGAATCGGCACCTGCCGCGAAGCGGCCGACAGCGGCCGCCGGTGCCAACGGCGCCAGCGGTGGCAGCGGCGCCAAGAAGTCGACCGGGTTCGACGACCTGGACGACGATATTCCGTTCTGAGAAGCAGGTCAGCCGCTTCGCCGCATGCAGTGCGGCGAGCGGCTGCAATGCTGGCTGCGCGCAAAGCGCAGGCGAGATTGCTTCTTTCCTGAGCGGCAAGACCCTTCGGCACCGCAGGCTCATCGCAACGAGCCTGTCTGCGTGTGCGGTTGCGCCATGCATGTTGAGCGCAGTCGCTGACGCCGTTCCTCTTATTTGACGCCGTCTTTCGTCTGCGGGTCTTGCCGCCGCGACCTGCCTTCCATCCGATCGCCAGCTTCACTGTGGTGCTGGTTTAACTTTAACCATTGGGAACACGCTCGCAAAATCTTTAACGATGCTCGCTATACGGCCGACGCACTCCTTTGCCGATAACCACAGCACATTGACGGTCACCAAGGAGGCTCTCATGGCGTCATCGAATGGATGGTCCCTGGCTGGTGTGATCAAGCGAGTTTTCGGCCCGTCTGCAGCGCAGACGCGACACGCCCGACGATCTCCCTCACGAAAGCCGTTGTTCGAGGCGATGGAGCCGCGGTTTCTGCTCTCCGCCGACCCGATGGGGCTGGCGGCCCCCACCGATCCTGTCGACACCACGCAGCCGGCCGTGACCGGATCGTTGACGGACGCCGAAGGCAGCGAAGCGGCCGCCCCTGCGGTTTCCGGCGCGCCGCCGGTGACTGTGCCCGACATGTACGTTGTGACGGAAGACGTTGTCTTCGTTCTGGATGACCCGACGCAGGGCGTCCTCGCCAACGACGGCGACGCCACAGGTCTAAAGGCGATTCTGCACACCGGTCCGGCGCACGGCGACTTGGAGCTGCACGAGGACGGCACTTTTATCTACCGCCCCGACCCGGACTACTCCCGTCCCGACGAGTTCACTTACGTCGCGCAGGACGAAACCGGCGCCACCTCTGCGGTCACGACGGTGGCGATCTCGGTAGAGGGAGTTGCCGACACACCGGTCGCGGTCGGGGATACCTACGAAATGCGCCCTGACACGACACTGGAAATCAGCTACGACGCAATGCTCTCCAACGACTACGATGTCGATGAAGATACCTTGACCTGGAACAGGGTGGTGGTGAACCCGGTTCACGGCACACTGGAACAGACGCCAACCGGCCTGGTATACCGCCCGGCCGACGGCTTCGTCGGCCGGGACTCCTTCACCTACACGGTCATCGACTTCCCGGAATTGCCCGAGTCGTTGCCTGCCGAGGTAGTCATCCTTGTGGGACTCTCGAATGCGGCGCCCGTTGCGAACGCCGACGGGTTTTCGGCCAATGCGAATACGCCACTGACGGTCTCAGCGGAGCAAGGGTTGCTCGCCAACGACTCGGACGCGGACGGGGACTCTCTCGTTGCGACGCTCTTGGAGGGGCCTGCTAACGGACGAGTTACGGTCCGTCCGGACGGGGGCTTCACCTACACGCCTGACCTTGACTTCCAGGGAACAGACGAGTTCACCTATAAAGCCAGCGACGGCGCGCTCGAGTCCGAGGCGGTGGTGGTCATCACCGTAACGGCGTCGAATGCGGCGCCCACAGCGCAAGCCGACGAGTTCTCGACCAACGAGGACACTGCCCTGGTGGTCGGAGCCGACAACGGGCTGCTCGCCAACGACGCGGATGCGGATGGGGACACGCTCGAAGCCGTGCTCGTGGAGGAGCCTGATCATGGCCTGGTCACGCTGAATGCCGATGGCAGTTTCAGCTATACCCCCGAGGCGGACTTTTCTGGCGAGGATAGCTTCACCTACCGGGCAAGCGACGGTGCGCTCCAGTCCGAACCGGTAACGGTCACCATCGAGGTGCTGGCGCTGGCCAACCATCAGCCGGTGTTCTCGAGCACGCCCGTCACGACGTTTACCATCGACGCCGACGCCACTGGCTTCGACGGCGACGGCGTATTCCGGGTGGCTGGCGCGGCGGGCGAGCCTGTTCGAGTTGAGCTCAACTGGACCTTCCGCGAAGCCCTGTATAACAACGAGGTCGGGATCTACCGCGTCGCCGCCCAGGACGGCCGGGTGGGTGACCTGCTGCCCGGCGCCGCCGGCTACGCGAAGGCGGCGCTTGCGGCAGGCAACGCCCAGGTGGTATTCGCGAGCGGCGCGAGCGCCGGCGCCCATTTCGAGCTCCAACTCGAAGGCGGCGCCCTGTATGCCTTCTACGTGATCCAGAACGGCAAGACATCCACCTTCCTCGCCAGCAACCCGGACAACAGGCTCGACGGGGGGACGCTCGCCTTCTTCTCGATCGCTGGCGCGAATCCGGATGGATTCGACCATCTGCACGCCGAGATCCAGCCTCAGACCGGGCTCCTGGCGCTGCGCTGGGAAGATCTCACCCGAGGTGGGGACGCGGACTACAACGATGTCGTGATGACCGGGATCGGGCTCGCCGCATCGTCGAACGATGTGATGTACGTCTATGGCGCGCAAGCGCAGGACGTGGACGGGAACGAGCTGACCTATCGGCTCGCGCAGGGGCCGCGAGGTGCTTTCATCGATCCGCACACCGGTGTGCTGAGCTGGGCCGCGACGGCCGGCGTCTTCCACTTCGTCGTTCAAGCCGACGACGGCAAGGGTGGCGTTGCCGAGCAAACTTTCGACCTGACCGTCGATACGCGCAGCACCGATCTCGTGATCAAGGGAACGGGCGGCAAAGATCGCATCGAGGTCTCGGAGCGCGATGGGCTGGTTACGGTTCGCGTGAACGACGTTGCGCGCACCTACTCTCACGTTTCCAGCCTCCGCGTCGATGCGCTCGGCGGCGACGACGAGGTCTGGCTGCGCGGCTTGACGATGAACGCGACCGTGGACGGCGGCGATGGCAACGACTGCATAGACGCCAGCGCCGTGGCGCAGCTTGGCGTGGTGCTGTATGGAGGCGCCGGGAACGACCGTCTCACGGGCGGAGCCGGCAACGATCGGATGGACGGGGGGACCGGCGACGACGAGCTGAACGGCGGCTGTGGCAACGACCTGCTGGTCGGCGGGCTGGGCAAGGACTGTCTCAACGGTGGCGATGGCAACGATCTGCTCGACGGCGGCGGTGACAACGACCAACTGCGCGGCGGCAAAGGCAACGACCTGCTGGTCGCCGACTCGGGCGACGACTATCTGAAGGGCGAGGACGGCAACGACATCCTGGTCGGCGGCACTGGCAACGACAGCTCCCAAGGCAACTATGGCGCCGACCTGACCATCAACGGGCCCGGCTGCGACTCGACCGGCTCGTTGTACAGCCAAGACCGATTGGTCGACGGCGCCGCCTACGGTATCCCGGCGACACTGCCCGCACAGCCGCCCGGTCCGGTCATCGACTGGTCGAGCCGATACGTTGCGCTGGTGGGCGCGCTGCAACAGTTCCGCGACCATCCCAGCAACCCCCAGTGGTGGCAGGACTTCGTCAACAACCTCGGCAAGACGGAAGGGGATGCGAACCCGAACAGCCGGATTCGCGTCGTCGGCCCGGGAACGGAGGCGTAACGACGCGAAGTCGGCTCGCCTGGATCTGGTAAGCTCGGGCCTGCAACGGCCCCCCTCTCCCTTTGCGGGCATAAGCGTTGACTTAAGGCCACCCTCCCCTTCAAGGGGAGGGCTGGGGTGGGGATGGGTTTGTGTGCGAATCTGACCCATCCCCCTCCTAGCCTCCCCCTTGAAGGGGGAGGAAACGTGGTGTTCGCATGAGTTAAGTTAACGCTTATGCCCTTTGCGGGAGAGGGCTGGGGTGAGGGGTTCAGTTCGGTAGCCTCCAGCAAGCGCGATCATGCGAGCCTACGAGCTCAAGCCGATTCAAAGTCTCGACAGCCTCACCCTCGTGGAGCGGCCGGATCCGCGTCCGGGACCAGGTCAGGTCCTGCTGGAGATGCGTGCGTGGTCGCTGAATTTTCGCGACCTGTCCGTGGCCAGGGGTGCCTATGGCGGTCCGCCGCCCGCCGGTCGGATTCCGCTGTCGGACGGGGTGGGCGTCGTACGCGAGGTCGGCGCTGGCGTGACGCGTGTCAAGCCGGGCGACCGTGTCGCTGGGATCTTCATGCAGGGATGGATCGCCGGCGGCATCACTGCCGAGGTGGCCGCGACGGCGCTGGGCGGTGCCATTGACGGCACGCTGGCCGAGCAGGTGGTGCTTTCGGAGCAGGGAGTGGTGAAGCTGCCCGAGCACCTGAGCGACGAGGAGGCTGCCACGCTTCCGTGCGCGGCGGTCACGGCCTGGAACGCATTGGTGCGCGAGGCGCGGATCAAGGCCGGCGACACCGTCGTGTGCCTGGGCACCGGCGGAGTCTCGCTCTTCGCTCTGCAGCTCGCGAAGATGCATGGAGCGCGAGTGATTCTCACGTCGAGCAGCGACGGGAAGCTCGAAGTCGCGCGCCGGCTCGGTGCGGACGATCTGATCAACTATCGCAACCAGCCCGATTGGGAGAAGGCGGTCGTAGCACTGACCGGTGGCCGCGGCGCCGACCTGGTCGTCGAAGTCGGCGGCAGCGGGACCTTCGATCGATCCGTGGCGGCAGTGCGATCTGGCGGGTCGGTTGCGCTGATCGGCGTGCTCACCGGAGTCGGTGGCACGGTCAACACCGCCGCGATCCTGCGCCGCCATGTGCGGATCCAGGGGATCTACGTGGGCTCGCGCGAGATGTTCGAGGAGATGAACCGCGCTATCGCCCAACATCAGCTGAGGCCGGTCATCGCGCGCACCTTCGCGTTCGAGCAGGCGCGGGCGGCCTACGACTACCTCGCCAGCGGCGCTCATACCGGGAAGGTCGTGATCCGGCGCTAAGACACTGCGCGGCAACAAATCCCTTATCCGACCGTGGATTAAGCCGGTCCGGATTTGTGGCACCATTGTCTTTCTAGCCCATGCTCAGCGCCGATCCGGGCGCTGCGTCAAACGCCGCTTGCCTTGACCCGCCATGACCCTTCGCACCGTTTCCCTCGACGACAAGTACATCCAGCAGGAAGGCCGCATCTTCATCACCGGCACCCAGGCCCTGGTGCGGCTGCCGCTGATGCAGCACCTGCGCGACAAGGCCGAGGGCTTCCATACCGGGGGCTATATCAGCGGCTATCGTGGCTCGCCGCTCGGCGGCTACGACCAGCAGCTGTGGGCGGCGAAGAAGCATCTTCAGGCCCACCACGTGGTGTTCAACCCGGGGGTGAACGAGGACCTCGCGGCGACCGCCTGCTGGGGCACGCAGCAGCTCGGGTTCCACGGCGAAACCGACTACGACGGCGTGTTCGCGATCTGGTACGGCAAGGGCCCCGGGGTGGACCGCACCGGCGACGCGTTCCGGCACGGCAACCTGGCGGGCTCGCACCCCAAGGGCGGCGTGCTGGCGCTGATGGGCGACGACCACACCTGCGAGTCCTCCACGACCGCGCACCAGAGCGAGTACGCGATGGTGGATGCGATGATGCCGTGCTCAACCCGGCTGGGGTGCAGGAGCTGCTGGACTACGGCATCTACGGCTGGGCGCTGTCGCGCTACTGCCGGCGTGTGGGTGGGCTTGAAGTGCATGAAGGACACCATCGACGCCTCGGCCACGGTGGACGTCGAGCCCGCAGCGCGTGCAGATCCAGACACCCGACCGACTTCCAGATGCCCGCGGGCGGGCCTCAACATCCGCTGGCCCGATCAGCCGCTCGAGCAGGAGACGCGGCTGCACAGCCTGAAGCTGGAGGCGGCCAAGGCCTTCTGGCCGCGCCAATCGGCTCGACCGCGTGATCTTCGATTCGCGCCAACGCGAAGCTCGGCATCGCCACCTGCGGCAAGTCGTACATGGACGTGCGCCAGGCGCTGCAGTACCTGGGCATCGACGAGGCGGAGGCGCGGCGGCTGGGGCTGCGCCTGTACAAGGTCGGTATGACTTTCCCGCTCGAGCCGCAGGGCGCGTCGCCTTCGCGCAAGGGCTCGAGAAGATCATCGTCGTCGAGGAGAAGCGCGGCCTGATCGAGCCGCAGCTCAAGGAGATCCTCTACGGCACGGCCGGCTGCGCCGCAGGTCGTCGGCAAGCGCGACGAGAACGGGGCCATCCTGTTCCAGAGCGACGGTGCGCTCGATCCGAACCACATCGCCGTGGCGATCGGCCGGCGCATCCTCGAGCGCGACGCCCGATGAGCAGCTCGCCGCGCGCGTGAAGGACCAGGAGCAGCTCGAGGCGCGTGTCCTGGAGAAGCCGGCGATGGACCGCACGCCGTACTTCTGTTCCGGTTGCCCGCACAACACCGGCACGCGCGTGCCCGAAGGCAGTGTCGCGCTGGCAGGCATCGGCTGCCACTTCATGGCGGTAGTGGATGGACCGCAGCACCGCCGGCTTCACCCAGATGGGCGCCGAGGGCGCGAGCTGGATGGGCGAGGCGCCGTTCGTCAAGACCAAGCACGTGTTCCAGAACATCGGCGACGGCACCTACTTCCACTCCGGTTTCCTGGCGGTGCGTGCCGCGATCGCGTCGGGCGTAAACGTCACCTACAAGATCCTCTACAACGACGCGGTCGCCATGACCGGCGGCCAGCATGTCGACGGCAACCTCTCGCCGTGCCGCAGATCGCACGCGAGCTGCTGGCCGAAGGCTGTGAAGAAGGTGGTCGTGGTCACCGACGAGCCGCACAAGTACCCGGCCGGTGCGTTCCCGCCGGAAGTCGCAGGTACAGGCACCGCGACGACTACGACCGGGTGCAGCGCGATATCCGCGAGATCGAAGGCACCACGCGCGATCATCTACGACCAGACCTGCGCCTCGGAGAAGCGCCGCCGCCGCAAGCGCAACGCGTATCCCGATCCGGCCAAGCGCGCGTTCATCAACGATCTGGTGTGCGAAGGCTGCGGCGACTGCGGGGTCAAGTCCAACTGCGTGTCGATCGTGCCGCAGGAAACCGAGTTCGGCCGCAAGCGCACGATCGACCAGTCGTCGTGCAACAAGGACTATTCCTGTGTGAAGGGCTTCTGCCCGAGCTTCGTCACCGTGCATGGCGGCGGGCTGCGCAAGGGGCGAAGGGCGCACTCGGGCGCAACAGGCCGAAGCGCTGTTCACCGCGCTGTCCGAGCCGGTGCTTGCCTGCGCTGGAGCAGCCCTACGGCATCATGGTGACCGGCGTGGGCGGCACCGGCGTGGTCACCATCGGCGCGCATCGTCGGGCATGGCCGCGCACCTGGAGGGCAAGGGCTTCACCAGCCTGGACATGGCTGGTCTGGCGCAGAAGGGCGGTGCGGTGTGGAGCCATCTGCAGATCGCAGCGCAGCCCGAGGACATCAAGACGGTACGCCTCGGCTCCGGCGGCGCGAAGCTGGTGCTCGGCTGCGATCTGGTCGTGAGCGCCAGCCAGAAGACCATGGACACGACGCGCGCAAGGCGTCACGCGCATGGTGGTCAACACCCACCAGCAGATGACCGGCGAGTTCACGCGCAACGTCGAACTTCGCGTTTCCGGCACAGTCGCTGAGGCGCACCATCGCGAAGGGCGTGGGCGAGCGCCAACGTGGAGTTCGTCGACGCCACGCGCATGGCCACTGCGCTGATGGGCGATTCCATCGCCACCAACATGTTCATGCTGGGGTTCGCCTATCAGAAGGGGCCTGGTGCCGGTGTCCGCGGAAGCGATCGAGCAGCGCCATCGAGCTCAACGGTGCCGCCGTGAAGATGAACCAGGCGGCGTTTCTGTGGGGCCGCCGCATGGCGGTGGACCCCGCGGCGGTGGAGCGGCCTGGTCGCGCCGAAGCGAGCCGCGTCAGCGGCCAGCACGCAGGTCGCGGAATCGCTCGACGAGGTGATCCGGCGCCGCATCGAGTTCCTCACCGCGCTACCAGAACGCGGCTTACGCGTCAACGCTACGCGCAGCTGGTGGAGCGCGTGCGCAAGGAAGAGCAGGCGAAGGCCAAGGGCCTGAGCGGCCTCAGCCGAGGCGGTCGCGCGCTACTACTTCAAGCTGCTGGCCTACAAGGACGAGTACGAGGTCGCGCGCCTGTATGCCGATCCGGCGTTCATGGAGAAAGTGCGGGCGCAGTTCGACGGCGACTACAAGCTGCACTTCCATCTGCGCCCCGCCGCTGCTCTCGAAGCGCAACGAGAAAGGCGAGCTGATCAAGCGCGAGTACGGCTCCTGGATGCTGCCCGCCTTCAAGATCGCTGGCGAAGCTGCGCTTCCTGCGCGGCACGGCGTTGGACATCTTCGGCTACACCGACGAGCGGCGCACCGAGCGTCGGCTCATCGAGGACTACGAGCGTACTGTCGAGGAGTTGCTGGCCAGGCTGACCGCCGACAACCATGCGCTGGCGGTGCAGATCGCCTCGATCCCGGAGGAGATCCGCGGCTACGGCCACGTGAAGGCGCGCCACCTCGAGGCGGCGAAGGAGAAGGAGGCGAAGCTGCTCGAGGCCTGGCGCAGCCCAGTGGAGGCGAAGGCCGCGGCGTAGCGAGACGAGGATACGCGCGGGCGCTGGTCGCAGTGCAGTGTGCTGACCCAGCAGGGTTGCGTCTTCTCAGCGCGGCACCACAGCGTCGCGCAGTTCCCCGAGCTTGGCAGCGATCGACTCGGCCGCGACGTTGTTGCCAAAGGCGCTCCAGTGCGTATCGTGCAGCGCGTAGGTCTGCGCTGTCGGATGTGGCGCGAACGCCGGGGCGAGGTCGACATACGGCGACTGGCGCGTGTGGAAGTATTCCCGCAGCAGGTGTTGCGGCTTGGCGAAGTCATAGCGGCCGCTGTTCCTGCCGAGGCAGCGTAGCACGCTCGCTTGCAGCTCCGAATCGAGCTGCAGCTCGCTGGGCGCGACGACAAACAGGACACGAATACCGGCGGCGGCACCGCCCTGCGCCAGCCTGGTAAGGATGCTTTGCAAGCCGAGCCAGGCCTCTCGCATCAGCGGGTCGTCCGGCTGTTCGTAGACGGCCAGCTCGCTGGCATACACCTTAAGCAGAAAGGGAGTCAAGCGGGCGGCAACCTCCGGCGTCGTTGCGCAAGCCCTGATGGTCTCCTCGTTTTCGAATCCGAGGCGCTTGAGCGTCTCCGCGAGCTTGTACGCCACCCGCGGAACGTAATACTCGTCCCAGCGAGTGCCCAGGCGCAACGGGTCGTACAGCAACCTGGCCCCGCCGAGAAAGATCCGGGTTCGATAGTGTGGATGAGCCTGCTGGATGTCGTTGCCGACGAAGACGGTGACGACGATCCAGTCGGGATGCGCTGGTATGGCGCGCTTCTCGGCCATTGCCAGATACTCCTGCGGTCCGGTAGCGGGAACCCCGAGGTTGACGACGGGAAACACCGCTTGTCCGCCTAGCTTTGCCTCGACCAGATAGGGAAAGTTCTGGTCGAACGAGGTGACCCCGAATGTGAACGAGTCGCCCACGAAGGCGGCCTTCGGAGCCGGCGCACCCGCGGCTTGCTCCCGGTCGTTGAATCCCGCCGAATTGGTCTTGACAACGCCAACCGAGATGTTCGCAAGTCCGATGATCCCAACCTCCGGATCCGATGCGAGACCAGCTGCCTCGCCCGGCAGAAGCGCCAGGCCGCGCAGCGCCACCTCGAGCAGGACAACGGTAACCGCCAGCACGACCGCCAGTGACCGGAGCCGGCGGAACATGCGCTGCATGGGGTTTCCTGCCCGAGGCCGCGCGTGCGCTATGGCTCAGGACAGCCGGCCGCGGATTGCATTGACGAACATCTCGCGCATCTCGGCTGCGCCGGCGGGCCTCGGGTTGCCGCCTGTGGAGGGGTCGTCCACGGCTTCCGGTACAAGTGTGTCGAGGTCGCTCTCCTTCACGCCCAGGTCTGCGAGCGTATTGGGGATGCCGATCTCCTTGCGCAAAGCCAGTACCCAGGCAAGCACCGCCGGGAAGCCGGGGTCGGGCAGGTTCAGATAACGCGCCAGGCGCGTCATCCTTTCCTCGATTGCAGGTCGGTTGAAGGCGAGCACGTAGGGCATCACCACCGCGTTGGTTTCGCCGTGGTGGGTGTTGTAGTGTGCGCCCACCGGGTGGCTGAGGGAATGGATGGCGCCGAGCCCTTTCTGGAAGGCAGTGGCGCCCATGCTCGCCGCAGCCAGCATGTGCGCGCGCCCCACCACGTTCTTCCCGTCCTTCACCGCGGTCGGCAGCCACTCCTTGATCAGCCGCATGCCTTCCAGTGCGATGCCGTCGGCCAGCGGGTGAAAGCCTGGTGCACAGTAGGCTTCCAGACAATGAGCCAGTGCATCCATCCCGGTTGCCGCAGTGATGCGCGGCGGCAGTCCGAGCGTGAGCTCGGGGTCGGCGATGACGACCGCCGGCAGCATCCTCGGATGGAAGATGATCTTCTTCAGGTGCGTGGATTCGTCGAGGATGACCGATGCACGGCCCACCTCGGAGCCGGTGCCCGCCGTGGTGGGGACGGCGATCGTTTGTGCCATGGAGGCTACGTTCACCCGCGTGTACCAATCCTCGCGGTCCTCGAAGTCCCACAGCGGGCGCGTTTGCCCGACCATCAGCGCGATGGTCTTGCCCACGTCCAGTGCGCTGCCGCCGCCGAAGGCGATGACGCCATCGCAGCCACTGCTGCGGTAGACGGCCACGCCGTCTTCGACGTTCCTCGCCACCGGATTGGCCTGGATGTCGGAGAACACCGCATCGCCCAGGCCGGCGGCTCGCAGCGATGCGAGCGCGCTGTCGATCATGGGCAGCTTGCGCAGCCCGGGGTCGGTGACGAGCAGCGGGTGGCCTATGCCCGCTTCTTTGCACACGGCGGGCAGCTCTGCGATCCGACCCGGACCGAAGCGCACGGCGGTCGGGTAGTTCCAGTTTCGGGTGAGGGTCTTGGGGTCGAGGGTCATGGTCTAGATGGTCTCAGACAAGGCAGCCACGGCGCGAGCTCGCAATGAAACCCCCTCTCCCCTTGCGGGAGAGGGCGGGGTGAGGGGGGCTTTCGCACCGGTGAGAAGCACCGCGAACGCAAGCAAAACGCAATCGGACGGCCTGGAGCTTCCGCGCACGATTGCAGAGACCGATCCGGTTCATTCCGAATGAGCTCACCAGCCGGGTTCAAGGCTCTTTCCTCTGTGCTGTCTTTGCTCTCTGTGCTTAAGCCCTTGACTAGGTCTTCACGCGCAGGTGGAAAGACTTCGGCCGGGTGAGCTGCTCGTACCCGAGCACCGAAAGCGTGCAGCCGCGACCCGAGTTCTTCACGCCGGTCCAGGCGAGCGCCGGATCGAGATAGTCGCAGCGGTTCATGAACCAGGTGCCGGTGTCGACGCGCTCGCCGATCGAGATGGCCGCATCCGGGTCGGAGGTCCAGATGGCGGCGGTGAGTCCGTACTCGCTGTCGTTCATCAGCGCGATGGCTTCTTCGTCGGTTCTGACCTTCATGATGCCGATCACCGGTGCGAAGCTCTCCTCGCTCATCAGCCGCATCGTGTGATTCACGTCGACCAGCACCTGCGGTGCCATGTAGGGGGTGCCTTCGCGGTCGGCTGGAAACTCCTGGGCTGCGACCAGTGATTTCGCTCCCGCCGCGATCGCCTCGCGCACCTGGCCGCGGGCGAAATCGGCGGCGCGCGCCCGCACCATGGGGCCGAGGTTCACGTTCGCATCGAGCGGATTGCCGAGTCGGTATTGGCGGGTGAGCTGGACGTAGCCCTCCACAAACGCATCGTAGATCTGCTCGTGCACGTAGATCCGCTCGATGCCACAGCAGGACTGGCCCGAGTTGAACATCGCGCCGTCGACCAGGTTCTCCACGGCGTGCGCGAGATCCGCGTCGGGGCGCACGTAAGCGGGGTCCTTGCCCCCGAGCTCGAGGCCTGTGCCGATGAAGCGGTCGGAGGCCGCTTTCTGCACCGCATGGCCGCCGGCCACCGAGCCCGTGAAGGCGACGAAGTCGGTCAGGGGCGAAGCGATCATCCGCGCCGATTGCGCGTGGGTGCAGTGTACGAACTGGAACACACCCTGCGGCAATCCGGCTTCCTCGAACGCTTGAGCAAAGTGCTCGGCGCACAGCGGGGTCTGATTCGAGTGCTTCAGCACGACCGTGTTGCCGGCCATGATCGCGGGCACTACCGAATTTACCGATGTGAGATAGGGGTAGTTCCAGGGCGCCAGCACCAGCACTGTGCCGAGCGGCTCGCGGCGGATGAAGCGGTGGAAGCCATCCTTCGGACCTGTATCCAGGTCGGACAGCGCCTGCGGGGCGATCGCCACCATGTGGCGCGCACGCTCTTCGAAGCCGCGCACCTCGCCGGGCGACTGGCCGACCGGCCTGCCCATCTGCCAGGAGATCTCCTCGGCGATCTGCTGCTTGCGGGCGACGAACGCGTCGACGAAACGCGTGACGATCGCAGCGCGCTCGGCGATCGGCACGTGCTTCCACTTCGCCTGCGCCGCTCGCGCGTGCTCCAGCGTGCGCCCGATCTGCGGCGTCGGTCGCGAGCGGCCGCTCGACGTAAACCCGGCCGTCGACCGGGGAGATGGTTTTCTGGGTTTCGGTCATATGATCTCGAAGTAGCGAGCCAGCTCCCAATCGGTGATGGCCTTGCGGAACTGCCGCTCCTCCCACTCGCGGGTGGCGGCGAAGTGCTCGACGAACGCGTCCCCGAACAGCGCCCGCGCCGCTTTCGATGCCTTCAGCCGCTGCGCCGCTTCCCACAGCGTACCAGGAAGCGCGTTCTTCGCCTGCGGCTTCTGGTCATAAGCGTTGCCGCTGATCGGCTTGCCCGGCTCGAGCTGGTGCTCGATTCCCCACAGCCCGGATCCGAGCGCGGTGGCCAAGGCCAGATACGGATTCGCGTCGGCCGCGGCAATCCGGTACTCCACGCGCTGGCTCTTCTCGGACCCCGGAATCACGCGCAGCGCGCAAGTGCGGTTCTCCACGCCCCAGGTGGCGTGGGTCGGCGCCCAGAAGCCGGGCACCAGCCGGGTGTAGGAGTTGACGGTGCTCGCGATCATGCCGAGCAACTCCGGCATCAGCGCATGCTGCCCGGCGACGAACTGCTTCATCAGCGGGCTCATGCGATGCGGATCGGCCGCATCGAAGAACACCGCTTTGCCGGCGCGGTCCTTGAGCGAGACATGGATGTGACCACTTTGCCCAGGATAGTCGGGCGACCACTTGGCCATGAAGGTGGCCATGCGGTTGTTGCGCTGCGCCAGGATCTTGACGAACGTCTTGAACAGCGCGGCCTTGTCGGCGGCTTCCAGCCCATGGTCGACCGCGATCGCGGCCTCCAGCACGCCCGGGCCGGTTTCCTCGTGCAGGGCCTCCAGCGGGAAGCGCATCTTCTCGCACAGGTCCAGGGTTTCGAGATAGTGCTGCGAGTGCACCGAGTTGCGGATGACCGAGTAGCCGAAGAAACCGGGCGCGATCGGCTTGAGACCGCGGTAGTGCTTGGCCCGCACCGACTCCGGTGTCTCGTCGAACACGAAGTACTCGTACTCGAAGCCCGCGTACACCTCGAAGCCCATGCCGCGCGCTTTGTCGAGCACCCGGCGCAGCAGCCCGCGCGGGCAAGGCACGTCGCGCTCTTCGACGAACTCGGCGAGAAAGAACAGCATCCCCGGCTCGAAGGGAATGTCGCGGCAGGATTCGGGCAGGATGCGTACCGCTGCATCCGGATAGCCGGTGTGCCAGCCGGTGTACTGCGCGTTGTCGTAGAGCTGATCGTTGGAATCCCAGCCCAGGACCACGTCGCAGAAGCCGAAACCTTTGTCCAGCGAGCTGAAGAACTTCTCTCGCGACATGTACTTGCCGCGCAGGATCCCTTCGATGTCGAACACACCCACCTTGAGGTGGGTGAGGTTGCGTTCCTCTACGATCGTCCTGGCATCGGCGGCGGTCTTGACGTCCTCGGGTCTCATGGATGGCTCGGTCGAAGTTATAGTTGGATGCTGGCGCACCTGCAGCCGGCCCTACTTTAGCCTATCCCTCGAAACCGGGTACGCGCAGGACCCCTTTACCACGGCAATCTTGCTCTATGTCAGCGGACAAATCGGCGCCTTTCGCCGAGCTAGCGCAACGATTCAATCGAAGCAGTTGCGACGATTCCTTCGACGCTGCGTGCGAGTTCCGTGTCTAGGGTGACGAACGCGTCCGCCTGTAGCTGAGTGAGTGCAACGTACTCGGCATTGTAGGTCGACGCCCATCCCAACTGATCCGCCAGTTCCCAGGCCCGACGGCGGAGTACGGCGTCGCCCAGGAGCCTGATCGACATCCGCCCGATGCGTGCCAGGCGGTCGCGCGCGATATCGGCCGGGATCTCTCCCCGTTGAACGGCCTCGTGCAAAGCAGACAGCGTTTGGGAACGTAGGAGCGTGGGTGCGAGGAGCTTGTGGCGTGCCGAGACCTTGATCCCGGCGCTCGCCAGGTGGAGCACGGCGCTGGCGTCGACTACGAATTTAGTCACACGGCAGCCTAGGGTCGATGCCGGTCCATCGCAGTGCCGTATAACGACAGAGCTCCGGTGCCGCCTCCGTGGCGGCCGGTCCGCCTTCAGCGCGGCCGCGGGGATGCCGTTCGGCCATTCCGCCTTCCTCGCCCTCAAGCCTCGCTGCCGAACTCCGGCCCGTCCAGCTGGCGCACTTCGCACTCGATGTCCCATTCGTCCCCGTGGACTTTCAGGAAGCGCTGGGTCAGCTCGATCGCCTCCTCCTTTGACTTCGCTTCGAGGATCGCATAGCCACCGATCACTTCCTTCGTCTCCGTGAACGGCCCATCGACCATCGACAGTTTGCCGCGGCGCAGGCGCACGCGCACCCCTTCCGAGGTCGGCCGGAGCCCGGCGGTGCTTATCAGCCGGCCGGCGCGGGTCAACTCCTCTATCAGCTTGCCCATGTCGCTCATGAGCTGCTCGCTGGGTACCTGGCCGGTCTTCTCTTCGATGCGGATCATCGATATGAATCGCATGGTAATGGTCTCCTTGGTCGTCACACGGTGGCGCGTGGGTGCCGGACGATTCCATCGCTCAGCACCTCGCTACTACCTAGTCGAACGAAGATCGGGCGGATCGACAGAGCGCGTCATCCGCGTGCCGAGAACTGCGCTCCGCCGTGGATCAGGATCCACCAGCTCTCGCGAGGGAGCTCGGCCCATCACGTGCCGCGGGAGGGCTCAAACGGGATGTCAGGGTGGCCTGGGAAAGCCCGATAAGCGAAGTGCCCGATCACGGCGGCAAATATCACGAAGAACAGTATTTCGGGTAATAGATCCACTACCACCTCTGCTTCTAGCCGCCCAAACGCCCGACGCTGTGGGCTTCGTGGCCCGCGCCGATCAGCAATGCCTGCGCATCGCGCGGAAGGTTCTCGTCCAGTTTGAAACGTGCGGCCATCCGCTGCTACTAGGCAGCAGGGACAGGGACTACCCGTTCGCGAGCGAGATCAGCGGCGTAGGCAATGGCTGACCTTCTGCGCGATGACCTCACGGGTCCCCCGACTCCAAGAGCTGACTGAATCGTCGATGCAGTCTCAGGTAGAAGTCATCCCAGCGCTGTGTACCACCGCCCTCATTCTCTTCGAGTTCGGCGCTTCGTTTTAGTTGATCGCTTGAGAGGGTAATATAGGGTAGCGTCTTTGATTGACTGCTCGTGAGTAGCGCGTTCAGTTTCTTGAGAATTGCGTTCCGGTCGCAATCCACGCGGTCCATGAGCGCGAATGCTTCCACGACGACTTTTCTCGAGACATTCTCGGAAAGGTCCGCGAGGAAGAACTCCATGTGGTCAAATGTCTTCTCAAAATCAGTCACTGTGACACCCGCCGCGTCACAGAGCAGCGTCGAGAGACTAGCCACCGTTCGTCGAAGCCCCGAGAGGAGTTCCGGATCTCGTTTAGTGTTGATTCATATGGCTCTGTCTCGAAGGCGCTCTTCGGTGGCACTTCCATAAGCAGTCGGCCATCCCGGGAGTAAACCCTCCCGGTTGCCATCGCTGCAGATATGTCTTGAATGGCCGCTTGAACCTCGAGAAGCGCAAACTCAAATATGCAGGGCAATTGGAACGCGGGTCGATCAAAGAGGTCACGGTATGACCGAATCCGTACGGCGTCCCTGCTATGTGTAAGTGACGCATTTGTCGTATCCGAATCCATACCCCCCGACGCGTCGAGTGCCTTGCGAATCTCTTGCAGGCCTTCGGAATAGGAAGGAAAGAGATCAGCATACTGAAGCTCTTGAAGTTCCTCATACGGAGGGACCGTGTCGTCGAGTCTAACGGGTATCACATAGATCTCATCGGGCGGGATCTCCTTCAACATCTCTAACGCTTCGCGCATCTCTCGTTGAGCATAGCCGCGCTTTCGGATCGAGTTCTGAGAGATTACGGCAATAAAGTGCGAACTGCGACGAACTGCTTGCTTTATCGCGCCGCGCCAACCCTGCCCGGCTACTAGGTCGTGCACGTCGAGCCACGGATCAGCGCCCAACACCTTAAGGTCTTGATATAGGCGCTCCGCGACGGCCTTGTCTTCCCGAACGTAGCTTATGAAAACCCTACTCATTGTTCAGTGTAGCCTCCCGTCGCTTTGTCGAAAGCGGCAGCCTCCGCGAGTATGTGCGAGCGCCAGTGCCACGAGGCCGCGATCATCGCCAGTGCCAAAGCGGTGCCGCCAAGCGTCAGTACCCGCAACATCTCTGTGCCGCCCAACGGAATGCCGTTAACCGGGCGCCGGCGCGCGAAGCGCGGCGGGGACCCAACGGCGCCGCCGTTGGGCGCTCCGGTTGAACGGCTGGTTCGGCCCCCGCTTGCCAAGACCGCCCGCGTCGCTCACGCCGCGACCTCAATCAGCACCTCGGGATGGCGCTCCGCGATCTTCAAGAGCTGCTTGGCTGCACCGGACGGTTCGCGGCGCCCTTGTTCCCACTGTTCCAAAGTACGCTTGGAAACGCCCAGGGCAGCCGCAAACTGCGCTTGCGACAGCCCGCTCTTCAGTCGCACGCGAACTACCTGTGATTTTGCCTCTACCTTCGTTCGTTTGCCTCCGCCCGCCTTGATCTCCCGTACACCGTCTAGCACTTCTTGCCACACGTCACGCTCGGCCTCGAACTTGGCCAACGCCTTTCCACTAAGCTTCTTACCCATCTCGGAATGCCTTTAACAACTGCTTGAGAATATGCGCGGGTACATCGTCGCGCTTGGCCTTGGCATAGAGGGTCAACATCCAGAACTCGTTCGGCTGGTACCGTACGAAGTAGATGACCCGCAGCCCGCCTCGTTTCCCTATCCCTGGCCGCGCCCAGCGCGCTTTCCGAACGCCACCTGAGCCAGGGACCAGTTCACCGGCCTCCGGGTTTTGCATCAAGAACTGCTGCAACTCGGAGTACTCATCGTCGTCCAGATATACGGGGAGGATACGCTCGAATATGGACGATTCGATGAAGGTGAACATCGCCAGACTATACGCCCTTGGCGTACGCAAGGCAAGGCCACGATGTTACTGCAGGTGTCAAGGATGCTCAGAAAGGGGTCGAACGCTCCCGCTCAGCGGCGCGCCGCTTGCGGCGCGTCCGCTGCAGCGGGTTGTTAGCTTGCTGCTTGATCACTGACTGGGATCACGCTTTCAACTCTCGTCTAAGCTCGTTTAGGAGCCGCCAGTCGCTGCTTTGTGCGATCAACTTCTCCGGCGGCGTCTTGATCATTCCCACCTCGTGCAGCCTGAGAGCGTAGAACCGCATCGAGTCTCCAGGGTCATCGGATCGCCAGCGATTGAAAGGAAGGCTCCTCACGACCTCTAACGCAACCTCGTAGCGAGGCTCCACGCCCTTCTTGACCATAAGGCGCGCCACCCGTTCGGGTTCCTGCGCGCATACGTCTGCGCCCTTCAGAATCGCCCGTAGCGCCCGCTTTGTCGCAATCGGATTGGCTTCGAAGAAGTCGCGCCGCACGAGTACAAGACAGCAAAAGTACTGCGACCAAGGGCGATCTTGTGCGGTATCCAACACGACATGACCAATCTTCTTGACCCGGAGTTCGTAAGCCTGCGGTTCGAAAGCCATATACGCGTCGGCCTTCCCCTCTGAGAACAGGGTCAGGGCATCGCCGACTCCTGGTCCCGCCAGCCACTTCACATCCGTGTGCGGGTTCATTCCGACGTAGGCGAACATGCTCGCGAGCAAGACGTGGTCGCCGATGCCAATTCCGCGGATGGCAACAGTTCTTCCCTTCAGATCTCGAAGGGTGCGCACCCGGTCATTGGCGAACAGCTGCCAGCATCCAGCGTGGATTCCGGCCAGAACAACCAGGCGACCCGTGGCGTCCAACACCGGCAATGTCGCGTGCACGTCGTACATCGCCATGTCAGCCAGGCCCTGATCGACTGCCCGTGCCCCCCGGACTTTGTCGGGCTCAAAGTACTCGACTTGGATTCCTTCGGCCAACAGCAAATCTTCTGCGATCGTCTCTGGTGCCCCACATATCGCCGGTCCCCCAACGAATCTAATGCTTCTAACTTCTGGTTGGGGCTCGGCGGAAACGGCGTTCGGGAGCCCGATCAGCGAAGATGCACCCAAGAGGGACGCGTAATTCAGGAATCTGCGGCGGCTTAATAAGGATTGATCATCCATGTTAACCATAACTGTTGCCTTCCATCCGTGATGTCTGGTTGCAAGCTGCGGTTGGGCGTCACTGTCCCGGCTTGACCGCTGTGGAGAGCACAGCAGGCATCGGTATTTCGTACAAATCACCCCGTCTATAAGGGAGGACTGTGTCCCGCACTGCTACTTTAATTGCCTCTCGGGCAACAGGATTTGGGCACGAAGCATTGCGGCAGCGCGCACACTGCCTTCAGCGATGCCTCGAAACACATTGTCAGGATCGGATACTCGCCACACTTGTGGCACTTGACGACCGGACGGAGAGACAAAACCGGCAGTCATCAGGGCTCCTTCACTCTGCTGCGGATCACTGAATAGAAAGAAGTTTGGACCGGTTGGAAGGCCCACGTCCATCGACCCGTGAGCGCGCACGGCAGCATAGATCGCCCCAAGGCCCACGGCGCGTTCGGGTATGTCCCAGACCGTAAACGCCACGCGTCCCCCAGCCTTCAGCACCCGAAAGGCCTCACGCAGTGCGAGGTCAGGGTTGGAGAAGTGGCACATGCCAAATCCGTTGACCACTGCGTCAAATGACTCAGGATCGAAAGGAAGCGCCTCCGCGTCAGCCTGCTCGAACCGAACAGTGGGGTATCTTTCGCGCGCCATTCGAACCTGTGCTTCGGAAAAATCGATCCCAATCACGTCAGCTCTGCGTTGTGCGGCGGCCCCTGCCGCGTAGCCTGCGCCCGTTGCGACATCCAATACGCGCGACCCGTCGCGGATGGCCGCAGCATCAAGCAGCGCCTCGACCGCTTGTGTCGTAACCCTGGCTAGGTGCTCGTCATAGCCGGTAACGACGCCAGAATCCTTCCAACCAGCCTGTTCAAACTCTCGAAATGATTGACCGGAGTTTGTCATCGAAACCTCTTCTGTCGCGTGCTTGAACGCCCCTCGGTGCTGCTTGTGACGCCCAACTTTGAAATCAACTGCAGGAATGCAGCATATCTCGGAAGCTATTGTCTGTGGTGAAAGGCTCATCTGGCAAGCCAGTCAAGGGGTTACCGTGGTTTCCCAGTCAGATCCTCACCGGGATACGCTGCATGCGCAGGCCACAGCTTGCCCGCCCCTGTCCAAAACCCTGGCGCTGATTCCCAGCCTCATCACACTTCACCATCCATGGCCGCCGCGGACCACGTTCCCCCGACCGCCTCCCCAGCTTTTCCCACCCCTTTCCCAGGCCACCCTGACATCCCGCTTGAGCCCTCCCGCGACGCGTGATACGGTTACCTATCCGTTACAGGAGGTGAGCCATGAGACCGTTTCGAGCGCTGCTGGTCGTACTCGCGGCCGTGTCGATCCCCTCGCTGGCAGGGGCCGGAATCGTCGAGATCACCGGCATGAAGAAGGGCAGCCAAGCCGGGGTCAACACCTACGACCAGAACAACAAGCTCCTCTCGTCGACCCCGATCAACGACACCAACAACGACGGCAAGGTCGCGGTCGAGGTCCCGCAGCAGAGCAAGACCCGGAGAATCGTGACCATCAAGCTCGACGTCAACAGCAAGCGAGTGGTCGAGAACGGAAGGTTCAAGACCACGAGCATGCTGCCGCTCGAGCCGTTCCAGCTGCCCTCGTTCCTTCCCGTCGACCCGGCGCTCGCCCTGCAGGCGACGTTCGACGTCAACGCCTTCCTCGCACAGTCCGTTGCGTTCACGCCCGGCCAGATCATCCCCGTGAGCAACGGCCTGATCGCCCAGACGCCGTTCATCACGTTCCAGGACCCGAGCGGCCTCACGCTCCCGCCGGTCGAACCGTTCGACGTCACCGTGCTCGACACCCTGCCCAGCTTCACGGGCAACGTACTGGTCGGATCGCCGACGCTGTTCGCGCCGATTCCGGAACCGTCGACGTTTGCGCTTCTCGGAGCCGGCTTGCTCGGCCTGATGCTGGCCGTCAGGTGGGGGGATGGGATCCTAAACCGTTCTCACGGTTCCGGAGCACTTTGACGACCAGCGGCTGTCTGCGAAAGTTGACGGACCAGAAAGCTAGAGCCAACCCCACGAAGGGTGCCTTGCGGTAAGCCACGATCGCCTGGCACGGCATTCCTGAATCACCTGGCGGCGGAGCGACGAGTCGCCTCAGCCACCCCAAAATCAAACGCTGCCCTGAATGTTTGAAAATGTTTGCATTCTGAATTGGGTCGGCGATTCGCAGGAACAGAATCCCCAACTCCTCGCGCAACCAGTGACCACACACCTGCCTCATCTTTCCCGATGGGAGGTCGCAGCTTTGAAGGTGAGACTCTGGGCGCGCCAGCCGGAACCGCTGGCTTGGCCTGGAAGGGTGGGCGGCTGGCTGGCCCCCAGAGGGTGGGCGTGGCTGGGTGGGGAGGTGTGGACCATCCCAGACCACCCTTCAAAGGTCCAACCCTTGGTGAGCGGTCAGGCAGAAGGCAGGTCCGCGCCTTCGGCTGCCCCCCGAGGTTGGTGTCAGGCCCTTGCGGCCGAACCGATCAGCGGGCGGAGGCGGCCTGTTCAAGTTGCGAGGAGGCTTGCTCGGGAATCGCGGCGTAGCTTTCGGTGATCAGACCCGAGCCAAGCGCTAAGGCCAGCGCGGCCAAGATCAACGCGAGGGTGTTTTGGGACCTGAACATTGTGGTTTCCTTCTGACGCGGGTGTCGGTTGAAGAAAATTCGGTTCGGGCGGCTTTAGTTGGAGGCCAGGACCACCGGGGTGCACTGGATCGCGTCGTTGACCAGCACGCACTTGGAGTCGCCCACGCTGAAGGCCGCTTGCTGCTTGCCGTTGACGATGCTCACCTCGATGCTCTGGTCGGCGAAGGCGGCGCTGGAGGCCAGCAGGGCACCGATCAGCAGGGCTTGGAGGGTCTTGGTTGTCATGGTCTGGGTCCGTTCGTAAGTGCGTTTGTGTTGTAAGCACTTTACGGCCGGGGCCCCCGCGCGGCGCCGAACTGCTACCGGCGCAGGTGTGCGAAATTCACGTCTGCCCCCAAAGGCGGCCGGCCTTGCAGGCTGCGGCGTGACGGGAAGGCTAAAAAGGCAAGGGGCGGCCGACGGGGGTCAAGCTGGTGGCGACGTGCCTGCTGCTCCGGCTCGGTGACGCTTCCGTCGCCAGCGTTGTCACGGGAACCTCACTCGGCTGCTCCGCCCATGTGACGCTGGAGGGGAAACCGAGGATAAGCGCAAGCAATGCCAACAGAACGCGCAAAGTCACAGTGTCATCTCAGTGGCGCACGGCGGATTCGCATGAATCGGCTCCTTCCCCGCGTCGTTCCGACGCCCAACGACCGGCATCAGGGGCGCACAACAGCAAGCGGAGCGCCGCTGTTGTACGTCCCCCGGATGCCGCGGTTAGACCTCTCATTCGGCCAACATCTTCCATTCGCCGGGGACGTAGTCGTGAACGTTGACACTCCATCCGCTCGGAAGGGTAGCCCATCTATCAAACGCGAGCCTCACTGCTGTTGTGAATCGGAAGAGTCGTTCCGGACCGGTCCATCCACCAATGCGGTACATCGGTTCTGCGGGAGAGTCGACCGGCACCGCAGGCTATCGCGTCCTGCTTGCCACAGCCCGCCTGAGTGCGTGCCGGTCGATGCTATGGTCCCGGTCTTGGGCAGCGCATCGAGATAGTTCAAGCGGTGGGGATACCAAATTAGCAGTCGCTCGCCTCGTAGTCGAACCAGAACGCTTGCGCGCGCTGGACAATGCGGCCCAGCGATGGCTCCGGGAAATGCGTCGCACACACCATCACGCCGCTGTCGCAGTAGCGCTCCAGAAAGCCCCGCCGCGTGGCGCTTGCAAGGGCGGGGTCCAGGTCCGCGCGCATGGTCCAGCCGGGTTCCACGCATTGCACCGGGCTGTGGATGCAATCCCCGGTAATGACTGCTTGTGCGCCCTGAGAGGCGAGGTGGACGCAGACATGACCCGGCGTGTGGCCCGGCGTCGGTTCCAGCCACACTTCGTCGTCGAGCGCAAAGTTGCTGCCGACGAGCTGTGCTTGGCCCGCCTCCATCACCGGCAGAATGCTGTCGACGAAGTGCGGCTGCGGATTTCTTCGGTGCAGTTCCTCGAAGCTCTCCCATTCCAGCTCGGCGAAGATGTACCTTGCGTTTGGGAAGGTCGGGACCCAGCGGCCGTCGCGCAGTTGCGTGTTCCATCCCACGTGGTCCCAGTGCAGATGTGTGCACATGACATAGTCCACGTCCTCCGGGGCCACGCCAGCCGCAGCGAGACGCGGCAAGAACGTGTTCAGCTTCTGCATGTGCCAGAACGGGCGGAGCGGGCGGGGCTTGTGATCCCCCACGCAGGTATCGATCAGGATCGTGTGGTGGCGCGTGCGCACCAGAAACGCCTGAATCGGCAGGACGAGGTTCCCGGAGGCGGGATCCAAGGCCCAGGGCTCCATCCAGGTCCTGTGCCGCGCCCAGTCCTCGCGCGTGGTCTGCGGGAAAGAAGCTCAACGCATCGAACTCTGCACAGATGGACTCGACGATGCGCCGAATGACGATCTGACCCAGGGCATGCTGCGTCATGGCCCGCTCCCTATTGCAAGTCGAACAGGTGAGCCTGCCGCTACATACTTTGCTGGCAGCCACACCCCTTTGGTCCAGCCCCCGCACGTCGGCCTCTGCCTGCTCCAACCAGAACCGCATGTCCATCTCGCGGTAAAGCATGGTGCCGGGGTCGGCCAGTTGCTCCCGCCCGTCGCAGGTGGCACGAAGATGCCGTTTGACTTCAGCCCCTATCTTGCGCCTTCCACGGCGGGGAGTCGACCGCCCTCCCTCGTAGCACTTGCTCAGCTAGGCCGGGCCGGCTCCTGGATGGTTTTCCTCCCGTCGCTTCTGCGGCCTCATCGACAACGGTCCGTACGGGTGGTCGCGCGCGTGCTGAAGGCCGCGGCCTTTCCAAGCGGTCCCGATTGGACTAGATTCGCGAACAACCGAGACACCGAGGCGACCATGAAGATCACCGATGTAACGCTCACGCTGTTCGCCTGGGACAACATTCCGCCCACCAGCTATGGAGCCCATTCCGGGCGATTTGCAGGCAGCAGCGCGCTTGGCCTCCTGCGATTGATCACCGATCAGGGGCTCGAGGGGCACGCCTTCCTCGGCTCGGCCATGAATCCGGCGACCAGCGACGGGCAGGCCCTGATTACGCACTTGAAACCGGTGCTCCTGGGCAAGAACCCTCTGGATCGCGAGCGCCTCAATCAGCAGATCTGGGCTCGGCAGCGTTCGGCGGGAGTGCGCCCGATCGGCGCGGTCGACGTAGCGCTGTGGGATATCGCCGGCAAAGCCTACGGGCAGCCGATCCATCGCCTGCTCGGGACCTACCGGGAGAGCATCGGCGCCTATGCCTCGTCCGCGGTATACACCTCACCCGAGGCCTACGCCGAGGAAGCACTGGCCTTCAAGGCCAACGGCTGGGCGGCCTACAAGATCCACCCGCCGACCCGGTGGCGCGAAGACATCAAGGTGTGCGAAGCGGTGCGAAGCGCAGTTGGCGACGACTACACGATCATGCTCGATTCGACCTGGAGCTACGATTTTCCGGCGGCTGTGCGGGTCGGCCGCGCAATCGAAGCAATGGGCTTTCACTGGTACGAAGATCCGCTCGCCGATCAGGACCTCTACAACTACGTCAAGCTCAAGCAGAAGCTGCATATTCCGGTGATGGCGACCGAATATCCGATCACCGGATACGACAGCTACGCACCTTGGATCATGCTGCAGGCGACCGACTATCTGCGCGGCGACGTCGCGGTGAAAGGTGGCATCACGACACTGGTGAAGACCGCTCATCTTGCCGAAGCCTTCCGCATGAACTATGAAGTCCACCACGGCGGCAACTCGCTCAACAACGTGGCGAACCTGCACGTGATCATGGCGATTCGAAATACGGAGTTTTTCGAAGTGCTGCTGCCCGACGGCGCCCAGAAATACGGCCTGGTCGAAGATATCACCGTAGGTCGCGACGGGTTGGTGCACGCTCCGAGCAAGCCGGGGCTCGGCTACGAAATCGACTTCGCCCTGATCGAGCGCAAGAAGGTCTCGGTGCTGACATAACACGCCAGTGCCGCCGCGGGCGGACGGTTCCGCAGCGCAGGAATCAAATCGTAGTGCTCGGTTCGGCCGCGAAGCCGAATGTCATGATAGAAACTCGGATAGGTCATCGTGGCTGAAGGGGTTCACGAAGCGCACCCCTTCGATGAGGCCAAGGTCCTGGAAGTCTTCGGTAAGCAGGACGGACACGCCGGCTTCCTGCGCGGTTGCCCATAGCATCGCATCCCAGAACGGCATCTGAAATCGACGCAGGCCATCGATGGCGTGCGAAAGTGTGTTTGCACCCGCTGCAACCACCGGGAAGAGGGCCTGCCAATCCTCGATGCGATCGCGCGCGTCTTCCGTGGATAGGCGCCCCTTGCGCGTGACGACGTGGAAGAACTCGGCCAACGCCTGCACGGACACGACCGTGTCCAGCTCCACCAGAGTATCCAGCAGCGTGTGAACGGTCTGGTGCTTGTTCAAGTCGGCAGTGTCGATCGCATACACCAACAGGTTAGTATCGATCGTGACCTTGGCCATGCTAGGTAGCTAGCGCTCGGACCGGTCGTACAGGTCCTCTCGGCGCACGCGCCCGATCTTGAGCGGTCGCGCGCTGGCCTTGAGCCGCGTGAGCGCCGCCCGTTGCTCGCGCGACATGCGCTTGCGCTCGGGGATCCCGGTCAGGCGTGCGACCGGTTTGCCGCGCCGGGTAATCAGGACCTCGCCACCTTTCTCCACCTCCGCCACGTAGCGGGACAGATGCTGGTTGGCTTCACGCAGGCTCACCTGTTGCTTTGCCATCGAAGGGGCTCGCTCTCTAACGCTGGGGCTATTGTAGGACGTCCTACATTCTGCGTCAATCCTGTTGCAAGTAACGGGAAGGCGCCGCTATGGCCGCATCACTCGTAGACGAACGCGGCGTCATCGAGGTCGATCGCGGGCAGTGCGTCTTTCTCGGCCCAGTAGTCCTGGGTATGCTGCCATTCTGGCTTGTCGCCACGCTTGGGCAGCAGGTGCATGCCGCGCATGAGATAGCCGGGATTGAAGTTCTCCGGGTCGATCCAGGGCAGCAACTGCATGTCCTTGTCCTCGGGGCGAAGCCTCGGCGTGACCTTCCTGGCGCCCTTTGCCTTCATGTGATTGAGCAACCGGCAGACGAACTCGCCGACCATGTCTGCGCGCAGCGTCCAGCTGGCTCGGAAGTAGCCGAAGACCCACGCCATGTTGGGTACGCCGGTGAACATCGTGCCGCGATAGGTGACTGTATCGGAGAAGACCAGGGGTTTGCCGTCGATGCTGAAGTCGATGTCGCCGAGCACATTGAGATTGAAGCCCGTGGCCGTGACGATGATGTCGGCTTCGAGAACCTTGCCGGACTTCAGGCAGAATGCCGGTCTGCGTGAACCGGTCGATTTCATCGGTGACGACCGATGCCTTGCCGGCGCGGACCGCCTGGAACAGGTCACCGTCCGGAATGAAGGCGATACGTTGCCGCCATGGCCGGTAGCTCGGAGTGAAGTGCGTTGCCACGTCGTAGTCGGGCCCCAGGTAGGCACGCGCGGCCTCGAGCAGCTCCCGTTTCACGACCTCCGGTTCGGTGAACGATCGGCGGGTGAACACGTCTTGCTCGTACAGGATCTTCCTGCGCACGATCTCGTGGATCCAAGTCTCGTCGATATCCAGCGACCGCAGCTCATCTGCGATCGCAATCGCATTGCGGCCCGTTCTGAAGAACGTGGGCGAGCGCTGCAGCATCGTGACATGTGCGCAGTCGGCCGCAATTGCCGGAATGAGCGTGGCTGCGGTGGCGCCAGAACCGATGACCACGACTTGCTTGCCGGTGTAGTCCAGGTCCTCTGGCCAGGTTTGCGGGTGAACGATGCGGCCCTCGAACGTCTCCATCCCGTCCCACTCGGGCGTGTAACCCCGCGAGTGCCGGTAGTAGCCCTGGCACATCCACAGAAAACTCGCGGTGAAACGGACCGGTTCGCCGGTGTCCGTCCGGGTGGCCTCGAGCGTCCAGAGATTCTCGCGGCTCGACCAGCGCGCCGAAGTGATCCTGTGGCGATACCGGATGTGCGGTCCGAGGTCATTCTCGGCGATGACTTCCCCCATATAGCGGAGGATCTCGGCGGCGGTAGCGATGGGCGCACCGGTCCAGGGCTTGAAGGCATAGCCGAAGGTATAGAGGTCGCTGTCGGAGCGAATGCCCGGAAAGCGGTGCGTGTGCCAGGTGCCGCCGTAGCCTTCCAGTGCATCGAGAACGACGAAGCTCGTGCCGGGGCACTGCTTGGTGAGGTGGTAGGCAGCGCCGATTCCGGAAATGCCGGCTCCGACGATCAAGACGTCGAAGCGCTCGATCCGATCTGGCGGAGCCATCGGGTATGGATCTCTAAGTTGTTCATGATCTCATCGTCTTGCCGGTTTGGCGGGCAGGCGGCTTGGAGAGCACGGAGCCTCGACCTTTGCCAAGTGTAGACGCTCTTTGACCGATCGGCTTTGCGCTGTCCGGCGCGATGCGAGCCGGCTGAGGTCGGCCCACGGCGCCCGCTTCGCCTGCCGCGCGTGGACATCGCGGCTGGCCTGACGGCGAGGCAGTGGAGAATTCAACCTCTGAGGGGGTGCTGCTCCTTCCCCCGCTTGCGGGGGTAGGCGGGGATGGGGGAGCAAGCAGGTTACTGACCGATGACGCGCAGGTTGGTCGGTGCAGGAAGCGGTTGCACGCCGAGCTTGATCACCTCGAAGTCGTTGGCCGTCAGTGCGCGGAAGGCGGGGTTCAGTACATCGTTGTTCCAGCGGGTATCGTAGGTGCCGCTCACGTACATGTCCGATCCGTTGTCGGCGACGATCAGGCCGTACCGCTGCATCGCGCGGAAGATCTTCTGGATCTCCGGCCTGAACGCGGACAGGTTGCGGCTCGCCTTCAGCCGCAGCCGCGCGCCCATGGGCAGCGCACCAGCGGTCGAGCCGGCCCGGTGCGACGCCGGATACACGTACCCGTTGGTTGCCCGCACCGTCACACGAAACGCGTGACCGATCTCGCCAGGCCCGAACACCTCGTCGTAGCGCACGAGCCCCGGCAGAATCGCCAGGCCCGCGGCGTCGGCCGACGTCCAGCCGGCCGGACGCCGTGCGTTCGAGTTCAGGTCGAAGAACGCGCCAGAGCCGGCGTGCCACTGGCTGCCGTCGTAGAACACGTTGTACAGCTCGTACAGATAGCGACGCTCGCGATCGACGATGAGCAGGTGGCGGTCGCTGCTGCTGCGCAGGTCGATGTTGCCCGGGTCCCCTCCCTCGATCCAATGCGCCTGGGTAATCGCCTCGTCAGGAATCGGATAGAAGGGGATGCTGCGATTGGTGGCGTGATCGACGCCGTCACTCTCATCCGCATACTGGAACTGGACGGTCCGCGGCGTTACCGTGCTGTCGACGACGGCGTACGGGAAGCCGTATCCCTGCACGCTGCCCGGCGCGACGTCGCCGCCGAAGTCCGGGTGCAGCGTTCTCGCCGGACCGATGAAATTGATGTAGCCGGCCGAGGCGGGATCGACCGGCAGCTTCGAAATGTCGAGATTCCACCAGTTGTCGCGCGGAAAAATCGGCAGCGGGCCTGGGAGAGCGCCCCCCAGTATGCTGGTCGCAGCGATGACGCTGCTGAGCGCGGCCACCGCTGTCAGCGCCGCGAAGAAGGGTCCGGCCGCAGGGGTGAAGCATCGCGCAAATGAAACGCAAAGCTGGAGCCATGGCGATTCCTTGTGGGCACGGGAAAAACCAGCGCACCATTTCGTCGATTGGGACGATAGCGTGTGGACTCCCTTGTCTTATCGTCCTTCCGAGATCGAAGCTTTAGCGGGGTCAAAGTTCAAATCCCGCGTGAATACGGTGCTGCAAGACCTTGATAACACCAAGCGAAGCGGCAGCGACGGCTGGAGAATCCGGGAGAGGGAGGCGACGCGAGACCAGAAAGCTCAGACTTTCACTCGCTCCGCTCGATGATCGTACAACGCGCCAAGGTGTAGCCGGCAGGCAACGCGCTCGCTCGCGACTTCGAGCTGATAGCTGCCCGACGTGAGCATGGCATCGTCCACGCCGTCCGCATGCGCACGTAGCCGAATCCGATGTTCTTGTCGACGGTATAGCCCCAGCCCGCACTGGACAGCCATCCCACGCGCTGCGCCGTCGCGATAGATCGTTTCACGTCCAAGCAACACGACGCCGGGGTCGTCCACCGTGAAGCAGGCCAGGCGCTTCTTCAATGGCTGCGATTGCTGCGCCAACAGCGCATCGCGCCCCAGGAAGGGCCCCTTCGCGAGCTTGACCGCCCAAGCCAGTCCCGCCTCGAATGGCGAATGGTCGGGGCCGATATCGCTGCCCCAGGCGCGGTATCCCTTCTCGAGCCGCAGCGACTCGATCGCGCGATAGCCCGCGTTGGCGATCCCGTGCTGCCTGCCGGCTTCCATCAAGCGCTCATACACAACGAGTGCAGACTCGACGGGCAGGTGCAGCTCCCAGCCCAGCTCGCCCACGTAGGTCACGCGCAGCGCGCGCACGAGCGCACCGGCGAGGTCGATCTCGCGCCATGTGCCGAATGGAAATGCCGCGCTGGACAGGTCCGCATGAGTCACCTGCGCCAGCACATCGCGAGCGCTTGGGCCCATCAACGCCAGCACCGAATAAGCCGAAGTGACGTCGACCAGCGTGACACCCGCGCAGTCCGGCGGAATGTTCCGTCGAATCCAAGCGAAGTCGTGGGTGGCGAAACCGGTGCCGGTAACAATGTAGTACTCGCTCTGGGACAGCCGCGCAACCGTGAGGTCGCACTCGATTCCACCTCGCGCGTTCAACATCTGCGTGTACGTGAGGCTCCCCGGTGGCTTGCCGACGTCGTTGGCGCAGATCCACTGCAGTGCCCGTTCGGCATCCTCGCCGATCAGCAGGAACTTGGCGAAGCTGGTCTGATCGAACAGCGCGACGCGCTCGCGGCACGCCTGGTGCTCCGCGCGCGACGTCAGGCAAACCAGTTCTGCCGGCCATAGGTGTAGACATCCCTCGGCTCGACGCCGGGCGGCGCGAACCAGTTGGGCCGCTCCCATCCGAGCTTCTCGCCGAAGCACGCACCCTGATCCTTCAGCCGCTGGTAGAGCGGCGACACGCGCAGCGGGCGGCGCACTGCGATACTCTTCGATGCGGCCACGCCATCGTGTAGTGCTTCCCGTAGGCCTCGAGCGTGCGTGTGCGCACCCAGCGATCCGAACGATGGTGGCGGCCGAAGCGCCGGATGTCGACCGGCCACAAGTCCATCGGCGGCTCGCCGGCCGCGATCCACTCGGCCAGCGCGCGTCCCGCGCCGCCGGCGGATGCGATGCCGAAGGCGTTGAAGCCGGCGCCGACGTAGAAGCCCCTGACTTCGGGCGCCTCGCCGAGGATGAAGTTGCCGTCCGGCGTGAACGACTCCGGGCCGTTGATGAGCTGCTTGATGCCCGCGTTCTCCAGCGCCGGCACCCGCGCCAGCGCCTGCGTCATGATCGGTTCGAAATGGTCCCAGTCCTCGCTGAGAAGCTGGAACTCGAAACCCTCTGGAATGCCCGGTTCGGCCCAGGGAATCGGATTCGGCTCATAGCCTCCCATGACCAGCCCGCCGACCTCTTCCTTGAAATAGATCAGCCGGTCCGGATCGCGCAAGCGTCGGGAGGTTCTTGGGGACTCCGGCGATCGGCTCGGTCACGATGTACTGGTGCTGCACCGAGACCAGCGGCACGTTGACGCCGGCCAGTCGGCCGATCTGCCTGGCCCACTGTCCCGCGCAATTGACGACGATCTCGGTCTGGATCGCGCCGTGTGGCGTCGCCACACCGGATACGCGACCGTTGCGTGAGCTGAATCCCGATGACCGGGCAATCCTCGATGATCTTGACGCCTTGCATGCGCGCGCCCTTGGCGAGCGCCTGTGCGATGTCGGAGGGATTGACCTGGCCGTCGGTGGGCAGAAACGCCGCGCCCGACGACATCGGAGCTGTCCATGATCGGCCACAGCGCCTGCGCCTCGCGCCGCGGACAGCAGATGCATCTCCAATCCGAAGCTGTGGGCGGTGGTCGCCTGGCGCTTGATCTCGACCAGCCGCTCCGGATTGCAGGCCAGGCGCAGGCCACCGTTGCGCTTCCAACCCGTGGCCTGCCCGGTCTCCTGTTCCAGCCGGTCGTACAGCTCGACGCTGTACTTGAGAAGCTGCGTCACGTTCGCGGACGTGCGCAGTTGGCCGACCAGGCCGGCGGCATGCCAGGTCGAGCCACTCGTGAGCTTGGCGCGCTCGAGCAGGACGATGTCCTTGAAGCCTGCGCGCGCCAGATGGTAAGCCGTACTGCAGCCGATGATGCCGCCGCCGATGACGACGACCTGCGCAGCCGAGGGAGGCGAGGTCATGGTGTGGTCCCGGAGTACTTATCGACCTTGGGTGAACTCGTCGTAGGCGCGGCCGAAGCGCGCCAGGTAGTCCGCTGGTGTAAGCGGCGTAGTCGAACTGGATCCTCGAGTGGACCTCGGACACCATGCTCCACATGGTCTCGCGCAGCAGCGAAGCGCATTTCATCGCCTCGAATCGCCGCTCCAGGGCGAGATCCACCTCGCCGAAGTAGCGCTCCAGCACGAACCGGGCTTGATCCGCGTCGAGCTCGCTGTTGGAAACCAGGCCGCCGAGATCGAACAGCGGGCTGTTGAATCCGGCGTAGTCCCAATCGATCAGCCAGAGCCGCTTGCCGTCGTCGATGAAGTTGGCCGCCAGCAGATCGTTGTGCCCGAAGACGATGGACACCGGTCCCACTTCGCGCTCCAGGCGCTCCGCGCGCTCGCATGAGTTGGGGCAGCAACCCGACATGCGGGCTCGCGCACGCCTGCAGCTCGGTCGCGTAGCCGCGAATGACCTGGAACACCCAGAACACCAGCGCCGGCCCGCGCAGAGTGGCGGGGCACTTGCTCATGGCAACGCTTGATCAGATCCACCGCCAATGGAAGCAGGGCGCGGATCGCGCACCAGCTCGGGCGACAGCGCGCGCCCTTCAATGTAGCGCAGCACCAGCGCTCCAGGCTCGGCGTAGATGAGCTCGGGCGAGACGCCGGCCTCGAACGCTGCGCGGCTGGCGGCGAGCTCGTTGAAGCGCATCACGCCGTGGATGGGAATGTCCTGACCCAGCCGCACGACGAACTTCTGCCCGCGGTCGACGACCAGATAGTTCTTGTTGGTGATCCCGCCCAGCAGCGGCGTCGGATCGACCTTGCCCGACCAGCAAGGCAGCTGCAGGATGCGGTCGAGAGGCTCGCGATCTGTCGGCATCGATCTAAGAATGTCTGTAAGGCGTGCGCCGCTGGCGGTGTTCTCCTCCCCCTTCAAGGGGGAGGTTGGGGAGGGGGATGGGTGAGATGCACCGCGTACCCCATCCCCACCCTAGCCCTCCCCTTGAAGGGGAGGGAATACATCGCAGGCGCACCCAGGGTCCACGGGAAGCCTAAAGGACCGAAAATTCTCAGTATCCAACGCGCCCGAAAGCAAAGCATACTTCAAGCGCTGCGCCAGCCCCGTGCTCGCTCGCACCGCGTCCGCAAACCGCGCGTGCAGATCATCCGCCAAAGCAGCGCTCGGCGCGATGGTGCGCTCGGGGGCGGTCACGGACGGGACCGCCCCGTCGCAGCTCAAGCCGGCGCCGAGGTAGGCGAGCTGCGAGATGCCCAGACCGGTCAGATCGGCTGTAGCCGGGATGGCCACGGTGCGGTTCAGGGCGCGGGCGAGAAACTGGCAGAAGTAGGGATTGCGCGACAGCCCGCCGTCGACGGAGACGATGGGTGCGAGCGGCAGCCGCGCGTGCATGGCCGCAATGGCCTGCGCGCTGCGCAGCGCCACGCCTTCGAGCACCGCCTGCACCAGGTCCTGGCGCGACGTCTCCAGGCCCAGACCCAGCCACAGGCCCGCGGCGGTGCGGTCCCAGTAGGGGCAGGCGAGCCCGGACAGGGCCGGGACGAATACGATACCCCGCTCGATGGCGCTGGCCGCCTCGAAGCGCTCGATTTCGTCGAACCGCGCAAACACCCCTACACGTTGCGCCCAGTCGAGCGCGGAGGCTGCGTTGTACACACCGCCGTCGACCGCGTAAGTCGTGTGCGCACCGATGCGCCAGGCGACGGTGGGCAGCAGGCCGGATTCGGGAGCGCTCACCGGCTGCCTTCCGGTCACTGCGAGGGCGAACGCACCGGTACCGAACGTGATCTTGGCTTGTCCCGGCTCGCGGCAGCCGTGCCCGAACAGCGCTGCCTGTTGATCGACCGCGCTCGCGGTGATTTCCAGACCGTTTGCGCGTCCGAACTCACCCACGGTCGAGCGGATCGGCGGGAGCAACTCGATGGGCACGCCGAACAGGCGGCACAGCTCGACGTCCCACTGCGCGGTGGCGAGGTTCATGAGGCTGGTGCGCGAGGCCGTGGTGACGTCGGTGGCGTAGGTGCCGCACACCCGGTCCAGAAAAAAGGCGTCGCTCGTTCCGAGCCGAAGGCGCCCGCGCGAGGCGAGCTGCGCTGCGGCCGGCACGTTGTCGAGGATCCACTTCAGCTTGGAGGCGCAGAAGTAGGGATCGAGCGGCAGTCCGGCGCGCCCGAGGGTCACGCACTCGGCCCCCTCGGCCTTCAGCCGCTCCGTCGTGGCCTGGGTACGGTTGTCCTGCCAGACGATGGCATTGCACACCGGCTCGCCGCTGTCCGCGTCCCAGGCGATCACGGTCTCGCCTTGATTCGCGATCCCGATCGCGGCTGCGCCGTCTGCCGCCTGCAGACAGCGCATGACGCAGGCGAGCAGCTCGCGGGCGTCGTGCTCGACCCATCCCGGCCGCGGATAGATCTGGCGGTGCTCCATGGCGCAAAGCGAAGTGAACTGTCCGTCCGCGGACAGGCGGTAGGCCTTCGTGCCGGTGGTGCCCTGGTCGATGCCGACGACGAAGGCCATGGTCATTGGGGAGTGACTGGTGACGAGTGACTGGTGACTGGCGACGACGGATTGCGCGACGGTGCGTGGACATCGACGGTCAGGGAGTCGATGTCAGCAGGCAGGTGCGGGGGCGTAGGGATCAGGATGCGCCGCTCCGGAAGCAGATGCCGTTGCGCGCTCCACAGTTCGCGATCCGCGCTGCGCACGCGCAGGCGGCCCTGGACTTCCCGGTTCACGCGCAGATTGAGCGGGAGGGCAGGCGGCAGCGGCGCAGGGTGCGCAATGCGCTGTGGGCACACATAGCGCACCGCACCCTGCGCGTGGACGGAAATGAAACGCTCCGCACCGGGCAGTTCGCGGCGCAGGCTGGCTGCGATGGCGCGTGCTACTGCGCGGCCCTCCTGCCAGGCGGTCCAGGACGGCTCCACGGGTCGAAGCAGGTTACCCGCCGCAAAGTAGATCGGGTCGGAGCAACGCCCGTACTGGTCCACCGCGGGTCCCCCGGTGGCGGGATCCAGGGCGAGATGACTCGACTGCAGGGTCGCCGACTCCGGCACGAATCGTCCACTGAATACCACGCCATCGCAATCCAGCAATTCGCGCTGGCCCTCATGCTCCACCTCGATGCCGCTGACGCGCGCACCGCCGTGTACTGCGACGACGCGCGTACCGGTTAGCACGCGCGCGCCGAACACGAGCCGTGCGATCGCGCGCGCCGGTCCAGGCGCGATGATGCGCGCCTCCTCCTCGACGAGCGCCAGCGGCCGGATGCCCGCGTGCCGCAAGGTCAGCAGGTTCGAGAAGGAGACGAGCTCGGAGCCGACGATGACCGCCCGCTCGAACGGACGCAGCCGCGCGAGATAGACCATCTGCTGCAGGGCCCCGGTGGTGACCACACCCCACGGCCGGCTGCCCGATACGAGCCTGGCCGCGCGAGGCGACTCTCGCGTGCCCATCGCGAGCAGGATACGCCGCCCCTTGAGCGTTGCCGGCCCGTTTGGCGTCGCCAGGTGAACAACACCTTCGGGGTCGACGCGCAGAACGGTGATGCCGGTGCGAACCTGCACGTTGCGCGCCGAGTCCACCAGACGCTTAGCATAGCCCGGCCCGGTGAGGAGCCGGGCGAACTCGCGCCAGCCGAACCCGAGGTGGCCGCAGTGGCGCGGGACGCCGCCAGCATGCTGCTCGCGCTCGAGCACGACGACGTCGTCCACGCCGAGGCTAGCGAGCTGTGCAGCGGCCGACAGGCCGGCGGGTCCGGCACCGACGATCAGGACCTGGTGCTCCGTCACGCAGCGCGCCTTCCTGGTGCAGGGACATCCGCGAGCCGGCCTGCGGCGAGCTGCGCCACCCGCCAGGTGCAGTAGAAGCCCTGGCAGCGGCCCATCAAGCAGCGGGTGCGGCGTTTCAGCCCGCCGAGGTCGCCGGCGGGCAGCGGGCCAGATAACGCGGCCTCGATCTCGGCGCGCGTTACCAGCTCGCAATGGCATACGATCTCGCCGGCGTCGGGCTGCTGCCAGCCGCGCGCGCGCTCCTCGCACAGGTTGGCCACCGGCGTCCAGCACGGCTCTGCGGTCTCTTTCAAGGCGCCGAAATGCGAAGCGTACAGATGCGCCACGTGCTGCGCGATGCCCAGCGCGCCGGTGAGTCCAGTGGAGCGGATGCCGCCTACCGTGATCCAGCGACGCTCCGGCAGTGCCGCGATCTGGTAGTCCTTGAACTGCGTGGCCGGCCGCAGACCCGCGTAGACCGCGTTGACCGAGTGGCTCGCCAGGGCGGGCACCAGCGCCACTGCCTTGTCGACCAGGCTGCGCAGCGCGGTCTCGTCCACCGTGGCGTAGTCACGCTCCTGCGCTTCCTCCGCAGTGGGGCCGACCAGCACGTTACCGAAGGCCGTGCGGGCCAGCACGACGCCTTTGGTGCGCTCATTCGGGACCGGCAGGATGATCGACCGTACCAACGGGTAGGCCGGCTTGTCGAACACCACGAACTGGCCCTTGCGCGGACGGATGGCGAACGGTGACGGGTGCGCGAGGTTCTCGATCAAGTCGCCGTACAGGCCCGCCGCATTGATCACGATGCGCGCCTGGACCTCCCCGGCCTGGGTGGTGAGCGTCCAGCCTGCACCGTCGCATTGTCCTGCCGTCACTTCGCATCCGCGTCTGACCTGCGCTCCGTGCGCGATGGCTTGAAGCACATAGGCGAGCGGCGCCGACCAGGGGTCGATGACGTGCTCGCCGGGGACGAGCGCAGCGCCGAGCGCGCCTGGAGCGAGGTTGGGCTCGCGCGCATACAGCTCGCGCGGCGCGATCTCGCGCACGTCGGTGACGCCGTTGGCGTGCGCCTGAGCGACGATGCCCGGAAGCCGTTCCCGTTCGGCTTCGCTCCACGCAACCACGACCGCACCCGTCTGGACCAGGGGAAGGTTGAGCCGCTCGCGAACTTGCTGGTACTCCGCATAGCCGGCCTGCATGCACTGCAACTCGAGGCTGCCTGGCGGGGCGTCGAAGCCGGTGTGCAGGAGCGCGCTGTTGCCCTTGCTCGCGCCGGACAGGATATCCGCGCCCTTCTCCAGCAGCACGCAGCGCACGCCGCCCAGCGCCAGCCGGCGCACGATGGCGCAGCCGACAACGCCGGCGCCGACGATCGCCGCGTCGAAATTCATGTGGACTTCGGAAACGGGGAGCTCATCGGGACGCCAGAAACGGAAAGTGGGGCAGATGCCCCACTTTCCAGCTTACCGCGAATGACTGTCGGGAGTTGGGCTATGCCGTCTCGCCGATCGCCTTCTCCGCCGCCGCGATCTCGGCCTGCCGCTTGGCGATCATGTCGCCGATCGGCGGGCCCTGGAAGCGCTTCGCTTCGAACGCAGCCCAGATCACACCCATCGCGATCAGCATGGCCACGATCAGGTAGCCGACCTTTTCGTTCGGAGGCTGCACGCCCACGAAGATCAGCAGCGCGCAGCCGATGATCGCCAGCAGCGCCACGAGCTTGGAGCCGGCGCCCAGCTCGAACGGCCCCTTGGTGGTCCAGGTGCCGTTCATCTCCGCGCGCAGCCCGGCCGCTATCGGCATCAGGTAGGAGAGGTACAGGAACACTGCGCAGCCCGTCGACAGCACGACAAAGGCGCCGCCGTACAGCGTGGCGACGATGGACAGCACCGCCCCCCACCAGATGGCGTTCACCGGCGTGCGGTACTTGCGGCTGACGCTGCTCAGGGCCTTGGAGAACGGCAAGCCGCCGTCGCGCGAGAAGGCGAACATCATGCGCGAGGTCGAGGTGAGGCCGGCCAGTGCGCACAGGTAGTTGGCGACCACGATGCCGACGATGAGGATGTTCTTCAATACCACCGGCATAGCCGACTGGCCCATCAGCCACGGGAACGCGTTCCAGCCCTGCTTGGCGCCTTCCTCGACGCTGGGCATGGCGAGAATGAATGCGGAGATCATCACGTAGCCGAACAGGAACGACCAGAACACCGAGTGGATCATGCCGCGCGGCGCCTCGCGCGATGCGTTGCGCGTCTCTTCGGCGGTGTGCGCCGAGGCGTCGAAGCCGGTGATCGTGTACACCCCTTGCAGCAGTCCGAGCAGAAAAACGAACGCGGTGGACTGCACCAGCACGGGCCAGACGGCCCCGCCGGCTTCGCCCGAGAAGTTGCTGAAGGTGAACAGGCGCGAGAGGTCGATGCTGGGGGCGTAGAACAACAGCGCCAGCGTCAGCAGGGTGGCGAACGCGAAGATCAGGTAGCCGCTGAAGTCCGTGAGGATCGTGGTGGCCCGGATGCCGACGTGATTCAGGATGGCCTGGCTGATGGTGATGACGGTGATGAAGATGGTCTGGGTCCACCAGCCCTGATCGAAGGCTGCCTTGCTGGTCCAGCTCGACACATCCATGCCCAGGACGTTGCCCAGGAACAAGTCGCGGAACAGCAGGAACACGCCGAAGTTCACCGACGACACCACGAACATCAGGCCGAGCAGGTTGAACCAGGCCGCCACCCAGCCGTAGCCGCGTCCCCCGAGCAGCGAGGCCCAATGGTAGATCCCGCCTGCTGTCGGGTATGCGGAGGCGATCTGTCCCATGGCGGCGGCCACGATCAGGGCGAACAAGGAGGCCAGCGGCCAGCCGTAGCCCACCGACGCGCCGCCGGCTGCACTGAGGGCGAGCGGGAAGGCGGTGATGCCGCCGGCAAGAATGCAGATGATGGAAAAGGAGATGGCGAAGTTCTGGAACCCCCCCATCCGCCGGTTCAGCTCCTGAGCATAGCCCATGCTATGCAGCGTCTTCAGGTCTTCGGCGTGCTCTTTGGTGTGCTCGTACTGGTCTTTGGCCATGATTCCCCCCCGGATTTTATCGTTTAGAGACGATGCCCCCGGCGTATTTGAACAGGTTTCGGCGCCGGGGCACAAGCCTGGGGGTGCACTCGGACGAAAGCGGGGGCGGGGGGGTGTGCGCCCCCGAACGGGGCGCAGAGCGGACGCCGGGGGTGGTCAGCGGCTCGCGGCCTTGTCGACGCCGCCTTCGTCGAGCACCACGGACCAGCCGTTGGTGTTCTCCTGCGGGCCGGACTTGAGCACCGCGCCGTCCTTCATCAGCTGCTGGGCACGCTTCTGCACCGCTGCCCGGTCGGGACCGGTGACGATGACCTGCAGGCCCAGGCGGCCAACCCGGCAGCCGTCCACATCGGGTACCGCGGTGCGGTCCTCGAGCGTTGCCACCCAGTTGCGCCCCAGTGACTCGACCTTCGAAACCAGCTTGGCGCCTTTGCTCACGAGCTCGGCAACCTTGACCTCGACCGCGGACTTGTCCGAGCCCGAGACCATGGTGTGCGAACCCAGATTGGCGACTTTCACTGGATCCATCACGCCCCCCTTGCGTCCCGATGCCCAGTGCGAGCCAGTATACTCCGGCCGCTGCGCGGCCAGAGGTTATTCGACCCGCCCCAGAGTTGTTCGACCGACCCGATGGGGCCGGTACTGCTACTCGCTCGACTGCGCGGCTGCAGGATAGGTGATGCCCAGTTCGCTGGCGCGCTTGAATGCATCGCGCGCGACACCCGCCTCACCCGTGTTGAGGGACGCCTTGCCCAATGCGATCCAGGCCTGCCCGTCGTCGGGGCGCGCGCTGGTCCAGTCGCGAGCCAGCGTCAGCAGGTCGCCCCAGCGATGATCGGCTTCCAGGACGGCTGCCTTCAGGTAGACGGGCTGGCGCTCCACTTGTTCGGCCCAGAACGGGATCCCCGCCAGGGGACCGACTTCGCGAGCAGGCGTGGTCTCCAGCGCCTGCAACCATTCCGCCGGCACCGCGAAATAGGACGTGCCGCCGGGCTGCGTGCGGAAGAACGTGAGGATTCCGACCAGGCGGCCGTCCTGGTCGAACAGGCCGCCGCCGGAGGCGCCGTGGGTAAAGGCGGCGGTGGTACGAATGACCATTGCGCCGTCGTGCTCGAACAATTCGGCCACTTCACCCGCTTGGAACGTGAGACTGCGGCCGGCATTGAACCCGATGGCATACACCGGATCGCCGATCTTCAGGTCGCGTGAGCCCCTGATGACAACGGGCGGCTGGAGAATCTCGGGGAAGTAGAGTGTGCACAGGTCATGGGCAACATCGGCGGCCTGGAGCTTGGCCCCATCGCCTTGCCCGCCACCGAACAGCATGACTCGCTTGGAGGCCATGGTGACGTGGCAGCTTGTGACCACGGTGCCGTTGGGCAGGCTGATGCCCGATCCCATGTGGTAGCGTCCGTTCGCGCCGACGCCGACGACCTGCACGAGGCTGGGCCGGACCTGCTTGAAGATCTCCCAGCCGTCTACGGCTGCGGCCGGAAGGGGGAGGAGTGTGGCCAGCGTTGCCGCACCGATCAACTCGCGAAACATGAGACGCTCCTTATCGCTTCACCTCCTCCCGGGTCTAGGTTTGCCAGTGGTTGCCCGTCGCCCTCGGCAGCAGAAGCTGCATCCAGCTCCAACTTAGTGCACGGAAAACCTGCGGTCTTCGGCGCTCCGAACCGGCTGGTCCAGCTTTTCAGCAGCTTAGGACCAGTATGGGGTCAAAACACCCACCGCTTGACCTTGCAGTTCGCAATATCCGTGCCGAGCGACAATCCTGCAATATGCTTTAAGGAAGGGGTGATGCACACCTTCGGCGTAGGAAACAGGCTGGGGCAGGCGAGATTCACAGCCGGAACCGGCCGGCAAGCGTCGCACCAGTCGTCCCACGGGCGGGTGCTATGCTTCCTCGTCAATGCAGGGATACGAACGGAGGAGACAGCATGAGCCGCATCAGCAAGGTCGAGATCCACGTTTTTGCGTTCGACGCGAGGAATCTGGGGTCGAAGGGCGGGGGTGGCGTGGGTGCATTCGGCTACATGAAGGGTGCGAGTACGCGCGTGACCAAGTACGCCGTCGCCATCATGACCGACAACGGGCTGCGTGGCGAATATGTCACCCACTGGGTGGGCTCCTCGGCGGCTCTGGGACAGACGCTGATGCTGGCGCCGTACCTGATCGGCCGGGAGGCCGAGCAGCGCGAGCTCATCTACGACGACCTGAAGCGCCAGGCCCGCCAGTTCGACCACATGGGCCACGGGCCGCTCGACATCGCGCTGTGGGACCTGCACGGCAAGAAGCTGGGCTGCTCGGTGTCGGAGATGCTCGGCGCGCTATCGCCAGCGCCTGCCGGCTTACGCCAGCACCTATCATGGCGACCGCAACGGCGGGCTGGACAGCAAGGAGGCGTTCGGCGAGTTCGCGTTGCGCTGCCGCGAGATGGGCTACCGCGCCTTCAAGATCCACGGCTGGAACGAAGGGAACGCGCGCGAAGAAGCGCAGAACCTGTTGCACGTGCGCAAGGTCGTGGGCGAGACGATGAACCTGATGATCGATCCGGCCTGCGAGCTGCGCACCTTCGCCGACGCGCTGTACGTGGGGCGCGCGTGCGACGAAGCCGACTATTTCTGGTACGAGGATCCGTTCCGCGACAGCGGCACCTCGGCCTTCGCGCACAAGAAGCTGCGCGAGATGATCAAGACGCCGATCCTCCAGACCGAGCACATCCGCGGGGTCGAGCCGAAGGCCGATTTCCTGATCCACGGCGGCACCGATTTCCTGCGCTCGGATCCGGAGTACGACATGGGCATCACGGGCGCCATGAAGATCGCCCACCTGGGCGAGGCCTTCGGCATCGACGTCGAGGTGCATGCCTGCGGACCGGCACATCGGCACTGCATGGCCGCGATGCGCAACAGCAACTACTACGAGGTCGCGCTGGTCGGGCCCGACACGCCCAACGCCGTGCCGCCGGTCTACCAATGCGGCTACAGCGATCAGCTCGACTGTATCGATCGGGACGGCTGTGTTTCCGTGCCGACGGGCCCGGGGCTGGGCGTGCAGTACGATTGGGAGTTCATCGGTAAGAATCGCGTTGCGCTGCACGAGTTCAAGCTGTAGGGGGAGGCGGGAGGAGGGAGGCGGTAAAAGCTCCCTCTCCCCTCGCGGGAGAGGGCTGGGGAGAGGGGGCTAAGCGCATCAACTTTCACCCTCTCCCCAACCCTCTCCCATCAAGGGAGAGGGGGCTTCCTTCACCTCCCGCCTCCCGCCTACCCTACCTCCTCCCACTACACCGCCGCCATCACCACCTCGCAGACCCGCTGGATCTGCGCGTCGGTGAGCATGGGGAACATCGGCAGCGAGACCACGCTTGCGGCGGCCTGCTCGGCGTGGGCCAGGCCCACGCCCCGGCACATCTCCTGGTAGACGTCCTGGCGGTGCAGCGGGATCGGGTAATAGATCATCGATCCGACCTTCGCTGCGTCCAGCGCTGCCTTCAATGCATCGCGCTTGGCGCTGCGTAGCGTGTACTGGTGATACACGTGCATGCCCCTGCCGTGCTCGCGTGGCGTCACCACGCTCGACCCGACCAGCAGACGGTTGTAGGCGTGGGCCTTTTCGCGGCGCAGGGCATTGAGCTTGTCCAGCTGCTTGAGTTTCACCCGCAGGATCGTCGCCTGCATCTCGTCCAGACGGCAGTTGTAGCCGATGACGTGGTGGTGATAGCGGGTGCGGCTGCCGTGGTTGCGCAGCACCCGGATCTCCTCCGCCAGCCTGGCATCGCGGGTCACGACCATGCCGCCGTCGCCATAGCAGCCCAGGTTCTTGCTCGGGTAGAACGAGAAGCACCCGGCCACGCCCACGCGGCCGCAACGGGTGCCCTCCCAGTCGGCCCCGATGGCCTGGGCGCAGTCCTCGATCAGTGCGAGCCGGTGCTGCTCGCAGATCGCGCGCAGCCGGGCCAGATCCGCGCATTGCCCGAACAGGTGGACGGGCATCACGGCACGCGTGCGTGGCGTGATTGCGGCCGCGACTGCGGCGGGGTCGATGTTGAAGGTGTCCGGCTCGATGTCCACGAACACCGGCTGGGCGCCGCAGTAGGAGATCGGCTCCGCCGTGCCGATGAAGGTGAACGCACTGGTGATGACCTCGTGGCCCGGGCCGATGCCGAGCGCCCGCAGAGTGAGGTGCAGCGCGTCGGTGCCGTTGGCTACCCCCACGGCGTGGTCGACCTCGCAGTAGTGCGCGACTTCCGCTTCGAGGGCGGCAGCCTGCGGTCCCAGAATGAACTGGGTCGACTGCAGCACCGCCTGCAGCGACTGGGTGAGCTCGGGCTCGAACAGGGCGTACTCGGCCTTGAGATCGAGCATGGGAATGGCAGGGGTGTCCGCGGCGTGCCTGTGGGTGCTCATGCGATCCATCCGGTCGGTAGGTCAGCCAACGCCGTCGGCGGTGCCGTATACCGCGCCCAGGGTGAGGTTCATCTGGCGGCATACCTCCAGCGCCACCTCCAGCGCACGCTTGCCGTCCGCGCCCGCTGACCGGTGGATCGGTGTGCGTGCGCACGGCATGCGCGAAGGCGCGGATCTCCGCCATCAGCGGATCGGCCTCCTGGAACTGCTGCTCCGTCGAGGCGATCTGCGGCATGCCGCCAGGGCCCAGGCCGCTGCCTTCCTTGCGCACGCTGCGCACGTGGAAGTTCTCGCAGTCGATCGAGATGTACTGGTCGGGCTGGAAAATGCGCAGCTTGCGCAGCGAAGTCTGGCTCACGCGGCTGGCCGAGACGTCGGCGACGCAGCCGTCGGCGAACTCGATGCGGGCATTGGCGATGTCCACCGCCGGGGTGAGCACCGGGAAGCCGCTGGCGCGCACCGCGGTGATCTCGCTGCGGGCGAAGCTCAGGATCAGGTCGATGTCGTGGATCATGAGGTCCAGCACGACGTTCACGTCGATGCCGCGCGGCTTGAAGATCGCCAGCCGGTCGGACTCGATGAACAGCGGACGGGTGATCTGGTCGCGCACCGCCAGAATCGCGGGATTGAACCGCTCGAGATGCCCAACCTGGAATATCAAGCCATGGCGCGCGGCCAGCTCAACCAGCTCCGCGGCCTCTTCGACGGTACGGGTGACCGGCTTCTCCACCAGGATGTGCACGCCCGCCTCCAGGCATGCCTTCGCCACCTCGTGGTGCAGCTCGGTGGGCACGACGATCGACGCTACGTCGATGTCCCGCAGTACCTGGCTGTAGTGCACGGCGGTGGGTGCGCCGACGCTGTCGGCTACTTGCTGTGCGCGCGCCGGATCGATGTCGACCACTGCACGCAGCTCGCAGTCCTCGAGCGCGGCGTACTTCTGGGCGTGGAACTTGCCGAGATAACCAGCGCCGATGACGGCGGCGCGCAGGTGCTGGGGCATGGACGAGAAGCGCGGATCTGGAGTTGGACCGCCGGATGATAAACGAGTCCGCCCGGGCATGGAGCGCGGCTGGTTGATCTGGATCATACTGTGCGCCGGCCGCATGTGCCAGGCTGTTGCGCCCGACCGCATTGGTCGGATGACTCACGCAACCACACAGGCGTGCGCACGGCGGCAAGCCGGATGGAGGAAGCAATGGAAGACAAAGACCTGAGCAATGATGAGCTGCGCGCGGCGGCGAGCGCGTCGGTGGCCGGCGGCGACCATATCCGCGACCGCGTCCGGGATCTGATGCTGCAGGCCCTGCGCGCACGCAAGTTCGACTATGCCGGGATCCGCGAGGTGATCGGCTCGATGACCGAGGGCATCAGCATCGGCGCGGACAAGAGCGGCAAGGAGGTGCGGCACGCACTGGCGGAAGCCTTCGCCGGGATGGACCAGGCGATGAGCAAAGCGGCGCAGGCGGCGAGCCTGGCCATGAAGGAGCTGACCGAGCGCGGGCGGGAGTTCTCCCAGAACGAGCTCAAGCAGGGGCTGGACAGCATGCGCCGGATGGAGAGCGACTTCCTCGAGGGGGTCCGGCAGGTGTCAAAATCGACCGCCGGCACGGTGAAGAGCGAGTGGCAGGACCTGCTCACGCATGCCCAGCGCACGGGCACCGATACCGGACGCGTGGTCGCGGACACGGCGCGCGAGTTCTCCACCCGCATGGCCAGCACGATGAGCGAGAGCGCCCTGGCCGGTATGGAGGCGGCGCGCACCTTCGGCGAGCGCTTCGCTTCCCTGGCGAGCGGGATTCTGCAGGGCATGTCCGAGGCGCTGCGGCCGGAGCGGAAAGGACAAGACCGGGAAGTGACTGTGACTGCGGACTGATAGTTTCCCGCGCCTGATCAGCGGACTCAGCGAGCTGATCAGCCAAGCGGCCGGTCTCAGCTAGCACAGCTTGTGACCAACTGCCAGTCACTCGGTCACTAGTCACCTACCAGTCACCGCCGCCTTCGCGGGCGCCGGCGGCGCCACCAGCTTCTCCTGCAGCTCGGCGGCCTTGAAGGGCTTGGACAGGAAGTCGTCCATGCCCGCCGCCAGGCAGGCGTCGCGGTCGCTGTCCATGGCATTGGCGGTGAGCGCCACGATGCGCGGCTGACGCAGCTGCGGCATGGCGCGGATCGCGCGCGTGGCAGTGAGCCCGTCCATGCGCGGCATCTGCATGTCCATCAGGATCAGGTCGTAGTTGCTCTCGCGCACGCGTTCCAGCGCCTCGGCGCCGTCGGTGGCCAGATCGGCGTTCAGCCCCAGCTTTTGCAGCATGCCCATACCCAGCATCTGGTTGACCGCGTTGTCCTCCACCAGCAGGATCTTGAGGTTGGTGGCCTTATGCGCGGCATGCCTTGCCAACGCGGGCTGGCCGGGCGCATCGGCAGCCACGAGCGGCACGACGAACGTGAAGGTCGAGCCTTCGCGCTGCTTGCTTTCGGCGCGGATCTGCCCGCCCATGCCCTCCACCAGCCGCTTGCAGATCACCAGACCCAGCCCGGTGCCGCCGTAGCGGCGGGTGATCGAGCTGTCGATCTGGGAGAACTTCTCGAACAGCCGGCCCACCTTGTCGGGCGGGATGCCGATGCCGGTGTCCTGGACCTGGCATTCCAGCGCCGGGCCCTCCTGGAGGGTGCGCATGGCGATGCGCAGGCCGCCGGCGTGGGTGAACTTGAGCGCGTTGCCTACCAGGTTGGTCAGAATCTGCTTGAGCCTGGTGGCGTCGCCCTTGATCCAGGCGGGAACGTCGGCGCCGATCTCCACGTCCAGGTACAGGCTCTTCTTCTGCGCCTGTGCCCCCAGGAGATCGACCACTTCCTTGACCACTGCGCGCAGGTCCACCGGGCGGGCGTCCAGGCGCACGCTGCCGGCGTCCAGCTTGGACAGATCGAGGATGTCGTTGATGATGGTGAGGAGGGTCTCGCCGCTGGTCTGGATAGTCTCGACGTAGCGCTGCTGCTCCTCGGTCAGCTCCGTCATCTGCAGCAGCTGCGCCATACCCAGCACGCCGTTCATCGGCGTGCGGATCTCGTGGCTGACCACTGCCAGGAACTCGCCCTTGGTGCGCAGCGCGTCCTGCATCCTTGCGGCGGCGTCCTCGAGCGCGCGGGTGCGCTCCTGCAGGGTGATCTCGAGCCTGGCGGCCTGGGCGTGCAGGCGCTGGTTGCTTTCGTACAGCTCCAGGCTCTTGCGCTCCAGCAGCTGCTCGGCTTGCTTGCGGGCCTGCCGCTCGCGCTCCACGCGCCGCAGCAGGATCTCCATTTCCCCGCTCGCCGGCCCCGGTGCATTGCGCGCAGCGCGGGCTGCCGCCAGCCCGGATGGCTGGTTGCGGCTGCGCTCGTCGCCGCTCATGCCCGCTCCAGAGTGAAGCGCACCCGGCTGCCGGCCTCCGCCGCCACGCTCTCGCGGCGGATGGCCAGCGGCTCGCGGAAGTGCTCGGCGCAGCCCTGGATCAGCCCTTCGGCCAGGTCGGCGAAGTGGCGGGCCGACTGGTACAACAACACCATGCGTGAGGCGGTGCGCTCGAGGACTTCGAAATGGGGCAGCTCGGCGTCCGGGTAGAGCTTGCGCACCTCGACGTGGATCATGCCGTTGAGGCCCGCCAGGAAATCGAATGCGCCGCCCGCACCGGCGAAGAACTGCGGAAAGCCGACCGCGAAGCGGCCGAACAGGTGCTGGCCGAAGACCCGCAGCAGATCCGGTACCGGGGTTTCGGTGGCCTTGGACAGCGCGGCGACCAGGCTCCACATCTCCCCGTGGTCGTACGTCCCCACAGCCGTATACGCGCCGCCCGAGGGAACCTGCGCGGCGAGGATGATCCGGTCGACCATGACCGGGTCGAAACGGGTCTCGACCATCTCGAGGAACTCGGTGAAGACGATGCCTTTCATTGGTGACTGGTGACTGGTGACTGGTGGCTGGCGACGGGTGATGGTTGGCTGGTGCACCAGTCACTAGTCACCAGTCACTAGTCACCGGCTCACGAGTCACCGGTTCTATCGACCCGCGCAATGGCTTCTTGAGCGCACCCCCGGCTGGGCCGGATAATCGCGTGCCATGCTGATCGAAACGCTCCTTGCCATGCGCGATCTGCCGCGCCTGCACGAGATCGCCTCCGTGCTGGTCAGGTATGGGTTCGGCGACCTGGTACGGCGCGCCGGCGTGGTCGGCGCGCTGGAGCGCGCCGGGCAGGTGCTGCACTGGGGCTCGCGGCAGCCCACGGCGGCGCTCACGCCGGCGCAGCGTGCCCGCCATGCCCTGGCCGAACTGGGGCCCAGCTTCGTGAAGCTGGGGCAGCTGCTGGCCACCCGGGTGGACCTGCTCCCGCCGGACTGGATTGCGGAGTTCGAGCGCCTGCAGAGCGATGTCCCGCCGGTGCCCTTCGACACGCTGCTGCCGGCGCTGGAGCAGGCGCTGGGGCGCTCGCCCCTCGAGGTGTTCCGCGAGCTCGACCCCACGCCTCTGGGGGCGGGTTCTATCGCCCAGGTCCACGGGGCCAGCCTGCAAGACGGCAGCGCGGTGGTGGTCAAGGCGGTGCGGCCCGGGATCCGGCCCAAGATCGATGCCGATCTGCGCATCGTCGCCTACCTGGCCGGTCTGCTGGAGAGCGAGATTCCAGAGGCCAGACGCTACCAGCCGGTGCAGATGGTCGCTGAGTTCGCGCGCTCCATGCGGCGCGAGCTCGACCTGGCGCAGGAAGCCCGTGCTCAGGAGCGCTTCGCCCTCAACTTCGAGGGCGATCCGGGCGTGCTGGTGCCGCGCATCTACTGGGAGTACACGCGCGAGTCGATGAACGTCCAGGAGCGCGTCCAGGGCATTCCCGGACTCGATCTCGCGGCGGTGGACGCCGCCGGTCTGGACCGGCGCGCCCTGGCCCGCCGCGGCGCCGACGCGGTGCTCAAGATGATCCTCGTGGACGGCTACTTCCACGCCGACCCCCACCCCGGCAACGTGTTCTACCTCGCGGGCAACCGCATCGCCATGATCGATTTCGGGATGGCGGGCCGGCTGTCGGAGCAGCGCCGCCGCGAGATCGTCGACATGCTGTGGGGGCTGGCGCGCCGGGACGAGCAGGCCGTGACCGACGTGCTGCTGGACTGGGTGCGGGACGCCGACGTCGACGAGGCAAAGCTCGCGGCCGACGTCGGGGAGGTGATCTTCGAGTACGAGAAGGTCGCCCTCAAGGACGTCAGGATCGGTGCGCTGGTCAACGACATCACCGGGATCGTGCGCCGGCACTCCATCGTGCTGCCCGCCGACCTCGCGCTGCTGTTCAAGGCGCTGCTGACGCTCGAGGGACTGGGCCTGAAGCTCGACCCGGAGTTCCGCCTGGTCGAGCATCTGGGCCCGTTCGTGCGCCGGGTGATGCGTGAACGCTACCGCCCCACCGCGCTGGTGGCGCGCGGCCGGCGTTACCTGGCCGAGTATCTGGCGCTGGTCGGGAGCCTGCCGCGCGACTTGCGCCGGCTGCTGAAGGAAGCCCGGCGCGGCCGCATCAAGCTCGAGCTGGACCTCAAGCGCCTCGACCACTTCGGCCACCAGCTGTCCCGAAGCGCCAACCGCCTCACCGTGGGGATCGTCACGGCCGCGCTCATCGTCGGGACCTCCATCGTCATGACTGTGAGCGGCGGGCCGACCCTGTTCGGGCTGCCGCTGTTCGGCCTGCTCGGATTCCTGCTGGCTTTTATCGGCGGGGTGTGGGTGCTGGTTTCCATCTGGCGCTCGGGTAAGGACTGAGCCTCAGGCAAAGGCAAGCTTTCACCGCCAAGGACGCCAAGGACGCCAAGGGAGCACGAGAACGATCGAGTCACCCTGAGCAACGTGTGCTGGGCCGGCGTGCGGAGTCGTGTTCACCGGGCTCGATCCGAGCCCATCACGCCGTGCGTGCGCGGATCCCAGGGTTGCCTTTCCTTGGCCCCTTGGCGTCCTTGGCGGTGAAAGGTTTGGCCTTAAGCCGTAAGCGGGTCGAACAGATCGAGTCGGTCAGTAACGATGCAGTCGACTCCGAACGAATACAGCAGGGTGGCGCGGGCGGGGTCGTTGACGGTGTAGCAGAGGAGCCCGCAGCCGGCGTCGTGGACGGCGGCAGCCAGCTCAGGAGTTGCGTGGCTGTGCTGGACATGCAGGGCAATGCACCCGAGGCCTGCGAGGGCGGCCCGCCAATCGTCTGGCGGCCCCTCCACCAGCAGCGCGCGCGGCAGCAACGGGGCGGTTGCCCGGGCCGCGGCCAGTGCCTCCATTGAGAACGACGAGAGCAAGGGGGGCCTGGCGTACCCGGCCCACAGGCGTATCGACTCTGCGGCCACGCAGTGGCCGGTCTGGGCCTCGCGGCCCGGGCAGGGCTTGATCTCGACGTTCGCCCACTGCCCCAGCGTCCGGCACACGCCCGCAGCCGCCTCGTAGGTGGGCACACGCTCACCGGCAAAGGCCTGGCCGAACCAGGCGCCGGCATCCAGCGTCTGGACCTGGGTGAAGCCCGCGGCGGCGACGGCGCCGTGCCCGGAGGTGGTGCGGTCCAGGCTTTCGTCGTGCATCAGGACGGGCATGCCCTCTGCTGTGAGCTTGACGTCGAACTCCGTCCCGGCGTACCCGAGGCGCGCCGCCAGCCGCAATCCCGCCAGCGTGTTCTCCGGGGCCAGCGCCCCGCCGCCCCGGTGGGCGAGCACCCGCGGGAAGCTCCACAGCCCCGTGCGGCCGGGACTCACTGGGCGGCCCCTTGGATTTGCCCTTCGCTGCCCATATCAGGGATGCAGTCCGGATGCCGGTATAATCGAGTGGTTTTTTTGTGCGAATTCACGAGGGTAAAGATGCCGATCTACGAATACCGCTGCCGCAGCTGCGGACTTGAGAAAGAGTATCTCCAGAAGCTCAGCGATGCACCCATTACCGAGTGCTCCGCCTGCGGCAAGGCGGAGATGGCGAAGCTGGTGTCGGCGGCGGGCTTCCAGCTGAAAGGCTCGGGTTGGTACGCAACCGACTTCAAGAACAGCGGGGCCCCCAAGAAGGACGGTGCGGACAAGAAGGACGGTGCGGACAAGAAGGACGGCGGGGACAGGAAGGACGGCGGGGACAAGGCGGACAGCAGGAAGGAAGACGCCAAAACCCAGGGGTCCGAATCATCCGGCGAGAAACCCGGACCTTCCGCAGACAAGTCGGCTGCCCCGGCCTCCGGCGCCGGCACCAGCCCGGCCTGCCAATAGGGCTAGCCGCACCAGGTGAAGAAATACTTCATCACCGGGCTGCTGATCTGGATCCCCTTCGGGATCACGATCTGGGTCATCAACCTGGTCGTGACGACCATGGACAGCCTGCTGCCGGCCGCGCTGGAGCCAAGGGGCTGGCTGGGGGTCGACATCCCCGGGCTGGGCGTGGTGCTCGCGGTGGCGGTGGTCTTCGTGACCGGCCTGCTCACCGCGAACATGATTGGCCAGCGCCTGGTCGGCTTCTGGGAGGCGATGCTCGCTCGCATTCCCTTTTTCAAGTCGATCTACATCAGTGTCAAGCAGGTCTCCGATACCCTGTTCTCGAGCGGCGGACAGGCCTTCCGCAAGGCGCTGCTGGTGCAGTATCCGCGCAGCGGCTCGTGGACCATTGCCTTCCAGACCGGGACACCGGGCGGAGATGTAGTGAACCACCTGCCCGGTGAGTATGTAAGCGTGTATGTCCCAACCACGCCGAATCCGACCTCGGGTTTCTTTCTGATGATGCCCAGGGCCGATGTCGTCGAGCTGGACATGACCGTGGACGAGGCCCTCAAGTACGTTATCTCCATGGGCGTGGCGGCGCCCGGCCCAGCCGCGGCGCGCGCCGGCGACCGCGCCGCCCGAACGCGCCTAGCGTGCCGACGGACGCCGCAAGCGGCCCGGTCGCATACACGCTTCCTTCCCAATCTGCCCACCTTTCTGCTGTTTCATGCGCACCGACTACTGCGGACTGATCGACACACGCTTTCTCGGCCAGACGGTCACCCTGTTCGGCTGGGTCCACCGCCGCCGCGACCACGGCGGCGTGATCTTCATCGACCTGCGCGACCGCGAGGGTCTGGTGCAGGTGGTAGTCGATCCCGACACGCCCGCGACCTTCGGCGTTGCCGACCGGCTGCGCAACGAATACGTCGTCAAGGTGGAGGGGCGGGTGCGCCCGCGGCCCGAGGGCACGGTCAATCCCAATCTCGCCAGCGGGGCGGTCGAGGTGCTGGCCAAGCACATCGAGCTGCTCAACGCCTCGCTCACGCCGCCGTTCCAGCTCGACGACGAGAACCTGAGCGAGAACGTGCGGCTGGAGTACCGGGTGATCGACCTGCGCCGTCCGCAGATGCAGCGCAACCTGCGCTTGCGCTACCAGGTGGCGATGGCGGTGCGCCGCTACCTCGATGCCCAGGGCTTCATCGACATCGAGACGCCCATGCTCACCAAGTCCACGCCGGAGGGGGCGCGCGATTTCCTGGTGCCCAGCCGCATGCACGCCGGGCAGTTCTACGCGCTGCCGCAGTCGCCGCAGCTGTTCAAGCAGCTGCTGATGATCGCCGGCTTCGATCGCTACTACCAGATCACCAAATGCTTCCGCGATGAAGACCTGCGGGCGGACCGCCAGCCGGAGTTCACCCAGATCGACATCGAGACCTCGTTCCTGGGCGTCGCGGAGATCACTGCGCTGATGGAGGCGATGATCCGCTCGGTGTTCAAGGAAGTCATGGGCATCGAGCTGCCGAACCCGTTTCCGCGCATGAGCTACGCCGAGGCGATGTCCAAGTACGGGTCGGACAAGCCCGACCTGCGCGTGCCGCTCACGCTGACCGAGCTCACCGACGTGATGCGGGAGGTGGAGTTCAAGGTGTTCAGCAGCGCGGCCAACCTGGCCGGCGGCCGCGTGGCGGCGCTGCGCGTTCCCGGCGGCGGCGGTCTCACGCGCAGCGAGATCGACGGCCTACGGCCAGTTCGTCGGGCATCTACGGCGCCAAGGGGCTCGCCTACATCAAGGTCAACGAGGTCGCGCAAGGGCCGCGAGGGCTTGCAGTCGCCCGATCGTGAAGAACCTGTCCGACGCCGCGCTCAGGGCCATCGTCGAGCGCACCGGGGCGAGCGACGGCGACCTCATCTTCTTCGGCGCGGACAAGGCCAAGGTGGTCAACGACGCGCTCGGGCGCGCTGCGCGCCAAGATCGGGCACGAGAAGGGCTTCCTGGAGGCGGGCTGGCGGCCGCTGTGGGTGCTCGACTTCCCCATGTTCGAGTGGAACGACGAGGACAAGCGCTGGGACGCGCTGCACCACCCGTTCACCTCGCCGATGGACGGCCACGAGGAGTATCTCGACAGCGATCCGGGCAAGGCCCTGTCCAAGGCCTACGACATGGTGTTGAACGGCTGGGAGATCGGCGGCGGCTCGGTGCGGATCCATCGCCAGGAGGTGCAGTCGAAGGTGTTCACCGCGCTCAACATCCAGCCGGAGGAAGCGCGCTCGAAGTTCGGATTCCTGCTCGACGCGCTGCAGTTCGGCGCACCGCCCCACGGCGGCATCGCCTTCGGCCTGGACCGGATCGTCACGCTGATGGCCGGGGCGCCGTCGATCCGCGACGTGATGGCTTTCCCCAAGACCCAGCGCGGCCAGTGCCTGCTCACCCAGGCGCCCAGTCCGGTGGACGAGAAGCAGCTGCGCGAGCTGCACATCCGCGTGCGGGCTCCAGACAAGGCTTGACCGCAGCCAGGCGCAGAGACGCCAAGGAAAACCGTTTGACCATTGCGACCTGTGCGTTCGCGCGAACGTGCCTGGCAGTGCTGGATCGCAAGCTGGCACAGCAACCGCCATCGATGATTGACCGTGCGGCTCGCGCAATGCCTTGGCAGGGGTTCTTGGCGTCTTGGCGTCTTCGCGGCCCAGCTGCAGTGAAGTTCAAGATCCCGAGATCGGTGCTGGTGGTGGTGCACACACCCGACCTGCAGGTGCTGCTGCTGGAGCGGGCCGATCACCCCGGCTTCTGGCAGTCGGTGACCGGCAGCCAGGACGAGGGCGAGACGCTGGAGCAGACCGCGGTGCGCGAAGTGGCAGAGGAGACGGGCCTCGATGCACGCAGCTACGATCTGCGCGACTGGCAGCTGCGAGAACCAGTACGAGATCTATCCGGAATGGCGCTGGCGCTACGCACCCGGGGTGACGCACAACACCGAGCACGTGTTCGGGCTCACATTGCCGCAGCCGCTGGAGGTGCGCCTTGCGCCGCGCGAGCATCTGCAGTTCGTGTGGTGCCATGGCGGGAGGCGGCCGAGCGCTGCTTCTCGTGGAGCAACGCGCAGGCTATCCGGCGCTTGGCTGGACTCAGACCTACGGCAAAGTCTTTCACCGCAAAGGACGCGAAGTCCGCGAAGGAACGCGAAGGAATTATGTCGAGCATGATGTCTGCCTTTGCGGTCCTTCGCGTGCCTTCGCGTCCTTTGCGGTGAAAGGCTTTTGACGTACAGGTCTGCGGGATCTGTCACAAAGAGAAGAACGACGGAAATGGAGACGCTGCACGTCCTCACCTACAACATCCACAAGGGCTTCCCGCAGTTCAATCGGCGCGTCTCGCTGCACGAGCTGCGCGAGCGCCTGCAATCGGTCGAGCCGGACCTGGTGTTCCTGCAGGAGGTGGTCGGGTTCCATGCCCGGCTTCGCGGAGCGTCACGCGGATTGGCCGACGACGCCGCAGTACGAGTACCTGGCCGACTCCGTGTGGCACGACTTCGCCTACGGCCGCAACGCGGTGGTGGACGATGCGCATCACGGCAACGCCATCCTGTCGAAGTTCCCCATCCTGCGCTGGGACAACGAGGACGTGTCCATGCACCGGCTGGAGCGGCGCGGACTGCTGCATTGCGAGGTCGACATCCCGGGCTGGTCGCAGCGGCTGCATGCCATCAACGTGCACCTGGGGCTGCTCAAGGTCTGGCGCCAGAAGCAGCTCGATGCGCTGGTCGCGCGCATCGAGCGCCTGGTGCCGCACGATGCGCCGGTCATCATCGCCGGCGACTTCAACGACTGGACCCGCCGGGCCAGCCAGCATCTGATCCGCTCGCTCGATGTGCTCGAGGTGTTCGAGACCTATGGACACGGCCCGGCGCGCAGCTTTCCCGCCATGCTTCCGGTGCTGCACCTGGACCGCATCTACGTGCGCGGCTTTCGCGTGAAGCTGGCGCACGTTCATCGCGGCCAGCACTGGGCGCGCATCTCGGACCACGCCGCACTTTCCGCCTTGCTCGCGCGCGAGTAGAGTACTGCTGGTTCTCGACGCAAGCGCGCGAGGAATGCGAGGGTGCTGAAACAGCGCCCTTGCAGGCCGTGTCCACCGACGAATCCGGGCACAGCTGGCCCGGAAACAAGAACATGGTCCTCCCCGCCGCAGCCGCAGGAACTGCAAAGGGAGCAGTACCGTTTGCCGTCCTGGTCGTCGTTCCGCTGCTCTTGCGCTTTCGCGTTGCGGCTTATGCCGTTCGGCAGCTGCCGTGGCACAGGCCTTGCTGCCCGCCTTGGTTTGGATCACCTTTCCGAGACCTGAGGGTGCCTTCCCTGTTCAAGCGCAAGCCGCCGGCGCCCCGCGCCAACGACACCGCAGTGCTGGCTCAGCCGATCGAGCCGGCAGCCACTGCTGTGGGTGCTGGGCAGCCTGTGCCAGCTCTATCGCATTCCGTTTGACGCCAAGCTGATCCTGCAGCGCTATGCGCCGCCGTACACGCTGGCGACTTTGGGCGAAGCCGCCGAGGCTCTGGGCTTGCAGGTCGGCGAGTGGCGCCGGGTGAGCGAGTTCGCCGAGGTGTCGCTGCCGAGCGTGGCGCTGGTGAAAGCGCCGCTGCCCGGAGCAGGCGGCCAACGACGCGGACGCGTGCCGGCGCCGGTCATGCCGGCCCTCATCCTGAAGAGCGACGGCACGCGCTTCCTCTATTTCAGGGCCGGCTCGGAAAGCGGGGAAACCGCGCCGGTGGCCGACTTCGCCCTGCTGTTCGAGGGCATGGTGCTGCCGGTGGGGCGCTCGCCGCAGGCGGCCAACGAGCCCGGCGCGGAGGAGGACAAGCCGAGGTGCAGCCGCGCGGCTTCGGCTTCGGCTGGTTCGTGCCGGAGCTGCTCAAGCACCGCAAGGTGTGGCGCGACGTCCTGCTCGCCTCGCTCGCCATCCAGCTGATGGCGCTCGCCACGCCGCTGTTCACCCAGGCGATCATCGACAAGGTGATCGTGCACCAGACGCACAGCACCCTGATCGTGGTGGGCTTCGCGCTTGGCATGTTCATGCTGTTTTCGGCGCGGCCATGACCTGGGTGCGCCAGTATCTGGTGATCCACACCGGCAACCGCATCGACGCGGTGCTGGGCACGCACGTGTTCTCCCACATGCTGCGGCTGCCGGTGCGCTACTTCGAGCAGCGCCCCACCGGCGTGGTGGTGTCGCGCCTGCACGGCGTGGAGACGATCCGCGATTTTCTGTCCGGCGCGGCGGTGTCGCTCGTGCTGGATCTGCCGTTCCTGGTCATCTTCCTGGTGGTGATGTTCTGGTACAGCTGGCAGCTCACCATCGTCGCGCTGGTCGGGCTTGCTGCTGATCTCGGTCATGAGCCTGGCGGTGACCCCGGTGTTCCGCAAGCGCCTGAACGAGCAGTTCCTGCTGGGCGCGCGCAACCAGGCCTTCGTCACCGAGTACGTCGCCGGCATGGCCACGGTGAAGAGCATGCAGATGGAGCCGACGCTGGAGCGCCGCTACGGCGACTATCTGGCGAGCTACCTCAAGGCCGGGTTCAGCGCGCGCCAGCTCTCCAACACCGTCAACGTCATGGCCAACACCGTCGAGCAGGCGATGACCCTGTCCATCCTGGTGGTCGGCGCGCTGCTGGTCATGCGCAACGCCGGCTTCACCATCGGCATGCTGGTGGCGTTCCAGATGTTCGCCAGCCGCATGTCCCAGCCGATGCTGCGCCTGGTCGGGCTGTGGCAGGAGTTCCAGCAGGCCTCGGTGGCGGTCAAGCGCCTGGGCGACATGATGAACATCCCCACCGAGCCCTACGCCGCGGTGCCGGCGCGCAGCCAGCGCAACGCCGGGCGCATCGACATGCTCGGGGTGAGCTTCCGCTACAGCGACCAGCATCCCTTCGTCTACCGCGACTTCAACATGACCCTGCGCGGCGGCCAGCTCACGGCGCTGATGGGCGCCGTCGGGTTCGGGCAAGAGCACGCTGTCCAAGCTGCTGCTGGGCTTCTACCCGCCGACCGAAGGCCAGATCCTGATCGACGGGCGCGACCTGCGCAACCTGTCGGCCAACGAGCTGCGCTCGGCCTTCGGCGTGGTGCCGCAGGAGACCGTGCTGTTCTCCGGCACGATCTACGACAACCTGGTCATGGCCAATCCGCACGCCAGCTTCGAGGACGTGATGGAGGCCTGCCGCAAGGCCGAGATCCACGACGTGATCGAGCGACTGCCGCACGGCTATCAGACCATGCTGGGCGAGCACGGCGTGGGGCTGTCCGGCGGCCAGAAGCAGCGCATCGCCATCGCGCGCGCGCTGCTCAAGCGACCTTCGGTGCTGATCTTCGACGAAGCCACCAGCAACCTGGACGTGGAGACCAGCGAGCACTTCGCGCGCACCATCAATCAGCTGAAGGGCTCGACCACCATTCTATATATTACCCACCACGTCCCGCGCGGACTGGCCGTGGACGCCATCGTGCGCCTCGGTGACCAGGGCCGGCCGCTGGCCGAGCCCAGCACGGCCGCTGCATCTCGTCAGCTCGCTCCCGTCTCCCGTGCGAGCGCGGCGGGCGACGCCAACCCGCCTGCCATTCATTAGTCGGCCCGCCGGGCCGCTCGGCTTTTGCCCGCTTTGGCCGCGGCGAGCCTCGTTTCAATAGTTCAAAGTCTCTGACAGATCGGCCGGCTCCGGGCGCTCGCCGATGCCCATCCGCGGCACCGGTGCCGGGTTGCGTCGGTTTGGGACGACGGTTTGACCTTTCCTGAAACAGGCGCCGCGGGGACGGGAGTGCTCGTCCACCTTGCTGCTGCGGCCTTGCAGGCGGAATTTGAAGCACTGTCAACGTCTGCTTGCAGCTGTGTCACAGCGCGATTGCAGCATCGTCACACTCCGCGACATCTTCACATTGCTTCACAGACTCATGCTTTAGTGGCATGCCGCTTGCGCCAGTGTCGGCAGGAAACAACAGGGCTGGGCCTCGAGCAGTAGTCCGGATCAAAGGGAGCTGGATTTCGAGCCCAACCCTTAGTCAGAGCGCGTGTCGGCGTGGTCGCTGGGGATCCCGCGTCGGTGCATAACGAATCAAAAGGCTGAAGTCTGGAGGCACACATCATGGCAACTGAATTTCTGACCGGCACATCGGACACCGACTGGCTCGACGGCGGCGACGGCGTCAACGAATACGACGGCGGTCCCGGCAACGACACCATCAACGGAGCCGACGGCGAGAACACCATCATCTACGAGGTCGGCGACGGTACCGACTCGATCACGTTCGCCGCACCGCGCCCTTACCAGTTCGCCGGCTACCTTGCTGCCGCGCAAGCTGCGGTAGACAACGACTTCGGCAGCTCGTCCGCGGCCTACAGCAACGACTATTTCGCCACCGCCGATTCCAGCCTGTTCGGCCGCCTGCCGCTCAGCATCAGGACGGTGCTCTACGGCCTGCAGGCAGCCACCTCCGGCGACAACGGGGAATGGGTGCCCGGCACGGTGGACTCGGACAGCGCCAGGATCGCGTTCGAGGCGTTGGTGGCGTGGATCAACGCGCCGGTCACCAATCTGATCAGGTTCGGACCGGGCATCAGTCCCTGCGGATCTCTCCGTCCAGATGGGTGCGCCCACCTCGTTCGATGTCCCCTCCACCTTCGTCGTGGCGGTGGGCGGAACCGAGGGGATGGTGTTCAACATGCTGCCGCCCGATGCGGCCGCCGGTGCGGTTCCGCCTCCGCCGGCCGTCGACATCGTATTCGAGTTCCAGGATGACGAGGGCAACACCACGACTGCCACTTTGGCCGAAGTGCTCGGCCTCGACAGCGACGGGGTAGCCGGCCTCCAGTTCGGCGGCGAGGAAGGCGAGACGCTGGCAGGCAGCCTGGCCGACGACCAGATCTATGCCAACGGCGGCGACGACCGTGTCGACGCCCGCGGCGGCAGCGACGGTGTCTACGGCGGCATGGGCAACGACGTGCTCTCCGGCGGCGCTGGAATGGACATCATATTCGGCGACGAAGGCGAGGACGTGATCGCGGCAGGCCGGGACGGCGGGTTCGTGTCCGGTGGGACCGGGAACGACGTGTACCTGTTCAATGCAGGCGACGGCGCACTGTTCGTGGACAACGCCCCGGGCATGGCCGCGGGCGAGATCGACACCATTTCCTTCGGTGGCGGCATCACTCCGCAGGACGTGATGGCCTACGTCGACTCGACCGGGACCCTGACGCTGTTCGTACCCGGCAGCTCGGATCAGGTCCTGTTGACCTGGTATCTGAACCAGGAGGACGGCTCGTTCACCGCGCGCGACGACCAGGCGGTCGCCAACGCGCAGTTTGTCGACGGCTCGGGCAATGTGCGGGTGTTCGATTTGGCGAGCCTCGTGCAGGCCAACCGTGCCGCCTTGTTCGGCGCCACGGCGGAGGCTCCGATCGCCTTGTTTGGCCAGGGCAGCGGCGAGATCACCGGCAGCGTCGCTCCGGTCGGCGGTGAATACGCCACCAACTACGCTGCGACCGGCAGCATGTTCGAAACCTCCGATCCGAACGGCGGCAACCACGCGCCGGTGACCGGCCCGGATCTGGTCGACCAGACCTTCGCGGAAGGCGACAGTATCTCGGTGACCGTGCCCGCGGGCGCTTTCAGCGATCCGGACGGCGACCAGCTGAGCTACTCCGCCAGCCTCGCCGACGGCAGCATGCTGCCGACCTGGTTGCAGTTCAACTCCGTGACCCGCGAGTTCAGCGGCACACCCGACGATGCCCAGGTCGGTACGCTCAGCATCATGGTGACTGCGGCCGATGCAGCCGGCTCTGCCAGCCAGACCTTCGACCTGACCGTGACCAACGTCAACGACGCGCCGGCGGTGGCCAACCCGGTAGCGGCTCAGGATGTCGACGAAGACAGCGACTTCTCGCTCAACGTGAGTGGCGTTTTTGCCGATGCGGATGTGGGCGACGGCATGACCTTGAATGTGGACGCCCCGGCCTGGCTGACCTACAACAGCACGACCGGTGAGTTGTCCGGCACGCCCGGCAATGCCGACGTGGGCGCCTACTCGGTGACGCTGACAGCGACGGACGACGCCGGTGCAAGTGTGGCACACACCTTCGACGTCACAGTCAACAACGTCAACGATGCGCCCACCGTGGTCAACGCCGTCGGGGATCAGCTTGCGGCCGAGGATAGCCCGGTCGAAATCGACGTGAGCCACGTGTTCGCCGACGTCGACCTTGGCGACCATCTGGCCCTGAGCGTGAATGCCCCGGCGTGGTTGACGTACGAGCATGGCGTGCTGTCCGCAACGCCGGGCGATGCCCAGGTCGGTACCCACACGGTGACCCTGACCGCGACAGACGACAGCGGCGAAAGCGCCCACCAGACGTTCAGCATCACTGTGGGCAACGTCAACGACGCACCCATGGGCGCAGTCGGCGTGGCCGGTACCGTCAGCGAAGACCAGACCTTGACGGCGAACACCAGCGCGATCAGCGATGCCGATGGGCTCGGTGCCTTCAGCTATCAGTGGGCGCGTTCCAGCGACGGCGGTGCGACCTGGACCGACATCAGTGGCGCGACGGGCGCCAGCTACAACCTGGGCGACAGCGACGTGGGCAGCAACGTCCACGTGAGCGTCAGCTACACCGACGGGCATGGCACCGCCGAGAGCCTGACCAGCGCCGCGAGCGTGGCTGTCGCCAACGTCAACGACGCGCCTACGGGTAGCGCCGAGCGTCGCGGGCACGGCCACCGAAGATCAGACCTTGACGGCCAACACCAGCGCGATTGCGGATGCCGACGGGCTGGGCGCTTTCAGCTATCAGTGGGCGCGCTCCAGCGACGGTACGACCTGGGCCAACATCGCTGGTGCGAACGGCGCGAGCTACACGCTGGGCGACAACGATGTCGGCAGCCGGATGCGCGGTGAGCGTGAGCTACACCGATGGCCGCGGCAGCGGCGCAGAGTCTGAACAGCGCAGCGAGCGCAGTGGTTGCCAACGTCAACGATGCACCGGAGCTGATGCAGGCGATCGCGGACCAGAGCGCGCTCGCGGGTCAGCGTTTCAGCATGACCGTGCCGGCGGCGGCGTTCCGTGATGTGGACCCGGGCGACAGCCTCACCTACTCCGTTCGCATGCTCGACGGCTCGAGCCTGCCTGCTTGGCTCAGCTTCGACGCGAACACCCGCACCCTGAGCGGAACGCCCACCGGGATCCCGGCCAACGCCCACCTCAGCATGCAGCTGCAAGTGGTGGCCAGCGACCGCATGGGCGCTACCGCGAGCGACACCTTCGCCCTGAACGTCGAGGGCCAGCCCCCTGTGCAGGATAAGAATCTGCGCGGCGGCAGCGGCAATGACGTCCTCAACGGCGGTGCCGGCAACGACACCCTCGATGGACGTGGCGGCCGGGACATCCTCAACGGCGGCGCCGGCAACGACACGCTGTCCTTCTACGAGGACGCCAGCTGGGGCCGCCGGGGCTCGAGGCGAACCAACGTAGGCAGCCCCGACTACGACGGCAGCGGGGAGCGCGTGAGCATCAGGGGCATGCGGCAGAGCCAGGACATCTTCAATGGCGGCGCCGGCACCGACACGCTGACGGGCACTGGGGGTGCGGACGCTATCCTGCTGGACGACACCAGGAGCAACGCGCAGCAGTCCGGCCCGCGCCTGTCCGGCATCGAGATCATCAACGCCGGCGCGGGAGACGACGTGGTCGACCTGACCAGCACCCGCTACAGCTATGGTGACGTGACCATCGACGGGGGCAGCGGCAACGACGTGCTCTGGTCCTCCCAGGGCAACGACACGCTGCTCGGCGGGTCGGGCAACGACCGCCTGGACGGTGGGGCCGGCAAGGACTACCTGTACGGCGGCACCGGCAATGACACCCTGTTCGGCGGCTTCATGGAGGATATCCTCCAGGGCGGCAGCGGCGACGACTCCCTGACGGACGTCTCGCCCACCGCCGGAAGCCTGATGGATGGCGGCACCGGCAACGACGTGCTCGGCGGCAGCACCGGCAGGAGCCTGTACATCGGGGGCGCGGGGGACGACACGATCCGCCTGGGCGGTGGCATCGACATCATCGCGTACAACCGCGGCGACGGGCGCGACAACGTGACGGCGGGTAACGGCGGCGATGCCACCCTGTCCCTGGGCACCGGCATCCGCGTCCAGGACCTGGCGTTCCGCCGCTCGGGCGACAGCCTGCTGCTCGAGACTGGCGGCGGCGGGACGATCACCTTCGACGGCTGGTATCGAGGGCGCAGCTACCAGGCCGTGTCCAAGCTCCAGTTCGTCACCGATGGCGTGACGGGCAGCGGCAGCCTGCTGAACCAGGAGATCGAGACTTTCGATTTCAAGAAGCTGGTGGGTGCCTTCGACACTGCGCGCAACCGCAACCCGGGGCTGTCCAAGTGGGCGCTGACCAATGGATTGGCGAGCTTCGATCTCGGCGGCAGCGACCACGAAGCGCTGGGGGGCGAGCTTGCCTACACCTACGGCGCGGCGGGTTCGCTGGCGGGTATCGCGGTGAGCGCGGCCCAGGAGATCATCAGCTCCGGCAGCTTCGGAGCCAAGCAGGCCCTGCGGCCGCGCGATCAGATGACCTCCGGCGAGCTGAAGCTGGCCTGAGCCGCGCGGCTCGCAAGTCCCTTAGCATGATCCTTGCAGGCGTGCGCGGCATGCCTGCAAGGATCGTTTCATGAGCGAGGCTGCGCCCCCTGCAGCCGGGCCGGAAGCGCTCGATTTCTCTCCGGCCATTCTGCGCCTGCAGCGCGACCCGCCGTCGCCGCTGCCACGCGTGTTCCTGTACCTGCTCGCAGCGCTGTTCGCCGGACTGTTGATCTGGGCCCTGATCGGGCGCCTGGACGTCATCGCGGTGGCGCCGGGCAAGCTGGTCCCCAGCAGCTACGTCAAAGTGGTCCAGCCGTCCGACGCCGGCATCATCAAGGACATCCTGGTGCGGGAGGGCGATCTGGTCCAGGCCGGCGAGGTGCTGATCCGGATGGACGCCAGCCTCTCGCAGGCCGACACCCGCCAGATCGGGAGTCAGCGCATGGTCACCGGGCTGCAGCTGCGCCGCATCGACGCAGAGCTGGCCGGCACGGTACCCGAACCGTTGCCCGAAGATGACCCCGTTGCCTTCGCCCAGGTGCTGGCCCAGTACCACGCCCACCGGCAGGCCCACCTGGATGCGCTGGGCAGCGAGCGCGCGGCGCTGAGCCGCGCCGAGCAGGGGCTCATGCGCGCGCGCCGCGACGAAGCCAAGCTGCGCCAGACCCTGCCGATCTACCAAGACCAGGAGCGCGCCTGGAAGCAGCTCGTCGACGAGGGCTTCGCCGGCCGGCTGCAGGCCGAGGAGCGCAAGCGCCTGCGCATCGAGGCCGAGCAGGAGCTCAAGGGGCAGGCCCACACCATCGAGGGTGCCCGCGCCAGCATCCAGCAGTCACGCGAGCGCATCGCCCAGATCGAATCGACCTACCGCCAGGAGCTCTACAGCGAGCGCGTGGAAACCCTCGCGCGCCACCAGACCCTCACGCAGGAGTGGGAGAAGCAGGCGCACCGCAACGAGCTGCTGGAGCTGAAGGCGCCGCAGGAGGGCACCATCAAGGACCTGGCCACGCATACCGAAGGTGCGGTGCTGCAGCCGGGCACCGTGCTCATGACGATCGTCCCGGCCAACGAGCCGCTGCGCGCCGAGGTGTGGGTGGACAATCGCGACCGCGGGTTTGTCCACGAGGGGCAGAAGGTGCGGGTGAAGGTCGCTCCCTTCCCGTTCCAGAAGTACGGCATGGTCGAAGGCCTGGTCAAGTACGTGAGCGCAGACGCCAACGAGTCGCAGCGCAACCCCGGGCCCGAAGCGCAGAACGCGCCGCCCACACCCGCTTACCAGTTCCGCACCATCGTCGAGCTCCAGGCCCAGGCGCTGGACGCCGACGGCGCACGCCACAAGCTCATGCCCGGCATGCAGGTCGATGCCGAGATCTCCCTTGGCCAGCGCACCGTGATGGAGTACCTGCTCTCGCCGGTGCGCAAAGCCTTCCACGAGGCCGGGCGCGAGCGCTGAGCGCCGCGGCCGCGAATCACCCGGGGATCAGCCGTCCAGCTTCGCGTCGCACGGCCCCGGCCCGCTCCAGGTCGCTCACCAGCCTCTCGGCCAGCTCGGCCGACGGCAGCCCGATGTAGCGTTGGTTGAACTCTCGATAGAAGGGAACCTGCGCCAGGTACCCGGGCAGATCGGCGAGCGGCATGCCGCCCTTATCGAGCAGCATGAAGGTGAGCATGGCTTTGAGGGCATGGCGGGCCATGCGCTCGGGGTTGCCACGCGAGGCCTGTATGCGTCCGAAGCAGCGCTCCAGTGCCGCGCCCACCTCGGCGAAGGGCGGGCCGTGTCCCGGGATCACGATGCGCGGGTTGAGCGCCGCGATGGTTTCCAGGGTGCGCTGCGCATCGTCCAGCGCGCTCGCCGGCTCCGGCATCACCAGACCGAAGCCGCGCTCCCACAGAGCATCGCCCGAGATCAGGATGCGCTCGTCTTCGTTCCAGAACACCAGCGCGCCGGCGTCGTGACCGGGTGCCGGGAGCATTCGCCAATCCAGGTCTCCCCAGCGGTGAATCTGTCCCGCGCTCAGCTCCCCGTCGACAGCGAAGCGCTCAACCTCCTGCCCGGTGTAGTCGATCCACAGGGCCCGCACATCCCAGTCGCGGACCAGAGGGGCCTCGTCGGCGGGGACCAGGGTGGGACAGCCGTAGGCTCGCTGCACGGCCGCGTTGCAACCCATGTGATCGCTGTGGCAGTGGGTGTTGACCAGCAGATCCACGCGGCCGCCCTGCAGGCAGTCCTGCAGCAGCGCGAGCGTCGTCGCCGCGCGCGTGACGTATCCGGTGTCGACCAGCACATTCCCGTCCCGTCCGCGCAACACGATCTGGTTGGCGTTGAGCCAGTCGCGCAGGATGAAACGGATCTGCGGAGGCAGGACGGGTGGACTCATCTGGCTATCCATTGTGTAGGATCTAGGGCTAGGATCAGGATCTAGGGGCTAGGATCTAGGGTCTAGGGGGTTTCGCGCGGCATAGCCGCGCCTTTTCCCTAAACCCCTAGCCCCTAGCCCCTAGCTCCTAAATCCTAGATCCTGGATCCTAAACCCCAATGACCACGCAAGCGCAGACGGCGGCGCCCGCAGCGGCGCCCGAAGAGGTCCGCACCGGGCTGAGCGCGGAGGCCTTCAGACGCAGCATCCTGGACAACCTCTTCTACGTTCAGGGGCGCTTCCCGGCGGTGGCCACGCGCAACGACTGGTACATGGCGATCGCGCTGAGCGTGCGCGACCGGGTGCTGCAACGCTGGGGCGCGACGGGCGAGACCTACTCCCGCCGGCAGAGCCGCACCGTGTGCTATCTCTCGGCCGAGTTTCTGCTCGGCCCGCATCTGGGCAACACCCTGCTCAACCTCGGCGTGGAGGGGGAGGTGCGGCAGGCGGTCGCAGATCTGGGGCTCGACTTCGATGCGTTGCTCGACCAGGAGGAAGAGCCGGGCCTGGGCAACGGCGGCCTCGGGCGGCTGGCCGCCTGCTTCATGGACTCGCTCGCCACGCTGCAGGTCCCGGCAATCGGCTACGGCATCCGCTACGAGTTCGGCATCTTCGACCAGGAGATCCGCGACGGCTGGCAGGTCGAGCGTACCGACAAGTGGCTGCGGCTGGGCAACCCGTGGGAGATCGCGCGCCCCGAGATCGCCTTCGAGGTAAAGCTCGGCGGCCACACCGAGCCCGGCACGGACGAGCGCGGCCGCTACCGGGTGCGCTGGGTGCCGGAGCGAGTGGTCAAGGGTGTGGCCTACGATACCCCCATGCTCGGCTACCGGGTCAACACCGCGAATCTGCTGCGGCTATGGAAGGCGGAGGCCGTCGAGTCCTTCGACTTCGATGCTTTCAACACCGGCGACTACTTTGGCGCCGTCGACGAGAAGATCTTCTCCGAGACCATCTCCAAGGTCCTCTACCCGAACGACGAGCCGGGGCTGGGCAAGATGCTGCGCCTTGCGCAGCAATACTTCTTCGTGTCCTGCTCGCTGCGCGACATGATCCGCATCCTGTTCCAGGCCGACGCACGCATCGAGGGCTTCGCCGACAAGTACGCGGTTCAGATGAACGACACGCATCCGTCGCTGGCGGTGGCGGAGCTGATGCGGCTGCTGGTCGACGATCACGGCCTGGACTGGGGGTCGGCCTGGGACCTCACGCGCCGCGCGCTTCGCCTACACCAACCATACGCTGCTGCCGGAGGCTCTGGAGAAGTGGACGGTGGAGCTGTTCGGCCGGGTCTTGCCACGTCACCTGGAGATCGTGTACGAGATCAACCGGCGCTTCCTGGAGGATGTGCGCACGCGCTATCCGGGAGACGAGGCGCGTGCCGCGCGCCTGTCGCTGATCGACGAGAGCGGGCCGCGCTACGTGCGCATGGCTCATCTCGCCGTGTGTCGGCAGCCACGCGATCAATGGTGTGGCTGCGCTGCATACCGAGCTGCTCGAGCGCGACACGCTGCGCGACTTCTTCCAGCTGTCGCCGGAGAAATTCAGCAACAAGACCAATGGCGTCACGCCGCGCCGCTTCCTGGGCCTCATCAACCCGCGCCTCGCGGCGCTGCTCACCGAGGCGATCGGCGCTGGATGGCTGAGCGAGCTCGAGCGGCTGCGCAGCCTCGAGCCGTTCGCACAGGACTCGGCGTTCCGGGCGCGCTGGCGCGGCGTCAAGGACGAAAACAAGCGCGCGCTCGCGCGCGTGCTGCAGGCGCGGACCGGACACGCAGTCGATCCGCACAGCCTGTTCGACGTGCAGATCAAGCGCATCCACGAGTACAAGCGCCAGCACCTGAATGTGCTTCACGTCGTCGCTGCGTACCAGCAGCTGAAGCTGCATGCTCCGGCCGAGGCGGTGCCGCGCACAGTGCTGTTCGCGGGCAAGGCCGCGCCCGGCTACTTCATGGCCAAGCTCATCATCAAGCTGATCAACTCGGTCGCGGAGGTCGTGAACAGTGACGCCGACACACGCGATCGGCTGAAGGTGGTGTTTTTTCCCGACTACAACGTCAAGCACAGCCAGCCGATCTTCCCTGCCGCGGACCTGTCCGAGCAGATCTCCACGGCCGGCAAGGAGGCCTCCGGCACCGGCAACATGAAGCTGGCGATGAACGGAGCACTCACCATCGGCACCCTGGACGGTGCCAACGTCGAGATCCGTGCGGAAGTGGGAGAGGAGAACTTCTTCCTGTTCGGGCTCACCGCCGAAGAGGTGGCCGCGCAGAAAGTCCGCGGCTACTTCCCGCGCGCCTGCTACGAAGCCAATCCACGGCTGCGCGGGGCGATCGACCTCATCGCGGGCGGTCACTTCTCGCGCGGGGACCGGGATCTGTTCCGGCCGCTGGTCGACCATCTGCTCGATCACGACGAGTACATGGTGCTCGCCGACTTCCAGGCCTACGTCGATCGCCAGGAGGAGGTCGCCCGCGCCTATGCGGACGCCGAGCACTGGACGCGGATGTCCATCCTGAACGTCGCCCGCATGGGAAAGTTCTCTTCCGACCGCGCTATCCGCGAGTATTGCCGGGACATCTGGCGCGTCGAGCCGCAGCGCATCGAGCTGGCGTGAGCGGTCCTGTGCCGGGGAATTCCAATCTCACTACGGCGGAGAGAAATTCACAGGATTAACAGGATTTCTCAGGATTGACAGGATTGCATCTCGCGTCTACGCGACCGAGGACGTCGATGGACTGCGCTATCGGCTTCAGGAGTACGACCGGAACACTCCCTCTCCCCTTGCGGGAGAGGGCAGGGGAGAGGGGGCGGATAGAGAACGCTGACCGAGCCTGCGTCGGTATATTCGATGCCGATTGAAAATCCTGTTAATCCTGAGAAATCCTGTCTAATCCTGTGAATTTCTTTCCGGAAGACACGCTACGTGCGGCACGCCTCCAGCCCCTGCCAGTCGAACTCGATGCCGTGCCCGGGGCGGTCCGGCGCAACGGCGAAGCCGTCCTCGATCTGCAGCGGCTGCGCGATGTAGCGGTCCAGTCCGAAGCCATGCGCTTCGAGGTAGGAGCGGTTGGGCGCTGCGGCGAGCAGGTGCACGGTGATGTCGTGCGCACCGTGCGAGGTGACCGGCAGGTTGAAGGCCTCGGCCAGTCGCGCCACCTTCATGAACACCGGTCACGCCGCCGCAGTTGGTCACGTCCGGCTCGGGGAAGGTGACGCCGCCGGCATGCGATCATCTGCGCGAACTCGTACAGCGTGTGCAGGTTCTCGCCGGTGGCCACCGGCAGGCCGCCTTCGCGCACGACGCGGGCATGGCCCATCACGTCGTCGGGGATGGTCGGCTCCTCCAGCCACGTCAGCTGGAAGGGCTGGAACGCGCGCGCGGCGCGGATCGCCTCGTCGGGCGTCCAGCGCATGTTGGCGTCCACCATCAGCGGGAAGTCTGCGCCGAGATGCTCGCGCATGGCCTGCACCCGCGCCACGTCCTCGGACAGCTTCGGGCGGCCCACCTTCATCTTGATGGCGCGGAAGCCTTTCTCGAGGTTGTCGTCGGTCTGCGCGAGCAGCTTGTCGAGCGGGAAGTCCAGGTCGATGCCGCCGGCGTAGCAGGGCACCCGCGGGTCGTCGCCGCCCAGCAGCGTCCACAGCGGCACGCCGAGCTTGCGCGCCTTGAGATCCCACAGCGCGATGTCGACGGCGGAGATGGCCATCGCCGCCGTGCCGCCGCGTCCGCCGTAGTGCATGCGCCCACCACATCTTCTTCCACAGCGCTTCGATGAGATCGGCGCGCTCGCCGCGTGAGCCGCGGCGCGAGGTCGCGCGTCACCGTGGCGTGCACGGCCGCACCGTTGGTGCCGACGGTGAAGGTGTAGCCCGAGCCTTCGGCGCCGTCCCTGTCGCGGATGCGCACCGTCACGAGCTCGAAATGGCTCATCTGCCCGTGCGTGCTGTCGGACAGCGTCACCGGCAGCTTGATCAGTAGTGGTCGGTCTGGATGTTCGCGATCGTGGCCATGCGGGCGAATGCTCGATGATCTGGCGCTCATCCAGTCGGTTTCAGCACTCGGCGCGGCCATGGATCCGAGCTCATGCTCCGGCTACTGCTGCGGCTGTCGGCTGCTGCCGAGCGGGCGGGCGGCTGCGCCGGTCGGCCGGAGCTGCCCGGAGCCGCCGCAGGCGGCGCCGGCGGTGCGAGGACGAGCCCGGATTGCTCGGCAGCAGCATCGGTGCAGGGGTATCCTCGATGAGCTTGACGCGCTTGACGAAGTGGCGTGTCTCGCCGAAGCAGGTGGTGGGCAGCCCGATGTGCTCCTCGTAGATCAGCGACACACGCCGCCCGATGAGCCGGTTGATCTTCCGCGGCGGTCGCATCGTCCCATACCGTGAAGTGGAACTTCTCGGGCATCGCGCCGGGCAGCGAGACCATCGCCATCTCGCCTTCCCAGGTCTTGCACAGATAGCCCTTCTTCGACAGCTTCTGCACCCAGCCGGCCTGCTCGCCGGACGAGTAGTTCCAGTTCAGCATGATCCAGATGTGCAGCGCGAACAGCAGCGCACCGGCAGCGAAGATGCCCACCAGCCACCACACCAGCGCCACCCCGCGTTGCGTCGATTTGCTTGTCATCGGCTCATCCTCGGAACAGCGGCAGCAGCCGCCAAGCCGCGATTATAGGCAGGGTATGGCGGCCTCGCGCAGGCGCGCGATGTCGGCGAGGATTCCGGCGACCTGGGCTTCGACACGATGCGGCCTTTCTCGCAGCGTGGCGAGCGTGGCATCGCCGAAGATGCCGGTCGGGGAGTAGATACCCTCGCCGCCCGGGGTGCGGGTGAGCCTTCCCCGCCCCGGATGATAGTCGCGCGCCGCCTTGTCCATCGCCACGCTGTGCGGCGCAATGTACAGCATCATGGAGGTCTCGATCTCGTCGGCGTGGGTGCCGCCGTCCTGCTGCGCCACCCCCGCCAGCGCAGGGCCGGCGACCTTGTCCAGATCGGTGAAGTGCAGCAGGATCCACTCGTGCGCCAGGTTCTCCTGCGCGAGCTTCAACGCCCGCAGCGTCGACACCCCGGTGTTGAGGACGTAGAAGCGGCGCGGACCGAACGCCGCAAGGCTCGCGCAGACGTCCACTACCAGGTCGCGAGCGGTCTCCAGCCGCAACGTCACCGAGCCCGGGTACTCGACGAACGCGGGGTAGTAGTGATAGCCCAGCGTAGGCGCGATCACCACGTCGGCCGCTTCGAGCACGCGCCGCTTCAGGTACTCGGCGATCACCCAGTCGTTGTTGAGCCGCAGGTGCGGCCCGTGCTCCTTCGCCGCCGCACCCAGGGGGAGCACCACGACGGTGTCGGGTCCGAGCAGCGCCTCGGCCTCCAGCCAGGTCAGTTCTTCGAGCAGGTGTCCCATGTTGGTAGAGGCCAGGCCGCGTGAATGCCGTTCCCTCCCCTTTTAGAGGGAGGGTGGGGGTGCAACGCATGCTTCGTCGGGATGCCCGAGCTTCGCCCCCATCCCAGCCTTCCCCCTCGGGAGGGGGAAGGAGCACGGCAACTTCGCCGCCCTGGGCAGCTCAGCGGGTGTAAGCGCCTTCGAGGCGCTTACACGTCAAACCCCGGCTTGCAAGGGGATGTTGACCCTGACCGCCCGCCCGCTCTCCCTACGGCTAGAATAACGAATGAGCGGCCATATTATCCCCTCCATGCACCCCTATTCGCGGCGCCGGTGTGGTCCTGCGCGCCAGCCTCGAGATCTGATGCAGCACCACTCGGCCATTGCCCAGTCTGCCGATGCGCAGGCGGCGCAACGCGCCTGCAGGGCGCAACGACTGGGCCGTGATCCGCACGCTGCTCCCCTACCTGTGGGAGTTCAAGTGGCGCGTGACCCTGGCGCTGAGCTTCCTGGTGGCTGCCAAGCTCGCCAACGTGGCGTGCCGCTGGTCATGAAGCAGATCGTGGACGCCCTGGACCCCAGGCAGGCGGTGCTGGTGCTTGCCGCTCGCGCTGCTCGCGATGTACGGCGTGCTGCGCGCTGGCCAACACGCTGTTCGCCGAGCTGCGCGACATCGTGTTCGTGCGCGTGTCCAAGCGCGCCATCCGGCGCGTGGCGCTGCAGGTGTTCCGCCATCTGCACTGCGCTGAGCCTGCGCTTCCACCTGGAGCGCCAGACCGGCGGCGTCGACGCGCGACATCGAGCGCGGCACGCGCGGCATCTCCACGCTGCTCAGCTACATGCTGTTCTCCATCATCCCGGTGGTGCTGGAGTTCGGCCTGGTGGCCGCGGTGCTGCTGTCACACGCTTCGACTGGCGCTTCGCCGCCATCACCTTCGTGGCCGTGGTGGTGTACATCGTGTTCACGTTGGCGTGACGGAGTGGCGCATGGAGATCCGGCGCCGCGCCAACGAGCTCGACTCCAAGGCCAACACCCGCGCCATCGACAGCCTGCTCAACTACGAGACGGTCAAGTACTTCAACAACGAGGAGTGGGAGGCGCGCCGCTACGACGAGAACCTGCAGCAAGTTCGAGTCGGCCGAGGTGCACGAACGAAGCCTCGCTCGGGCTGCTCAACATCGGCCAGAGCGCTGATCATCGCGATCGCGGTGACGCTGCTGATGATCCTGGCCGCGCAGGGAGTGGTGCGACGGCAGCCTCACGCTCGGCGACCTGGTGCTGGTGAACGGCCTGCTGATCCAGCTCTACATCCCGCTCAACTTCCTGGGCATGGTGTATCGCGAGGTCAAGCAGGCCTTGATCGACATGGACAGATGTTCCGCCTGCTGGAGGTGAACCGCGAGGTCGAGGACCGGCCCGGGCGCCGGCGACCTGCCGCCGGGCGAGGCCGAGCGTGCGCTTCGAGCACGTGGACTTCAGCTACGAGCCCAAGCGCCAGATCCTGTTCGACGTGAGCTTCGAGATCCCGGCCGGCCACACCGTGGCCGTGGTCGGGCACAGCGGATCGGGCAAGTCCACGCTGTCGCGGCTGCTGTTCCGCTTCTACGACGTCAACGCCGGGCGCATCAGCATCAACGGCGCGACATCCGCGACGTCACCCAGCGCAGCGTGCGGGCGGCGCATCGGCATCGTTCCGCAGGACACCGTGCTGTTCAACGACACCATCTTCTACAACATCGCCTACGGCGACCCGGACGGCCACGCGCGAGGAGGTGATCGCAGCGGCGCAAGGCCGCGCACATCCACGACTTCATCGAGTCGCTGCCCGACAAGTACGACGCCGCGGTTGGTGAGCGCGGCCTCAAGCTGTCGGGCGGCGAGAAGCAGCGCGTGGCCATCGCGCGCGCCATCCTCAAGAACCCGCGCATCTTCGTGTTCGACGAAGCCACCTCGGCGCTGGACTCGCGCTCCGAGAAGGCGATCCAGGCCGAGCTACGACCGCATCGCCCGGAGCGCACCACCCTGGTCATCGCGCACCGGCTGTCGACGATCGTGGACGCCGATCAGATCCTGGTGATGGACCATGGCCGCATCGTCGAGCGCGGCACGCATCGCCAGCTGCTGCGAGCGCGGCGGCGCTTATGCGCAGATGTGGGCGCTGCAGCAACGCGAGGAGGCGAAGCGCCGCGAGCAGGAGCGGAAGCCGCAGCCGCGCCGGTCGCCGGAGGCTGATACGATCGCGCTGCATGTGGAGACGAGATGCGAACGCTGCGCGGATACCTGACCGGTACCGCGGCCCTGGCGCTGTCCTGGCCGGCGCACGCGCGGGGCTGAGCGCCTTCGAGCTGTGACTGGAAGTGGAGACACTGCAGCCTGACGCTGCGCGGGCAGGCTCGGAAGCTTCGACCCCGATGCGCAGGCAGTGATCCTGAACGTGGCCAGTCCGGAGTGGGAGGCGGGATCACCGCTCACCTGTTCTACTTCGCCCCCGGCAAGGCAGGTGGGCCGGACGACTTCGGTCTGATCCTGGACGCCGAGCCTGAGGCCGTGGCAAGGGCACTCCCGAATACGCGCGGGCCAAGACCGTCAACGGCTATCGGCGGGAATTACCCTCATCGGCGACCCCGACGGATCGGGGCAGGGCAAGGGCAAGGCGTTGCTGGTGTGCCGTGGCCAGGGCACCTGAGCGCTCGGACCCGGCCTGGTGCCTCTAATCTTGATTGCTTAACAATGTTGCGCTAGGCGATGAATTTTGGTAGATTTTGCGCGGGCTGCGGTTTGGAACGGTGTCTGCTTAAAGTTGCCGCGTCCGCGGACCGTTAAATCTGCACGGGTCCGGTGACGCATGACGAAGGGATGAACTGATGCTGCGGGTAGCCGTGCCCCGGCCCGGAAAGCAACAATCGAGGAACCCTGAGGTCATATGCCGAGAAGAGAAGTACTGTCTGTGGCTCGTGCTTAGCCTGCCTTTGCCGCTGTGGGCGCAGGGCAGCGCACCGGGCGCCGCCGAGCCGCGCAGCGCGCCGTCGGTCGCGGGCCTGACGCAGGCCGAGCCGCTGCCGCAGCCGGTCGAGCTGACGCCGGAGCTCCCGCAGTTCCGTCCGTCCGACATCGTGGCCGAGGCCTTCGCCGCCTCCCAGAACCAGCTCGAGCTGCAGTCGGCGGTCGCCCTGGTGATCGACCAGGAGGACGGCCAGCTGCTGTACGCCAAGAACACCGACGCCGTGATGCCGATTGCCTCCATCACCAAGCTGATGACGGCGGTCGTGGTGCTGGACGCCGGGCTCCCGCTCGACGAGCCCATCACCATCACGCGCGAGGACATGGACACGCTGAAGGGCACGCGATCCCGGCTCAAGCTCGGCGTGACCCTGCCGCGGCGGGACATGCTGCGGCTTGGCGTTGATGGCCTCCGAGAACCGGGCGGCGGCCGCGCTCGCGCGCAGCTATCCCGGCGGCAGCGCCGCTTTCATCCAGACGATGAACTCAGCGCGCCCGCGAGCTGGGCATGGGCGACACCCGCTTCGTGGATGCGACCGGGCTGGACCCGGACAACGTTGCCACCGCCCTGGATCTCGCCATGCTGGTCAACGCGGGATACCGCTATGCCCTGATCCGCGAGTTCACCACCAGGACTCGCACCGCGTGGCGGTGGACGCCAAGAAGCGCCGCTACCGCACGATGGCTTTCCGCAACTCCAACGGGCTGGTGCGCAGCGGGCAGTGGGACATCGGCCTGTCCAAGACCGGCTATATCAGCGAAGCCGGTCGCTGCCTCGTCATGCAGGCGCGCATCGCGGCCAAGCCGGTTATCATCGTGCTGCTCGATTCCTGGGGCAAGTTCACCCGCATCGGCGACGCCAACCGCATCAAGCAGTGGATCGAACGTCTCGAGGACGGGATGCCCACGACCGGGCGCAAGCCGCGCATCCTCTAAGCGCCCGCCGTCATCCACAGCCAGCCCCGCCGCGTGCGGGGCTTTTTGTTTGCGCAGAACCAGAACCAACTCTCACCGCGAAGGACGTCAAACGACGCAAAGGAAGCAAAGGAAAGCTTGAACCGCGTCAACCACAGAGGACACAGAGGCGCACAGAGGAAAGCGGCATTCTCGCTGCTGGGGTTTGGAACCTCGGTGCACCTATGCACTGCACGACGCTTCCTCTTGAACGGGTCCTTCGAAACAAATGTGTCCTTGGTTTCCTCTGTGTTCCTCTGCGTCCTCTGTGGTGGATGCGGTTCGAGTCTTCCTTGGCGTCCTTGCGGTGAGAGGTTCTGCCTTTGCCTCGGCGTGCTATCATCGCCGCGCTCGCTGAAGTCATCGAAGCGTCGCGGCAAGCGACGCGCGCAGACAGAACAGCAGACCCCAATGCGTGTCGCCCTCTTCGTCACCTGTCTCGTGGACCTCATGCGCCCGCGCATCGGCTTCGCGGCGCTCGAGCTGCTGGAGGGCGCCGGCTGCGAGGTCATCGTGCCCGACACACAGACCTGCTGCGGCCAGCCGGCCTACAACTCGGGCGACCGGCGCGCGGCGCAGGCGCTGGCCCGCAAAGTTCTGCGCGAGCTCAAGGATTGCGACTACGTGGTGGTGCCGTCCGGCTCCTGCGGCGGCATGATCAAGGTGCACTACCCCGAGTTGCTCTCGGAGCTCGCCGATCTGCGCGCGGAGGTGGAGTGGCTCGCTGCGCGCACCTGGGAGCTGACTGACTTCCTCGTCAATGTGCTCAAGTTCGAGCGGGTCCCGGGAAGGTTCCACGGCACGGTCAGCTACCATGATGCTTGCTCCGGGCTGCGCGAGATGGGCGTGAAGGCGCAACCGCGGGCGTTGCTCGCCCGGATGCCCGGGCTCGGCCTGAAAGAGATGAGCGCGCCCGAGCAATGCTGTGGCTTCGGCGGCACCTTCGCGGTGAAGTACGGCGATATCTCCGCGCGCATCGCCGACCAGAAGTGCCAGGACATCGCCGCTACCGGGGCCGACGCCGTCGTGCTGGGTGACCTCGGCTGCATGCTCAATATCGAGGGGCGCCTGCGCCGGCGCGGCGACAAGCGGACCAAAGTGTTGCACGTGGCCGAAGTGCTCGCCGGCGTTGCCGGCGGTGAGGGGTGATGCAGATCCAGTCGGCGCGATTCAAGGCATTGGCCACCGAGAAGCTGGCCGACGCCAACCTGTTCAGAGCGCTGTCGAATCTGCGCGGGCTCATGGTTGCGGGCCGTGCCAAGGTGATCCTCGAGCTGGACAACTTCGAGGAGACCCGGGAGGCCGCCCGGCAGGCGCGCGACAGCGCGCTCGAGCATCTCGACTTTCTGCTCGAGGAGTTCGAGCGCAACGCCACCGCGCGCGGCGCCAAGGTGCACTGGGCCGAGGACTCGCAGCAGATGAACCAGCTCGTGCTGGACATCGCGCGCCGGGCCAATGTGCGCAAGGTGATCAAGTCCAAGTCGATGCTGGGGGAAGAATCCGGCCTCAACCACTTTCTGCAGCAGGGCGGCATCGAGGTGCGCGAGACCGATCTGGGCGAGTACATCATCCAGGAATCGGGCGATACGCCGTCCCACATCATCGGCCCGGCCATCCACAAGACCCGGGAAGAGGTCTCCGACCTGTTCGAGGAGCGGCACAAGCTGCCGCGCAAGACCGACATTGCCGAGATGACGCGCGAGGCCCGCGAGATTCTGCGCCCGCACTTCCTGACCGCCGACATGGGCATCACCGGGGCCAACTTCCTGGTGGCGCGAGACCGGTACCACCATGATCGTGACCAACGAGGGCAATGGCCGCATGACCACCACGCTGCCGCGCGTGCACGTAGCGATCGCCGGCATCGAGAAGGTGCTGCCGACGCTGGAGGACGTGTCCTTCATTCTGCGCCTGCTCACGCGCTCGGCCACCGGACAGTCCATCAGCAACTACCTCACGTTTACCACCGGCAGCAAGCTTGCGGGCGACCAGGACGGCCCCGAGGAGTTCCACATCATCATCGTCGACGCGGGGCGCACGCGTGTCCTCGGCTCGGAGCTGCGGGCGGCCCTGCGCTGCATCCGCTGCGGCGCGTGCATGAACCATTGCCCGGTGTACCAGAACATCGGCGGACACCCGTATGGGTGGGTGTATCCGGGGCCGATCGGCTCGGTACTGACACCCGCCTACCTCGGCCTGGAGAAGGCGCTGGATCTTCCGAACGCCGCGACGCTATGCAACCAGTGCGGCGTGGTGTGCCCGTCAAGATCCCGCTGCCCGATCTCATGCGCAAGCTGCGCGAGCGTCAGTTCGAGCGCAAGCTGCGCCCCCGGAGCGAGCGCTTCGCCATCAAGCTGTGGGCCTGGGCGGCGGCGCACCCGCGGGTCTATGGACTGGGGGCCAGAATCGCGGCGCGGCTGGGGAAGTGGCTCGGTGGCCGCGACGGCATGCTCCACCACTTGCCCGGGGCCGGGTCGGCGTGGACCGCCGAGCGTGACTTCCCGGCTCCGGCGGGGAAGACCTTCCGCGAGCTGTACGCTGCCCGGCGGGCAGCTAACGCCGAACCGCGTTAACCACAGAGGACACAGAGGAAAGCACGGGCGACAACCTCATTAACCACGAAGGACACGAAGGAACACGAGGAGAACCCCGGCAAGCGGACTTAGCTTGCCGTCAACGAGTTCGCGGCGGATTCCATGCTGTTCCCCTCTCCCCTCGTGGGAGAGGGTTGGGGAGAGGGGGAGCGCTTGGGTCGCATGCCCGCGCCAGAGGCTGGTTCGAAGTTGCACTCCTTCGTGTCCTTCGTGGCAAACGAGGTTCCTCCGAGAGTCCTCTGGGGTTAACGCGTTTGAATCTCAAAGCACCAGCGTGACTGACCAAGTGGAGCACATCGTCTTTCTCGACCGCGCGATCCTGCCGATCGAGCCGCGCCGGCCAGACTTCCCGCACACGTGGACAGAGTACCCGGCGACGCGCATCGAAGAGCTGGGCGAAAGGCTGACGGACGCGACCATCGTGATCTCCAGCAAAATCCCTCTGCGCGCAGAGACGCTGGCGAAGTTTCCCGGCATCCGCTTCATCGCCGTCGCCGGGGCCGGTGTGGACGTCTTCGACCTCGACTACTGTCGCGCCCACGGGATAGCCGTGTCCAACGTAGCGGGCTACGCGCAGCACACGGTGCCGGAGCACGCCTTCATGCTGATCCTGGCGCTGATGCGAAACCTCCTGGCTTACCGCAGGGACGTGCAGCGCGGCCTATGGCATGCGGCGGAGCCGTTCTGCTACCTCGATGCGCCCCTTTCCGATCTGCATGGCAAGACCATCGGCATCGTCGGCGAGGGCGCGATCGGGCAAGGGGCGGCACGCATCGCGCGCGGCTTCGACATGCGCGTGCTGTTTGCCGACCATCCGGAGCCCAAAGCGCCGGGGCTCGAGTACACGCCGCTGGACGTCGTCCTCGCCGAAAGCGATGTGTTGACCCTGCACTGTCCCCTGACGCCCGCGACCCGCAATCTCATCGGCGAAGCGCAGCTGCGGCGCATGAAGCGCAGCGCACTGCTCATCAATACCGCACGCGGCGGGCTGGTCGACGAGCAGGCGCTGCTGCGCGCGCTGCAGGAGGGCTGGATCGCCGGCGCAGGCCTGGATGTGCTGTCCGTGGAGCCGCCGCGTGGCGGCAACCCGCTCCTGGAGCTCGACCTGCCGAATCTCATCGTGACGCCGCACGTGGCCTGGGCCAGCCGCGAGGCGATGCAGGGCGTTCGCCGAGCAGTTGATCGGCAACCTCGAGGCGTTCGTCGCCGGAGCGCCCCGCAGCCGCGTTGCGTGATAGCTACGACCTAGGGCAAGCTTCTCACCGCCAAGGACGCCAAGGACGCCAAGGAAAACAATGATGCAAGCGAAGCTACTCATTAGCGGTGACGGAACGCGGCACTGTTGCGCCAACGTTGCCGACGCTTTCGTTGGTATTCCTTTGCGTCCTTGGCGTCCTTGGCGGTGAGAGCTCTATGCTTAAGACCTGACAAAGACCATGACAGCGAGAGACAACATCCTGGGCCGCATCCGCACCGCGCTCGGGCCGCAATGCACCGTTGACCGAGAAGCAGAGCGCGCAGATGCGCGCCAAGCTGGCCGAGCACCCTCGCGGTCCGATGCCGACCATGAACTGGGAGCTGCTGCCGCGCTTCCGGGAGCGCTGCGAGGGCCTGTCCAGCACGGTCGACCAGGTCGCGAGCCTGGCCGAGGTGCCGGCTGCCGTTGCGCGCTATCTAGGTCAGAGCGGGCTGCCGCTGCAGGGCGTGTGCTGGCCGGAGCTCGGCCGGCTGGACTGGAGCGCCGCCGGGTTGCAGATGGCGGCGCGTCCGGCCGCCGGGCACGATAAGGTCGGGGTCACGGGTGTCTACTGTGGCATCGCCGAGACCGGCACGTTGATGCTGCTGTCGGGCGAGCACACCCATCCGGTCACCAGCCTGCTGCCGGACACGCACATCGCCATCGTGCCTGCCGCACGCATCGTGCGCAGCATGGAGGAGGGCTGGGACCTGCTGCGCCGGGAGCACGGCTCGCTCCCGCGCCAGGTCGCCTTCGTGTCGGGGCCCTCCCGCACCGCGGATATCGAGATGACTCTGGTGCTGGGCATTCACGGGCCGTACCGCGTTCACATCATCCTGGTCTGATGATCCGCACGACGTCGATTTCCTGCCCTCGTTGCCCGCCGTCCCTGAGCGGGCTGGCCCTGATCGGGGCAACCTTGCTGGTCGGGTTGATCTGCGGAGAGCTGTTCCGGCGCGTGCTGCGCCTCCCGCGCATCACGGGCTACGTGCTGGCCGGGCTGGTGCTGGGTTCCGGCACGCTGGCGCTGGTGGGTGGCGAAGTGCGCGACAGCGCGCGCATCATGCTGGAGGTGGCGCTGGGGCTGATCCTGTTCGAGCTGGGCTCGCGCCTGGACACCCAGTGGCTCAGGCGCAACCCCTGGCTGTTCGCCACCAGCCTGGCCGAGAGTGCGCTGTCCTTCGGGTGCATCTATTTCGTGCTCGCGGCACTGTCGGTCGCGCCGCTGCACGCGCTGATCGCCGCCGCTATCGGGGTGGCCACTTCCCCGTCGGTCCTGCTGATGGTGATCCACGAGCAGCGCGCCGACGGACCTCTCACCGAGCAGGCGTTGAACCTGACCGCACTCAACAACGCTTTCGCGGTGCTGACTTTCACCATGCTGCTGGCGCAGCTGCACATGCAATATCAGGCGGGACTGCACGTGGTCCTGCTGCATCCGGTGTACCTGCTGGCGGGATCGTTGCTGCTGGGCTGGCTCGCGGGCATGCTCATGCTGCTGCTCGCGCGCTGGCTCGGAAAGCTCGAGGACCTGCAGTTCATCCTGCTGGTGGGCGTGATCCTGCTGACCGTGGGCTGTGCGGTCATGCTCAAGCTGTCAGTGCTGATCGCGCTGCTCGCGCTGGGGGTGATCGCCCGCAACCGCGACCGCCACCGCAGCCTGCTGCCGGTGGAGTTCGGCACCGCCGCGCAGTTCTTCTTCGTCGGGCTGTTCGTCCTCACCGGTGCATACCTCTCGGCCGCAGACCTCCTGCGCGCTGGGTGGGTGGCGTTGGCCTACGTGGCGGCACGCACCTTGGGAAAGCTGCTGGGGATCGCACTGTTCGCGCCGCTGTCGGGACTGCGCCCGAGGAAGGCCGGCCTGCTCGGCCTTGCGCTCACTCCCATGGCCGGGGTCGCGGTGGTGCTGGTGCAGGTCACCACGAGGTGTACCCGGCATTCGGCGAGGAGCTGGCGCGCCATCGTCCTCTCGGCAGTGCTGTTGCTGGCGATGGTGAGCCCAGGGCGCGGTTCAGCTCGCGCTGCGTTTGGCCGGCGAAACCCGTGAGGCGTAGCACGTGACGACACTGCCGTTCAAACCGTCCGAGCCGTTCACTCTCGGCGTGGAGCTCGAGCTGCAGATCGTCAACCGGCGCGACTACGATCTGAGCCGCTCGGCGCGCCGGATCTGCTGCGGCTGCTCGAAAAGCAGAGGCATCCCGGCGAGATCAAGCCCGAGATCACCGAGAGCATGCTCGAGATCAGCACCTCGGTGCACCACACCCACGCCGACATGCTCGCGGAGCTGCAAGACGCTGCGCGACCTGGTCGTGCGGCAGGCCGACCGGCTCAACCTGGGCATCGCCGGAGGCGGAGCGCATCCGTTTCAGCGCTGGAACGACCGGCGCATCTTCCCCATGCCGCGGTTCCACTTTCTGAGCGAGCTGTACGGCTACCTGGCCAAGCAGTTCACCGTGTTCGGTCAGCACATCCATGTCGGCTGCCAGAGCGGCGATCAGGCTGTGCGCCTGCTGCACGGCGATGTCGCGCTATATCCCGCACTTCATCGCGCTGTCGGCCTCGTCGCCGTACCTGCAGGGGGTGGACACCGCGTTCGACTCGGCGCGATTGAACAGCGTGAATGCCTTCCCGCTGTCGGGATACATGCCGGCGGTGCGAGAGCTGGGAGGGGTTCGAAACCTACTTCGACAGCATGCGCGGGCTGCAGGTGGTGGGGAGCATGAAGGACTTCTACTGGGACATCCGCCCCAAGCCCGAGTACGGCACCATCGAGATCCGGGTCTGCGACACGCCGCTCACCGTCGAGAAGGCCGCCGCGCTGGCCGCCTTCGCGCAGGCGCTGGCACGCTGGCTGGTGGAGCAGGGCCCGCCTCCCCTTGCCCCCGAGCTGTACAGCGTGTACGGCTTCAACCGCTTTCTCGCCTGCCGCTTCGGGTTGGAGGCCGAGTTCATCGACGCCGCGCATGCGCGAGAAGGGCCCGCTCAAGGCCGACCTGCTGCGCACGCTGGCGACCGTGCGCAACTACTCGGCGGACGATTCCGGGCGCGAGGCCATCGACTGGTGCGCGGCACGGTCGAGCAGGGCGCAACGACAGCGCCTGGCTGCGCGAGGAGTATCGCCGGCACCGGACGCTGAGCGACGTGGTGCGCAGGCAGTGTGAGCTGTGGAGCACCAGCCTGGACATTGCATGAAAACGCTTCGGACTGGTCTGAGCTTGTTGCGCAGAGATCAGAGCACGGAGGCACGCCATGGAGTCGCTGACCGTCCTCGGTAGCGCAGTGGGCTCGCTGCTCCTGGAGCGCAGGCACACCCTCGCGGTGGCTGAATCCTCTGCCGGCGGGCTGATCAATGCCGCGCTGGTGGCCGTACCGGGAGCTTCCGCCTACTATCTGGGCGGCGCCATCGTCTATACGCTCGCGGGCCGCTCGGCCCTGCTGGGCCTGAGCGCGCAGGACATGACGAACATCCGCTCGGCCAGCGAGCCGTTCGCGAAGCTGCTCGCGCAGCGCGTACGAGCCAACCTGGGCGCGACCTGGGGTCTGAGCGAAACCGGTGCGAGCGGCCCGACCGGCAATCGCTATGGGGATGCGCCCGGCCATGCCTGCATTGCAGTCTGCGGTCCCGTCGAGGCCGTGATTACCTTGGAGACCGGCAGTGCCGACCGCGAAGCCAACATGTGGACCTTCGCGCGCAGAGCAGTGGAACTGCTGGAGGCGTGTCTGCGCAAGGCGTGAAAACAAGCGCTGGCCGCGTCTGCAGGACAGTCCGATGAAGACCCCCGTTGCCTTGATCACCGGCTTGCCGAACGGGATCGCACATGCCGCGGAACCTGAGCGGTGACGGCACAATGCGAGTCGCCCCTCATCAGCATCTACAGCCCGCTCGCCGATGCCCTACAGCCGCCCGCCTCTGAAGATCGGCCTGTCCCCGCGCTTCCTCTACAAGAGTCCGCTCGAGCTGGGCTTCCGGGGCAAGACGCTGCAGTACCTGGAGCAGTCGATCGCCCACTGGGTGATGTCGCATGGCGCGCTGATCTTCATGCTTCCCTCCATCGAGACGGGCGGCCTGATCCAGGCGCGGGAACCTCAGCGTGGAGGACTATGTGGAAGCGGTGGACGGCCTGGTGCTGCAGGGCGGCACCGATGTTTCTCCGCGCAGCTACGGGGAGCAGCCGCTGCACTCCGACTGGCAGGGCGACATCCTGCGGGACCGCTACGAGATGGAGCTCCTGGCCGGCTTCGTCGATGTGGGCAAGCCGGTGCTGGGCATCTGCCGCGGCGCCCAGCTCATCAACGTCGCCTACGGCGGCACCCTGTGGCAGGATATCCCGAGCATGGTGCCCGCCGCTCTGCGGCATCACGATCCCGAGCTGTATGACGAGAATTTCCACCCGCTGCGGTTCGAGCCCGGCTCGCTGCTGGAGAAGATTTTCCCGGGCCAGCAGTCCGGGCTGGTCAACTCCATCCATCATCAAGCGGTGCGCGACCTGGGTGCCGGCCTGATTGTCGAAGGTCGCGGCGAGGCCGACGGGCTGGTCGAGGCGATTCGCTGGGACGGACCGAGCTTCGTGTTCGGCATGCAGTGGCACCCCGAGTTCCACCCTGGCCGCGAAGGTCTGCTCGACTGCACGCCGATCCTGGAGGCGTTCCTGCGTGAAGCGAGGCAACGCAAGGCTGCATGACAGCCCGCTGTCGCGCGAGTTTCGGGCGATCGCGCTCACACCGGCGACCCGCCTGCCTGCGTACAATCGGGCGTGTTGAGCGGATCCTCACGGGCCGCATGAGCTCCCGAGGTCACTGAGGCCTTCATGCCCGAGCATGCCCAGCCAGCGCCGACTGGCGTCGCGGCCAACCGGCCCGGCGAGCCTGCGGCCTGGTATCTGCTCACGCCCCAGCAAGCGTTGCAACGCCTGGGCAGCGACGCCGATATGGGGCTGAGCAGCACCGAAGCCGCGCAGCGCCGGCAGCGCGTCGGACCCAACGAGATCCAGGAAGGCGCCCGCCGCGGGCCCCTGCGCCTGCTGCTCGAGCAGTTCACCGACTTCATGATCCTGGTGCTGCTCGCTGCCGCAGTGATCTCCGGCGTCATCGGGGACCTCACGGATACCGTGGTGATCCTGGTCATCGTCCTCCTCAATGCCGTCATCGGCTTCGTTCAGGCCTTTCGGGCCGAGCGCGCGATCGCCGCGCTCAAGGCGATGGCGGCGCCCACCGCGCGCGTGCTGCGTGACGGGCAGATCGCCAGTCTGGCGGGGCGCGAGCTGGTTCCCGGCGACGTGGTGGTGCTGGAGGCCGGCAACGCCGTTCCTGCCGACCTGCGCCTGATCGAGGCAGTCCAGCTCAAGGTCGAGGAGGCCGCTCTCACCGGGGAGTCGCATAGCGTGGAAAAGCAGGTGGGCGCGCTGAAGCAACCCGACCTGCCGCTGGGGGACCGTCGCAACCTCGCCTACAAAGGCACGCTGGTCGCCTATGGCCGTGGGCGGGGCGTGGTGGTGGCCACCGGCATGGACACCGAGCTGGGCCGCATCGCCACCCTGCTGCGCGCCGAGGATGAGGTCCAAACGCCGCTGCAAAAGCGCCTGGCCCAATTCGGGCGAGTGCTGTCGGTCGCCGTGCTGGGCATTTGCGCGTTGCTGTTCGTCGTGGGCGCGCTGCGCGGCGAGCCGCCCATGCTCATGGCGCTCACCGCCATCTCGCTGGCGGTGGCGGCGATCCCCGAGGCGCTGCCTGCAGTCGTGACGGTGGCCTTGGCATTGGGGGCGCGCCGCCTCGTGGAGAAGAACGCCTTGATCCGCAAGCTGCCGGCGGTGGAGACTCTCGGCTCGGTGACCTATATCTGCTCGGATAAGACCGGCACGCTCACCGTCAACCGCATGCGCGTGGAAGCGCTGTGGGCCCTGGGCCGGCGGCTGGCCGCGGAGGCGGCGGCGCCGCGCGCGGAGCCCTGGGCGACGTTGCTCAAAGCGTTCGCGCTCAACAACGACGCCCGCATCGATCGCGATGGCCAGGTGGCCGGTGACCCCACCGAGGTCGCGCTCTATCAGGCCGCTCTGGCCGCCGGTCAGCGTACGGACGAGCTCCTGGCCGGCATGCCGCGGATCGCCGAGATCCCCTTCGAAGCCGAGCGCGCGCGCATGACTACGCTGCATCGCAGCGGCGACGAGGTTCTCGCCTTGGTCAAAGGCAGTCCCGAAGGGGTGATTGCGTTGTGCAGGGACCAGCTCGGACCCGGCGGGCGGCAACCGTTCGATGCGCAGGCTGCCCAGGCTGCCGCCGAGCGGATGGCCAGCGATGGCCTGCGGGTGCTGGCCTTCGCCTGCCGAAGCCTCTTGCAGGTGCCCGAGGAGCTGGCGGCCGAGTGGGTCGAGGGCGAGCTCACCTTTCTGGGGCTGGCCGGCATGTTAGACCCGCCGCGCCCCGAGGCGCGCGCTGCGGTCGCTGTGTGCAGGTCCGCCGGCATCACCCCGCTGATGATCACCGGCGACCATCCGGCCACCGCCCGTACGATCGCGGCCAAGCTCGGCATCATCGATGGGGGCGATGACGTGCTCACGGGCAGCGAGCTTGCGCGCCTGCAAGAGGGTGAGCTGAGTGAGCGAGTCGGCCGCGTGCGCGTCTACGCCCGCACTTCCCCCGAGCAGAAGATCGCGATCGTCAAGGCGCTGCAGGCGCGCGGCGAGTTCGTGGCGATGACCGGCGACGGGGTCAACGACGCGCCTGCGCTCAAGCGCGCCGACATCGGCGTGGCCATGGGCGTCACCGGGACCGACGTGGCAAAGGAAGCCGCTCACATGGTCCTGCTCGACGACAACTTCGCCACCATCGTCGCGGCGGTGCGCGAGGGACGGCGCATCTTCGACAACATCCGCAAGTTCATCCGCTACGCGATGACCGGCAACTCGGGCGAGATCTGGACCATTTTCCTCGCGCCCTTCCTCGGCTTGCCGATCCCGCTGCTGCCGATCCACATCCTGTGGATCAACCTGGTGACCGACGGCCTGCCCGGGTTGGCGCTGGCCGCCGAGCCGCAGCAGGCGGGCATCATGCAGCGCCCGCCGCGCCCGCCCAATGAGAGCATCTTCGCGCACGGCATGTGGCAACACATCGTGTGGGTCGGGCTGCTGATGGGGGCGCTGTGCCTGCTGACTCAGGGCGTGGCGATCCACCTGGGCTGGCACTGGCAGACCATGGTGTTCAGCGTGCTCACGCTGTCGCAGCTGGGGCACGCGCTCGCTGTGCGCTCGGAGCGCGAGTCTCTGTTCGCTCAGGGTCTGCGCTCGAACACACCGCTGCTGCTGGCGATTCTCTTCACGCTGGCGCTGCAAGTCGGCATCATCTACCTGCCGGCTCTCAACGCGGTCTTCAAGACCGCACCCTTGGATGCCGTCGAGCTCATCGTGTGCCTGCTCATATCCTCGGTGGTGTTCTTCGCCGTCGAGGGGGAGAAGTGGCTGATCCGCCGTGGTCGGCTGTATGGCGAGCGGGCGGACAGTGCGGTTCGTGATGTCCGCTGAGTTGGCCGATCGTCGACGTCTGGGCGGCGGTTCTGGTGCCAGGGGTGTAGCTCGGAGCTTTGCTGCCGGCGTCGGTTGTGGTTCAATCTGCGCAGCGTGATAGCCTATCCAGGCGCGGGGCAAGGCCGCCGCACCTGGAACAGCCGCGCAGCAGGCACCACAATGCCCGGTGCCTGAACCAACCAGGAGGACTTGATGAGGAACGAACTCGTGATCCGCTCGGCCCTTGCCGGTTTGCTGGCCCTGGCCGCCACCGGTCCGGCGGTCGCGGCGGATCAGGAAAAGTGCTACGGCGTGGCCAAGGCCGGCCAGAACGACTGCGCCAGCGCCACCGGCACGCACACCTGTCACGCGAAAGCCAAGGCCGACAACCTGCCGGAGGAGTGGAAGTACGTCCCCAAAGGCACCTGCGAGAGCATGGGCGGCAAGCTCAAGTACGAGAAACAGGGTTGACCTCGTAGCGCTGTCGCGAGTGCCAGCGCGACAGCGCCCGGGGCGGCGCGCGCGGGCGTGTCACCTGCGCGCTCGCCGCGGCCGCACCTTCTCCTGAGCCAATTCGCGCTGCCTGCATGCACGGGCTCACCGACGCGACACGCGGGAGCACATCCGTTGCCGGAGTGCGCGGCGTCGGCATTGGTCTGCGCGCTGTGCACTACCCCGAGTTCTTGCGTGGCGCGCCCGCGGTCGATTGGCTCGAGGTGCACAGCGAGAACTACTTCGGCGACGGCGGCTACGATCTGCATGTGCTCGAGCATGTCCGCAAGGACTATCCCCTCAGCCTGCACGGCGTCGGCCTCTCGCTCGGCTCTTCGGATCGCCTGCGGACCGAGCACCTGGCGAAGCTCAAAAGGCTGGTCGACCGCGTCCATCCCGCGCTGGTGTCGGAGCATTTGTCCTGGGGAGCGTTGGGCGCGCGCCATTTCCACGATCTGCTGCCGATGCCGTTCACGCAGGAGGCCCTGCGGCTGATGACCGCGCGTGTGACGCAGACGCAAGAGACGCTGCAGCGCCGGATTCTGGTCGAGAACGTGTCCAGCTATCTCGCATACCGTGCTTCCGAGATGAGCGAAGGTGAGTTTCTCGCGGAGCTCGCGCGGCACAGCGGCTGCGGGATCCTCCTGGATATCAACAATCTCTTTGTCAACGCCTGCAACCACGGCTTCGACGCGAACGCGGCGCTCGCCGCCTACCCGGCCCAGCACGTGGGTGAGATCCATCTGGCGGGACACAGGGCGATGGACGCGCTGCTGATCGACGACCACGGGTCTCAGGTTGCACCGGCGGTGTGGACCCTGTACGCACACGCGTGCCGCCGGTTTGGTGCCGTGCCCGCGTTGATCGAATGGGACAGCGGCATCCCGGCGCTCGAAGTGGTCGTCGCGGAAGCGTACACCGCCAAGGCCGTGCAAGGGTCGGCAAATGGCTGACCTCTTCCAGATCCAGAGCCAGCTCGCGCGGGTGCTGGACGGAGCAGGTGCGCCGGGGCTGCCGCTGCCCTTGTTTGTTGGCGAGGAGGACGACGTTGCCCGCCGCCTCGCCGTCTACCGCGGCAATGTGCTGGCCGCCAGCGGCCAGGCCCTTGCCGCCGCCTACCCGGTGATTGGCCAGGTAGTCGGCGCGGAATTCTTCGACGCGCTGGCGCGCGCATATCTCGCGCATTCGCCCTCGACGAACGGTGATCTCAACCAGTACGGCATGCAGTTCCCTGCCTTCCTGGAAGGCTTTCCGCCTGTCCGCGAGCTGCCGTATCTTCCCGACCTCGCGCGTCTCGAGTGGGCCGTGCACCGCGCGCACTACGCCGCAGACGTCGACCGGCTCGACGTGTCGCGCCTGGCCTCGGTGCCGGAGGCGGCGCAGCCCAACCTGCGCCTGAAGTTGAATCCACTATGCGCGTTGTTCGAGTCGCGCTACCCGCTCGCACGCATCTGGGAGATCCATCAGAAGGATTACGCCGGAGAGTTCAGCGTGCAGTTCCACGGCGGACCATTTCGCACGCTCGTGTCCCGACCGCGTTTCCGCGCGCAGGCTAATGCGATCACTGCTGGGGAGTACGAACTTCTTGCGGCGACAGCAGCCGGGGCCACTCTGAGCGAAGCGCTGGACCGGGCGCTGCGCACCGATCCCGGGTTTGCCCTCGACGCGGCCCTTCATGCTTGGGTCGAATCGTGCGTTGTTGTCGATTACTCTTTCCAAACAACAAGCCCGGTGGGGCGTAGCCCGCCTCCATAGTGGTCGGATCCTGCGGCCGAGACGCAGGCGACGAGTAGCTCGGGCGCGGGCGCGGCGGAGTCCGCCCGTCTTTATCTTTTCTGTCCAGGGTGTGCGAAGGGTTGCGTTCTCGTCCTTAGCACCCATGTATCGGGCTCCTGTCAGGAAGATCGCCCCCCGAACCTGTCAGGCCCCAATAAAGAGGAGATCCAGATGAGAATCCGTCCTTTACACGACCGCGTCCTGCTCAAGCGTTTGGACGAACAGCGCAAGACCGCCTCCGGCATCGTCATTCCGGACACTGCGGCGGAAAAGCCCGATCAAGGCGAAGTCAAGGCAGTCGGCACCGGTAAGGTGCTCGAAAGTGGCGAAGTTCGCCCACTCGGCGTCAAAGTCGGCGATAAAGTGCTGTTCGGCAAGTACTCCGGCCAGACCGTCAAAGTCGAAGGCGACGAACTGCTCGTGGTCCGTGAAGAAGACATCATGGGCGTGATCGAGTAGGTCGAGCACTCAGCAATCCGAACAGTCAAGCCAGGAGAAATCACATGGCCGCAAAAGATGTCAAATTCCACGACTCAGCCCGCGCCAAGATCGTTGCGGGCGTCAACATCCTGGCCGACGCGGTCAAGGTGACGCTTGGACCGAAGGGCCGCAACGTCGTGCTCGAGCGGTCATTTGGCCCTCCGACCATCACCAAGGATGGCGTATCGGTGGCGAAGGAGATCGAGCTCAAGGACAAATTCGAGAACATGGGCGCGCAAATGGTAAAGGAGGTCGCGAGCAAGACTTCCGATGTAGCCGGCGACGGCACTACGACCGCGACCGTGCTTGCGCAGGCGATCGTCCAGGAAGGTATGAAGTATGTTGCCGCCGGCATGACGCCGATGGATCTCAAGCGCGGGATCGACAAGGCGGTGCAATCGGTGGTCGACGAGCTCAAGAAGTTGTCGAAGCCCTGCACAACCAGCAAAGAGATCGCCCAGGTCGGCGCTATTTCCGCGAACGCCGACGATAACATCGGAAAGCTCATCGCAGACGCGATGGACAAGGTCGGAAAGGAAGGCGTGATCACGGTCGAGGACGGCAAGGGCCTGCAGAACGAGCTCGAAATCGTCGAAGGCATGCAGTTCGATCGCGGCTACCTGTCGCCGTACTTCATCAACCAACCCGACAAGCAGATATGCCTGCTGGAGAACCCTTGCGTCCTGCTGCACGACAAGAAGATTTCCAACATCCGCGATCTGCTGCCGGTGCTCGAGCAGGTGGCGAAAGCCGGCAGGCCGCTGTTGATCGTCGCTGAAGATGTCGACAGCGAAGCGCTTGCCACGCTGGTGGTGAATAGCCTCCGCGGGATCCTCAAGACCTGCGCGGTGAAGGCTCCGGGATTCGGCGACCGCCGCAAGGCTATGCTCGAGGACATCGCCATCCTCACCGGCGGACAGGTCGTCGCCGAGGAAGTCGGCCTGACGCTCGAGAAAATCACGCTGAAGGAGCTCGGGCAAGCCAAGCGGATCGAAGTCGGCAAGGAAGAAACCATCCTCATCGACGGCGCGGGCGACCCCAAGGCGATCGAGGCTCGGGTGAAGACTCTCCGCACGCAGATCGAGGACTCCACCAGCGACTACGACAAGGAGAAGCTGCAGGAACGTGTGGCCAAGCTCGCCGGCGGCGTGGCGCTGATCAAGGTCGGAGCGGCGACCGAGGTCGAGATGAAGGAAAAGAAGGCGCGTGTCGAGGACGCGTTGCATGCGACCCGCGCCGCGGTCGAGGAAGGTATCGTCGCCGGCGGCGGTGTGGCCTACATCCGCGCCCGCACAGCGCTCGACAAGATCAAGAGCGACAACCCCGACCAGGCAGCCGGCGTCAAGATCGTGCTGCGTGCGCTCGAGGAACCGCTGCGCTGGATCGTCGCCAATGCGGGCGACGAACCCTCGGTGGTGCTCAACAAGGTGATCGAGGGCCAGGGCAACTTCGGCTACAACGCTCAGACCGCCGAGTACGGGGATCTGATGGAGATGGGAGTGGTCGACCCGACCAAGGTAGCGCGCTGCGCGCTGCAGAACGCTGCATCCGTGGCCGGCCTGATCCTGACCACGGACGCCATGGTCGCCGAATTGCCGTCGGACGAGCATTCCCACGGCGGCGGCGGAATGGGGGGCATGGGCGGCATGGGCGGCATGGGGATGTGATCAGCACGCAAGCGCCAGTCCCCTGGCGCAGAGACCCGATCCAGGCTCCGGTCAAACAGAGAGCCCCGCTGATGCGGGGCTTTTTTCTTGCGTCGAGCTGAGAGGCCTTGCATTGAAGCGCCATGCCAGCGCAAGGCTAGCTAGCCTGCGTAGGGCGGGTTAGGCTGTTCTAAGACCCCGCACCTGAGCGATTTGGATGTCCATTTCAAAGGATAGTCGATGTCTATCCTTTTATCGAGATGGTGCCTGCGATCATGCTGCTGCCAATCGCTCCCATGACGCCGGGGATCATCACCATCACCACCACAACGGCAACGATCACCTCTGCGTCTTATGCGCATTTTCGGACCAGCCTCACACGCGGGCGGCCAGAGAGCAGAGTCCGTATAATTGCGCGCTCCCTTCATCCGAGCCCGGCCCGATGCCCGCCTCCAGCGCACCCAAAGCCCTGCTGTTCGACGTCTTCGGCACTCAGCAACATGGCGAAGAACGCGGGCCTGCCATGGGACTGCGTGTTTTCCGCGGAGCTGTTTCGCCAGTACAAGCCCGATCCAGAGACCTATCTGGGCGCGGCCGGCCTGCTTGGCCTGAAGGCCGCCGCTTGCCGGGGGCACGCCGCAAGCGTCCGGGCGCTGACGCGCAACGTCAGCTCGCTCGTGTCCGCGATCGAATGGTCGTCAACAACGGAGGAACTGCGATGAACAGAATCGTCCATGTCGCCGCCGCCATCGGACTGTCGCTCTACCTGGCCGGCTCGTACGCACAGACGCCGCCGATGGGCTTTTTCATCACCAGCGTCGGAACCGGCCAGGGCGCGAATCTCGGCGGCCTTGCCGGCGCCGACAAGCACTGCCAGACACTTGCGGCGGCCGCAGGCGCGGGCAATCGCACGTGGCGCGCCTATTTGAGCGCTTCTGCCAGCGGCGGTCAGCCGGCCGTCAACGCCCGCGATCGCATCGGTACGGGTCCCTGGGCCAACGCGAAGGGCATCGTCGTAGCGAAGAGCGTCGCCGATCTGCACTCGGATAGCAACAAGCTGGGCAAGGAAAATTCGCTCACCGAGACCGGCGCCGTGGTGAATGGGCGCGGTGACACACCTAACCGACACGACATCCTGACCGGCTCGCAGATGGACGGCACGCTGGCGACGGGCACGGGTGACACGACCTGCGGGAACTGGACGAGCACCGGCGAGGGATCGGCCTTCGTAGGCCACCATGACAAGCAGGGCGGTGGGGCCAATCCCAATTCGTGGAACTCGGCGCATCCGTCGAGAGGCTGCAGCCAGTCGAACCTGGTGGCTACGGGGGGCGACGGCCTGTTCTACTGCTTCGCCGCAAAGTAGCGGGCTGTTACACCGGGGAGTTACTCCCTCTCCCCTTGCGGGAGAGGGTCGGGGAGAGGGGGCGCGAAGCGCACACAAAGACCCCCTCTCCCCTTGCGGGAGAGGGTTGGGGAGAGGGGTGCTGACGTAGGCCGCAGTCCACTCGTCGGGCCTTCCCGCAACGCTAGGCGAGATAGGTCAGCCGCGCGGACTGCAGGGTGATGCTCATCGCGCTCGCGCTGGATGCCGCCAGCGTCCACGGAGACGGCGCGGTCAACGCCGCCGGTGCGTCGGCGTCGGCCTCCAGCGCGCCGTCCCGCGGGCTGGTGGATGCGAGCGCAACGCCGTTGAGCGCCAGGCGCAGCGGCGCCTGCTGAGCCGCATCCGCTGCCGCCGGCTCGAGTGCGAAGTGCAGGAGCCGCAGGGGCAGCGCGTTCTGACTGCCCGCGCCCGGGGGGACCTGCTGCCACATGGGCTGCGCAGGCGAGGCCGCTTCTCCCAGCCACAGGCCGGAGCCGTCTTCGACCCGCAATCTGAGCCAGTAGCGTCCCGGCTGGACAGCGGTCTGCGGGCACTGGCAGCGCAGCCACGTCGCGCCCGTCGCGTTTGCCTCCAGGCGTGCTTCGATCAGCGCCTCTCCCGCGGCCGCACCGCCCGCCTCGGCGAGCAGCGAGACCTGTGCTATCACATGGTCGGACAGCGCATGCCAGGCAAATGCGAAGCCGACGAGCCAATAGGGACGATCGGCTTCCCATAGGGTGGCTGCCTGGGTCCCCGCCTCCATCTGGACGCCGGTATGCAGCGCACCGGAGGCGAGCGGCGGAGGCTCCGCCGCGGTTTGCGGGTCGTGCAACGCAAGGCTCGCAGCCAAGTGCAGCCGCACGGGTTGCGCCGCCGCCGGCTGGAGGATCACCGGCTGGGTCTGTTCCGAACCGCCGGTGAAACCGAGCTGTGCCGGCGCGGATAACAGCTCGGCCTCCAACAAAAACTCGAGGCTGGCCTGCTGCAGCACCACGGTGCAGGGGGCATCGCTTTCGATCAGCAGCGGGAGCACCATCTGGCCCGCATCGGGCTCGCGCAAAGCGAGCGCGCGATCGAAGGCTGGCTGCAGCTGTTCGGCGAGCTGCGCTCCCACTGCGGCGTAAGTGACCGCGCCGGCGTGCTCACCCGGCTCCAGCCACTGCCACAGGCCTTCACTCTGATCGGCGCTCAGCAGGCGCAGCCGCGGCGTGGTCGGCTTGCCGCTCAGGTCCAGGCGCGTGAGCGCCGATTGGATCATCGCCTTGCTCTTGGCTTGCTCGAAGGAGACGTCCCCGAACTGCCCGGCGCTGTCCTTGACAGCGGCGGCGGACAGGGACTGGAAGGTCTGCGACTCCTGGACCGTGATTGCGAGGATCTCACTCAGCAGACCCGGCTTCTCCACCGAGAACTCGGCCTTGAATGCCGGTCCGATGAAGCCGCCCGGGATGGCTTGTCCGGTGTTCACGCTCACCGTGGGTTGCTCCGACACCGCGTCGCCGTCGACCCGCTTGAGATCGACCTTCTGGTACAGGTCGCTTTGGACAACAGCGATCGGGGCCGGGTATTTCAGCTCGATGGTGGCGTTCTGCGTCAGCCCTTGCCACTTCTTCACCCAGCCCGTCGTGGCGCTGGTGACCTGCACGGTCGTCGGTTCGAAGCGCACGTGCAGCTTGCTCGCCGGCGCCGCCAGCACGCGCTGGCAGCGCTCGTCGAGCGGCACTCGCAGATAGACGGTGGCGCGAAACAGCGTGACCCCGTCTACCTGGAGCGGCGTGGTGAGGTTGAGCGACAGCCCCGCCGGCACCAGGTGCGCAGGCGCACAATCGGGGTGGGTGAAGACGTTCGCCATGTCAGCCGGTCGGTTTCGGCTTCCGTGCGCCCCGAGTGTTGCGGGGCTTGAGCTTGTTGACATCGGTCCTGACGGCGGTCAGATCGGTCCTGACCGTACCCACGTCCGTCCGCACCGTTCCCAGCTCGGTTCTGACCGTGCCGACATCGGTCCTGACCGTGCCGACCTCGGTCCTCACCGCGGCCACGTCCGCCCGCATGGTTCCCAGGTCACTCTTGACGCCGCTCAAGTCCGCCTTCACCGTGTTCAGGTCCTGTGTCATCTGCGCGCGCTGAGTCTGGAACGTGCCCAGATCGGTGGTGAACCTCCCTAGGTTCTGGTTGAAGCCAGTGAGATCCTGGTTGAACCCGGCGAGATTCTGGTTGAACCCCGCGAGGCTCTGGTCGAAGGCGTTGAGCCGCCCGCCGACGGTGTCGGAGCGCGTGCGGAAATCCGCGTAGTCGGTGTTGAACTTGCCGAGGTTCTGGTTGAACGTCGCGACGTTCTGGTCGAACACCGTCAGGCGCCCGCCGATATCGTCGTAGCGCGTGCGGAAGTCGCCGTAGTCGACGTTGAACTTGCCCAGATTCTGGTTGAAGGTCGAAACGTTGCTGTTGAACGCGTTGTAGCGCTGCCCGAAGTCCGTGAACTGCGTGGTGAACGTCTCGAAGCGGGAATCGAACTGCGTGAGCCGCCCATCGAGGTCGGTCCTGGTAGCGTTGATAGCGGCGAACTGGGTGTCGACCTGGCTGGCGCGCGCCAGCACCTGGGCGTGCAGCCCGCGGACCTCTTCCAGCACGCCCGCATTTATTCCGCCCACCTTGGTGATCCTGTCGTCCAGAACGACGCGGGTCTGGTTCACCATGGCGATGGCGCCGCGGCTCTGGCGCGTAAGCTGGGTCGCCGCGCCTTCCAGGCTCGAGAACAGCTCGCGCTGCGTATCGTCGTCCACGCCGGCCAGCTCGGTCCCGAGAAAGTCGTTCACCGCGTGCTTCACCACGCGCTGCGACAACCACTCGGCCGCCAGCCCCTTCTGATCGGCGACGAAGCTGTAGGCTTCGCCGAGCAGATCGTCCACCAGGCGGTAGCCCTTGGCGCCGCGCTTCTTGGCAGCCACGAACGCGGTCTGCAGCTTCGCCTGCTGGGTGAGGAAGTCGCCGAGAAATTCGAACCACGCGCCCACCCAGTTCTTCCAGCTCACCACCAGCACCGCGCTGGTCAGCGCCGCCGCGGTGCCGTCCTGGGGATGGCAGTCGGCGCGCACCACGCACACCTCCAGCGGCCATTGGAAGCCCAGGCTGCCCGGGTTGATCTGATCAAAGAACTGCGCCTTCCACTGGCGCGCGTAGATATCGAAGGCGCCCCGCAAGGCATGTTGCCGCTCGTCCTGGTAGGTGGCGGCGACACTGAGGAATGAGCTGCGCAGCAGGTTGGGGCTGTCCGCGCCGGCGTCGAGCTGACCAAGCGCGTTTTCCAGCGCTGCCTGCTGGTCCCCCGTCAGCGGCTCGATGGTATGGGCGCGCAGGGTGAGGCGCGCGCTGCCGTCGGCGCCCGTGCGCACGGTCACCGCACGCGCACGCTGTACGGCGAAGCCATACACCGCCTCCAGCGTGCCGGTGCTCGCCTCGAGCGTGACCTGACGGTCGGGCAGGGGCCGGCCCTGCGGGTCGCGCACATACGCCACGATCTGCAGGGGCTGGCCGAGCCAGGCGGGCTGCGGGCTGGCGGTCAGGTTGAGTTGCACGCGTTCGGTGACGGTCTGCAGCGCGGCGAGCTGTCGGCGCAGATTCTCGTAGTCGCTCGTGAGCTGCAGGATCCGGCTCATCGCAGCGTCCAGCAATGTAGTGCGAGCCCCGCCAGGAGCCCCTTCAGCAGCATCCTCAAGCGCCCGCGACTGCGCATCCTGCATCCGCCGGTGTGGGTCAAGCCCCAGCACGGCGGCACACAGCTCGGTAAATCGCTCCGGGCCAATCAGGGACACGGCGTCGATCTGAGCGAGCGTAGTGTAGGTGCCGCCAAGCGCGGTGCGCGCGTCCAGCAGGCGCTGCCCGAGCTTCATGCCGACGTCGGGCTCGCCCGGGAAGTCCACTTTGGCGGCGATCTCCGCAGCGCTCGCGGCACTGTTGAGAAAGTCCAGCACGCGTGCGGCTTGCGCGGGCGTGAGGTCTTGCGGCTCGAGAAGCAAGATAGCCATGGCACGATCTCCGGCGTTCGGGCTCCCGGCGCTGCGCCTGCGGCCGGTGCAACCCGCGGCTTCAGCCGATCTTGACCTTCAATGCGGCGATGTCGGCGCTGATCTTCTGCACGTTGGCCTTCAGGCTGTTCTCGTCCAGCGGGTTGATGGCGCGCACGTTGTCGTTGATCAGGGTGAGGCCGCTGTTGATCTGCTGGCCGACCTTTTCGGCCGACTGCATGCGGCCTTCGAGCACGTTGACCGCGGCCTTCAGGCCGGTGGTCTCCTGCACCTGCGCTCCGACCTGCTGCACCTGCTGCGAGACATTGTCGGTCTGCTTGCCCTGCTCGACGTAGATCTGCATCACGGGTGCGCCCTGGCCGGCCTTGCCGCCGGCGTAGATCTCGCTCGCCCCCTGTGCCTGCACTGCGTTCCTGATCTGTTGCTTGGCAGTCTGCTTGGCCGCCTCCGGTCCCGGATTGATCAGCTCGATCGCCTTCTGCGCGGCGTTCAGGTACTTCTTGCGGCCGATCATGCCGTACTGGCCCAGATCGGTCTGCACCTTCTGCTGTACCTGATCGTAGACGTTGGCCTGCAGGAACAGCGGCGTGTACTGCTGCAGCACCAAATTCTGCAGCGGCTGGAAGTCGTCCAGGTAATCCAGCGTCCACGGCCACAGCCAGTCACGGAAGGTGACCTGGATGCTGCCGGCGCCGCGCGCGCCGTCCGGCGTGGTCGGGTCGGCGTCCGGCTTGGCCAAGGCGATCACGGTGGCGCGGTAGTCGCGCCACTGCGTCCAGAAGTTCGGCAGGATCGGCGCCAGGGTGTATTCGGGCGTGCGCACGTGGTAGGTGTCGGCGTAGGCGCGCAGCGCGATCGAGTCCTGGCGCTCGTATTCCTGCGCCAGCACCTTGTAAGCGGATTTGGCCGGCGCGTCCGAGGGCGTCGCGGCGGTCATGAACGACTGCGCCACGGTCATGTTGGCGTTGGGCACCTGCATCTGCATCACCGCGCTGACCTGCGCCTCTTCGGTCTCGGAGAAGCCTTCGCTGTGCTCGGCGCGCAGCTGCACGCGCGCGATGCCTTGCGCGTTGACCTGCACCGAGATCGAGTTGTCGCCGCTGCCGGCGCGGCTGTTGAAGCCGGCCACGGCGCGCAGCCGGCCCCATGCGGCGACGAAGTCGACCCACGGGAAGGGCGCAGCCAGCGGCTGGCCGCGCAGGCCGGTGACTTTGGCGGTCAGATCGCACAACTCGCCCGACGCGTAGGTCAGCCGGTCGCATGCGAGGGTGACGAGATAGTTGTTCAGCAGCGGCTGGATGCTCGCTTCCAGATCATCCACGCGCGCGTCCAGCGCCTGGGCCTGCGCCGCCACCGCCGCCAGTTGCGTCTGCACCTGCGTCAAGGTGGCCTTGACCGTGACCAGGTCCTGCGTGTTGGCGGTGATGGAAGCACCGTATTCGCCCAGCGCCGCGATCAGGGCGTTCCAATCCTGCGGGCGGACCAGGTGGCCTGCAGCCTTGGGGGCCAGGCCCGCGATCTGAGTGATGGCGTCTTGCAAACTCATGACTCAATCTCCTTTGACTACAGCGCCTTCCAGCGCGAGCTGCAACGGGACGCCCGCGGCCTTGGCGCGCTTGAGCAACTGCCACACACGTTCGATCAATGCCGGGTCCACGGCCTCGTCCGGCGCGCGCTTGAACAACCGCACGCGCACGCCGATGGCCGGCTCGACCGGATACTCCATCCACACCCGCGCCGACGGCGGATAGGCAAATACCGCCTCGGCAAAATGGCCGTCCGCGTGCCACACGCTGGCCTCGTTGCGGAAATGCCCGGGCCAGGGTGCCTCCCAGTCGGGCGGCGGGAACAGCCGGCCCTCGCGGGACCACCAGGGCAGCCCGGCGGGTGGTGTCAGGCCTTCCTGCTCCATCTGCACGTAGCGCCAGGTGCCCTCGTTCGACGGCAGGGCCGGGAAGCCACCATCGACGATGCGCGTCTCGTCCGGCTTCACGCGCAGGACGATCTGGTCGGCGGCGACCGACTGCGCATTGCTGAAGTCGCTGCCGTCGAACTGGCCGAGCTCGGCGCGCACGCCGGCGGTGAGCAGCACCGCGGCAGCGCGGGGACTGTTGCCGGCGCGCTTGTCGAGGGAGGCGACGGCGTAGCGGCCCTGTGCGGCTTCGAACCGCTCCCACTGATCCTGCGTGCCGTCGTAGCGCCAGTGCCCGCGCGGCGTGGCGGAGATCTCGTCCGGGTACACGGTGTCGGCGCTTCCCAGCGAGAGCCAGCGCGGCTGCGCGAGATCCTGCTGCGCCACGTCCCGGCCGTCGTAGCGGAACAGGCCGTCCTCGCCCGCGACCCAGAGCATGCCCCGCTCGTCCACCAGCAACGCCGCGATCTCGCCCGTGCCCAGGTCGGGAAACGCCTCCAGCAGCGTGGTGTGCTCGGCATAGACGGTGTAGCGCGCCAGTCCGCGCGCCGTGCCCAGCCACAGGCTGCCGTCCGGTGTGGTGGCAATGGCGCGCACCACGGGTAGAGGGCTCGCGGCGGCGCCGGCCTGCGCGGGCTCGATCGCGATCCAGTCGGCATCCTCTTCGCTGAGCTGCGCGCCTTCGTAACGGAACCAGCGCTCGCCGTCCTTCAACAGCAGCGCCTGCGCGGTGGCGAGGTAGAGCTGGTCGCGATCGGCATGCACGGCGCGCACGTCCACTCCCGCGAGCAGACGCGTGTCCAGCGTGTCGTCGTCTTTCAGCAGCGCGAGGCCGTTGCCGCCGGCGCAGGCCAGCCGCCCGTCCGGCAGCTGCGTCATGCCCTGCACCGGCTCGGGAACGGCGGCGACCGCGGTCAGCTCGCGCGGCTGGTTGCCGGGCGGAAACACTGCACAGCGGAACAGCCCCTGCTGCGTGCCGAGATAGACGGCATCGCCGTGCGCGCGCAGTGCCAGGTACGGGCCTGCCGGCGCACCCTGTGTGACTGCGTCGAACTGCGTGCCGTCGTAGCGATGCAGCACCCAGCTTCCCGCATCCTCCGTCACCAGCCACAGCGTGCGATCCAGCGCCTGTGCCAGCAGCCGGACTGCGCCCGCGGGCGCATCTTCCACCGCAGCCCAAGGCCCGTTGCTGGATGGATCCAGCGCCGAGCTGTCCAGCGTCTCTGCCGCCGAAGCCTGCAACACCCCGTCGAGCACAAGCCAGCTGCGCCGCGCCGGCGACAGGCGCAGGGTCTGGTTCGCGGCGAGCGTGCCGCGATACACGACTGCGATGCCGGCCGGACTCTGGTCCGGCGTGAAGCGCTCGATGCCCGGCTGCTCAGCGGCGGCGACCAGATCGCCGCTCGGCGCCACCCCCTGGATGTAAACCACGGGCGAGCCCGGCGCACCGTTCAACGTCCAGCGGAACAGCGGACTGACGAGGTCGCCTTCCTGCACATCCGGCACGACGATCTGCTTGCGCCCGGTCCTGATCGCCACCGGCTCCTCGATCGCGAAGGGCCAGCGCTGCTGCGCCGGCGCCGCGCTCATGTCCTCGGGCAGCGCCGCCTCGGTCAGGCGCCGCAGCGCCGGCAACGTGGTGAGCCCCAGCCGGTATGCGTCGAGGACGTCGCTCACGCGCCGGCGATACTCCTCCACGGTCTCGCGCAGGCCGGACGGTTCCAGCCAGGGCGGCAGGTTGAGCAGGCCGCACACCCGCGCGAGGTCGGTGATGTACGGATACTGCTGCAACTCCTTTACGTCCTTTGCATCGCGCACATTGACGGCGGGCTGTCCGCGCTCGCGTCGTGCAGTCTGGTAGTGCGCATCCCAGAGCGCCTGGTCCGCGAGGTCGAACCAGTGCGCGCGCAGCACGTGCTGCAACTGGATTCCGGCCCCGTCCAGCACCAGGCCCCAGGACGAGAGCAGGCGATTGGACAGCGTCCCCTCGTGCGGGTCCGGCCGGTAGAGGGAGGGCAGCAGCTCGCGCAGCCGGTCGTGTGCGCTCACCCGCCGCCTCCCTTCGGCTTCACCTCGGCGGTGGCTTTGACCAGGGACAACCGCTCGAACGGCGCGAGCACCACTGCCGGCGCAGATTCAGCATCGAGCACTTGGCTCACGCCGGTGGGGCGGGTGAAGACGAACTGCAAGCTGTAAGGATCGCGCTGCGCAGCGGTGGGCACAGTGAAGCCGCCTGGGTTGGCGTCGAAGTCGGCCAGTGCCACCGCAGTGAAATCCGGCAGCGGAGTGGTGAGCGCGAGCTTGCCCCAAGACAGCGTGCGCTTGTGTTCCGGAGCGGACGGCGCCGCGTTCAACTCGTTCAGATAGCTCACCGCCGCCTGCAGCGCAGTCTGCATGGCGCCCTGGTCGGGAATCTTCGCGTCCTTCGGATAGCGCACCAGCACGCTGAGCAGCGTAGCCAGCGCCGGGTCGACGATGGTCAGCGCACCCAGCTGCGTGGGCGTGCCGGCGATGGCGAGCTCGCTTTTCGCCGTATCGAGCACGTTGTTGCCCCCCGCGGTGGCGGACACGATCGCCACGTCTTCCACGCCCTCCACGCCCATGGCCAGACCGATCAGCTTGGTGAGGCTGCCGGCTGCCTTGGTCGGCAGCTTGGCGAAGTAGTCCGTGACGCGGCCGCGGATGTCCTGCTGGATGCGCTTGAGGTCCGCGTCGAGCAGGCCTTGCGCCGTGGTGAGGCGGATCTCGAGGTCCACCGGCAGCGGCGCTGCACCGTACGTGAACTGGACCGCAACGCCGGCCGGTTTGACCGTGCGCACGGCGTCTTCCAGCCGCTTGCGCTGTTCGGGTGCAAGCTGATCGTCGTGAAACAGGATCGCGATCAGCCCGGGTTGCGTGTCGTCCACGTCGGCGAGGATGCCCTCGCGCGCAATCGCGGACTGGATCGCACCCAAGGTGCCGCGCTCCGAACCGGCCAGGAAGCTCTTGGCCCGCGTGCGCAGCTCTTCGTCGGTCTCGTCGCGGTCCAGGCGCGTGCTCGGCGCGCGGTTGGTCACCGCCTCGATGCCGGCGATCGACTTGGCCAGTAGTGTGAGGCTAGCGGCGGGCACGGCCTCGTTGGTCTCCACCAGATCGCGCGCGCTGCCTTTGGCGGTGGGCTGGCCGTCCGCCAGCGTGATGTCGGCCAGCGTCTCGTACTCGATGCCGCCGTCGGCGGTCAGCACGCGAGTGCCGGCGGGCACCAGGATCTCGCCGCGCGTATTCTTCGCCCGGGTCAGCTCGAGCTCCGCGACGTTACGCCCTGCCTTCACCCGCTGCAGCCCGAGCACGGCCACCACGTGATCCAGCGCGCCGCCTTCCGCCGTATCGATGAACCCGGAGCGATACACGGTCTCCATCTGCGCGTACAGGCCGGCGGTTTCCAGGGCGACCGCCTCCAGCAGCGTGCGTACCACCGAGCCCGCGTACAGGTCGTTGGCGCGGGTCTCGCGCTGCTTGGGCAGATAGTTGATCTCTACGACCGACCCCGCGTCGGGGCGCTGTCCGTTCGGCTTCCACGCGAGCTTGGCGCCGTCCGTGCCCAGCTCGTAGTCCACACCCTTGGCGAACAGAAACGATGCGCCGTTCACCATGCCGTACACCGACGTGACCTCGGCGGCGGGGGCCTTCTCCAGCGGGTGGGTGAAGGGTTCGCGCGCGCTCCCCGGGGGCGGGTAGGCGTGCGGCTCGCCGCTGACACCGCCCAGCAGCCGGTTCAGCAAGTGATCGGATACTTCGGGATAGGTTTTTCTGCGGAAGCTCATGATGCCGGTCCTCTCATACCGCCAGCTCGATGCTGAAGGGGCCGATCTGCACCAGCTCGGTGGCGCCCGTCACCTGCACCTTGAGCAGCACGTCCACGGTGGAGCGCGTGCCGGGCGAGGGGACGACCGTCAGCTCGGCGACCTTGGCCACTCGCGGCTCGAACTGCAGCGCCTCGAGGATGTGCAGCTTGAGCAGGTTGCGCTGCGTGCCGGTGTTCTCGCGCCCGATCAGCTCGTGCACGCGCGAGCCGTATTCCGGGTGACCCAGCGCCGCCAGCTCGCCGCGCGGCGTGAGCAGGCGCAGGATGATGGCCTGAGCCAGGTTCTGTTTGCCGTCGCGCAGGACGAGGTCCCACAGCCGGCCGCGCCCGGTCGGCGCCGGCGGGTCCTGCTCGGTGAGGCGGTACACCGGGACGCAGCTCGCGGTGGATGGCGTTGATCGCCAGGTCGCGCAGCAGGTGCTCGGTCTTTTCCGGACGTACGGGCATCGCGGGTCACCTCATCCCATCATCACGGTGCCCACCGCGATGACCGTGCCCGCGGGCAGGTCGGCGGGGTCGTTGCAGGTGATCGCGGTGTCGCCGTTGCGCGCGGCCGGCTTGCCGTTGATGCGCACGGTGGCGGAGCCAAGCTGCACGGTCGCCTTGTTTCCCGGCGGCTTCTGGAACGGCCCGCTCTTCGGAATGTGCGCCGGCGTGTTGGTGGCCGTGGAGCCGACCGACCGCCGCGGGCTTGCCCTCGATGTTCACGTCCGTGCTCAGGCTCGCCGTCGAGCATGCCCATGAAGGGGTTGGGCAGGGGCGTGGGCACCGGCCCGCCGGGCGTGGGGATCATCTCGATGTGGATGTCGGTCGCCACTACTTTGTCGCCCTGCTTCGCTGCCGGCTGTCCCATGGGCTTGCTCGTCAATTCAGGTTGATGACCGCACCCTTGAGCGTGAGCTCGCCGCCGGCTTCGATCTTGACGTTGGAACCGGCCTTGATGCCCAGTTCGCCGTTGCTCTCGAGCTTCACCGCGCCGGAGCGGTCGATGCTGAGCGTGGCGCTGCCGTCGCCCACGTCCAGGCTGACGACGGGATCGTCGTCCTGCAGGGTCAGCTTCAGCGCCGAGCCGATGTTGAGCTTCAGGCTCATCGGCGAAGCCTCGTTCAGTTCCAGCCGCAGGGCCGAATCGGCTTCCGCGTCGATCGGCAGGTGCAGGACCAGCTGCTTCTCCGCGTTCTGCGGCGGGCGGTCCTCGTCGTTGTACAAGCTGCCGATGATCACCGGCCGGTTGAGGTCGCCGCCCACGAACTGCACCAGCACCAGGTCGCCCACGTCGGGCACGCCTGGCCAGACCTTTGCGCGGGGTGACCAGTGGGACGTGCTTGAGCACCAGCTCGCTGTCGCGCAGGACCACGGTGCAGTCGTAGTTGTCCGGGTCGGCCGGGTGCAGCTCCTGCACCGTCGCCAGCTCCGCCACGCGCAGGCTGGCCAGCTCCTGGCGCACCAGTTTGCGCAAGGTCTCGTACAGGTCGCTCATGCCGCCGCTCCGGTGATCTCGGTGGTGAAGCCGCGCGCCTTGGCGTAGCGGTGACGCAGCCGCAGCGCCACGTAGGCACCGTCGCCGCGCCCCCCCGGGCAATCGGCCAGCTCGAACAGCGCGCCGACGCCGACTTCGGGGCTGCCCGGAACGGTGACGTTCGCGACGTTGCGCAGCGCTTGCGCGCGCGCCGAAATACCCTTGGCCGCGGCGTCCACCGTCGCCTGCTCGCGCAGCACGCCTTCCTGGAACAGCCGCTTCGGGGCGCCGTCCCCCGCGCTCGCCTGCACGCCGTCCGCGCTCTTCGCCAGCCAGCTCCAGGCCTTGGCGCCCTGGCTCCCGGCGGCGCCTTCGCCGGTCACCGTGACTTCGCCCAGATGCGCGACGCGCTCGGTGAACGACAGCGCCAGCACATCGGCGCCGTAGTGATACGTGCGCGCCGGCGTCCCGGCCGGTTGCTTGCAGTTGAGCTTGCCCTCGCCATCGATCCACGCCATCGATCCGGCCAGGCGTGCGAGCACCGCGATCCACTCCCACACCGAGCGGCGGTCGTCGACGGCGAGGAACGGAAAGCTCGGGCCGGCGTCCACGTTGCCCGGCGTCACCTGCACCTCGCCCGCCCAAAGCTTCAGCACGTCCGCCAGGGTGCGCTGCTCGAAGCTCACGTTCTGGCGAGATTGCGCCAGCAGATGCGCGCTGGAGGCGACCACGATGTCCAGGCCCTGATCGCGCGTACTGGTGAGCGCCGCCACCTTGCCGGTGAACACCGTGACGAGCGCGTCGTCGAACCCGAGCTGCACCCCCAGCTCGTCGTCCACCGCCACCTCGGGCAACGTGGAGCTGCGCGTGAGGCGCAAGCGGCAGGTGTCCAACGCGGGAGCCGGCGCCTGCACGATCTCCACGCTGCGCAGGTTCTCCGCCCACGGGTCGGATTGCGGCGCGCCCAGCAGGCTGGCGGCCGCATCCAGCAGACCGCCGCCGCCGCTGGCTGCCGCGCCCTGCGTGATCTTGAACCCCGGGCGGAAGCCGGGTGCGGCGTTGCTGTCGGAGAGGAAGGGCAGGCCCAGGTCCATGCGCTCACACCTTCTCGTTGTCCGACTTGTACCAGGTGAGGCGCTTCAACCGGCCCGCCTCGCGGAAGACGAATGGCAACGTGTAGCTTGCGAGGTGCTCGCCTCTGATCGGCGGCGACGCCGGCGTGCCGGCTGTCGCAGCCTGGACATGCATGTGCAGGTGATTGTGGAAGCTCGATGCCGGTGTCGTCGGCCTGCATGATGACATGGCCTTTCTGGACCACGGTCCCGATGATGTTCATGGGATCGGTGACGCCGCGTGCGGCGAAGGCTGCGCGCACGCTGCCCTGCCTGCCGTGGCCATAAACCGCGAACGTGGTCACCGGGGTCCCCTCGACGTCGCGGTCGTGCGCGGGGACCTGCGTGTCGTGCCGGATCATGATGAAGTTCCAGTTGAAACCGCGGCTGCCCGCACTGCCGACGGAGCCGCTTTGGTTGACGATCAGCGCGGCTCCCGCCGCGGTGATGGCATCCTCCACCTCCTGATCCGTGCCTGTCACCGTATCCGGGAGCCAATCGAAATAGTCGACCACGGTTCCGCCGCGCGAGGCGAGAATCTCGTCGCCGTAGTCGTGGCGCGAAATCGTAGGCAGTAGATCTGCGGCAGCCAGTTGAAGCGCATGTGGCTGAACATGCCCTGGTTGGCCTGCCCGACGAACATCGATACGCCCCGCTCGTACGGCAGCTCGTAGGGCGAGGTCTCCTGCGGGGAATAGCCGCTGAAGGGTTTGCGCGCGGGCGCTGTACGCGGTTCCCGTCGGATCGAGCTTGGGGTTGTACTTGCCGTCGTCGGTGTCGCCTTCCATCAGCCCGTACTGCGTCACGACGAAGAACAGGAAGGATCTGAGCGCGCCCAGGCCGATGTCCGTCCCGAATTGCTCCCAGTCGTAGGTGCGCGAGAGCATCCACACCACGAGCGTCCCGCACCAGGCCGCCGGTCGCGCCGGCGAGCGGCGAGCCCAGCAGCCACCACAACAGAAAATTCTTGACGTTCTGCCCCTCGAAAGGATGCGCGTAGTCCTCGCGCGAGATCAGGTACTTCATCATGATGAAGTTGGCGCCGGTCCCGGCCAGCCCGATGAGCGGCTTGCCGTACTCGCGGTTGCGCGGGCGCGTGTCTTCCCCGTCGGGCTTGCCGGCCGGACCGGTCTGATTGATCAGCGTCCAGAAGCTGAGGAGCGCATCGTTGACGGTGCCCGCCACGCTGGAAATGGTGAACGCGTTGAGGGCGTCGCCGCCCACCAGGGTGATCCACTGCAGGAACATGTTCCCGCGGTTGGCCTTGGTGTGAATGCCCTCGAACGAACCGGCCACGAGCATCAGCACCGGCAGGATATTGAACAGGAGCTGGCTCGCGCCCACACCGCTGCCCGCACGGTTGGCGATGAAGGAGGGCAGCGGCGCCTCGGCCAACGCGATGGACACGGTCTTGGTCAGATCCCAGACGATGAACGGAATGTTGGACGTATACTCCTTCGGGCTGGTCGCGACCGAGATGATGTGGCCCAGTCCCTTGCCGAACTCCAGCAGGGCCGCGAACAGGTGTGTCCAGGTCTCCATGAATTCCGGCCCGACCGCGCCGAAGGTGAAGCACTCGGGACTCGACGCGCTGGTGAACTGCGGCGCGTCGTACCAGTTGATCGTTCCGCTGGTCACTTCGTGCAGCACCTGGCTATCGCCGAACGCGTCGCGCAGGATGAGCTGCCTGCGATCCTCGCTCAACCACACTTCGTCGGTCGGGTAGAACGGCAGGTTCGATTTCCAGTCCTGACGGCGCGTGGCATACAGCCACGACGCGTACCAGCAGTACTTGTCCCCCGACAGCGGTGCGCGCGCCTGCGCCCCGACCGGAGCGAAGCTGCCGGGCCTGGCGAGATCGATCAACGCTCCGCCGGCGCCCAGCGCCGCCTCGGCCTTCTCGAGGATGCACGCCAGCTCGGCGCGCAGCTTCTCGAAGCCGGTGCGGCGGAGCGCCTGGAAGGCCGACTGCGCGATCCGGTCCGGATTCAGGTCGAACGCTGGCCAGTTGTCGAACAGCTCCTGCTCCATGCGTCCGATCATCGCCGCCAGCGCGAGATGGATGCCGGCGGCGCGCGGGCTCATGATCGCGACGCCCACCAGCAGCTCCTGGCGCACGACGCGGAACACCTCCCGCAGCTCGTCCTTGAGCACCGTCTGGTTCAAGCCCAGGGTATCGGTGAGAATGCTCTGGAGGCGGCGAGCGAAGTCTCGCAGTTGCGGCTCGGACAGCGATTGCAACAGGGCGACGAGCTTCTCCAGCACCTTGCCCACCAGATCCAGCGTCTTCGACGCGTTGTCGAGGTTCTGGCCCTGCGCCGCGATCTCTTGCGCACCTTGCAGGAACGGCTGAAGCAGCCCGCGCAGCTCATCCAGCGCGCGCTCGAGGCGTGGCTCCAGGCGAACGCGCAGACGCTCGCCCATGCCGGCGAAGGCTTTCTGGAACGCCGGTGCGAGGCTCTCCAGGTGATCGGTGTTGACCAGGATCTGGTGCAGCAGCGCGACGATGTCATCGGCCAGCGCCTGCTGCGCGTCGAGCGTCTGCATGCGCTCGAGCGTCTTCGGTTGCAGCAGCAGAGATCCCAATGCCATGGCTTCCCTCGTTACAGACTGACCGAGCCGCCGCCGCCGGACGGGCTGCCCGAAGGCGCGGCGGCGAGCATTTCCTGGTATGCGGTGTCGACCCGGCCAAGCTCGGTCTTCAGCTCGTCGGGCAGCTCCTCGAGGCGGTCGATCAGCTTCTGCACCGCTTCGCTCACGTCGAGCGCATCCACCAGCGGCAGGACGTCCTGCGTGTACAGGTCATCCAGCGGCTTGATCACCAGCAGCTCGGGGTCGAGCGCGTCGACCTTGCTCTTCAACGTGGCGTAGCTGCCCTCGATCTGCTGGCGCAGGCCGGGCGTGAACACAGAATCCAAGGTCAGCTGGCCGAGCAGCTGCTCGAGCCCGCGGCGCAGCGGCTGCTCCATCTCGCGCGGGTCGAGCGCACGCAGCTTGTCCACCAGCCCATCGTACAGGCCGTCTACTTCGCGGCTGAACATCTGCAGGTCGAGAGTGGCGAGCTGGTTCTGCAGGTCCTGCAGCTCGTTCGCCGCATTGGACAGCGCCTGCGGCACGGCGAGCAGGTCGTCCAGCTTCTGCTTCACGTGCTGCAGTACGCCGGCAATCGCGTCGGTGAACACGCCCAGCAGGGCGCCCACCGCCTTCAACTGCTTCAGGAAGCTCACCACCGGCGCGCCCAGCTGGCGATCGATCGCCTCGCGCAGCCATTGCCGCAGCTCGTCGACCGTCACCGCGTCGTGGACCAGCGCGGCGAGCACGCCGTCGGCACGGTGGTAGCGTGCATCCCAGTCGGCCATCAGCGCGCTGATGCCCTGATCGGCCGCGGTCAAGGCGTCGCGCAGCGCGGCGAGCCGGCGCAGGCCAAGGCTGAACGCGGGGCCGGCGGGATCGAAGCCGGCGAGCCAGGCCTGCAGATCGGTCTTCGCCTGCGAGGCGGGCAGCGCGTTGACGAGCGCCGGCGTCAGGCGCGAGCGCCCGGTCATGATGCGCGCCAGCAGCGCCGCCGGGTCGGCTTGTGCGAGCTTGTCGGCGAGGCCTTGCCGTGCGCTTTGATACGAGGCTTGCAGGGGCGCGGCGCGCGAATTGTTCACGGCCTGCTTCAGCGCCGCCAGCGGCGCGCTCAGCGTCGCCGGCGCATCGCCCGGTAGCTTGGCCAGGATCTCGGCGAGCCACTGATCGAGCTGGGCATCGGGATCGGCCAGCAGTGCGAGCTTCGCGGTGAACGCCTGCATGATCTCGACCACTTGCTCCAGGGTCGCGGTGATCTTGTGCGCGCGCCCCAGCACCTGGTCCAGCCCCGCCGTCAGGTCGCTCGTAGGCAGCGCGCCGGTGAGACCCTGGACCGCTTCTTCGAGGCGCTGCGCCAGGGGCTGGATCACCGTGCCGGGCTGGAAACGCGCGAGCTCGGCCACCAGCGCCTGCTGCGCCTGTGCCAGCGGCGCGAGCAGCGCGCCGAGATCCAGCGATTGCAGCAGGCGCTGCCTGAGCGCGTCGAGCTCCTGCTCGGCGGCGTCCAGCCATTGGGTTGGCTCGAATGCGTCGAGCTTTTCGCGCAATTCGCGGAACGGCGTGCCCAGCGGCTCTTCGAGCAGGCCGCGCGGTGAGAAGTTGCGCATCTCCTCGACGATGGGCTTGGGCAGGTCGCGCAGCGCCTCCAGCAGTGGAATCGGGCCCTGCTCGATCAGCTCGTCGAGGTTGGCGATCAGCGGATCCGTGAGCGGCGTGAGCGATTCGGGCAGCACGCTCATCGCCTCCGAGATCAGCTCGGGACCGGGTGCGGGCAGGCTCGCCTCGTCGATGGCGTCCAGGGTCGACTTCACCGTGCCGATGCCGCCGATGACCGTGTCGCTGACCGGCTTGAAGGACAGCTCGTCGAGGCGGTCCGCCAGCGCTTTCAACTGCTCCAGCTTCTGGATCGCCTCCTGGACGCCGGGATCTTCGAACACCGCTTTGATCGAATCGAGAACCTGCTGCACGGGTTGCGTGAGCTGCTCTGGATCGAAGCCGTTGAGCGCCGCTTCCACTGCTTGCAGCGCGGTGGACAGCGCGTTGGCGGCGGGGCCGAGCCCTTGCGCGATCGCCTGTTGCACCTGTTGCAGCGCGTCTTGCAGCGCCTGCTCGGCCTGCTCCTGGATCGCCTCCAGGTCGAGGGCTTGCAGCGCGTTGTCGGCCTGCTCGAAGGCCGCACGAGCGCTCGCCGTGAGCTGGGCCAGCCCCTGTTCCAGTTGCTGGATGGCCTGCGTGACCTGGTTGAGCACGTCCGCCATTGGCTGCGTGACGGCGCCGATGTCGAGCAGGTCCAGAATGCCGTCGAGGAACTCCTGCACCCGGTCGAACAGGTCGGTGAGCGGCGCGAAGGTCTGCGCGTTCAGCACCTGCGGCGTGTCGCCGAAGCGCTTCGACAGATCGCCGAACGTCGCGCGCGGTTGCGACAGCACCAGCAGGCGGCACACGGTGGTCTCGAGCGCGGAGGGCAGGGCGCGCGTCATCTCCTCCATCTGCAACAGTGCCGCCTGCTGCGCGTCGAGCGCGGCGTTGGCGGCCTCGATCTGCGCGGCGGCGTTCTGCGCGGCGGTGAGCTGCGTGGCGATGTCACCGGCGTTCGCCGCCTGTACCGCGGTGCGCAGGGCATCGAGCGCGTCGCCCAGTGCGCCGCCCGCCGTCGCGATGGCCGCAGCAGGGATCGCATTCACCGTCGCCTGGAAGAACGGCCCCGCGGCAATCGCGCTGGTGTTGGCCTGCACCACGGCGGCGATCGCGTTCAAGGTCTGCGCCAGCTCCTGCGCGAGCTGCGCGCCGTTGAAACCATCCCAGCGCACCAGGGTGTCGAGCGGATCGCGCAGATCGTCCAGCACCGGGATGGAGCGGATGTACAGATAGCGCTCCGGACGGAACGTCTGGGAGCGCTCGTGCAGCCACTTGAGCAGCGCCTCCACGTTCATCTCGGCCGGCAGCGTGTCGAGCACCGCTTTGGCCTGCGTGACCTGTGCGGGCGTCAGCACCGGCGCGGAGGGAGACGGCGGTGGCGGAGCGGGATCCGGATCCGGGTCGGGCTGCGGCTCGGGGCTCGGCGCAGGGGGCGGCGCGAGTGCCGGCACCAAGCCGCAGGTTCCAGTCGCTCGTGACCAGGGCGCCAAGCTTGCTGATCGTCTCCAGGAGGGGACCGAGCGCTTCGCCCAGGCCACCGCCCAGACCTTGCTGAATCGTGCCGGCCCGGTCCAGCAGTGGCTGCAGCAATCCGCCCAGGCCACCCTGCAGATCGGGCAGCAGCTGTCCGAAGGACTGGCCGAGCCCGCCGCCGAGCGCGACGCTGGGCAGCGCCAGGCCTTGCAGCGAGCCCAGGTAGCCGCCGAAGTCGCCGGGCGGCTCGTTGGCGAGCTGCTGCACCAGCTGCGCGATCTGCGTGAACTGTCCGGCCTGCGCGCCGACGTCGGCGACCACGTTGGAGCCGCCGGTGATCGATTGCAGCTGTTCGAGGAGTGTGGGCACCGGTCAGAACACTCCCTGCAGCGAGCTGCCGACCTTGCCGAGCTCGTCGACCGCGCCCTTGACCTCGTCCAGTGCGCCGGACAGCGGCTTGGTGGGATCGGACAGATTGGGCACGCTGCCCAGCGCTTCCAGCGCATCGATCGCGCCCAATGCCGTGTCGAGCATGCCAGCGGCCTGGTCGAGCAGGCCGGCGTCGATGCCGCCCAGGATGTCGGAGGGCGGCGGCGGAGGCGGGCACTCGATCAGCCACAGGCTGTAGTCGATCTGATCTGCGTGCGAAGCAGCGGCCTGCACGTGCAGCTGCTGAACCAGCACGTACTGGATCTCGGTGCCGGTCGCGATGTCCGAGACGAAGGTAAGCGGCTCACCGGCGGTGAACTTCTCGCGCACGGTGGTGAGGAATTCCTGGCCCGGGTCCTGGCCGAAGACCGAGCCTTCGACCACCACGCGCGCGGGCTGGCGGTTCAGATCCTGGAACAAGTTGCCGGCGCGCCCGGGGATCTCCATCTGCACCAGCGCGCGGCTCTCCAAGGTCTCCAGCCGCGTGACGCTGGGCAACTCCCAGTCGCCGAGCATGGGGATCAGGCTCATGTCAGGTCGACTCCCAGTCGCTGGTTTGGGATCGGGCTCATGTCAGGTCCACTCCCCTGAGCCAGGCCTGCTCGAGCAGTGCACGGTTGACGCGCTCCTCGACCGACTCGTCGGTCTGCTCGTCATTGGCCGGCCAGACCAACGGCGGAAGGGCTGCGTCCGCTGTCTTCGCCGGCGGCGCCGCGCCGGGTTGCGCGTCGCGTGGCGAGCGTGCCGGCAGGAGCAGCGAGGGTGCTCGTGGTGCTGGCCTGGCGGAGGATTGCTCGGCCGCGGCAGGGGCGGCCGAGCGCGCCAAAGCGGCGGGAGTCGGCGAGGCCGACTCTGTCCACAGCATGGCGACGTATTGCTCGAGCAAGGCCTTGGGCTGATCCGTCGCGGCCTGCGCGGCGGCAGCCTCAGCGCCGCCGCCCGCTGACTGCTCGGGCGAGGCGCCAGCGCCGGGCTGAGCCGCGTTGCCGCCGCGCGCGATAGAGTCCATCCGAGGTGCGCCGCGCGAGGCGCGTGTTGCCGGCGCAGCGGACGTCGCGGCAGAGGCAGACGCCCGCCGTGCCGTCTCCGGGTCCAGCTCTTCCAGCAGTCGGGTGATATGCAGCAGCGCCGACCATGCGCCGGTCGATTGCGTGTGCAGGCCCCCAGCCCCCGGCTGGGCGACCGGTGTCTCACCCCGCGTCGCTGCCGTCATCGATGCTCCCTGCGTCGGTGCGGCGCCGCGCGTCGCGGATGTCGCATTGTTCGGGACGGGTGCACCGGCGTCCACCAGCGCGATCTGCTCCCGGCGGCGCGCCTGGCGGGTCAGCCGCGGCGACCAAGCCTGCCGCTGCGCAGCCTGCTCCGCGCTGGTCTGCCGGTCCTGCTCCAGGTCCACCGACCATTGCTGCGTTTCGGCGAAGGGGTGGAAGCGGACAACCTCAGGCAACTGGCTCAGGGCGCGCAGCCGCGCCCAGAAGCCGCGGTCGTCGCCGAGCCTTTGCAGCGAGCTGTTGGCGTCGGCGAATGCCTGCGCCGCACGCCGCAGCGGCGCGGTCAGCTCGCCCCAGTCCGCGTCAGCCACGCGCCACCCGCTGTTCCTTCAACAACTGCAGATGCAGCAGGATCTGCCCGAGGGTCAGCTCGCCGACTTGCTCGGGTGTCCAGCCGAACTCGCGCGCCAGCAGGAAAGCAGCGCGGATCAGCGGATCCTCCGCGGCACTCTGCACGCTGGTGCCGTCGCCGCCGATCGCGCTCACGCGATTGACCTCAGCAAGCAGGAACTGCAACAGACCCACGGACAAGGCGTTCACTTGAGGCAGGGTCAGCTTCGGGTCGAGCAGCGCGGTCTGCACCATCAACGCGCCTGCCAGTGCGTCGTTGTCCTTCGCGGCGCGTGCGATGAGCTGCAGATCGCGCACGGTGAGCGGACGCAAGCGCACCGTGGTGCCGCTCACGCCCGCCGCCGTGCCCAGCACGTGCGCAGGAACGTCGATATCGAAGGTCAGAGCGGCGCCTGCGAGAAGCTCGTCGGCAGTCAGCATCGTCATGGCGTGACCCTCAAAAGGCTAGACGTCAAAGTCTTCTGCCACAGAGAACACGGAGAGAAGCAGAAGCCGCAGAGAATTAGAACCTCTCGACGGGCCATCCCCCTCTCCCCCAGCCCTCTCCCACGAGGGGAGAGGGAGTTTTCTAGTTGCTCTGCGGCTCTGAAGTTACGTGTCTGGAGTCTCCGACTTCTCATTGTTTTCTCTGTGTCCTCTTTGTTCAAGGAAGTTGCCTTGGAGCGCAGAGACGAGCCCCGTGGCCGCGCGCCAGCCCGCGGCCAGTGCTGCGGGCTGGCGAAATGCAAGCCCGATCGATGCGCGCCTACGCGCACCCGGCTCAAGCGCCTTCGTCACCCACCGTCAGATAGAGCGCCTGGAACGTCGCCGATTCCACGATGAAGTCGTCCTCCGGCACGTTGTAGCTCCACTGCTCGAGCTTGACTCCATGCAGCGTGATGGTGGAGCGCACGCCGGGCACCGCCGCGTTCTCCGCCAGCAGCGTGATGTTGAAGCTCGGCTGCGCCCACGAGTTGGCCGGGCGGCCGTCGGCCGCTTCGCCCAGCAGCAGGCGCAGCATCGCGCCGTTCAGGTACGCGCGCTTGATCGTGCCGCGCACCTCGACGTTGCCGGGCCGCAGCTCCGTGGCATAGCGCTGGCCGATCTCGTGGAACGGATGGATCTCCGAGGTGACCTCGATCGCGACGCCGGTGGCGCGGCCCACGGTGACCAGATCGTTGCCGTCGATGATGCCCTGCGCGACCTCCGCCTCCTTGCCGTCGGAGGACGTGGTGGACAGGGTGATAGAGCCGTCGGCTCCCGTGTACACGCTCGTGTTTGCCATGGCAATGACCCCGCGTGGTTACGACAGCGCCAAGGTGACGCGGATGTAGTCGATGCTGAAGGTGGGCTGCATGGCGACGTTGACCACGCAGCGTCCGGCGATCTCGTCTGGCGCGGCTCGCCTTGACCTCCACGCTGTAGTGGGTGAGCTGCTCGTCCACCAGCATCGTGGTGAGGAACCCGTCCAGCGCACCTTGCAGCGCCTTGCGCACGCGCTCGTTGTTGAGCCGCCCGACGAACGGGTTGGCCACCTGGCGGATGCCGGTCTTGGCGTAGTCGACGATGCGGCGCGTGGTGATCTGCGCGAACGCCTCGCCCTCGGTGGTGATGCCGCGTACCACGCGGATGCCTTGACGGCTCTCGAGCGGCAGGACGTCGGCCTGCAGCAGCGCCTTCAGCTCGCCGTAGCTGTACTTGGTGCCGAGCCTGGTGATGCCGGGCAGCACCTTGTTGGTCGGGCTCGACTGCGGCGCCAGCGAGGCAATCAGGCCGGCTACTGCCGCTGCCGTGTAGGTCCCGGGCAGCACCACCTCCTGATTGGCTGCGGCGTCGTAGGCGGCGACCGCGGGCGTGGCCAGCACGACGCGCTTGTCGGCCTGCACCTGCGCGGCGACGTCGGCTACCGAGCCTGCGTCCGAGCCAATCACCGCGATCACTTCGCGCGCATTGGTCTCGGCGCTGTTGACCGCAGCCTTGAGCACGGTCGTGGCGACCGCGGTGGTCAGCTCAGGCGCGACCAGAATATTGATCTCTTCCTTGAGGAGCTGATCGACGGCGTTGGCGAAGTCCTGCTGGGTGGCCCCTGCAGCCAGGCCGCGGGCGTACACCGTCGTGGCGCCATTGCGAAACAGCAGCTCCATCCCGCGCATCAGGTTCAGTGTGCCGGCGCTGACCGCGTCGGAGGGCGCGTAGAGCTTCTGGGCGTCCTCCAGGTTGGAGACGATCTGGGTGGTGCCCAGCGCTGTCGAGCCTTCCGCGTTCGCGGCGGTGCCGACGATGCCTACGTTGCCGAACGCGACGCCCTTTGGAGCGATCAGCGCTTCCGCCTGGACTCGGATGAATGTCCCGGGGACGATCTGTTCCGCAAAGCTGTCTTCCATTTCCTGTCCTCCTTCCGGTGGAACCTCAGGTCAAACCAGTTCGATCAGCCGGGCGCGGAAGAATCGCGCCTGGTTGTTGCCATGCGTGAGAAATCCGATTTCGCCTGCGTCGACCGGTGCGGGCGTTTCAGCCTTGAGCGTGCGCACGCCGTCCAGCTCGGCGATCAGGGTCTGGTCGAACACGACCAGGGTGATGGCGTGGCGGGCGTTCTGGCTGAAGCCGACGTCCGCCGCCGGTTCGCCCACCATGCTGTAGGCGCCCGCATCCTTGCGTCCGAACAGGTGGTAGCGATGGCGCTCGGAAGCGAGGAAGTACCAGAAGTTTGCGGCGTCCTTGCGCCCGAAGACGAGCCCGATCCCGTCGGGGCTCGCGGATTCGAAGTCGATGGCCGCGATGAAGCGGCTGAGCTTGAAGGCCTGGCCGCCGGGACGCCAGAGCAGCTGCGCACCGGCCTTCTTGGGCTGCGACAGGTCGAGCGGGCCGCCGACTGTGGCGGCGTTCTGCTCGATGCGCGCCTGGCCGGGGTTGAACGTCCATTGCGATGCGGGGGAGCCGCCGTCCACAGCGGGATCGTCGGCCGTCTGGAAATCCGCCAGTGGTTGCGGTGCGCCCACCAGCGCACGCGCCGCCAAGTCCCAGCGATAGCGCATGCCGTACGGCGTAAGGTTGACGTCCAGGCTCAGATCCAGAGTGTCGATGATGCCTTCGCTCTCGGTCGGCAGATGGCGATACTCGTAGTCGAGCATCAGGCGGGCGCTGCGCGCCGCCAGCCCTTCCGGGTCGAGCGCGATCCGGTGGATGCCGTCGCGGCGCAAGTCCGCGTGCGATTGGAGCAGCAGGCTGCGCACCATTTGATTGAGATAGCCGGAGGCGTCGGCGTCGTTGCCGCCAGACACGCCGAGCTCGAGGGTTGCGCGCACGCGCCGCGCCAGCACGGCGCCGCGCGGGTCTTCATGCGTGCCGATATAGCCGCCCAGGCCGGCAGGGCGGACTTCCGACGGTACCACCCGCACCTGGCGCGTCAGCCCGCCGGGCACCGTGCCGGGAAGCAGTCCCGTGACCGCGCTATCCAGCGCGGTCAAGGCGAGCGCAGACAGAGCATCCATGAGGCTTGTCGGTCCCCGTATCCGCCAGGCATGGGAGGGAGCATCCGCACCAGCATGTTCCTCCGTGTGGCGGGGGAAATGACGGCGTAGTTCGTGTGGTTTCCGGATGCCGCAGGCAAGACGTTAAGTCCGAACCAGATGGGTTGTCAACGAAACCGGGCTCGCCCGCTGCCGCCGGCGTTTGCAGCTGCAGCAATCTCGCCGCCATCGATCTGTCCGCAAGGTCTTGCACAGCGTCATGACGCTGCTTGCCGCACATTCGCGCACAGCGCGTTCATGACGTGACGATGACAGCGACTGAGGCAATGTGCCGCAGCGCCGTGGCGCTTGCACTCTTACTTTGGGCGTATGCCTGCACGCGCGGACCAGCGCAACGGCGAGCGCGTGCCCGCCGCGCGTCTCAACCAGCAAAGATTTCGTCCGGCATGCTTCCGGGCTAGCCGTTGTATGTCGTCCGTCGAAGACGTTGAACGCACGCATTGCGCTGGCCGCGCTTGACGCCGATGCTGGAGATCGTCGAGCGCCTGGCGCATCCTGGAGCCGCGCCAGGTGTGCACCAACCTGGAGCGGGTGCAGTCAACTCAGGGCACTGCGTACCACACTTCGATGACCGCACCGGAGTCCAGAGCGATGCGAGTCCGGTTGCCTATGAACCAGTGGGTGGTCGCTTCCAGCGAGCGGCCGTCGCGCGGGTCCTGGACCCACAGGTAGTAAGTGCCATCACGGTCGGCTCGCCAGGTCAGCTCGTCGTTGACCTTGTATTCACCAGGTTGCCATTGCTTGACCGTTTCGGCGCTCTTGCAGCTGGCCTCGCCGCAGCGGTGGATGCGCACGGCGTTGTTGTCCGCCTTGGTCAGCACTTTGACGTGGAACACGGTGCCCGCCGGCGTTCCTCGTTGCGGCCCAAAGGTGCGATTGCGCTGGGGCTCGACGTAGATCAATGCCGGGTCAGAAGAAGCCGGGGCGGCGCACTGCCCCGCCCGCAGCATGGTCAGCAGGACGACGCAAGCGAGGGCAAGGGGCCAGACGGCCAGTCTGGTGCGACTGGCTTGCATGTTCGCGTTCGGAGCCCGGGCGGAACGCTGGAGGCCGCTCACGCCCGCGCACCGCCGAAGTGCTGGTTCAGCACCTCGAAGGCTTTCCCGAAGGTGCCGTTGCCCACCGCCTCCACCACGTCGGCCTCCTTGCCGTTGGTGACTTTCTCGATCGGCGCGTCGATCACGGCGCTCACGTAAACCTTCGTCATAACGGTCTCCTTCGTCAACGCGTCGGCCACTGCCAGGCAGGCAGCTCGAGCGGCGCCACGCCCAGGATCCTGGTCTCGCCGAGTTCCTTCTCCAGCATCAGCGAGTGGCAACCGGGCTGCTCCTCGAGCGCGGCGATCAAGCGGCGCGCATGCGACACTACCAGAACCTGCGAGCGCTGTGCTGCGCCGCCGATCAGGCGCGCCAGCGCCGGCAGCAGGTCGGGGTGCAGGCTGGTTTCGGGTTCGTTCAGCACCAGCAGTCCGGGCGGCCTGGGGCTGAGCAGCGCTGCGATCCACAGCAGGTAGCGCAGCGTGCCGTCGGACAGCTCGGACGCCCGCAACGGCCGCAGCAGGCCGGGCTGGCTCATCGTGGCCTCGAACCACCCCTCCGAGCTGCTCACCTCGACACTCGCCCCGGAAAACGCATCGTCGATCGCTTCGTCCAGCGCAGCGCCGTCTCCGATCTCGCGAATGGTTTGCAGCGCCGCAGCCAGGTCCGCGCCGTCGTGACCGAGCACCGGCGTGTGCGTGCCGACTTGAGGCGAACGGGCCGGCGCCTCGAGGTCGGTGCGGAAATGATCGTAGAACCGCCAGGCGCGAATCTGCTCCCTGAGCGTGAGCATCTCCGGCGCATTCCTGGGGTCGGCCAGTTGCGCCATCATGCTGTCGAAGCTCGCCAGGTGCTGGGTAAGCGTGCTCCATTCACCGTCGTCGGAGCGCGTGCGCACCAGCGGCCCGCGCCGGTCTACGAGCAGTGTGGCTGGCCGCAGGAGCGGGCCGCTCCAGATGCACTCGCGCTTGATCTCGGGATCGAGCGCGAACGCCGAGCCGCTCGGCGTGGGCAGCCCGAGGTCGATGGCATAGCCGAACTCCTCGCCGGCGAAGCCGAGGCGCAGGCTGACCGAGTGCTTGCGCACCGTGCCTTGCACCGGATGGTCGCCCCGCTTGACCGTGCGCGAGAGCGCCTCCGGTCCCGCCCATAGCGTCGAGGGCAGGCCGCCCTCGCGCGCGAGTGAAGGAATGACGCGGCCTTGCGCCGTATCGGCCAGCAAGCGCAGCGCCCGGTAGACGTTGGACTTGCCGCTGCCGTTCGCGCCAGTCAGCACGTTCAACCCCTGCAGGGGCAGGATCAGGTCCCGCAGCGAGCGGTAGTTGGAGATGGCGAGGGTGGTGAGCATCTGTGCTGCCGTGCGCCTCAAGCACGAGGGTGCGCTGACAGTCCGTTCAGGTCGAAACGCATTTAACCGCAGAGGACGCAGAGGACGCTGAGGAATAGAACTGGATGCCAGCTCGATGGCTGTCGCAAGATTGGATGCGTCGCCGGCTGTGCAAGATCCAGATTTCCTCTGCGTCCTCTGCGGTTGATCGTGCTTCCTGGCTTCATGAGGCTGGATCGTTCGAGCCGCACGTACAGCCGCTTGTTGATCCTGCCCTTGTTCTCGGTGCGGAAGATCGAAAACCGCCCCAGCTCGCCGGTGCTGCTCACGTGCGTTCCGCCGCAGGCCTGGGCATCGAACCCCTCGATCTCCACGACCCGGACGCGGCCGTTCACCACCGGGGGCTGGACCTCGAGTGTCCTGAGTAGATCGCCGCGCCGGCGGAACTCCTCTTCCGGCAAGTAGTAAGCTCGCAAGGCGTGATTGCGAACCAGGACGGCGTTGACCTTGGCTTCCAGCTCCGCGCACAGCGCGGCCGAGAAACCCTCGAGCCTGAAGTCGATCCGCGAGTAGTCCACGCCGATCTGCACACCGGTGATCCAGCCTGAGTAGTCCCGCAGTGCGATCGTGTTCACGACGTGGAGGACGGTGTGATAGCGGGTGAGTGCCAGCCGTCTGTCCTTGTCCAGCCCGAGCCTGACCCGTTGACCGGGGAGCTCCCGGGGCGGGGCGGACTTCGCGATATGCCACAGCACCTCATCCGCGGGCGCCTCGATCGTCACGATATCGAGCACCGCCCCGCCCGGCAGCCTGACCCAGCCCGAGTCGGCGGGCTGGCCGCCACCGCCAGGATAGAAGCAGGTCCGGTCGAAGGCGAGTGCGAGCTCGCGCACCGCAATCACCGTCGCATCGGCTTCGAAGCAGTGGTCGTCCTCCCAATACAGACGGGAGGTGGCAAGCAGATCATCGGGCTCGCTGCCGCGGCCGCAATCGGGTGGGTTCATGGCTTCATCGTCGGCTGCCGTCGTCGGACTCGAAGCGGCCGCAGCGCCGATTATAGGGTGTTGTCAACGCGGTCGAGCCGCTGGCGTTGTGAGGAGGCCGTGGGCCGACGGGCGGGAAATGCAGGCTAAAATAGCCGCCGCAGTGATGCGGTGCCTGGAGCGCAGTCCGCGATCGGCCTGGCGGTGCCCCCCGCGGGTGCATCGGTCTCAAACGGCGCAGGCGGCCTCGTCGCGGTAATTTGATTCGACAACATGCGTCCAATAACCGGAGGAAGAGAACCATGCAGCGCAGATCGTTTCTGAAGAAGGCGGCTGTAGGTGTGGCGGCCGGCACCGTCGCCGCCCCGGCCATCGCCCAGTCGCAGCCGGCCATCCAGTGGCGGATGGCTGCGAGCTGGCCGAAGAGCCTGGACACCATCTACGGCGCCGCAGATCTGGTTGCCAAGCGGGTCGGCGAGATCACCGACGGAAAGTTCCAGATCCGCGTGTTTGCCGCGGGCGAGATCGTGCCGGCGCTGCAGGTGCTCGATGCGGTCCAGGCGGGCACCGTGGAGATGGGCCACACCGCCATCTACTACTACTTCGGCAAGGACCCGACGTTCGCCCTCGGCCACCTCGATCGGGTTCGGCATGGCAACATGCGCCAGAACTATGCGTGGTGGTTCTTCGGCGGCGGCGCCGAAGCGATGGCGCCGCTGTTCAAGGAGTATGGCTGCGTCGCCCTGGCTGCCGGCAGCACCGGCTGTCAGATGGGCGGCTGGTTCCGCAAGGAGATCAAGACGGTCGCCGATCTGCAGGGGCTGAAGTTCCGCATCGGCGGCATGGCCGGCCTGGTGCTCGGCGAAGCTCGGCGTCGTGCCGCAGATGATCGCGGCGCCGGACATCTACCCGGCGCTCGAGAAAGGCACCATCGACGGCGGCGGAGTGGGTCGGCCCGTACGACGACGAGAAGCTCGGCTTCAACAAGGTCGCCAAGTACTACTACTACCCGGGCTGGTGGGAGGGCGGGCCGATGAGCATGATGCTCGATCAACGAGAAGAAGTGGAACAAGCTGCCCAAGTCCTACCAGGCCGCGCTGCACGACGGCCTGCGGCGAAGCCTGCGTGTGGATGCCCGCGAAGTACGATGCGCAGAACCCCGACGCGCTGCGCCGGCTGGTGGCGCAGCGGCACCAAGCTGCGTCCCTACCCGAAGGCGGTGATGGAGGCCTGCGAGAAGGCGGCCTACGAGCTGTACGAGGAGCTGCAGACCAAGAGCGCGCACTGGAAGCGGGTCTACCCGCAGTGGAAGAAGTTCCGCGACGACAGTTCCTGTGGTTCCGCGTCGCCGAGCGACTTACGACAACTACGTGTTCTACTGCAAGATCGGCCAGGGCAAGTAAGCCCCCCGGTCGCGAAAAGCCCCGCCAGGGCGGGGCTTTTTGTTTGCTGCGCGATGGCTGGCGTCGGCCTATTTCAGGAACTCCTTCTCCAGATCGCTCGCGCCGTCTCGGCGCGCTTCCTTGCACCCTTGGCCGGGGCCGGTCGTTGCCGCCGCCGAACGCTTTCTCGAGATCGGTGCCGTCGCTCGTCCCGGCTGCACTCCTGGCTCGCGTCTGGGGCGCTGCGCCACCCGGCTGCGGGCCGCCTTCGAGCTGCTCGTGGTCGTACTCCGGATGCGGGATCGTGATCTCGATGCTGGGGTCGACTTGTGCCGGTCCAGGTTGCCGGTGACCAGGCCCGGGAACACGATCACGATGCCGACCATGATGACCTGGATGACGACGAACGGCACCGCGCCCCAGTAGATCTGGCCGGTGGTGACCGGCGCGGTCGGCTTGCCGGTGATCTTGTCGACGATACTGCCCTGGCCGGCGCGACGCTGCGCAGGTAGAACAGCGCGAAGCCGAACGGCGGGTGCATGAACGAGGTCTGCATGTTCACGCCCAGCAGCACGCCGAACCAGATGAGGTCGATGCCCGAGCTTGTCCGCGACCGGCGCGAGCAGCGGCACGATGATGAACGCCAGCTCGAAGAAGTCGAGGAAGAAGGCGAGCAGGAAAACCAGGATGTTGACCACGATCAGGAAGCCGATCTGGCCGCCCGGCAGGCCGGTCAGCAGGTGCTCGACCCACAGGTCGCCGTTCACCGCCCGGAACGTCAGGCTGAACACGGTCGAGCCGACCAGGATGAAGATCACGAACGAGGACAGCTTCGCCGTGGTGTTCATCGCCTGCTTGAGCAGCGACCAGCTCAGGCGCCGGTTGAGCGAGCGCGAGGATCAGCGCGCCGGTCGCGCCCATCGCGCCGCCTTCGGTCGGCGTGGCGATGCCGAGAAAGATCGTGCCCAGCACCAGGAAGATCAGCAGCGAGCGGCGGGAATCAGCACGAAGCACGACGCGCCGCAGCAGCTTGCGCCCCGCGCAGCGTGCGCGCTTCGGGGGGCAACGCGGGCGCGGATGTCGGGATGAGCATCGATCGGCCGAACACGTAGACGACGTACAGGCTGGTCAGCACCAGCCCGGGAAGATCGCGCCCGCGTACATGTCGCCGACCGAGCGGCCGAGCTGGTCGGCCAGCACGATCAGCACCAGCGACGGCGGGATGATCTGCGCCAGCGTTCCGGAGGCGGCGATCACGCCGCTCGCCAGCCGCCGGTCGTAGCCGTAGCGCAGCATGATCGGCAGCGAGATCAGGCCCATCGAGATCACCGAGGCGGCCACCACGCCGGTGGTCGCGGCGAGCAGCGCGCCGACGAAGATCACGGCATAGGCGAGCCCGCCGCGCACCGGGCCGAACAGCTGGCCGATCGGTGTCGAGCAGGTCCTCCGCCATGCCGCTGCGCTCGAGGATCAGGCCCATGAAGGTGAAGAACGGAACCGCGAGCAGCGTGTCGTTGCGCCATGATCCCGAAGATGCGCTCGGGCAGCGCCTGGAACAGCGCCGGATGCAGCAGCCCGAGCTCCACGCCGAGCAAGCCGAACAACAGGCCGATCGCAGCCCAGCGCGAACGCGACCGGATAGCCCAGCAGCAGGAACACCACCAGCGCCACGAACATCAGCGGCGCCATGTTGTCGATGACGAATGCGGTCATTGCGCCGCCTCCGCTCATCGGTCTTGAGCATCGCCAGGGCCGGCTCGACGTGCTTCTCGACCGGATCCGGGATGAGGCCGCGCAGGAACGCGATGCGCTTGATCAGCTCCGAGACGCCCTGCAGCGACAGCAGGAAGAAGCCGAGCGGAACCAGCAGCCGCGCCGGCCAGCGGATCAGGCCGCCGGCGTTGCTGGAGATCTCGCCGCTGACCCAGGCGTTCATGAAGACCGGCCAGGACAGCCACATGATGAAGAGGCTCATGGGCAGCAGGAAGAAGACGGTGCCGAAGATGTCGATCCACATCCGGGTGCGGCGTCGAGAACCGCGACGACACGACATCGATGCGGATGTGCTCGTTGTGCAGCAGCGTGTAGCCCGGCGCAGAGCAGGAACACCGCGGCGAACAGGTACCACTGCAGCTCGAGGAAGGCGTTCGAGCTGATGTTGAGCGAGATAGCGCGACAGGCGTTGCCGGCGCTCACCAGCACCATCGCCAGGCACGAGCCACAGAACCAGGCGCCCGACCCGTTCGTTCAGCCGTCGATCGCGCGCGAGATTGTCAAAAGCAGGTTCATGGTCGCATGGGTCTCCTGGTTCGTACCGGCGGGACGCGCCCGCACCTGCCCCTCTTGGGCCCGGGGCTGGCCGGATTCTCGCCGATAACGCGCGCGGACGCAAAACCCGGCCGCCACGCCGACGCCGGGCTCGCGGCCGCGCTATCATGGTGCGCGGGCTGTGCCGGGGCGACACCGGCGCGCCCGAAATCGCGGGCCGCGCGAAGACGTCGCGGCGCCGTTGCTCCGCCACTTGCCCCGGGACTACATCGACCATGTTCGAAACCACCATCGCCGGCAGCCTGCCCAAACCGTCCTGGCTCGCCGAGACCAACAAGCTGTGGCCCCAGTGGAAGCTCACGGGCGAGGACGCTGGCCGAGGGCAAGCGCGACGCGACGCTGCTGTGGATCAAGTCGCAGGAAGACGCCGGGATCGACGTGGTGAGCGACGGCGAGCAGTCGCGGCAGCACTTCGTGCACGGCTTCCTCGAGTCGGTCGAAGGCATCGACTTCGAGCACAAGGTGAAGATGGGCATCCGCAACAACCGCTACGACGCCATGGTGCCCGTGGTGGTCGGGAAGCTGCGGCTGCGCGGGCGCGTCCACGAGCCGGAGGCGCAGGTGGCGCGGGCGCACACGCACAGGCGGCTCAAGATCACCATGCCCGGGCCCCATGACCATCGTCGACACCATCGCCGACTCGTACTACGGCGACAAGGTGAAGCTGGCGATGGCTTTCGCCGAGCTGCTCAACCAGGAGGCGCGTGCCCTCGAAGCCCAGGGCGTGGACGTGATCCAGTTCGACGAGCCGGCTTTCAACGTCTACATGGACGACGTGAAGCGCTGGGGCATCGAGGCGCTGCACCGCGCCATCGAGGGGCTGAAATGCCGCACCGCAGTCCACATCTGCTACGGCTACGGCATCAAGGCCAACATCGACTGGAAGAGCTCGCTGGGCGCCGAGTGGCGCCAGTACGAGGAGATTTTCCCGGCGCTCGCACAAAGCCGTCTGGACCAGGTTTCGGTCGAGTGCATCCACTCGCATGTGCCCATCGGCCTGCTGAAGCTTCTTGGCGGCAAGGACGTGCTGGTCGGGGTGATCGACGTTGCGACCGACAAGGTCGAGACACCCGACGAGATTGCCGGGGTGATCGGCGAGGCGCTCAAGTATGTGCCCAAGGAGCGGCTGTACCCGTGCACCAATTGCGGCATGGCGCCGATGGCTCGCGAAGTCGCTGCGGCCAAGCTCGCGGCGCTCGGCGCCGGAGCCGAGTTGGCGCGCAGCCGCTTTGCTTGATCAAACGTCATCCCCGCGCAAGCGGGGATCCAGACGTAGTTGAGTGGCCTGGGTTCCCGCATGCGCGGGAACCACAATGCAGGAGTTGATCAGAGTCTCCCCAGTGTCCCAGGAGACGTCGCTGCGATGTGCATGTAGGGGGCAGCTAGGCCGGTGGGACCGGCCGGCGGGTTGAGAAAACTCCCTCTCCCCTCGTGGGAGAGGGTGGGGGAGAGGGGGATCGTTTCTGAGACAGATGCAGACGATCGTGCGGTTCTTCGCTGTGGCGGTGCTCACCGGCATCGCGGCTGGGGCCCTCGCCCAGGCCTACCCGAGCAAGGCGATCCGGCTCATCGTGCCCTACACACCCGGTGGCACCTCCGACATCCTGGCGCGCGTCATCGGTCAGAAGGTGAACGAAGCCTGGGGCCGGCCGGTGATCGTCGAGAACAAACCCGGTGCCAACGGCAACATCGGCGCCGAGCTGGTGGCCAAAGCCGCGGCCGACGGCTACACGCTTCTGCTCGCCGACATCGGCGCCTTGTGCATCAGCCCGAGCGTGCTGGCGGGGCTGCCGTTCGATCCCGCCAAGGACTTCGAGCCGGTAGTCATGATCAGCTACTCACCGCACGTCCTCGCGGTGCATCCGGCCCTCCCTGCGAACAGCGTCAAGGAACTGATCGCCCTCGCCAAAGCCAAGCCGGGCACGCTCAACTTCGCGATGTCTGGGGTAGGCAGTGCGCAGCATCTGGCCGGAGTCGAGTTCGCGCTGCGTACCGGCGTGCAGTGGACGTATGTCCCCTACAAGGGCGGATCCGCTGCGATCGCGGACGTGGTGGCGGGGCACGCGGATTTGCTGTTCAACGGCATGCTGGCGGTCCATCCGTTCATGAAGAGCGGCCGGCTCAAGGCATTGGCCGTGTCTGCGCCGAAGCGCGTTGCCGCCGCGCCCGACCTGCCTACCATCGCTGAAGCGGGCCTGCCCGGGTTCGAGACCGGTTCGTGGCAAGGCGTACTGGCTCCGGCCGGCACGCCGCGCGAAATCGTCGACAAGCTGAACGCGGAGATCACGCGCATCCTCAGCATTCCCGAGGTCAAGGAGCAGCTGGCCGCCCAAGGTACCGAAGTGCGCGCCGGCACGCCAGAAGTCAATGGCGAGCTTCATGCGTGCAGAGATCGCGCGCTGGGCCAAGGTGGTGAAGCAGGCCGGGGTAAAGGTTGAGTAGCCGTTACAGCTGAGTACTGAGTGCTCAGGACTGAGAGGCTGTGAAAGAATCAAGGCGCGAAGCGCTAGGACCCCCTCTCCCCTTGCGGGCATAAGCGTTAACTTAAGGCCACCCTCCCCTTCAAGGGGAGGGCTGGGGTGGGGATGGGTTTGTGTGCGAATCTGACCCATCCCCCTCCTAGCCTCCCCCTTGAAGGGGGAGGAAACGTGGTGTTCGCATGAGTTACTGTAAGTTCAGGACTCCTGACATGGGCGCAAGAATTTATGCAACCTCGGGTGCCTCGTAGACGAGGGTCAAGTCCGTACCCGGATAGCGAACTTCGAGCGCGTTGAGTGTTGTACACAATTTGGCCAGGGCTTTGTTGCTTCGTGGATTAGCCAACGAATGCACGCGTACCAGCAAGCGGTTATCTTCGGGTTGAGGCAGGACATCGGCGCTGCTCATCAGCATCTCGCGCACCAGCGCTCGCCCGTCGTCTTCGGTTGGCACGCCGTTGAGCGTCAAGCATCGGACCAATGCGGTTTCGGCACGGTAGGCAAGCATCTTGATAGTGTCGGTGAGATGCTTGGCCTCCGGGGCGAGCTTGACGATGTCGGCCTCGTCGAGCAGGGTATTAAGTGGCACGCGCTTGGGCAGATGCGCCAGTTGCGCCTGCAACTTGTGGCATTGTGTCTCAAGGGCGCTGATCTGTTGGCTCAGCTTGGCCTGAGCGATCTTGAAGCCGCGCATCGAGGCTCGCTTGGCTTCTGGGTTGCTGCGCGCCTTCTGGCCATAGGCCTGTTCGAGTTCCTTGAGGGCGGCGCGCGTCTCGCTCAGCGTTTTGGCCAGCGCCTTGCGCTCGGGGTTGGGCACGCTGCGCTCGGGGTCGGCCGGCTCCACGGCATAGTTGACCAGCGCATCCAGGGCGAAGTGCTGGCGCATGTAGCGGAAGAAGTTCTCCTGGGTCCAGCGCTCGAACATGCGGTAGGCCACTACCTCGATGGGCCAATCCTCATGGGTGGTCACGATCGCGGTCTGATGACCGCCGGGGCACAGCCTGCGCACCTCGCGCATGCGAAAGCCGGGCAGCACTCGGATCGAGCGCTGTGCCAATTCGTAGCTCACCGAGCGCCCATCGATCAGCGCGCTGACCGTGCCAAACGCCCGCTTCGGCCACGGTGCGTAGGCCCCTTTACGATAGCTGATCACATCAAAGCCGTGCGTGGACAGCTCCTGGAAGAACTTCGGACTCCAGCCCTCGCGATCGAAGACCATCGTCACGCGCCGCTCGCCTATCAGCCGCCGCACCTCGGGCAGGATCTCCCGGCGCAGCATCCCCAGCAGATCGTCATTGGCCGCAGCGGTCACCACAAACAGCGGCTGCGCGTCCTGCTGGTTCACCCACATATCGGTGGTGGCCGGCATGCACAAGCGGCGCCGCGCCACCCACGCCTTGGGCAGCGTGTGCGTGCTGCCGTGATACGGGCGCACGTGGCCATCGACGTAGAGCAGCCCCACGGCCTCGGCGTTCTCGCGCACCCAGCGCTGCGCCAGATGCTGGCTGAAATGCGTAGCCTGCTTGCGCGCGACCAACTCCCACAGCTTGCGCCGCAGGGTCTTGACCTCAGGGGCTCGATCCAACCCCAGCAGCAGGCCCAGTTCTCCTGGTGGATGTCCCTGCAACTGCTCGGGCGCGCGAAGGCGCAGCAGCGCCATGAAGGCCAGGATCAACAGCGTGGCGCGCAGCCCATAGAAGCCGTTCTTGAGCGACCCGTACGTGTGCTCACCGGCCTCCAGCAGCCCCAGCGCCAACAGCGCCGGCAGCGCGAGCAACGCCCCGCCATAGCGCACCGCTTCGGCGGCCACAAAGCGCGGGGCCGCTTCACTCAACCGCCCCATGCGCGCCAGCGCTCGCTCGGTGTGCCGCTGCACCGCCACTCCGGCCGTGCAGCTTGCGTCGCGCCGGCTTCGCTCACTAGACCCGGGCAGCGCGCTCGCCTGAGCGCCACCGAGTTCACCGCGCCCCCACGCACGGCGAATCGTGCCTTCGCTCACGCCCACCTGCTGGGCGGTCTGACGCATCGACACGCCCTGTGCCAGCAGCTCCTGCGCGCGCGCGCGCTTGTCGGCGCTGAAGCGATGCGGGCCGCGCGGCCCGCGCTTGCCCTCCACCACTCCGAGCACGCCCTCGGCCTTGACCTTGCGGCTCTGGCGGTACAGCGTGCTGCGATCGAGCTGCAAAGCGGCGCTGAGCTCGTCCTGGCGCGCCAGGCCCAGCTCGATCATCTGCGCGGCCGCCAGGCGCCGGCCCACCGCATCGTCCTTGCCATGCACGAACACCGGCACACCCGAGGCAAAGTAGGCGACCTCATTGCCCTCGCGCACGATCGCGAGCACGGCATTAATCGATTCGGCACCACCGGGCTGCGTCGGCAAGTGCAACTGGGTCGGCATGGGTGATCTCCAATCGAGGATGCATAAATTATTACGCACCCTCTCAGAGAAGTCCAGCAAATTCACAGGCCTATCCCGGGTATGTCAGGAGTCCTGAAGTTAACGCTATGCCCCTCGCGGGAGAGGGTGGGGGTGAGGGGGCGAGTAGATACGCGTGAACTGTCCTCGGCTTTGACAAGGATCTGAGTGACGAGTGCAGTGTACTCAGCTGGGGTAAGGTCGCTGAGTTGATCATGGCTTCTGGGAATTGCAACAGTGGCAGTAGTCGTTATTTCCCGAGGGCCCGAAATTGCAGCTTGCAGACGCCCCCTAGCGCTCCCCACGGGATGCTGCTGAAGGATGTGATTGAGTCTCGAACTCCGCAATCCCGGGTCTTCGCTGCTTAACCGTGGGGCAAGCCTTGCTGCCGAGCAGGGCGAGCTCAACGGCACCTGCGGGGATCGAGGCGCGGGGCAAAGACCAGTCAGCGCAGATTTCTCTGCGCCCTCTGCATCTCTCCGGATCACCAGGAGAGCGCTACGGACGCGAAGCGAGGAGCGACTGCATCCACCCGGCGGCCTGCGCGGCACCGCCGAAGCTGAACAAGTGCACGCCCACCACGTTGCACGACGTGTGACCCAGACAATAGCGGGCCACCGCCGCGAGCTGCTCGCCGGGATCGGTGTGGGTGACCAGCCGGACGGCGCCCATGCCCTGGTCCTTGAGCGCGCGCAGCGATGCACTGACGCCGCAACGCTGCGCAAATCGCAGCAACGTGCGAGGCTCGGTCGGGCCCGCCAGGCCCACGTACAAGGGCAGCGTGGACCGCTCGCGCGCCATGCGGGTGCAAAACTCGATCACGCGCGCCGGGGCGAACGAAAACTGGGTGACCATGTAGGTGCCCAGTCCTTGTTGGGCGGCGAGCGTGAGCTTGTCCTCCAACGCCTGCTCCAGCACCGCAGCCGCGATGCGGGGATGGCCCTCCGGGTAGCCCGGAAGGCCGACCTCGCGCACACCGCATTCGGTGACAACGCCGTCGCGCAGAACGGCGGCTGCGTCCGCGAAGGGACCGCGGGCCTGCCCATCGTCGCCCCCGATCAACAGCACCTTGTTGACCCCTGCCTCGCCGACGGCGCGCTCGAGGAACGAACGCAGCTCCGGCCGCGAGAGCACGCGACGGGCGGCCACGTGCGGCACCGGCTCCAGCCCGGCTTCGCGCAACGCGTTGAGCGCTGGGAGCGAGCCGGCCAGTGCGTGGCGCGGGAGATGGTTGACATAGACCTTCGTTCCCACGGGCAAGAGCGCGGCCACCGTGCGCACGTCGCTCACGCGGTCCGGACTCATTTCCAGGGAGCCGCAGGCCACCAGGTCGGCGGCACAGGCCGCCAGCTCTGTCGTGGGGGCTGCATACGGTTCTTTGGCCAGGGCAACGCTCATCGCTTCAGCCTCTCTTGCGCGAGACGACATAGGATTCATCCAGGAACCACAGGCAGCCGTGCGTCTGCAGCACGTCGCGGGTAGCGTCGAGGTACTGACGGCTGCCGATCGCTTCGGCCAGACGCTCGTCGTCGATCTGGGCCACGTACACTGCCGCGTTCCAGGCGGCGAAGATGGTCGAGGTGCCGATGCTCTCGGTGATCTCGGTGGGCAGCGTATGCATGTCGTAGCGGAACACCGCGCGCGAGTCGGCGTAGGCGTTCAAGTTGTAGTGGCGGCCCTCTTTGCCGAGCTCGGTGCGCACGGCGCGCAGGATGTCGTGACGCCCGGCTGTGAAGGGATTCTCGTCCGGCCACAGGCGGCGGACGATCTCCAGACCGGGATCGCGCCCGTAGGAGTGGATGCCCAGCAGCCTGCCCCCCGGCCCGAGCGCGCGGGCCAGCGGCCCGACGACTTTGGAGGCCTTGAACTCGACCGGCACGCGGGCGCGGTAGGGCTGCGAGGCGATCACCAGATCGTAGTCGGCGCGCGCGGGGCCCTGGCGCGGGATCACATCGTCGAGCAGGAAGCGGAAGTCGTCGCGATAGATCACCAGCACGACCGGCCGCTCGTAGATCGGATTGCCGCTGGTGGGGCTGTGGCGCGCCTGCCAGTTCTTGGTCAGGAACGGTTCCAGGTTCGCGATCTGCTCGCTGAACTCGTGCGAGGTCGTGCCGGTGAGCCCGACCTCGTGCCAGAGCAGGGAGGTCGCCGCGCGCACCGACTTCGGCGTGAGCCAGGGCGCCTCGGTGTAGTACATGTTGGTGACCACCAGCACGGTGGACGGATGCTCGAAGAAGCGATCGGCCATCTTCTCCAGCGACAGCCGCACGTCCTCGAGGCTGATCTCCTTGGCGACGAAGTAGAACGGCATGGTCGGGAAGCGCCGGTGCATCTCCCGCATCACCCGCGTGAGCACCGTGCCGTCGCCCATGCCGGCATCGAATACGCGCACGGCGGGCGGCCGCGGGTGGATGTGGGCCAGTTCCATGCCGACCCGCCGCGCAATGACGGTCTTCTCGCTGCAGGTGTTGACGAACAGCAGGTACTTCTGGCGGTTGTCGAAGAAACGGAAGTTGCGCGACGGTGCGGCTGCACCCGTAAGGCGCTCGACCATCGGCGCCGCTGCGCCCCCGACGCGGATGAGCCGACGCAGCTCTGGAGGGGTGGTCGGCGCGGTGACACCGAAGCGGCCCATGAAGGTGCTGACACGCTGCAGCGTCTCCGGCGTGATGCGGGCGCCGTCGCGCAGGCGTGCGACGAACTTGCCGTCGTTCACCGCGCGGCGGCCGAAGGTCGACTCCGCGATGCCGTTGCGCTGGCAGAACTGCGCGATGCTGTCGAGCAGCGCGCCGGCCGGCTCTGCGAGCATGTCCATGCGCTACCTCCGAGTCCCGAGGGCACGTTAGCCCAGCGGATGTTGGGACCGCAACCACGACTTGGGACGGCACGATGGTGGGACACGTCCCACCATTATAAATCAGCTAGTTAGTGCTCAGGCCTGGCCGTCAGAGCCGAGCCCCGCGACAAAGTGCAAGCGATTCCTGGGCCCGCCGGCGCTTCACCCCCAGCCGTCATCCCCGCGCAGGCGGGATCCAAGAGCACTCGAGGAGTCTGGGTTCCCGCATGCGCGGGAACGACAATGCAGGACTGTGTCCTGGCTAGAGCAGCCGGCGCGTAGCCAGCTCCGCACCCGCGCGCAGCGCGCGCAGCTTCTCCCACACCACTTCCTCGGCAACCTTGCCCAGCCCCGTGGAGGTGTCGAATCCGCAATCGGTGCCGGCGAGGATGCGGTGCGGGTCGCCGACCGCGCGGGCGGCGTGCTCGATGCGGTCGGCAACCACCTCGGGATGCTCGACGTAGTTGGTGGTGGTATCGATGACGCCCGCCACGATCGTCCAGTCGCGCGGCGGCGGGCTCTTCGCCAGGATGCGATGCTCGTGCGCGTGGCGCGGGTTGGCCATGGACAGGACCAGCCCGCCCACGCGGGCGGCGTACAGATGGGGTGCCAGGTCCTCGAGCGGCACGTCGAAGATGTGCGGCCCCTCGTAGTTGCCCCAGCATACGTGCAGCCGTACGCGCTCCGGCGGCACGTTGCGCAGCGCTCGGTTGAGAGCCGCCACCGTCACGTCGACGAAATCCAGGAACTCGCGAAGCGGGCGGTCGGCGAACAGGCGGTGCCGCTCCATCGCCAGGTCGGGGCCGTCGATCTGCAGCACCATCCCACGCGCCACGATCGCCTCGTACTCGGTGCGCAACGCCTCGGCCACGGCGTCCACGTACTCGGCGAGCGAGCCGTAGTAGTCGTTCTGCATTGCGCACGCGATGATGCCGGGAGATGGCGCGGTCCAGAACGATTCGCCGAACCGGCCCGCTTGCTCGCTCAGCGCGCGTTCGTAGTCGTGCAGCTCGGTCTCGAGAAGCGCGCGATTCGTGTAGCGCACCTCGCCGACGGCGCGCGGCGGAGATGTGAGGAGGCTCTTCTGCGCCCTCGGCTGGAACAGCTCGGCGAAGGTCGGGAAGGCCGCCACGTCCTGCACCGCCGGCCGCTGGCTTTCGCCGCCGAAGCCGCTCATGCGGTAGCGGACGTAGGTGAAGAAGCTCTCCCGCGGCTGCTCGCCGTCGTTGCCGACGTCGATTCCGCACTCGAGCTGGCGAGCGATGCTGCGCCTGGTCGCGTGCCGCACCGCCTCCCCGAGTGCAGCCGGTTCCACCGGTTCGCCCCGGCTCCTGCGCAGTTGCAGCTCCACCAGCGGCGCGGGCCGCGGCAGGCTTCCGGTATGCGTGGTCAGGATGCGTGATTCACTGCGTTGCATGATGGGATCTCCGCAGGAGGCGATTCACCCCGGCCCGGCGGGCAGCCGCGCCGCAGGGAACCTTGTGGCTCTGGCAGCGGGCCGGGGCGCAGCTCGAATGCCCGAGTCAGCCCGGCGATGCTTCGCTCGGCAGTATATCGTCGGCACCGGCAATCGGCGCCGCCGCCGGGGGCGCCGCGTCCGGCTGGTACGTCGCTCTGCCGTTGCGGGAGAGGGTGGTGATGGGTACGACCGGATCAGGTATTGCAGTCCACCGGGTCTTCAGTCCCGCCGTGCGGCGATGTACGCCGCCACCATGAACAACAGGAAGGCGAAGAAGGTCCACTCCGAGGCGGCGATGCCGACGATCTTCCAGCGTGCGCCGTCGCAGCCACCCGCGCTCAGGAAGAAACGCGGCAGTACATCGGCAAGCGGAAGCGCGCGCACGGTCGACTCGAGGTTCACGCCGATGGCCGCGAAGTTCAATGGAACGTAGCGTGGCCAGGACTGGTATGCGGCCAGCACCGCACCGAGGACAGACACCACACCGATACACACGCTCATCGCGATGCGTAGCGCCTTGCCGGCGTTGATCGCCACCGCGATCAGGGCGAACAGCGCGGCGAAAACCAGTGCGTAGCGCACCAGCACCTGCGGGGCGCAAGGCTGCAGGTGCAAGGCGTACTGGTAGTACATGCCAAGCCCCACCAGCAGCGCGCTGGCCAGCAGGACGCGAGATAGATGAGCCGGGCGATCATGGACAGGAAAACCTCGTCGCGGGAGCGGAGGGCAATGAAGATGCATGCCCCATGCCAGTCGTGGTTGCGCGTGCGCCGCGGTGCGTCTGCGCTGGCCCCTGACTTCCATGCCCGCCCCGCGACACAGGTGGCGCTGCCTGGCGACGCTTCACCGCGGCACTCCCAGCGAGCTGCAGGACCGGTCACACCAGCGCTGACACCGCGGCGGCGAACTCCTGCGGCGCTTCCTGAGGCAGGTTGTGGCCCACCAGGGGGATCACGCGGCGCTCGTATTGCGCGGCGAAAAACCGGTCGTGACGCTGCGATCCGCCCAGCGGCATGACGCCGTCACCGCCGCCATCCAGTGCGATCGAGGGCACCGTGATGCGCGGCTGCGCTGCCAGCCGACGCTCGATATCCTCGACAGCCGGATCGCCGGGCACCAGTCCGAAGCGATGGCGATACGAGTGGATCACGACCGCGACGAAGTCGGGGTTGTCGAACGACGCCGCGGTGCGCTCGAAGGTCGCATCGTCGAAGCGCCAGTTGGGGGACCACAGCTTCCACAGGAGCCTGCTCAGCTCACGCCGATTCTGCTCGAGGCCGGCGCGGCCCCGCTCGCCGTGGAAGTAGTACTGGTACCAGTGGCGAAACTCGTTCTCGGGCGGCTGCGGCCTGCTCGCGCCGGCGATGTCCTGGATGTTGTAGCCGACACCCGTCACCAGCCCGCGCACCCGCTCGGGCCACAGGGCCGCCGCGATGCAGGCGGCACGCCCGCCCCAGTCGTAGCCCGCCAGCACGGCGCGCGCGATCCCAAGGGCATCCATCAGAGCCAGCAGGTCGCTTGCCAGCACCGCCTGCTGGCCTGAACGCGGCGTGTCGGGCGACAGAAAGCGAGTCGGCCCGTACCCGCGCAGATAGGGCGTGATCACCCGGCATCCGCCGGAGGCAAGGATGGGTGCCACCTCGTCGTAGGCGTGCACGTCGTAGGGAAAGCCGTGCAGGAGCAGCACCGGTGTGCCGGCGGCAGCGCCGGTCTCCTCGTAGGCGACGCTGAGGACGCCTGCATTTATCTGCTTGAGCATGATCGTGCGGCTGCAAGGAACAGGTCGTAACCGTACATAGCGAGGCACTGCGTCCCTGGATACAAACCCAATGATGGCCTCATCCCGAGATCTGGAGGGGAGCGAAAAAAAGCCGGCGTCGTCCGACGCCGGCAGGGAAAGAGAAAGTCTGTCCGACTACCAGGCCGCTACCGGATTACCGGGCGAGCCGGTCGCGCCCACCAGCTTGAGCGGTGCCCACGCGAACAGGAATTCGTTGCCACCCTCGGCCGACAGCTGGTCGAGATCGAGATTCTCGAAGTTGCTGATGCCGCGGCGAACGATCAGGTTCATGTGGCAGTAGGCGAACTGCTCGGGCACGCCTTTGGCGAAGTCATACGGCTCCAAGCCCCAGGTGTCCGAGCCGATCATCGCGATGCGCTTGCTGGCCAAATGCTCGCACACTTCCGGTGACGGACCCGGCTCACCGGAGCCGAACTCCGCGATGTCCTTCACCATCTGGTCGTCGGGCTTGACCTTCTCGCCGGCCGGCCGGCCGAGGTGATTGGTCTTCCACAGGCTGTTCCAGCCGGTGCGGATCAGCACCACGTCGCCGCGCCCGGCATCCTGGATGCCCTGGCGCTGCAGCGCTGCACGGTAGTCCTCCATGGTGATGGCATACCCCTTCGGCAGCCGCGCCACGCCCTTCAGCGCCGCGACGTCGATCAGGATCCCGCGAGTGAAGAAGCCACCCGCCTTCTCGGTGCCCATCTTGCGGAAACCCCGTGCCGTGCCCACGTCCTGCGAGCGCACGCCGTTGTAGAAATAGTCACCGTCCTTCCAACCGGGTGCGCCCGTGACGCGGATCGACGGGTGCGCCAGACCGTCCCACTGGGTGCCGACCTGGCCGATCTCGGCGATGACCAGCTCATCGTAGAAGGTCTGATCGAAGCTGTCGCCAGGCCAGTTCAGCGGCCCATGGGTCGTGGTCCCGCCGCTGGGAATGCTCAGGGCGAAGGTGCGCCCCGGCACCAGCGGCATGTGGTTGCTGTAGGGCATGCCCAGCAGCGCCATCTTGCCCTTCTTCACCAGCTTGGCGGCCTCGAGGCGTTTCTGATCGGTGATGTAACCGGCCCCGCCCATCTCGTCGCTGGCACCCAGCTCGCCGGGCCACCACTTCTCGTCGACCGGGTTGTTTTTCATCTGCGCGAAGGCGCTGCCGGCGAACAGCGCGATCCCGACGGCGGAGATTGCTGCGAACTGCATACTGCGTTTCATGCTCGGTCTCCTTCCTTGAATGGGTTGTTCTCTCAGGAGGATGTGCGTTCCCTCCGCCGTCCCTATTACGCCCCGCGCATGCCGCTGTCAAGCGCCTCCCGGAGCAGCACAAGCGCAGCGCAACATAAAGCCCTCAACCGCTTGCGCGGTGACAGCCTCAGCTCAGGGTGGGCCCTGGTCAGGCGCGGCTCCAATCCCCAGCGAAATGCAGCGCAAGGCTTGTGCGCTGCAGGCTGAACAGCTTGGTCGGCCCCAGGGCGACCAGCGCGGCGTAGCGGGGCCGCGAGTCGAGGAAGGCCAGCTCGCCCGCGAGGTCGCCCGCCGTGAGCACATTGCTCCTCCGTGAGGGACGGCCCTGGCGATCAAGACGCGCGGGTGCTGGACAAGCACAATTCTGCCGCGATTGGCGGCGGAGCGCCAATCGGGTGCAGCTGCGCGGGCCGCTGTCACGAATCCTGGCGCGAACGGCGCAGTGCTTCGCGAAGCCCCGCTTCGTCCACGCGCAGCCCTGTGAACACCTCGAACGCGTCGACGCCCTGATAGAAGAACAGCTCGTAGCCGCTCAGCAGCTCCAGCCCTGCATCCATCGCATCCTGCAGAAAGCGCGTCCGGGCCGGCGTATACACCGCGTCGAACGCCCACGATTGAGTCCCGATCATGGCCCTGGGCATCGGGGTCCCTGGATGCTGATACATCCCCACGGGCGTGGCATTGACGAGCCCGTCCGCGCCGGTGGCGGCCTCCTCCACGCTCTTGCACAGCGTCACGCGCACTTCCGCGTGACCCCGCAACGCGAGGGCGAGCCGTTCGCATCTTGGCCCGTCCTGATCGAACAGGCGCAGCTCGCTGGCGCCCAGATCCGCCAGTCCGAACGCGATGGCCCGGCCGACGCCGCCGGTGCCGGTGATCGCGACGGTACCGGGGGCGCGGCCGGAGAAGCGCGATTGGAAGGCGCGCTTGAATCCAGTGTAGTCGGTATTGAAACCCTGCGTGCCCGGTCCGGTGTCGAAACGGATGGTGTTCACCGCACCCAGTCGCCGCACCTGCTCGGGAGCGCCATCGACTACCTGCGCCGCCCGTTCCTTGAACGGATGGGTGACGTTGACCCCGCGATACCCGCGCGAGCTACAGGCCGACAGCGCGCTGTCGAACTCACCCGGCAGCCCGGACTGCAGCGCGATCAGATCGTAGGTGACGGTGATCCCGCAGAGCTGCCCGGCGAGACGATGGAGCTCGGGTGCGCGGGATCGGCCGATCCCCATGCCGATCAATCCCAGCTTGATCTGCGCGACGGTCCCAAGGGTCATGCGGTTTGCACCGCTGCCGTTGTGGAACACGGCTTCGATCCGATTCCCCTCGGGGTCCTTGAGAAAGGCGGCGAAATAGCCTGGGTGATAATGAGGACGCAATCCCGGTTCGCCGTCGGCGCTGCCGCCGGCATCGATGCCGGCCTGGAAAAATGCCCGCACTTGCTCCACGGAGCCCGCCCGGAAGCACCAGTGGCGCCGCGGATCAGGCGTGGCGGCGGAGGACTGAAAGACGCTCAAATAGGTGTGCGCGTCGTCGTTCTCGCGGTTGCGCTGGCCGAAGCCGATAGCGTCGGCGCGATCGTTGACCTTCGGAATCCCCAGCGCCGCCATCACGGCTTCGTAGAAGGGCCGCGCCCGCTGCAGATCCCGCACGGTTATCGATACGTGGTCGAGTAAGCGCATTGCCGATCGCGAGGCTCAGTGCCCGGTTGCTGGGGCCGCCAGAAGGGTGCCAACGAAAGCTTGCGCGCTCTCGAGAAACAACGCCCCCTCTCCCCCGCCCTCTCCCGCGAGGGGAGAGTGGAGCCGTCGCACGCACGGTCGAGGGCCACGCGCGCCTTCGCGGTCGCATCCCCGCAAGCGGGGCCCCTGCTCCGCGCTCCAGCGCGCCCTCTCCCGCGAGGGGAGAGGGAGTGCTCCAAACCGCCGGCCACTCCCGATCCCCTTCCGCTGCAGGTTTGACGATGATTCGAGTTTCCGCCCCGAGGGTACCACTTCCCTGCATGCCGGGGCCTGGGGCCGCGAGCAAACGCTTCGCCACGAGGCGAGCAAGCTGCGAACGAGCCGGATCATTCTGGCCAGGAATGACCATAGCACGCGGGCCGGCGAGGCGCTGCGCCCGCTCGAGCGGTTTGCACGGAGGCCGCGCCCGGCGGTGTGGTATGGTGGGAATTCCTATCCGCAGGGTCGGTGAGCAATGCAAGGCCCCCGGCATCGAACCGGGCACCGCCCGCGTCCGTCGACCGTGTAAGGACGAGTCGAGTGGCCATCAACTACGAGAAGCTCGTCGACTGGCAGATTCCCGAGGTCGAGCAGCGCCTCACTCGGCGCGACACCATCCTGTACGCGCTTGGTGTGGGGCTCGGCGCCGACCCTTCCGATAGCGATCAGCTCCGCTTCGTATACGAGGACGGCCTGCTGGCGCTGCCGACGATGGCGATCATCCTCGGCTATCCCGGGCCGTGGCACGCGCATCCCGATACCGGCATCACGCGCAGTCACGTCGTGCACGGCGAGCAGGGCTTTCGCATCCTGAAGCCGCTGCCGGTGGAAGGCGATGTTCTCGGCAAGACGCGCGTCAGCGGGGTCGTGGACAAGGGCAAGGACAAGGGCGCGCTGGTGATGACCGACGGCACAGTGCGCGACAAAGCGAGCGGCGAGGTCATCTGCACGCTGACTTCCACCACCTTCTGCCGCGCGGACGGAGGTTTCGGCGGTCCCGCTGGGCCGGTCAGCACGCCGCACAGCATCCCCGGCGCACCCGCGCAGCATGTGTGCGACCTCCCCACCTTGCCCCAGGCAGCGCTGATCTACCGTTTGTCCGGCGACGCGAACCCGCTGCACGCCGATCCCGCTTACGCGAAGAGAGCCGGGTTCAAAATGCCGATTCTGCACGGGCGCTGCACGTTCAGCATCGCGGGCCACGCGATCCTGAAGACGCTGTGCGGCTACGACCCGTTGCGTTTGGTTTCCATGCAGGGGCGGTTCTGCGCACCGGCCTATCCTGGCGAGACGATCCGCACCGAAATGTGGCGCGACGGCAAGCTGGTGTCGTTCCGCTCCACCGTTGCGGCGCGCGGGGCGACTGTGCTCGACAATGGCAGGGCAGAGATTCGCTGATCAGGGCCTCGCAAGACGGACACACAAGGACTGACGGGTGGCGCGAGTCGGGATGATGGTGGGAAAGGTGGTGGTGGTGACTGGCGCGGGGCGCGGCATCGGCGCTGCGATCGCGAAGCTCATGGCGAAGGAAGGCGCCAAGGTCGTGGTGAACGACATCGGCGTGTCGCTCGCCGGCGAGGGCCGCGACGAGGCGCCGGCGCACGAGGTCGCCACCGAGATCAAAGAGGTCGGTGGTGAAGCGATCGCCAATTCCGACAGCGTCGCCGAGTTCGCCTCGGCGGGAAAGATCATCCAATGCGCAGTGGACACCTACGGGCGCATCGACTGCGTGGTCAACAACGCCGGCATCCTGCGCGATGTGATCTTTCACAAGATGAGCGAGGACGACTGGGACTCGGTGGTGGAGGTCATGCTGAAAGGCGCGTTCAATACCTGCCGTCACGCCGCCGAACACTTCCGCAAGCAGGAATCCGGCAGCTTCGTGCAGATGACTTCGACCGCGGGCCTGATCGGCGCCGTGGGCCAGGTCAACTACGGGGCGGCCAAGCTCGGCCTGGTCGGGTTGTCGAAGAACATCTCGATCGACATGCAGCGCTTCAACGTGCGTTCCAACTGCATTGCGCCGGTGGCGTGGACGCGCATGACCGCCTCCATCCCACTGAGCGACCCGGCGGCGGCCAGGCGCATCGAGCAGCGCAAGCAGGTCACGCCCGAGCTCAACGCGCCGCTCGCAGTGTTCCTCGCCAGCGATGCGGCCCAGGACGTGACCGGCCAGGTGTTCGCGGTGCGCAAGAACGAGATCTTTCTCATGAGCCAGTCGCGGCCGCTCCGCGGCATCCATCGGGCGGAAGGCTGGACGCCGCAGACCTGCGCCGAGCACATGCTGCCGGCGCTCAAGAGCTGGTTCTTCCCGCTCGACCGCACCGCGGACGTGTTCCCCTGGGATTCGATATGACAGTGAGCGGTGAACCCGCTGGTGAGTCCTTGCAGTATCACCGTTCTTCAATCCGCAGATCGAGAGGCTCGGGAGCATGAGCGTTGGCTTCGAACAGGACGCGAGCGTCGCTGTCTTGACCCTGAACCGCCCGGACCGGTTGAACGCCATGGCCGACCCGATGTGGGATGCGCTCTACGGGCACCTCGCGAGGATCGCGGCGGACGACGAGATCCGCGCCGTGATCCTCACCGGCGCGGGGCGCGCCTTTTGCTCGGGGGGCGACGTTACGGCAATGGCGAGCTCCGACCTCGCGTCTGCAAGCGCCCGCTCCAGGCACCGCCACCGCACCGTGCTCGCTCTCTACAACCTGGACAAACCCGTGATCGCCGCCGTCCGCGGACCGGTCTACGGCATCGGCACCGCGCTCGCGCTCGCCTGCGACCTGGTTGTCGCCTCGGATACCACGAAGTTCTCGATGGCATTCAAGAAGGTGGGCGTAGTGCCCGACGGCGGCGCGGTGTTCTTCCTCACGCAGTACCTCGGGATCGCGCAGGCAAAAGACCTGGTCTTTACCGCGCGCGTCGTGCCCGCCGATGAGGCGCTCGAGCTGGGCCTGGTGATGCGGGTGGTGCCCGACCAGAAACTGGAAACCGAAGCGCTTGCACTGGCGAAGGAGATGGCGGAATCGGCGACCTACGCGCTGGCGCTCGCGAAGAAGATGTTCCGCTGCATGTACGTGCCGACGCTCGAGCAGTTGATGGAGATGGAAACGCTCGCTTCCGGCCTGGCGCGGCTCACCCACGACCACAAGGAAGGGGTGGACGCGTTCAAGGAGAAGCGCCCGGCCAAGTTCCTGGGCAAGTAAGCAATACTCAACCCGCGGTCATGACAGCTGGGCCAGCCGCACCATCCCGCACCGACCTCTCGCGGTTTCTGAACCCGCGCGGGGTCGCGGTGGTCGGCGTATCGAACGACCCCGGTCGCATTGGCGGCCAGGGGCTGAGTCTGCTCACCGACTTCGGCTACACCGGCAGGATCTACCCGGTCAATCCGAAGTACGGCGACATCAAGGGCCTCACCTGCTATCCCGATCTGCTGTCGGTGCCGCAACCGTGCGATGTGGCCCTGATCGCGCTGTCCGCGGAGCGAGTGGCGGGCGCCATCGAGCAGTGCGGGAAGGCCGGGATCCCGTTCGCGCTCGTGCTGGCCGGCGGCTTCAGCGAAGTCGGCGAAGAGGGGAAGTCTTTGCAGGCGAACCTGATCGCGACGGCGCGCAGGGCCAATGTGCGGATCGTGGGACCCAACTGCCTCGGCATCCTCAACTTGAAGGACAAGGCCCGCATCGGATTCGGCGGCACGGCGCAGCTCAAGACGCTCAAGCCCGGACCGATGGCGATGGTCACCCAGAGCGGCGGCTTCGGTTTCGGCGTCGTCGCCATGGCCGCCTACTACGGCGTCGGCTGCAACTACGCCATTTCGTCCGGCAACGAGGCCGATCTCAGCCTGCTCGACTGGGTCGCCGACTTGATCGAGCGCCCGGAGGTGGAGATCATCGTTGCCTTCATGGAAGGCATCGACGACGGCCGCCGCCTGATCGAGATCGGCGAGCGGGCGCTCGAGCTCGGCAAGCCGATACTGGCGTGGAAGATCGGCAACACCGATGTCGGCAGCCAGGCGGCGACTTCCCATTCCGCGCGGATGACGTCGGGCTATGGCCTCTACCAGGCCGCGTTCAAGCACGGCGGCATGGTCGAGATCCGCGACGTGGACGAACTGATCGACATCGCCAAGGCGTTTCTGATCCGCAAGCTCCCGGCCGGCAACCGCGTGGGGGTGCTTACGCTGTCGGGCGGCGCCGGCGTGCTGCTCGCCGACCGCTGCATCGAGCACGGCCTCGCGTTGCCGCCCCTTCTCGGGACCACCACCCGGGAGCTGCGCAAGACATTGGTGGCGTTCGCGTCGTTCAACAACCCGGTGGATGCCACCGCGCACGGCTACAACGACAACTTCGCCTCCTACGGCGAGGCCATCCGCCTGGTGCTCGCCGATCCCAACATCGACCAGGTGCTGGCGCGCGTACCGCGCGGCAGGGCGGCCCGGCCGTGGTCCGAGAACCTCGTCGAGATGCTGCAGCAGCGTTGCCAAGCCCGTCATCCTCAACTGGCCGAGCGCGCCAGACGACAACGGCGATGTTCTGGCCTACCTCGAGCGCAACGGCGTGCCCTGCATGCTGGGCGCCGGCCGCGCGGCTCGTGCGCTGGCCGCCCTGACCGACTTCGCGCGGAGGCGTCGCGCCTTCCAGCAACACGGTGGGCGCCCGCTCGAGCGCGTGGTCGCCGGCCAGCCGCTCCCCTGCCACTCGGCGCGCGAACGCTGGGTGAGCACCGCAGCAAGGAGCTCCTGAAACGCTACGGCGTGCCGGTGGTCAACGAAGTCTTGCTGACGCTCTCCGAAGTAGACAAGCTCGAATCGGCGCCGGTCGCCTTCCCGGTCGCCGTCAAAATCGAGTCGCCGGACCTGCCGCACAAGACCGAAGCGGGTGCCGTGCGGCTGGGGATATCCAGCCTCGCCGGCATCAAGCAGGCTGCGCTGGACATGGTCGCTGCAATAAGCCAGCACAAGCCCGACGCGCGCATCGAAGGCATCCTGGTCCAGGAGATGGCCTCGGGCCTCGAAGTCATCGTCGGGGCAGTCGAACGATCGCTGCTTCGGTCCGACCGTCACTTTCGGTCTCGGCGGCATCTACACCGAGCTCCTCGAGGACGTCACCCACCGCTTTGCGCCCTTCGACGCCGAAACAGCGCGCGAGATGATCTCCGAGATCAAAGGTGCGGCGTTGCTCCACGGCTACCGCGGGCGCCCCGCGCCCGACCTCGCCGCGCTCGCCGACACGCTGGCGCGGGTCTCCTGGTTGATCGCCGACCACGCGGACCGCATCGCCGAGATCGACGTGAACCCTCTGTTCGTGGGGGAGAGCGGGGTGATCGCCGCCGACGCGCTGATCGTGCTCAAGGAAGTCCGGCCAGGCGCGGATGAAGACCTTGGCTGAGACAGGCCGGGAGGGACGAGACTGAAACTGATCGCGCTCTGCGGCCTGCTGCTCGCGGCCCTTGCGGCACAAGCGCAACCATTCCCCAGCAAGGCGGTGCGACTGGTCGTGCCGTTCCCCGCCGGCGGCAGCACCGACATCATCGGCCGCACGATCGGCCAAAAGCTGAGCGAAATGTGGGGCCAGCCGGTCGTGATCGACAACCGTCCCGGCGGCGGCACGATCATCGGCACCGACGTCGTCGCCAAGTCGGCGCCGGACGGTTACACGCTGCTGATGACGCCGGCCTCTTTCACCATCGTGCCGAGCCTGATCGACAAACTTCCCTACGATCCCGCCAAAGACTTCGAACCGATCACGCTGATCAACACGACGCCGCTGGTGGTGGTCGTCAATCCGAGCCTGCCGGCGAAATCGATCCAGGAGCTGATCGCGCTCGCCAAAGCCAGGCCCGGCGCGCTCAACTTCGGCTCCGCGGGCAGCGGCGGCTCCAATCACCTCACCGGAGAACTGTTCAACGTCATGGCCGGCGTGAGGATGGTGCACGTCCCCTACAAGGGCAATGCGCCGGCGCTCACCGATCTCGTCGGGGGTCACGTGGACGTTGTGTTCAACGGCCTCACGTCTGCCCTGCCGCTCATCAAGGCCGGGAAGCTGCGTCCGCTCGCGGTGACGAGTCTCACGCGCAGCGGCGCGCTGCCCGGCATTCCCACGCTCGACGAACTGGGATTGAAAGGGTTCCAAGCGCTGGCATGGAACGGACTCAGCGCGCCGGCGCGCACGCCGAAGGACGTCATCGCCAGGATCAATGCGGATGTCTTGAAAGTCATCCACTCCCCCGAACTCATCGAGCACTTGAAGGCGGAAGGCTCCGATCCAGTAGGCGACTCACCCGAGCAGTTCGCCGCCTTCCTGCGGGAGGAAGCCGCGAAGTGGAGCAAGGTCATCAAGGTTGCCAGTATCAAGGGATTGCAATGAAACCTCGCCTGGTCCCGACCGCGATGGTGGCCGGCCTCGCCCTTCGCCGGCTGCGGCGTCCCATGTTCCATTCACCGTCGTCTCCGCGGGTCAGATCCGGGAGCGGCCCACCATCTCCCTGAACTCGCGGAAGTTACGCACACCCCAGCGGACGATGAGCCACAGGGTTGCCGCGAGCAGCGCGACGACGATGACCCCGAGGAGGAGCTCGCCACCGCTGCTCCAGTCGAACGGCTTCAATTCCGCAAGAATGCCCCAGATCCCGGCCGCGAAAAAAAGGGCCAGAATTACCCCGACCAGCGTCAGCAACCCCGCCAATGCCGCACGCAGCCAGAACCACATGCGCCTGGAATCCATCACCGGCATGACCAGAGAGTCGTGGCTGAGCTCGTAGTAGTTGCCGTCGGCGCTCTGATCCCGGCGCAGAAGCCTGCGATTCACCAGGGTGCCGAGCGTTTGCGGCTTGACGCCGGTCAGCCGCTGGATCTCGGACTCCTCCATCCGCAGGCGGCGACCCTGGGGGTTGATCAGAAACTCGCTGCACAGCCGCCGCACACCCTTGCGCTGCAGAAAATACGGCACGGCCGCCACCTGCCGCTTGTAGAAATCCTTGAGAATCTTGCGCAGCCTGGACTCGCCACCGATCTCCGGCATGCCGATCGTCACGGCCTGCTCTGCCGTCCCGCGCTGCAGGGTCTGCACGATCTCCTCCAGGTGCTGGCAGATGAGCTGGAGCTGGAAGGGTTCGACGGGGTTCGCCGAGCGCTTGGTCGATGCGCCCATGCGCTTTTCGAGAAAGGTCAGGATCACGTCCCTTGCCTGCGGGGCGATCTGGAAGGGCCGCGTTGCAAGCTTCGCGTCCTCGATGCCGGCGGGCGCTTCGAGCGCCTTGGACGCCGCATCGCGTGCGAGCGGCAGCAAGCGGAAACGCTGGTCCAGGATCTCGGGGATGCGGTCGGAGCAGCTCTTCGAGGTAGGCGAGGAAGTCCTCGCGCAGGCTCACGACGATCTTGACCGCCGGCGCCGCGTCGCTGAAAGCCGAGTCCGCCGCGCCGGCCCCCGCTTGCTCCGGCTGCGCGCTCTCCGGGCGCACCCCGCGAACCAGGTGCGAGAACTGGTCCAGGAAGGCGCTGCGCTGTTCGTCCGATTGCAGCGTGAACAGCTCTTCGAACTGATCGAGGATCAGGATGGGGGTGAGCAGGAGGTCCTGCGACCAGAACTGCGCGGACTTGAAGAAGTGCCACAGGCTGGTCTTGTCCCCCGCGACGTACTCGATGCCCGGCCGCGCGCAGGCCGTCTCGATCCCTCGATAGATCGATTCCAGCGCGCCGGCCTGGCTGTCGTTCACGCGTACGGTGAGCGGCAGGAAACCCTCTGCGCGCACCTTCTCCGCGACCCCCGCGTTGAGCAGCGAAGTCTTACCCAGGCCCGAGCGGGCAAACAGCACCGTCAGCCGGTTGGCGAGAATCTGATGGGCGAGCGCGACCGACTCCTGCTCGCGGCCGAAGAACAGCTTTCTGGACAGCGCGTCATCCGCAAACGGCTGCGCGCCAGGATATCGGGTTCGCGCCTGCGTCTGCATGGCTTACTGCCGCATCCGCACTTGAAAATCCCTCCCGATCTGCCGCGTGATCTCGGCCACGTCGTCGAAGAAGGACTCGGCGCGCAGGGGAAGCTGATGGAACGGCTGCAGGTCGGCCCGCCCCTCGCCCGCGCGCAGGCCCCCGACCTGCAGCGGGATGATGAAATTCACCCCTTGCTGGCGGTACTTCTGAAGGTCGAAGGCGAGCGCCAGCTCCTTGTTCACATATCCCACCTGCTTGTCCACCAGGTTCATGCTGTTCAGGACGAGGAAGTAGTCGCTCGAGCGGATCTTCTGCTCGAGCTCCGAGTTCCAGTCCTCGCCGGCCCCCAGCAGCTGGCTGTCGAGGCAGGGCTCGAGCTTGTCCTTGGGCAGCGTATCGTAGAGCCGTCTCGCCACCTCCGTGTCGGAGCGCTCGTAGCTGATGAACACCTGGGGGCGGCGCAGCAGTGTGCGGGTCGGGCCGAGATATCCGCCGGCGCGCTCGAATCGCTGCGACAGATCGTCGAGGAACTGGCCCGCCTCCATGTCGACGACCTCGATGCGCGTGCCGCGCTTGTAGAACAGCACGGTCTCATCGCGCTCGCGCGCACCCAGTCCGCCCAGGGATTCCAGCGCGACCGATCCGCCCGACAGCTCCAGCCAGCGAATCAGGAGCTTCAGCAGCACGCGGATGTACCAGTGCTTGATCCCATAGCCGAAAAACAGGAAGGTCTTGTTGCGCAGCGCGCTGCGCAGGCTGTCCGGCAGCTTGGGCCGACCCGAGATCACGTGGATGGTGAAATCCAGTAGATCGTTCTCGGTGAGCACCAGCGAGTTCGGTTCGTCGAAGGTGCCCAACAAGTGGTAGAGCGCGGGGGTCTGCGGTTCCGGCGGCGCCGCCAGCTCCCGGTTGTCGCGCGGCTCGCCCATGTAGTGGTACCAGTAGCGCGACGGCGTCTTGCCGTTGTCGCTGAGCGCTTTGGCGAACAGGTCGTCGTGGCAGGTTGTCAGGATGGTGCTGAAAGGAAGCCGGGCGAGCGTGCCGTGCTGGGAGCCGGGGCGACGACCGGAGTCGCGGAAGAACGCCGCCGCGTAGTTCTTGAGGTTGACGGTGGAAAACTCCTCGAAGTCGGCGTACTGCTGCGCGACGGCGAACAGCAGCAGCTCGGGGACCGTCTGCTCCTCCTCGGTCAGTTGCCTGGCGAGGTCCTCGCAGAAGAGGTCCCGAACACTCATTGGCGGCGCGTCGGCGCCCGCTCCGGCCGCCTCAGGTGCAACCGGGAGGTCCGGGCCGAGCACGAGCACACACTGCCCTGATCGCAGGCTCGCGATAAGGCTGTTCCAGAGCCTATCCTTCATCGTCGCGCATTCCGGTCATCTGAGCGAGTTGTCCACGTCGGAGGCAGCCGCCAGAGGCGTCGCTGTCTCCTCGGGGGAGCCCCGCTCACGCCGATAGCATACGGGATCGAACGGTGGGGTGCCACTGACCAAAGGGCATAGCGGCACGGTGGCGAGGCGAGGCCGGGATCGTGCTCGGATCGCGACCACAGCGGTTGATCAATCCTGCATCACGTTGAGCAGCGTCGGCGCATTATCGGCGCCGCACGCTTACGAATCGCATACGGATTGCGAATCAGGGAAGCGGCGTCCCCCGGAATGCCGAAGCCGCCGCTGGTATGACGCGGCGCGGACCGATTACCCGCGCGGTGAGCGGCCTCAGGCCGCTGGATTCGGATAACGCGCCTGGATCCTGCGAATCTCCGCCAGCGTCTCGGCATCCAGGTCGAGCTGTGCTGCGGCAATGTCCTCCTCGAGCTGCGCCATCGTCGTAGCGCCGATGATGGACGCCCCCAGAAACCAGCGGCTCGACACGTAGCCCAGCGCCAGCTGCACCAGCGTCAAGCCGCGCCGCTTGGCGAGCGCCGCGTACGCTTCGACCGCCTCGGCAACCTGGGGCGGCCGAAAGCGCACGCCGAGCGAATCGAACAAGGTGAAGCGCGCGCCCGCGGGGCGCGCCCCGCCGATGTACTTGCCGGAGAGAATGCCCGCGGCCAGGGGGCTGTAGGCCAGCAGCGACATGTTTTCCCGGAACAGGGTTTCGGCAAGGTCATTGTCGACGTTTCGCGATACCAGGCTGTAGCTGTTCTGAATGGTGACCGGGCCCGCGACCCCGAGCTCCTTTGCCACCCGTCGAAACTCGCACACGCCCCACGCCGTCTCGTTGGACAGACCGTAGCAGCGGATCTTGCCCGCCTTGATCATCGCGGTCATGCCCTCCACCTGGTCGCGGATCGATGGTCCACCCCGTTCCTTGGCGGGGTCGAACTCGGTGGCCCCGAACATCGGCACGTTGCGCTGCGGCCAGTGGATCTGGTAGAGGTCGATGTAGTCGATCTGCAATCGGGCGAGGCTGGTGTCCACCGCCTCGGCGATGACGGCGGGCGTCAGATCGGTGCGGCCGTTGCGGATCCAGTCGCGGCGTCCGGGACCGGCAACCTTGGTGGCAATCACGAGGCCGTCACGCGGACGGCGCGCGAGCCAGCTTCCCAGATACTTCTCGGTACGGCCTTGCGTCTGGCCATTCGGCGGTACCGGATACATCTCCGCCGTATCGATGAAGTTGATACCTCGATCGATCGCACAGTCGAGCTGCGCGTGCGCGTCGGCTTCGCTGTTCTGCTCACCCCAGGTCATGGTGCCCAGGCAGACCTGGGAGACTTTCATGTCCGTGCCGGGCAGCGTTCTGAGCTTCATCGGGATGCCATGGTTGAGAGGGAAAGCGCCAGGGTATCCGAAAGCGTCTTCAGCTCCTCCGGCAAACGGATTGTGGTTGTCGACATCGCCGGCTCTCCTTCCGAAACCTTTGGACCATCAATACTGGAGCACAGATGTGCTACTTACTATTGACCCATCCCCTCTTCCACAAAGGGAGAGGTGCGTTCGGCAGGATTCGTGAGCGGCTACGCCGGCGGCTCGGCTTCGCTGGCCGGATAGTTGAGCTCGATGGTCACGTCGCTCGGGTCTTCGACGAACACTTGATGCAGGCCGAGCGAGGGGACGGTTCGTTCGCGATAGGGCAGGCTGGCCTCCTTGAGCCTCGCTCGCATCTGCGCCAGCCCGGTTGCCCGGAACGCCATGTGGTCGACCGTGCCCGTGCCTTTCAAGGAGGCCATGTCCCGATCGCCCAGATACTCCTTGAGTCCTTCCGGGTCGTTCGGGTCGACACCGATGATGTGCACGACGCCCAGGGTCTCGGGGTAGCTGCCTCCGTTGTACAGCCACAGGCCGGGAAACTTGAAGGGCGGGCGGAATCCGACCGTGAAGCCCATGATCCGCGTGTAGAACCGTTCCGATGCCTGCAGATCCAGAGTCCGGATCGAATAGTGATCGAGCTTTTCGACTGCCATGGGTCTCCTCCTGGCGCGTTGTCACCGCCTGCATATCCTACGCCGGATTCGTGCTCCACATGCTTTGCGGCGTAGCTGTCTCCCGCATCACCGCTGCGGGCGTGCGATAGCGCTCCGCCATCTGGCGCTCGCTCGCCGTTTTGATCTGCGCTTGCATGTATGCCCCCAGATGGCGTGCGCGGGCGATGACGGCGGCGCCCAGGCGAAGGCGGGCAGCCTCGTAGTGCTTCAGCGCCACGTCGAGGTCATCATGGGCCGACAGCGCGTCGGCCAGGGCCACGGCGTCGCCGGCCGCTTTGGTCACCCCCATACCCACGTGGGGCCGGGCAACGAAGGCGGCATCGCCTGCCAGGACCACCCGGCCAAACACAAGCTGCGGCGACTCCACGTCATAGATCGGCTGGAAGAACGGCTGAGGCGTCAACCGCACGAATTCCGCGAACTGGGGTGCAAGCAGCGTGTCCGCGGCATGCCGCATGCGGGCGATGATCTCGCGGCGGATCAGTGGGGGCGGTATGGAAACCTCGTGCCGATGCCGGGTTTCATCGGTGAGCAGGTCGACCAGACCGGACTCCTCGCCTGCCGGGCGATACCACACCAGGTTATAGCGCCGCTCGCCCGGCCGCGTCGTGTTCCTTGCACCTGCGACCGGGTACCCCAGCATCTGCTCCCCGGGCGGCAAGCAGAAGGCGAACCGCTCGAACAGCTCGGCATGCGTCTGTGCTGAGACCTGCGCCTCGTCCACCAGGCCGCGCCAGGCGACATAGCCGGCATATTGCGGTGCAACGGAAGGCATCCATTGGGCGCGCACGGTGGAGCGAATACCGTCGGCACCGACGAGCAGATCGCCTTGCGCCAGTTGGCCGTTCGCGAAGCATGCCGTCACCTGGCCTGCGTGCTGCTCGACCCGCTCGAGCGAGAACCCCTGGTGGTAGGCCTCAGTGGGAAACCGGTCCTTCAGCGCCGCGTACAAACGCCCCCAGGAGGTGAGGACCTGTTTCAGCGCGAACTCGCCGATCGTGCGTCCCGAGGCATCGAGCGTTACGCGTCCAGCTACCTCTACCCCGATGCTCGCGTCGATCTCGATGCCGCATCGGACCAGAGTATCGAACAGCTCAGGGTGGGTGACGATGCCGGCGCCGCGTCCCGCCAGCTCGTCCGGCACTCTCTCGAAGACATCGACTTTCCAGCCATCGTTGCGCAGCAGGTGCGCGGCAAACAGCCCCCCCAGGGAGCCGCCCACAACCAGTGCCCGCCGCTGCTGCGTCATTTCGTCTCCGCGATGGTCATGTGGCCGCTGATAGCCCACGAGCGTTTCACGCCCATGCCTTCGACAAGATGGAAGATCATATATGGGTTCCCGCCCCTGACAGCCCGCCAATCGCCTGCGCGACGATTCGCCGCCCCGCCTCCAGAACACTGCTTCGCCACTGCTCGGATCGCGGGCAAAACAGTTCCAGCAGGTGCCGCTTGGTGCGCTCGATCGCAGTGTCGCCGGGCTTACACCAGTGATGGGCCTGATTCTCCGCCCGCAGGCCCGCGATAACCCGGGCGAGCCGATACGTCCCGAACTCCGCAGCTGCATAGATATAGTCGCGGGTCGGATTCTGTGCGACGGCCCACTGTCCCAAAGTCCCGCGGGCGCTGTACGCCACCCCTTCTGCGGACGCGGCTTCGAAGGAAGCGGATCCGAACCACTCGCGCAGGCGGCTGCTTTGACCGACATTCAAATGCTGGTCGATCAGCAGCTTGAAGCTCGCCCAGTTCCCCAGTCCAGTGTGAAAGTCGAGATGCATCACTTGTCCGGCGCTGCCCAGCCAGCGCTCGAAATGAGTCGAGAGAATCTCGCTGGTTCGTGACGGCCGGTCGCCGCCGTAGAACAGGCCTTGCGGATAGACGTATTGTCCGCCGGCCAGGGCCTGTTTCAACGCGGGCATGCCGTAGCGGAGGAGAGCCGCCAGGAGCTGCAAAGCGAGCGGGTTCCGCCGCGACGGGCCGCGCCTGGGGTTCAGAATCGCGTCGAGCTCGACATACGCTTGCGGACTGCCACTGAACGACTCGCCCTCGAGCAACAGATTCCTATTGAGATCGACATTGGCCTCATTGACGCGCCGCTGCCACGCAAAGCCAAAGGGATTCAGTGCGTGCAACAGTACACAGCGTATCGGCGGCGGGGCATGCGCCCATTCCTCGAGCAGGCAGGATTGGATTGCCGAGCCGAGGAAACCTTCCACTCCGTGGATTCCGCTGGAGACCACGAGCGCCCGCTCCGGGCCGGCTCCGGGAGCGATAGCGACATCGATCGTCAGCTCTTCGCCGTCCGGCCCCGTTGCGGCGATCGGGTGCGCCTCGACATCGCAGCCGAGGCGCGCTGCCGTCTGGCGAAAGCGCTCCCGCGCCATGCGGTAGTCCTTCGGGAATCTTGAATCCATGTGCGAGGGCCATCCTACTCCCCGGCGCGCGGGAGTTGGGGAACACGTGGCCCACGGGTCCGGCCCCGGACTTCATCCTCCTGACGAAGATACGGAGCCGACCGCAAAATAGTGCGCGATGATCGGTGCTCTTGCTTCCCTTCCCCCATCGAGGGGCTTGCTCAGTGAGATCTCTGGGACCGGCAGCTGGAAGTCAGCGCGGGGCCGGCGCCAGCCCATCAATCATCCGTGGGAGAACCGACTAGCCGATGGGGCCTATGACAGGAGGCCGATGGGACCGGTGCGCACCCGTATCGAGGCCGGCCGACCCGCTGTCATGATCGCTGCCGATCAGGCGCTGCTCAAGCTCGCGGCGGGGGCCATGATCGAGCGAGCGGCGGAGCGCATGCAGGTGATCCAGGTGAAGCGTGAGCCGCTCGGAGCGCTCGCGGTACTCCTGGTTGGTGAGCGATGCGTGCGCAAACAGCAGTTCCAGCTGCTTCTGGAACGCTTCGTACTGCACAACCAGGAACTCGAGCAGGACCCGCCGCTCCCCACGCGACAGTGTCCGTAAGTAGCTCTTCACTTTCCGGGCGAACTGGTCGGGGCGCAAGCTCTGATCGTCCGCAGGAAAGATGTACCACAGCCTGGACAACACTACTCTGCTCATGGTGGTCCTCCTGAAACCGAAACTGGTTGCTGCACGACTCGAGCGCGACCAAGCCGGTTCGTGCAGAGGGTATGTGACATGCAGCTGACAATATGCGCGGGCAACAACGAACGCGACCTCGAACGCGCCGACTCGGACGGGCGACGCGGCCGCTGACCATTCGTGGCCGCAACGACTCAGTTAGTCAGATTGTCGGGGCGCTGGTTCCATGCATAGAAAAGTCGGGTGAATTCAACTGCGCGGAGGCCGTGGAAGACCAGGGGCCCGCCAAGCCCGGGATCCGAACCCAGTCCGGGCGGTTCAGTGGGCCCTCGCGCAAGGTCGGGTCGCGCGACTTTGGGCCGATGGCCCTGCGCTAGTCGGCAAGCCCCGGCCGAGACCCTGGTCTGTGTAACCGATGTCTCCGGACCATTCTGTTACCGATGTCCCCGACCGCTCACGCCGCCTCACTGGATGACCTCGTCGGCGCGCTGAAGAATCGATTGCGGGATGATGAGACCGAGAGCTTTGGCAGCTTTCAGGTTGACGACGAGTTCGAATTTTGTGGGCTGCTCGACGGGCAGGCCAGCCGGGTCGGCGCCCTTCAGGATCTTGTCGACGTACCCAGCCGATCGCCGCAGCTGATCTGCAAGCTTCGGTCCATAGGATAGCAACCCACCTTCGTCGGGAAAGTTCCTCTGCCAGTACATTGCCGGCAATTTACCCTTCGTCGCCAGGTTGACAAGTGTCATTCGGCGGCTGAAGAAGAGGCCGTCTTCGATCACGTATAGCGCTTGGGCGTGTGCCCGGCTGGCAGCTGAAAACGCCGGCCCGATCTCTTCGGGCGCTCGCGCGCTCACGAAGTCCAACTCGATGGAAAGCGAGGGCGCCGCCGTCTTGAGCTCCTCCATCACCTTCGGATGATATGGCGTGTCTGGATTCCACAGGACTGCAACGCGGGTGAGCCGTCCGATCGCCTCTTTGAGCAGTTGCAGCCGCTTGGCCGTGAGGTCGGGCGCCATTATCGTCAGCCCAGTGACGTTCCCGCCAGGATGCGCGAGGCTTGCGACCAGCCCGGATCCGACCGGATCGGAGGCGAAAACCATGACGATGGGGAGCTTGGACGTGGCGCGCCGCGCGGCATGCGTCGCCACCGTACCGTCCGCGACGATCAGCTCAACTTTGCGTTGGACCAAGTCGGCGACCAGCTGAGGTAGCTGATCGTAGTCGCCGTTGGCGTATCGCCACTCGATCACCACATCGCGTCCCTCGGAGTATCCCGCGTCTAGTAGGCCCTGCCGAAAAGCCTGAACCATTCCTTCCGACCACCTGGCCGTTTGCAGCGCCCCGATATGCCGCGGCCCCGTCCGCTGCTGAGCGCGGACCCTCCAGGAAACACCTGCGATGGGCCAGCTCGCGGTCAGTGCGGCAATACGGCTTACAAACGCTCGGCGAGAAAGCTGTCGAAACACCTGTCACCTAGACTGTGCCGGGTAACCTGATGATGACGGCTCCGTGACGCCCAACGCCCGCGCTCGCCCTGCAACCCGCGGTTGGGCGTCGCTTCATGCTACCTAGGCCGGCGGCCCTCAACGAACTCATAGTCGACCGTCAGCTCTTCTCCGGGCTCGATATCGCGCGCCGCCACGTCTACACCATACCGATCAACTCCGGCGACAATGCGAACGTTGGGTGTATCGCTGTGGTTGATGAACCGACAATCGTCGCAGCATAGAACGAAGCGGCTTAAGCGAGGATCGATGTAGCCATAGTGCAGCATGATCTGACGGAAATGCAAAGGTTGTTCATCGAGCAACTGGGGATCGAGGTCGAGATCAAAACCTGGTGTGAATCGCCAAATCAGCGTTCCTTTCGCAATGCGATGGACAGCAAACACGCCCAGCCCGTGAATCGGGCTTCGGTCGACTCGCACTGGAACATGCAACACCTGGCTCGTCTCTCAACCTGCACCTGGCCCGTTCAAACTACAGCCCAAGCACGCTAGCCGGTGTACTGCGGCGCCACCCACAACGTCTTGCTGCTGCCCACTCACCGGATCTTGGCGAAGTCGCCATGCCGACCGAGGCCGTCCTTGAAGCGGCTCGCACCCGCTACGCCGTCCTCGATAAGGGCTTCGCGCCCGTTGTGCCATTCCTGGATCAACGCGTCGCGTACGCTAAGCCCCTGACTCCTGATTGCGGAGCGTCGATCGGCGCGAACGCACACCTGTGGGAAGCGTGCGATCTCCCGTGCAAGTTCCTCCGCCTTCTCACGGGCGCCCCCTTTGGGTGTGACGTATTCGCACAAGCCGATGTTCAAGCACTCCTGCGCCGGGACTTTTCGCCCCGTGAGAATGATCTCCAGTGCTCGACCCTGGCCGACGATTCGGGGCAACCGCACGGTTCCTCCGTCAATCAGCGGTACTCCCCAACGGCGGCAATAGACGCCGAAGTAGGATTCCTCCGCCATCACTCGGAAATCGCACCAAAGCCCCAGCTCCATGCCCCCAGCGACGGCAGGTCCCTCGATTGCCGCAATGATCGGTTTGTCCAACTCAAGCCGAGATGGTCCCATCGGTCCGCGCGGAATTTCACCGCCGTTGCCACGCGGCCGTGCAGCGGGGATGTCGAGCTCCCCGAGCGGATAATCAGCGTTGAGCGTACTGACGTACTTAAGATCCCAACCGGCGCAAAACGCCCCGCCGGCACCGTAGAAGACCGCAACGGCAGCATCTCTATCGGCATCGAATTCAAGAAAGGCGGCTGTCAGCGCATCCGCACTCTCGGGGTCCATGGCGTTACGGGCTTCGGGCCGGTCGTGAATGACTGTCCAAACCGGTCCGTCTTTCTCAGTTCTCACTGCCATATTGGATGTCTCCTTGCGCTAGTCATTGGACGCACTCGGCACAATCTTGACGTCCAACGCCCGCAATGAGGGGCGTCGAGGAGCAAAGCGACGAGGGTACTGAACAGCGACGCTGTTCAGCGCTCCCCTCGATTGCCTGGTTGGGCCCACTCTCTTACCGCTACCTGTGTCCATGAAAGAAGGCGAGATTCGCCGCACCAACGCGCTGCCTAATCGAGCCGCACCTTCGCCTCGTTAGCAACGCGCTTCCACTTCGCGGTCTCGTTGCGAATGAATTCGGCAAAGCTCTCCGGGGTGCGGGGGTCCGGCACGGCACCGCGGTCGAGAACCACGCCCCGAAACTCTGGGTCGTCCAGCGCATTCCGAATGTCGGCGCTCACCCGCTCCACAATCGATCTAGGCGTGCCAGCAGGCAAGACGATGCCGGCCCACCCCATACCTTCGAAACCTACATAACCAGATTCGGCAATCGTGGGCACATCGGGGAGCTGAGGCACGCGATTCAAGGTGGTGACTGCAATCGCTTTGACTCGGCCTGATTTGATATACGGCAGTGTCGCAGCAACGCTGTCAAACATCAGGGGTACCTGCCCACCCACGAGGTCGGTGATTCCTGGGCCAGTCCCCTTGTAAGGGATATGCACAATGTCGATGCCGGCACGAGACTTGAAAAGCTCCCCGGTCATGTGTTGTGCGGAACCCGCGCCCGTCGAGGCAAAGCTCAGTTTGCCGGGTTCTCTCTTCGCAGCCGCAACCACTTCAGATACCGTGCGCGCCGCGAACCCCGGATGCGCTACGAGAACAAACGGCGCGATGACCAAGTTTGATGCGGGGAGGAAGTCCTTGATCGGATCATATGGCAGGGATGGGTGCAGTGTCGGATTGATAGCGAGTGTGCTTGTCGTGCCCAGAATGATCGTGTACCCGTCAGGCTTTGCAGTCTTCGCCGCCACCATAGCTGGCAGCCCGCCACCACCAGCTCGGTTGTCCACGAATACCTGTTGACCCCAAACAGACGTCAATCGATCCGCGAGCAAGCGGCCGAAGATGTCAGCACCTTGCCCCGGAGGGGTGGGGATGATCATACGGACCGGCTTGTTGGGGTAGCTCCCCTGGCCCCAAGCCCAGGTTGTCGACAGCGCACTAAATATGGCCAGAACCCACAGGAGCTGTCTTCGGCGTGATGCTGAATGGACTGTGGTCAGCAACGAGCAACTCGACGGGCCAGTGCACCAGGTCATGCGTTCAAATCCGAGTTCACGCCAGCTCTGTGGGCCCAACGCCGCAGTTCGGCGGGCGGCAACAGGCGCCGAAGGCGGCTGTTGCCGCTCCGCTGGAACTGCTTGATATGCGGCACTTGGCCATTGACCGATGAGCGAGCGTCGTCTACGGACAAGCGGCTCACAGGCCTTCGATCTGCCGTACCGCCTGTGTGGGCGTCAGTATGGGGATGCCAGCATAGTGGCCTCCAAGGCTGTGCAGATCGCGGTCGCCGGAAATAATCAGATCGGCCCGTCCGGCAACGGCACAGGCGAGCACCTCGTCGTCGTCAGGATCCTGATCGATTACGCGTGGCACATCCTGGGGAGTTGCCATGTGGGCCAGACGGCGCAATTCCACGACGATGGCCTGTGGGGTAAGACCTGCCTGGGCTAAGCGCGCGGCGAACTTCTCGCGTGACAACACGTCGAGCAACTCAGCCAACAGCGTGGCGCTGCTGCAGAGTTCGATGGACTGAGAGCGGACCGCGTTCAGTAAGCGACGCGGCGGACCGGTCGGGGAGATTACACCCGACACCAGGGTGTTCGTATCCAATACTATGCGCACGACTAGGCGCGCCGTGCCGCACGCTCCCGACGGGCAGCCTGAATCTCTGCCTCGATCTCCGCATCGGACAGCGGGGGCAGGGCCAAACCGTCAAGTCGCTCCAAGGCTTTGCCCAAACGCGCGCCGGCGGCAGCTTGTTCCTCGCGAGCAGCAAGGAACTCAACGAAATCCCGCACCTCAGCCAAGCGCTGCGGCGGCAGTTTTTCAAGTTTGTCGATCAACACCGGATCGATCGAACTCATGATGATCTCCAGGACCGCTTTTTCGGTGGGTGAGGAGGAATTCTAGCACCTTGGTTCCCGGCCACCCTGCCACATAGCGACGTCTGGGGGTCTGAGCCTGTTGTGCGGATATTCGCGACGGTCACGGCCTCTGCATACGGTTCGTCACCGCAAGCCAGCCGTCGCTTTCAGCAAACCCCATCCCGGCACGATAGGGCCTCACCGGCGTTCAGTGCCGCATAACGATCGCCATCAGGCGCGCCGCGAAAGCGCCAGCAAAGCAAGACGACGCTGATCGGCGTCGCCTGCATGGCGGGGTTATGTCGCAGCCGTGCCGTAGCGCGCCATGATCAATAATCGTAGATTTCCTCCTTGACGTTCCCCTGCGCTTCCGAGATGCACGCTTCGAAGATTGCAACTTCAACCGCGGCGCGCCGCCTCGATTGTAGCGATGTCGATCTTTTTCATCTCCATCATCGCATCGAACGCGCGCTTGGCGGCGGCGGGGTCGGGATCGGTTTCCGAACACCAGCCACCACGTACGGCGGGCTGGCTATAGTGGCTTGGCCAAGCGCCCGAGGGTTTCAAAATCGGCCGCCATGGGCGTTGCCGCCGGGCGCCCCTGTGGCCGGCCCGAGTCGCCCTTGCGAGCGGCGGTGCCGCCGGCGCAACGCTGGCAAAGAAGAAGGACGTTGATCGGCGCAGAGCGATCACCCCGGATCGTTGACGATGTACGACCGCAGCACGCGCACGCCGGACGCTTCGTCCAGGGCGTCGCGACAACGTGCGGTGATCATCTCATGACGCATCTCGTCTCGATGCTGTACGTCGGAGGATCTCTGTTTCGATCTCACTCGCGATGCGTCGCTCCAGCTCGCTGGGATGCGGTCTGGCGATTTGAATGGATTGCCGCCGCTGCGAACGCCGTCGCAAGAGCCAGACAAGGCATGCCGCTGCGGCCAGAAGCAAGGCTAGCGGAAGCAGGATGGTTTCACTGAGCCCATCGAGTACCTCTGGACGCGGTGGAACAGGGAGAGGGCCCGACGGGGGGCCTGCTGAAGGGAGCTGCGGGCGGTCCGCGATGAGCAAGCTCAGCGCCACAGCAGCGACGAAAGTCGCTGCGAGCCCGGCAAGGGATAGGCTGCGACCCCACTTGGCCGGGGCCCTTGACGGTGGCTTGCTTGGCACATAGTCGTTGGCCGTCGAAACGAATGAACTGTGGCTGGGACCCACCGTTCCTCGAAAGTCGATCCACTGAAATGCGCTTAACTCCAAAGGCAAAGGAGTGGCATCCAGCAGCAGGGGCAACAGATCCTTTCCTTGCTCAATGGCGGCTTTCCACTCCTTTGACACCTCGTCAGATCGATTGGCGTGGTCGCACCAAAATACGACGACCAAATGGGATTCAGCCAGGGCTCTGGCAATCTCGTTGCGCCATCTCTTGCCCACCCGAATGCCATCGATGTCCTGGAAAACCAGCGACTGGTTGACGCGCAGGAGCTTCACCACCGGAGCAACCAGCGATGCATCAGCATGGCTGTACGACACGAAGACTTTTGTGTCTTGGCCAGGCATCGGCAAGTCAAATGCTGGCAGGCCTCTGGGACAACTTGATCCCGATGCTCCATCCCATCTTCAGCCGCAGCCTGTGTACTCGGCGTGCGCCGGTGTGGTCCTCATGCAGGCGAGAGAAGGTCCATCTGCCGGCCAGGCCGACCTCGAGGCGCTCAAGGTCCGCCAGCAGGCGGCCTGGTCGTCGGCCGATTATGCCCGCATCGGTGCCACCCTGCAGATCGTCGGCGAGCAGCTGTGCGAGGCCCTCGACATCCGAACGCGCCCGGGCAATGGCCCGGGCGCTTAGAGTCTGAGGCGAATGAAAGCCGCCGCTCAGCCGCGGCTGCTCTCGGGCATGCGCAGGGCGAGGAACATGGAGAGCTCGCCGCGCTTGACCAGGACCGCAACCGCCTTGCCGGCGGGCAGATTGGCGGCCAGCTCGCGCAGTTGCTGGGCGCTATCCACGTTCTTGCCGTCGATCTGCAGCAGAACGTCGCCCGGCTGCACGCCGGCATCGGCGGCAACGCCCGGGCTGACCTGGCGCACCACAACGCCGTGCTCGACGCCGAGCTGCCGGCGTTGCGCGTCGGTGAGGTCCGAGACGACCACGTTCAGCTCGGCGCCCTGGCCGTTGCCCGGGTCGGTTCCAGCGAGCTTGACCTCGCGATCCTCGAGCTTGCCGAGCGCGACGTCGAGCTTGTGCTCCTTGCCTTCGCGCACGACGGTCATCGGCATCGTCACGCCGGGCCGTTTGGCTCCGACCAGGGGCGGCAGATCACCGCTGTCTTCGACCGGCTGGTCGCCAAAGGCGACGATCACATCGCCGGTCTTGAGGCCGGCCTTGTCGGCCGGGCTGCCGGGCGTGACATTGGCGATCAGCGCGCCGCGCGGCCTCTCCAGCCCGAAGGAACGGGCCAGGTCCTGAGTGACTTCCTGGAGCTGGATACCGAGCCAGCCATGCTCGACGTGGCCCTGGTCCTTGAGCTGGGTGATCACGTTCATTGCAACGTTGATGGGGATGGCGAACGACAGACCCATGTAGCCGCCGCTGCGGCTGAAGATCTGCGAGTTGATTCCGACCACGTTCCCCGACGTATCGAACAGAGGACCGCCGGAGTTGCCCGGATTGACCGCCACGTCGGTCTGGATGAAGGGCACGTAGCTGTCGTTGGGCAACGAGCGGCCCAGCGCGCTCACGATGCCCTGGGTGGCCGTGCGCTCCAGTCCGAACGGCGCGCCGATGGCGAACACCCACTGTCCGACCTTCAGCCCGTCGGAGTCGCCGACTTGAACGACGGGAAGGCCCTGCGCTTCGATCTTGAGCAGCGCCACGTCGGATTGCCTGTCGCTGCCCACCAGCTTGGCGGGGAACTCGCGCTTGTCGCTGAGCTTGACCGTGACGCGCTCGGCCGCCGCGACGACGTGGTAGTTGGTCACGATGTAGCCGTCCGCGGAGATGATGAAGCCCGACCCCATTCCGCGCTGCACCGGTGGCTCGTCTGCGAAGGGGCGTGCTCCGGGCGGAAGCTGGAACGGAAAGGGTACGCCCGGCCGGGCGCCGCGGCCTTGCGCCATGGTTTTGCCTTCGCCGGTGACGTTGACCACCGTGTCGGCGTTGCGCTCGACCAGGACCGAGAAGTCGGGCAGCGTGATGGTGGGCGCCGGGCCCTGGACGGCGGGTTGGGAGTGTTCAACTGCGGTGGCATCGGGCTGGAACGCGGTCGCGGCGACGCCCACGGCGACGGCGAATGCTGCGGCCGAAGCCAGCGTCGCGAGCTTTGCGGAAGCACTCATGTAGCTATCTCTCCTCGTCGATTCACACCGCCTGTCGGGCGGTACGCGGCGCGTGGCTTGCGCGTAGTGCGGGTTGGCACCGGCCGGGCGGCGCGGCTGCGCCTGCGCACACCGCACCGCGACTGGCCGCGCACCCTCGTGCGTCGCGGTCAGACCACGTGACCTGGATTCCGACCCCACCTGGTGCCCAATGGTTCCCGCAGCCGCACGCCATGCGACAATGGCCGTCGCGGCCGGCCGCTGCCGGGGGCAGAACCTTGGACGGGCCGCAGGCAATCCTCTACCATGCGGCGCGTTGCCGTGACCGCGCGCCTGGCCATCGCGGATCGGATGCTGTGGTGTCAACCGGGGCGCGGCCCGGTCGTTGGACGGGGAACCTCGTGGTCCGATCTCAGGTCGGCTGCGCTCAGGAGGTTGTCGAATTGGATGGTTCGCGCAGGGAGTTCGTCAAGCAGGCGGGCGGCGGGCTGGGCCTGCTCGGTGCGTTGCTGGCCGCAGGGATGCTGCGTCCGGAGGAAGTGCGCGCGCAGGAGTGGAACAGTTCGGCGTTCGAGGGCAAGCAGCTCGATGAAGTGATCCGCTCCCTGGGCGGAGCCGGCGCGCAGGACAGCGCCGACATCGCCATCATTGCTCCGGAGATTGCCGAGAACGGCGCAGTGGTCCCGATCCAGATCGTGAGCAGGCTGCCCGCGACGCAGGCCATCGCCATCGCGGTCGAGAAGAATCCGCGGCTCCTGGCGGCCTACTTCGAGATTCCCAAGGGTACGCTGGCGGACATCCAGACGCGCGTGAAGATGGCGGAGACCTGCAACGTGTATGCGCTGGTGAAAGCAGACGGCGGCTTCTACTACGCGTCCAAGGAGATCAAGGTCACCACGGGCGGTTGCGGAGGCTAGCGGGCTTTCCGGCGCCGTTGCACAACCAGCAGACTCGAGCGATCAGGTCACATGAGCAAGCCGATGCGCATTCGCGCGAGAGCGCAGGGCGACGTGGTGGAGGTCAGGATCCTCATCAGCCATGTCATGGAGACGGGTCTTCGCAAGGACCAGGAACGCGGGCTGATCCCCGCGCATTTCATTCAGTTCGTCACTGTCACACATCAGGGGCGCACCGTGCTGTCTGCCCAGTGGGGCCCGGGGGTTTCGGCCAATCCGTTCCTGTCCTTCAAGTTCCAAGGCGGGCGCAAGGGTGAGACCTTGACGGTCGGCTGGATCGACAACGCGGGGGACAGCAGGAGCGATGAGGCGGTTATCGACTGACCGATTGCAGCCCATGCGTCGTGGTGATGCCGGCGTTTCATCCCCATCCCGGCTTTCCCCCGCGGGAGGGGGAAGGAGCAGATCACGCCGCCGCCTCGGGCGACTGGCTTGGTGTTCGCGCCTTCGAGGCGCCTGCAAATCAAGGCCCCGTCTTTGCCGCGGGTTGTTGACTGCGACCGAGCTCATGCGTTTTACCAAGGGATGCTTGGCTGCCGCGCTGCTCGGTGTCGGAATGGCAGCGCCGGCGTGTGCGCTCGGGCAAAGCGGAAAGACGATGGACGAGATCCAGAAGTACCGGCAGATGCTCGAGGAAGGCAACCCCGCCGACCTGGCGGAACTGAGCGGCCAGGAATTGTGGAGCGCACGGCGCGGGCCGAAGCAGACCACGCTGGAGCGGTGCGACCTCGGTCTGGGACCGGGCCGGCTCGACGGGGCCTATGCGCAGCTGCCGCGCTATTTCGCCGACACCGGCAAAGTCCAGGACGCGGAATCGCGCCTGGTCACCTGCATGATGGCGCTGCAGGGCCTGACCTTCCAGGAAGCCACGCGGGGCTGGTACAAGCGCGACTCGGACATCGAAGCGCTGGTGACGTATGTGGCTGCGCAGTCCAAGGGGCGCCCGATCGACATTCCCGCGCGGCATCCGGCAGAGGCGCAGATGTACGAGATCGGCCGGGAGATCTTCTGGCGGCGTGCCGGTCCGCTGGATTTCTCCTGTGCCACCTGCCACTCCCTGGACGCGCGACGCATCCGGCTGACGGAGATGCCTAACTTCACCGATCCGGGCAGCACCCGGTCTGCGCTGGTGAGCTGGCCGTCCTACCGGGTATCCCAGAGCAGCGTCTGGACCATGCAGCGGCGCCTCATCGATTGCTTCCGGCAAATGCGCTGGCCCGAGCCGGCGTACCTCTCCGACGCGGTCATCGCGGTGGAGCTGTACCTGCAGAAGGAGGCCAACGGCGGCCTCATGCGGGCCCCTGGCATCAAGCGCTGAATGAAAGCGAGCGCTGCGCTGATCGGCTTGCTGCTGCCTCTGGCGAGCCATGCCGACGAAGCGGTGCGGCAGCGTGCCGAGCAGATCGTGCGCGAATCGTTTGCTGCGGCTACCCCGGAGGAGTGGGCTGCACGCATGGAGCAGGACGAGGTGCAGGCGTTGTGCAGCCGCTATCGCAACCAGCCTCCGCCGGAAATTGCCGAGCGGATCGCAATGTCGCAGCGCCAGGCGATACGCTATCCCACCGGCGGCAAGCTCATGGGCGATTGGAAGAGCGGCCAGGCGCTGGCTCGAGTCGGGGGTGGCGGGCACATCGGCAGTATCCAGCCCGACGCGCCGGGAACCAGGCGGGGAGGCAACTGCTACGCATGTCATCGCCTGGTTGTCGATGAGGTGGCGGCCGGTACCATCGGCCCGAACTTGACCGGCTATGCCGGGCAGCGTGGAACCTCCACGGACTCGATCCAGTATGTCTACGAGAAGATCTACAACGCGCAGGCCTCCTTCCCTTGCTCCCTGATGCCGCGCTTCGGCCACAACGGCTGGCTGACGCCCGAGGAGGTCGCCGACCTCGCCGCGTTTCTGCTGGACCCGCGAGCCCGGTCAACGATAAGGCGTGAGGAGTGAGGAGTGAGGGGCTGAGAAGCCCGAGCCGAGGTCGAATTCACAGGATTAACGAGGATTCGCAGGATCAACAGGATTCGAACCGCGCACGAGATCGGAACTGCCCGCGACGGCGGAGCAGTCGACCTTCATCGAGCGCCTTATTGTAATCTTGAGATCCTGTTAATCCTGGAATCGTTTCCTCGACCTAGCCATCGCGCCTCACGCAGTTCATGACTCGACGCGAGTTCCTCCACCTCCTCGCGATCGCCGCGGCCGGCGGCCTGGCGCTCGATCGGCGCGCTGCGCTGGCCGGCGAGGGCGATGCCGGGCTGTACGACCTGCCGCGCTTCGGCAACGTCGGGCTTCTGCACCTCACCGACTGTCACGCCCAGCTTCTGCCGATGCACTTCCGCGAGCCGAGCGTGAACATCGGAGTGGGGGCAGCCGGGGGCCGTCCGCCGCACCTGGTGGGCGAGGCGCTGCTGGCGCACTTCGGCATCGCGCCGGGCACAGCGCAGGCGCATGCCTTCACTTGCCTGGACTACGTGCAGGCAGCGCGGGTCTATGGCAAGGTCGGCGGCTTCGCGCACCTCGCCACGTTGGTCAAGAAACTTCGTGCCGAGCGTCCGGGTGCGCTCCTGCTGGATGGCGGCGACACCTGGCAAGGCTCGGCCACGGCGCTATGGACCAAAGGGCAGGACATGATCGATGCCAGCCTCGCACTGGGCGTGGATGTGATGACTGCGCACTGGGAGTTCACCTATGGCGCCGCGCGTGTCGAGGAAGTGATCGAAAAGAACTTCGCCGGCAGGCTTGCGTTCGTGGCGCACAACGTGCGGACGCTGGACTTCGGCGATCCGGTGTTTCCCGCCTACGTGGTGCGGGAGGTCAACGGCGTCCCGGTCGCAATCATCGGTCAGGCCTACCCGTACACGCCCATCTCCAACCCCCGTCACTTCGTTGCCGCCTGGACCTTCGGCATTCAGGAGAACAATCTGCAGGCTGTCGTTGGCCGGGCGCGCTCCGCGGGCGCGCAGGTCGTCGTACTGCTGTCCCACAACGGCATGGACGTCGATCTCAAGCTCGCCGGCCGCGTGAGCGGGGTCGACGCCATTCTCGGTGGCCATACTCACGATGGCATGCCGCAGGCTATCGAAGTGCCCAATGCGAGCGGCAAGACCTTGGTGACCAACGCCGGCTGCAACGGCAAGTTCCTGGGCGTTCTCGACCTCGACGTCAAGCAGGGCAAGGTGGCCGGCTATCGCTACCGGTTGCTGCCGGTGTTCGCGAACCTGCTCCCCGAGGAACCACGGATGAGCGCGCTGATCGCCGCGGTCAGAGCGCCGTATGCACAGGTCCTCGGCCAGCCGCTCGCGCACAGCGAGGGGTTGCTGTACCGGCGTGGCAATTTCAACGGCAGCTTCGATCAGCTCATCCTCGACGCCTTGCTGGAAGTCAAGGACGCGCAGATCGCCCTTTCGCCCGGCTTCCGCTGGGGCACGACGCTGCTGCCCGGGGAGACCATCACCCGCGAGGATCTGCTGGCGCAAACTGCGATCACCTACCCGTACACGACCATGGCGCAGATGAGCGGCGAGGCCATCAAGGGTGTGCTCGAGGAAGTCGCCGACAACCTGTTCAATCCCGATCCCTACTATCGGCAGGGCGGGGACATGGTGCGCGTGGCCGGCCTCACCTACACCTGCGCGCCGAACGCGCAGATGGGCAGCCGGATCAGCGACCTGCGGCTCGACGGCAAGCCCATCGATGCGACCAGGAGATACCGGGTTGCGGGCTGGGCGCCGGTGACGCAGGTCGCCGGGGGCGAGCCGGTGTGGGAGCTCGTCGAGGCCTATTTGACGGCCCGCCGGACCATTGCCCCGCCCCGGGTGAATCTCCCGAAACTCATCGGTATCGACGGGAATTCGGGCGAGTGCTCAATCGTGTTGTAAGATGACACGTATAGAATATCGCTCAAGAAGGTCTCACTACGAGACGATAGGCGAACCGCATTGGCAGTGACTGTGCAGACACCCGCCTGGGTCGGCGAGCCGGAGCTTCAATCCGGCGTGCGCCAGCCAAGGCGGCAAGATTGAAACCCTGCACCCGGGGACTCAAAGCCATGCGACAAGCGACTGTTCTGGTTGTCCAGCAGGATCGCAGGACCGCGCGCGCTCTGGAGCGGCAGCTGGCCGCGCTGGGATACGAGGTCTGCGGGTCGTTGAAGGATGTCGCGCAGGCCGCCGTCCGGTCCGACGAGCAGCGCCCCGACATTGTCTTGATGGATCTGGCGCTAGCCCGGGACCCCGAGGGGATCGAGCTGGCGCGACGCATGCGCGCCTCCCCCGGGTCCCGCCTGATCTTCGTGACGAACCGCCGCCGCGGTCCTGCCCTTGAAGCGGGGCGGGCCGGCTTGGCGGACGGCTGCCTCGTCGTCCCTTGCAGTCCCCAGGTGCTGGACGCCGTGGTCCAGATCGCGCTTTCGCTGCCCGAGCGCGCCGCAGCGCCCGATTCGGACGCAGAGCGGCTGCGCCGGCTGGCAGACAACGTTCCCGTGTTACTCGCCTACCTGGGCGGCGATGGGCGCTACCAGTTTGCCAACCGGTTGCACGAGAAGTGGTTCGGCATCGCGCGCGAGCGTATCGCCGGGCGCTCCCTGCTCGAGGTGCTCGGGCCGGACTGGCGCGAATCGATAGCCCAGCCGCTCGCCCAGGCGCTCGCCGGGCAGGCGGTGTCGCTCGATCATGAGCCGGGGGATCCGGAAGGCCGCCACGTCCAGGTATCGCTGGTGCCCGACCGCACCGCCAAGGGCGTGCACGGCGTGTTCTTCGCCGGCGCCAACGTCACTGTCCGGGCCGAGGCGCAGCGCGTGCTGACCCGGGAGCGCGACCAGCTGCGCTCGGTGCTCGACGCCATGGATGAAGCCGTGATCGCGCTGGACACTTCGGAACGCATCCAGTACATGAACCCGGCGGCCGAAGCCATCACGCAGTGGCCTGCGGCTGAAGCCTGCGGGCTGCCGGTCGACGAGGTGCTGCGCTTCGTGGAGTCTGACAGCGGGCGCCGCATCGACAGCTCGTCGCGCGAAGCGTTGCTCACCGGCGCAAGCGCACACCTTCCGCCCGGAGCGTCGCTGTTGTCGCGGGATGGGCAGGAGTATTCGGTGGAGGACGTGTGCAGCCCGATGCGGGACGCGCACGGAGCCATGATTGGCACTGTGCTGGTGGTGCGCACTCTGGCCGCGCCCCGTACGCTGGCCGCACCAGGCGCCCACGACGCCCTGACCGGCCTGATGAACCGGCGCGAGTTCGAGCGCGTGACTGAGAGGAAGGTGCGCAACGCCCGCGAAACCCACCAGCAGCATGCCTTGCTGTACATCGATGTCGACCGGCTCCAGGAGATCAACGAGACCTGCGGCCATCACGCCGGCGACGAGCTGCTGCGACAAGTGGCCGCTGCGATGCTGGTGAAGCTGCGCCGGTCCGATGTTCTGGCGCGGGCGGGAGGCGACGAGTTCGCAGTGCTCATGCCGAACTGCCCGCTGCACCGGGCCAGGCAGATCGCGCAGACACTGCTCGACAGCGTTCGCCACGCCGGTTTCAGCTGGCAGGGGCGCACGTGCAGCGTGGGGTTGAGCATCGGTGCGGTATCGACCGGTCAGTTCGGCCTGGATGCGGCGGGGCTGCTCGCGGCCGCGGAGGCGGCGAGCACGCTGGCCAAGGACGCCGGCGGCGACCGGGTGCATGTCTACCAGGGCGACGGCACCGGCACGCCTGCGCGCAGCGCCGAGGGCGACTGGGCTACCCGCATCGCCTCGGGCCTGGCCCGCGATCGGTTTCACCTGTTCGCGCAGCGGGTGGTCCCCATCGATGGCCCGGCGGACGATGCGCATTGTTCCTACGAGATCCTGCTGCGGTTGGAAGGGCACAACGGGGCGTTGCTGCCGCCGATGGCGTTTCTGCCCGCGGCCGAGCGCTGCCGCCTGATGGCGCAGGTGGATCGGTGGGTGATCGGGCACAGCCTGGACCAGCTCGCGCCGTATCTGCGCGAGCTGGGGACGGAGGGCACCGGTCCCGGTTACTCGCTGAATCTCTCGGGCGCAAGCCTGGCGGACGAGGGGCTGCTGGGTTTCATCGTGGCCGAGCTGCAGCGCACTGGTGTGCCCGCGCAGCGCATCTGCTTCGAAGTGGCGGAAGCCACGGCCTTGAGCCACCTCCATCACGCCAGCCTGCTCGCCAAAGGCCTGAAGAGCGTGGGCTGCCGGTTCGCCCTGGACCACTTCCACAGCGGCGTAGGCGCCTACGCCTACCTGCAGGACCTGCCGGTGGACTACGTCAAGATCGACGGCAGCTTCGTCAAGGGCATGCTCTCGGACCGGCTCGATTGCGCGGTCGTCGAAGGCATCAGCCGCATTGGGCAGGCGCTGGGAATCGAGACTGTCGGCGAATGTGCGGAAAGCGCCGCCATCCTGGCGCGGCTGAAGGATCTTGGCGTCATGCGCGCTCAGGGGTATCTGATCCACCGCCCCGAGCCACTGCTGGCCACCCTGGCGGCGCAATCGCCCGCTGCAGGGCACGCACCCCAACGCCCTGGCGGCGATTGGGCGGTCGAGTGGTATCAGGGGTGAAGCCGGGCTTTAGCTACTGTGAGGCGGCGCTCAGCATACGCAATGGACCGCGAGGATGAGCTGACCGCGCGCGCCTGACTCCGATCCCCGCTCGAGCGGGGCGCTCGTCAGGTAGCTCACAGGCGAACATCACGGGCGAATGAGCGACTTCATGCTGCTGGTGTCGCTGCGTCGATCGGTTGCGCAGTACGGCGCGCCGAAGAGCAGCGAGCGCTGGCGCCCGGCGGGGCGTCAAGCGTCCTCGGTCTTATAGGAAACCGAGAGACGGTAGCGCATCTCGATCAAGCAGCGGTCCGCGTCGCTGCGAGTCGGGCCTCGCCATCCCGGGCACGTTGCGGTACCCGTGACCGTCTCCACGCCCGCGGCAAGCATCTGTGCGATGGTCGGACCCAGGTCGAACCCGCCGTGCAGGCACATCGACGACGGGCAGGCCACAGCGAAGAAGGCCTTCGCAGCCGGTGAATAGGTGTGCATCTGCGGGGAGTGTTTCGCAAAGCCCTTCGGGTCCGCGAAGGTGAGCTGAACGACCAGTTGCTCGACGTGCGGGCACTCCTGCCTCAGGCTCGGAGTGTCGACGTAGGCGCGCCGGCGGCTATCCCGTTGCTGCTTGTAGGCACCTGCCTGCTTGTCTCCCATTTGCGGCCTCCGCAGCGCCTCGATCGGGGCGCTGATAGTAGACCTGAACGATACGCTCTTTCGCTCCGGCGTGGAGGTTTTTGCCTGGCTGCCGTGCGCAGCCCAGGGAGAAAAAACGCTCGGAGGTTTGCGCGCAGGTGGCGAGTCCGCGATCAGGGTCAGTGACCGCGTCTCAGAGTGCGAGCGCTTCGATCGACCGAAGGAAGGGTGTCTTGCCGTCGCTGTAGGCGTCGCGGTCGCCTTCGTAGCGGGCGGCCAGCTTGCGCTTGAGCGACTCGTAGCAGGCGGCCGCTTCGGGATGCGATCGCAGGTGATCGCGGAAGAACAAATGCCGCCGCCAGTGCACGCCGTCCACCACGAACCCGTGCGCGTGCGCAACCCTGCGGCCATGCATGCGCAGAACAAATGAGAAACGCCCGAACACCTCGTAGCGTCCGGCATACTCGTAGCCGAGCGCACGCATCGGCGCCACCAGCCCATCGGCGTCCTCCAGCCGCGCCACGCCGAGCATCAGATCGAGCACCGGCTTCGCGGCTATCCCCGGCAGCGCAGTGCTGCCGATGTGTTCGATGGCCACCAGCGCAGGCCCGCAGATCGCCCGGATGCGCTCGGACTCTGCGTCGAAGGCCGCCGGCCATTCCGGGCTGTACTCGGTCAGCTCGATGCGGTCGTCCGCGGTTCCAAAGCGCTTCCACATGATGCGGGGGACGATCCGGAATCAGGCCGGCTCGAGCGGGCCCGCGTAGGCCACCGTCACGCGGTAGTGCAGCTGCACCGGACAGTAGTGGGGATCGCGCTCGTCGGTGCTGTCGCGGCCCTGGCAATCCAGTCGACCCGAGGTCTCGTGCCCGGCGCCGCCAATGAGCTTCCAGATCACGCTGCCCAGATCGAAGCCTCCGCCCATGCACGCGCTGGACGGGCAGGGGATCGCGAAGAACGCGGTGGCTGCGGGCGCAAAGGTCCGCGTCTCTGCCGAGTAGCTGCTCGGCCCGCTTGCGTCGCCGAAGCTGAGTTGCAGAGTGAGTTGCTCTATGCGCGGGAACTCGTCTCGCAGCAGGCGCGTGTTCAGGTAGGCACGATGACGCTCTTCGCGCTCGTGGCGGTAGGTGTCCAGTGGCTTCTCGTTCATATGCGGTCTCTGCGCAGCGGTCTCAGGCGACGCCGAGCAACTCGACCTCGAACACCAGCGTTGCATCGGGCGGGATCACGCCGCCGGCGCCGCGCGCGCCGTACCCGAGCTGGGGTGGAATGGTGAGCTTGCGCGTACCCCCGACCCGCATGCCCTGCACGCCCTCGTCCCAGCCGGCGATCACCTGGCCGCGACCCAGCGCGAAGGCGAAAGGCGCATTGCGGTCCTTGGACGAGTCGAACTTGCGTCCATCCGTGAGCCAGCCGGTGTAGTGGACCGTCACCTTCTGGCCGGCAGCGGCGGTTGCGCCGTCGCCGACGACGAGGTCTTCAATCGCGAGACCAGTTGAGGTTTGGGAGGACATGACCGACTCGGCAAACGGGAAACCCGGCATTATATCCAGGAACGAGCGGCGCGTCGCGGCTGCCGACCTGTTGTCGCCGAGAAACGCCCCTCACGATCCCGCAGCGGGTCCGGTGCCGACCTTGCGCAGCCCGGCCTGGGAGCTTGCGCCGGGCAGCGTAGCAGCCCGCCTCGCGCGTCTGGGATGCGGGGGCGTGCCATAATGAGCCGTCGCTCTCGCTCCAGGAGGTCCGGCCGCCGTTCCTTAGGTGGCGCCCGGCCTTCCCACGGTCGAGTCGATGCCCCGCTCAACTCTCAACGCGGGGCCACTTCTGAGCTGAGGAAGGACACCATGCCCACAGGCAGCGTCAAATGGTACGACCCGAAGAAGGGATACGGCTTCATCCAACCCGATGATGGTTCCAAGGATGTGTTCGTGCACGTCTCGGCGGTAGAGGCGAGCGGCCTGGGCCGCTTGAACGACAACCAGCGGGTTTCCTTCGAGATCGAGCGGGGTAAGAACGGCAAGGTGTCTGCCGTGCAGCTCAAAGCGGTGACGTAGCTGGAGACGGTTCCGGGGTGATGCGCACTGGCATCACCCCGAGGTGGCCCGGCCGGCGTTGTTGACGAGCGAAGTTCCCGCGGGCCGGCGCCAGCAACAACCCGGCAGGTGGCGTCAGCCGAACGGCCGCGTGCCGATCAGCCACTGGTGCAGCAGGAAGGCGAACGCCGCCCAGGCGATGAGACCGACGATGACCGCGACTGCATCGCGCGCCAGTGCGCCCGCCGGATAGACCGTGCCGGCGCGCCGGTCACGCTGACGCGCCGTTGCGAAAGCGGCTATCGCCCATACCAGGAACGCGCCGAACAGAACCACCGCGGCCGCAGTGCCGTTGGCAAGCAGGTGCGCGAAGGCCCACACCTTCACACCGGCCAGCATCGGGTGACCGACCTTGGCTTTGATGCGGTTGCCTGGCACGTAGGCCGCCGCGAGCAGGATGAACGCCGGCACGGTAAGCAGCGCGGCGACATGGCGCGTCCACAGGGGTGGAGACCATAGCAACACCGGGTCTGTGCGCGCCAATCCGTAGCCCCATATGATCAGGACCAACCCGACCGCCGATACCGCTGAGTACAGGCCCTTCCATTTACCCCCGCCGAGGCGGGCGATCTGACGCGAGCGCCAGTCGTCGGCGAAGATACGCACCGAATGTGCACCGAGGAAGAGCAACAGGCCGAGGATCAGTACGGTCATGGTTTGAGTCTCGTGATTGACTGGCTAGAGAGTGCTCGGGAACACGCCACCATCCATGAGGACGCTCTGGCCTGTGATGTAGCCCGCATGCAGGCTGCACAGGAACGCGCAGGTCTGCCCGAACTCTGCCGGCGTCCCGAAGCGCCGCGCCGGGATCTGCGCGAGGCGCTGGGCGGCGACTGCTTCTTCGGGGCTGCCCGCGCGTTGCGCCGCCGCCGCTAGACCGCTGCGCATCCGGTCGGTGTCGAAGTAGCCGGGCAGCAGGTTGTTGATGGTGACCCCGCGGTCCGCCACGGTTCGCGCCACGCCCGCGACGAACGCAGTCAACCCGGCGCGAGCGGCGCTCGACAAGTCCAGTCCGGCGACCGGCATCCTCACGCTGACCGACGTGATGTTGACGATGCGTCCGAAACCCTGCGCGGTCATATGGTCGATGACCTTCTGGATCAGCTCGATCGGTGTGACCATGTTCATCGTCACGCCCTGCAGGATCGCCGGTCGGTCCAGCTCGCGGAAGTCGCGGTAGGGCGGCCCGCCGTTGTTGTTGATCAGGATGTCCGGGTCCGGGCAGGCAGCGAGCACGGCGGCCTGACCCTCACGCGTAGCGATGTCGGCCACAACCGGCGTTACCGCCACGCCGGTCGATTGGCGGATCTCTGCCGCCGTCCGCTCGAGCGCCGCGCCGTCTCGCCCGTTGATCACCAGCGCCACGCCGGCCTGCGCGAGGGCGAGCGCGCAGCCCTTGCCGAGCCCGCGGCTCGAAGCACACACGATGGCCTTGCGGCCTTTGATCCCGAGGTCCATACCTGCCTCCTATGCAAACGAAGAAAAGCGCGTCACGCGGAGCACGGAGAAACTCTAACGCGAAGGCGCAAAGACGCGAAGCCGCAGAGAGAATCGCAGCTGACCGGGTTTAGCTGGGCCCGCTCTAGCGCTGCGCAAGCGTCCCAGGCATCGTATCGGGACGAGTGCAGTGCTTGGCCTCGCCTTTGCGTCTTCGCGTCTTTGCGCCTTTGCGTTGTCGGTGTTCTCTGTGGCCGCCTTAAGGTTGATAACTCACCGATACAGCAGTAGGTCCTCGCGCTCCTCGCGCCAGGACGCTTCGTCGGGCGCGGCGAGCGCCTCCAGATCGGCCGCCGTGGCCTGGGGGTCGTCGACCCAGCGGCGCAGCGACTCGCCGCCGTTGATGAGGTCGATCGCCAACCGGCCGTGCTCGTATTCATACGGGAAGTCGCGCCACAGATCGTAGTCCGGGCGCAGGTGCCGGAGGGCCTTGAAGGCCGCAGCCTGCAGGCGCCACGGACGGAAGGCGGCGTGATCGTAGGCGCCGTCCTCGACGTGGATCTGCACGCCCGCACACAGCTTGCCCGCATGCTTGTGGAAGGTCGGCTCGAACCAGCACGGCCTCAGGGTGCAGCCCCGCAGCCACTGCGACGCAACCGCATGCATCTGCGCGATGAGCCTGGTTGCTTCGAGACCGGGCGCGCCGAACAGCTCGAGCGGGCGGGTGGTGCCGCGGCCCTCCGACAAGGTGGTCCCTTCGAGCATCACGGTGCCGGCATAGCAGCGCGCCATCCACAGATTCGGTGCATTCGGGCTGGGGTTCACCCAGGTGCGCTCGTAGAGCGGCCAGCCGTAGCCCGGCCCCTGCCCCGGGAGCCAGCCCTCCATCTCGACGACGCGACAGTCCACGTCCAGCCCCAGCGTCCCGACGAACCAGCGGGCAAGCTCTCCCATGCTGAGGCCGTGACGCATCGGCAGCGGGCCCGCGCCCACGAAGCTCTCCCAGCCTGCCTGCAGGCGTGAGCCCTCCACCGGCCGCCCCACCGGGTTGGGCCGGTCGAGCACCCACACGCTCTTGTGCGCTCGCGCAGCCTCTTCGAGCACGTAGCGCAGCGTGGTAATGAAGGTATAGATGCGGCACCCGAGATCCTGCAGATCCACCAGCAGCACGTCGAAGCTGTCGAGCATGGCGGGGGTGGGGCGGCGCACTTCGCCATACAGACTGAACACCGGGATGCCGTGCCTGGGGTCGCGGTAGTCGGGCGACTCCACCATGTTGTCCTGCTTGTCGCCGCGCAGGCCGTGCTGGGGGCCGAATGCCGCTGTCAGGCGAATGTCATCCAGCGCGCCGAGCGCATCCAGCGAATGGGTGAGGTCCCGCGTCACCGAAGCGGGGTGGGCGAGCAGGGCAACGCGGCGGCCCGCCAGAGGTCTGCGCAGCGCGGGCTCAGCGAGCAGGCGGTCGAGGCCGAACTGCATTCGTGTCTCTGGTGTACGTCATGCTAGCGCGCATACCCGGGAGGGGCGGTGTCATGGCCTGGAAGCGACAGCACAAAGGCTTCGGCATGATGGAAGTCGGGTTTCGCCGCAGGGTGGGCAAGCGCCCAATAGGACAAGCGGCCATCGGTTTCCTCGATGACCGCGGACAGTGCCAGCCGCAGGGCGTGGCAATCGCGCAGCGCGGAGAGATCGCTGATATCGATGATCGCGTCCATGTACAGGCCACCGGGCCGCTGCTGTACGCAGACCTGCGGGGCGACGCTGTGTTTCGACGGGGGTCATTCCCTGGCGATAAGTGTCGAACCGGTAGATCGCCCATTCGCTCGAGGGGGAGAAGTTGAGCTCGTAGTAAGCCGTCGTCGCGCCCCCGGCGCAAAACAGTTCGAAGCAGGTGTGCTGCCACAATTTATCCGCGCGCCGAGGTGCGCTGAGAGGGGGAAGCAGCAGCCGGCTCAGATCGCCGTCGAGGGCGTAGTGCAGTGTCAGAGCAGCGTCCGCGGCGCCTCTTCGTATCTCTACCTGGATGCCTCGCACGGCGCTGCAAGGCGTCGTGGGGTGACAGGTCAGCGCGACTGCGGTGGCAGATGAAGGGTTCATCGCAAGCTCATGCGTAGCGGCGCTGTGCGGCACAGCCTGAGCTAGTCTCCGCCACCCTCGACCGGGTGGCCGTTCGCGCGCCAGCGCAGCATGCCGCCCGCCAGGTTGGCCACCTGGTCCAATCCCGCGCTCTGCAGGATGACCACGGCCTGCGCGGAGCGGCCGCCCGCGCGGCAGACGGTGACCACGGGGCGGTTGCGATCCAGCTCGGCGATGCGCTGCGCCAGCTGCCCAAGCGGGATCAGCTTTGCATCCCGGATGTGGCCGAGCGCGCCGCTATACTCCTGCGGCTCGCGAACGTCGACGATCTGCACCTGTGGCCCGGCTTCCTCCAACGCCTGCGGAGCGAGCTCCCAGATGCCGGCGAAAGTGTAGGTGAGCGCCGCCCAGTTCTGCGCCGTCAGCGCCGCCGCCTCGTTCGCCGGTTGCCCGCAGCGCCGGTTGGCGGGCACCGCGACGTCGATCTGGTTGGGGTGCGGTAGATGCAGATTATCCATGTAACCGGCAAAGTCGGTCTCGCTGATCTCGCCGCCCAGCCGTGGGTTGAAGCGGCGCTCCTCGCCGACGCTGGTGACGGTGAGCCCGCGATAGTCGTGGGCCGGATACAGCAGGCAGGCCTCCGGCAGAGTGAAGATCTGGGCGTGCACGGAGCGATACATGACGTGCGGATCGCCCTGCTGGAAATCGGTGCGCCCGCTGCCGCGGATCAACAGGCAGTCGCCGGTGAAGGCCATGGTCTCGTCGTCGAGCGCGTAGGTCAGGCAGCCGTCGGTGTGGCCAGGCGTGGCACGAACCTGCAGATGACGCCCGCCGAAGCCGATCCTGTCGCCGTGCACGAGATAGCGGTCGGCGCCTTGGGCGCCGCTCGACTTGGCCACCCCGATCTGGCTTCCGAACTGACGTTTCAGCAACCACGCGCCGGTGACATGATCGGCGTGGATGTGGGTTTCGAGCGTGCAGACCAGCCGCAGGCCCAGCTCGCCCACCAGGGCCGCATCGCGGCGCGCCTCCTCGAAGACCGGGTCGATGAGCACGGCCTGAGCCGTCTTGCTGTCGCCGAGCAGGTAAGTGTAGGTGGAGGACTGTGGGTCGATCAACTGCCGGAAGATCAGCATCGGTGGCGGGATTCTCTGCCGGAACTGGGTCCCAATCGCTCCAAAGTATAGCGCGTGCGGACAGCCCCACCCTTCACGGGCCCTGTGCCGGCCGATCCCCAGCCGCCTGCAACCGTCGGCGGTTTGGAAAGAAAACTCCCTCTCCCCCGGAGGGAGACGGCGCGCTGGAGCGCGGAGCAGGGGACCCCGCCGTGCGGGGATGCGACCGCGAAGGCGCGCGTGGCCCTCGACCGTGCGGGCGACGACACCCCTCTCCCCTTGCGGGAGAGGGCGGGGGTAAGGGGGACTGCTCTCGAGAGGAGCGCTGGCGGCTGTTACGCCGGCAGGCGGGTCGCCTGCCAGGACACGAACTGGATCCCCGTAGCCCGCTTGGCCCACACGGCATGGAACAGCAACTCGAGCTTCAACTCCTGACCGCGGGCGGTGACCTCGAAGCTGCCGCGGCCACTGACGATAGCGATGCATCCGTAGGTGCGCACCTTGATGTCCCCGCGCGACATCTTGTTGTATTTCACCGCGCCCGAGCGCATCGACTCGATGAAGCTCGCCTTCGTGTCCACCGTGGTGCTGGAATGGATGTACACCAGCTCTTCGCCGAACAGGCGCTCCATGGCTGCGAAGTCGTTGGTCAGTTGCGCGGCATACCGCGATTCTTCGGCTTTCAGCGCTTCCTCGGCGCTGATGGTCCCGCTGCAGGCCTCCACGCTGGCGGTGGCGGGGGGGACCATGCAGGTATGCAGAAAGCTCCAAAGGGGGCGAATGGACGGTGTTGGCATTGCGATCTCCTTCCGAACGGTTCTGATTGCGGGCAGGGCAGATTATCATGTCTGGCGAAAGGGTCGACCGGCCCCGGCCGGCTGTCCACCGGAGCTTACCCGCTTTACTTGTAATAGCGCTTCGCGCGCTGCTCGGCACGTGCAATGGCTTCTTTGATGGTCGAGCGTCCCGACGCTGCCTCCGCGAACATCTGCGGGACGACAAGGTCGGCCGCCACCGCTGCAGACGCCGGTCCCATCCTCCCGGGGTAGGCCGAATACTGGGTGAGACGCGGTCCGTCTCGAAACGGCGTGATCTTCGGATCGCTGGTCCAGATCGGGTTGGATTCGTAGGCGCGCAGCGTCTGGCACATATAGCCCAGCGAGGCCTGCTGCCATGCCTCGTACTGCTCCCGCTCGAGCATGAAGCGCAGGTACTCGCGGGCGGCGTTGGGATACCTCGTGTGTTTGAAGATGAAGCCGGTCAGCAGCCCATGCAGCTCCATCGGCCGACCGACCGGCCCGATCGGCAGATGCGCATGCTGGATGTCGGCCGCGATGGCTTTCATCGCGGGATCGCTGGAGGTCCGCGCTACGTAGTAGATCGAAATCGGGTTCCAGGTGAGGCTGATCTCGCCGGCGAGGAAGGCTTTGTTGTTGCTGGGATCCAGCCATGCGAGCGTGCCGGGCACGAACGTCGCATACAGCGCCTTGGCAAACTCGAGCGCCGCGATCGTCTCCCTGGAGTCGATGACCACGCGATCGTTCTCGTCGACCAGGGCAGCGCCGTGGCTCCACAGCAGCCATTGGCACCATGAGTGATCGCCGAGCCCGCTTCCGAGCGGCAGGCCTGCCGGCGTGCCGCGCGCCTTGAGCGCCTGGCAAAGCTTGAGAAAGCCATCGAGATCGCGCGGGATCTCGTTGAAGCCGGCGGCCTTGACCAGGGTCTGCCGGTACACCACGCAGAAGCTCACCACGGCGATGCTGATCGCGATCCAACGCCCGTCGAGGATGCAGGAGCGCTGGCAGACGTCATACCAGCCGCCATACTTCTGCCCCAGGTAGCTCGCCACTTCGGTGAGGTCGACGCATTTGTCGGAGTACTGGTGGGGCATTTCGGGCGACCCGACGAGGATATCGGGGCCCGCGCCGACGCTGGCGACCATCGCGCCCTTGGCGCGCAGCTCCTCGCCGACGATGCTTTCCACCTGGACCTTGACGCCCGTGCGCTGGGTGAACGTGGCGGTGTTCGCCATCCACAGGTCTTCGTCTCCCTGCACGTAGCGCTTCCAGCGCAGGAGCTTGAGCTGCGCGCCCCTCTCGATCGGCGCTCGCGGCTCGGCCGCCGCGCGGCCGCGCGAGGGCGACAACCCGATTGCGGCCGTGGCCGTCGCGGCCAAGGCTTTTAATGCCTCTCTCCTTGCGAGATTTCGCATCCGTTTCCTTCTCCGGCGCCGTGCACGGGCTCCATCCGATCGGTGGGCACAATATTATCGACTATGGCGTGCCGGCATGCGCCACGAGCGGATACTGCTCAAAGCTGGGGGATCGATACGGAGCGCAAACGGGCCTTCTTCGATCTGGTGCGCGAGATCACTGCCGGCGGCTGAATTGGCCGCGATCATGGAGCGGCAGGTGCGCTGTGGCGATGCCGGCACCTCACCCCCGGCGCATTGGGTGTGCGAGCTTTCGAGGTGGTTCTCCAAGTCAAGCCCTGGCTTTGCCAGGGGCTGTTGACTCGACTGCCTGCTGCTCGCGCGATCGGGTAGGATGCCGCTGCGGGCAAGCGCAGGAGGGGCGGTGCCGACGCTTCGCGCTGTCCAGCTGGAGAAATCGGAATGCCGATCGCAGTGACGCCATCCGGTGAAACGCTCGGGGCGACCATCGAGGGGTTGAACCTCGCCGAGCTGTCCGGCGCGGATATCGATGCAGTCGTCCGTGCACTCGGACAGCACGGCGTGCTTCGCTTTGCACGGCAGACGCTGTCGTCGGCGGATCTCAAGCGCTTCAGCGCGCATCTGGGGGAGCTGGAGATCAACGTGGCAGGCGCGTACCAGGAGCCCGGGCATCCCGAGGTGATGATCCTGTCCAACATGGTTGAGGGCGGGCGGCCGATCGGCCTTGCCGACGCGGGCCAAGGTTGGCATACGGACATGTCCTACAGCCAGGTCGTCGCGTTCGCCAATGTGCTCTACGCGCTCAAGGTCCCGGAGCGCGACGGCCGACCGCTCGGTGCGACCGGGTTCTGCGACATGTGCGCGGCCTACGACGACTTGCCCAGCGAGCTCAAGGAGCAGCTGGCGGGCAAGACCGCGCTGCACGATTTCAACAAGTTCTGGGAGATGATGCGGCGCCGCCCGGGCAGCACCCGCGCCCCGCTGTCCGAGGCGCAGCGCCAGGCGAAGCCGCCGGTGTCCCATCCCGTCGTCCTGACCCATCCGATCAGCAAGCGCAAGGCGCTTTACGCGAACCCGGGTTACACGGTGCGCATCAATGAGCTGCCGGCGATGGAAAGTGATCGTATCCTGGCGTATCTGCTCGAACACCAGACCCAGGCCAAGTACCGGTACGCGTTCCACTGGCAGGTCGGCGACGTCCTGGTGTGGGACAACCTCCGCGTCATCCACCAGGCGATCGCGGACTACGGCCCCGACGAGCACCGGCTGATGAAGCGCTGTCAGGTCATGGCCACGCGGTTCTGCCCAGAGTAAGCGTCGCGAGCATGAGGCTTGTCGGCTACCGTGATTATCGCGGTGAACACGGTTCGGGTAGATCGTGAAGCCCTCGACCGCTTGCCTGCTTGCGTGGTTATCGATTGCGGCCGGGGCGGCCTGGCCGCAGAGCTACCCGGTTCAACCCATCCGGCTCATCGTTCCGTTCGGCCCGGGCAGCGGCAGCGACATCGTCGCACGCCGGCTGGGAAGCTACTTGCAGGAGCGCTGGAAGCAGCCGGTGATCATCGACAACCGTCCCGGTGCACAGGGAATGATCGGGACGGAAGCCCTGAGAAACGCCCCTGCCGACGGGTACACGGTAGGGATCTCGACGAACTCCACTCACGCGGCTGCGCAGCACCTGATCAGGCAGCTGCCGTACGATCCCATCGACGACTTCGAGCACGTCGCTCTGATCGGCGTGGGTGGGGCGGTCGCGCTCGTGCCGCGCGACAGTCCGTTCAAGACAATCCCGGAACTGGCGGCGTATGCCAGGGCGCACCCCGGGAAAGTCTTCTTCGGGCACGCCGACACCCTCTCCCAGATGACGGGCGAACTATTGCGAGCCAGCGCGAAGCTGCCGGTCGAAGGCGTTGCCTACCGGACCAGCGCCAACGTGGTGGTGGATCTGATTGGCGGTCAAATCCAGTTCGCGTTCTTCAACTACATGACGGGCGCCGCGCAAACCGCCGGCGGACGGCTCGTGCCGCTCGCCGTCACCGAGCCGATCCGCAATGGGCGTTGGCCGGGCGTTCCCAGCGTGAGCGAAACCTACCCGGGCTATGCCGTCACGTTCTTCGTCGGGGTTTCGGCGCCGCGCGGCGTCCCGCGGGAAATCGTCGCGAAGCTGCAACGCGCTGTCACGGAGGCGCAGAACGACCCCCGCTTCCAGGAACCTCTGGCCAGCGTCGGGTTGACGTTCGTGCCGCAGGCGCCCGGTGAGTACCGCGCCTTCATCGTGACCGAGGCAGAGCGCTGGCGCGAGCAGATCAGGGTCGCGGGGCTGCAGCCGCAGTAGCGAGCGCCGGCGCTTGCCAGACTATCGCGATCGGCGGGAAGGAACAACCCATAACGTCGGCGCAGGCGCGGGCGTCCGAGGATAGCAGCCGGTCCGGGACCCTGTGCTCTCAGCGTTGCGGCGCCTGGCGCGGATGAAGGTGGATGTGGCCGTCTTTGTGGCCGTGTTCGTTCACTGCGCCGCTATGAGGGTCGTGACGATCGTCCTGCGCGTCGACCAATGCACGATACTGCTCCGGGCTGAGCTCCGGGAGCCTTTGCAGGAACGCCACGATGCCCCAGATGCTGCGATCGTCATGGGTTTTGCCCCAGGCCGGCATCGCCGACATCTTGATGCCATGCTTGACGATCCAGAACATCTGCGCCGGGCCGGCATCGATGCGCGCTGTCAAATCGGGCGGCTGCGGGTAGAGCCCCACGCGCAGCTCGGACTCCTTTGCGCCCGGCGCAAGGTGACAGTCCACGCACATGCCGGCGTAATGTTCGGCGCCGGCGGCGACGAGCTTCGGGTCGTTCAGCGGCGGTACCTGCACATCTTTGCTCCGCACGGCGATCGAACGGTCTCGCACCAGCTCCATTGCGGCGAATACGAGGGCAGAATGGGGAACGTCGGCCGCCACGTTGAATACACCAAGGTACACCAACAGCAGCGCGCAGCCGACGGCCGCCGATCCGACCAGAAACCACGTCTTGAGGGAGCGCGGGATGTAGGACATCTGGATCCTCTCTGTTTGGCGTGAATGGCTGCCGTGCGGCTCGTGCACGGAGTGTTCCATCGCAGGTGTGTCGGCGCTGGGCTGGGTCGATGGGGCAACGCTGAAGTCGTGGTAAGCGGTCAGTGCCGAGGGCTCCGTCGGGACGGTTGCGGCCGGGGCATGGATGCTGGCTGGATGATCCTCTGCGAGCGGACTCGGCGGTGTGCTCGTGCATGCGCCGAGCGCCAGGCTCAGCAGCCCGACGGCCGTGCGCAACGGGTAAGAAAGCATAGCTCCCCCTTCTCTTCAAAAGATGCCTTCAGCGCTCCAAAGGCGCTGGAGCGCTGGCGATCGCTGCCCGTGCAGCGCTCGGCTGCGCGGCGCACAGCTTCAGAAGCGGGAGTTGGGAGGGGGCTGCGGCTGGTCTGGAATGAACAGTCCGCGGGAATGGGCCGCGAACTGGGGCTGGGCTGTTGTGGTGACCCCTGCAAGGAGCAGCGGGGACACGGGCACTGCCGGCGCGCACGCCAGATTGCACGCGCCGCAGTTGTTGCATTGCTGGAGCGACCCGGCGGCCGGATGCTGGTCGCCATATGGACTCCCGTGGTGGCCGGAGCCCGCGGCCGTGTCATCGTGGTGGTGATGTGCGTGGGCCGACGTCTGGGCGACCCCGGCCATGCCGCCATGCGGACAGAACGGCATGGACACCGCGGCGATCGCCTGCAAAGGCAGCCACAGCATCAGCAGACCGACGACGAAAGCTCGGGCCCGGCGCATCACATCAGGATAGCAGTGGCCGGCTCCACTGACAATGCATCGACGTCATTGCTACCTGGACCGCTGCAGCATCTGCTGATACTGCATGATCTGGTCCATCATCATCTGCATGACGTCCATGCGGTTCTGCATCATCTCCGGGTTCAACATCATCTGGCCGTGCACCCCGCCTTTGCAGCACCCGGGGGCACCCATGCCCATCTTGCCCATCATCGGCCCGCCGCAGCACTGATGCATCGTCTGCATCCCGTGCATCATGCTCTGCCAATGCCGCTGCATCAGCGCACGCCGCTTGGCGGAATCCTGCGTCTTGCGGATCCGATCCATCTCCTGCTGCATCTGCAGCAGCTCTTGCTGCATCTTCTGCAGTGCAGCGGTCTGGTCTGCGGCCGCGGCATCACTGGACTCACCAGCACAAAGAGCAGGAACGGCAGGCACGAGCAGGCAAAGGGCGGTCGCGGCCGCGATAAGCAAGCGTTTCATGGTCTCTCCTTCGGGGCTGTAGAAGTGCATCGTGCCAGAATCAGGTACCTCGAGGCCGGCTGCCGGGCGAAGCACCGTGGTCTTGCCGCAAGCCGGAAGGCCCCAGCCATCGGTCTTCGAGCCGCGCTTCTCAGGGCTTCCGGTACAGATCGACGATCGCGGAGAAGTCCTTCCCGCCATCGCCTTGGGCGCTCATCATCTGGTACAACTGCTGCGCCGCCGCCCCCAACAGCACGGGCTGCCGCGATTGCCTGGCCGCATCGACTGCAAGGCCGAGATCCTTGAGCATGAGGTCGGCGCCGAAGCCCCCTGTGTAACCCCGTGCGGCAGGAACGTTCTCCATCACCCCGGGATACGGGTTGTACATCTCCGAGCTCCAGCACCGCCCGCTCGATGTGTTGATGATGCCGGCCAATACTTTGGCGTCGATGCCGAGCGACACCCCGAGCGTCATGGCTTCCGCTACGCCGATCATGCTGATCGCCAGCAGCATGTTGTTGCAGATCTTCGCGACCTGGCCGCTGCCGGCCTCGCCGCAATGGACGATGTTCCTGCCCATGGAAGCCAGCACCGGCTTGACCGCTGCGAACAGCTGCGGGGAAGCGCCCACCATGAAGGTCAGCGTGCCGGCTTCGGCGCCACCCACCCCGCCCGAGACCGGTGCGTCGGCCATCGGATTGCCCTGCCTGGCCGCGGCCTGCGCGACCTCTCGAGCGGTGTGCGGGTCGATCGTGCTCGAATCCACCAGAGGCACGTCGCGGCCGACACCGCACAGCACACCGTCTTCTGCCAGATAGACGGCTCGCACATGCGGGGACGATGGCACCATGGTGATGACGATCTCGGCGCGGGAGGCCGCCTCGCGTGGTGACGCCGCTGCGGTCGCTCCAGCCGAGACGAGCTTGTGCGTAGCCTCTTTCGACAGGTCGAACACCACCAATGCATGGCCCGCATTCACCAGGTTGCGCGCCATCGGGGCACCCATATGCCCGAGTCCGATGAATGCGATCTTCATGTGGATACCTGCAGTGTGGTTTTGGATTTGCAGAATGTGTCGCGCGCCCAGGCCAGGCTGCGGTCGATCAGCATGACCTGAAGCTCGCTCGTGAAGGGGTAAGTAGGCATCGGGCCTTGTGGCACAGTCGTTACGGTGTTCGGATCGGCTCGCGATAGAGCGTATGAGTGGTCCACAAAGCCAGGGCGAACAGCAGCATTGCGCCGGCTTGATGTGCGGCGCCCAAAGCGACGGGCACGCGCAGTAGCAGCGTGCTGATACCGAGTGCAAGCTGAAGCGCCAGCATGGCCAGCAGCAGGTTGGAAGCGAGCCGCGCCTGCGCGGGGATGGCAATACGGCGCAGCGCCCACCAGAAGGCCGGGATCGCGAGAAACAGCAACCACGCGATGAAGCGGTGGTTGAACTGCACTGCGGCCATGTTGTGGAGGACGTTCTCCCACCAGGGCTCGAGCATGAAGGTCTCGGGCGGCAGGAAATGCCCGTTCATCAGCGGGAAGGTGTTGTAAGCGTAGCCCGCACGCGTCCCGGCCACCAACCCGCCCGACAACACCATCACGAAAATCAGCGCCGAGAGCCCGGCGCCGTATCCTGCCAGGCGGCGCCGGTTCGGATCCCTGGCTGGCTCGCCCGACAGGAGCCCCAGTGCGGTCCACAGCATCGCCGCGAAAATCACGAAAGCGATCCCCAGGTGAATCGACAAGCGCACGTGGCTCACGCGCGGGTCGTCGATCAGGCCGCTCGTCACCATCCACCAGCCCACCGCCCCCTGGAGGCCGCCGAGCAGGAAGATGGCTACCAGCCGGGGCAGGAGCGCGCGCTCGATTTTGCCCCTGACCAGGAACCACACCAGCGGGACGAAGAAGGCGAGACCGATCAGGCGCCCGAGCAGGCGGTGGACGTACTCCCACCAGAAGATGCTCTGGAACTCGTGCAGGGACATGCCTTGGTTGACCCGCAGGTACTCGGGCGTGCGCTGGTACTTCTCGAACAGCGCCTGCCAGTGCGATTCCGTGAGCGGCGGAATGGCGCCCATCAGCGGCTGCCACTCGACGATGGACAGCCCCGAGCGCGTGAGCCGCGTCACGCCGCCTACCACCACCATGGCGAATACCAGCGCGCAGCAGATCAGCAGCCAGGCTGCCACCCGCCGGCGAGCGCGGCCGTCGGTCGCCCGCGCTGCCCCAGCCGTCGGTACAAGAATGGTTTGCAGCATGGAGCGCATTGTATTCGAGCCGGCCGTGCGCCTGCACATGCCGGCAGAGGCCGCCCGGAGCGTAGAATGCAGACCTTTTGAACGAAGCGGGGGAGTGGATGGCCGGACAACGGATGCGAGCGCGCATCGCGCTTGCAGGGGTGGGGCTGCTGTGCGCGCTGACTGGGGGGCTGGCCACGGCGGCCGCAGAAGGCGAGGACGAGACCGCGCGTGCCGAGCGCGACGCAGTCGAACGGGTAGTGGAAAGCCACGACACTACGCTTCTGGTCGGCGGCGCCAAGCTGATGATCAAGCAAGCGGCCATCCGCAGTGCCCGCAAGCTGCTGGCCGAGTGGGGGCGCGCGTCGGGGTTGGGCGGGGAGTGGTGGGACGACACGCCCGAGTACCGGGCAGCGAAGACCGAGCTGCTGGGCCTCGCCAACACGGCTATCGGGCAGCGCGTGGCGCCCGGCCTGTGGGTCAAGGAGGCCTGGTCGGAATACACCGCGCGGGAGTTCAGCGGCGAGGAAGCGGACGTGATCGCCAGCCATTTCCAGACCGAGGGCGGGCGCCAGCAGCGCATGCTGATGGACTGGTACCTGGGCGAGTTCGTGCTGTTCAACTACACCTTCACCGACCGCTTCGAATACGAGCTGAAGGATTCCGAGGCGGAGTTGCTGGCGCTGCAGAAGCAGGCGCAGGGCCGCATCCCGCGCGAGGACGTGGAGTTCACCAGCCGCTATCCCGACGCGTTCAGGTTCATAGCCTGCAGCCCGGACGGCAGCTTTTGCCCGGGCGTGAAGTACTGGAAGATGCTGGCGATCCCGCTGATGGGCGAGCTGCTGCGCTACATCGACCGGACCAGCGCCGAGATCGAAGCGCAGATGCGTGCGCACCGCCCGGCGGTGGATGCACACATCGAGGCCTTCAAGCAGCGCACCAAGCACGGCCAGACGCGCTAGCGGCGCGATCTCGCGAGAAACCCACGCTTAAACTGTACGTCATGCTAGTCAGCCCACAATCGGCCACTGTTACGGATCTCCAAGCGATGGGGGTGGCCTGGTGAAATATCCGGGCTAGAATGGCGGTTCTGGCGTGCGCTGCGTTGCCTGGGCTTGCCATCTGCATGTGACTGACCAGGCGCGTCGCCAGCCGCGGTTGCATCCGGGGGAAACGAAATACAATCAAAGGAGGTAATGTCATGAATCCGCTGGACTCGCTGTGGGGCACCGTGATCGCCGGTCTGGTGATCACGCTGGTTCTGTACGTGGTCGTGCGCGTAGCGATCGGAGGCTGACCATGGACTGGGGTGCGTTTGTCCAATACGGGCTGGTCCGCTGGCTGCACATCCTTGCCGGCGTGATGTGGATCGGGCTGCTGTACTACTTCAACTTCGTTCAGGTGGCGGCACTCAAAGCGGCGCAGGCGGACAGCACGGCTGCCGGCATCACCAAGCACGTCGCACCACGAGCGCTGTTGTACTTCCGCTGGGCGGCGGTGGTGACGTGGCTGGCGGGTGCCTCGCTCCTGGGCGGTCATTTCTTCGATGCGTTCTTTTTCCTGCAAAAGGCGTACGTGCCGATCGGGGTCGGCGCATGGCTGGGCACGATCATGCTGTTCAACGTCTGGGTGCTGATCTGGCCTAACCAGAAGAAGATCCTCGGCATCGTGCAGGCGAGCGACGCGGAGAAAGCCAAGGCCCGCCGGGTCGCCTTCCTGGCATCGCGCACCAACACGATGCTGTCGCTCCCCATGCTGTTCTTCATGGTGGCGAGCGGCGGCATGTTCCGCACCGCGCTGTTCCCCATCGCGGGCTAGCAGCGACGCACCGGGGCGCGGGTCGATCCGCGCCTCGCCCTATCCGGCGGGTTGCGCTGCGCCAACCGCTGCGAGTGGAAAGGCGAAGTTCTACTAACGGCTGCCGGAGATGCTGCTCCAGACCCTGCACCTGGTCGCCCTTGCCGATGCCGCGCTTGGCGAACCAGCCCTGGTTCATCTCCAGGGCGTACTTGGCCGGGCCGGCGGCCTGGTGCGTGTCTTCGGTGAGCGGCTGCATGTCCTCGATATTGAGAATGCGCCCGCTGCGGTCGATGAATGCCACGGACAGCGGCACATAGGTGTTCTTCATCCACATCGCCCAGCGGCCCTCGTTCTCGTACACGAAGATCATCCCGCTGTTCTCTCCCAGGCTGCGGCGGAACATGAGCCCGGTGCGCTTCTCCTCCTCGGTCGCGGCCATTTCCACACGCACGCCGTGGCCCTTGATCTTGAGCGGATAGGTGAGCAGCGGGTCCGCGCCGGCCGGCCGGACGAACGTTCCCAGGACCCCGGCGGCGATCGCGACTCCCATCCCGACCAGCGTCCGGCCCGGCCCGCGGGCTCTCGATCTGCGCATGCAACCCTCGTCAAGTCCGGCGCAGGCACGCCGATAACGCGACTGTAGCACGCTCCCAGCGAGGTCCAGACAAGCGCAGGCAGCCCGTCACGCGGGTGTGCCTCGCTGCCCGGAGCGTCCAGCTCCGAAATCCCGCAAGCAATCGCTGCATGGCCACCGGCAACCGGAATCGCGCGCTACCCGCCGCCCTGGCGGTACTGGGCATTGGTCTGCTGACCACGCTGGCGGCCTGGCACTCGGCGCGCACCGCCGCCGAGGCGAGCGCGCGAGAGCGCTTCGAAAGGCAGGCCGCGGAGGTCGCGTCCAGCCTCCCGGTGGTGGTGCTCGCGAGCGGTGCTGCCGTCACGTCGCTGCTCGCCTGGCTCGCCTTTGCGATCGGGCGTACGCGCGACCAGGCCCTTGCCATTGCGGCGGGCATGACTGCCGAGTTGCGCGCAACGACTGCGGAGCTGCAGGCCATCTACGACAGCTCGCCCCTGGGTGTGTACCGCACGGATGCCGGTGGGCGGGTGGTGTCCGTCAACCGGCGCGGCGAGGAGATCTGCGGGCTGCCGGCGCAGCGACTGCTGGGCGCGACCTGGGTGAGCGCGATTCATGCCGGGGATCGTGTCGGCGTCGAGGCGGCGTGGGCGCGGGCTGCCGGTGGCGAAGGCCGCTACGAGAACGAGCTGCGCTTGCAGCGTGGCGACGGCCGCTGGGTGTGGCTGAGCGTGAAATCAGCGCCGCTGTTCCGCCTCGGCAAGCTCGACGGGCACGTGGGCACCATCGAGGACGTGACCGCTCGGCACGAGGCCATGGCCGAGCTCGAGCGCAATCGCACTTTCCTCACCCATCTCGTGGATGCCCTGCCCAACCCCATCTTCGTGAAGGACAGCCGGCACCGCTGGATCCTGGTCAACCAGGCCTTCTGCGCGCTGCTGGGCCGGCCCCGTGAGGCGTTGCTCCATCAGGACGACCGCCTGGTCTACGACGCGGACACGGTACGGGTGTGGTTCGAGGAGGACGATCGAGTGCTCGACTCCGGCGCGCCGCTGGTGGTCGAGCGGCCCCTGCACGCGGTCGAGGGCAGCGGGCGCTGGCTGCTCAAGAGCAAATCGCGCATCACGCTGATGGACGGGTCCTTCGGAGTGGCCGGACTGATGACCGACGTCACCGCGCTGAAGCAGGCGCAGGCGCAGGCGCAGAGCGCGCGTGAGCTGCTCGATGCCGTGATCGATGCCGTGCCGACGGTGGTATCGCTGAAGGACGAGGCCGGACGGTGGGTACTGCTCAATCGCGCATTCCGGGACTTTCACGATCGACCCGGTTCGGACTACCTGGGCAAGACCGACGAAGAGGTCTACGGGCCCGCAGTGGCCGCGCGTCACCACCGGGAGGACGCCCAGGCCCGTGCCAGCGACGTGGTCCTGCGCTTGGACGGGCCGTTCCAGACCGTCGACGGCGAGCCGCGCTGGGTGGTGCGGCGAAAGCGCGGCGTGACGCTGCCCGGCGGCGTGCGCGGCGTGGTCACTGCCGTGCACGATCGTAACCGACCTGCGCCGCGCCACGCTCGAGGTCGAGCGCAGCCGGCGCTCGCTGGACGCCATCATCGACGCCATCCCCCAGCCGGTGTTCGTCAAGGACCGCGCCCATCGCTGGGTAACGGTCAACCAGGCGTTCTGCCGCATGCTCGGCGCATCCAAGGAGGCCCTGGTCGGACGGTGCGACGAGGAGCTGCTGCCTGCCGGAAGCGGCCACTGTACTCTACGCCGAGGACGACCGCGACTTTTGCCAGCCCGGCGCCGCTGCGGTTCGAAGGCCCCGGCCTTTCGCCGCTGCAGTCCGACGTCTGGGTGGTACGCAATAAGGCGGCGGTGCGCCTCGACGATGGCGAGCTGGTGCTGGTGGGCGTGGTTACCGACATCACCGATTTCCGGCGCGCCGCGCTCGAAGCGGAGCGCGCCCGGCGCGTTTCTCGAACGCGGTGATCGACACGCTGCCGGGCGGGGTCTTCGTGAAGGACGAGGCCGGCCGCTGGCTGATCGTCAACGACGCCACCTGCCTCATGATGGGCGTGCGGCGCGAGGACTTGCTCGGGCGCGTGCCGCATGAGGCCCTGCCGCAGGAGTTTGCCGACGACGTGGCGCGCCAGGACCGGTTGGTGCTGGAGCAGGGCGGCACCCACAGCTTCGAGCAGCGTCCGCGCGTGGTAGGGGACAGGCAGGTGTGGCTGCTCAAGACCGAGTCGCTGGTCACGTTGCCGGACGGCAGCCGCTATCTGGTCGGCGCAAACACCGACATCAGCGATCTGAAGCGGGCGGCCGGCGAACTGCAGCGCGCCCGCGAGCTGCTCGACGGCGTGCTCTCGGCAACGCCGATGGTGGTCTCGTTGAAGGACAGCCGCTACCGCTTCCTGCTGATCAACGATGCCGCACGCGAGAGCCACGGCCTGGCACCGGCGGCTTTCATCGGCAAGGACGACTACGAACTGTTTCCGCGCGAGCAGGCCGATCGCATCCGCGCCCAGGACGAAGCTGCCCGCGCCAGTGACGCCGTGCTCAGCTACGAGGAGGAGTTCACCACGTTGACCGGCGAGAAGCGCTGGGTGGTCAAGCGCAAGCGGGGGGTCAACCTGCCCGACGGCACGCGTGGGGTGGTGTCCGCCTTGTACGACTTCACGGCGGTGAAACAGGCGCAGAATGCGGTGCGCGAGAGCGAGGCGCGCTTCCGCCAGCTCGCCTCGCTGTCCTCGGACTGGTACTGGGAGCAGGACGCGCAGTTCCGCTTCACGACGCTGTCGGCCGGCGCGCAGCGCAAGGGCGGCTTCGGGATCGAGCGGCACATCGGCCGCACGCGCTGGGAGCTCTGTCCGGGCCCGGCGGACGACCCGGACTGGTCGCGGCACCGGGCGGTCCTGGCGCAGGAGTCCCCCTTCACGCTGATCTACGAACCCGCCGACGATGCCGGTGAACGCAAGGTGGTCGAGGTGATCGGCGAGCCGTTCTGGGATGAGCGGGGCGCGCTGCAGGGCTACCGCGGCGTGGGCCGGGACATCACGGAGGCGGTCCTGGCCCGCGAGGAACTGCGCCGCCACCGCGACAACCTGCAGCGGCTGGTGGAGGAGCGCACCTGCGAGCTCACCCTGGCCATGGAAGCGGCCGAGCGCGCCAACCGGGCGAAGTCGGAGTTCCTGGCCAACATGTCGCACGAGCTGCGCACGCCCATGCATGCCATCTTGTCGTTTGCGCGATTGGGCACGGAGCGCGCCGGCAGCGCTCCGGCGGACAAGCTGCAGCAGTATTTCACCCGGGTAGAGCAGAGCGGCGAGCGCCTGCTCGCGCTGCTGGACGACCTGCTCGACTTGTCCAAGCTGGAAGCGGGGAAAATGCGCTACGAGATGGTCGATGCCGACCTGGCGGCCCTGGTGCGTGGCGCGGCGGAGGAGTACGCGGAACTAATGGGCGCCCGCGGGCTGCAAGTCCAGATCGTGGCTTCCGCAGGGTTGCAGGCCTGGTGCGATCCGGCGCGCATCGGTCAGGTCCTGAGCAACCTCCTGTCCAACGCCATCAAGTTCTCGCCGCAGGGCGGACGCATTGCACTGGTGCTGGAGGAGGCGCGTCACGCCGGGCGTGCCGCCGTCGCGATGAGTGTGAGCGACGAGGGCGCCGGCATTCCGCAAGCGGAGCTCGAGCGGGTGTTCGACAAGTTCGTCCAGAGCAGCAAGACCCGCAGCGGGGCCGGCGGCACCGGACTGGGCCTGTCGATCTGCAGGCAGATCGTGGAGGACCACGGCGGACGCATCTGGGCGTGCGACAACATGCCGCGCGGTGCCCGCGTCGTCTTTCTGTTGCCGTGCAAGGCGCCCGCAACCCAGGCGGACCTGCAGGAGGTAGCATGACCCGCCCGCGGCTTCTCGTCGTCGACGACGAGGCGGTCAACCGCGAGATCATCGTCGAGTACCTCGAGGCCGAGGATTGCGACCTGGTGATGGCTGCCGACGGCGGGCAGGCGCTCGACCTGCTGCGCGCCGCTGACGCCGCCTTCGACGCCGTGGTTCTCGACCGCATGATGCCCGGCATCGACGGCATCGAGGTGCTGCGGCAGATCAAGGCGACCCCAGGCCTGCGCGGCCTGCCGGTGATTCTGCAGACCGCGGCTGCCGGCCGCGACCAGGTGGCCGAGGGCCTGAAGCTGGGCGCCTACTACTACCTGACCAAGCCCTACCACCGGGACGCGCTGGTGGCGGTAGTGCGGGCCGCCCTGGCGGACGCCGCCCAGCGCAGGGACCTCGCGCGCCGCATCGACGACTCGCGCGCGGTCATGGCGCTGATCGAGCGGGGCACCTTTCGGTTTCGTACCCTGGAAGACGCGCGTGCGCTCGCCGCCGCCTTCGCCGCTCTGTGCGAGGAGCCGGACCTGGCAGGCATGGGGCTGGTGGAATTGCTGGTCAACGCGGTGGAGCACGGAAACCTGGGCATCACCTTCCACGAGAAGTCGGAGCTGCTGTCGGCCGGGCGCTGGGAGGAGGAGGTTGGCGAGCGCCTGCAGCGGCCGGAGAACCTCGACAAGACCGCCGAGCTCGAGTGCCGGCGCGAAAGCGGCTGGCTCGTGTTCGCAATTCGCGACTGCGGAGCGGGCTTTGCGTGGGAGCGCTTCCTGTCGCTCGACGAAACCCGCGCCTTCCATCCCAATGGGCGCGGCATCGCGCTCGCCCGCAACATCGCGTTCCGCACCCTCGAGTACCGCGGCTGCGGCAACGAGGTGGTGGTGTCGGCGCCGGCTCGGCGCCCTGGCCCGGTCAGCCTCCCGGGAGGTTACCCGGCGCCTGAACGGCAATGAATCAAAGCACGCTCCGGCGACACCCTGCGTCGCGAGGAGATTGAGGAACTTGAGCGCGCCGCTGCGCTGATCGCCGGCATGCTGCAGCACCCGGGGCTGCGCGACACGGCGCTGGTGTGGGCGGTGCAGCCCTCGCATGGCGTCAGCGGCGATGCCGTGGCGGCATGGCGCACGCCTTCCGGCGGGCTGCTTGCGATGCTGGCGGACGCCACCGGCCACGGCCTGGCGGCGGCCGGGAGCCTGCTGCCAGCGTTGCAAGTGTTCTACGCCGAGGCCGCCACGGGTCGGCGGGCCGGTGCGGTAGCCCGGGAGATCAACCGCTGCCTGCAATCTGCCGGCCGGACCGGCCGCTTCATCGCCGCCGTGATCGTTGAGATCGATCCGGATGGCCGGCGCGCCGCCGTTTGGAACGGCGGCATGCCTGCAGGCTTGTGGTTTGGCGGGCAACGCGAGATCCCAACCGACGCGCTGCATTCGCGGCAGCTGCCCCTGGGGATCCTGGGGGATGCGCAGTTCGACGCGACCTGCACCAGTCTGGACACGGGTGCGGGCGGCCACCTGATGCTCTTCTCCGACGGATTGATCGAGGCGCCGGCCCGTCTGGTGAAGCGTTCGGCGCGCTGCGCCTGCGCCGGCACCTGCTCGAAGGCAGCGCCGTAGACGCCCTCGAGCGCGTGCAGGCGGCAGTCCGTGAGCACCTGGGCGATGCCCGCGCGACGGACGATATCTCGCTGCTGCAAATCGCCCTGGGCTAGCCCGGATACGGGTCGTTGCTGCAATGCAATAGCCAGGTGGCCCAGGGTGCGGAGACCCGCGTGGATTAAAGGTTGACAAGGCAGGGGCCTTTCTTTATGTTCTGACTCGCTGTTTCCTAAGCAGCACGTTCGTTCCTCGGAAGGTACTTCGGACGTAGTTCCAACAAGCATTCAATCAATAACCGGCGCCGCGCCTCGGGCGCGCATAGTCCGAATGCAAGGCGCCATTCGATCGGGAGGTGTTCCCAATGAACTTGTCGCTCAAACAAGCGGCATTGGCCGTGTCCGCTGTTGCGGTCGCGGCCATCCCGGGGCTGGTTTCCGCGCAGGGTGTGGATACGCTGGAGTCCAAGCTGTATCCGCGCTATGTGACGGACGACATGCTCCTCAATGCCGACAAGGATCCCAGCAACTGGCTGCACTACGGGCGGGACTATCAGACCACCCGTTACAGCCCGTTGAGCGCGGTCAACCGTGACAACGTAAAGAACCTGCGCCCCGTCTGGAACCTGTCCTTTGGCGTGCTGGAAGGCCAGGACAGCCAGGCAGTCGTAGTGAACGGCATGATCTACGTGACGACCTCGTTCAACAAGGTCATCGCGGTGGACGCTGCAACCGGCACGGTCGCGTGGAAGTACGATCGCGAGCTGCCCGGCGACGTGTTCCCGAAGTTGTGCTGTGACGTGGTGAACCGCGGCGTTGCGGTGTACAAGAACAAGGTCTATCTGGCCACGCTCGACGCGCATATCGTGGCGCTCGACAACGCGACCGGCAAAGTGGTGTGGGACAAGAAGCACGGTGACTACACCTACGCCGAGACCTTCACCATCATGCCGATGGCGCTGCAGAACAAGATCATCTTCGGCACGGCGGGTGCGGAATACGGCGTGCGCGGCTGGATCAAGGCGATCAACGCCGACACGGGCGAGCTGGTGTGGCAGACCTACACCATCCCCGGCCCGGGCGAGCCTGGCAACGATACCTGGCCCGGCGAGTCCTGGAAGTACGGCGGCGGCTCGGCATGGATCACGGGTTCCTACGACAAGGATACCAACCGCCTGTTCTGGCCGGTCGGTAACCCCGGTCCCGACTTCGACCGTCACGTGCGCGTCGGCGACAACCTGTTCAGCAACAGCAATCTGGTCCTGGATCCCGCTACCGGCAAGATCCTCTCGTACTTCAACTACACGCCGAACGATCCGTACGACTATGACGGCGTGAACGAGATGATCCTGGTCGACATCGGCGGCAAGAAGCTGTGGCTGCACGGGTCGCGCAACGGTTACGTGTACGGCATCGACCGCGATGCAACCGTTTCAGGCAAGGGTGGCAAGGAGCACAAGTGCGTGTGGGCAACGGCGATGCAGCGCGTGAACTGGACCAAGCCCATCACTCCGGCCAACAACTGCAAGCCGATCTACAACTGGCCCGAGAAAGACGTGGTCTACGACAAGGTCACCACCGACATCGCCCCCTCGCTGGACGGCGGTAAAGAGTGGCACCCGATGGCGTACAGCCACCGCACCAAGATGGTCTATATCCCGGTGTACGACTTCGCCATGGACCTGCAGGCCAAGAAGATGGAGTGGAAGCGCGGTGAGTGGTACCTCGGCGCGAAGGTCATCACCTTCAACGCCGGCGCGGGCCACATCAAGGCCTTCGACGCGGCCACCGGCAAGCTGGTCTGGGGCAAGGCCCAGAGCTATCCGGCCACCAGCGGCATCCTGGCGACCGGCGGCGGCTTGGTGTTCTACGGCGATCCGGAAGGTTACTTCCATGCCCTGAACGACGAAACCGGCGAAGACCTGTGGGCCTTCCAGACCGGCTCCGGCATTCACGGGAACCCGACGACCTTCACCGCCAATGGCAAGCAGTACGTGGCCATCGTCTACGGTGCGGGCGGCGGCGGCATCTGGCCCCTGTACTATGCCGACTGGCTCAAGACCCACAACAAGGGCGGCGGCCTGATGGTGTTCGCGGTGCAGTAGCGGTCCGGGCAATTCGTCGCTAGCCTCGTAGTAGAATAGCAAGGGAGGGCGAGATGCCCTCCCTTGTTTTTTTGTTTTTTTTGTTTTGCCGTGGCCGCGATGCTCGAGCCGCGGGCAGTTGCAGTCAGTCGAGGGAGACCTGTCCTGAAGCGGCACCGCCGGCAACGAGGCGGTAGAACACAGACCGCGCGGGAGCAAGAGGTTTGTTTTGAGGAGTGTTCGGAGATGAAGCAAGCGAGTATCTGGGCCTTGGCGATAACAGCGGTCCTGGCTTTCGCCCCCGCGCTGGCCCAGCAGGACGACAACAGCGGCCCCAACATGGCCGACGACCCCATCGATACGCTGGCACGCTCCCAGGCCAGGGGCAAGCTGATTGCCTGCGCCGACCCGTATGACTGGCCGTATTCCTCCCAGCAGGACAATCCGCCCGGCTTCGATATCGACATCATCCGTGCCATCGCCAAGCGCGGCAACATGCGCCTGGAAATAGTGTGGGCCGACACCGGTACTCGCGGCGGCATGGGCCGTGCATTCCGCAACTCGATCCTGGCGAAGCGCTGCGACGTGTTTCTCGGCGTCTCCGACAACGGCGAAGAGGATCTGCTGCCGGGACGCCTGACCTTCAGCGACGCCTACCTGGGCCTGGGTTATGTCCTCGTAGTGCAGGGCAAGGCGAGCGAGATCAAGTCGCTGGACGACGTAGTCAAAGGCGGTTACAAGGTGGGTGTGGCCATGTCCACCCCGATCGACGACTACATGTTCACGAAGAACATCCCGCGCGGGTTGTACCTCAACAACCGACGCATCATGGAAGGCATGACCAAGGGTGAAGTCGACGTGAGCATGGTGTGGGGAAGCGCAGTCGCGGTGGCGAAGCAGGAGTTCCCCGACGCGAAGTTCCGCATGGTGGACGGTTACGTGCCGATCGAGGGGCAGCGCTTCAACATGAAGTTCGTGGTGCGCAAGGAGGACGAGTCCCTGCGCAAGTTCGTCAACGAGGGCATCAACGAGCTGCTGACCAACGGCAAGATGAAACAGATCGTCGAGAGCTACGGCGTGCCGTTTTACCAGCCGTTTGCGTCGTGACAACCAGCCAATGAGGAGGACAGAAAATGTTGCGTTTGGTATCGGCTCGTACCGCTGCGCTGCTGCTGCCGGCCCTCATGGTGCTGGCACTCGGGCTGGGCTCGAGCCTGCCGTTGGTGCCCGTCGCGCAGGCCCAGCACAAGATGTCCGAGACCGACATGGAACTGCCGATCGAGGATCCCGCGGTCGTTGAGCTGGGCCGTGAGAAGTACGCCCAGCGCTGCTCGTTCTGTCACGGCGGCGCCGGCAAGGGCGGGAAGGGGCCGTGCCTGACCTGTGGCAAGTTCAGCTACTCGGGGAACACCAATACCGCCATCTATATGACCATCGCCGTTGGCGTCACCAACCGGGCGCTGGGGGGGACCATGGGCGCCTTCGGCACGACCATGAGCGGCGACGAGATCCTGGCGGTGCTGACGTATATGCGCTTCGAGGAGAGGCGTCGCATCGCCGCGGGCGAGATCCCCGACCCGTACGCGAAGAAAGAAGAGTAAGGGACCGCCTGGCGGCATCGACTCGGCTGGACGCACGCTTGAGCCGGCTGGTCAAACCCGCTCCGAAAGGGCGCGCAGCGATGCGCGCCCTTGTTGTCTCTGGGGCTAATGCTTGCCGGTGCTGCCGAAGCCGCCCCCCCCGCGTGCGCTTTCCTCGAACTCGCCGACGACATTGAACTTGACCTGCAGCACCGGAACGATCAGGAGCTGGGCAATGCGCTCCATTGGCTTCAACGGGAACACGGCCTGTCCGCGGTTCCAGACGGAGACCAGGATCTGCCCCTGGTAATCGGAGTCGATCAGCCCGACCAGGTTGCCGAGCACGATGCCGTGCTTGTGGCCCAAACCCGACCGTGGCAGGACTATGGCGGCCAGCCCGGGGTCGGCGAGATGGATCGCCATGCCCGAGGGGACCAGCTCGGTCTGCCCGGGATGGATTTCCAGCGTGGCGTCGATACACGCGCGCAGATCGAGGCCAGCCGAGCCCGGCGTAGCGTAGGCGGGCGGATAGTCGTTCAGTCTTGGGTCGAGGATCTTGACGTCGATGGTGCGCATTTGAATACCGTGAGGCTGAATGCCGTGAGGCGTGAGGCGGGAGGCGTGAGGCGCGAGGCGGAACGCGTAGTCGCGTGAGATGTCAGGTGTGAGACGCAGCTACGAAGCGTGGGAAGCCAGCCGTCAGAGAAGCGCTGGAGTTGAACGCCGAAACGCGAATGCGTGCACCTTGGCGGTTCTGACGCCTCTCGCCTCACGCCTCTCGCCTCACGCCTCACGCGCAGCATACAGCCGCGCTATGTGCCGCACCAACGCGCGCGCCTGCTCGATCTTCGGCGCCCGCGGCAGGGGGTGCCTTCCAGCGTCGTCGTACAACACCACCTCGCTGTCTTCCGCGCCGATCGCGTCCTGGGCGACATTGCCCACCAGCAGTGGCAGCTGCTTTCGACGCCGCTTGTCCTCTGCGAACTGGTCGAGGTTGTGGCTCTCGGCCGCGAAGCCGACACAGAACGGCGGATTGGCCCGCGCCGCGACCGACGCGAGAATGTCTACCGTGGGTAGCAGCTCGAGCGTCAATGCCTGGTCGCTCTTCTTGATCTTCTGCTCGCTGGGTTTGGCCACGCGGTAGTCGGCGACCGCCGCGACGCTGACGAAGACTTGCGCGCTGCCGACTTCCGCGTCGACCGCGTCGAGCATTTCCTCTGCCGATACCGTGCGCACTACCTTGGCGCCCGAGGGCGGGACCAGGGCCGTGGGGCCGGACACCAGCGTGACTTGCGCGCCCGCTTCCAGCGCGGCCTGGGCCACCGCGTATCCCATGCGGCCCGAGCTGCGGTTGGTGATGCCGCGCACCGCATCGATAGCCTCGAAGGTGGGGCCGGCGGTGATCAATACCCGCACGCCCGCCAGCACCTGCGGCTGCAGCGCGGCCAGGATCTCCTCGTAGAGCTGAACGGCCTCGAGCATGCGTCCCATGCCGATCTCGCCGCAGGCCTGGTCGCCGCTCGCGGGGCCCAGGATCGCGCACGCCGTCCTCCTGCAGCCGGCGCACGTTGCGCTGGGTCGCCGCGTTGTCCCACATCTGCCGGTTCATCGCCGGGGCCACCAGCAGGGGACATTCGCGCGCCAGGCACAGCGTGGACAGCAGATCATCGGCCAGGCCATTGGCCAGCTTGGCGATGAAATCCGCGCTGGCCGGTGCAACCACGATGAGCTCGCGGTCGCGCGACAGCTCGATGTGTCCCATCGCGTTGGCAACCGAGGCGTCCCACAGGTCCGTGCCACGGGCCGGCCCGACAGCGCCTGCAGGGTGACGGGCGTGATGAAGCGGCAAGCCGCCTCGCTCATCACGACCCGCACGTCGTGGCCGCCCGTGACCAGCAGGCGTGTGAGCTCGGCCGCCTTGTAGGCGGCGATGCCGCCCGTGAGACCGAGCAGGATGCGGCGGGGGCCGGAAGCGTTCATGGCAGGGACCGGAAAACGCTAAGTGTAATATACGGCACGCAACCACCGAGCCAGGGCAAGCGCTCTAGCCGACGTCCCGGCCCCGGCGACGCATACAAGGATCCTGCCATGGGCATCGCCGACTGGCCCGAAGACCAGAAGCCGCGTGAGAAGCTGCTCCTGCGCGGCGCGGCTACGCTCACCGACCCAGAGCTCCTGGGCATCATCCTGCGCACGGGCGTGAAGGGAAAGAGCGCCGTGGATCTCGGCCGCGACTTGATCGAGCGCTTCGGCGGGCTGCCCGGGCTGCTGGAGGCGGACCCGGACGAGATCCAGAAGACCAGCGGCCTGGGGACGGCGAAGACGGCAACCGTTCTGGCGGTGCTCGCGTTGGTCAAGCGCTCGCTCAGCGAGGAGATGCGCCGGCGCGACAATCTGAGCTCACCCGAGCGCCGTACGCGACTACTTGCGGCTGAACCTGGCGACCCGCGACCGGGAAGTGTTCGTCGCCGTGTTCCTCGACGCGCAGAACCGGGTTCTGAAGTTCGAAGAGCTGTTCGCCGGCACCCTCACCCAGACCAGCGTGTTCCCGCGCGAGGTCGTGCGGTTCGCGCTCCAGCACAACGCGGCCTCGGTGATCTTTGCCCACAACCACCCCTCGGGGCTGGCGGAGCCCAGCCGCGCCGACGAGGTGCTGACCCAGGCGCTCAAACAGGCTTTGGCGCTGGTGGACGTGAAGGTGCTCGATCACTTCATCGTCGGCGCCAGCTCGGCGATGTCGTTTGCGGAGCGCGGGCTGCTTTGACTGCGCAGGCACTGCTGGCCTAACCGGGGAGACGCGCACAGCCACGCACCGCAGACGGAGCGCTGCGGCGCTAGCTGCGCGTCATCGACACTCGGCTGCGCAGCAGCTGCAGCGCGCGCTCGAGTTGGCAATCCACCTCAGACACCCCGGCAAGCGGAGAGTCCGCGTCGGGCGCTGCGCTTTGTATGGTGATTGGGTCGGTATCAGTACGCGGCGCGCACAGGGCAGCAGCCTGACGTGCCGCCGCATCGTCGCCTGGACGCTCAAGAGCAACGGGACGCACACGCGGCCCAACCAGCGCATCGCCAATCGGCTTGTCTTCAGCCACCACGTCTGGCATCACGCCTTTGCCTTGGATCAGACGGCCGCTGGGCGTGTGATAGTAGGCAGTAGTAAGTTTCATGCCGGTGCCGTCGCCGAACGGAATGATGACCTGCACCGAGCCCTTGCCATAGGTGCGCGTGCCCAGCACCGTGGCGCGCTGGTTGTCTTGCAGCGCGCCGGCGACGATCTCGGCGGCGGAGGCGGACGCGCCATTGACCAGCACGACCATCGGCAGGGTCCTCAGCTCCTCCGGCACCGTCTTGAGGTGATCGGTCGCGCCATGGCGGAGATAGTCCCCTCCCTGCGCAAACAGGGCCATCTTCGCGTCTTTCGCGATGCCTTCGGTGAACACCACCGGCGCACCGGCCGGCAGGAACACCGCGGACACGCCGACCGCGGCACTCAGCAGCCCGCCTGGATTGTCGCGCAGGTCCAGCACGATCCCGGCAACCCGGCCGTCGTCCCGGTTCAGGAATCGGCTCAGCCCGGCCACCAGTGTCTCGGGCGTGTGGACCTGGAATTGCGACAAGCGGACGTACGCGTAGCCCGGCTCGATCAAGCTCACCCAGACACTGCGGCTGCGGATCAGCTCACGGGTCAGGGTGAAGACCCTTGTCTCGCCTTCGCCGCCGCAGGCCACGGTAAGATCGATCTGCGTGGCGCGGTCTCCGCGCACCCGGCCGATGACCTGCTCCAGGTCCTGTCCCCCAACGCTGTTCCCGTCGACCGCGACGATGACATCGCCCGCCTGTATTCCTGCGCGTGCCGCCGGCCCGCCTTCGATCACCGCCGCCACCTTCACGCCGTGCGCGTGCATCGTCACTTCGAGGCCGACCCCACCGTACTCGCCGCGGTTGTCCGAATTGAGCTCGCGGAAGGCCTCGGCGTCGAGATAGGCCGAATGCGGGTCCAAGCTACGCAGCACACCGTTGACCGCCTCGGTCACCAGCTTGGTGTCGTCGATGGGATCGACGTAACGGGCCTTGATCCGCTCGAGAATGTCGGCAACGCGCTTCACCGGCGCGCTGTACTGCGGTGCGTCGGCTGGAGCGGCGAAGGCCGGGCCGGAGAGCGCGCATAGGGCAGCCAGGATCACGCGACGCAGTAAGGGCATCGCGTTTCGGCTGCTTACGCCAACGACTGCGACAATCGAACTCAATCCAGCCTCCTATCCCGGCGCACACACCGTAATCTCCCACAGATGGCCATTCCGGAGTGCCGCACCGGGCTCCGCGAACGACCGCCTTGAGGAGGCAGCCGATTACGAGCCGCGACCAACCTGGAGATGATCTGCGGGTATATCGAGGCGCAGATCCTTAGGCTACAGGCCTAGATTGAACGTAACGCCTCCTACCCGGAAGTGATTTGTACCGAGCGCAGTGTGACAAATTACCTAAACGCACCGGTTCAGCTGGTGTAGGGTAGGTTCGTGTAGCGGCGTTCATAGCTGAAATATTCGGGCTAAACGGGTGGCTGAATGTGCCGATACTCGCTGGACGTCGCAGCATTTTCGCCGCGACCGGCTCAAGGACCTTCCAATGCGATTTCAGCAGTTTCGCGGTTTGCCGCGTACCAGAACGGGGTTGGCTCTGTTTGCGACGGGGCTGTACGCGTTCTTGGCGTTTTTCGTCCTGTACGTGCCTATCGGCGTCAGGGCCCCATTGGTTCTGATGTTCGGCAGCCAGGACACGGTGAGGCAGATGGCACGGACCTTCGTCCACGGATTGTTCTGGCCGCTCGTGGCGATCCTGGCAATCACGGCCATTCAGGCTCTGATCGAATACAGCCGAAACAAGCGCGCCTAAGCTGGTCCCTTCCAAAGGCGCAGTCGCCAGCAGTACTCGCCGGACTTTCAGTGTCTGGGCGGGGTCAGCATCGCCGGTTCGACCTCGACGGTAGCGGCACCGTCGGTGATCCAGATCTGCCGCTCCTGGACCGTGACCTGCAGGTCCATGCTGCGGGCTGCCAGGTCGGCAAGCGAGGGGCTCGAGCCGTAACGCAGGTTGATCACCGTGAGATTGCGCAGGCGTTCGAACGTGCCGGCGTTCTGATTCCACCACAAATCGGCGCCGCGCCCGCCGTAGGTGTAGACGAACACCTCGGCGGCACGGCCGCACGCCTTGCGCACCCGTTTCTCGTCGGGGAGACCGACGTCGATCCAGCACTCGATCAGTCCGGTGAGATCCCTGCGCCAGAGATCCGGCTCGTCGTCCGTGGACAGTCCCTTGCCGAACTCCAGCGCATCGTCCGCGTGCAACGCGAATGCCACCAATCGCACGAGCATGCGCTCGTCGGTCTCGGATGGATGGCGGGCCAGGGTCACGGCGTGATCGCCATAGTAGGGACGGTCGATGTCGGCGATCCCGAGCCGGGCCTTGAAGATGGTTGCTTTGAGTGCCATACGCGCGGAGGGAGAAGAAAGTGGCGGCACTGTAGCAGGCGGCGCAGGGGTACGTGGTGGCGTCGCCCCGTGGGCAACCAAGGTGTTAGCATCCCGTACGCTCATGCTGATCGAACACGTCCGCCAACGTCTGCGTCACCACGGTGCCAAGCCCTGCCACGAGCAGGTCGTGCTCCATGGGTGGACGCACGGGCTGCCGCTTGACAGTGGCCGCAGGAAACCCGAGGACTTCCTCCCCGCCCAGCTGCGCGCCGGGTTGCCCGCCCTGTCCGCCGAGCTCGCAGCGCTGGCGAGCGTGCGCTCGGAGCACGCGGCCGCGGACGGCTCGGTGCGCCTGCTCATCGGGCTTGCCGACGGTCAGACTGTCGAGAGCGTGCTGCTGCCGCGCGACGGCCTCTGTATCTCGACCCAGGTGGGCTGTGCGGTGGGTTGCGTCTTCTGCATGACGGGCCGGGGCGGCCTGCTGCGGCAGCTCGGGCTGCGCGAGATCGTCGCGCAGGTTGCCCTCGCCCGCGCCCGCAGGACGGTGCGGAAGGTCGTGCTTCATGGGCATGGGTGAGCCGGCGCACAACCTCGACAACGTGCTTGCGGCCATCGAGTTGCTCGGCACGACGGGCGGAATCGCGCACAAGAGCCTGGTGTTCTCGACCGTCGGGGACGCGCGCGTGTTCGAGCGCTTGCCGCTCGGTCCTGTCAAGCCGGCGCTCGCGCTGTCGCTGCATTCGACCCGGCCCGACGTTCGTGCGCAGCTGCTGCCCCGCGCGCCACGCATTGACCCGGCGGACCTCGTGATGCTCGGCGAGCGCTATGCCCAGGCGACGGGATACCCGATCCAGTATCAGTGGACGCTGCTCGAGGGCATCAACGACAGCGACGACGAAGTCGACCGCATCGCCGCACTGCTCGCGGGGAAGTACGCCGTGATGAACTTCATCCCGTACAACATCGTCGAAGGCCTCGGCTTCAGACGCCCATCGTGGGAGCGCGCGGCCGCGATGGCGCGGTCGCTGCATCGGCGCGGCGTGCTGGCCAAGCTCAGGCACTCGGCCGGGCAGGATGTCGACGGCGGGTGCGGGCAGTTGCGGGCGCGGGCGTCCCTGCCAACGAGTGCGGTCGTTTCGCTTCACACGCGTTCGTGCGGCGTCTGAGTTTCCGTCCGCGCGCTTGCCCCCGACCCATGCTTGCCCTGTGACCCCATGCTGCCCTTGACGGATGGAGCAAAAGGCAAGACTTGACCCCGTGAGAAACCGTGAGACTGCTGTGACCCCGTGAGAAAACGTGAGACGTGAGACTGACCCGTGAGACACGCCACGTGAGACCCTATGCGGGGACATGACCCATGGGCTCGCTGCGCGCGCAGTCTTCTATCGAGGTCGAAGGACGCCATGTTGCCTGCCTTGTCTTCGCCACTTATTGTTAGATGCGTTGGTGGCGCTGCGCTGTTTCTGTTGTCCGTCTGTGCCTTTTCCGCGCAGGATACAAAGGAGGAGGACCTCAAGGCGGAGATCGTTCCCAACTGCATCCTCGGGGTCGGTGAGTGGGGAACGGACATGGTGCAGATCTGCGTGGAACGGGAGGTCGCCGCCCTGGAAGCGGTGTTGCAGTACCGGGCTCAGGCCAGAGCCAGCGTCACGCGCTGCACCGAGCGCTGGAAGCGCAGCGGGTGGACCGAGGTCAAGGCGTGTGTCGAGTACGACGTGGAAGCCAGCGCGGCATTGGCCGAATATGGTCAGCAGCACGAAGCACTCGTCGCGAGGTGCCGGGCGCAGAAAGGCGGCGAAGGCACGGCGGCAGTCAAAGCCTGTGTGGATGAAGCGCTCGGGACTCAGCCGGCTGGCAGGTAGTGCAGCCAACCCCTTTGACAAGGACGCGGATTGCCGGCGCCTGCGCAGCGGCAGCGCGCCTGCCTGCGGTGCGGTCTGTTCAGCGCTGCTCTTCTTCCTGGGAGATGCCCTCGAGCTGCTGCCGAAGGCCCACGACCAACTTCTTCACGGCGATCGCCCGCTCCTCGCCGTTCCACCAGCGGGTGGCGAGCCCGACGACCTGCTGCTGAGACGATGAGACGAGCGCGGTCAGGACGTCACGCTCGAAGGCCGTCTTGGCCAGCAGAACTTTCCGCAAGGCATCGAGGGAGGCTTGCGCCGTGCGGACATCCTCGCGCTCCCGGACGCCCAGGCCCGTGTACAGTGCATCGAAGTCCGCGTGTACTTCGGCGAGCTGGGCGGATAGTGCATGCGAGGTCTCCGCGGCGGCGTACGAGAACTGAGGGTCGGCGAGGACCCGGTCGATCACCCCGTCGACCTGACGCTCGTACTCGCCGAGGGTGACCTGCAGGGCTGCAAGGGTGTCCGCCAGCTCGCTGCGCGCTTGCGCATCGGACACCGCCCCGATCGAGCCGGAGAGGCTCTGCAGCACGGCGAGGTGCCGCTCCCACGGTTCCCGCAGCTGGGCCTCGGAAAGCTCCGAACCGGATTGCGCGCCGGCAGATCCGTTCCAGGCCAGGACCGCGGCAACCATCAGCGCCCCCGTGCGAACCACGTTCCAATAGGCAAAGCTCATGACGTCCTCGTCCAAAGATCGTCCGTGCGGTGGATCGCTTCTGGATTTCAGCTAGGAGCGATCAGGCGGGACCGTGCACGCAGTGCTCCTATAAGGATATAGGTAACTGCACGGAAGCGGGCAGGCTTGGCGGTTCGACCCTGGTATCGTCTGCGTCGCTGCACCACTGCGGTCAGGCAGCAGCGCTCGAGGTAGCCCTAGACCAGGACCCGCTCGACCAACAGCTCCAGGCCGACCACCAGCACCAGCGCTGACAAAGCCGCGACCGCTCGCGGCTCCCACTTGAACCGCCGCAGCCACACCAGCAGCGGAAGGATCAGCGCGACGGCTGCGGCTTGCCCGACCTCCACACCCAGGTTGAACGACAGCAGCGACCAGGCAAGGCCCTGCGTCGGCAGCCCGAGCTCGCGCAGCACGGAGGAGAAGCCGAACCCGTGCACCAGGCCGAACAGAAAGCTCACCGCCCAACGGTGCGACACGGCATGCCGCAGAAACAGATTCTCCGCGGCGACGTAGGCGATGGACAGTGCGATGGCGGCTTCCACCAGCCTGCCGGGCAACACGACGACATCGAACACTGCAAGGGCCAGCGTGATGCTATGAGCCAGCGTGAAGGCCGTGATGATCTTGAGCAGTGACCACAGGTTCCCCCCGCGCAGCACCAGTGCGAGCAGAAACAGCAGGTGATCGAAGCCGATCAGGATGTGCTGGATGCCCAGCGTGAAGAAGCTCCACGCGCCGCGCGGCGACGTGCCGGCATCGATGACGACTCGGGTCTCGCGCGCGTCGGGCTGAAATACGAACTGCTGACTGCCGCCTTGCCACTGGATATTGGCGAGCGTGTGATAGTCCGCGCCCAGCACGTCGAACAGGTCGTCGCGGATGAACACCTCGCGAGGCGGCTGGGCGCACACGAACGGAATCACGACGAGCAGGCTGATACGCTCACCGTCGGCCGGAGTCACCTGGCCAGGCGCGGCCTCGCAAGCACGGCCGTCTCCGCGGATGTGCACGTGCCGGGCGACGGCGCTGAGCAGGGGCTGGTAATCGGCCGCAGCCGCGGATTCGCTCGGGCGCATCTGCTCGGTCATCTGTGCGGGCAATGCAGCAGGACCCAGGGCGAGGCTGTAGTCGACGGATGTGCCCTTGACCGTGATGGTGGCAAATCCGATCGTGCCACCAGTGTGGGCGCCAGCGCTGCTCACGCATGTGGCGAGCAGCAAGCCTGTGAGCACCGCGCGACGCATCGGTTCAGCGTTCATTGGCTGAGGACACTTCCGCGGCAGTTGCCGTTCGCGGACCCCCGGATCGATGTGCCACTCACATACTCATCGCGCCAAGCGCTCGATGGACCATCCTGGGCGTGTCAGGGCGTGTTCCTGGCCGCGGCTGGCTGGCGGGACGTTGCGGCCACGTCATCGATCAGCCCGTGGAGATTGTCGATCTGGTAATTCGCGATCGTAACCACCGAGGGACTGCCGAGCGCCAGCACGTAGCGACTGAGACGGTCAGGAGCGACGTCACCGACCGCGTACTGGCCAAGCGGTTTCGGGTCGCCTGACCGATAGACCAGGATGAGCATTTCCGGACGGGTGACGCCGTAGGGGTCCGCGCCCGCCTCGAACGCGAGGTCGCGCTCCATGCGCGTGCGGCCAAAGCCCGCGAACCGCTTCTCGATCAGCTGCGCCTGAGTGGGATCCGCCTGGTGGCCGTGAGGTCCCTGGGTTCCCGGATCGACTCCGTGCGCATGGTAGAACCAGCTTCCCGCCGGGTCGCGCTCGAAGCGGTACAACGTACCGCCTTGCGCAATCTCGATCGCCCCGATCTGGTCCAGCGGCACGGGAAGCAGCATGCGCTCGCCGGACTGGTGCTCGTGGGGATCGCTGGTACCGAAGAGGTCGCGCCGTTCGATCAGCAGGATCGTTCCAACCAGGACCAGCACCAGCACCCAAACCGCGATCAGCCTGGACCTGACTGCGCCCACGCTTACCTCTGCTTCCACCAGACAGCGGTGCCGATCACCGCCAGCAGCGCCGGGATCAGGATGACCGAGAGGAAAAACGTGCCTTTCATCTGTCGATTGGTGAGGTTCACCCGGGGCAGGTCTTGCGTGCGCGGCTCGATGCCGATCAGGTTTTCCCGGGCGGCGAGGTAGTTCACCGTATTGAGGAACAGGTTTCCGTTCCCCATGATGTGGAAGAACGAGTTGGTGGCGAAGTCCGAATCGCCCACAACAGCGATCCGCGAGCGACCCGTCGCCGGGTTGCGCGGGCGCTCGTTCGCGACACCCTTGGCCGCCCCTGAGAGCTGCTCTTCAGGCGAGCGATAGACCGGATCGTCGGCCGCCGCCGGCCTGCGGTTTGCGATTGCCATCAGCGTCGTGGGGCCGGGCAGGTCCTTGCCCTTGTCGAACCCCGCGCGTTGGGAATCGGTTTCGCCGAAGCTCTGCTTGGATGAGTTGGCGAGCGGGATGACGCTCACGCCCGGAATGCGCTGCGACGTCGGCGAGAGCGATCGCGCACCCGGGAAGAATGTCAACGGCAGATCGCGCGCGACCTGATGATAGTTGTAGTCCGTGACCGCAGGCGAGGAGGGGTCGGCCCAGAAATGGCTGGCCTCGTCGATCACGATATCGTCGTCGGGGACGATCCCATACTCGCGCAGGACGGGCTCGAGGCCGGTGCGCACAAACGGGTCGAGCATGAACAATGCGTTGCCCCCCGCGGCAAGGAAGGTGCGGATCGTGTCGACTTCAACCGGCAGCAACGCGAGCTTCGGGCCGGCCACGATGAGCAACGAGCACTGCGACAGGGCATCGGCGCCCGCACTGCGCATGAGCGAGATCTTCTCGACCTTGTAGTTCATCGCTTCCAAGGCGTTGCGCGCCTTGCCCATGCCGTGCTGCTGGTGCAGGACGTATTGCGCGCCCAGGCCATGCGAATGACCGGCTGAGCCTTCCACATGATCGTGACTTTCCAGGCTGAACGGGTCGGGCTCGCGGTGCCCGTCCAGGAAGCACACCGTTTGCTGTACCCCCATCGACACGCGCAGGATGCCGTTGGCGATATCCGTCTCGCTGCTCCCGTTGATCTGCAGTTTGCGGTCTTCGCTCTCCATGATTGCCGTACCGGCGAACTGGACGCCGCGCAACCGCGCCTGTGCGGGGTAGAGCATGGGGTCGAAGAATTCGACGGTGACCTTGTCTGTCTGCTTGGCGATGAGTTGGTAGAGCTCGACGGTCTCCCGCATCATCGGATCATGGAAGAACGTGATGTGGACCGGCTTATCGAGCCCCTTCAGCATCGTCAGGGTCTGTTCGGACAGCGAGTAGCGCCCTTCCTCCGTCATGTCCAGGCGTAGCGGGAACATTACCGAGAGATACGCGAGCGCCGACAACATGCCGACGACCCCGATGGTGTAGAGCACGATTTCCCCGCGCCGTTGCCTGATCATGGCGCCGAGATCCGAGCGCAACGCATAGGTTCCCCATGCCCCCAGCGCCAGGCCGCTGGCGGCGATCAGCGCGGTCCAGATGGTGGCTTCGAGGAAGATCGCGTGGATCGCGCCGGCACTCGCCAGCAGGGCGATTCCGGCGAGCAGAATCAGTCCGGAGCGGAAGCGGTGGTCCATGTCAGCGTCGCCACTGGAGGTAGCTGGCGTTCAGGGTCAGCGCGATGGCACTGACGATCAGAAAGAAAACCACGGCCTCGCTTCGTATCAAACCCTGCACGAAATCGCGCGAAGTGCAGAGCGAACGACAGATAGCCGAGCAGGCTGCGCAGGGCATAGGAGTTCTGGAAGATCTGCAGGTACCCGATGAACCAGAAGCTCAGCAGCACCGGGATCGTGATCAGGGCGGCGACGATCTGGTTCTGCGTCAATGCCGAGAAGAACTGCCCGACAGCGAGGCAGGCCAAGCCCAGCAATAGGAATCCGATGTAGCCGGCTAGGATTGTCGTGGTCTGCGGGTTGCCGAACAGATACAGCGGCACGAGGTCGATGAGCGTGCCTGCGGTCATCAGCAGCAGGATCGTGGCCGCTCCGAGGAACTTGCCCAGCACCACCTCCCAGGGCTGGAGCGGGAGCGTCATGAGCAGCTCCATGGTGCGCCCGCTGTACTCGCCCGCGAACAGCCGCATCGACACCAGCGGGCTGACCGTCAACAGCAGGATGCCCATGTTGCGGAACGTTTCGTTCATCGAGGCGCTGCCCGACAGGAACATGTTGTAGGTGAAGAAGTACCCGGTGCCCACCAGGAACACGGCCAGCACGAAATAGGCGATCGGCGACCTGAAATAGGACAGCAGCTCCTTGCGGTAGACGGCGGCCACACCGTTCATTGTGCCCCCGCTTCGCCCGGAGCCTGGCTCACGTAGCGCAGGAAGATGTTCTCCAGGGTCGGCTGCTGGCGCTCCAGCCGATGCAGATCCCAGCGGCGGGCTACCGCTCGCGCGATGGCGGCTTCCACGCCTTCGCGTGCATCGGTCTGGCATTCGACGTCCAGCATGCCGGCTGTCTCCCGGGCTTCCCGGATTGCCACCGTGCTCACGCCTGCGAGCGACAGCAGTTCGGAGCGCAGAGTCTCCGCCGGCGCAGTAGCAGTCAGCGTCACCCGGCTGGTCTGCTCCGAGGCGCGCTGCAGGCCACTCGGCGAATCGATCGCGAGCAGGCGGCCATGGTTGATGATGGCGACCCGCCGGCAGATCAAGGTGACCTCCGGGAGAATGTGGGTGCTCAGCAGCACCGCGTGGTGCTCGCCGAAGGAGCGGATCACTTCCCGGGTCTCCTGGATCTGCCCGGGATCCAGCCCCGCCGTGGGCTCGTCCAGCAGCAGCACCTCCGGTTTGCCGAGCAGCGCCTGGGCCAATCCCACGCGTTGGCGATAGCCCTTGGAAAGCTTGTAGATTTCCCGGTCGAGCACCGCCTCGAGCCGGCAGGCCGTGGCGACCCGATCGAGCTCGGATCGCGACTTCCGGGCGCGGGACCCCTTTGGCCTTGGCGACGAAGCGCAGGTACTGCGACACGTCGAGCGTGTCGTACAGCGGCGGACGCTCAGGCAGGTAGCCGATCTTGCGCGCCGCGCGCTCGTTCTGCGTCGCCATGTCGTAGCCGGCGACCGTGACGCGTCCGGACGAGGCGGTGGTGAAGCCGGCGATCATGCGCATCGTCGTGGTCTTGCCCGCGCCGTTGGGCCCCAGGAAACCTACGATCTCGCCTTTTTCCACCGTGAAGCGACAGGTCGTGGACGATGGTCTTGGATCCAAAGCGCTTGGAGACCGATTCAAGGGCGATCACGTGCGGGCCAGGGACTCGCAGAAAGGGATAAAGCAGAGACGAAAAAGGCCCCCCACGCAGGGGGGCCTTCTTGCACAGTCGAAGCGACCTCGGATGCTTACTTGTACCAGCGGGCGCCTTTGGCAGCGTACTGATCCTGGTCGTGGGACATGAACAGCTGCGCGCCTTCGAGGTCGCGCATGAACTTCAGGCGGTTGACCGAGTTCGTGTAGTCCTGAACGCTGTAGTTCAACCCGGCAGGATAGCCATCCAGATTCTCCTGCATCCAGACGGCGTCGCCGGTGATGATGATCGACCGCCCGAGGCCAGCTTGATCTTCACCGACTGGTGGCCCGAGCGTGTGGCCGGGCGTGCTGAGGATCGATGACGCTGCCATCGCCGAACAGGTCGTAGTCGCCGTTCAGCTCGAGGAAGTTGAAGTCGCGCGTGCCGTCGATAGTCGGCCATCACGAACGCGCCGCCGCTGGGGGCGCGCCCCTGGAACTTCTCGGGGAACCAGCCTTGATACAGCTCTTTCTTCTGCATCACGTGGATCGCTTTCGGGAACATCTCCATGTTGCCGGCGTGATCCAGGTGCGTGTGCGAGGTGATGACGGCCTTCACCTGGTCGGTCGAGTAGCCGAGCTTCTTCAGCTGCGCGTCGATCATGTCGTCACGCTTCTGGCTGGGCTTCAGGAAGTCGCAGAAGCCCGGCGCCCCAGTAGGCCTTGCAGTCCTGCGTGATCGCGACGTTGTTGCCGGTGTCGAACACGACCAAGCCCTTCGGATGGTCGATGATCCACATGCTCACCGGAATCGTGATGTCGCGCTGCTTTTCCTTCGGGACGGTCGGGAATCAGGCCGGTGATGGGGAATGGACCGAATATGCCGCTCGTGGTCCAGTACGCCTGCTTGACCTGCGCGAACACCGCCGATGAGCCGAAGGCGCACAACCCGCCCAGCAGCGCCGCGGCGACAACTGACTTCTTCATGGATTGCATCTCCTCCAATGTGGCCATGCGACGATCTTGTACCGATCCTTGTTGCGGCGCCTGAGCAGCAACCTGCCGCTTGGAGCACGTTAACCGATCTGTTGCGACCTGCGCCCTCAGTCGAGCGCGCCCCCTCATGCGAGCACCGAGCGGACCGCCGCGGTGGCAACAGCTTGCCACCAGGCAGAGACATAGGAGATCGGAGCGGCTTCTGTAAAGCACGTCGTCAGTTGCGGCTGCTTGCGATGTAAGACCAGTTTCATCACAGTGAGTTAAGCCGAATCGCGCCCTCGGGCGATGCCGGGCCTTGAGGCCGCGCCTCGCTGTGGTATAAAGCGCGCTTCTTTTGCCGAATCGGAGCAGCGGACCATGGCGCGCGTATGCCAAGTCACCGGCAAGAAGCCGATGCAAGGGGAACCACGTGTCCCACGCCAACAACAAGACCCGGCGCCGTTTCCTGCCGAACCTGCAGTCCCGCCGCTTCTGGCTCGAGAGCGAGAACCGCTGGGTGCGCCTGCGCGTCAGCCAGGCGGGGCTGCGCACCATCGACAAGAAGGGCATCGACGTGGTGCTCGCCGAGATGCGTGCGCAGGGCGCGAAGGTCTGAAGTCCTCACTCCAGAGAGTAAGGAGCGATCCGATGCGCGAAAAGATCAAGCTCGAGTCCACTGCCGGGACCGGCCATTTCTACACCACGACCAAGAACAAGCGCACCACGCCGGACAAGCTGGAGTTCAAGAAGTACGACCCGGTGGCACGCAAGCACGTGGTGTACAAGGAGACGAAGCTGAAGTAGAGGCAGGGCTGAGGATCTAGGCGAGTCTCGAGAGACAGATCGGCTCCCCGGTCAGCATCCGAAAAGAAAAAGGCCCGCGCATCTCCGCGGGCCTTTCTTCTTTCCTCACCCTAGTGCCTAGCTCCTAGCGCCTAGGCCTACGCGGTCACGCAGGCACGCGTAACCGCGTCAGCGTGCGCGAGAAATCGCGCAGCGCAGCGATACCCGACGCCTCGGCGCGATGGCACCAGTCTTCGAGCTGCATGCAGCAGCTGCTCCTTGGAAGCGGTGGAGCGCGCCCAGAGCGCCGAGAGTTCCTGGCGCATCGAGTAGATCGTGGCCAGCACCTTGCTCTCGGCGAGCGCCTCGTCCAGGTGCTCCCGCTCATGCGCCGCCAGGTCCTTGGCGTCGCGATGCAGCCAGCGCTTGACCGTCGACATGTCCACTGTCAGTCCGTGTGCTCTGAGCGCTTGCAGCTCGCCCTTCCAGGTGGTCATCAGCGCTGCGGCCGTAGCGGGCGACCACATCGTAGCGGTGGGTGATCACGGCTTGCAGGGTCTGCAGGTCGCAGACCGCCTTGCCGGGTTCGATGCGCAGGCGCGGGGCGACCTTGCGCACCTCCGCGAGCCTCACCGTCTCCAGCACGCGGATGTACAGCCAGCCGATGTCGAACTCGAACCACTTGTTCGACAGCCGTGCGGACGTGCCGTAGGCGTGGTGGTTGTTGTGCAGTTCCTCGCCGCCGATCAGGATGCCCCACGGGACGATGTTGGTGCTGGCGTCTTCGGTCTGGAAGTTGCGATACCCGCTGTAGTGCCCGACGCCGTTGATCACCCCGCAGCGAACACCGGGATCCAGACCATCTGCACCGCCCAGATCGACCAGCCGAGCGCGCCGAACAGCAGCGAGGTTGATCGACCAGCATCAGCGCGACGCCCAGCACGGCGTGCGGCGAGTAGAGATTGCGCTCCAGCCAGTCGTCGGGCGTGCCGTGGCCGTACTTGGCGAGCGTTCGGTTCCGCCGCGCCTGCGCGGTACAGCTCCGAGCCCTCCAGCAGCACCTTGCGCAGGCCGTACACCTGTGGGCTGTGCGGGTCTTCCGGCGGTCTCGACCTTGGCGTGGTGCTTGCGGTGCACCGCGGTCCATTCCTTGGTCACCATGCCGGTGGTGAGCCACAGCCAGAAGCGGAAGAAGTGGCTGACGATCGGGATGCAGATCGAGCGCGCGGTGCGCCTGATGCCGATGCAGGAAGATGGTGACGCCGGCGATGGTGATATGGGTCAGGCCGAGGGTGACGAGCACATAGCCCCACCACGGCAGCTGAACCAGTCCGTTCGCGATCTCGAAAATGAAATCCATGTGTTATCAGGTAGTTAATGAGATAGGACCTCACACCATTCTACAGCATGGCGGACGACGAAGAGGGAACGGACGAACTCGAGCTCTTAAGATGAGGCCGTCGCCCGCGTTCTCAATCGAATCGGATGCAACAGTCGCGCCATGCCGGCGCAGGTACCGGTCCCGGTCTGCGTATATGGGAGCGGCGCGGCGTACGGGAACTGGGGAGCCGACCTCCGCAGACTCTGATCAAGTCCTGCACTGTCGTTCCCGCGCACGCGGGACCCCAGGCTGCTCAAGCAGTCTGGATCCCCGCCGCGCGCGGGATGACAGTAGTCAGTCGTTCCTTCAGCCTGCCGGCGCCGCGGCGCGGCGTTCCAAGGCGGCGGCGAAGAAACCGTCCATCCCATGCGCATGGGGAGAAACGAGCAGGTGCGTCGCCGGTGTCCAGCGCGATGCCCTGGCTCGCCAGCAGCTCGCCGCGTGCACCGTACGAAACTTGGCGGGGCCGCGAGGAAATCGTCCACCACCTCTTCGTTCTCCTCGCCCAGCAGGCTGCAGGTCGCGTACACGAGCCGGCCGCCCGGCTTCACCAGGCGCGCGGCGCGGCGAGGATGGCGCTCTGCTTGGCGCACTGCTCCGGCCCGCTCTCGAGACTGCCGCCATTTCAGGTCGGGGTTGCGGCGCAGCGTGCCAAGCCCGCTGCACGGGGCATCGACCAGCACGCGGTCGATCTTGCCGGCCAGCCGGCTGATGCGGCTGTCGTGCTCGCAGTCGATGTGCTGCGGGTGGACGTTCGACAGTCCGGAGCGCCTCAGCCGCGGGTCCAGGTTCGCGAGCCGCGACATTGGAGGTGTCGAAGGCGTAGAGCCGGCCTGTGGAGCGCATCAGCGCGCCGAGCGCCAGCGTCTTGCCGCCCGCGCCGGCGCAGAAGTCCACCACCATTTCCCGCCTGCGCGGAGCGACCAGCCAGGCCAAGATCTGGCTCGCTTCGTCCTGCACCTCCACCTTGCCCTCCAGAAACAGCGGATGGGGCTGAAGGGCCGGCTTGGCGGCAAGTCGCACGCCGAGCGGCGAGTAGGGCGTGGCAGTGGCCGCCATGTTTTCTCGGCGAAACGGGCGAGCACCTCGTCGCGCGAGGCGAGCATCGTGTTCACCCGCAGGTCCAGCGGTGCGGGCTGCAGAAGCCCGCGCGCGAGCGCCAGCGCGTCTTCCTGGCGTGCTGTGCGCACAAGCGCTGCCAGATCCAGTCCGGCAGGCTGAGTTGCACCGGCAGCGGCAAGCGTTCTGATCGGTGCTGCGCGCGTGGGCAAGCCACTCGCGTCGCCGCTTTGAGCAAGGGCTCGAGCTGTCGCGCGCTGCGTCCTTCGAGCACGCCGAGCGCCGCGAGCAGCAGGCGGCGCGGCTCATCGCTGTCCGCGAGCGTCTGCAGCAGGCGCAGGTTGCGCACGACCAGAAAGACCAGTCCGCGACGAAAGCGCGGTCGCGTTGCCCAAGGCGCGGTGCTCGCGGAAAAAGCCGCGCAGCACTGCGTCGGCAGGATGGGCGAACCGCAGGACCGCGCGGAGCGCCTCGGCGGCGTGATTGGAGCAGGCGCGGGCGTGCAGCTGGTGCCTAGCTGAACCGGGGCAGCAGCGCTGAGCGCGGAGACGGCTCAAATGAGCGCGTGTTCGCGCATGGCATCCCGGCTGTCGGCACGCAAGCACCCGAACGGCTCCCGCAGACCCGTATCGCGGTTCGCTCTGCGGGTCCCGCGTTCTGCGTTGGCGTAGCGAGACAGCCCGCCATTCGAATCTGATCATGGTCACCACGGAATCGACGCCAGTGCCGTCCTTCTCCGTGTAGCGGATGCGCACGGGCAGATGGTGCTGCTCGACCGCGAGCCACACCTCGAACGCGCGCTCGTCGTCGGGCGCCTGCACCTTCTTCACATGCAGCGTATCGATGGGCCCCAGCTCGGTTTCGAGCTTCTCGCGTCCGACTAACGCGTACTTGTACTGGCTAATGCGCCGGCCGTCGGTCAGGAACAGCTCCATCTTCTGCGTCGCGGCTTGGCGAAAGCGAAGTTGTAGCCGAAGCTGGTGATGTCCCAGGTGTTGGCCGGCAAGGGAACGGTCTGGGTGTTGTCGCCGTCGATCAGATCGCCTTCTTTTGCTGCCAATCGAACTGCGCGCTGCGCTCCGGCTGGCCGTTGCGCTGCTCGTCGTAGGAGTCGGGCCGCAGGCCCCGCGGCCGTCACGCGTCCCCGGTCTCGCGCGTACGTTGAGCCGGTAGAAGGCCGCCGCAAGCCTGTCGTCTTCGACTCGCTAGGTCGATAGCGCTGGCCATCGTGCTCGAGCACGTCGAGCCCTTCGCCGATCGGACAGCGGGCCGAGGAGCACGTGGTACTTGATCTCCACGCGTGTCGGCACCTTGGCCGCGGCGCTGCGGCCGGCCAGGCGAGCAACAGGGCCGCCGGTGCGGCCAGCAACAAGCGGGCGAGATACGCTTCATGTCTCCTCCGGAGCACACGATGGCGCTGGCACGCGCACCGTGCCGGCAGCACGCGGTTACCTTGTACGCTGCAGCCGGTCTTCGAGAAACCAGCGCACCGCCTGCGGCAGGATGCGATGCTCCTGCTCGAGCACGCGCGCGGCGAGGCTGTCCTCGTCGTCGTCGGGCAGCACGGGCACCGCCGCCTGCACGATGATCGGCCCGTGGTCGAGCTGCGGCTGTGACGAAGTGCACCGTGCAGCCGTGCAGCTGCACGCCTTCCTCGAGCGCGCGCCGGTGCGTATGGATGCCGGTGAAAGCCGGCAGCAGCGAGGGATGGATGTTGATCAGCCGGCCCGCGTAGCGCTGCACGAACCCCGGCCCGAGGATGCGCATGAAGCCGGCCAGCACCACGAGATCGGCTGCGTGCCGGTCGATCTGCGCCGCGAGCGCTCGGTCGAAAGCCTCTCGGTCCGGATGGCCGCGGTGGTCGACGACGGCGGTGGCGATGCCCGCTGGCGCGCGCGATCTCGAGGCCGCGCGCCTGCGGATTGTTGCTGATCACGGCGCTCACCTCGGCGGGCAGCGGCGCCTGCAGCAGGGCCTGCATGTTGCTGCCGCGGCCGGAGATCAGGATGACCATGCGCTTCATGCCATCGATCGCCTGCGGCTCGCCTGCACCATGCGCAGCGCCGGCAGGCCGCTGCTAGCCCGAGAAGAGTCGGACCGATCGCATCCCACTACGGTCTGCGCTTCGCCCGGCCGCCGCGCGCGGATGGTGCCGATGCGCCACGCGGTTTCGCCGGCCTGCCGCAGCAGCGCGCTTGCCCCTTCGGCATCCTGCGCGGCGACGACGACGACCATGCCGATGCCGCAGTTGAACACCCGGTGCATCTCCTGCTCGGCCACGCCGCCCTGCTGCCTGCAGCCAGTCGAACAGCGGCGGCCGCGGCCAGGCCGCCGCGTCGATCTGCGCGGTCAGCCCCGCGCGAGGATGCGCGGCACGTTCTCGATGAGGCCGCCGCCGGTGATGTGCGCCAGGCCTTTGACTGCGAGGGTCTCTAGCAGCTGCGAGGACGGGCTTCACGTAGATGCGCGTGGGTTCGAGGACCGCATCGCGCAAACGGGCGGCCGTCGAAATCGGCCGACAGGTCCGCTCGCGTACGCTCGAGGATCCGGCGGATCAGCGAATAGCCGTTGGAGTGCGCGCCGCTGGAAGCGAGCCCGAGCACGACGTCGCCGGCGGCGATGCGGCTGCCGTCGATGATGCGCTCCTTCTCCACCACGCCCACCGCGAAGCCGGCCAGGTCGTACTCGCCGGGCGGATACATGCCGGGCATCTCGGCGGTCTCGCCGCCGATCAGCGCGCAGCCGGCCAGCTCGCAGCCCGCGGCGATGCCGGCCACGACCTGCGGTGGCGCACCGCCACGTCCAGCTTGCCGCAGGCGAAGTAGTCGAGGAAGAACAGCGGCTCGGCGCCCTGCACCAGGACATCGTTGACGCTCATCGCCACCAGATCGATGCCGACGGTGTCGTGCCGGTCGAGCTCGAAAGCGAGCTTGAGCTTGGTGCCCACGCCGTCGGTGCCCGATACCAGCACCGGCTTGCGATACTGCTGGGGGAGCTCGAACAGCGCGCCGAAGCCGCCGATGCCGGCCAGCACGCCCTCGCGCAGCGTGCGGCGGGCGAGCGGCTTGATGTTCTCCACCAGCGCATCGCCCGCGTCGATGTCCACGCCGGCCTGCGCGTAGGTCAGGCCGGTGCCGGGGCGGGGATCGCTCATGCTCGATCAGAGGGTGCGGGCCAGGGACTGCGCTGCGGAAGAACTGCGCTAAGATTGCGCACTCGATTCCGCCGCGCCGGGTTTTCAAGGCGGCCGGATTCTACTCCAATCTACCTGCATGCGCTGCGGGACGACCGGCCGGCACGGCCGCCGGGTGCGCGCGCCGTGCAGGGTTTTACTTCGAATGCAGCAGCTGCTACTCGATCTGGCGCCGGTTCCCGCGCCGACGCTGGACAACTTTGCGCCGGGCGCAACGGCAGCCGCTGCGCGCGCTGCGGCAGTGGCTGGCCGGCACGTGGGGAGCTGCGTTGTATCTGTGGGGACCGCCCGGCTCGGGCAAGACGCACCTGCTGAGCGGTGCGGCCGCCGAGCGGGCGTCTCGCGGCGAGGATGCCCGGTTGTCCGGCGCTGGGCTGGACGTGCGGCGGCGACTGGACCCAGCCGCGCGGCTGCGGCTGCGATCGATGACGTGCAGCGCACTGTCGCGGCAGGGCAGGCCGCGCTGTTCACGCTGCTCAATCGCGCGGCCCAGGGCGAGCTGCGGCTGCTCATGGCTGGCGCCAACGCGCCCGCCGGGCTGACTCTGCGCGATGACGTGCGCACGCGTCTGGGCGCCGGACTGGTGTTGCAGCTCAGCCGCTCGACGACGCAGACAAGATCGAAGCTTTGCCGCCCACGCACACAGCCGCGGCTTCGAGCTGCCGCGCGAGGCCGCCGACTACCTGTCTGGGCCATGGCCGGCGCGACCTGCGCTGGCTGCTCGCTGTACTCGACGCGCTCGATCGCTACTCGCTGCAGACCCGCCGGCCCATCACGCTGCCGCTGCTGCGCGAGGTGCTGCAGTGGCGCGGACTGACGAGCGATCCAGGCCAGCGACGGCGCGGGCAACCCGCGCTCGACTCGCGACCCGGCCAGGACGACGACGTACCAGCGCCACCGCGGCGCAGGTGGTTGAAGTCGCCTGCGAATTTCGCATAGTCCCGGCGTTTCTGTTTCCAGCGCGATTCATTTTCAGCTTTGAAGGTTATCTGCATCGCGATTGGTCCGCGGTTGCCGATAACTGGTGGTGACGGACTTTCGCCGCGCGCTCTGATACGCGCTCTGCTCACGCCTCCTCGCCATGCGGCTGGCGCTTTTCGACCTGGACAACACCCTCCTTGCCGGCGACAGCGACTTCGAGTGGGCGCAGTTCCTGATCGAGCAGGGGGTGCTCGACCGCGAGGTGTACGAGGCGCGCAACCAGCAGTTCTACGAGCAGTACCAGGCGGGCACGCTGGACATCCACGAGTTCCTCGACTTCCAGTTGAAGCCGCTGTCGCGCCACCCGCGCAAGGAGCTCGAGGAGTGGCACCGCGAATTCATGCGGCTGCGCATCCTGCCCGATCATCACGCAGAAGGCGCGCGACCTGGTGCAAAGCCACGCGCACGATGCCCGCGCGATCGTCACCGCGACCAACAGCTTCGTCACCTGCCCCATCGCCCGCGAATTCGGCATCGAGCACCTGATCGCGACCGAGCCCGAGGAGTGCCGCGGCGAGTTCACCGGCCGCGTGCCGGGCGTGCCGGCTTCCGCGAGGGCAAGGTCGCCCGGCTGGAGGAGTGGCTGGCGGAGCGCGGGCTGTCGCTGGGAGTCGTTCACCGAGACCTGGTTCTACAGCGATTCGCTGAACGACCTGCCGCTGCTGGCGAAGGTCACGCACCCGGTGGCGGTCGATCCCGACGAGACGCTGAAGGAGTCCGCGCTCGAGCAGGGCTGGATGATCATCAGCCTGCGCTAGCCGCCCGGAGGCTCCCACTCCTCCCCCGGGGCCGTCGGCCGGGGCCATGTATAATCCCGGCATGCCGCCCGCACCGGCCCGCGCCGCCCGTCGGCACCGTTGCCATCGTCTCCCGGCCGCCCGGCGGCGGGGACCTGCTTCCACCCCTTGCTCCCCTCGTGATCCGCAAGCTTCTGGAACGGGTGTTCTCCGGCCGCAGCGCGAAGGGCGCGCTAAGGTCATCGCGTTCGAGAAGCACGGCGATCTCGCGCGAGCGGCTCAGCCCCTGCGCGCGCAAGGTGGTCCTGGGGCTGCAGGAGGCCGGCTACGCGGCCTTCGTGGTCGGCGGGGCGGTGCGCGACCTGCTGATGGATCTGGAGCCCAAGGACTTCGACGTCGCCACCAGCGCGACGCCCGAGGAGGTGCGCGGTATTCCGCCGCTCGCGCATCATCGGCCGGCGCTTCCGCCTGGTGCACGTGCTGTGCGGGCAGGAGACGGTGGAGGTGTCCACCTTCCGCGGCGGCGGCGCCGGCGAGGACGAGGACCAGGTGCACGACGAGCACGGGCGCATCCTGCGCGACAACGTGTTCGGCACTCAGGCCGAGGACGCGATCCGCCGCGACTTCACCATCAACGCCCTGTTCTACGACCCGCCGACGCAGCAGATACTGGACTACTGCGGCGGCTTCGCGGACCTGCGCAAGCGCGTGATCCGCATGATCGGCGAACCCGAAGAGCGCTATCGCGAAGACCCGGTGCGCATGCTGCGGGCGGTGCGGCTGGCCTCCAAGGTCGGCGGCCATATCGAGCCGCGCTCGCGCGAGCCGATCCGCGCGCTCGCCGAGCTGATGCAGAACGTGCCACCGTCGCGGCTGTTCGAGGAGATGCTCAAGCTGCTGCTGTCGGGTCACGCCACCGACTGCCTGCTGCAGTTGCGCAGCGAGGGTCTGCGCCACGGCCTGCTGCCGATGCTGGACGTGATCCTCGAGCAGCCGCTCGGCGAGCGCTTCGTCATGCTCGCGCTCGAACAAGACGGACGAGCGGGTGCGCGAGGAGAAGCCCGTGTCGCCGGCTTTTCTGTTCGCGGCGCTGCTGTGGCACGAAGTGCTGGCCGCCTGGAAGAAGCTGGAGAGGAGGAGGGCATGAAGCCGATCCCGGCGCTGCACCAGGCCATGGAAGAGGTGATCGCCGTGCAGGTGGAGAAGCTCGCCATTCCCCGCCGCTACACCGCGGACATGAAGGAGATGTGGGCGCTGCAGCCGCGCTTGCTCACCGTGCCGGGCGCCGTCCGTACCGGCTGCTCGAGCACCCGCGCCTGCGCGCCGGCTACGATTTCCTGGCGCTGCGCTGCGAGAGCGGCGAGGTGGAACTCGAGGTGGTGGAGTGGTGGGCGCAGTTCAGCGTGCGGGCGAGGAGGAGCGCGCAGCGCATGTTGCTGCCCGACAAGGCCGGCGGCAAGCGCCGGCGCCGCCGCCGGCGCCCGGCGGCGCGGCCAGGGCGAGGAGCAGGCTAGCGCCGGCGACGAACTGTCCGCCGACCCGGTGTCGTAGCGAGGCCTGCGGCGTTCGTAACGCGGCGTGCTCGTAGCCCCGCCAGTGTCCCACGCTGCGCTGCCGGAGATCGCCTATGTGGCGCTAGGCAGCAATCTCGACGATCCCGTCGCCATGTGCTGCCGCTCTGGCTGCGTTGGGCGGGCTGCCTCGCACGCGCGCTGCGCGCGCTCCTCCCTCTATCGCACCGCGCCGGTGGGCCGGCTCGATCAGCCCGACTTCATCAACGCGGTGGCGCGGCTCGAGACGCGGCTGCCGCCGGCGATCTGCTCGCCAGGCTGCTCGCGATCGAGGCCCGCCACGGACGAGTACGCAGCACACCGAACGCCCCGCGCACGCTCGACCTCGATCTGCTGCTCTTCGGAGACGAGGTGATCAGCAAGCCCGGGCTCGAAGTGCCGCATCCACGCATGCACGAGCGCGCCTTCGTTCTGCTGCCCCTGGCCGAGATCGACCCGGCGGCCTCGTTCCCGGGCGCGGGACCGTGGCGCGAGCTGCTGCCGGGGTGGCGGCACAGCGGATCGGCCAGGAGTCGATGCGCAGGCTAGCCGCCACCGCTACATCGTCGTCGAAGGGCCGATCGGGGCCGGCAAGACCAGCCTCGCCCGGCTGCTGGCGGAGCACACCGGCGCGGAGCCGCTGCTGGAGCAGCCCGCGGACAATCCGTTCCTGGCGAGCTTCTACCAGGACCCGCGGCGCTGGGCGCTCGCAACCCAGCTGTTCTTCCTGTTCCAGCGCGTCAACCAGCTGGCCGGACTCAAGCAGCTCGACCTGTTCGAGCGCCCGACGGTCGCGGATTTCCTGCTCGAGAAGGATCCGCTGTTTGCCCGCCTCAACCTGTCGGACGACGAGTTCGCTCTCTACCAGCGCATCTACGCGCCATCTCGCTCCCCAGGTGCCGGTACCCGATCTGGTGATCTACCTGCAGGCGCCCGTCGAAACGCTGATGGCGCGGGTGCGGCGGCGCGGGGCAGCCTACGAGCGCGGCATCACCGAGGAGTACCTGGCCCGCCTGAGCCAGGCCTACACGCCGCTTCTTCCACGACTACACCGGCGCGCCGCTGCTGATCGTCAACAGCGAAACCTGAATTTTGTTGATCGGCCAGCCGATTTTGATTTACTGTTGCGGCGCATCAGCGAGATGCGGGGGCCGCGGGAGTTTTTCAACCTCGGGACCTGAGACTTGGGCAGCGAACCGCCTCGGCGCAAAGGAAGCAAGGGGCCGCAAAGGGCATCCCTTGCGTCCTGGCGCCTGTGTAGAAGCCTTCGCGGTCATCGCTAGATGGAAGTCGTCGAGACGGTCAAGGAACTGCGCCAGCGGCTCAAGCGCGAGCCGCAGGTGGCCTGTGTGCCCACCATGGGCAACATTCACGACGGGCACCTGCGGCTGGTGACGATCGCGCAGCAGTATGCGCCCTTCGTGGTCACGACGATCTTCGTCAACCGCCTGCAGTTCGGCCAGGGCGAGGACTTCGACAAGTATCCGCGCACCTTTCAGGACGACTGCGACAAGCTCGCCGCCAACGGCTGTGCGCTGGTGTTCCATCCCGACGAGAAGCAGATGTACCCCGAGCCGCAGGAGTACATGGTCGATCCGCCGGCGATCGCCAACAAGCTGGAGGGGCGCTTTCGCCCGGGCCACTTCCGGGGCATGGCGACGGTGGTGCTGAAGCTGTTCAACACCGTTCAGCCGCAGGTGGCCGTGTTCGGCAAGAAAGACTACCAGCAGCTCATGATCGTGCGGCGGATGGTCGAGCAGTTCGCCCTGCCCATCCAGATCGTGGCCGCGGAGACCGTGCGCGCGCCCGACGGGCTGGCGCTGTCCTCGCGCAACCGCTACCTGAGCGAGACGCAGCGCCGGGAAGCGCCCCGCCTGCTGCAGGTGCTCACCAGCGTGAGGGAGGCAGTCGAGAACGGCGAGCGCAACTTCGAGGCGATCGAGTTCGCCGCCGACGCGGAGCTCGCCCGGCAAGGCTGGCACGTCGACTACGTGGTGGTGCGAAGCCGGCGCACCTTGATGCAGCCGGAAGCCGGCGAGCGCGAGCTCGTCGCCCTGGGTGCAGCCAAGCTCGGCGTCACCCGCCTGATCGACAACCTCGAGATCGACGCGCCGGCTCTCTAGCTGCCCCCCGCCCGACCGACCACCACAAGATCCTCCCAAAACCCGGCAAGAAGGTCCAATACCGCTGCGGTGCGGCCCGCTAACCTGTGCATCGTATCTTCAGCGCTTCGACTCTTGCTGGGCCGGTGCGCTGGAACGCATCCGGTAACACGAAAGGAGTCGGATATGAAAGCGGTTCGAAGGATCGTGCTCGCGGCTGTGACGGCCGCACTGGTGGTCCCGGCTTTGGCCGGGGAGATCCGCTGGTATGGACGCGCTGGTGGCGCGGTGGGCGCCGAACGGGTGGAGCAGGTCGCGAGCTATGTGAGCCCGGAGGACCTCAGGGACTTCGATGCCGGCTACGGCCGTGCTGGCGGCGCTTCCGCAGCAGCGCCGGTTCGCGCCACCCCCGAGAGGAAGGTGGATGTGGCAGCGGCCTGGTTCGGTCGCGCCGGTGGACCGCTTCCCTTCAGCGGCTGAAGCGACGCTCGCGATGGCGTGGCTGCGAATGCGGGCGGGCTGCGCCGCCGCTTGACGCGACGGCGGCTTCCGACGGCTGCAAAGGTGCGAAGAGCGTGCAGAGGTTCGCGAATTTCTCGAGCGGGTCGGTTGGGGTGCTAAAGTCGGCCTGGGGCGCTTCACGCCCTTGTGCTGACATCTCGATGCGATGCTGACCTGGCTGCCGGCTTGCGCTCACCGCTGTCCTGATTGCGGCGCGCCGTCCACCGACGGCAAGAGCTGCCCGGATCGTCTCTACGAGCTGATGCTGCTGAACTACCGCGAGCAAGAGGCGCAGTACCGTCTGGCGCTCGCGTGCTTCGCGCTTCAGCACCCGCATACGCATAGCGCCAACTGCCTGGCAGTGGCGCGCTTCCAGGTGGAGTCCGCCCTGCAGGCGGCCGGACAGGATCCCTCCTACGCCTGCCCGGTCAGTCGCTGGATCGCCTCGAATCTGGCCAGGCTGGGGTTCCGGCCGCGCTGGCACATTACCGTGGCGAGCTTCCGCGAGCCGCATCCCGGCAGCGACGACGAACTGCTGCTCGCCTGGGCGCGCGAGGTGCTGCGCAAGTCTCCCGCGCCGCCGGTCCCGGCCCTGCCCAGCTGATCTGGCAGGTAGGGAGAAGAAAAGAAATTCACAGGATTAACAGGATTTCTCAGGATTAACAGGATTCAAGCACGCTGCTGCCGGGATCTGTCCGACGCAGTTGCGGCGCCTCACGTTGAGGCCGTGTGCGGCCGACGTAGCGAGAATCCGTACGATTTCAGACGGACAAGCATGTCTCGACGTCAGTTGGCGCCCAGTTGGCCATGCCGGTGCTCAAGTCCGCTGCGCAAATCCTGTTAATCCTGTGAATTCTTTTCCTAGCCCGGCTGAGCTCACGCAGTGGGCAGCTTGTGGCCCTTGAAGTCCTCGCGGATCTTGGTCTTGAGCAGCTTGCCGGTGGCCGTATGCGGCAGATCGTCGACGAAGGCCACGTCGTCCGGGATCCACCATTTGGCCACCTTGCCCTCGAAGAACTTGAGCAACTCCTCCCGCGTGACCTGGGCATCGGTCTTCTTGACCACCACGAGCAGCGGCCGCTCGTCCCACTTGGGGTGGTAGACGCCGATCACGGCGGCCTCCTTGACCGCCGGATGCGCCATGGCGGCGTTCTCCAGGTCGATGGAGCTGATCCACTCGCCGCCGGACTTGATCACGTCCTTGGAGCGGTCGGTGATCTGCATGAAGCCGTCGGGATCGATGGTGGCAACATCGCCCGTGGGGAACCAGTCCCTGCCGTGCTCGTCCGCGCGCAGCGGGTTGCCGCCCTCGCCCTTGAGGTACTCGGACGTGATCCAGGGGCCACGCACCAGCAGATCGCCGAACGCCTTGCCGTCCCAGGGCAGGTCCTTGCCGGCGTCGTCCACGATCTTCATGTCGACCCCGTAGATCGCGCGGCCCTGCTTGAACTGGATGGCATACTGCGCCTCCTTGTCCATGGACAGATGTCTGGACTTCAGCGTGCACACCGTGCCCAGCGGGGACATCTCGGTCATGCCCCAGGCGTGCAGGACCTGGACACGATAGGTGTCCTCGAAGGTGCGGATCATCGCGGGAGGACAGGCAGAGCCGCCGATGACGGTGCGGCGCAGCGTGGTGAACTGCAGGTTGTTCTGCTGCACGTGCTGCAGCAGACTCAGCCAGACCGTGGGCACGCCGGCCGACATGGTGACCTGCTCGGCTTCGAACAGCCCGTGCACGCTGGCCCCGTCCAGGGCGGCGCCCGGAAACACGATCTTGCAGCCGACCAGAGGACCGGCATACGGCAGGCTCCAGGCGTTGGCGTGGAACATCGGCACCACCGGCATCACCACGTCTCTGGCCGACAGGTTCATCGCGTCGGGCAGGCAGGCGGCGTAGGCGTGCAGAACGGTCGAGCGATGTGAGTAGACCACACCCTTCGGGTTGCCGGTCGTGCCCGAGGTGTAGCACAACGACGAAGCGGTGGTCTCGTCGAACTCGGGCCACTGGTAGTCATCGGAATGGCCATTGACCAGGTCCTCGTAGCACATCAACTCGAGTGACGAAGCCTGCGGCATGTGCGCCTTGTCGGTCATTGCGACCCACCCGCGCACGTTCTTGCAATGCGGCGCGATCCCCTCGGCCAGCTTCAAGAAGGTCAAGTCGAAGAATACGTACTGGTCCTGCGCGTGATTGACGATGTAGGCGATCTGCTCCGGGAACAGGCGCGGATTGATGGTGTGACAGATGGCGCCGGTGCCCGAGGTGGCGTAGTAGATCTCGAAGTGGCGGAAGCCGTTCCACGCCAGCGTACCGATGCGGTCCGTCGCCCGCACCCCGAGGGCCTCCAGCGCATTGGCGAGCTGGCGCGCGCGCCGGTGCGCGTCCCGGTAGGTGTAGCGGTGGATGCCGCCCTCGACCATGCGCGAGACGATCTCGGTATCCCCGTGATAGCGCTCGGCGTGGCGGATCAGCGACGAGATCTGCAGGGGCATGTTCATCATCAGGCCGTGCATGGTGCTTCCTCCCGGAGAGAATGCTGCGTCCAGGCAACTCTGATCGGCTGTCATCCCCGCCCCCGATCGGGTCGAGGGCAGGCTCCGGCGGGGATCCAGGACTGCTTGAGCAAGCCTGGGTGTCCGCCCGGAGCCTGTCTTCGATCCGATCGGGGCCGCAACGACAGCACAGGGCCTGGTCAGAGTCTCCCCGGAGCGCCTGGCCGCGATTCTAGCAGGCCGGGGGGTGGACTCCCGCGGCTCGCCACCCTGCTAGAATCCGGCGACGGTGCGCCGTACCGACGCAGGGGCGGGGGCGGGCCGCAACCCGAACGATGAGAACGCCGGGCCCTCCAGCGGGCCGCGTGCGCCGGGATAAGACCAAGAGGAAGAGTCCGATGAGAATGCTCGCCCTGCAGGGGCCGGCTGCGCCGCTCGCCTGAAGCGCCGCCATGGAGTTCTTCCTCGTCCAGCTCCTCAACAGCCTGTCCTACGGTCTGCTGCTGTTCATGCTGTCCTCGGGACTGACGCTGATCTTCAGCATGATGGGCGTGCTCAACTTCGCGCACGCCAGCTTCTACATGCTGGGTGCCTACTTCGCTTTCCAGCTCAGCAAGTACCTCGGGTTCTGGCCGGCGCTGGCGATTGCCCCGCTTCTGGTGGGTGCGCTGGGCGCTCTCACCGAGCGCTGGGGCTTGCGCACGGTGCACAAGTACGGCCACGTGGCCGAGCTGCTGTTCACGTTCGGCCTGTTCTATCTGATCGAGGAGGTGGTGCACCTGATCTGGGGACGCGCCCCGGTCGACTATCGCATCCCGGAGTCCCTGGACTTCACGGCCTTCACGGTCTTCACCACGCACTATCCCGCCTACCGCGTGTTCATGATGCTGGTGTCGGTGGGAATGCTGCTGGGGCTGTACCTGGTGCTCACGCGCACCCGCATCGGCATGATCATCCAGGCTTCGCTCACCCACCCCGACACCGTGGAGGCGCTCGGCCACAACGTGCCGCGCGTGTTCATGCTGGTGTTCGGGGGCGGCTGCGCGCTGGCCGCCCTGGCGGGGGTGATCGGCGGCAATGCGTTCGTGACCGAGCCGGGCATGGCCGCGGCGGTGGGCAGCATCGTCTTCGTTGTCGTGGTGTTCGGCGGCATGGGCTCGCTGACCGGCGCCTTCGTTGCGTCGCTGTTTTTCGGCGCCGTGCAGACTTTCTCGGTTGCGCTGGACTACTCGCTCGCGGACCTGGCCGCATGGTTCGGCCTGCAGCTCACGCCGGCCTCGGGGCTGCACAACGTGCTCTCGATCACGATCGCCCAGACCGCGCCGGTGCTGCCCTACCTGCTGATGGTGCTCATGCTGATCTTCCGGCCCACCGGGCTGCTCGGTACGCGGGAGTGACCAGCGTGACCGCAGGCGCGCGACCGGGCAGTTGCGACGGGTCCAGCCGATGACAACGACGGTGGTGCGAGGCGCTCGATGACCCCGCAGCTGCTGCGCCGCTTGCTGCTCTGGGTTGCGACGGCGGCGGTCATGATCGCGCTGCCGCTCGCGTTCAAGCAGGGCTTTGCACTGTCGCTGCTCAGTCAGATCGGCATCGCGGTGATCTTCGCCCTGTCCTACAACATGCTGCTGGGGCAGACCGGGATGCTGTCCTTCGGGCATGCCGTGTACTACGGCCTGGGAGCCTTCGCGAGCGCGCATGTCCTCAACGCCGTGGCCGCCGGCGGCCTGCATCTGCCGGTGACCCTGCTGCCGCTGGTGGGGGGGCTCACCGGGCTCGCCTTCGGTGTCGCGTTCGGTTACGTCACTACGCGCCGATCGGGGACCCCGTTCGCGATGATTTCGCTCGGCATCGCGGAAATGGTCGCCGCTTCCGCGCTCATGTTTCCCGGCTTCTTCGGCGGCGAGGGCGGCATCGCCACCAACCGCGTGGTCGGGCAGCCCTGGTACGGCATCACCTACGGCCCGCAGATCCAGGTCTACTACCTCATCGCCGGCTGGTGCTTCGTGTGCATGATCGCCATGTTCGCGTTCACCCAGACTCCCCTGGGGCGGATGGCCAATGCGGTGCGCGACAACGCCGAGCGGGTGAGGTTCGTGGGCTACAGCCCCAACCGTGTGCGCTATCTGGTGTTCTGTCTGGCTTCTTTCTTCGCCGGCATCGCCGGCGCGCTGGGGACGATCAACTACGAGATCGTCACCGCCGAGAACGTCGGCGTTGCCGCCTCGGGCAGCGTGCTGATCATGGCTTTTATCGGCGGCGTGGGCCACTACTTCGGACCGATCATCGGTGCGGCGCTGGTGTCGTTCCTGCAGTCGGCCCTGTCCGCCTACACCAAGGCCTGGCTGCTGTACTTCGGGCTCTTCTTCATGGCGATGATCATGTTCGCCCCCGGCGGGATCGCCAGCCTGATCACTGTGCACGGGCCGCCGCTGCGCCATCGGCTGCTGCCGCGGCTGATCCCGAGCTACCTGCTGGCGGGCGCCGCGCTGGCCGTGCTGCTGGCAGGTTCCATCGCCCTGGTGGAAATGATTTATCACCTGGAGTCTGGCGGCGAGTTCGGGGCGCAGTTGGCGCTGTTCGGCTGGTCGGTCGAGGTCGGCGCCGCGCGACCCTGGGTGCTGGCCGCGGTCGTCTTCGTTGTCGGGCTGGCGCTGTTCCTGGCGACGCTGCGGCTGGTGCGGCGCGCCTGGGCACAGGTGAACGCCGCCCTGCAAGCCAAGGAAGCGCAGGCATGACCGCGTCCGCCCCGGCCCTGGAGCTGCGCTCGGTGCACAAGAGCTTCGGGCGCACCGCCATCATCAACGGCGTCGATCTGAGCGTGGGCAGGAGCGAGCGGCACGCCATCATCGGCCCGAACGGCGCGGGCAAGTCCACGCTGTTCAACCTCATCAGCGGCCGCTTCCCGCTCAGCTCCGGGCAGATCCTGGTGCACGGCGAGGACGTGACAGGATGGGAGCCGCAGCGGATCAACCGGCGCGGACTGTCGCGCAGCTTCCAGATCACCAACATTTTTCCGCGCCTGTCGGTGTACGAGAACGTGCGCTGCGCCCTGCTGTGGTCGCTGGGGTATCGCTACTCCTTCTGGCACCGGGTCGGCGCGCTCAAATCGGTGCGCGCTCGTGCCGAACAGATCGTCGAGCGGATCGGCCTCGCCAGACGCCGGGACCGGGTGGCCGGGGTGCTCTCCTACGCGGAGCAGCGCGCGCTCGAGATCGGGATTACCATCGCGGGCGGGGCGAACGTGATCCTGCTGGACGAGCCCACCGCCGGCATGAGCCACAGCGAGACCGCCGACGCCGTGGAGTTGATCCGCAATGTGACCGAAGGCAGGACCCTGGTGATGGTTGAGCACGACATGGGCGTGGTGTTCGGGCTGGCCGACCGCATCTCGGTGCTGGTGTACGGCCGCGTGCTCGCGAGCGGCACGCCCGAGGAGATCCGTGCCAGCAAGGCGGTGCAGGAAGCTTATCTGGGGACTGAAACCGAATGAGTGGCCGCCAAGACGCCAAGACGCCAAGAAAGGCAAGTTCGCGCGCTCGGGCAATACGCGGCGCACTGGTGCATCCTGAATTGGATCCGCAACACGTGCCGCCCGACGTGGCCCGGCTTAGGTGGCGCAGGCCTGACAGCATCCCGGCGGGGGTTCTTGGCGTCTTGGCGTCTTGGCGGCCCAATCCGTATGCTTGAAGTCCGAGACCTGCACGCCTACTACGGCAAAAGCCACATCCTCGACGGGGTGCACCTGCGGGTGCAGCAGGGCGAGATCGTGAGCCTGCTCGGACGCAACGGGGTCGGGCGCTCCACCACGATCAAGGCGGTCATGGGACAGGTGCACAAGACCGGCTCGGTCAGGTTTCGCGGTGCCGAGATCGGGGGGCTGCGCACCTATGCGATCGCGCGCAGGGGGCTGGGGTACGTGCCGGAAAGCCGCGATATCTTCCCGACCCTGACGGTGCGCCAGAACCTGCAGCTCGGCATGAAGGGCCGCGCCGCCGAGGGTCGCTGGTCGATGGACGACATGTACGCGTTGTTCCCGGTGCTCAAGGAGCGGGCGGACACCGCGGCGGGTGTGATGTCGGGCGGCGAGCAGCAGATGCTCACCCTGTGCCGCACCCTCATGGGCGATCCCGACCTGGTGATGATCGACGAACCGACCGAGGGCCTTGCGCCCATGATCGTGGCGCTGGTGGCGCGGCTGTTCGACGAGATGAAGAACCGCGGCGTCTCGATTCTGCTGGTGGAGCAGAAGCTCACCATCGCGCTGAAGATCTGCCAGCGGCTCTACGTCATGGGCCACGGCCAGATCGTGTTCGAGGGCTCGCCGGATGATCTGCGCGCCAACGATGGCGTGCGTAAGGAGTGGCTGGAGGTCTAACCCTTTTCACCGCAAAGGACGCAAAGGTACGCGAAGGAGCGCAAAGGGAAGTACCGAAAACGATTGGGCGAGCGTGCAAGCTGATCAACGAAGACAAGCTTCTTCGGTTTCCTTTGCGTCCTTGGCGGTGAAAGCTTTTCTTGAGTGAGAGAGCAATGACTGAAATCGTCAGCTACGCCGTCCAGGGCCACCTGGGCGTGATTACTCTGAACAACCCGCCGGTCAACGCGCTTGCCGTGACCAAGAGGGTCTTGCAGCGCATTCTGGACGCCATCAAGGAAGGCGAGCACGACCCCGCAGTGCGCGCCTTCCTGATCATGGGCGGCGGCCGGGCCTTCTCGGGCGGCGCGGACATCTCCGAGTTCGGGCAACCGCTGCCGGTCGGTCTGGCCACGCTTCCCGTGCTGGCCAACTACATGGATACGGTCACCAAGCCGATCGTCGCGGGCATTCACGGCTTCGCGCTCGGCGGCGGGCTGGAGCTGGCGCTGGCCTGTCACTACCGCTGTGCGGTGGCGGGCACGCAGCTCGGACTGCCGGAGGTGAAGCTGGGCCTGCTGCCGGGCGCCGGCGGCACGCAACGGCTGCCGCGGCTGATCGGCGTGGAGCGTGCGCTCGATGTCATCGTCAGCGGCGACCCGACTCCCGACGGAGAAGGCGTTGGAACTGGGCGTGATCGACGAAATCGTGAAGGGCGACATCGTCCAGGCCGCCGCGAGCTTTGCCAACCGCGTGGTTCGCGAGGGGCGCGAGAACCGTCGCACCAGTTCGCTGCCCGCCAGGCTGGAGCAGCCGAAAGAGGCGTTCTTCGCTGCCGCACGGGCCCGGATGGCCAAGGAGCATCGCGGCTATCCGGCGCCGCTGGCGATCGTGGATTGCGTGGAGGCTGCGGTCACGCTGCCCTTCACCAAGGGTACGGCACGCGAGCGCGAGCTGTTCGAGCGGCTGCGCGAGACCACCGAGTCGAAGGCGATGCGGCATCTGTTCTTCGCTGAGCGGCAGGTGGCCAAGATCCCGGACGTGCCCGAAGACACCGCGACGCGCGAGATCAAGTCCGCCGCGCTGATCGGCTGCGGGCACGATGGGCGGGGGCATCGCCATGAACTTCGCCAACGTCGGCATCCCCGTGAAGATCCTGGAGATGAGCCAGGAGGCGCTCGACAAGGGGCTCGCCATCGTGCGCAAGAACTACGCGAACACGGTGTCCAAGGGCCGCCTCACCCAGGAGCAGATGGACAAGCGCATGGGGCTGCTGCAGGGCGCGCTCAGCTACGACGAGCTCAAGGACGCGGACATCGTCATCGAAGCGGTGTTCGAAGACATGGCCGTGAAGAAGCAGGTGTTCCAGGCGCTCGACAAGGTCTGCAAGCCGGGTGCGATCCTCGCCACCAATACTTCAACGCTGGACGTGAACGAGATCGCGGCGGCGACTTCGCGTCCAGCAGACGTGCTGGGTCTGCATTTCTTCAGTCCCGCCAACGTGATGAAGCTGCTCGAGGTGGTGCGAGCGGCGCCCACCTCGAAGGAGGTGCTGGCAACCGCGATGAAGCTCTCGCGCACCATCAAGAAGGTCGGCGTGGTGGCCGGCGTATGCGACGGCTTCATCGGCAATCGCATGCTGCACGGCTACTTCCGCGAGGCCGGTTTTCTGCTCGAGGAAGGCGCGCTGCCGCAGCAGGTCGACAAGGTGATCGAGGACTTCGGCTTCGCGATGGGGCCGTTGCGCGTGAGCGACCTCGCCGGGCTCGACGTGGGCTGGTACATCCGCAAGCGCCAGGCCGCCACCCGTCCGGCGCACCTGCGCTACTCCAAAGTCGCGGACCAGATCTGCGAGATGGGGCGTTTCGGCCAGAAGACCGGTGCGGGCTGGTACCGCTACGAGGCCGGCAACCGTACCCCGATCCCGGACCCGGAGATCGAAGCGCTGATCGTCAAGGCATCGAAGGAGGCCGGCATCGAGCGGCGCGCGATCACCGATCAGGAGATTCTCGAGCGTTGCATGTACGCGCTGGTCAATACCGGCGCGCACATCCTGGAGGAAGGCATCGCGCTGCGCGCGAGCGACATCGACATCGTGTACTTGTACGGGTATGGCTTCCCGCGCTATCGCGGCGGCCCCATGTTCTACGCCGACAGCGTGGGACTGGACCGGGTCTACGCAGCCGTCGAGCGCTTCCATCGACAGCACGGGGAGTTCTGGACGCCGTCGCCTTGCTCAAGAAGCTGGCCGAAGAAGGGGGCAGGTTCAACCCGGTGCGCGCGCCCGGGGCCGCCTGAGGGCCGCCTGTGCGCATCGAACTCAACTGCCAGTTCGCAATGGAGATTCAACCATGACTGATGCCGTAATCGTATCCACTGCCCGCACGCCGCTGTGCAAGTCCTGGCGCGGCGCCTTCAACATGACCCACGGCGCCACGCTGGGCGGTCACGTCGTCAAGCATGCGGTCCAGCGCGCACGGCTCGAGCCCGCCGAGGTCGAGGACGTCATCATGGGCTGCGCCAATCCAGAGGGTGCCACCGGCTTCAACATCGCCCGCCAGATCGCGTTGCGCGCCGGCCTGCCGGTCGAGACGTCCGGCATGACGGTGAATCGGTTCTGCTCCTCGGGGCTGCAGACTGTGGCGCTCGCTTCCCAGCGCATTCTCGCCGGCGAGGGCGACATCTTCGTGGCCGGCGGCGTGGAGTCGATCTCGTGCGTGCAGAACGAGATGAACAAGCACATGGCCAACGACGACTGGCTGCTCGAGCACAAGCCCGAGATCTACTGGACCATGCTGCAGACCGCCGAGCAGGTGGCCAAGCGCTACAAGATCGCGCCGTGAGCAGCAGGACCGCTACGGCGTGGACAGCCAGCTCAAGGCCGGCAAGGCGCGCGCTGAGGGCAAGTTCAACGACGAGATCGTCCCCATCGCCGTGCGCATGAAGGTGGTGGACAAGAACACCGGGCAGGAGAGCATCAAGGAGACAACCGCCGGCGCAGGACGAAGGCATCCGCGCGGACACCACCTTCGAGGGCGTGTCCAACATCAAGCCGGCGCTCGAAGGCGGGGTCATCGCCGCCGGCAACGCCAGCCAGTTCTCCGACGGCGCGTCGGCGCAGGTGGTGATGAGCGACAAGGCCGCCGCGGCCAAGGGGCTCAAGCCGATGGGCGTGTTCCGCGGCTTCGCCGTGGCCGGCTGCGAGCCCGACGAGATGGGCATCGGGCCGGTGTTCGCGATCCCCAAGCTGCTCAAGCGCACCGGCGTGAAGATCGAAGACGTCGGCCTGTGGGAGCTGAACGAGGCGTTCGCCGTGCAGGTGATCTACTGCCGCGACAAGCTGGGCATTCCGAACGAGCGGCTGAACGTCAACGGCGGTTCGATCGCCGTGGGACATCCGTACGGCGTGACGGGCAGCCGCCTGCTTGGCCATGCTCTGATCGAAGGCAAGCGCCGCGGCGTCAAGCACGTGGTGGTGACGATGTGCATCGGCGGCGGCATGGGAGCTGCGGGCCTGTTCGAAGTGCTGTGAGCGGCCGGTCGCCGGGACCTCGAGACCCGCGAGATCGGACTGCAGTCGGCCGCGTCCTGGCAGCGTGCCTGTGCTTCGCGCTTTCCGCCCGGTCGGGCGCGCGGGCCGAGCTGGCCGTCTCCGCGAACGATGCCAAGCTGACGTTGGCGAACGGAGTGCCGCTGGTGGTGGCGAACCCGCCGCCCGATACGGTCTCCGTGATCGATCTGGGGGTCAGCCCGCCCGCCCTGCTGGGCCGCGTGCAGGTCCCCACCAGCGTCGTAGGACCGCCATCCTCGGTGGCGTTGACTCCCGACGAGTCGCTCGCGTTCGTCACCGCGGGAGCGAAGATCGACCCCGCGGACCCCAGGCGCTTGATACCCGACAACCGGGTGTCGATCATCGACCTGCGCGTACGCCCGCCGGCCGTGGTGGGCCAGGCCGAGGCGGGCGCGGGCGCAGCCGGGATCTCGGTCACGCGCGACGGCAAGTTGGCGCTGGTGGCCAATCGCAACGAGGGCACCGTCTCGGTGTTCCGTATCGAGGGCCGCGCGCTGCGCAAGCTCGACAGCGTGGCGTTGGGGGGTCCGGACTCGGGGCCGAGCCATGTCGCCATTGCGCCGGACGGGCGCAGCGCACTGGTGACCCGCGATGGTGACCATGCCGTCTCGCTGCTTGCCATCGACGGGGAGAAGGTCACCTATACGCATCAGGACCTGGGGGCTGGCCTCAAGCCCTACGGCGTGGTGGTCACCCCCGACGGGCAGGAAGCGGTCGTGGCGAACCTCGGTCTGGGGCGCGGGGACAACGACACCATCAGCCTCATCGACCTGACGCTCAAGCCACCCCGGTCGGTGGAGACCTACACGGTCGGGCAGACGCCGGAAGGAATCGCGATCTCCCCCGACGGCAAGCTTGTCGCCGTAGTGATCATGAACGGCAGCAACAAGCCGAAAGACTCGCCGTTCTACTCGCCGGTGGGGCGCGTGCTCCTGTACCGGATGAATCGCGGCAGCCTCACGCGCGTGGGGGATGCGGCGGTCGGCCCATGGCCTCAGGGTGCTGTGTTCTCCGCCGACGGACGCATGCTGCTGGTGCAGAGCATGGGCGAGCGCAGCATCGCAGTGCTCGCCGTCGAGCCCGGCTTTGCGCTGCGCGACACCGGCCAGCGCATCCTCCTGCCCAGCGGAGGGGCGGCGTTGCGCACGGCAGATCCGCCTGCGCGGCGCCGTTAGCGCGGATTACCCCGAACCGCAGAGGACTTCTTCGTTGTTCCAAACAGCGCAGCGAGTCGGGGCCACCAGAGCTCAGCAACCTTGCATCGACTCGCCACTGTTCAGCGACCTTGGCCTCTGCGAACCTCTGCGCCGCTGCGGTTAGGCAGTAGGTTGTACCGGTGCGCTACTTCAGCTTCGAATACGCAGTCGGGGTGAGGAAGATATTCTCGAGGCGCTCGACCAGCGGCCCGTTCTTCTCCGTTTCCGCCCGGGCGGCCAGCCACTCGGGGTTGGCTGCGAAGGCGTTCCACTTCTGCTCGCGCTCGGCCAGGCTTTGCCACTCCAGCAAGTAGTACAAGGCGTTGTTGGACGGACCCACCAGCGTCGTCCAGAACCCGACCTGGCGGATCCCGAACTTCTCCCACATCTTGAGGGTGATGGTGGAGAACCGGTTGTTGAGGTCCGGCATGCGCCCGGGGACGGCGTGGTAGATGCGAAGCTCGTGAATCATGCTCTCCTCCTGATGTGGTAGCGTGCGCAGGCCTAAGTATGCCAGAGGCGCGCAACCAGATCCGCAACCGCGCGGGTGCTCGCGTTGCGCAACCTGAGGACTATGCGCGATGGCTCGATCCGGCCAGCCGCGGACCGGGCCTCCATCGCTCGCATGCTCACACCCTTCCCGGCCGAGCTGATGCGGGCATACCCGGTGGGGAGCCGTGTCAACAGCGCGAGGAACGACGATGCGCAGCTGCTCGAGCCTCTGCCGGCGCCGCGTCGCTTTGAGCACCGCGCTGCCTCCGGGATCACCGCAACGCCGGGCACTTGGCTTGCTTAGCGGGGTGTCGAACGACGTACGCACCTGCGATCTCGTCGGATCGACGAGCACACAGATGAGCCGCCACGCTGTCCTGCCTCGAACCAAGCTCTGGCGCTGGGGCGCCGCAAGCGCCGCTGCTTTGCTCGCCGCCGCCGCGCTCTGGTGGTGGATCAGCGGGATGCTGTCGACACCGGCGCTGGACCCGGGGCCCGGCGTCTCCGCCGAGCTTCTGGAGCAGGCACGCGCACGGCTCAGCGCAGGCGATTTCCCGCAGGCACGGGCGCTGTACCGCCAGGCGTTGGAGCAGCAGACGCGCGAGCAGTCCATGCACGCCGCCGCTTCGACGTGGGAGGAGCTGGGCGCGCTCGAGCAAGGCGCGCAACGCTGGGCCGCAGCGCGCGCCGCCTATGCGGAGGCGTCGCGCACCTACGCGACGTTGCAGGACCGTGCCGGGCATGCGCGTGTGCTGCGGCGCCTGGCGGCGCTCGAATTCCACACCGGCCGCTACCGCGTTGCGCTGGACGCGCTGGAACAGGCCCTTGCCGTGCAAGACCCCGGCGATTCACTCGGCCGCGGGCAGCTGACGGTGAGCGCCGCCGAAGCCGAGATCAAGCTGGGCGCGCTGGACGCCGCTGGGGCGCGGCTGCGGGCAGCCCATGCGCTGCTCGCCGGGCTAAACGACTATCGCAGCCAGGCGCGCATGCTCGAGGTAGCGGGGACGATCGAGCTGCGCCGGGGGCAGGTGTCCGACGCCCGCCACCACTACGGGGCTGCGCTGGACCAGTATCGGACCGCCGGTGATGTGCTGGGGTCGGCACGTGCCATCAAGGGCATGGGCGACTTGGAGCGACGCGCCGGGCGCGGTGAGGCGGCACAGGCCCAGTATCGCGAGGCCCTCGATCTGTTCGCGCGCCAGAAGGACAGTCTCGGCCAGGCCGGTACGCTCGAGCTGCTCGGCGATATCGAGCGCGATCTCGGTCACTACGATTCGGCCCGCACGCTGTACGCGGAAGCCATGATGCACTACCAATTGCTCGAGCACGCCCCCGGGCGCGCGTCGGTCGGTCTGAAGACCGGCGATCTGGAACTGTTCGCCGGCCGCTTGAGCGAAGCGGAGCAAGGGTTTCGCGAGGCGCACGCCCTGTACGCGGGCGCACAAGACGAGCTCGGACGCGCCTACGCGCTGGTTCGCCTGGGCGACCTGGAGCTGCGCCGGGGCCGCGGCGAAGTGGCACGTCAGGCGCTGCGCGAGGCGCTCGCGTTGTTCCAGGGCTTTCCCGGTGATCCCGGCCTCGGCGAGGTGCTGCAGAGCCTGGGAGACGCGGAGCGCCTGGACTCGAGTCTGACCCAGGCGCGTACCCGCTACCTGGAGGCGCAGGCGGCCTTCGAGCGCGCGGGCGACGAGCGCGGACGCGCCAATGTGCTGGTGAGCCTCGCAGACCTGGACTACCGCGAGGATCGCTACGCACAAGCCCGGGCGCTGTTCGAGCAGGCCCTGGAGCGGCTGGAGGAGCAAGGCGACCTGCTGGGCCAGACCTATGCCCAGCTGGGATTGGCTCTGGTGTCGCTCGCGCAACGGCGGGAGCCCGAGTTCCGCAGCCACCTGGGTCTGGCGCAGACGCTCGCACACAAGCACGGGTCGCCGGTGGCTATCGAGGAGGTGGCCCGCATTCGGCGCGAGTCGGCTGTGGCGGCCCGGGGGTCGTAGTGGCGTCCAGACCTGTGCTTGCAAGCCTCGGCGGGGCCTTGCTGACCGCCGTCCTAGCCTGGTCCGGGACGGCTCTCGCGCAGCCAGGCGACAGCGGCGGGTTGGATCCGGCGGAGACATTGCCTTCCACACTGCGCGGAGAATTGCCGCTCCCTCACCTCACCGTGCTGGGGGTGGTCGTTGGCAGGGACAGCCTGGCACAGGTGCGGAAGCGGTTGGGCCCGGCGCTGCGGTTTACCCCGGTCGGAAGCGTCGACGTCGTGGCCGTCTGCTACGAGTCCAACGATGAGCAGGGCAGCGTGGTCCTGTTTCAGGCCGACCCCAAGGATCCGCAAGAGGTTGTGCTCCTGGCGCATGCAACGCGGCGCAACTCGCTGCGGGGGATGGTCAGGCATTGCCAGCGGTCCGCGGTGCTCGCTGGGATAGGTAATGCCGGGGGCGTGACCCTGGGTATGTCACACGAAGATTTCATCGCACGATTCCTGCATCGGCCCTCCGAAGACCATGCGCGCTATGCCGGGTTCTATTTCTACGACCCGGTGGAGCCGCGCGTAGGTGCCGGCCCCCGCGCCGACTGCCAACTCCTCTCCGGAGTCCGGATCCGCATCAAGGAGGGGCGAGCGTCGGCTTTCTCGGTCTACCGGTTCTATAGCGGCCGCGGCTGCTAGCGTCGTCGCTGGCAGGACACGCTGATTCACCGGCCTTCCTCCTGCTCTCCCGTTCCAATGGCACGCCGTTTGCACCTGGTCCCGGTGTGATTTGTAAGTATCGGATTGTTTGAGAGTTTGTGACAATTCGAACGAGCCCGGAGATGCGCTAAGTCCTTGTCGTTGAACAGAGACGTAGCGTTCGCCGGGCACTTGTCACAGCTTCAGCCCGAAAGGCAAACCGACGCTTTACGGCAGTTCGTCGGATAACTTTAGCCGATCCGCGTCACAGCGGACCGAAAAAGGGCAGTCGGCCAAGAGGCGGGTTGACGAAGCTGTGACCGATCACAGCCGGGGTGCGGCACCAGACCCGGCAGTGCCCGGGCGTTTCGCTCAACTCCGGGGCACCAGAATCACGTAGCATCTCGAGGAGAACAACGATGAGCGAGCAGAGCGCAATCGATAGCCAGGCCGAGCTGTTCGGGCGCGGTACGCAAGCCGCATTGGGCGCCTTGGGGAAGGCCTACGAACTGGCCTTCATGAAGGGCCTGTCACAGCTCTCGTCGCCGTTCGCCACCATCATCGACCGCACCGGTCACATCGGCGTGGCACGCGAGATCGCCAGCTACAAGACCTCGCTGGCGATCGCCGATGCCCTGGCGTTGCTGATCCCGGCTCAGACCGACCCGCGCGTCCAGGCCATCCTCAAGCAGCTCTCCGGCGAGTTCTCCGAGCTCGCGGCCGAGGCCGGCACCCGCATCATCACCGCGTCGGCCTTCCACGATGAAACCACCACAGTAGAGCGTGCGATCGCCGAGATCTTCCAGGCCTCCGACGGCTTCGTGCAGGACCTCCTGGCGCCGACGCCAGGCGCCGATTGGTCGGCGCACGAGATCGTGGGTGCCATCCAGGGCGCGCTGGCCGCCGGCGACAGCTCCGAGGTCATCGTCGAGCGCCTCCAGCAGACCGGTGTGGGGTTCGCGTCGGAATCGATGACCGCGCTGTCGCTCGACCTGGAAGCGCACATCCTGGAGACCGGGTCCGACGGCTGGGGTGCGATCGCCGCGCAGGCCGGCGGCGCCGCCCTGCTGCTCGACGCGCTGTTCACCTCGGGCTATCCGCCGGCGTTGCAGGTCAACGAGGACGAGCCCTTCTATCAGGATAGCGAGCTCGCCGACCGGGTCCGCGCGCTCCTCAGCAGCGACGCAGTAGACTTCTCCACGGTGGCCGAGTACCTGCCCGATGTGCAGGCACTGGCCTGGCTGGTGAGCTCGATCGATTCGAGCTTCAGCACTGACGACCTCAACCACCTCATCGATGCGGCGAGCGCCTCGGGTGACCAGGCCGGCGTGCTGCATCTGGTGGAGCAGCTCGCCCGGATCGTATCGGGAGCGGGGACCGGCGTCGACGGCACTTCCGCCGGCTTCTATCGCTCGGTCTTCGACACGATCGACGCGGTGCAGACCGCCTATCCTTCGGGGCTGGAGCTGCAGAGCCTGGTCGACACCAACGCCACCCTGATCTCGCAGAGCGCGTCGCAAACCGGGTCAGCGGGGATCGCCTACCGCTATGCCCTGACCGAGCTCAATGTTTTCGTGCTGGTCGGCGCAGACTATAGCGGCTTCAATGCCAACGGAGAGCTCGACCTGTACGACGAGGCCACCGGTCACGGCACCTTTACCGCCGAGTATCTGGCGGATCGGCCGGAGCTGCTGGCCGCCATGGTCCAGACCAACGTCGCCGAGATCGGACCGGATGCCTCAGGCACGACCCTTGTCCCCGGCCTGACTGGCACCTATGCGGACGGCGACGAGGGCATTCGGCTGACCGGCACGACGTCCTCAGCCGGACTGGTCCTGTTCGATGGAGACACGAGCGGAACGATCACCGGAACGGACGGCGACGATCACCTGTACGGCGAGGGGGGCGAAGACATCATCATTGCCCTGGCCGGCGACGACACGCTGGACGGTGGCGCGGGCGACGACAACTTGTCCGGTGGCGACGGCGACGACACGCTCCTGGGCGGTGCCGGGGGCGACACCCTCAGGGGCGGAGCCGGCAAAGACCTGGTGCGAGGGGGAGCCGGCAACGACCTCATGGTCGGGGACGGGGACGGCGACGTGCTCGAGGGCGGCACCGGGGTGGACAACTACCAGGTGCAAGAGGGCGACGTCATCCTCGACACCGACGGCCAGGGCAGCGTCAGCTTTGGCGACCCGGCCACGACGATCCCTACCGCCATCACCGGCGGGGCCGCAATCGGCGACAGCCCGCTCTACGTGAGCGATGACGGTGGCGTTGTCTACCGCCAGAACGACGATGGCTCGATCGACTTCTGGGTCGATGGCCAGCGCGTGACGATCCTGCCGGGCGCCGATGACGGCGGCCCGCGGCGCCGGCGCGACGACGGGGCGCCCCAGGAGGACCAGGGCGGCGAAGGCGTGGTCGGCGGCAAGCCGCTGCTGGGGATGCCGCTGCGTCAAAGCGGCGCACCGCTCGACCCCTCTTACAAGACTCCCTTCATGCTGGCACAGGCGGTTCTGGCGCCTCGGCGCGATCCGCTCGTGCTCGACCTGGACGGCGACGGTGTCGAGACGCTCGGCCAGCAGGCAGTGACCTACTTCGACCACGACGCCAACGGTTTCGCCGAGCTCACCGGATGGGCAAGCGGGGACGATGGGTTCCTCGCGCTGGACCGCAACGGCGATGGCCGCATCAACGATGGCCGCGAGCTGTTCGGTGACCACACCGTGCTGGCGGGCGGCGCCGTGGCGTCCAACGGCCTGCAGGCGCTGTCCGAATGGGACCTGGTCGGCAACGGGGGCAATGGCGACGGCATCATCAGTGCGAGCGACGCGGTCTGGGACAGCCTGCGCGTGTGGCAGGATGTCGACGTCGACGGGTTCAGCGACAGCGGCGAGTTGTTCGCCCTGAGCGCTTTGGGCATCAGCGCGATCAACCTTGCTTTCACCGCCACCGGCGCCGGCGACGGGCTGGGAAATACCCAGCAACGCGCGGGCAGCTTCAGCCGCAGCAACGGCTCCAGCGGGACGATCGGCGAGTACCTCCTGGCGCGAAACACCAGCGTCAGCATCGCCGAATCCACGGTCGCGCTAGGGGAGGACGTGGCTGCGCTGCCTGAAGTGCGCGGCTCCGGGAACGTCTACGACCTGCGTCAGGCGATGGCGCGCGACGCCGGCCTGCAGGGCCTGGTGAGCGCTTTTGTGCAGGAGGGCGACGGCGCCCGCCGCGACGCCCTGCTCGAACAGATTCTGTTCCGCTGGGCCGGAGCCGATGGCCTGGACCCCAACTTGCGCGGCGGCATGATCGACGCGCGCAAGCTGGTCGCCATCGAGCACTTCCTGGGTGAGTCTTTTGTCGGCGCGCTCGGGGCCAATCCCGTGCCCGACGCGGCGATCCAGCTCGAGCGCGCCTGGCATGACCTTGCCGAGCAGGTGAACGCCAAGCTGATGGCGCAGAGCCATCTGGGCAGCCTGTACGAACAGATCACCTACACCTACGATGTGGCAAGCGGCCAGGCGCACGCCGACTTGTCGGCCGTCAGCGCAGCCATCGATGCCCAACTGGCCGCCGACTTTGCGGCCGGCAAGGCACTGCTGGCCGACGTCGGCCGCATGCTGCGCGGCATGGACGAGTTCAACTCCGCCGACTACCAGGCGCTGCGTGCGCGCTACGCCGCTCTGGGCGACGAGCTGGCCATCGCGTTCGACTCGGGCGGCATGAATTTCGTCTCCGACGTCAGCAACTCCAGCAAGCTGAACGGCACCACCGGTGCCGACCTCCTGGCCGGCGGCGCCGGCAGCGACAGCGTGATGGGCTTCGACGGCGACGACGTCATCTACGGCAAAGAGGGTGCCGACGTCCTATCGGGGTGCGAGGACAACGATATCTTGTTCGGGGGTGCGGGCGACGACAACCTGTTCGGCGGAACCGGCAACGACCAGCTCCACGGGGGCGCCGGCAACGACTATCTGAACGGCGGGACTGGCGCTGACACGTACGCCTTGTCGGCCGGCATGGGACTCGACCACGTTCGGGACTACGACGCCGACTCTGGGAACGTGGACGTGATCCGGGTCGATGGCAACCTCAACCCTTCGACGATCCGCTACTGGCGCAAGGGCAATGACCTGTACGTCGGGATTGCCGGAACCGGCGATGGCATCGTGGTCGAGAGCTGGTTCGTCGACCAGGCCAACCGCGTGGAAGCGGTGGTGTTCGCGAACGGCACGCAGTTGACTGCCGACATGCTGGCCGCGGCGCGCTATAGCGGCACTGCCGGCGCCGATGTCCTGCAAGGCAACGCCGAAGCCAACTACCTCGAAGGCCTGGAAGGAAACGACACGCTGTACGGGGCGGCCGGTGCCGATGTGCTCGACGGCGGCGCGGGCAACGACGCCTTGTTCGGCGGCAGCAGCGGCTACGGCGCGAACGCCGGTGCGGGCAACGACACCTATCTGTTCGGCGTGGGCTCCGGCCAGGATACCATCCATGACTACGACAGCGCGGCGGGTAACACCGATACCATCCGCCTGATCGGGTTGAACCTGCTGGATGTAACGCTGCAGCGCGATGGCAAGGATTTCCTCGTCAGCGTCAAAGGCACCAACGACGTGCTGCGCGTAGCGGATTGGGGCCTGGCGGCGGCCGCTCGAATCGAGCGGCTGCAGTTTGCCGATGGCACCATCCTCGAGGGAGCGGCCCTGGTAGCCCCGTTCCTCGGCACGGCCGGCACCGACACGCTCACAGGCACGGCCGACGCCGACCTGCTGATGGGGCTCGAGGGTAACGACTTGCTGTTTGGCGGCGCCGGCAACGACTTGATCGACGGCGGCGCGGGGAACGACGAGTTGTACGGCGGCGCCAGCGGCTACACCCCCGCCGCCGGCGCCGGCAACGACACCTATCTGTTCGGCCGCGGTTACGGCCAGGACACCATCCACGACTACGACACTGTCGCCGGCAACGTCGACACCATCCAGCTGCTCGGCCTGAACCAGTCCGAGGTGACGCTCAAGCGCGAGGGCACGGAGTTCGTCATCAGCGTCAACGGCACCAACGACGCGCTGCGGGTGGCCGACTGGAGCCTGGGCGCGGCCGCTCGCATCGAGCGCGTGCAGTTCGCGGACGGCAGCGTCCTGGAGGGCGCGGCCCTGGTGGCGCCGTTCTTCGGCACCTCCGGCCTCGACACCATGATCGGGACGGTCGACGCCGACGTCCTGATGGGACTGGGCGGCAACGACATCCTGTCCGGCGGCGCCGGCGACGACGTCCTCGACGGCGGGGCCGGCAACGATACGTTGCACGGGGGCGTCAGCGGCTACTTCGCCGGGGCGGGCGCGGGCAGTGACACCTACGTGTTCGGCCGGGGCTACGGGCAGGACACGATCTACGACTACAATGCCACGCCGGGGAGCGTCGACACGCTCAAGCTCAACGACCTCAACCTGGCGGACGTCACGATCAAGCGGGACGCCACCAGCTTCTACCTCAGTGTCAATGGCGCCACGGATGTGCTCAAGGTGGCAGACTGGGGCCTCGGGGCAGCCTACCGGATCGAGCGCATCCAGTTTGCCGACGGCACCGTGCTCGACGGTGCGGCTCTGGCCGCCACGCCTTTCCTCGGTACCAGTGCAGGCGAAACGATCAAAGGCACGGCCGAGAACGATGTGATCCGCGGCCTGGAGGGCAACGACGTGCTGCAGGGTGGAGCCGGCAACGATCTGCTCGATGGCGGTGCGGGCAACGACGCGTTGTACGGCGGCATCAGCGGTTATATCGGCACGGCCGGGGCAGGGAACGACACCTACGTGTTCGCGCGTGGCTATGGCCAGGACAACGTCTTCGACTATGACGTCACCGCCGGCAACGTCGACACCATCAAGCTGCTCGACCTGAACGCCGGCGATGTCACCATCCGCCGCGACTCGACCAGCTTCTACATCGAGGTCAACGGCAGCACCGACCGCATCCGGGTAGCCGACTGGGGCCTGGGCTCCGCCGCACGGATCGAGCGCGTCGAGTTCGCCGACGGCAGTGTGCTGGAGGGCGCTGCGCTGAACAACACGCCCTACGTCGGCACCGCGAACAACGACAACCTGACCGGTACCGCCGCGGGCGACATCATGCGCGGCCTCGGCGGGAGCGACACGCTGATCGGTGCAGCCGGCGACGACTTGCTCGATGGCGGCGACGGCAACGACACATTGAAGGGCGACGACGGCAACGACATCCTGGCGGGCGGAGAGGGTGTCGACACCCTGTACGGCGGGGCCGGCAACGATCTGCTCGACGGCGGAACCGGCGGCGACCGCATGTACGGCTACGGCGGCGATGACGTGTTCTGGGTCGACCATGCCGACGATCGTGCCAACGAGAGCGCCGGCGAGGGCAACGACACGGTGATCGCGAGCGTCGACTTCACGCTCAGCAGCAACGTCGAGAACCTTACTCTGGTGGGCGATGCGAACCTGCGCGGGACCGGCAGCAGCGCGGACAACGTTCTGCGCGGCAACGCCGGCAGCAACGTCCTCGACGGCGGCTCCGGCAGCGACTCGCTGTATGGCGACAGCGGCAACGACTCGCTGATCGGGGGCTCCGGCAACGACTCTCTGTCCGGCGAGAGCGGCGACGACGGGCTCGACGCGCGGCGCCGGCAACGACTATCTGTCCGGCGGCAGCGGCAACGACGCGCTGGACGGCGGCTCCGGCACCGATGTTCTGCAGGGCGGCTCCGGCAACGACACGCTGCGCGACGCCTCGGGTGCCAGCGTGCTGGACGGTGGGGCGGGTGCTGACACCCTGCATGTCGAAGGCACGACGAGCTTCCTGGCCGGCGGCAAAGGCGACGACGTGATCGAAGCCTCCTCGGGTGCCGCGAGCGTGATCGCGCACAACGTGGGCGACGGCAACGACGTGGTCCGCGCGAGCACACAGCGGGTCACGGTGTCGCTGGGCGGCAAGCTCAAGTACGACGACCTCAAGCTGCACAAGGACGGCGCAAACCTGGTGATGGAGACCGGCAGCGGGGACAGCACCACCTTCGAGGGTTGGTACAACGCGGGTACAGCCAAGCCCCAGTACCTGACGTTGCAGGTGATGACCGCGGCGATGGACGGCTTCGACGGGGCCGGCGACGATCAGCTTCTCAACCACCGCGTGCAGCAGTTCAACCTGAAAGCGCTGGTAGACTCCTACGACACGGCGCGTACGGCGGACCCGACGCTCGATCGCTGGAGCATGATGCACAAGCTCCTCGACACACGTCTCGCGGCCTACGACAGCGAGGCGCTTGGCGGTGAGCTCGCGGAAGCCTATGCAGCCAACGGCTGCCTGGCGGGTGTGGCGCTGTCCGCTGCCCAGGGCGTAGTCGCCGCGAGCGGTTTCGGCCAGAACAGCCAACCAGTGGCCGCCACGCAGGATCCGAACAGCATCAAGCTGTCGTGACGCGCTAGTCACGAAGGCAAAGTCTCAGGCGCCTTTCTCTGCGTCTCTGCGGCCAATTGCTTTCTCTAGCAAGATAGCCGGCGTGCAGGTCGGCCTTGCCCGGCCTGTGCTAGCCTTGCCCGCAGCATCCGACAAGAACCGGGTGTGAGGCGAACCATGCTGCTATCCAACCGTCTGTGCTGTGCCGCCGCGGCGCTCCTGACGCTGCTCGCGGGCGGCCCGGCGTGGGCGGCTCCGCCGCCGCTGAACCCCGACGGCACGCTCCCCAGCCTTGCGCCCCTGCTCGAGCAGATCACACCGGCGGTGGTGAACATCGGCGTGCTGTCGGACTCGCCGGAGCAGGACAATCCGCTGTTCCAGGATCCCTTCTTCCGGCGCTTCTTCGGCTTGCCCGACCGGCCCGAGCCGCGCATGTCCGCCGGCTCCGGCGTGGTCGTGGACGCGGCCGCGGGCTACGTCCTCACCAACCATCACGTGATCCAGGGTGCCCGGGAGGTGATCGTGACCCTGAAGGATCGGCGCCAGCTGCCGGCCAGGATCGTAGGCAGCGACGCCGGCACCGACATCGCGCTGCTGCAGATCAAGGCCGACCACCTGAAGGCGCTGGCGTTTGGCGATTCGGACTCGCTCAGGGTGGGCGACTACGTGCTGGCGATCGGCAACCCCTTCGGACTCGGCCAGACCGTCACCTCCGGCATCGTCAGCGCCCTGGGCCGCACCGGCCTGAACATCGAAGGCTACGAGGACTTCATTCAGACCGACGCGGCCATCAACCCGGGCAACTCGGGCGGCGCACTGGTGAATCTGCGGGGAGAGCTGGTCGGCGTCAACAGCGCGATCTTCGGCCCTACCGGCGGCAACGTGGGGATCGGCTTCGCCGTCCCGAGCACGATGGCCCGCGCGGTCATGGCCCAGCTGATCAAGTACGGTGAGATGCGGCGCGGGCGCTTCGGCGCAACGTCGCAGGATCTCACCCCGGACCTGGCCCAGGCCCTCGCGCTGAACATGAAGGAAGGTGTAGTGGTCGTGGAAGTAGCCGCCGGCGGGCCCGCCGAGCGGGCCGGGTTGCGCCGTGGGGACGTCGTTACCCATGTCAACGGCCACGCGGTCAGGAGCTCGGCCGATCTGCGCAATCGGGTCGGGTTGCTGACGCCCGGCGAGTCGGTCGAGCTGCGGGTAGTTCGCGAAGGCCAGACGCGCACCATCCGGGCACGGATCGAGAGCGTGCCCAGCGGCCGTGCGCGCGGCGCACAGGCAGTGCCGGAGCTGGCTGGCGCAGCGGTGGGCGACAGCGACGCGGGTGTGGTGGCCGTCAAAGTCGAGCCTGGCAGCCCGGCGTGGGACCACGGGCTGCGCGAAGGCGACATCATCGCAGGGGTCAACCGGCGCCCCATGCGCAGCGCGCGCGAGCTGCTCTCGGCACTGAGCCAGGCCGCGCGGCCCATCCTGCTGAACGTCGTGCGCGGGGACTATGCCTTCGCCATTGTCCTGCGTTAGGGTGCGTCTGACCGAAGGGCAACTCAACCGGTGGCCGGCGGGCGGCTGGCACATGCCGATGCAGGAGGTCGCCTTCTCAACGAGGAGGACTATTGATGAAGGTATTGCTCGTATGCGTGATGGCTGGTTCGCTTCTCGGAACCACCGCCTTTGGCATCTCCGGCGCAGGCAACACAGCTGCTGCAGCCCAGAGCAAGGCGGAGATAGCTTCGCTGGCCGAGAGACTCCCTGATGTCTGGCTGTTTTTCGAGGAACTCAGCGCCGGCGTTGAGGCCGGCACCATCGGATCGACGCAGCAGTTGATCGAACGCTGCCGGGAGTTCTACACGGCCGAGCGAATGGGGGAGATCGAAGCCGTGGTCCCCGGGTGGGAACACATGGCGTCCTATGACGACGGCAAGACGCTCTGGCACATCAACGTGGCGATGGTGGCGTTGCTGCAGCTCGACGAGTATCGATCGATGTCACCGAGCCAGAAAACGGTCCAACAATGGGTCGTGTTTCTGCATGACGTGGCCAAGGAACCCGCTGGCGGTCGCGACCACCGACACAGCTTCCGCTCAGCAGCGCAGGCGGGCCGGATCATGCCGAACCTCGGATTCCCGGTGACCGCCGCCTATGCGTTGGAGTTCCGGGACTGGTTCGATCTTGTGGACACTGCTACGCGGCTCGATGGGAACGAGGGCCTGGAGATCCAGGACAACAGCAAGCTGCCGAAGATCCTCGGCGGGGCCAGGCGGATCTTCGCCGAGCCTACCCGGGCGGCGGTCAGCGCTATCGCATTGCACCAGTCAATCACATCGCTGGCCGCCTGGCCGGTGAAGGCGCCACTGACGGACGAACAGGTCGTGGCCTACGTCGACAAGAACATCTTCACGGTCTTGCTGGTGTTGACGTTGGCGGACAGTGGCGGCTGGAATCTTTTTGACGCACCAACCCTGGAGTCGATGTACCAGGAAACGCGCGCCGTATTCCGCGCCTTGCCTCGCTCGACGTCCGAGTAGGGGCGCCGCCAAGCGCCTACAGCGCGCGCACTGTAACCAGCCCATAGGCCTCGCGCGGCGCACCGAGCGGGTTGCGCAGCGGCCGGCCGAACGTCGGGCAGGCGATCTCGAACACGTCCCCGGGGCCGGCCTTCACGTTCTTCGTGAAGCTGCCGGTGGCGGCGCCGAAAAAGTGCACGTGGACATCGCCGGGTCGGCGGAAATCCGGGTACTTGAAGTGGTGATGCTCGAGGTTGGCGATGGAATGCGCCATGTTGTCGTCGCCCGAGAGCCATTCGTCGCTCCACACCACTTCACTTCCTCGCAGCAGCCTGGCAGTCCCCTTTATGCTCGCAGGCAGCGCGCCCAGCAGCAGCTCCGGTCCGTAGCTGCATTGCCGCAGCTTCGAATGGGCGAGGTAGAGATAGTTCTGGCGCTCCATCACATGGTCGGCGTACTCATTGCCCAGGGCGAAGCCCACGCGCCAGGGCGTGCCGTCATCGGCCACGATGTACAGCCCCACGACCTCGACCTCATCGCCGCCGTCCAGCGCGTAGGGCGGCAGCTCGAGAGGCTGCCCCGGTGCGACGACGCAGCGTCCGTCGCCCTTGTAGAACCATTCCGGCTGCACGCCCATCTCGCCCGCTTCGGGCTTGCCGCCTTCGAGGCCCCACTTGAACATCTTCATCGAGTCGGTGAGCTCGGTCTCCGCCTGCTGCAGCTTCACGTGCATGGAGTCCCGGGCGGCTGCGCTGCCCAGATGGGACAGGCCCGTGCCGGTGACCAGCCAGCGCGCTGTATCGGCGTGATCGATCGGCGGGAGCAGCCGTCCTTCCGCGATTATCTCCTCGTAGCTCAGCGGTTCCTTGGTCTGCCACTCGCGGGCGATCTGTGCGAGGCCGACGTGGCGGCGGATGGCCTCCATGGCCATGTCGTACACGCGGTGCGCGCCGCCGATCACATGCAGGGTCGTCCCGTTCTCGGCTACGACGCCGACGGTGCGCGCGCCGGCGCGATCCAGAAACTGCACCAGTCTCATGCCTGCCTCCTCCTCTTTGGTCGGGCTCGCCGCAATGGTACCAAGGTGTGCACCGGTCGAGGCAGGCTATACTGCACCGATTGGTGAGGAGGACGACGATGAGAACCGCTGCGAACGGCATTCAGATCAACTACACGATCGACGGTGAGGGTCCCTGGGTGGTGATGAGCCACTCGCTCGCCTGCAGCCTGGAGATGTGGGATCCGCAGATCCAGGCGCTCAAGGCCGCGGTACAAGGTGCTGCGCTTCGACACGCGCGGCCATGGCCGCAGCGACGCGCCGGCCGGCGCCTACACCCTGGAGCAGATGGCCGACGACGTGCATGGCTCTGCTGCAGGCCCTGAAGGTCGAGCGGCCCCACTTCGTCGGGCTGTCCATGGGCGGCATGATCGGCATGACCTACGCGCTGAAGTACCCGGGCAGGTTCCGCAGCCTGGTGCTGTGCGATACGTCCAGCCGGCTCGGACCGGAAGTGCAACCGGTTTGGGACGATCGCATCAGGACCGCCAGCGAGAAGGGCATGGAGCCGCTGGTGGAGCCGACGCTCAAACGCTGGTTCACCGAGGCCATGGTGAGCAAGCGCCCGCCCGTTCTGGACCAGGTCGGCTGCGATGATCCGCGCGACCCCGCCGGCAGGATACGCGGGATGCTGTCATGCGATCCCGAAGATCAACGTCACCGCCTGGTTGAAGGAAATCGCCTGCCCGATGCAGATCATCGTCGGCGACCAGGACGCCGGTACGCCGGTGGCGATGTCACGCGAGATCCAGGCCGCCGCGCCCGGGTCCGAGCTGGTCATTATTCCCAACGCATCGCACTTGTCCAACGTGGAGCAGCCGGAGGCGTTCAATCGCGCGCTGCTCGGCTTTCTCGCTCGCGTTCGCTGAAAGTCAAGGCAAGCCACAGAGAGCACAGAGGGCACCGAGAGGTCACCGCAAGGCGCCAAGGACGCCGAACAGCTCGCGTCGATTCAAGCCTCGAGGCGTCGCGACTAGCGCATGTGCTTCGTTTTTCTTGGCGTCCTTGCGCCTTGGCGCCTCTCGCGTTCTCTGTGGCTGAATTGCGTCTGCGCTACTCCACCGGCCATGTCGGGTCTCGGCCGGCCACACGCCGCGATCGATCACCTTGGCGCCTTCGAACACCAGCCAGCTCTGTCTCCCATAGTGCGGCAGCGGCCGCTGCAACGCCAGCAGCGACTCGGCGTCGCGCGCGGAGACGACGACCAGCGTTTTGCCGTTCGCCTGTCGCGCAGCCCACACCTGTGCGCTGCCGGTTCCCTTGAGCGTCGCCGGGCCGGGCCGGCAGGCTGCGCTCAGCGAGCAGGCGGTCCACGTTCGTGTTCGAGCCCGATCACCAGCAGCGGCGGCTCGCGTGTCTGCGGCTGCGGCGCGGCATCGAGCAGGCGTGCTGCGAGCCGGCTGGCGGCGTCGCGCACGGCGGCGTCCTGCGAGGCCAGCACCAGCGCGGTGCTCGGGTCGAGCATGACCTGACGCAGGATGGGCGGCAGCTCGCGCGGATCGAGCCGGCGGAACAGGCGCAGCTCGGGATCGAGCGCAACGCTCGCGGGCCGCAACGGTGTGTCGAGCGATACCTTCTCGCGCAAGCGTGTCGATGGTCACCCGCTCGGTTCGATCGACGGATGCACCCGCCACGCTGATGGGCACCTGCAAGGCGTAGGCTGGTGGCGTTTGCGTCGATGCCGAGCTCGACCTGCGATCCCCTGGCGTCCGAACGGGCGTGCGCCGCCGTGATCTTCAGCTCGGGCGCGCCGGCCCGATCGAGCCACTGGGCGAAGAACGCCGACAGGCTGCGCCCGCTCTGCTGCTCGAACGCGCGGCGCAGATCGTCCCAGCTGGCGCGGCGGAACCGGTGGTCGCGCCAGAATCGCCGCAGGCCCGCGTCGAAGCTGTGGGTGCCGAGCAGATCGCGCAGCATCAGGAACACGTACGCCGCCTTGTGGTAGCCGACGATCTGTGAGGTGCCATGACTGCGCGCGGTGAACTCGCGCAGGGGGAAGTCCTGCCCCGGCGCTACGGCGGCAAAGTCGCGCAGCCAGTCCAGCCGCATGGCACGCGCGGCCTGTGCGCTCTCCCGCTCCTTGTAGTAGTAGTCGGCCATGAAGGTCGTGAGCCCCTCGCACCAGTTGCCGCGCTCGTAGTCGACGTACACGCCGTTTCCCCACCAGTTGTGCAGCACTTCGTGCCCCAGCGAAGTGGCTTTGATGAACGGCAGCCGCAGCACGTCGATCCCGAGGTAGGTCAGCGTGGGCATGCCGAACCCGGTCGGCAGGGGGCTGGAGACCACGCTGAACTCGTCGAAGGGGTAGGCGCCGATCTGATCGCTGTACAGGCGGATGTAGCCCTCCACTGCCTCGCAGATATTCGTCCGGCGAGCTCCTGCAGCTCGGGATGGAACCAGGTGCGCAGGCGAATCGGTGGCTCGCCCGGCCGCGTCATGATCCGCTCCTGCACCTCATAGGGGCCAGCCATGAGCGCGATGCCCTCGGCGGGGTGGGAGAACTCGTACTGCGCCCGGTAGCCGGCCGCGTCGGCCTGCTCCGCGACGAGGCGTCCGGGGACCAGGCCGCGCTGTCCGGCGGGAAGCTCGAGCGCGACGCGATAGGTGAAGGGATGATCACCGATCAGGGGATACCATCCGCTGCCGCCGGGCAGATAGCTGCCGGCGACGTCCGCCATGGGCGGCAGGTCCTGCAGCGTGCCGCGGTGGTCGGTTTCGGGCAAAGCCGCCAGGGGCCCGGCGTAACGCAGCACGAGACGGTGCACCGCGCCGCCGCTCAGCTCGAGCCGCCATACCTGCATCTCGCCTTCCCGGCCGGCCGCCTGGGCGAGGGGCTCGCCGTCGAGCGCGAGGTCCTCGACGACAAGATCGCCGCGCAGGGCGAGCCGGGTGGGGCCGCTTCCCTGAAGTGTGATTTGCGCCCTGCCGCGCAGCGCTCGCGCGGCCGGGTCCAGCTCGATGTACAGGTCCTGATGCACCGACGCGACGCGATCAGGCTGGGCCGACACGGTGGCGCAAAGCGTCAGTCCCATCATCGCGGCTACCAGCCGGCGGCTCATTGCCGCGGCGGAAAGCGCGCAACGAGCTCCAGCGATTCGTCTCCGCGCTTTATCGTCATGGGCAGCCAGGTGCCCGGCGCCTGCTGTCGCACCGCGTCCGTAATGTCCCCGGCCTCCTGCACCGGCACGCCCGCGATCGTGACGATCACGTCTCCAGTGTGGACACCGGCGCGCTCCGCGATGCTGTCTTTGACGTACCTCGCGAACCACCACGCTGCCGCTGCTGCCGTCCAGCATCACACCCAGCCGCGGGCGTCCTGGAGTGGCCGTGGAGGCTGCAGGCAGGCCGAACACTGCGTCCGCCAGGCCGGCGGTGAGCGTGCCGCAATCGACGATCGCCGTCCCATGGAAGCAGCACGGCGGCCTGTGCGATCCCCAGATCGCGCAGCTGGTGTGGCACGCCGAAGCCGTTCTCCAGGTGTCCGCTGCCCATGATGCCGACGACCAGAGGCGGGCGCTGTGCCGGAGCGCCGTTGTGCGATGGCCTGCGCCATCGCGCGGTCCCACAGCTGCATGCCCTCGACGAAGCGCAGGAACGCGGGATCGGTGTAGTCCGGCTCGGCGCGGCCGCGCGCGGGGTGCGGCTGCGGCAGATGCTCGAGATAGGATTCGTAGAGCGCCTCGCGATAGGCTGCCGAGGGTGCGGCGGGGTCGCTCACGCCCTCGCGCTCGGGCTGCGGGATGCCCGCCCAACCGAGCTCGCCGACGCGGGCCACGAGGCTGCGCTCCACGTTGAGCGCGATCATCGGCACGCGGTGCATGCGCGCGAAGTCGAAGATCGGCAGGTACAGCCGGGCGTCGAAGCCCCACACGCGATTCCACTCGCTGCGCTTGAGAAACTCCTCTTCGCTGAGCTCGCCCGCCACCCACTGGTCGAGCGCCTTCTGGACCCGGCGCGGGAACATCTCGAACCCGAGCACCAGGTCGGGCCGCAGTGCATACAGCCCCGCGATGGTGTGCAGCTGCCAGCGGTGGTGCTCGGCATTGTCGTGGCTCTCACCGAGCAAGACGACCGGGCGTGTGGCGAGCTCCGCCATCAGGGCGCGGCTGTCGCGTTGCTGCGGCGCGCTGCCGGTCGGGACTACCCAGCTTGCGGGGCTCACGCAGGGTGCCGCAGGCAAGCCGGCGCAGGCGTGAGCTGGCAGGAGGCCGAGCCCTGCCGCGATGAGCGCGCGGCGAGCGGCCAGGCGGATGATTCTGTTCATGGCGTTGAGTCTAGTGAAACTGGGCCACGCGCACGACTGCGAGCACCAGGCACAAGACCACGACCGCGGTGAGCCCGCCGCGCAGGTGCAGGTACCAGCGCGGCAGCGCGAAGCGCTGGGCGAACTGACGGTCCGCGGCGTAGTGAACCGCGAAGGTGGCGCCGAGCAGCAGCAGCCCGGCCTTCGCCGGCAGCAGCAGCCCCATCCATCCAGCCAATGCCGGCACCACGCTCCAGGCCATGAACACGCCACGCTCGGCATCCGGCAATTGCTCGTGCACCATGGCCACCCCCCAGTGGATTGCACCCACGAAGCTCAACACCACGGCCGCATACCCGGTGAGCCAGACCAGCACCACAGGGCTGTTGCCCTCGGGCAGCGCGTAGAGCGCGCTGGTGAGCACGACGAAGGGCACCAGGCCGGCGGTGCCGAGCCACACGGGCGCGCGAGGAATCTGTTCTTGAGGATCGGTCATGGATGTCGCCAGTGCCGTCGGACAACAGCCTGGGGCGGCACGCCACAGCTGCGTCCAGCGCTGCGATAGCGGCGGGCCCGGCATGAAGCGCGGCTCGGCGCTGCATTGTATCCCGGCAGACGCTGGGGGCTCTTCGCGCGGCAGCTCAGCGGCCCGGATTCCGAGCCTCCGGCGCCGGCAGGCGCTGTATCCGGTAGCGGCCCGTCTCCGCCAGCGCGCGTGCGAGGATGCGGAACATGTCGACATCGAAGGGGGGTCGATGCCTATTGTCAGTGGCGAGCTCGTGCGCCTCTGCAGACGAGTATGCGCTGCCCAGGTAGCGCCAGTCATCGGTGACGTGCAGTTCCCTGCGCGTGCCGAGCGGGTCTTCTTCGACGATTGCGATGGGCCCGGCGAACGGCCATGGCGGCAGCCGCAGGCGCGCCAGCGCCTGCGCCAGCCGCAGCGTGTGGGCAGCGCGGCTTTCCGTGCCCGTGCACACGCCATGGCACTGCTGCGACGCATGCGCAGAGCACGGACCGCTGCCCGACTCGAGCCCGAGCAGCCGCGGGCAGAGGGCGTGCTCCCGGCTCAGGCCGCGCAGCGCGGCCAGCGCATCGTGCCGCGAGCGGAACGGGCCGAACAGGTCGGATGCGGCTGCGTCCTCGGCGCGCAGGTCGACGACCGCGGCCGCGTCCGCTCCTGGAACCCATTGCACCGCCCAGGCGTCGTTGCACACTCGCGGGGGCCGGTTGTGGCGCGGCGCCAGCGACTCGATCAGCCGCAACTGGCGCAGCGCGGTGCCCAGCGGACCGGCGGTAGTGAACCACTCGAGGGAACCGGACTGCAGCGCGGCACGCAGCTCGCGCGCCCTCGGTCCCTTGTCACCCCAGTGGGCGAGGACCTGGGTGCGCAGATTGCTGGCACGGCCCGCGAACAGCGCAGTTCCCTCGGCGTCATAGAGCAGATACACGCCAGGGGCATCGGGCAGATCCTCCAGCTGTGCGACATCGAGGCCGGCCGGCAGGTGTGGCCGCAGCGTAATCCCATCGCACGCCGCCATGAGCGTTGCCGCCGGCAGTTGCCGCGCGAAGGCGCGGGTCAGGTCGACCAGCACGCGGGCGTCCGGCAATGCGCGGTGGCGGGCTTCACAGGCCAGGCCGAAGCGTGCGATCAACGCATCCAGGTTGTGATGGCGGTGCTCTGGAAACAGTGCTCTGGACAGGCGCACAGTGCACAAGACACGCGCCTCGAAGGGCATGCCCGCGCGGCGGAACTCATGACGCAGGAAAGCATAGTCGAAGCGGGCGTTGTGGGCGACCAGGAGCCGGTCCTCGAGCCGCCCTGCGAGGTCCAGGCTGACCTCGGCGAACCCGGGAGCGCGGGCCGCCATCTCGCTGGTGATGCCGGTCAACCTCTCGATCCCGTGCGGGATCTCGCGCCCCGGGTTGATCAGGGTGGACCACTCCTCGACAGGGAGGCCGTCATCCACCAGCACCATTCCCACCTCCGTGATCCGATCCGCGCGCGGGTCGGCGCCAGTAGTCTCAACGTCCAGAAACGCCAGCCGTCCAGACAGGGTCACCGGCCCTCCCAGGATCGACTCGGCGCCGGTGCGTGATCGAGATCAGCTGGACTCGCTTTCACCATGTTGTCTCAGGGCATCCTGAAGCTGGCCGCAGTCCCTGCTGCAGACACGCACCGAGCGTCCCTCTCTTGCACCTGTGGGAGCGCTCTGGCAGCCGTTTTCCCGAGCACCCCAGATCCGGCATGTATAATCCAGCGCAAACAAGGCGATAGTGCGCTCCCAGCAGCGTACATCGTGGAGGAGAGGAGACATGTTACGGTACTGGGGGTGCGCCGCGCTCACGGCGGGCGCGGTGGCAGCGTGCGGGTTGGCCGCCGCGCACCAGGAGCAGGGCGATCAGGCTGAGCCCGAAGAGCTCGCCAGCATGGTGCTGGATTGCGAGCGGCTGCCGGCGGAGGCCGTGAGCTCCCTTCCGCAGCCGGTGGCGGCGTGGGCCCGTGTAACCTGCAGGTACTCCGGGCAACTGCTGGTCGAGAATGCCGGGTGGCAGTGGCGCTATCCCGCCAGCTTCACCGCGCAGGTGATCGTCTCCGCCGGGGTGGCCTCGCCTCACGCGGCGGGTGCCCGCTATTTTACGGGCGTGACGGTTGCGGCCAGAGACCCTGCGGCGGCCGCCCGGTTGCATGAAGAATTGTCCCGCGACGTCGTCGTGTACGCCGACAACGCCGGGACCAGCGCACCCGGCTCCGCGTACACACTGGTCGCCTCCAACGATCTCGGCGACCAGCTGCAGATCCATTTCCTGCCGCGCGGCAACGGCGATTTCCTCGGTGTGGTGTGCACACTCAAGTGCATTCCAGAGAGCACGTTCATCGTGCAGAAAAGGGGAGGCTGACATGAGCGCTCGCCTCCAGCTCGAAGCCAGCCACGCGCTTCCCGAGGACGCGCAACGCGCGACCCTGGTGGGGCGCGCGTGGGTGCCTGGCCGTGGAGCCGGACCCACTCCGGTCGTCGTCGTGCAGGGCGATGTATTCGATGTCTCCAACCTGGCCGCCACCAGCTCTGAGCTGCTCAACGCGCGCGATCCGCTGTCACTGATCCGCGGTGCGCGCGCGAGCATGCGTCGGATCGGCGAAGCGGGCGAGCTGTTCGCCAACAGTGCGCACGATCGGCGCGATCCTGCCCAGCCCCACTTCCTGGCGCCGGTCGATCTGCAGGCGGTTCGTGCGTGCGGGGTGACTTTCATCGCAAGCATGCTGGAGCGCGTGATCGAGGAGCAGGCGCACGGCGATCCGGCCCAGGCCGAGGCCATCCGCGGGTCGATCGGCGAGGAGATCGGGGCACAGCTGACCAGCCTTCGGCCCGGATCCCCCGAAGCCACGCGGCTGAAGGAATCGCTCATCAAGCGCGGAGTCTGGTCGCAGTATCTCGAGGTCGGCATCGGTCCCGACGCCGAGGTGTTCAACAAGGCTCAGCCGCTGTCCGCGGTGGGCACCGGGGCCCAGATCGGGATCCTGGCCAGTTCTTCATGGAACAACCCGGAGCCCGAAGTGGTGCTCGCCGTCAACCGGGCCGGTCGGGTGGTCGGCGCCACGCTCGGCAACGACGTCAATCTGCGCGACTGGGAGGGACGCAGCGCGTTGCTGCTGGGGCGCGCCAAGGACAACAACGCGAGTTGTGCCATCGGCCCCCTGATCCGCCTGCTGGACGAGCACTTCCGCGTGGACGACCTGCGCCAGGTGCGTGTCGGGATCGAGGTCCACGGTGAGGACGGGTTCGTCGTGAGCGGCGGCTACAGCTTGTCCCAGATCAGCCGCGATCCCCTCGATCTCGCCGCCCAGGCGGTCAATCGCAATCACCAGTACCCCGACGGCCTGGCCCTGTTTCTCGGCACCGCCTTTGCGCCGACTCAGGACCGCGGCGAGCCGGGCCGCGGCTTCACTCACAAGGCGGGCGACGTGGTCACCATCCGCTCGCCTGCGCTCGGCACGCTGTCGAACCGCATCGACTATTGCGACCGCATTGCGCCGTGGACCTACGGGGTTGCCGATCTGATGCGCAACCTCGCGTCCCGCGGCTTGCTCTAGCCCGGATATTTCATCAGGACGCAAGAATATGGCGGAGGCCTGGGTCCAAACGCTCAAGCGAATATCGGGAATGGCTCGAAACGGCCGTTGAGCAGCGGGTCCGTCTCGCGGTATCCCAGCCAGCCGTCGATGACGGTTGCGTACACGCGGCGAAAATCCGCGGTGTGGACCAGGTTGTCGCCGGCATCGAGCCGGGTCAGGCTGGGCGGGACGCCATAGTGGCCACCCTTCACCGGCTTGCCGGCCACGAACATCAGCCCCGCGGCGCCGTGATCCGTTCCCAGGCTGGTGTTCTCCGGCACGCGCCGGCCGAACTCGGAGAAGATCATCATCGTGACCTGATCGGCCTTGCCGATGCGCTCCAGGTCGCGGAAAAAGCCGGCCACCGCGTCCGAAACATAGGTCAGCAGCCGCCGGTGCAGGTCCGCCTGGTACACGTGGGTATCGAAGGCGTTGTGCCGGTAGCCGCAGTAGTACAGGCGGGTGGGCATGCCGGCGTCGATCAGCGCCGCCACCTTCATCAGGTCGAGGTTGACGATGCCGTAGTCCACCGGCGTCTTGTAGCGCGACGACGCATCGCGAACCAGGGTGGACGCGTCGCGAGCGCCGCGGGCAACGTCGAGAAGATAGCGGCGCGTGTCGTTCGTGTCCGCGCCGCCTTCGCCCATCATCGCCAGGATCGGCTTCTCCTGGTAGAAGCCCTTGCGCACGAAATTGTCGGGATCATCGAACACGACCGGAGTGTGGTTGCGGCTGCTCACGGCGAGCGACTGATGCTCGTCGATGTTGACGACCAGGTTGGGCTGGTTGCCCGGGTCCATCGCATCGGCCAGCCGGCCCACCCAGCCATACTCCTCGCCGCTGTTGGGAGCGGCGGTGTGCCAGTAGGCCATGGACGTGAAGTGCGAGAAGGACGGTCTGTCGTAGCCGCAGCCGTGCACCACGGCGAGCTGCCCCTCTTTGTAGAGGCGCTCGAAGCCGGCCATGCCGGCGTTGAACCCCCAGTGGTCGTCGATCTTGCGCAGCTTGTCCGGTCGGATGCCCAGGTTCGGGCGGTGCCGGTAATAGGCATCGTCGGTGTAGGGCACCAGCGTATTCAGCCCGTCGTTGCCGCCGGACATCTCGAACACGACCAGAATGCGGTCTTCGCGGCCCGGCGCGGCGGCGAGCGCCCGCGCCGCATTGCCGAAGATCAGCGGCAGCCCCGCCATGCCTGCGGTGTGGGTACACAGCCCTGCCAGCCCGGCCTTGAGTACCTTGCGCCGTGCCAAGAGCTTTTCGAGCTCGTTCCGATTCATCGCTAGTCCTTTGCATCCCGTTGAACCTGAAAAACACAGCAGCCACAGAGGGCACAGAGAACACAGAGCGAAGCAACCGGCCATTCACGCCAGTCGGCCCGTCTCTGCTGCAGCGTGACCTGCATCGAAGTTCTCGGCTCTTGCTCTGTGTCCTCTGTGCTCTCTGTGGCGAGTGTTTTCTCGGAGCTCAGCCGAGCTGATACTCCGGCATGCTCATCATCAGATGCAGCAGCATGCGCAGCGGATCCTCCATCCACGTCTGCGCTTCCCGCACGTCGCTGGTGGCCAGCTCCTGGTCGAGGAACTCGATCAAAGCCTGGCGTTGCCTGGGATCCAGCGGCACGCTCAGGAAGCGCATGGCGAAGTAGTCGACCACCTCAGCGGTGGTCTTGAGCCCTTGCTCCTTCACCATGGCCGTGAGGTCTATCTGCGGCAAGGTGCGGGCGATAGGCCTGACCTTCTCCACCGCCATCTGCCAGCCGCGATAGCTGGCATAGCGGGTGTTGAAGTCCTCGTCGCGATCGGCCATGCGATTGGACATCGCCATCATGTCGCCGCTGCCCTCTCGTCCGACGGGCTTGGTGGCCGTGCTGATGTCGTAGCCCAGCGAGATCTTCTCGTGCACGGCACGGATCTCGTCGCCGGTCGGGTAGACCGGATAGCGGTCCGACGGCAGGAAGGTGATGTCGGGGAACACCACGTCGCGCGCGAAGTTGCCGCGCTCGAGCAGCAGCCCGGGCGTGATCCAGCTGCGCCCCTGCGCCCAGCCGGCCACGGTAGGCGGGCGGAACAGCTGCTGGCCCAGGGTCGAGGTGACGTCATTGAAATCGGGCACCCCGGGCACTTCCTCCAGCCCCAGCTTGCGGTAGGTGGACACCACCAGCTCGACCGGGCCCTTGATGCGGGTGGCGAAGGAGGGCGCGCTGTAGAAGTCGCGCGACAGGAAGAGCGTGTCTAGCAGCGGCGCGATCGCGTAGTTGTTGTCGCGCAGCACGGCACCCAGCTTCTTCCTCATCGCGGGGGTGATGTCCTGGCGCACGAAGAAGCGGTAGAGCTTCGCCGCCAGGAACTCAGCGGTGACCGGCTGTGCCAGGATCACGTCGATCACCTGCACCCCGTCGAAGGGGCCGGTCTTGCTCAGCACCGTCTTCACGGTGCCGTCGTGCTGGTCCTGGTTGACGACGAAGGTGAGATCGACGAAGTTCCAGCCGGTGAACGCACGCGCGGCCTCGCGGATGTCGGTCTCCGAGTAATTGCCCACGCCCATGGTGAACAGCTCCATGATCTCGCGGGCGAAGTTTTCGTTGGGCGCACCCTTGACGTTCACGCCGGCATCGAGGAACGCGAGCATGGCGGGGTCCTGCGCGACGCCGATCACGAGTTCGCGGAAGCTGCCGGTGCCATGCCGGTAGAACAGGTCGAGCTGCACCAGCATCTTGCGGTAGTCGCGCACCTTCTCCTCGCTGGTGGCGAAGTGGCCGTGCCAGAACAGCGCCATCTTCTCTTCCAGGGGCCGTTGCGTGTTGAGCATGCGGTTGGCCCACCAGTAGGCGGCGCGATTGGTTTCCAGGCGGCTCGCGCGCAACCAGTAGAAGAAGCGGTTGACCACCGGTTGCATGCGGCGATTGCCGCCCGGCTTGACTTTCACACCCAGGGCCTCGCCCTGATCGCGCGCGAGATCGGTGGTGGCGGGGCGGCTGGGCGGGAAGGGCTCGAGCCCGGCGTCGTGGACGCCCGAGTGCTCGAAGGGTGCAAGCTGGCTGTTGTCGATGTTCCGGTAGTGCACCAGATGGTGCACCGCCTGCGCGGGCGTCATGGCGGCGAGGCGCTCGATCTCCTCGGGCGTGCCGCCGAACCCCGCGCGCTCGAGCAGGTGTGCGGCGCGCTGGTAGCTCCAGTCCTGCGGTCCGATCGGGGTGAGGTCGTTGCTCCAGCTCGCGGGGCCCGGGCCCAGGGGCTCGCCGCTCCAGGCGGTGCCGGCGAGCGCGAGGCAAGCGGCTATCGCCAGGCTTTGCGCATTGCGATGCAGGCTGGTCATCGCTCCTCCTCAGGTACTTTTACTTGCGGGGAGTTTGGCACAAATAGGGTGCCGCCGGGAGGGCCCGCAGGGTCATGATTTTCATGATTCTGGCCGCGCTCGGCCGTGGCGCGCGTTCACAGGCCGTCGAAGTACTCGGCCATGCGCCGTCGCATTGCTGCATCGGGCAGGCGGCCGGCGGCCGCCTGCAAGTTGTCGCGCAGATGCGCGGGCTCTCGCGTGGCCGGGATGGCGCAGGTGACCGCCGGGTGCGCCAGGACGTACTTGAGAAACAGCTGCGCGAAGGAAGTGCAGTCAAGCTCGGCGGCCCAGCCGGGCAGCGGCGCGCCGCGCACTCTGGCGAACAGCCCGGACTGGGCAAAGGGCCGGTTGACGATCACGCCCAGGGCCAGCTCCTGGGCCAGCGGGAGGAGGGTGGCTTCGGCCTCGCGCTCGGCGATCGAGTAGTTGAGCTGAATGAAGTCGTAGCTGCCGGTGCGCATCGCCTTCTCCATCTCGGCGTAGGCGCCGGCGTGGTAGTGAGTGATGCCGATGTAGCGCACCCGCCCGGCCTCCTTCCATTGCTGCAGCGTACCGGTGTGCGTGCGCCAGTCGACCAGATTGTGGATCTGCAGCAAGTCCATCGTATCGGTGCGCATGCGGCGCAGGGATTCCTGCATCTGCCGGACCCCCGCCTCGCGGCCGCTGGTCCAGACCTTGGTCGCGAGGAAGAGCCGGGGACGCAGCTGGAGCTCAGCCTGGAGGTCGCCGACCACGCTCTCGGCTCGCCCATACATGGGGGAGCTGTCCACCAGGCTGCAGCCGCCCGCCACCAGAGTGCGCAGCACCTGTCTGAGCGGCTCGCGTGCGGTGTCCGCGGCGCCCACGTCGAACGCACCGTAGGTGCCGAGCCCGAGCGCCGGCAGGGCCTCGCCCGTGGCGGGTATGTTGCGCTGAATCATCGGTGCATTCTACCCGGGCGCGGGGCGGGCCCGGCTAAGGACAGCGGCATCCCGGCCCCCGGTTTGCATCGCCCGCGAGCGAAGTGGCGGCGCGCGAGAAAAGGGGTATTATCCGCGCCATGTTTAGGTTCAAGGGTCACTACGTAGCGGGTCGTTCGTAGGCGGTCTTGCAGCCCAAACATCAGTACGGGTGGTAGCCCGCTTTTCAAATCAGTATTTTCAAATCAGTAAGAGGTACGTTTTATGGCAACTGGTACGGTCAAGTGGTTCAACGAGTCCAAGGGTTACGGCTTCATCACACCGGACGAGAAAGGCGAGGACCTGTTCGCGCATTTCTCGGCGATCAAGATGGACGGCTTCAAGACCCTCAAGGAAGGCCAGCGGGTGAGCTTCGAGATCACCTCCGGACCCAAGGGCAAGCAGGCTTCCGACATCATGGCTGCCTGAACCACAGCCTACCTTTAGGAAAAGCCCGCTTCCAGCGGGCTTTTTTTGTTGCACCCTTGCCCGCCTCTGGTAGTCTGACAGGCCTATGACGGTCACGATCGAAGAAGTCCGCGCCGCCGCTGCGGCCATCGATGGGAACGTCGTGCGCACGCCCTGCATGCATTCTCGCACGCTGTCCGAGATCACCGGCGCCCAGACCTACCTGAAGTTCGAGAATCACCAGTTCACCGCCTCGTTCAAGGAGCGCGGCGCGCTGAACAAGCTGCTGTCGCTCACGCCCGAGCAGCGGGGTGCAGGCGTGATCGCCGCCTCCGCGGGCAACCACGCCCAAGGCGTGGCCTATCACGCCAGGCGCCTCGGTATCCCCGCGGTGATCGTGATGCCGCGCTACACCCCCGGTGTGAAGGTCGTCCACACGCGCCGTCACGGCGCCGAGGTGATCCTGCACGGGGAAGTTTTCGACGATGCGAAAGCCCACGCCCTGGAGCTCGCCCGAGCCCGCGGCCTCATCCTGGTGCATCCCTACGATGACGAGAAAGTGATTGCCGGGCAGGGCACCATTGCGCTGGAGATGCTCGCGGAGCAGCCCGACCTGGAGGTCCTCGTGGTGCCCATCGGTGGCGGCGGCATCATCGCCGGCATGGCAGTGGCCGCCAAGGGTGTAAACCCGGCCATCCAGGTGTTGGGTGCGCGAAACCACGCGCTTCCCCTCCATGTACTGCGCGATTCAAGGCCTCGCGCCGGAGTTCGGCACCACCACGATCGCCGACGGCATCGCCGTGAAGGAGCCGGGGAAGCTCACTCTGCCTATCGTGCGCGATCTGGTCGAGCGCGATTCTCCTCGTGGAGGAGGGAGAGGTCGAGCAGGCGATCGTGCTGCTGCTGGAAATCGAGAAGACTGTGGTGGAGGGGGCGGGCGCCGCCGGGCTGGCCGCGGTGCTGGCGCATCGCCGGCGCTTTCAGGGCAAGCGCGTCGGCCTGGTGCTGTGCGGCGGCAACATCGACCCGCTCATGCTCGCCGACATCATCGAGCGCGGGATGGTGCGCACCGGCCGCCTCACCCGGCTCACCGTCGAGCTGCGCGACCTTCCCGGGGCGCTGGCGAAAGTCACGGCATGCCTGGCCGAGCAGAACGCCAACATCGAGGAGATCTCGCATCAGCGGGCCTTCACCAGCCTGCCGGTGCAGAGCGTGGAAGTGGACTTCGTGCTGGAGACGCGCGACCACGAGCACGTGCAGCAGGTGCTGGATGCGCTCGCTGCGGCCGGCTTCCCGGCTCGTCTGCACAATGACTAGTGACCGGTGACTGGTGACTGGTGACTGGCGATGCGGTCGAGTCCGGCGCCTCCGTTACGAAAAAATGGGCGGCGGCCGAGCTCGGGATGGCGTTGCCAATCACCCACAACTGACCAGATACTAGTGGACTGTAACGGCTGATTCGCTAGGGCGCGCTGTCTGACCCCTCATCCCCACCCTACCCATGAACCTCCCCGCACGGAGCGCGGACAAGGGCTCCCTCTCCCTTGATGGGAGAGGGCGGGGGAGAGGGTGAGAACACGCCAGCCGACGCCCCCTCTCCCTGGCCCTCTCCCACGAGGGGAGAGGGAGTGTTCGGAAGTACTCCTGAAATCACAGTTACAGGCCACTGAGTCACCAGTCACCAACCATCAGTCACCAGTCACCAACCATCAGTCACCAGTCACCAACCATCACTATGGCCAGAGTCCCGTACCTAGACGACACCACCAACCCCGAGCTGAGAGCGTTGTGCGACCGCATCCGTGCGGAGCGCGGCGGGCGGGTGCTCAACTTGTATCGCGCGCTGCTGAACAGCCCCGAGATCGCGGCGGGCTGGCTGCATCTGCTCACTGCCATCCGGCAGAAGGCGGAGCTGCCCGGCCAGTACCGGGAGCTCGCGATCATGCTCATCGCGGTGATCAACGGTGCGGACTACGAGTACCAGGCGCACATCCCCTTCGCGTTGAAGGCCGGCCTCACGCAGGAGCAGCTCGACGACCTGCTCGCCTGGCGCGATTCGGCCCGCTACGACGCGAAGCAGCGAGGCGTGCTTGAATACACCGAGTGCATGACGCGGCACGTGCATGTGCCCGACGAGGTGTTCGCGCTGGTCCAGCCGCACTTCGACGCGCGTCAGCTGGTCGAGCTCACCGCCACCATCGCCGGCTACAACCTGGTGTCGCGCTTCCTCGAGGCCGTGCGCATCGACCACGACTGAGGTTTGGGCTTACACGTCTACGGCGATTCTTTGCCGCCAAGACGCCAAGACGCCAGCAAAGCCCAATAGAGACACTCCCGGGCTTCTCAGGTCAGTAAGGGGCGAGGAACGACTTGCGCATACCTCCGCAGTGTTTCGCAGCCTGATCTGTAACTATTCCTCAAGGTCCGCGTTTCTCCGCGCTCCTCCGCGTTCTCTGCGCCTCTGCGGTTACGCAGTAGGCTGTAGCGAAGAACTAGCGTGCCAGAGCGCGCTCGACGAAGTCGAGCCGATCCTGCCCCCAGAACAGCTCGCCGTCGACGATGTAGCTCGGCGCGCCGAACACGCCCTTGCCGATCGCCTCCTGGGTGTAAGCGTCGTAAGCCGCCTTCGTCTCGGGGCCGGCCGCGTGATGCATGAGCGCCTCGGCCCCGAAGCCCTGCTCTTCCAGGATCGCCTTGAGCGTGTCGGCGTCGGCGACGTTGCGCTCCTCCGCCCAGCAGGCGCGCAGGACGGCCCCGGTCAGCGCCATCGCGGCGTCCTCACTGAGCCGGCTGGCAGCGATGATCAGGTGCGAGGCCAGTTCGCCGTCGGCGGGGAAGTACTTCGGCTCGATGGTGAGGGGGATACCGAGATAGTCGCGCCAGCGCTTGAGCTCGGCCAGGCGATAGGCCTGACGCTGAGGTGCGCGCTGCTTGAGCGGCAGGCCTCCGGAGATGGGGAAGATCTTGCCGCCGAGATCGCACGGACGCAGGTTGATGCGGGCTTCGTGCCGGCGGCACATGGCACGCAGGCGTTCGTGCCCGAGATAGGTCCAGGGCGAGACGGTGGCGAAGAAGTAATCGACGGTCTTGGTCATCTTTAACGTTTCCTTGGAGCCGCAGCGGGCGCGTTGCCGGCGTGTCCGAGTAGACGCCGAGCCGGGCGCGCAGCGCACGCCCGGGTCAGCCGTTCAGCGGATGCCCTTTTCGATCAGCGGCACGAGCTCCTTGATGGTCTTGGGGGTCACGACGTCGGCGCCGGTATTGATGGACAGGCCGGCGAAGCCGTATCGCTTGGACAGCACGCACTGCATGACGGGCAGGAAGCCCTGCAGATAGAGCTGCTGATCGAGTGTGACCGTGATCCAGCCCTTCTCGAGACCATCGATCGTCGCGGGTGACAAGTCGATCCCGCCGACGATGACCTCGCCCGGCTTCTTGCCTGCCGCCTGCAGTGCTTTCGGGATCACGGACGTTACCCCGCCGTGCTGGGTGCCGATCCCCTTCACATTCGGGTTCTTGGCGATGTAGGCCGTCAGCACCGGTACCGCGAGCGAGCTGTCTGCATTCACCTCGGCCGAGATCTCGATGTAGTCGACCTTCACGCCGGCCTTCTCGAGCGTGTCCTTCAGGCCCTTGTCGGATTGGCCGCGTTCGGCTTCACCGAGAAGCCCATAGACCAGCGCCTTGTCCCCCGACTTGAGCCCCGCCTCCAGCATCTTCGTGGCGGTGATTGCGCCCCCCGCATACAGCTCGACACCGGCGTATCCGGTCCCCTTCGAACCATACATCTTCTGGATCTTGGTCAACGGAGAGTTGCCCACCGTGATGAGGATGCCGCGGTCGCGCGCCTGCTTCACCAGCGGCTCGAACGCATCGTTGCCCGGGTGGCCCATGATCTCGATGCAGTCGGGCTTGGCGGCCACCGCCTGGCGGAACTGCTCCAGCATCTTCTCCGGTTGCCAGGCCGAGTACTGCTCGATGATCTTGATCCCGAAGGCTTCGCCCGCCGCCAGCGCGCCGTTGGTCCGCGCCCAGGTCGCGCCGTCCCCGGCGTTGCCCCCCATCTGAAAGTACATGACCATACCCTTGCCGAGCGGTTCGGCGGCCTGCGCGGGACCGTGAACCGCCGCGATTGCGGTGACTGCCGCCGTCGCTGCCAGTAGCATCCTCGTCGTCATAACTCCTCCTCGGTAGCTGGGTTTGCTGCGTTTGTCGCCGGGGCGCCGCCCTCTGGCGCCCCGTCCCGCGCCCGGGACCGAGCAGCCATCGCTCCGCAACCGGCCCGCACCAGGCGGTCCAACGGCGTTGCGCGGCCTCAGCTCCCGGGTTTGAACCCGAACATGTGCGCGATCCTCGCTCTGCGCTGGGGCTGCTCCATGGTCAGATGGAAGATCACGGCGGCGAGAAAGACCAGCCCCACCACGGCTCGCACCCAGAACCCCTGGATCCCGGTGGCCGTGAGGCCCGCCTCGATCATCGAAATGATGAACGCGCCGAAGAACGTGCCCACGATCGTCGCCTGGCCGCCGAAGATCGAGGTGCCGCCGATGAACACCGATGCGAGTGCGATCAGGAGAAAGCCCTGGCCCTGCGTGTTGAAGAAGTTGCGGTTCTCCAGCGTCAACAGGACCGCGGCGAAACCCGCGAGCGTGCCCATCAAGGTGAACAGCTTGACCCGCTCGCGGTCGACGTTGATGCCGACCACGCGCGCCACGTTGGCGTTGTCGCCGATGAACAGAACATGCTCGCCGAAGCGGTGCCGGTTCAGGATGAACCAGAGCAGGATCGTCAGGCCGATCGCCCACAGCGCCTGCATCGGAAACTCACCGAGCTTGCCCACGAACACGGCCCACATCGACGTGTCCTGCACCGTTCTCAGGCTATACGAGGTGCCACCCGAGATCACCGTCGTGATGCCGCCCCAGAAGAACTGCGTCGCGAGCGTGGTGATGATCGATGGCACGCCGACGTAGGCGACGATGAGCCCGTTGATCAACCCGATCATGGCGCCGGCGCCCACCGCCAGGAGCACGGCCGGCCACACCAGGCCGTGATCCTTGTACAGCATGGCCAGCACGTAGCCCGAGAAGGCGATGATCGACGGGAACGACAGGTCGATCTCGCCGGCGGCGATCACGAAGGTCAGGCCGAGCGCCAGCACCAGCACCGGCGGCACCGTCGTGAGAAACGACAGGTAGATCGGAGCATTGAGGAATACTTCCGGCGAGGCAACGATGAAGCAGCCGACCAGGGTCAGGAACACGACGATGATCGGCAGCCCCTCGACCCTGGCGAGCGGGAATCCGGGGCTCATGCGGCCGCTCCAGGCTTGTGCTTTTGCAGGTCGAGCAGGAAGCGGGTCAGCTCGATGAGCGTGATCTCGCCCTTCGCGAACGTCGCGGCAACCTCGCCCCGGTCGAGGATCACCAGCTTGTCGGCGAGCTCGTGCACGTGTGCCAGATTGTGCTCGATATACACGCAGGCGCGTCCCCGTGCCTTGATCGAGCGCACGAAGTCGAGGACCTTCTGCACCTCCTTGATTGCAAGGGCGACGGTGGGCTCGTCGAGAACGACCAGATCGGCATCGAAGTGCATGGCCCGCCCGATTGCGATGCCCTGGCGCTCGCCGCCGGAGAGGTTGCGCACGGGGCTGTCGGCGTCGATGCCCGCACCGCGGAACCCGATCTGGTTCCGCAGGACGTCATTGGTAATCGCCTTCTGCGCCTTGACGTCGATGAAGCCGAAGCGGTTGGTGATCTGCCGCCCGACGAAGAAGTTGCGCCACAGCGGCTGCTTCTCGCCCAGGCTCTTCTCCTGGTAGACCGTCTCGATGCGCCAGTCGTGGGCCCTTCGCACGGAGTAGTGCGACAGGTCGATCCTCTGGTCGCGGATGTACAGATCGCCGCCGGTGGGCCGGACCACGCCCGTCATGATCTTGATGAGGGTGGACTTGCCCGCGCCGTTGTCGCCGATGAGACCGACGATCTCGTCGCGGCCGACGGTGAGGCTCACGTTGTCGAGTGCGACGACATTGCCGTAGGCCATCCGGACTTTGTCCAGCCGCACGATGTGCTCGTAGGTGCGCTCCCCCATCGCTTCGCCCCGCTTGCCTTGGTTGTTAGCGATCTTTGCGTTCGGCACGCGACTGACACAGGCCGATGGAAGCCCGGTCTGCGATCGCGTGGCGGTGGTTCAGCTTCACTGCCAAGCGGTCAATGGTACCGATATTTGCCGGGGTGCACCCGGGCCACCGAGCGCGACGTCGATGTGGTCTGCAGCGGCGGCACAGCCGCCGGCACGCGGTTGCAGGGAGGTCCCGGCCGCGCCGGGACTATGGGCGGGCCGCGGCCTGGTCGTAACCGCTGCCGCTGAACTGCAGCAGGCAGAAGCCGTGTCCGAACGGGTCGCTCATGGCGGCCAGTCGGCCCCAGGGGAAGCTTTGCACCGCTCCTTCCGGCCTCGCGCCCGCGGCTACGGCGCGCCGGAGCGCGGCGTCCAGGTCTTCCACGGACAAGTCCAGGTGAACGGGTGTCCAGTGGCGCCGATACTCGCGCACGCCATTGACATGCGGCGAGGGCGAGGTGCCGGGCGGCTTCTCGAGCAAATAGATGCGGGTCTGGTCCGCGCGCAGCTCCGCTACCGAGCCGTCGAACAGGTGCCGGACGAGCTGCAGACCGAGCGCCTGTGTGTAGAAGCTAACGCCGCGCTCGAGATCGTCGACGTCGATGTTGACCAGAACCTGCATGGTTTGACTCGGTGAAGGAAGTCCCGCCTTCCCCCTCGGGAGGGGAAGGCGCACAACGCACCGGTGCTGCGCGACTGCGACCGACTAACCGCGCTTCACGCCGCGCTGGGAAAACAGGCGGGCCCGAGGGGTTCGAAGCTCTTGTAGAGGATCTGGAACTCCTGGTGACCCAGGCCTTCCGACTTGGTCTGCTCCCCGCCGGCCACGCGCAGGATCAGGTCGTAGACTTCTCTGCCGACCTCGTCCAGCGTGGCGCGGCCCTCGAGGATGCGGCCGGCGTCCACATCCATGTCGTCGGCCATGCTCTTGTAGGTCTTGGGATTGGCGCACACCTTGATCACCGGCGAGACCGCCGAGCCCACCACCGAGCCGCGCCCGGTCGAGAACAGCACCAGGTGGCTGCCGCATGCGATCAGCTCGGCGACCTCGACGTTGTCGTTGATGTTGGGGAAACCCCAGCGCACATCGCCATCGGGGATCATGTCCATCAGGTACAGTCCGCCCTTCAGCGGCGAGTCGCCCGGCTTCAAGATCCCGCTGATGGTGGATTGCCCGCTCTTGGCGTAAGCCCCCAGGGACTTCTCTTCGATCGTCGTGAGCCCGCCGTCGGCGTTGCCCGGCGCAAAGCTCGCGTGCCCCATCGCTGCATAGTAGCGGGCCGCCTTGGCGACGGTCTTGATCAGCTCCTGCCCCAGCTCGGGGGTGGCGGCGCGCTGCGCCATCCAATGCTCCATGCCGATCAGCTCGCCGGTTTCCTCGAAGATGCACGCCGCACCCTGCTCGACCAGGAAGTCGAACGCGCGTCCCATGGCCGGATTGGCGGTCAAGCCGCTGGTGGCGTCCGAACCGCCGCATTTGGTGCCGACGACCAGCTCGTTGAGCTGCATGGGCGCGCGTGGCGTGAGCTCGAGCTGTGCGAGGGTCTGCTCGATCCACGCCTGGCCTTCGGCGATGGTTTTGCGCGTCCCGCCGGTATCCTGAATCACCACCAGCTTCGCGGGACGGCCGGACTCACGGGAGGTTTCCAGCAGGCCGCCCTTGTTGAAGCCCTCGCAGCCCAGCGACACCAGCAATACAGCGCCGACGTTGGGATGCGTTGCCAGCCGCTGCAGGACCTTGTGTGCGTGGCTGTTGGGGTAACAGCCGGAGAACCCGACCAGCTGAACACCGCGGCTGCGATAGGGATAGACGATCTCGCGCGCCACGTGATGCGCGCACTCCACCAGGTAAGCGACCAGGATGGAGTTGCGGATGCCCTTGCGGCCGTCGGGGCGCAGGTAGGCGTTGATCATTTGCCCTCCTCGATGAAGCGATGCCCTTCCTCGAGCGTGTAGGTGGGGATGTAGTCGCTGCCCATGTTGTGCGTATGGACGTACTCCCCGGCAACGATGGCGCGCAATGCCACGCCGATGGGCGCACCGTATTTCACGATGCGCTCGCCCTTGGCGATGGGGCGCAGTGCAAACTTGTGGCCCACGTCCACGTTGGATGCCAGCACGATGCGTGTGCCTGCAACTTCGCGCGCACTGCCTGCCGGCAGCTCGCCAGTGGCCACCGCGATGTTGTCTCCCGGCGCGAGTACTAACACGCCGGAGCCGTCGGTTTTCTGGAAGTAGGCCATGCGGACCAGGGTCGGGCAGTGAAACCAGCCCTAAGTGTACCCCCCGGATCGATGCAACCTCTCCCTTGCCAAAGAGACGTCAAACAGGTTGTTGTTTCTATGATTGTTTTTATGCGCCGTCAGTATAGGCGGGAGCGGCTGTTCGGCGCAATAGGGTGAGCCGCCAGCACAGAAATCTGTCAGCACAGAACGCAGTAACGCAACGGGCAGGCGGGAGAGGAGAAGCGCCGCCTGCCCGCCCCGCGGGCTACTACGGCTCACGAGGCGGGGTGGCGCCCCCGGGTCACTGCCTGGGGCAAGGCGAAATTCGAGGGGAAGCTCACTCCGATGCCGAGCACACTGATCTAACGCACAGCAGGAGCCCGGATGTGCGGGCTCGCCGGTACTGCGCGCTGCTCCTGTCAGGCAGGGAGAGAGAGTCGCAGCTTCCCCTCCACCCAACTAGAGGGTGTCGAGGATTCCGTAGCGGGCTGTGCTGCGCCGGCTCGAGCGTTAAAAACCTGCTTCTCGCACTGACCGCCGGGACAATTTGCGGCTAGTTCTTATCCTTGTCGCTCGGTGCACTCTGCGATTGTGCTGCGCTCTTTTCCGCCGACGGCACCGCCTTGTCTGCGCTGGTCTGTTTGCCGGGACAGTCGTCCCCGCCCGCGATGGCCGCTGCGCTCATCGCAAGTCCAGCCGCCAGTCCGATCGAGATCGCCCATTGCTTAAGCATAAGAACCTCCGTTTACAACGGTTGATGCAGCAAGCAGCGTAGGCCAAGTGGGGCCCGCGCGCAAGTCATAGGAAGGGGGACATGGATTTGTTTCGCTAGCAGCAGTCGTCGAGTCACGACACGCCGGTCTGGAGCGCCTGCGGCGTTATTTGTGCGCGGCCGCCCTTCGCGCTGGAGCAGCTCGCCGACGACCAGCTCGCCTATCTCTTCCCTAAGCCACAGGCCGATGGCAGCCCTACCGTCTATCCGTCATACGTATCCGTTTGTCCGTCACAAACTGCTGCGCCGAATGCGCGCGTCCTTGCGCTTGAGCACGTCGGGCTGCAGCTTGGTGCCCAGACCCGGTCCCGGAGGCGCGGTGATGGTAGCCGTTGGCCAGCGGCGGCAGCTGCGTCACCAGCTTGCCGTACCAGTCGAAGTAGAAGGCCCGCACGACCTCCTGCACGAGCGTGTTCGGGCAGTTCATGGACAGGTGCACCGACGCGGTCAGCAGGATCGGGCCGGTGCAGTCGTGCGGCGCGACCGGCAGCTGGTAGGCCTCGGCCATCGTGGCGATCTTCTTCGACTCGCTCAGGCCTCCTGTCCAGCCGACGTCGAACATGCACACGCTCACGGCGCGCTTCTCGAACAGGTCGCGGAACGCCCAGCGCGTGCCCAGCGTCTCGCTGGCTGTCACCCACACGTCGGTGCGGTGGGCGTACTCGGCGATGGCATCGAGGTTGTCCATCTTGATGGGGTCCTCGTACCAGAACGGGTTGAACTGCTCCAGCGCCTTGGCGATCTTGATCGCGGTGGGCAGGTTCCACAGCGAGTGGAACTCGACGTGAATGTCCATCTTGTCGCCGACCGCCTTGCGGATCTTCTCGAACGGCTGCATGGCCTTCTTCAGATCCGCACTGGAGATGTAGGTGCCGTTGCTCGCCTCGGCGTACTCATCGAAGGGCCAGATCTTCATGCCGGTATAGCCTTCTTCCAGCAGCGACACCGCCAGCTCGTCGGCGTACTTCATGAAGCCGACCAGGTCCTCGTAGGGCTGGTACTTGCCCGCATCGGTGGGCATGCCGAAGTTGGCGGTGCCCTGCTCGGACTTTGCGCGCACGTACTGGTAGCCGGCGCAGGTGTTATAGGCACGGACCTTTTCGCGCGTTGCACCGCCCAGCAGTTGGTAGATCGGCTGATTGGTCACCTGGCCCAGGATATCCCAGAGCGCGATGTCTACCGCGGAAGCCGCCCGCATCTCCGCTCCCACCGTCTTGAAGCCGAGGTAGTTGTAGAGCATGTGGCGGCTGTGGGCGTCGATGGTGAGCGGGCTCTTGCCCAGCAGGTACGGCGCGATGGTCTGGTGGAGGTGGGCGATGACCGGCTCCACCGCGTAGAAGGTCTCGCCCAGCCCCACGATGCCCTCGTCGGTGTGCACGTGCACCCACAGAACGTTCGGGTACTCCTCCAGGTTGATGGTCTCGATTGCAGTTATTTTCATGGGGTTGTCGAAAGGGGTTGAGGGTCGGCGGGACGGCTTGCGAGGGCGGATTGTAAGCCCGCAGCCGGGCCCCGCGGCACGGGTGCTGGCCTTGCTTATAATAAGCTAGGCAACTAAACTGCGCTATGCTGTTCCGCGAAGACCTGTCGCGCAATTTCGGCTTCATCCTGCACGATGTCGCGCGCCTGCTGCGCACGACCTTCGACCGCCGCGTCAAGTCGCTGGGGCTGACCCGCTCGCAGTGGTGGGTGCTCAACCACCTGTTCCGCAACAACGGGATGAACCAGTCCGACATCGCCGACCTCCTGGAGATCGAGCGGGCCACGCTGGGCCGGCTGCTCGATCGCCTGGAGGTGAAGGGATGGGTGCGGCGCGAGGCCGATGCGGCCGACCGGCGCGCCAAGCGCGTGTTCCTCACCGAGGAGGTCGAGCCCGCCCTCAAGGCGATGCGTGCCGCCGCCGCCGAGCTGCGGCGGGACGCGCTGGCCGGGCTGTCCACCGAGGAGCAGGAGCGTTTCGTGGATACGCTCCTCGCCGTGAAGGCGAATCTGAATGGCGCTGAGAACGCAGCCACCCGCAACGGCAGCCGGGGGCGCAGGCGGTGAGCGTCACACCCGCCATCGGAAAGGCCGTGGTCGTGGTGCGCCGCGCCACCCGCTGGCTGCTGCTGTTCGGCGCTGCCGCTGGTGGCGGTCGTGACCGGGCTCTACTGGTATGCACACGGCGGCCGCTATGAAGAAACCGAGAACGCCTACGTCAAGGCCGACATCATTGCCAGTCAGCGCGGAGGTGTCCGGGCGGGTCGTCGAGGTCGCCGCTCGCGACAACGAACCGGTGGCCGCCGGGGCGCCGTTGTTCCGCCTCGATCCGACTCCTTTCGAGATCGATCAGGCGCGAGCGCGTGCGCAGATGGACGTGGTGCGCACCGAGGTGCAGGCCCTGCGCGCCGAGTACCGGGAGACGGTTTTGGAGGCCAGCGAGGCGCGTGAGCGCATCGACTTCCTGACCCGCCAGCTCGAACGGCAGGAGCGCCTGAAAGAGAAGGGCATGAGCCGCATCGAAGCCTATGACGAGGCGCGTCACAATCTGGAGATGGCCCGTGCCCGCCTGGCCAGCGTCGAGGAGCGCATCAACCGCGTGCGTGCCAACCTGGCCGGCGACACGCAGCTCCCCGCCGAGCGTCACCCGCGCTACGTCGAGGCGAAGACGGCCTACGATGCGGCGGCCATCGAGCTGGCGCGCACCCAGGTGAAGGCGCCGGCTGCCGGCGTCGTAAGCAACATGAAGCTGCAGCCCGGCGAGCACGTGGAGAAGGGAGTGCCCGTGTTCAGCCTGATCAAGCGCGGGGAAGTCTGGATCGAGGCCAACTTCAAGGAGACACAGCTCACCCACATGCGCGAAGGACAACCGGTCAGCGTGGTGGCCGACGCGTATCCGGAGCACGAATGGCGCGCCGTCGTCGCCGCGATCGCGCCGGCTACGGGCGCCGAGTTCGCCGTGCTGCCACCGCAGAACGCGACGGGGAACTGGGTCAAGGTGGTGCAGCGCATTCCCGTGCGCATCCGCGTCGACCAGCCCGCGGGGCAGCCGCCGCTGCGCGCGGGCATGACGGTCATGGTGGCGGTGGACATCGGCCGCAGCCGCGGTCTGCCCCGCATGGTCCAGCGCTTGATCGACAAGGGCTACTTGCCGCGTTTCCTGGAGCCGACGCCCGCATTCGCGCACAACGGGCAATGAGCGGGTCCACGCCAGGCCGTCCGCGCCATCCTGCGCTGAGCACCGGCTCGGTGATGCTGGGCGCGTTCCTGTACTCGATCGACTGGAGCATCGCGGCCGTGGCCTTGCCGCACATGCAAGGCACTTTCTCGGCCACGCAGGACCAGATCTCCTGGGTCATCACCTCCTACATCGTGACCTCCGCCATCGTGATGCCCACCGGCGGATGGCTGAGCACCCGTTTCGGCCGCAAGCGCGTGTTCGTCTGGGCGGTTGCCGGGTTCACCGTGGCCTCGGTGCTGTGCGGGGCCGCCAATTCCCTCACCACCGAGGTGCTGGCGCGCATCCTGCAGGGCGCCAGCGGCGCGTACCTCATCCCGCTATCGCAGGCGATTGTGCTCGACACCTATCCGCCGGAGCAGCACGGCAAGGCTATGGCCCTGTGGGGCGGCGGAGCGGTGATGGGAACTATGCTCGGACCCACGGTGGGCGGGTACGTCACCGAGTACTTGTCCTGGCGCTACATCTATTACATCAACGTGCCCTTCGGCCTGCTCGCGCTGGTGGGTGCGGCTGCCTTCGTGCCGGAAACCCAGCGCGATCCGGGGCGCCGGCTCGACTGGTTCGGATTTCTGAGTCTGGCGATGGGCATCGGCGCCCTGCAGATGATGCTCGACCGCGGGCAGCGCCTGGACTGGTTCGCATCGGGCGAGATCATCTTTCTGGCATGCGTGGGCGTGCTGGGGCTGTACCTGTTCGCGGTGCACAGCGTGACCGCGCGCAACCCGTTCCTCGACCCGCGCCTGATCGCGAGCCGCAAGTTCTTCCTGAGCCTGCTGCTGATCTCCGGATACGGCTTCATGACCGTGCCGGTCATGGTTCTCATGCCCGCGTTCCTGGAGCACCTGCGCGGTTACGCCATCGACACCGTCGGGCTGCTGCAGTCGCCCAGAGGGCTTGGTCTGCTGATGGCGCTGTTCGTCAGCGGACGCATCACCGGCAAGGTCGACCCGCGCATCCTCATCGCGGTCGGTCTGCTCTGCCTGGCCGTGTCCAGCGGCGAGATGTCGACGTGGACGGCGGAAGTCGGGGAGTGGCCGATCGTCTGGACCGGCTTCCTGCAGGGGGTAGGCGGAGGGATCATGCTGGTGCCCGTCCAGGTGATCGCCTTCTCGGCGTTGGCTGCCTACCATCGCACCGAGGCGGCAGCGGTGTTCAACGTGGTGCGCAGCGTCTGGAGCAGCGTCGGTGTATCGGTGATGCTCACCCTGTTCGTGCGCGAGAGCAGCAAGAGCCGCGCCGTGCTGGTCGAGCACATCACCCCCTACAGCGAGGCCCTGCGCCTGGCTACGCCGACCGGCGGCATCGATCCGAGCAGCGAGCATGGTCTGGCCGTGATCGAGCACCAGATCGAGCTGCAGGCTGCCATGCTCGGCTACAACGCCGTGTTCCTGTTCCTGGCTGTCGCCGCGCTTGCCGGGCTGCCGCTGCTGCTTCTGGTCGGGCGGCAGGCCCAGCTCAAGCGCGCCGACCCCGAAGCGCTGGTGATCGGCGAGTAGCGGCTGTGATCGGGATCTATTCGTGGAAGCGGCTGTATGACGTTGTGCGCTGCCCGGATACACGGCCACATGCAGCGTGCTTGCCGGCTCGATGCGCTGGAGCGCCCTGATCGAACATGCCCGCCCAGTCGGGGCGCGAACGCGCGGTGCGGGGCGATCTGCCCGAGACTTGATCCAACCCGATGGCGCGCGCCAATGCACCGGACCAGCAGGTGAAATTGACTGCCGGCACACGCCGGACTAGAGTGATGCGGCTGGCCTTGCGCGGAGCAGGAACAAACGAACAACAATGAAGCCTGCGCGGCGCACACAGCTGTTCGGGTGAGCTCCTCCGACGTGACTGCCGACGCCCGAGCGGTCCGCAAACTCCATCTCACGGAGACAATCGTGGTTCGGAAATACGCGCTCGGCACGGCACTTGCCCTCTCCCTCTTCGCCGCTCCCCAGCTTGCCTCGGCAACGCTGTTCGACGCGCTCATCGTCTTCGGCGACAGCCTGTCCGACGGGGGTAACGTTTACAACGCTACGCTCGCCGCGACCAGCGGCGCCCTCAAGTTTCCGCCGCCGCCCTATAACCAGCGCGTCACCAACGGTCTGACCGCGGTCGAGTATCTGGCCAAGGACTATCTGGGTTACCAGCTCGCCCCGAGCACGGCCGGCGCGCCCGGCAACACCAACTACGCCTACGCCGGCGCGACGACCGGCTACTACGACATCGGCGGCGGCGTGACGACCTCGAATTTCCTCGATGCGGACAGGGGGCTGGTCTGGCTGCGGGGCACGGGCCTCCCGGGCCAGCTCCAAACCTTTCGCAGCAGCCAGCCCAGCTTCAATGCCGATACCACTTTGTTCGTCTTGTGGGCCGGGGCCAACGACTTCTTCCTCGCGCCCGAGGCGTCCACCATCGGCACTGCCGTCAACAATCTGAGCGATGCGCTGCAGACGCTTGTCGTTGAAGGCGGCGCGCGCAACATTCTCGTGCCGAACATGCCCAACCTTGGAATCACCCCGGATGCCCTCAGCGACGGCGCAGGCGCAGCGTTGACGCTCGCTAGCCAGGTCTTCAACGCGAACCTCGCGTCCGCGCTGGGAACCATGGAGCACAATCTGCAGCAGCTCTATCCCGACCTCGACATCATTGCCTTCGACACCTTCGGCGCGCTCGGCGCCGTGCTTGCCGATCCCGGCGCATTCGGTCTGGCCAACGTCACGCAACCCTGTCTGGATCTGGCCGCCGGCACCCTGTGCGAGGATCCGGACACCTACCTGTTCTGGGACGGGGTGCATCCCACCGACGCTGTGCACCGGATCCTCGCCGGAGAGTTCGCGGCGGCGGTCCCGGAGCCGCAAGTCTATGTGTTCCTGGCCATTGGCGTTCTGGTGTTGAGTGTCGTTCGCCGGCGGCGCATGCGCTGACGCGTGGAGCACGGTAGCGCATCGCGACTGAACGACCCGTCGTTGGTCGGGCGGGGTCAGTCGCGGTGGTCGTCGCGGCAAGTGCTGCCGAAGTTCGCAGCGCGGCGCTGTTGCAGGAAGCGGCGGACCGCAGCATCGGGCTCCAAGCCGATCGCACGCTGATAGGCCTGGTCGGCCTCCTCGGTTGCGCCGCTGCGCGCCAGCAGTCCGGCACGCGCCGCCCAATAGGGCTGATAGTCGGCGAGGCGCGCGTCGACCGCCACCGCGTCGAGTGCCGCGAGGCCTGCCGCGGGTCCGAGCGTCTCGGCGAGTGCGACAGCCCGGTTGATTGCCACCACAGGCGAACCGGTGATCGAGGACAGCGCCTCGTACAGCCGCTCGATCGCCGCCCAGTCGGACCGGCCGGTACGCCGACGAACCACGTGGGCCGATTGCACTGCGGCTTCCAGCTGATAGCGGCCGGTCGCACCCTGGGCGCTGGCGCGAAGCAGGAGCGCTTCGGCCTGGTCGATCAGCTGCGTGTTCCACAACGCCGGATCCTGATCCGCGAGCGGCACGTATTCCCCGCCCGGGCCGCGCCGGGCGCCGCGCCGTGCCTCTGCGTGCAGCATCAGCGCAAGCAGGCCGAGGGCTTCGGCCTCCTCGGGCAGGAGCGAGGCCACCAGCCCGCCCAGCCAGATCGCTTCTTCGGCAAGGTTGCGGTTGCGGACCTCCGTGCCGGCGGGATCGGACCAGCCTTCGGCGAACGCGGCGTAAATGGCCTCGAGCACCGCGTCCAGGCGCTCGCGCAGATCGGCGGGTTCGGGCACCCGCAACGGAATGCCCGCCTGCCTGATCTTGTTCTTGGCACGCACCAGCCGCTGGCCCATCGTAGCCGGAGAGACCAGGAACGCCGAGGCGATGGTCGCTGCGTCGAAGCCGAGGATGGTCTGAAGGATCAGCGGCGCGCGAATGCCTACGTCGATCGCAGGGTGGGCGCAGGCGAACATCAAGGACAGGCGATCATCGGGAATGGGCGGGCCGCTCTCTTCATCGGCCGGAAGCTGCGCCATCAGCCGCAGATGGTCGGCCGCGTAGTCGCGGGTCTGCCGCTGCCGGGCCGCGTCGATCAACTTGCGCCGCGCGACCGACAACAGCCAGGCCTCCGCGCTCCTGGGAATGCCGCGCGCGGGCCAGTCCACCAGGGCGGCGGCAAAGGCCTCGGACAGCGCATCCTCGGCCCCTGCGACATCGCGCGTGCGCGCGGCAAGAAACGCGACCAGCTTGCCATAGCTCCGGCGCGCGACCGCTTCGGCGATCTCGCGGGCATGCTGGTCGTTCTCTTGCCGCATCGGTGGACGGGCTACATGGCCCAGATCGGCCGGACCTCGATGGTGCCGTGGCCGGCACCCGGACAGCGCGCCGCCCAGGACAGCGCGGCGTCCAGATCGGGCACATCGATGATGTAGTAACCCCCGAGCTGCTCCTTGGTCTCGGCGTAGGGGCCGTTGAGCACCTTGGTCTTGCCGTCGGCCACCCGCACGGTGGTGGCCGCCGCGCTGGGCTGCAGGCGATCCCCGCCGACCATGATACCGGCCTTCTTCATGGCTTCCGTATAGGCCCCGTAGGCCGCCATCATCTGGCCCGCCTCGGCCTTGCTCGCCGCCTGCATACCCGCTTCGTTCCCGAAAATCAGCAGCATGTATTGCATCGTGATCTCCTTGGCTGGTTGGCGCGGACCAATCATGCTCCGCTGCGACAATGACGTTCGAGCTGGGACGATTTCGACAAGGCACGCAGGAAAGTCTTCAGGCTCCGCTCTGCGCCGATCATTGCGCCCGCCAGCGCACGGCCTCATCCCAGGTCGGCGGCTGACAGCCTTTGCGTGAGATGTTGATGGCGGCGCAGACGGCCGCATGACGCAGCGCCTGCGCCAGCACGCGGCCAGCGGGTGCGCGATCGCGCAGTTCTCCGAGCGTTCCCTGGTGCCGGAGGGACGCGATGAAACCGGCGAAGAAGCAGTCACCGGCGCCGACCGTGTCGACGACCTCGACGGTCTGCGCCGGCTCGTAGACTTGTTCCTCCGGACTGATCGCCCAGGCACCCTCGTCTCCCAGCGTCAGGACCACGAGCCGGCAACCTCTGTGCAACAAGGCACGGGCGGCAACCGGCGGGGCGCCCGAGAACCCGAGATGGTGCAGGTCTTCGTCGCTCACCTTGGCGACATGCGCAGCGCTGAGCACGGCCAGCGCTGCATCCCGGTACTGGCTTGCGCCGATCCCCAGAGTCTGCGCGATCTGCGGCCGCATGTTGACGTCGACAGTGCAAAGGACTCCCAGAGCCCGGCAGTGCCGCACTGCTTCCATCATCCCTGCATCGTCCGGGGGAACCAGCGCCAGCGCACCGGTATGAAACCCCAGCGTGTCGGCGGAGATTGCGCTCAGCAGGGCTGCAGCATCGATGGTCCGGTCCGCCACGCCCTCGCGATAGAAGCTGTATTGCGGCTGACCGCGTGTGTCGTGGGAGACCAGAGCGAGGGCGGTGGGCTTGCTGCTGAGTTGCCCGAGGTGATGGGCGCCGGCCGCCTGCAGCGTTCGCTGCAGCAGGCCGCCGAAGCCGTCCTCGGAGAACGGGTTGGCATACCCTGTGGGGATGCCCTGCAGCGCGAGCGCTCTCGCGAAGTTGTACGGCCCCCCGCCTGGAACCGGCTGGTAACTGCCGTCCGGACGCGCCACGAGATCGATCAGCGACTCTCCTGCCACGACGAACATGCTTTGCCTCCGTGCGCTTACCTGCATTGTAGCCACTAAGTTTATGATTTGTTGGGCTCTGTCGGTAATGTCTGCGGTACTGCGGCAGCGCTTAAATAAACTCACTTGATTTATTAAACCACCTTGTTTACAGTGCGCGCAACAGAGACGTCTAATTCGCGTTCCCCGCCCGTTGTTCGTTCCGCCGGGAGGTCCGTTTCTCTGTGCAGCCCAACCCGGCTCATCTCATCAGGAGGAGTTGACCAATGAAAGCAACGAAATACCTCTGGCTGTCGCTCATCGCCTGCGCCTCGTCAGCGGTCTTCGCGCAGCAACCCGTCATCGGGTTGATCACCAAGACCGAGACCAATCCGTTCTTCGTGAAGATGAAGGAGGGGGCCCAGCAAGAAGCCAATACCAAGGGCGCGAAGCTCCTGTCGGGGGCGGGGAAGGCCGACGGAGACAATGCCGGGCAGGTCACGCACATGGAGAACATGATCACCGCGGGTGCGAAGACCATCCTGATCACGCCGAGCGATTCGAAGGCGATCGTCCCGTCCATTCAGAAGGCGCGCGCGGGCGGCGTCATGGTCATCGCGCTGGACAGCCCGACCGATCCGCAGAACGCCACCGACGCGCTGTTCGCGACCGACAACTACAAGGCCGGGCTGCTGATCGGGCAGTACGCGAAAGCCGCGATGAAAGGCAAGCCCGTCAAGATCGCCACCCTCGATCTGTTCCCCGGACACCCGGTCGGCGCGCAGCGCCACAACGGCTTCCTGAAAGGCTTCGGGGCCGACAGCCTGCCGGCCACGAGCAATGAGCTCGCCACGGCCCCGGAGGTCGTCTGCATGCAGGACAGCTTCGGCGACCAGTCCAAGGGGCAGACCGCGATGGAGAACTGCCTGCAGAAGAATCCAGAGATCAATCTCGTCTACACCATCAACGAACCGGCTGCTGCGGGCGCCTATCAAGCGCTGAAGGCGTTCGGCAAGGAGAAGGGCGTGATGATCGTTTCGGTCGACGGTGGTTGCGCCGGGGTACGCAACGTCAAGGCCGGGGTGATCGCAGCGACATCGCAGCAGTACCCGCTGAAGATGGCAGCCATGGGCGTGGACGCCGGTGTCGACTACGCCAAGACCGGCAAGAAGGTTTCCGGCTACACCGATACCGGCGTTACACTCATCAGCGACAAACCCATGGCGGGCGTGGACAGCAAGGACACCAAGTTCGGTCTCAGCGCCTGCTGGGGGAAATAATCACCAACAGCAGTCGAGCAGGCCCGGGCGATGACCCGGGCCCCAGGGTCGGAGATCGGGGAGGAGGTGGAGGCAATGTCTACTCAGGCGATCGCAAGCGGCGGCAAGGGATGGCATGCAGTGACGGAGCACCTGCCGCCGCTGTCTACGCTCGGTCCGTTCATCGCGCTGCTGGCGGCGTGCATTTTCTTCGCCACGCAGAGCGACCGGTTTCTCCCGGGCCAGAACTTCTCGTTGATCCTGCAGCAGGTGATGGTCGTGGGGGTGCTCGCCATCGGGCAGACGCTCATCATCCTGACCGCAGGGATCGATCTCTCCTGCGGCATGCTGATGGCGCTGAGCTCCATCGTCATGACCAAGTTCGCCGTCGACCTGGGCCTCAACCCCTATCTGGCCATCCTGTGCGGATTGCTGGTGGGCGGCGGGCTTCGGTTTTTTGAATGGGGCGCTCATCACCTCTATCCGGCTGCCGCCGTTCATCGTGACGCTGGGTACGCTCAACATCGCCTTCGCGATCACGCAGATCTACTCGCAGTCGCAGACGGTCGTCGGGCTGCCCGACCCGCTGCTGTTCCTGGGCAACACGTTCCGCATCGGCGATACCGCAGTCACCTACGGTACGGTCCTGATGCTGCTGATGTACCTGTTTGCCTGGATCGTGTTGCGGGAGACGGCCGCCGGGCGGCACCTGTACGCCGTGGGAAACAACCCCGAGGCCGCGCGGCTGATGGGCATCTCGACGAAGGGCTTGCTGCTCAGCGTCTATACGCTGGCGGGCCTGATCTACGGCGTGGCCGCCCTGCTCGCGGTGGCGCGCACCGGGGTGGGCGACCCGCAGGCCGGGCAAACGGACAACCTCGACGCCATCACCGCCGTGGTGCTCGGCGGCACCAGCCTGTTCGGCGGGCGCGGCGTCATCCTGGGCAGTCTGGTCGGGGCGCTCATCGTCGGAGTGTTCCGCAACGGATTGACCTTGATGGGCGTGGCCTCGGTCTATCAGATCCTCATCACCGGCATTCTGGTGATCCTGGCCGTTTCGACCGATCAACTCTCACGTCGCAGGTCGTAAAGCATGTCCACTGCAAACGCCACCCCTGTTCTGCAAGCGCGCGGTCTGGTGAAGCGCTACGGCCACGTCACCGCTCTGGACGGCGCGGACTTCGAGCTGCTGCCCGGCGAGATCCTCGCCGTCATCGGCGACAACGGCGCCGGCAAGTCCACGCTGATCAAGGCCCTGTCCGGTGCGCTCGTCCCCGACGAGGGCGAGATGCTCCTGGACGGCAAGCCGGTCAAGTTCCACAGCCCGATCGATGCCAGAAGGCAGGGCATCGAGACGGTCTACCAGGACCTGGCCGTGGCCCCGGCCATGAGCATCGCCGAGAACCTGTTCCTCGGCCGCGAGGTGCGCAGAGCCGGCGTGCTGGGCGAGCTGTTCCGGCTGCTGGACAAGAAGAAGATGCTGGCCGATGCGATCGCTTACATGAAGGACCTGCAGATCGGCATCCGCTCGATGAAGCAACCGGTGGAGACGCTCTCCGGGGGCCAGCGGCAGGGCGTGGCGGTGGCGCGCAGCGCCGCCTTCGCCAGGCACGTTGTGATCATGGACGAGCCCACCGCTGCGCTGGGCGTCAAGGAGTCGAACATGGTGCTGGAGCTGATCCGGCGCGTGCGCGACAAGGGCTTGCCCGTGATTCTCATCAGCCACAACATGCCGCACGTGTTCGAGGTGTCGGACCGCATCCACATCCAGCGGCTGGGCAAGCGTGCCGCCGTCGTCAACCCGCGCGAGATCAGCATGTCCGACGCCGTCGCCATCATGACCGGCGCGATGAAGGCGCCGGTGCACTGAACGCGAGCAGCGCGAGCCGATCACGGAAGCGCCCGAGGTATGCGCAGTGCAACGGGTAGCATGCTGCCATGGACATCGGCAAGGACTCGGCAGTCGCGCTGCCCCGCACGGTCGGCTCGAACCAGGTCGGGATGCGCCAGTACAACGAGCGCATCGTGCTGCAGGCGATCCGGCTGCACGGGCCGCTGCCGAAGGCCGACGTCGCCCGGCTCACGCGGCTGAGCACGCAGACCGCGTCGGTCATCATCAACGGCCTGCTCGAAGATGGCCTGGTGGTCAAGCAGGAGCGGCTGCGCGGCCGGGTGGGCCAGCCCTCGGTGCCGATCGCCCTGAATCCCGACGGCGCGTTCACGCTCGGGATCAAGGTCGGACGCCGCAGCCTCGACGTGCTGGCGATGGACTTCGTCGGCCAGGTCCGCTGTCGCGAATCGCTCGAGTACGCGTACCCCGACCCGAGCAGATCTTTCCCGCGATTCAGAGCGCGGCTCGCCCTCGGTGGAGGAGCAGCTCGGTGACGCATGCTGCGCGGATCGTGGGCGCCGGGGTGGCGGCGCCGCTGTGGCTGGGCGGCTGGCGGGATTTCCTGGGCGCGCCCGCCGGGGTGATGGACGCGTGGAACGAGATCGACATCCGCGCGCGCATTCAGGCGCTGACGCAACTGCCGGTCGAGTTTGCCAAGGACACGACCGCGGCGTGCGTGGCGGAGCTGGTGTTCGGCGCAGGGGCGCAGCATCGAGAACTTCCTGTACTTGTTCATCGGCACGTTCGTCGGCGGCGGGCTGGTGATCGACGGCCATCTGCATCCCGGTCCGCGAGGCAACGCCGGCGCGGTCGGCTCGTGCCTCTGCTCGACGCGTCGCAGCGCGACGCCAGGCAGCTGCTGCACGCCGCCTCCGGGCTGGCGCTCGAGCAATTGCTCAAGAGCACGGCGCGTACCGGCGCGCCGCGCACGACGCACCGCGCGCTCTCGCGCCGAGCTGCGGCCGCTGACCGACCGCATGGCTGGACGAAGCTTGCCCCGGCGCTCGCGCTCACGGTGACCACGGCGGCGGCGCTGCTCGACCTCGATGCGGTCGTGATCGACGGCTCGATGGATCGCCGGCTGATCGGCGAGATCATCGCCCGCACCGCGCAGCGTGCTGGACAGATTCAGCTGGGAGGGGATCGACGCGTCCCCGAACTGCTGGCCGGCAGCATCGGCGCCGATGCGCGCGCGATGGGCGGCGCCATCCTGCCGCTGTACCGGCACTTCGCGCCGAGCCGCGAGCTGTTTCTCAAGGCCGAAGCCGGGTGAGCGCCCGACCGATGCGCAGCCTGGGGGCGGCTGCGGCATGGGCCGCGGGTACAATCCCATTTTCCGAGGAGCGACATGAGCCAGATCGACCGTCCGATTCGTCCGCGTCGCAGCCTGCTGTTCGTTCCGGGGTTGCGGCCCGACCGCTTCGTCAAGGCGCTGGATTCGGGAGCCGACATCGTCTGCGTGGATATGGAAGACGCCGTCGCGCCCCCGCGCAAGGACGAGGGGCGGGCGCTGACCTTGCCGCTGTTCGGGGAGCGCAGTCACGCGCAGGTCGAGCAGATGGCGCGCATCAACAGCATCCAGACGGTGCATGGCCTGAAGGACCTGCAGGCGCTCAGCGAAGCGCAGGCGCCGCCGCCTTCGATCATGATCCCCAAGGTCAAGTCGGCGGAGGAGGTCCAGATCATCGAGACTTGTTGTCCGCCGGCCCGGCGCGCGAGATCCGCTTCTGTGTGATCATCGAAACCAACCAGGGGCTGGAGCGTGCGATCGAGATCGCCAGGTCCAGCCCGCGCATCGACTCGCTGATCCTGGGCGCAGTGGACATGTCGGCCGAGCTGCGCTGCGAGAAGGCATGGGAGCCGCTGCTGTACACACGCTCGCGGCTGGTGCACGCGGCGGCGAGCGCCGGTGTCGACCTGTTGGACGTGCCGTACCTGAATCTCGACGATCCCGCGGGCCTGAAGACCGAGGCCGAGGCTTGCCAGCGCCTCGGGTTCACCGGCAAGGCGTCGATCCATCCGAAGCAGATCTCCATCATCAACGCCGCCTTCACGCCGGACGCGAAGACCATCGAGAAGGCGCGCAAAGTGTGCGCGGCCTTCGAGGCCGACAGCACCGGCCTGGTGGTGGTGGACGGCGAGCTGATCGAGCTGCCGGTGGTGCGGTCGTTCTATCGGGTACTCGCCATCGCGGAAAGACTGGGCGCAAGCGTCTAAATTGCAGACTCGACAAGGAGATCGAGACGGCGCGAGAACACTACGCATCTTCGTTGTGCTCGTGCTGATGCTAGGCTGGTCGTGCCGTGCCGCCGGGATCATGGCGGGCGCACCGCCCGATTCGCCAGCGGCCCACGTCGATCCCAACACGGCGGCATCGCCCTGGGCGGGTGTGGGCAGCGTGATCGTCAACGGCAAGCCGTTTTCCGGCGTGGTCATCGGACCGCGGTACGTGTTGACCGCAGGGCACGTCGCGGGTGATCCGCAGCATACGAAGCTTCAACTCAACCTGAGTCGCGAAGCCGCGCACGTCATCGCCGTTGCCAAGGTGTACCGCCACCCGGCCTTCAAGAACTTCGATCCGCAGCATCCGCGCGACGACCTCGCAATCCTGGTCCTGGCCGAGGACGTGCCGGCCGGTGTCCCCATCTATCCGCTCCACCGCGGCGACATCGATGCGGGCGCCGTTCTGACCTTCGTCGGCTACGGCGCGAGTGGACCTGGTGATGCGGGCGCCAGCGTTGGCGCGAAAGCCGATGTCAAGCGCGTTGGACGCAACACGGCGGATGAATTCGTCCAGGATGCCTTCGGCATCAAACGGGTCTTCGTTTTCGACTTCGACGGACCGGGTGTCGACAACGTGATGGGCGGGGAGAGCCTCGGCAACGCCGTGGAATCCAGCTTCGCGAGCGGGGACTCGGGCGGTCCGAGCTTTCTATGCGAGGGCGGGGCCGGGGACCGGTGTGTGGGCGGGCGCTGGGTCGTGGCCGGGATCAACACCTTCGTGAGCGCGGCCGCGGGCCACTCGGCAAAGCCGGGCACCTTCGGCACCCTGGGCGGCGGGATGGTGGTGTCCGCCTATGTGGATTGGATCGATAGCGTGCTGCGCGGAGGTGGTCAGGACTGAGATGACAAGGGTGAGCGGCTTCCTCAGGACTGTGGGCCCTCGAGGCGCCCATTGCGCGATTCGGCGGGCCCTGCGCACGCGTCTGCGATATAGTGAGCAAAGTGCGAACGCGAGGAGCGGGGCAACCATGGGGATAGTGGCGGAACGCAAGCGGTTTACGGTCGACGAGTATCACAAGCTTGCGCAAGCTGGCGTTCTCGGCGAGGACGACCGTATCGAACTGATCCAGGGGGAACTAATTCAGATGCCGCCGATCGGGAGTGTGCATGCGGGTCTCGTCGGAAGGCTGGACCGGGCTTTTCAGGTACACGTGCCGCAAGGGTTGGTAGTCTGGGCACAGAATCCCCTGTCCTTCCCGCCTGCCTCCGAACCGCAACCCGGTCGGGCCTTGCTCAGACCCCGCGGCGACGATTATCTCAATTCCCTGCCCACCGCTTCCGATGTCCTTTTGGTCATCGAGGTCTCGGACACTACGCTCGCCTACGATCGCGACGTGAAGGTACCCTTGTACGCCGGCCAAGGCATTTCCGAATGCTGGCTGGTCGACGTGAACGCTCGCCGTCTAGAGATGTACCGGGATCCTGGCGCCGACGGCTATCGCACGCTGCTGCGGCCGGATCGGGACGCAACCGTCTCGCCGCTGGCGGTTCCCGATGCCGCGATCGACCTTGAGGCGCTTTTCGCTGGAATCGCTTGAACGTAGGATGCGCCGTCAGTGCCGGCGCGCTTTCTTCTGGGATCCGGGTATTACTGAGTCGATAGCAGGAGGGGCAGATGGCTTTGTTCTTGATCGAGCGCAACTTTGCCGAGCAGTTGAACTGTTTCCGCCGAGGGCGCCGCCGCCGTGAAACAGGTCAACGCGGAAGTCGGTGTGAACTGGCTGTTCTCGTTTCTCAGTGCAGACAAGAAAAAGACCTATTGCCTCTACGAGGCACCCAATCCAGATCTCATTCGCGAAGCCGCGCGCCGCGCCAATCTTCCGGCGGATGTGGTCATTGAGGTGAGCCAAATACCGGCGTCCATCGCCGGTTAGCGCTTGGTGTCACCCTTTGCCCGGCGAATCGACTATGCGCCGGCTCAGAACGCAAAGAATCCCCAGTCCGTTTCGACGCCGAGCATGAGTGCGCCGGCCGATTCGTAGCGGCTGGCCGAAACGAACGCGTGCTGCGTGATCGTGTGCACGTCCCGAAACCACTGTTGGAACTTGTACTCGTTGCGGATCGCCGAGGCGCCCGCTGCCGCGTGCACCAGATCGACGGCTTTGGCCGCGCAAACCACGGCATGGGTAGTGGCGAGTTGCGCCTTGATCTTACCGGTCTGGCTGAGCGGCTCTCCCCGCAGGGCGCCTTCCCAATGCTTCTGAAACGTTTCGAAAAGATAGGCTCGGCCCGCTCCCAACGTCGCCTCCGCCTCCGCCACCTGCCGCTGGACCACCTGGCGTTGGGCCAGCGTGGCGGCGTTGAAGCTGGGTGTCTTGACGCCAGCCATCTCGATCAACCCGTCTATGGCGGCACGGGCGATTCCCAGCGCGGGTGCGGCAAGCATGGCAATCGGAACCCACACGGTCAAGCGGTACAGCGGACCCTGGAAAGCCTTGTTCGGTTTCTTAAGCGGCGCCAGTGGCGCGGTGTACCGTTCTGGCACAAACACGTCGGATAGAACGATGTCGTTGCTGCCGGTACCACGCATTCCCAGCGTGTGCCAATTGTCCAGAATCTTGGCGCTGTGCGCAGGTAAGTACACGAAGCGCTGCAGCGGAACGCCTTGCTCGTTCACACGCGGCGTGGTGCCATCCACGATTTGAGGGAGAAATACCATCCAGTGGCAGTCATGCCCACCGCTGACGTAAGGCCACTGTCCGGTGAGGCGATATCCACCGTCCACGGCGATTGCCCGACGGCCCGGCGTGAACGAGCCACCTACGATGGTGCTGGGATGGGCGTTTAGGATCTCGGCGGCGCCTTCCTCCGGCAGCCATGCAAGGAAGACGAGGGCGGCCAAGGATAGCTGCAGATTCCAGCCCGCGGCGCTATCGATGCGCGCCACCTCTTCAATCACACGAAACATCGTGACTGGATCGGCTTCCAGACCCCCGAACGCCTTGGGGCGGGATAGGTTGTAGAGCCCCGCATCGAGCATGGCGTCGACCACCGGCCGAGACAGGCGACGCTTCTGTTCGGCCTCGGCGGCGTGCGTCATGGATGATCGGAGCGATCTGTTTTACGCGATCCAACAGCGAATCAATCGTTGCCTGAGCGCTCATCCCCGTTCTCCTGGCGTCATCACCGTACCCTGGCAGGTGTTTGGAGGCTACTCTTTCCGATTGCTCCAGGCACGCAGCGGCACGGCTACATAGTCCATTCATTCCTAGCTCGCGCGCAGTGGCAAGCGCGGCCTGCAAAAGCGATGTCGCTCGATCCCGATCACCAGGAGCATCGCGTGTCAAAAGCATCTGCGCGTACTCTTGTTGTGCGTGCGCCACATAGGGTCGGCCGCCTTGGCGTTCGTTCAGCTCGATGGCCAGCTTGAAGTGGCCCTCGGCTTCCTGCCACCGCTTCATGGTGGAGGCGAGCATGCCCAGTTGGCGCGCCACGGCACCATAGCAGGCCACCAGCGGGGGCGCGACGAGATTGCAGCGTTCGTAGGGCAACAGGAGATTGTAAAGTGTTGCGGCATGTTCGGCGTCACCCAGAAGGTAACAAATCTCGGCAAGCATCCCGAGGCTGTTCAACCAGGTCGCATCCTTGGGGATCGCGGCGAAATCGTTGGTGGCGAGTTTTGCGAACTCAGCGTTGGCCTCCTTGGTCATGCCCAGCTCGGCATAGATCAGAGCGAGTCCGAGCCCCCAGGTGCCCGCCGCCGGTGTGGTCTCGATAAAATGCTTCACCAGCGGTGCCAGCTCTGCGAGGCGGCCTTGCTCACGGCACAAGCTGAACATCTGCACGCTGTAGGCGCCGGTGCCGTCCAAACCGGGTAGCGACTGTCCCCAGGTAAATGCCTCCCGTGCGAGTTGTTCGCACCCCTCATAGCGACCCTGGAACATCGCCAACGCAGTGCGCGCGTTCATGACACAGTACAGATAGAAGGGTCGCTGGTGCCGAGTAGCCAATCGGTCCAGGTCCTCAAACGCCTTCGTTGCCAACCCCATGTCCCCGAGCGGCGTTGATACGTAGAGCGTGTTGAGGGTGCTCCCCAAGAGCCCTTCTAGATCGTCGGATTGCTCGACGAGGCGGGCGATTTCTAGAATGGCAGAGAGCACCGCGGTCAGTTGTTGGGGCGTCCATGGAGCATTCAATACGTACCCCCCGCCCAGCGAGCGAGCCCACGCCGAAAGCAGCGGATCGTTCAAGCGATGCGCCAGCGCGAGCGCTTGTTGCTGAATCCTCACGCACTCGTCCCTGGAGGTTCCGTAGCTCAGTGAGCGGGTAAGCGCGATGAGAACGTTCCCCTTGAGGAGGCTATCTTGCTGGCCCAGCAATCGGTTGGCTTCCTGCAGCAGGGGAGTGGATACGAGATCACTGCCTCCAAGCTGCCAGCTGACCTCCTCCAGTGAGAGCGCAGCCCGAGCGAAGGTGTCCGCTGAATCGAGTTCTCTTGCCTTGGTGGCAGCCTGCTCAAGGGATTGCGCCGCTTGCGGATACTTCCCGCTGCGGGTTTGCGCTTCTCCCAACGCCAATAGCAGTCCCATCTCTTCGGACTCGCCCTCATCCGAAGGCGGCAAGGATCTCAAAACTTCAAGCCCTTTGCTCAGATGCCCCACGGCTTCCGTGTTGGCCGCGCGCGCCATCGCGTTCTTTCCAGCGTTCAACCAGTAGGGAACCGCTTGCTTTACCAACCCCGCCGCGGTGTAGTGGTGGGCGATGGTTTCGGGCTCCCTCTGCGCAGCGTCGCTGAAGTGTGTTTGAATCGCCCGCGCGATCCGCTCGTGCAGTTCCGCTCTGCGGCGCTTGAGGAGCGAGTCGTAGGCCGCGTCTTGAATCAGCGCGTGCTTGAACAGAAAGGTGGCCCGCGGAGGGGTGCCACGCTGGTAGATCAGCTCGGACCGCACGCAGTCGTTCAGCGCGCTGTTGAGCTCGGCTTCGCCCATGGACGAGATCGCCGCCAGCAGTTCGTAGCCGAACTCACGCCCAATGACCGCACCCATCTGCACCACGGCCTTCGCTTTGTTCAGTTGATCCAGGCGCGCCATCAGCGAGTCTTGCAAGGTGGCGGGAATGCGGACATCGCCCAGCGCACCGACGAGCTCATAGCGCTCGCCCGCATCGTAGAGTAGCCCCGATTCGAGCACCGCTTTGGTCAGCTCCTCTACGAAGAGCGGCACTCCGTCGGTCTTGTCCACGATTTGCGCGATCAGCGCATCGGGTAGTGGCTTGGAGGCCACTCCCGCGACCAATTGCGCGCACTGGCGCTTGGAGAGTCTATTTAGCGAGTGAAGCGTCACATGCGCGTGCGCGCCCCAGGGGGGATTGAATTCGGGGCGGTGGGTGAAGAGCAGTAGCGCGGGTAAGGCAGCGCTTCGATGGACGAGGTGATCGACCAGTTCGCGCGTAGTGGGGTCGAGCCAGTGCATATCCTCGAATACGAGCACAAGCGGAGCGCGCACCGCGACGCGCTCGAGCTGTTCGATGATAGCCTCGATCGTGCGCTCCTTCTGCCGACGAGGGGACAACGCCAGCGGCGCAAAGCGCCCATCCCCAGGCAATGACAGTAATTCTGCCAGCAGCGGTAGGGCCTCTTTCACCGGACCACCCGAGCGTTCGAGCAGCGCGGTAAGCTTATCGAGCTTGGCCTCGCTCGCTTCCTCCTCCAGGAAGCCGGCTGCGCTCTTGATCTGGGCAATGACCGGATAAAACGCAGTATTGGTGAAGAACGGCGAGCACTGGTATTGGATCCAGCCATGGGGTTCGCCTTCGAGGCGAGCGCGCAAAGCCCGCGCGATGCGCGACTTACCCACTCCCGGTTCCCCGCACGGACCAGCACTTGACCCTCGCCTTCCACCGCCTGACGCCAGCGCTCCATGAGCAGCGTGAGCTCGCTGTCGCGCCCGACCAAGGGCAACACGTGAGCGCCGTGGCTAGTTTCGAAGCGGTCTTGCACCGCACTCGCGCCGCGCACTCGGTAGGTGCGTACGGGCTCCACGATCCCGCGCAGCATACGCTCGCCCCGGTCTTCCAATTCGAAGGCCGCGCCAAGCAACCGCTGCGTGGTGGGAGCGATCACGATCTCATCGGCGCCCGCCAAGCCTTGAACGCGCGCCGCCAGGTTCGGCGTCCCACCCACCGCCATCTTGGGTATCGAAGCGTCCCCTGCTCCGGTCTCGCCCACCACGACAGGACCGGTGGCCACGCCAATGCGGACCTGTAAAGGCTGTGGCGCATGCACGGTCTTGACCGCTCGCACGATATCAAGGGCAGCACGCACGGCGCGCTCGGCGTCGTTCTCGTGCGCCTTGGGCCAGCCGAAGTACACCATCAACCCATCGCCAAGGTACTGTGCGACGTGCCCCTCGAAACGGGCCACAACCTCGCCGCAGGCACCCTGATAGGCCCGCATGACTTCGCGCAGCTCCTCCGGATCGAGCTGACCGGCCAGCTGGGTCGAGCCCACGAGGTCGCAGAACATCACGGTCAGTTGCCGGCGCTCCGCATGGGGAGCTTCAGCCGTGAGATCGGCGTGTCCTTCCACCACTCGTAGAAGCGGGGCTTGCGGATATGCCGGCTCGCCCACGGCCTGGAGCGCGCGCATCAGCTTCTTGCGCGGGCCGAAGGGCAGGCCCAGCTGCTCGAGCTCCGCTTCGCTCAATACCTGCAGGGTCTCGAGATCGACTTCGTTCTCGGAGAAGACGCCGGCAAAGCGTTCCAGGCCAAGCGTCTGAAGCCATCGGGTCAGAGCATCCATGGCGCTGAAGTCTACACCGACGCCGTGCTGGAGAACGGGCCGCGGCAGACCATCTGTCCCCGATCGTCCGGATTGCTTCCTCAGGCGCAGGCGATCGCGTACACGTCGTCGACCCCCACGGAATCGCGACTCCTCCCACTGGGGGCACGCCGAAAGCAGCGGGGCGCCACAGGCACTGCAGAAGCTGCGGCCGGAACGGTTCTTTGCTCGGCCACTTGCACACTGCACGTCGGCCCTCGAAGGCTCAGAGAGAATTCCGACAGACTAGTCTGCTTCAGATCGGTGGGCAAGAGCAAGAGCCGGCAGCACCTTGTCCGCCGTACCCCTCACCCCGACCCATTGCCAGGACCAATGTGCGATGAAGGCGTTGCGCGGTCTTGGCAGAGGGTGGAATGGTTCCGGTGCCGCTCTAGCCCAGTGGGAAAACATTCATGAACGGTTTCTTTGCAAAGCTCCGGTACACACGAAAGTCGGCCTCGTTGAGGATAGCGACTCGATCGATCCGATATATGTTGGCTAGCCACACCAGTGACGCGTCGGCAAAGTCGGGCCGCCTCGACGAGTAGCGCTCCAGGATCTGGGCCACGGCGGGCAGGTCGACCAGTGCCTCGATCCTGAGCAGGCTAGCCCGCAGGGCGCGGTCGAACCAGAGAAGGGCCGCCGTCTGGTGCGCCGGGCTGGCTGCCAGAACATAGGCGGTCTCCGTTACGACAGCTTCAGTGGTCAGCAAACGTCCACGGAAATCACGGAACCAGGAAGCGGCCGGGGCGTGGAACCGGTCCGCGCGGTTGAGCAGGGCCACAACGGGCCCAGTGTCAAGCAGGACGTACGCGGAACGCGGCACGTGCCAGCGTCCTTACATTGTCTGATTGGATCGCCGGCGCGCCCTCCTCTGGGATCAGGTCCTGGGCAAGTTGGTAGCCGTTCAGGGTCCTCGGTGATCGTCTGGCGTGCAGATAGCCGCTCAAGGCCGCCTTCACCACCTGTGTGCGGGTGACGCCGTGCCTGCGGCAGTAATCGGCCAAGAGCTTTTCCAGATCCTCGGGAAGACGGGCGTTGAGTGCCATGGAGGTCTTGTATTACGGACTAAGAAAAGTGTACCACAACCGGGTCTTCATGCTCGCAGACATCGGACACCTGTGCCTCCCTAGGAATCGCGCAATGTCCGCGCCGTCCTGAACCCTGCGAACACGTCGTTGCGCTCCGGCGTGTAGAAATTGCGGAAGCGGTTATGCACCAGCCGTGCGCGGGTGGCGAAGCAGCCGCCGCGCAGCACACGGTGGTCGCCGAACCAGGGCTGCGAGTACTCCCGGTAAGGGTCAGGTTGGAACCCCGGGTAGCCGGTGAATGGGGTCGCGGTCCACTCCCAGACGTTGCCGATCATCTGCCGGATGCGCGTAGGCGTGTCCGTGCCGGCAAGCGCGTCCACGTGCACTGGGCCCCGATACACGCCATTCAGGTTAGCCGAGTCCCAGGCGGGCGCCGCGTAGCCCCACGGATAGCGGTCCTCGCCGGGCGTGAGGCCGTGACGCGCTGCGTACTCCCATTCGGTCTCGCGTCGGCAATCGACTGCCCGCGAAGCTGCAGTAGGCCTCGGCCTCGAAGGCATTCACGTGGATCACCGGCTCGTCCAGCGCCAGCGGCTCCAGCGGTCGAAGCGGCGCACCAGCCAGCGGGAGCCATCCTTGCGCCAGTCGCGCGGGGCCTGGACGCCGGCCTCCGTGCGCCATTGCCATCCTTCGGCTGTCCAGAAATGCGGATGGGCATAGCCGCCGGCTTCCACGAACTGCAGATACTCCGCATTGCTCACCTGGACCGAGGCCAGCGCGAAGGGCGCCACCGTGACCCGCTGCGACCGGCTTCTCGTTATCGAATGCGAAGTCGGGGCCCGGACGGCGAGCCCATGTCGAACTCGCCGCCTTCGAACTCGACTTCGCGGCGGACGAAGCCTTCGGCGGGCGTCCGGGACGGGCAGGATTGGGCGCTCGCTGCCACTTGGGCTCGGGCAGCCCGAGCGTCTGCAGGCTCATGAGGAGCGCCTCGCCGTGCATGTCCTCATGCAACAGCGCGAGCTGGAAGAAATAGCGCTGGTCGGGCTCGCTGCTGCTCGAGCGCGGCGAGGGTGTCCTGGAATTCGCGGGCGAGGTAGTCGTGGACGCGAATCCCAGGTCAGTTCCGGGACGCTGCCAGCGATCCGCGTGCGGGATGATGGAGGAGTTCAGCAGCGCATCGGCATCGGCCAGGCGCGCCGGCAGCGGCTCGTCGCGGTCCCGGAAAGCGCAGGCACCAGAACTCCTGGAACCAGCCGATGTGGGCAAGCTCCCAAGCGGGCGGATTGACGGTACGTAGATAGGGGAAGGCGCGCTGCTCCGCCGTCAGGTGCGCATAGAGCTGCAGCGTATAATCGCGCGCATCCTCCAGCGCCGCGCGCAGCGCCGGGATGTCCCTCAACTCCCGCATGCCTCGTCCTTCCGTCCTGATCGTCACGCCTTATGGCGCGCAGGCCAATAACGGCAACTGGCGAACGTCCGCGCGCTGGGCGCGCTTTCTGCGCGATCGACTACCGTGTGATTGTACAGGCGCGGCCGGAGCCTGCAGCAGCTGGCGCAGGCAGATTGCCTGGTGGCGTTGCATGCGCGACGCAGTCACGAAGCGATCCGCGCGTGGCGGAATCGACACCCGGATCGGCCCGTCGTGGTCGTGCTGACGGGCACCGACCTGTATCGAGACCTGCCGGAAGATGCCGACGCGTGCGACTCTCTGGCGATAGCCGATCGGCTGGTCGTGCTGCAGGAGAGGGCGTGCGTGCGCTGCCACGTGCGCACAGGCGCAAGGCGCGACGTCGTGTACCAGTCTGCACCGGCGCTGAAGCCGGTCGCAAAGCCGAAGCACGCGGTTCAACTGCCTCTTCGTCGGGCATCTGCGCGAGGAGAAGGACCCTTGACGGTCGTGCGCGCCTGGGAGCGTGTCCCGCAGGCTTGCCCTGTGCCTATCTGACGCTGGTCGGCGAGGCGCGTTGGACTCAAGCCTCGGCGGCCGCGGCGCAGGCTGTGCAGGCGCGCGGAGCCTCGCGTTCGCTGGCTGGGCGCACGGCCGCATGGCTGGACCCGCCAGGCGATCAAGCGGGCGCATCTGCTGATCGTGCCCTCCCGGATGGAGGGCGGCGCCAACGTGATCGTCGAGGCGGTCACCGCGGTACGCCCGTCTTGCGCTGCGCGTGCCGGGAAACGTCGGGATGCTGGGTCATGAGTACGCGGCTATTTCCCGCTCGGCGACGCAGGCACGCCTGGCGTGGCTGGTACTCCGCTGTCGGGACGACGCGCAGTTCTATCGCTTGCTGGCGCAAGACTGCCGGGCGAGACGGGCGCTGTTTGCGCCGTCTCGCGAGCGGGTCGCGCTGCTGCAGGTGATGCGGGAACTGTGGCCCGGTGCGTAAGACTCGCCAAAGGATGCATTCGCGTCGCCACAGCTAGTAGACTGCAATAGCAGACTCGGTAGTCCCCCTCTCCCCGGCCCTCTCCCGCAAGGGGAGAGGGGGGCCGTCGCACGCACGGTCGAGGGCCACGCGCGCCTTTGCGGTCGCATCCCCGCAAGCGGGGCCCCTGCTCCGCGCTCCAGCGCGCCCTCTCCCACAAGGGGAGAGGGAGTGTGCTCTGCATTCGTTGGTCAGTCCGCTAGTAGCCCGCTTCGAGCGGTCCAACGGGGTGAGCACGATGATCAGCGGGTCATGAACGAAGCGCGCTAGAATCCGCCTGTTCGCCTTCCGGAGCAGCTCATGAACGCCCCTGAGATGAAGACCCCCGGCTCACCAGCCTCGCCCACGGCGGCGGTTGCGGCTGCAAGCTCGCGCCCGGCGTGCTGGAGAGCATCATCGCCAGCACCGCCAAGGGCTTCGTGCCCAATGACCTGCTGGTGGGCATCGAGACCAGCGACGACGCAGCGGTCTATCGGATCAACGAGGACCAGGCGATCGTCGCCACGACCGATTTCTTCATGCCGGTCGTGGACGATCCCGTTCGACTTCGGCGCGATCGCGGCCACCAACGCCATCTCCGATGTCTACGCCATGGGCGGCACGCCGCTTTTCGCGCTGGCCATTGTCGGCATGCCGATCGACAAGCTGCCCGTCGAGACCATCCGCCGAATCCTGGAAGGCGGCGAGTCAGCGTGCAGAGCGGGCCGGCATCCCGATCGCGGGCGGGCACAGCATCGACTCGGTGGAGCCGATCTACGGGCTGGTGGCCATCGGGCTGGTCAACCCGCAAGCACCTGAAGCGCAACGCGGACGCCAGGCCCGGCGACAAGATCGTGCTTGGGAAGGGGCTGGGCGTGGGCGTCTACAGCGCCGCGCTGAAGAAAGAGAAGCTGCGCGACGAGCACTACCGGGCGATGCTGGCGAGCACCACCCAGCTGAACACGCCGGGGGCCACGCTCTGCCGCGCTATCCGCAGTGCACGCGCTGACGGACGTCACCGGCTTCGGCCTGCTCGGCCATCTGCTCGAGGTGTGCAAAGGCTCGAACGTGCACGCGACCCTGCGCTGGGATGCGGTCCCGCTGCTGCCGGAAGTGACGGAGCTGGTGCGCGAGGGCTATGTGACCGGCGCCTCCAGGCGCAATTGGGCCAGCTACGGCGAGCTGCGTGGACCTGAACGGGCTATGGCGAGGTGCGAGCGCTGGCTGCTGACCGATCCGCAGACCAGCGGCGGGCTGCTGGTGACGTGCGCGCCGGAGGCAGTCGACCAGGTGCTGCACGTGTTCCTGCAGGACGGGTTCGAGCATGCCGCGGTCATCGGCGAGATCGGCGCCGGCCCGGCGCGGGTCGCGGTTTTCTAGCCCGCTTCGCTCTCTCTGCGCTCCCCTGCTTCAGGGTTGAGGCTGTAACGTGATCTCGGTCACCGCCGTTTCCAAAACCTACGGAACCGCCACTGCGCTGGCGCCGACCACGTTGTCGTTTGTGCCCGGCTGCACCACGGTGGTGATCGGCCCGAGCGGGTGCGGCAAGACGACGCTGCTGCGCCTCATGCTCGGCCTGGTGACGCCGGACAGCGGCAGTGTCGAGCTCGATGGCGAGATGGCTGAGCGCCTGAGAACGCAGAGACGCTGCGCCATCGGGTCGGCTACGTGATCCAGGACGGGGGGCTGTTTCCGCATCTCACCGCACAGCGCAACGTGACGCTCATGGCGCGCTTTCTCGGCCGCAGCCACGCGGAGGTCCAGCGGCGTTGCGCCGAGCTCGGCCGAGCTGGTGCAGATCGCGCCGCGATGCGCTGGCGCGCTATCCGCGCGAGCTTTCCGGCGGACAGCGCCAGCGCGTGGCGCTGATGCGGGCACTCATGCTCGATCCGCCCGGTGCTGCTGATGGACGAACCGCTCGGCGCGCTCGACCCGATCACGCGGCATGCGCTGCAGGGCGATCTGAAGAGCATCTTCTCGCGGCCTCGCCAAGACGGTGGTCCTGGTGACGCACGACATGCACGAGGCCGCCCATTTCGCGGACGAGATCGTGCTGATGCGCGAGGGCCGCGTGGTCCAGCGCGGCACGCTCGACGATCTGCTGGCGCGGCCCGCCGAGCCCTTCGTCAGCGAGTTCATCCACGCCCAGCGCGCGGACCCCCGGCTGGCTGCGCATGAAACGGCGAGCTACGGCAAGCGCAGAGAAGCGCAGAGGACCCGAAGATGGCCGGCTCGATGCCGAGACGCCATTCAGAATCCACGAGCAGGCGCGCAGCACGCAAGCGGTTGCAGAGCAGCTGACGCCGACATGCTGCTCCGGACCGCTGCTGCACTACCGGCTCGACAGTCTCTGCGGCGTCCTTCTTGACGTCTCTGCGTCTCTGGCGGTCCATCAGTGCCTTGTCGCTGGTCCTGGTGGCGGCAACCGCGACGGCCGAGGACCTCGTGATCGGCTCCAAGCGCTTCACGGAGTCCTACATCCTCGGCGAGATCGCGGCGCAGACCGCCCAGGCGGCGGGCCAGCAGGCGGTCCACCGGCAGGGACTGGGCAACACGGCGATTCTGTTCGAAGCCCTCAAGGCCGGCAGCATCGACCTGTATCCGGACTACACCGGCACGGTGGCGCGCGAGCTGCTGAAGACCGAAGCCACCGACCTCGCCTCCCTGAACCGCGGCTTGCAGCCGCTCGGGCTGGGCGTCGCGGTGAAGCTCGGTTTCAACAACACCTATGCGCTGGCGCTGCTGGATGCGAAGGCGCAAGAGCTGGGTGCGAAGACCATCGGCGATCTGGCGCGGCATCCCGGGCTGCGCTTCGGCCTGTCCCACGAGTTCCTGCAGCGCAGCGACGGCTGGCCGGGGTTGCAGCGCGCCTATGCCCTGCCGCAGTCGCCCACGCGGGCTCGACCACGGCCTGGCCTACGAGGCGATCGCGGCGGGCCAGATCGACGTCATGGACATCTATTCCACCGACGCGAAGATCGCCAAGTACAAGCTGGGGGTGCTGAACGACGACCAGCGCTACTTCCCGGAATACGCGGCGGTGTTCGTCTACCGGCTCGATGTTCCGCAGCGGTTTCCGAAAGCCTGGGCGGCGCTCGCCCGAGCTCGAAGGCCGCATCGACGAGGCGGCGATGATCGCGCATGAACGCGCAGGCCGAGCTGGACGGCAAGCCGTTCGCGGCGGTCGCCGAGGGCTTCCGCGCGGCGCAGGGCAATGCGGCGCCGGCGGCGCGGATCCAGGGCAGCTGGCTCGCGCTGCTGTTCGGTCCGGACTTCTGGCGGCTCACCGGCCAGCACCTGATGCTGGTGTTCGTGTCGCTCGCGGCGGCGGTTGCGATCGGCGTGCCGCTCGGCATGTGGGCTGCGCAAGCGCCCCGCGGCGGCGCCAGCCGATCCTGCGGCAGCGTGAGCGTGATCCAGACCATTCCGGCGCTGGCGTTGCTGGCGTTCCTCATCCCGCTGCTGGGTATGATCGGCACCGTGCCGGCCCTGGTGGCGCTGTTCCTCTACTCGCTTCTGCCGATCGTGCGCAATACCCACAGCGGCTTGACCGACATCTCGCCGCAGCTGCGCGAGTCGGCGCAGGCCCTCGGGTTGCCCGCCGCGCGCGCGCCTGCGCCTGGTCGAGCTGCCGCTGGCGGCGCGCTCGATCCTCGCAGGTGTCAAGACTTCGGCGGTGATCAGTGTCGGTACCGCGACGATCGCTGCCTTCATCGGCGCGGGCGGGTATGGCGAGCGCATCGTGACGGGCCTGGCGCTGAACGACAATGGCGTGCTGCTGGCGGGCGCCGTGCCGGCTGCCGTGCTCGCACTGCTGGTGCAGATGCTGTTCGATGGCCTGGACCGCTGGCTGATCCCCGCCGGGCTGCGCTGAGTGGGGGGTGAAGGAGTGAAGGAGTGAAGGAGTGAAGGGGTGAAGGGGTGAAGGGGTGAAGGGGTGAAGGGGTGAAGGGGTGAAGGGGTGAAGGGGTGAATGGGGTGAAGGGGTGAAGGGAACTCCCTCTCCCCGGCTCCGGGGAGAGGGTCGGAGTGAGGGGGGTCACTCATTCACTCATTCACTCTTTCACGCCTTCACTCCTTCACTGATCCACTGCTCTTGAACCAACCGCCCAAAAGTAGCACCATTCGAGCGCGAATCCCGCAGCCAGTCAGACCCGCCATGCCGCACAACGTACACGACAGCATCCTCGGCACCATCGGCAACACGCCGCTCGTGCGCTTGAACCGCATCGCCCGGGAGGTCGCGGCGACGGTGTATGCCAAGGTGGAAACCTTCAACCCCGGCCACAGCATCAAGGATCGGATGGCCGTGAAGATGATCGAGGATGCCGAGCGGCAAGGGCCTGCTCAAGCCCGGCGGCACCATCATCGAGGGCACCAGCGGCAACACCGGCATGGGGCTCGCCATCGCCGCCATCGTCAAGGGCTACAAGTGCATCTTCACCACCACCGACAAGCAGTCGAAGGAGAAGATGGACGCGCTGCGGGCGTTCGGCGCCGAGGTGATCGTGTGCCCCACGGACGTCGACCCGGAAGACCCGCGGTCCTACTACTCGGTGTCTTCCAGGCTGGTGGCGGAGACCCCCAACTCGTGGAAAGCCAACCAGTACGACAATCTCAGCAACATCGCAGGCGCACTACGAGAGCACCGGGCCGGAGATCTGGGAGCAGACCGAAGGCAAGATCAATCACCTGGTGGTGGGTGTAGGGACCGGCGGCACGATCTGCGGGACCGGCAAGTACCTCAAGGAGAAGAATCCGAAGGTCAAGGTGTGGGGCATCGACACCTACGGTTCGGTGTTCAAGAAATACAAGGAGACCGGCATCTTCGACAAGCAGGAGATCTACCCCTACGTCACCGAGGGTATCGGCGAGGACTTCCTGCCCAGGAACGTGGACTTCGAGGTGGTCGATCACTTCGAGAAGGTCACCGACCGGGACGCCGCCATCTTCACCCGCGAGATCGTCCGGCAGGAAGGCATCTGGGTCGGCAACTCGGGCGGCTCGGCGATCGCCGGCCTGCTGCAGCTCAAGGACCACTTCAGGCCGGGCGAGCTGGTGGTCGTCATCTTCCACGATCACGGCACGCGCTACATCGGCAAGATGTTCAACCCCGAGTGGATGCGCATGATGGGCTACGAGAATCTCGCAGGGGCCCACGCGCGCGCGACCTGGTCAAGAACAAGAAAGTCGCCGACCTGGTCGGCGTCGAGGTGACCGAAAGCGTGGAGCAGGCCGTCCTGCGCATGAGCGAGAACGACTTCTCGCAGATCCCGATCACGCAGGAACAGGCGCATCGTCGGCTCGCTCGAGCGAGCCGCACGCCTACTCGTGCATCGTCAAGGACCCGCGGATCCGCACGGAGCCGGTCAAGAGCGATCATGCAGCAGGCGTTCCGCTACATGGACATCGACACGCCGGTCGAGCTGCTGGCGCCCATGATCACGCCCGAGCACCCGGCCGTGCTGGTGCGGGACTTCAAGGCGGACAAGACCTATATCCTGACCGGGTACGATGTCCTGACGGCGATCTGAACGGGCCGCCGACCCGAGTGCGCGGTGCGCGCGAAACCCGTCGTTGCCCGTGGTGTATCAAGGTTCCGGATTCCTCGACGGCGTCTCATACAGCGCTTTCGCGTCGCCATAAAACTGTTTGCGCGCATCCGCGCGCATGTAGAACATGTGGCCGCCGGGATAGATGGCAAAGCTGCAGGTTGGGAAAGATGTCTTCGCCGAGCTCCAGCCGCTCGACCACATACTTGGATGCGAAATAGGGCGTGGCGAGGTCGAAGTAACCATGCGCGACGAGGATCTTCAGCTTCGGATTGAGGGAGAGCGCCATGCGCAGCCGCGCTCCCACGCCGGGAAGATCGCCCAGGCCGGCCTCGGCCCAGTTCCAGGCGCGCGCCACGTCCGGATTCATCAGCTCGTAGCGGACGTCGGTCCTGTAGTCCAGCTCGTCGCGCACATACGCGTTGAAACTCGACACTACGGGCGCGACGAGCGGGTCGAGGCTCGGGTCGAGTGCGGGATAGCCAGCGCCGAAGGGATCCGGATCCGGGACGCTGACCGACCCGTCGTAGATCCCCGCCACCCGGCCGCTGTCCTGGAGCAAGTGCTTGGCGAACACCTCGGCTGAGATGCGCCCACGGTGGCGCTGGACTTCACCGACGTCCAGTCCGGTGATCGCCGCGAGGCGTGTGAGAATGCGGGACACCTCCGGGGACTGGCGTGGCGCGCCGCTCGCCAGCGCGAGCAGGAGCTCGCCCCTGCTGAAGGCTTCGGCTTCTTCGGTAATCTCCTTCAGGTTCCTGCTCGCTCCCCGATACCTGCCGTAGTGAAACGCCGTGGCGGCGTAGGAGGGCACGAACGTGACCCACGGCATCAGGTTCAGGTAGTCGTTGCCCAAATTGAGCGTGTACTCGATCACCGGTGAGATCAGGATCGCACCGTTGAGCTCGATCCCGGCCTTCGCAGGCAGGGCCTCCACGAGCACGGCCGCGCGAAAACCGCCGTAGCTCTCGCCCGCCAGGTACTTGGGAGATGCCCAGCGGTCGTTGCGGGTGAGGTAGAGCCGGATGAACTCGGCAAGCGAGCGAAGATCGCTCTTGATGCCCCAGAACGGACGGCCGTCCTCGGCGGCGCTTCCCTCCCCCTTGCCAACGGCACGGCTGAATCCCGTCCCGACCGGATCCACGAAAACGAGATCGGTGAAGCGCAGCCAGGTCTCCTCGTTGTCGACCAGACGGGCAGGCGGTTCGGGTATGGTGCCCTGGTCACCCAGCGAGAGCCGCATAGGGCCGAGCGCGCCGACGTGCAGCCACGCCGCGCTCGACCCGGGCCCGCCGTTGAATACGAACGTGATCGGGCGCGTGGCCACGTCCTCGCCGTCCTTGTGGTAGCCGACGTAGAACACGAAAGCTTCCGCATCGCTCTTGTCGAGCCGCACGCGCAGGGTCCCGGCAGTGGCGGTGTAGGCCAGCTGGGCGCCATCGATGGCGATGGCATGACGCGTCCGGACCGGCTGATCCGGCGCGGTAGCCTGCGCGGGAGGAGCCGCTGCCTCGCCCGCGGCCGCCGGCTCCGCAAGTGGTCGCGAGCCGCACACCGCGAGTGCGATGGCAACGACTGCGCGCATCCGCAAACGACCTGCTTCCTTTCTCATACGTCGCTCCTTGTCCCAGCAGATGTCGAACTCGACGATACACCGGAAGCCGGCGAACAGTCAGACGTCAGTGCGGAGCCTGGACGCCGGCTCTCCGGGAATGGCCCCTCAGTGCTCCCGATGCGCCGCGAACGCGATCCGGTCGAGCACACCGAGCAGCAGCGCCGAGACCACGAAAGTCAGGTGCAGGATCACGTACCACAGGATCTTGTCGTTGTCGGTGTGCTGAGCGTTCATGAACACGCGCAAGAGATGGATCGACGAGATGGCGACGATCGACGCGGCGACCTTCAGTTTCAGCGTGCCCGCGTCGAGCTTGCCCAGCCAGTCGAGCGCGTCGGTGCCTTTCGTCTCGATGCGGGACACGAAGTTCTCGTAGCCGGAGAACATCACCATCACGATCAGGCTGCCCACCAGCACGATGTCGATCAGCGCGAGGACCGTGAGCACCAGCTCGGCCTCCGTCGAGGTCATGATGTGCTGGAGGAGATGGATCGCCTCCTGGAAGAACTTGACGCCCAGCGCCAGCAGCGCCAGGCCCAGCCCGAGGTAGAGCGGCGCCAGCAGCCAGCGGCAGGCGAACAGCAGCCTTTCTACGAATTGCTCCAGCATTGAACGTCCCTTGCTCAAGGCCGGGTCGCGTAGGGCTCGTCGGCGGGGACAAATTCGGTCTCGGCAAGCGCTCCCGCGCACCACTCGCGAACCGACGGCAAGCCGCGTACCGCGTCCGCGTAGCGCTGCGCCTGGGGCGGCAAGCTCACCCCATAGGTCTGAAAGCGCATGACCACCGGCGCGAACATCGCGTCGGCGCACGAGAATGCCCCGAAAAGCAACGCTCCGCCCGCGCCGAAGCGGTCGCGGCAGGTCTCCCAGATGGCGGTTACGCGCTCGATGTCCCTGAGCGAGCCCGGCGTGCGTCCTTTGTCCGGATGGGACGAGCGGATGTTCATCGGCATGCCCTTGCGCAGGTCGCCGAAGCCCGAGTGCATCTCCGCGCTGACGGCGCGCGCCGTCCTGCGCGCGGCCGGGTCTGACGGCCACAAGTGGCGGTCGGGGAAAAGCTCGGCGAGCGTCTCGCATATGGCGAGCGAATCCCAGACCGGTTCGTCGTCGACCCACAGCACCGGGACCTTGCCGGTCGCCGACCATTGCTCGACGCGCGCGACGCCGCCGGCATCGGTGAACTTGAGTTGCACCTCTTCGAACGGGATGCCGGCCTGCTTCAGCAGCACCCATGGGCGCATCGACCAGGACGAGTAGTTCTTGTTGGCGATTACAAGGCGCAGGCGCATAGGGGCTCCGTGATGGCTGATCGGTGCTTGGTGATCGGTGATCAATTCGGCTATCGGTGGGGGCTAGCTAGCTAGGGCTGCAGTTCCCCCAGGACTGTCGGAACCAGCTCGCTGACGGTCGGGTGGATGCGCACACCACGCTGTACGGCAGTGTAGGGCAGATTGGCGTACATGGCTTCGGTCAGCGTCTGCACGGCCTCGTCGCCGCTGGTGCCCAGGATCGCAGCGCCCAGGATGTGCTTCGAATCGGCGTCGGCCACTATCTTCATGAAGCCCAGGGTCTCCCCCTTCTCGACGGCCCGGCCCACGCGCGTCATCGGCCGCTTGCCCACCAGCACCCGGTGCTGCGAGCTGCGGGCCTGCGCCTCGGTCATGCCGATCCGGCCGAGTGGCGGGTCGGTGAACAGGGCGTAGGTGACGATCCGATCGGTCACTTTCCGGCCCGCATCGTTGAGCAGATTGTCCGCGACGATCTCGTAGTCGTTGTAGCTGGTATGGGTGAAGGCGCCGCGGCCGTTGCAGTCGCCCAGCGCCCATACGCCCGGCACACTGGTGCGCAGCTCGTCGTCGACGATGATGTAGCCGTTCCGGTCGGTCTGGATGCCGGCCTTTCCCAGCCCCAGGTCGTCGGTGTTGGGAACGCGGCCGACGGCCAGCAGCAGGTGCGAGCCGCTGATCCGCGGCTCGCCGCTCTCGCAAGCCACGCTGATCGCCACGCCGGAGCCCTCCGGCTCCACGGCCAGGCACTTGGCGTTGAGCCGCAGCGCGATGTCCTCGCCGGCGAGGATCTCCTGCAGCGTCAGGGAGACGTCCTCGTCCTCGCGCGCGACCACGCGCGCCGCCATCTCGACGATGGTCACCCGGCTCCCGAAGCGCCGGTACATCTGGCCGAACTCGAGCCCGACGTAGCTGCCGCCGACGACCAGCAGGTGCTCGGGGAGGAAGTCCACCTCCATCATCGTGACGTTGGTCAAATAGGGCGCGCGGTCCAGTCCCGGCATTGCGGGCACCAGCGGCCGGCCGCCGACGTTGATGAACACGCGGTCGCCTTCCAGCACGTCGTTGCCGACCTGGATTGCATGCGGCCCTGCGAAGCTGGCGTGCCCCTGGTAGACCGTGATATTCGGGTTGTCGCGCAGCCACCGCTCCACGCCCTCGCTGGCGCGGCGCGAGATCTGGTCCTTGCGGGCCTTGACGCGCTGCATGTCCACCCGCACGGAGCCGGTGTCGACACCGTATTCGCCGGCGCGACGGACCAGATGTGCGGCGTAAGCGCTGGCGACCAGGGTCTTGGTGGGGATGCAGCCGTTGTTCACGCAGGTGCCGCCGAACTTGTCGCGCTCCACGATCGCGACGTGCAGGCCGGCGGCGGCGAAGCGGGTGGCCAGCGATGGGCCGGCCTGTCCGGTCCCGATGACGATGGTGTCGTAGTGGTGGGCCATGGTTACCTCCCGATGGCATCAGCGTCCCCGCAGGGCACGCATGCGAGGAGTGTGCGGACGGTCATTGGCCAATCTGTTCGAACACCAGGACGGTGGCGCCATCCTCGTTCTGCAGCTGCAACCCGTCCTTCGCCACGATGGCGCGCGTGCACTGCGCCAGGCCCTTGAGATAGGCGCGCTCCTTTTCCATGACCTCGGGGGGGCCGGCCATGCGCGTGGTGATCAGCCCTGGGCCCGGAAAGCTCAGCGCACCCTCGGGTGACACTTTGTACGTCCCGGCGAGCCGGTTGACCCCGCCGTAGCCGATGACCCGGCCGTCGGCGCCGAACACCAGGGTCTGGGTAACGTCCACGTGCATGATCACCCGCTGGCTGTCGACGGTAATGTTCTTGAGCAGCCATTCGCGATTCACCAGCCGGTCCAGGTTGGCGGAGGTGATCATGGCCGGGCCGCTGTCCTTCCCGGGTCCGGCACAGCCGGCCAGCACGGCAATCGCAAGACAAACAAACCAGCTCAAGGTCCGCATCTGAGTCATCACCGCTCGCTCGTGTGGTGTTATCGGCCGATCACTTCACGACGATGTCCACCGCGTGGAACACGCTCTGCCCGACGTTGACCAGCACCACCGGCGCATACGAGGGCTGCTGCTCTCGTCACGGGTTCGCTCACCTGCGGTGGGAAACCGGAAGTGTACGACGATGCACTGGCCGGCGCAGGGGGAACTTTTTCCGTACGGCGGTTCTCAACCCGATGGGCTGAAGGTCGGCCCGACCAGCAGGCGGCGTCAACAAGAGACAGGAGACCTCCAGTGAGATTGCTCTATCTCGTAGTGCTGGTGCTGGCTGCGGCGGGCGCATGCCGTGCCGATCAAGTCGTCCTCGACAACGGCGATCGCCTCACCGGTACGGCCGTGCGGCTGGCGGACGGCAAGCTCGTGATCAATACCGAGTACGCCGGCGACGTGGAGGTCGATGTCAAGCGCATCGCGTCGCTGCGGGTGGACTCGCCGATGACGGTCGTTCTGGACGACGACACGCGGCTGTACGGCCGCCTGAGCGGCGATGCACACAAGCTGCAGATCGCCGAGGCCGGGCAGTCGGTCGACATGGCGCGGGTCAGCGCAGCCGAGCCCGGCCGGGTGACGGGCAAGGAGTGGAAGTTCTCGGGGCGCGCCGCGCTCGGTGCATCGGACAGCAGCGGCAACACCGAATCCCGTAACCTCAACTTCGACGCCGAGGGCGTGGCGCGGCAAGCCAGGAACCGATACACCCTCGGCGGCCGCGGCAACTATGCCAGCAGCCGGGACACGGAAACGGAGAGCAACACCATCGTCTATGCGCAGTACGACCGCTTCCTGTCGAAGAAATGGTATGTCTCCGCCAACACCTCGTTCGAGAACGACCGTTTCAGCGACATCTACCTGCGCTTCACCGGCGGTGCCGGCCTCGGCTACCAGTGGTTCGACACCGAGCGTACCAAGCTCGCGCTGGAGGGCGGTCTCACCTACGTCTACACGGACTTCTACACCCAGCCGACCGAGCAGTACCCGGCGGCCCGCCTGGTGACGAAGTTCGACTTCTGGCTGTGGAAGGATGCGGTGCAGTTCTTCAACTACAACGAGCTCTACGCCAGCCTGGACAACTACGACAGCTCTTTCCTGCGCAGTCAGACCGGGTTTCGGTTTCCCCTGGTCAACCGGTTCATGGCCATCGCACAGCTGAACCTGGACTGGAACGGCAACCCGCCGCCGGGCACAGTCGAGCTCGACCGCACCTTTATACTCAGTTTGGGATACAAGTGGTAGGCACGAGGGATCAGATTCGAGGCTCGAGGCACGAGGCGCGAGAAAAGCCTGGATCCCAAGCCTCGTGCCTGCTTCTAAGTCTTGTCGTAGTACACGTACCCCTGCTGCGGCACCTGCGCAGCGTCGAGCTTCTTGCGTTCCTCGAGATTCTGCGGCCGGTCCCACCAGGTGGCGCGGTGGCTCTTCTGTTTTTCGACGACTTGCGGGTTCTGGGCGAGGAAATCGCGGATGAACGTCGTGGTGTCGGATTCGTAGTTGCGTTGTTTTTTCATCGTGGCGCCGATGGTTGCACGGACGGTTCGGGTTCGGGCGGCGCGCCCGGCTCGGGCGCCTCCTGTGGCGCGACTGGCGCCGGCCGGCCGGCAGCTTCCCGCTCCAACTCGGCGAGGAAATCCTTGCGGCGCCGGCAAAAGCGGGGAATCTTGTTGCCGACCCATTTCTTGCTGGTGGAGTGGACTTCGGTGTATGCCAGCGTGACCTGCTCCTGCGCCGTCTTGTTGACGACGTTGCGCGGGCCGAAGCCTTCGAGCGGCCCCTCGATCTTGTCGCCGTCGCTGGGACGTGGCCCGGACATCCACTCGAACAGGGTGTAGCCGCTGGGGGTCTGGACGATGAAAAACGCGCAGCGGTGATCTTTCCAGATCACCGTGCCTTCCTCGACAGTCTGGTTGGGGGCGGGAGTGCCCGCGACGGGCGCGAGCGCTGCCAGCCCGGCGAGCCAATGCATGAGCTTCATTGCTGGACGGGGTTTGAAACCGCGGCTGGAAACCTCATATTGTACTTCTACGATGCCCCGGGGTCGCAGGAGCAATCGCTCGCAGGGCCCGGGGAACCGGGAACAATCCCAGAGCGCTACCTCCCCGCGAGCATTTCACCATTCACCGACTCCGACCATGAGCAAAAACGATTCCCAGGCACTGCAGCCTCCGCAGGCAGAGCGCATCGCGCACGAGACCACCGTCCACGGCCGGCAGCGCGTGGACGACTACCATTGGTTGCGAGACAAGGACGACGCCAGGGTGCGCGCGCACCTGGAGGGCGAGAACGCCTACACCCGGGCGATCATGGCGCCCACCGCGGCGTTTCAGGAAGCGCTCTATGCGCAGATGCTGGCGCGCATCCAGGAGACCGACATGGACGTGCCCTATCGCGAGGGCGAGTACGACTATTACTCGCGCACCGAGCGGGGCAAAGACTACCCCATCCTGTGCCGACGCAAGGCGCGCGCCGGGGCGCCCGAGGAGGTCACCCTCGACCTCAATGCGATGGCGCAGGGCCACGAATTCTTTGCCTTGGGCGCCTACGACGTGAGCCGCGACGCGAACCTGCTCGCGTTCTCCGCCGACGTCACCGGCTTTCGCGAGTACACCCTGCAGGTCAAGGACCTGGGAAGCGGCACGCTGCTGCCTCTGCGGATCGAGAAAGCGCGCTCGGTGAGCTGGGCCAACGACAGCCGCACGTTGTTCTATGTGCTCGAGGATGAGGCCAAGCGCGCGTGCCGGCTGTACCGCCACGTGCTCGGCACCAGCACGCACGAGCTGATATACGAAGAGACCGATGCGCGCTTCTCGATCGGCATCAGCCAGTCGCGCAGCCGCGCGTGGCTGTTCCTCACCTCCCACAGCGCGACCACGTCCGAGGTGCGATACCTGTCTGCGGAGCGTCCGCAAGACCCGTTCATGCTCGCGGTGCCGCGGCGCCAGGGGCACGAATATTATCTCGACCACCACCCCGGTCACGGCGGGGACCGGTTCTGGATCGTCACCAACGACCGCGGACGCAACTTCCGGCTGGTCGCCGCACCGGTTGCCGATCCCGGCGAGGCGAGCTGGAGCGAGGTGATGGGGCATCGCGAGGATGTGATGCTCGGTGGAGTGGAGCTCTTCGCGCGCCACTGCGTGCTGCACGAGCGCGCGGGCGGATTTCCGCGCCTGCGCGTGATGAGCCTGGCGGACGGCGGGATCCACGCGGTGGACGTGCCCGAAGCCGCCTCCTCGGTGCGCGGCGGGGCGAACGCCGAGTTCGACACCAGCGTGTACCGCTTCGTCTACGAGTCGCTGGTGACCCCCGACTCGGTGTTCGACTACGACATGCACACGCACAACCGCACGCTCCTCAAGCAGCGGCCGGTGCTGGGAGGCTACGATCCCGCGCAATACGCTTCCGAGGTCGTCTACGCCACCGCCCCAGACGGCGAGCGGATCCCCGTCTCGCTGGTGTACCGCCGCGACAGGCGCGCGGACGGTCCGCAGCCCATGCTGCTCACCGGCTACGGCGCCTACGGCTTCCCTTACGACATCCACTTCAGCTCGGCACGCCTGTCCCTGCTGGATCGGGGTGTGATCGTTGCCACCGCCCACATCCGGGGCGGCGGCGAGATGGGCAAGCGCTGGCACGACGAGGGCCGCATGCTGGCGAAGAAGAACAGCTTCACCGACTTCATCGCAGCGGCCGAGCGCCTCGTCGCCTCCGGCTACACGGCACCGCAGAAGCTGGTGATCGAAGGCGGCAGCGCCGGCGGGCTGCTGATGGGAGCGGTAACCAATCTGCGCCCCGACCTGTTCAAGGCCGTGGTGGCCGACGTGCCCTTCGTCGACGTCGTCAACACCATGCTCGATTCCTCGCTGCCGCTCACCACCGGCGAGTACGAGGAGTGGGGCAACCCCCAGGAGCGCAGCCAGTACGACTACATGCTGTCCTACTCGCCCTACGACAACATCCAGGCCAAGGCCTACCCTGCGATGTTGGTGGAGACTTCGCTCAACGACAGTCAGGTGATGTACTGGGAGCCGGCCAAGTACGTGGCCAGGCTGCGTGCCACCAAGACCGACGCCAACCCGCTGCTGCTGAAAATCAACATGGAGGCCGGTCACGGCGGCGCTTCCGGACGCTACGACTACTTGCGGGAGATCGCGTTCACTTACGCATTTATCCTCTGGCAACTGGGCCTGGCGGAGCGCGTTTGAGGCGCGAGGCGGGAAACGCGGGCGCGAGGAACGAGAACAAAGAGCCCCCTCTCCCTTGATGGGAGAGGGTTGGGGAGAGGGTGAAAGCACGCGAGGTAGCCCCTCTCCCCAGCCCTTCTATGAGGGCAGGTTTGTCAAGCTTCATGCGTGTTGCCGTTAGGTCGTCCTGTTCGTTTCGCTCGATCCGATGCCGCGTGTTCGGGGGCGGGTGTGTTGGCTACGCCGGGCCAGGGGCCCGGTCCACCTTCTATCCGTGTCGACACACTGGTCGAACACCCTATGCCGCATGCGCCGTGTGGCGCCTGGCGAACCCTTTGCACCAGAGTGCCCCATCTCTCACGACGGTGAGCGGTCATGCTCACCCGGCTGGGGAACGGGCCTCTGGACCTCCTGACACGCAGCGCTCGCATCGGCGCGGTACTGCTTTTTCCTCTATAGACTCAACCCCGCTTGCATCCCGCTACGCTGGCCTAGCCCGCGGCGGGCTGCGCCTTGAGCTGGGCCCCGGCGGGGATCACCCCATGCTCGAGGTAGCGCCACAGCGCCACCAGCAGACGCCTGGCCAGCGCCACAATGCCGATGCGCCGCATGCGCTTGCCCCCGGCGGCGAAGCGCTGGGCAAACCACTGGCTAAGCGCGCTGTGTGGCTGATAGCGCAGCCAGTACCAGGCAATCTCCACCAGCAGGCTACGCACGCGCCGGTTGCCCGCCTTGCTGATGCCCTGCTCGTGCTCGCTGGCCCCGCTGTCGTAGGGACTGGGGCTCACCCCCACGCAGCCGGCCAGCTCGCGACGGTTGGCAAAGCGGCGCCAGCCAAACAGCTCGCGCACCAGCACCCAGGCACTTTGCACCCCGATGGCGCGCAGCTGCGTCAGCGCGGCCAGCGGCCCGCCCTGTTTGAGCATCGCCTCCAGCTGCCCTTGGCGCTCGCCGCTCCACGGCCCCGATCTGGGTGCTCACCAGCTCCAGGCGCCGGCTCTCGCGCGCGATCTCCTGCCACAGCGCCGCGGGCAGGCGCCCCTGCAGGCCCTCCAGCCGCTGCTGCCAGTCGCGCCCGCCAATGCGCTCCAGGCGCACGTTGTGCAGCACCGCCAGGCTGCCCATGCGGCTGACATGGGCGTTGCGCTCCTTCTTCAAGCGCTCCAGCTCCCGGTGCAAGCGCCGCGCATCCTCCTGCTCCGCCGTGGGCACCCGCACCACCCGCCACACCCGCGTCTCGCCCCCCACGTAGCGCACCAGCATCTCGTAGAGCTTGGCTGCATCCAGCCCATCGCTCTTGGCCCGCCGCGCCCGCCGGTTCACCTCGATGCTCGAGGAGTCCACCACCACGTTGTCGATGCCCTGCTCGTGCGCCCAGCGGTGCAGCCAGAACCCGTCGCGCCCCGCCTCGTAGCAGCTCATCACCCGCACCGGCCCGCTCAGCCCGCAGCGCTTCTTGGCCTTCTCGATGACCCCCAGCAGCCCCAGCACATCGGCCGCTTTGAGCGTGTGCTGACTGGGTGCACGCTTGCCATCGCCTATGGCCACCTTCCACTTCGCCCCCGACAGCTCCAGGGCCATGTACAGCATCACCACTACGCTCGTATCATCCACCAGGGCTTGCCTTGTCGTTTCCATTTCCATCTCCTCGTGAAGTTGATCGGAATGGACTTCCTACCTCAGGAAGCTCGACTTGGCGAGCCCTTCATAGCATCTCTCCCACGAGGGGAGAGGGAGCCCTAGTCACCTCCCGCCTTCCTCCTCCTCCCACCCCCACCTCGCCCTAAAGCACGCACGCCGGATGCCGATTTTGCTCGACTAGGGCCCGGCGCCGACCGGGCCGAACCCGCACAACATGGCCCTTCTGCGTCTGCGCTTCCCCTGGGGATTCCTCCTCACCACGTCGGGCTATGCGGCCCTGGGCGCCGGGGTCGGCTGGTTCCTGGCGACCGACCTGCACGGGCATCTGTGGCTGCGCTGCGCGCTGCAGGCCGGCGGGGGCGCGCTGCTGGGCGGGGTGGCCTGGCGCCTGAGCGAGCGCCTCACAGACTGGGTGAACCTGCACACTTCCCCGCTGCCGCGTTTGGGGCTGGCCGGCACGGCGGCCGCGGTGCTTGCCACCTATGCCACGGAACCCTTCTGCGAGCTGGCCGTGGGAGCCGGAGCGGTCTGGCCTGAGGTCGCGTGCCCGCTGCTGTTCTTTGCCGCCGGTGTCGCTCCGATGATCGCCGGAGTGACGCTGGTGGCGGGGCTCGAGACGATGCTGGCGGCGCGCCGAGGCGGCGGTGGTGCGCTGCAGGCGCTGCGGCCGATCTGGCGTCATCTGGCGGTTGGTGCGGCCCTGGGAGCGGCGAGCGGCTACGCCGCTGTCGAGCTTGCGCGCCCGATCGAAGGCCTGATGGTCGCGCTGGTGCCCGATCGCGTGCGCACGTCGGATTGGCTCGGCGCAGAGCAGCGCCTGTTTCGCGGTGTGCATGCGCTGTGGACCTGTGAGGTGCTGGTCGTGCCTTTCGCCGCCGGGACACCGTCGGTGGACCGTCCGGCTCGCTCGCTGATCACCCGCTACGTCGCGGCCGAGCTCGCCGCGCGCAGCGGCAAGTGCGTAGCCGACCCCACGCTGGTGGCGCGTGCGCTGGGCAGTCGCCGGCGCGCCGTGGTCGAAGCCGACGTCGAGGCCCTCGCCGAGGCCATGAACGCGCGCTGGGTGCTGCGCGGACGGATCACGCGCGATGAGGCGCGGGCAACGCTCACGATAGCGCTGCGTCTGGACCAGCGCAGCGGGCCGAAGACGTGGGCCCGAGGCGGGGAGACGGAATGGGGGCCGCTGGAGTTCTCGGACGAGCTGCCCCCGGAAGCCGCCTTCGCCCGCATCGCAAGGGACGTGGCCGAGGGGCTCGGCCTCGAGCTCGAGCCGGCTGCCGATTCCGTGGAGACTGCGGCGAGCGTCGTGGCCCTGCCTACCACCCCGGCCGAACTGGTTGTGGCGGTCGATTTGCCGGTGGCGCGCGCCCGTGGACTGCAGCTGCTGGCCGCCCTCCACCATCCCAGCGACATCGACGGCGAGCATCTATGGGAGCGCTCGCTGGTCGCGCTGCGCGCACTGCCCGCCGATGACCTGACCGCGCGTCTGCTGCGTGCCCGTGCCGCCCTGCACCTGTACCGGCGCCCCTATGCCGTCGCGCTGTTGCAGGGGCTCGCCGACCCGGAGGCACAGGCCCTGCTCGCCGCGAGCAACGGCAGCCTGGTGCTGGCCGAGCCGCTCGTCGGTGCAGTGAGGGATCCGGCCGGGGCGCTCACCCTGCGGCTGGAGATCGAGGCGCTGCGGGCAGCGTACGGCAAGACGGCCGGGTTGGCGGAGCGCCGCCAGGCGCTTCTCGACAGCCACCCGGGCTACTCGGCCCTGCTCTACGCGGCGATGGCAGGCAGCGAAGCGGATCCCGCACCGGCGCTGGCGTTGATCAGCAAGCAGCTCGATGCCGGCGGCATGGAGGTGCGGCTGTGGCCGGTGCAGGCGCTGGCGGCGCGCCTCGGGCTTGCTCTGGGCGGGGAGGGCGCTGGCCTGGCGGCTGCGATCGAGCGCGGTCGTGCTGCGCTTTGGCAGACTCGTGCCGCGGTCTGGCGCGGTCAGCCCGCGTACGATCGCCCCGCTCCCTGGGACGCAGCCGATGCGCTGTATGCGGCGGCGCGCGGAGCAGTCACGGCGGCTGCCCGCAACCGCGCCGCGTCGGCGGGCCAATCCGCGCCGCTGATGAGCGAGGTCCTGGCTCTCGGCAGGTCCTACGCTGGCTACCCCCCGCTGGTGGCCAGCGTCGCCGCTGCGCTGCAGGTCGATGCGGCCGGCGCGGGCCCGTTGCAGGTGGCGCGCGCGCAGCGGCTGCCGCGCGAGGTGCTTGCCTGGGAAGGGGGCGAGAGCGACACCGAGCGCGGGCTGCGCGCGCGCATCCCGGCGGGGCTGCCCGCGCCGCCGGCCGACGAGCCCCCACGCCCTTGGCGGGCCCCGGCCGAAGCAACCGCAAGCGCTATGCAGCTCGCCCGCCAGCAAGCCTATTCGCAGGACGCGTTCGAGCCGCTCGAGCGCGCCATCACCGCGCTCGAGCGCGCCGGGCTCGGCGAGCAGGCCGTGCGGCTGCGGGAAGAGACGCGTCTGCGGTTAGTCGGCAGCCCGGCGCGCGAGCGCTTCCTGGTGCGGCGCGCGGAGGAAACCGGCGACCTCAACGCCTACGCGTCCGTGCTGATGGAGCGGGTGCGGGAGCAGCCTGCCGATTGGCCCGCTTACTTGACGCTGGCGCGGGTGTACCTGAGCGCACGGCAGCCCGCTTACGCGCAGCAGGTGCTCCTCGCCTATCCGAGGGATGAGGCGCAGGGCAGCGCGGCGAACACGCAGCGCGCTCACGAGGCCGGCATGCTCCTGCTCGACGCCGGCGAGGTCGAGCTGGCGCGTCCGCTGCTCCAGCGCGCCGCGGCCGGCGCCGACTCGGCGGCCAAGCTGTGGAGCCAGATCACGCTGGCCCGCCTGGACGACAAATGGTCGGAGGCGCGGGCGCGCGCACTGCAGCTGCACGAGAGCCATCAGACCCCGGGCGCGCTGGCTCGCGCGGCGACTGCCGCGTTCCTCCTCGGCGACGGCGAAGCGGGCTGGCGTGGCTTCTACGAGGCGGCCAAGCGCTTCGAGGACTTCGGGCCGTGGGCGGCGGCGCTCGCCGCGCATCGCATCGAGCGCACCCGGGCGGCGGATGTCGAGGCCTTCGCCGATCGCTGGAAGAGCCTGTCCGGCGAGCGGGCCATGGAGACGCGTCTGAAGGGATACTTCCTGTTCAATGCGCTGCTGGTGGATCGCGCCCCTGCGCCCGAGCTGGTGGCGGAGCTCGCCGCACTGGCGGAAAAGCGCCAGGATCCGCAACTCGAAGGCCTGGTCGCCGGCTATGCCGCCTTCAGGCGCGGGGAGCACGCCGTGGCGGCAAACAAGCTGATGCCGTTGTATCAGGCTGGCCCGCGTCAGGCGGCTGCGCACCTGCTGCCTTACCTGGCCGTGGCTCTGACCCGCACGGACCGGGCGGCAGAGGCGCAGGGGCTGGTCGACGCGGCGCGCAAACGCGCGCCACGCGGGTTCCATGCGTTGCTGTCCGCGGCCTATCTCGCGGGCGCGGCGGGCAGCGCAGACCACGCGCTGCAGCTGCTGTGGGAGGCGTTCATTGTCCTGCCCGCACCTGATCAGCACATGCTGCCGGCGGGGTTCCAGCTGCTGGAGGTGTGCGAGCAGCTCTACGCCTTGTCGGGCGACGATCGCTATCGCAGCCTGCTGGTGGATCTGGCTCGCAGGCAGCAGCGCGTCTGGCCGGTGTCGTGGGCCTACAGCTTCGATGCGCGCTATGCGCCGCGTTCAGACGAGGCCGAGGCGGCGCTCGGCGTGGCCCTGTTTCTCGACCCCGACTCCGAGCGTCTGCAAGACTTCGACGACGACCAGCGCAAGCGCGCCGCTGCGCGCTTGCGCAGCGGCAACCCGTTCCGCCGCGGCTGATCGCGGTCGGTGGGGTCGGTTCGCCCGGCCGCACGCCGACGAGTTGTCGGTCTCCTCGTTGTTCTCTGTATCCTCTGGCGATGCGTTGCGTGTTCCCGGCCTGCCCCGGCTTTCCCTCGCGTTCCCCCGATCGCGGCCGGGGGCAGCCTTGGACTCCGGTCAGGGTCGAAGGCAGGCTTGGGGCTTCAATGGCCCGCCAAGGTACCAGGGCCTTCGTGCTGCTTGCGTGCTTGCTGCTTGCGCCGCTGGTCGCCTGGCCGCACGCGACTCAGCTGTCGAGCTCCCGCATGGAGTTGGCCGGCAACACGGCGGGCGTGCTGCTGGAGCTCAACGGCCGCGACCTGGAAGTCGCGCTGCGTACCGGCTTGACCGCGGCCGATGGGTCGGTCGCAGCCGAGCGGCTGGACGCCACAGCAGCCGCGCTCTCCGCCTACGTTCTCGAGCATACACGGCTGGCCAACAACGCCGGCGGCGCCTGCCTGGGTGCTGTGGAGTCGCTGCGTGCGCGGCGCGAGCACGTGCTGGTGCAGATGCGCTGGCGTTGCCCGCCGCTCACCGGGACCTTGGTCTACCGGGTCACGCTGTTTCATGAGGTGGATCCGGCAGCGCGCCACATGGTCACCGTCAGCGGGGATCTGCGGCGCATGGCCCTGCTCAGCAACAGTGCGCCGGAAGCGGCGTTGCTCCAGACCCGTGCGCAAGTCCTGCAGGTCATGTGGCACTACCTGGGCGCGGGCCTGGAGCACATCGTCAGCGGGGCCGAGCACATCGCCTTCATCGTCGCCCTGATCCTGTGGGGGCGGCGCCTCTGGCCGCTGGTCGGCGTGGTGACGGCGTTCACGCTCGCCCATTCCGTCACGCTGAGCCTGGCCGTGCTGGAGGTGGTTGCGCTGCCCGCGCCGGCTGGTGGAGGCATTCGTCGCGCTCTCGATCGTCTATGTCGCGGCGGAGAATTTCTGGGTGCGCGACCTGCGCCGGCGCTGGTGGCTGGCGGGCCTGTTCGGGCTCGTTCACGGCTTCGGCTTCGCCTCCGTGCTGCGCGACTACGGCCTGCCGCGCGATGCGCTGCTGCCTGCGCTGGCGGCCTTCAACGTCGGCGTCGAGCTGGGACAGATCGCCGTGGTGCTGGCGGTGATGGCCGTGTTCGCCGCGCTTCGCGTGGGCGGTCCGGGGCGCGAGCCCGACGCCCGCTTCATGCTCGGGGTGTCCGGCGCGATCCTGCTGCTGGGCGTCTACTGGAGCGGGCAAGCGCTGCTCGGCCTGCGCTGAGCGCACTTTGCGTTGACAAGCCGGCGCGCCTCGGACCAATATGCAAGCGTTCTGGCAATACCAACAACAGCGATGTCACAGGCTTGGCCGTTTCATAACATGAGGGAGTCTCGTATGAAGTTGCGCATCCCCGCAGTGCTGGCCACGGCGGCCGTTGTTACTCTCGCCGCGCCGGTGTGGGCGGACACCGCCGATGTGAAAACGCAGTCATGGGTACGCGTGAAGAAGACGGGCCCGCACTGCGCCGACGATCCGAACTGCATGAACCGCTACCACCCGGCGATCCCGACGGTAGCCACCGCTCGGCCGGGGCAGCTCATCCTGTTCGAGACACGCGATGCGCTCGATTCCGACTTGAACGTCAGCTCGCAGGGCAAGGACCTGGCCGCGGTGGACCTCAACCTCGTTCACCCGCTGACAGGCCCGGTGTACATCGACGGCGCCAAGCGCGGAGATGTGCTCGCGGTCACGCTGGTCGACATCGACCCGGACGAGTACGGCTACACCACCATCGTGCCCGGCTTCGGCTTCCTGCGCGATCGCTATACCGACCCCTTCATCGCCAACTGGCGGCTCAACCGCATGGAAGCGGTGTCCGACCAGGTGCCGGGCGTGGCCATTCCGATGAACGGGTTCATGGGCACGGTGGGGACGCTGCCCGGCCCGGCCGAGGTGGATGTCTGGATCGCCCGTGAGGCGCAGCTGGGCGAGGCCGGCGGCTTCGTATTGCCGCCGCAGCCCACCGGTGCCAGGCCAGCCGCAGGTGTGCGGGCCCAACGGCTCCCACAAGGACAAGTGCGTGCGCACCATCCCCCCGCGCGAGAACGGCGGCAACATGGACATCAAGCAGATGGTGGTCGGTACCACATTGCTGGTGCCCTGCTACATCGACGGCTGCGGCCTGTTCGTGGGCGATGTCCACTACGCCCAGGGCGACGGCGAGGTGGCGGGCACCGCCATCGAGATGGGTGCGAAGGTGACCGTGCGCACCCAGGTCCGCCGAGGCATGCTGTCGATGATCCGCGGCGGCCCGCACTTCGAAGGCGGCTCTCAGATCAAGAAGCTCGAACCCGATCACTTCTACGCCACCGTGGGCTATCCGCTGAAGAAGGCCGGCGAGGTCCCGCCGCAGCACAAGTACCTGGACAGCGCCAAGCTCGCGCCGCTGTCCAACCTCAACGAAGACCTCACCCAGGCGGCGCGCAGCTCGCTGATCGACATGATCGAGTGGCTGATGAAGAACAAGGGCCTGACCAGCCAGCAGGCCTACGTGTTCACCAGCGTGGCCTGCGACCTGCGCATCGGCAACGTGGTGGACGTGCCCAACTATGCAGTCTCGACGATCTGCCCGCTGGAGGTGTTCCAGAAGTAAGCGCCCTGCCGCGCGCGGAGAGGGGCGGGGGAACCCGCCCCTTTTCTTGAGCCCGCTGCGCGCCGCAAGCGCCGGCAGACCCCGCCTCCCCCTGGAGCGCCGGTCCGCGCTATCCTTGACGTCACACGTGTCCCCTGTCATGACCCGCCGCCCATTCCTTGCGTTTCTGGCGAGCAGCGCAGCTTCGCTCCTGTTGGCGGGGCATACCCCCTATCGCCAATGGAAGGTCTACCGGCAGACCCATCTGCTGATCTTCACCAGCCGCGACGATCCGGGCTCCGACGAACTGGGTGAGCGCGTTGCCGCGCGCCTGCGCGCAGTGCTGCCGGACGCCAAGGCGCAAGTGGCGCGCGCGCCCCACGTTGCCCGCATCGCCAGTCTCATCACCTCCGGCCAGGCCGATGTCGCCGTGCTGTCGCACGCCAACGCGGCGGCGCTGTTCGCCCGCCGGGAGCCCTTCGCCGAATACCCCGCCGTGGCCCTGTGCGTCCTCGTGGAGACCGCACAATACCAGCTGGTCTGCCGCGAGGATTTCAAGCCCGACCATGCCTACCTGGTGGCCGAAGCACTCGTCGGCGATGGCAGTGTCCCCTCGTTCACGGTGCCGACGCGACCGGCCGATACAGCCGAGGTGCCGCCCCATCCCGGGGCGCTGGCGTTCCTGCGCGGGGAGCCGCTCGCCAAACCGTGAGGATGATCCGTCGTCGCGGGTTGTTTGCCGTGCTGCTGGGTGCGGCGACGCTCTGCTGCAGCGTAGCGTCGGCCCACGACCTGATCACGGCCGAAGCCGCCGAGCGCTATCTCGCCCAGGCCAGCGCGAATCGCAAGGTCATCCGGTCCAAGGCGCCGGCCGCGCAACGAGCCGAGGCGCACATTGCTCTGGGGTCGCTGCTGGACGAGATCCGCGACCTGCTCAACCGCGATATCGCTACCCACGGCAAGGTCCAGGGCCTGCCCTCCGAGTACCTGGTGGCCGAGCTGACGGCGGGCGGCACGCCGCTGGCCACCGTGCCGGGAGCAGTGCGCTTTCCCGCCAACCTGGACTACTATCGGGAGGCGCTGCGCCTTGCGCCGGAGGGGCCGATCGCAGCGGACGCGTCGTTTCGGCTCGTTCAAGGCTACTTCTACGACAGCTTCAGCGACGATCCGCTCGCGCCGCATGCACAGACCTGGGCCCAGCTGCAGCAGCAGATCCGGGTCGGCGAGCGGTTCCTGCAGCGGTATCCCGCGCATCCCGGCCGGGAGGAGGCCGAGTTCATCGTCGCCGTGCACTACCTGCAGGCCGCGCGCGCAGCGCCGAGTGCGGGCGAGCGCGCCCGCTACGCGCAGCGAGCCCGCAATGCGCTCTCCGCGTTCCAGCGGCGTCATCCGGACAGCATGCGAGTGTCGGCGGTCGAGGTGCTGCTGGAGCAGGTGCCCTGAGCGCCAGGCGGCGCCAGCGGAACCCGGCGGATGGCCAGGCTGCAGTACCATTGCTCCTTCGCGCTCGGTACTCGATAGTCAGCATTCAGCGCTCAAACACGCTCTACTCAATGCCGGCTCGTCATGTCTACACTGCGAATCGTAGTCTCGCGCCACTCCGCGTTCTACAGCCCGCTGATCGCTGCGGTAGCCGGGGGATTCCTGGAGCAGGAGGGGATCGAGGGCTGCTACCTCGGCGTGCCCGCCCATGGCAACGTCGTGCGCTCGCTGGTTGCGCGCGAGGCCCATGTGGGGCAGTCGGCGGTCTCGGCGAGCTGGGCGATCCTCGAACAAGGGCTGGCGTCGCCGGTCGTGCACTTCGCGCAGATCAACCAGCGCGACGGCTTCTTCATCGCCGCACGCCGTGCGCAGCCCGCGTTCTCCTGGGACAGCCTGCTCGAAGGCGGGCTGATGTTCGTCCACGGCGGCCAGCCCCAGGCCATGCTGCGCTATGCGCTCCACCGGAACGGCATCGACCTGGCGCAGGTGCGCGGGATCGACGCCGGCGGCACCGATGCCATGCTCGCCGCGTTCCGCCGCGGCGAGGGCGCCTTTTTCCACGAGCAGGCCCCTTATCCCCAGCAGCTCGAGCAGGAGGGCATCGCCCACGTCGTGGCAGCGGTGGGCGAGGCTGTCGGGCCGGTGGCTTTCAGCAGCCTTGCGGCCCGCCCTGAGTGGCTCGCCAGCCGGGAAGCGAAGCGCTTCATGCGCGCCTACGCGAGGTCGCGCCAGTGGGTCAACGAGGCGCCTGCGCCGGAGAGCGCCCAACGGTTGCTGCCGTTGTTCCCGGGTGTCGCGCTGGCAGTGCTGGCGCGCTCCATCGAGGCCTATCAGCGCCTCGGCTGCTGGGCGGGTGAGCTTGGCATCGAGCCTGCGCACTACGAGGCCGCGCTCGACGTGTTCCTGCATTCCAGCCTGATCACGCGGCGCCACGCCTACGCGGCCGTAGTGGCGGCGGCCGACGCCTGACGTTCGCTGGTGTACCATGCAGCCCTCTGTGGCTGATTTGCGGCTTGCACGATGAAACAGATCGACCTGCGCAGCGACACCGTCACGCGTCCCTCGCCAGCGATGCGCGCGGCGATGGCCGCGGCCGAGGTGGGTGACGATGTCTATGGAGAGGACCCGAGCGTCAACCGCCTGGAGGCGCTGGCGGCGCAGATGCTCGGCAAGGAGGCGTCGCTGTTCGTGCCCACCGGAACCCAGAGCAATCTGCTGGGCGTGATGTCGCATTGCGAGCGCGGCGACGAGTACATCGTCGGCCAGCAGGCGCATACCTACAAGTACGAAGGCGGCGGGGCGGCGGTGCTGGGCAGCATCCAGCCGCAGCCGCTCGACTTCGAGCCCGACGGTACTCTCGATCTGGACAAGATCGCGGCCGCGATCAAGCCCGAGGACTCGCACTTCGCCCGCACCCGCTTGCTGTGCCTCGAGAACACGCAGGGCGGCAAGGTTCTGCCGCTCGACTACCTGCAGCGCGCGCACGATTTGGCGCGCAGCCGCGGCCTGGGACTGCACCTGGACGGCGCGCGCCTGTTCAACGCCGTAGTCAAGCAGCGGGTGGACGCGCGCGCTATCGCCGGTCCGTTCGACACGGTTTCGGTGTGCCTGTCCAAGGGCCTCGGCGCGCCGGTCGGCTCGGTGCTGTGCGGGAGCATCGCTCACATCGGCAAGGCGCGCCGCTGGCGCAAGGTGCTGGGTGGAGGCATGCGCCAGGCCGGCGTGCTCGCCGCCGCCGGTATCCATGCCCTCCAGAACCACGTCGAGCGCCTGGCGCAGGACCATGACAACGCGCGCATGCTCGCCGACCTGCTGGCGCAGATCGACGGGGTGGGAGTCGATCCCGCGGCCGTCCAGACCAACATGGTGTTCGCAGCCGTCGATCCGCAGCGCGCCGAACCGTTGCGCCAATTCCTCAAGGAGCGCAACATGCTGATCGGCGCCGGCAGCAGGATCCGGCTGGTTACCCACCTGGACGTGGGCGCTGAGGACATCAAAGCCCTGGCGGCGGCGGTGGCGCAGTTTTTCGCCGAGAGCCCGCGCCAGGTTCCACTGCATGCCTGACGGCCGCCGGCCCGTCACGTTCGTCCCTGGCTCACCTTGTGGTGGCCGCCTGGGTGCCCCGGCGCGCGGCCGGGGTGCTGGTCCGAGCGCGCCCCGGCACTCCTGGGCGGCCTGGGAAGGGCGCGCCAACCTGGGTCGGCTATAATCCGCGTTTGCCTGCATCCGGGCGGTGCCTGAGGGCAACCGCCTGACGAGAGGACCTCATGCTCACCCCCGTTCATTCGATGTGCCGCCAATTGGCGATTGCCTCAGCCGTCTTCTTCGCGCTGCCCTGCGCGCTTGCGCAGCAGGGAACCGGCCCGGCGCTGCCGCCCCCCAGCCTGTACGATGACGTTACTCCTCAGCCCGGAGCGGCTACTCCCGCTCCCGTGCGGCCGAGCGCGCCGGCCGAGCCACCGGTCGCACCCCAGCCAGCCGCGGCACCGGTCGCGACGCCACAGCCGGAGCCTGTCCCGATCGAAAGGGTGCAGCCCGCCGCCGCCCCAGTCGAGAGGGTGCAACCGGCCGCCGCCCCGGTCGAGCACGCGCCCGCGGCTGCCACCAGCCAGCCGATGGAAGAGCAGGCTCAGGAGGAGCCGTGGTATCGGCGGCTGTGGCCATTCGGTCGCAGCAAGACCCAGCCCGCGCCTGCGGCCGCCCCCGAGCAGGCTCGGGCGCCCGCTGTCATGGCGCCGCCCGGGCGCACGGGTGCCCAGGGAGAGCGCTCGGCCTTCGCCTACGACAGCCCCAGCAAAGTTATTCGCACCACCGTGATCGGCGACTGCGTGAAGACCGGCTTCTGGGACACCAACCGCTGGGGCACCGGCTCTTGTCCTGGCGACGCGCCAGCGGAGCCAGTAGCCGCAGCGGCCCCTGCACCAGCGCCTCGTGTGATCGAGCCCGAGCCCGTGCAAGTACAACCGCTGCAGCCGGAACCGATGGAGGAACCGCGCGCGCTCACGCCCGAGCCGGAACCGATCGCCGCGCCCCCGCCGCCGCCCGCGCCGATGAAGACTACAACGCTCGCAGCCGACACGCTGTTCGCGCTCAACAGCTTCCAGCTCCGCCCCACCGCCAAGGCCAAGCTCGACGAGTTCGCCGCCGAGCTCGACCAGTTCGACTACCGGCGCATCCACATCACCGGCCACACCGATCCCACCGGCACGGACCGGCTCAACGAACGCTTGTCGCGCCAGCGCGCGGAAGCGGTGAAGCGCTACCTGGTGACCAAAGGCTTGCCCGCCGGCAAGATCGTGGCCGAAGGGATGGGTTCCAGCATGCCAATGGTGACGGACAAGCAGTGCGCCAAGCTGCCGCGCGGCCAGATGGTCGCCTGCTTTCAGCCCGACCGGCGCGTGGACATCGAGGTGACCGGCGTGAGCATGGCGCACAAGTGACGCGCGCCCGGCCGACCAAGATCCGCAGCTGACCCCCACAGCCCACAGCGCAGCGCATGGCAGCCTCCAACGATACCCGCAGCATGGCCGTGTTTTGTGACTTCGAGAACGTTGCTCTGGGCGTGCGCGAGGCCAAGTACGACAAGTTCGACATCAGCAAGGTGCTCGAGCGCCTGCTGGTGAAGGGCAGCATCGTGGTCAAGCGCGCCTATTGCGACTGGGAGCGCTACAAGGAGTTCAAGGGCACCATGCACGAGGCGGCTTTCGAGCTCATCGAGATCCCGCACGTGCGCATGTCCGGCAAGAACTCCGCCGACATCCGCATGGTCGTCGATGCGCTGGACCTGTGCTATACCAAGGAGCACGTCGACACCTTCGTCATCGTCAGCGGCGACTCCGACTTCTCGCCGCTGGTTTCCAAGCTGCGCGAGAACAACAAGGAAGTGATCGGCGTCGGCGTCAAGAAATCCTCCTCCGATCTGCTGATCAACAACTGCGACGAGTTCATCTACTACGACGACCTGGTGCGCGAGGAGAAGGCGAAGGCCAAGCGCACCCGCAAGAAGCCGGCGGCCAAACCCAAGCCTGCGGCCGCGAAGGCCGCGCCCGAGCCGGACGAGCCCGAAGTCGAGGACAAGACCCAGCAGGTGCTCGACCTGGTCGGTCGAGACCTTCGAGGCGCTGGTGGCCGAGCGCGGCGAAGGCGAGAAGATCTGGGGCTCGATGATCAAGCAGGCGCTCAAGCGCCGCAAGCCGGGCTTCAACGAATCCTACTACGGGTTCAAGAGCTTCACGGACGTGCTGGAGGAAGCGAAGGCGCGCGGCCTGCTCGACCTCGAGCACGACGAGAAGTCGGGCGGGTACCTGGTGCGCGCCGTCAGCCAGCCTGCGGAGCTGACGGACTGACCGAGCCCCTGCACCCGACCGCCTCATGTCGCGCTGCGCGCGCCACCCCGCCTCGCGAGCAGCGGTAGCGCGCAAGGCGCGCAGGTGAATGCAAAAGAAAGCCCCCTCTCCCCTCGCGGGAGAGGGCGGGGGTGAGGGGGGCTCTAGCAGTGTCGTGGGCCCCTGCATTGCCACAGTGCATGCGCGTTGCACCCCCACCCTCGCCCTCCCCCTAAAGGGGCTGCGAGATGGGGCACGAGATGGGGTCAGGTCTTGTCTTTTGCCTTCTTCTGAATACCCGCATGGCCCGCCCACTGCGTATCGAGTTCCCAGGTGTCGTATATCACGTGACCTCGTGCGGCGACCGGGCGCGAACCCATCTCCGTCGATGACTGGAGGTGGTCAGACAAGGGCTATCCCGGTTCGATGCTGGTGCGCTACAGATCATCGACGCGCAGCCGCTCGTCGCTGCCGCGAGTGATGCAGGCAAAAGCCAAGACCTGACCCTGCGCTCTGACCCTGCGCTCTGCGCATCAGTGCGCTACACGGGATTGGGCACCTACAGCACCCACGGACGAGAGAGGTGATTGCGAGTAATCGCGAGTAATCGGGCGAATGCGAGTATGGGGCGAGTAATCGGGGACAGACCACGTTTTTCTGATAGTATCTGATTACACTATCACTCCGCTCTTGCCTTGCCCCGCCGCGCCCGACTCTGCCTGCCTGGCGTCCCCTGGCACATCATCCAGCGGGGCAACAATCGCTCGGTGTGCTTCTTCGCCGAGGAGGACTACCGCTTCTATCTGCACCACCTGGGAGAACTCGCGCGCCGCTTTGGCTGCGCCGTGCACGCCTATGTGCTCATGACGAATCACGTTCATTTGCTGTTGACTCCGGAAGTCGGCCCCAGCGCAGCGGTGCTGATGAAGCACCTTGGTCAACGCTACGTCCAGTACGTCAACCGCGTCTATCGCCGCAGCGGCACGCTTTGGGAAGGTCGCTTCCGTTCCTGCCTGACTCAGAGCGAGGAATATGTGCTGGCCTGCTACCGCTACATCGAGCTCAACCCGGTGCGAGCCGGAATGGTGCTCCATCCGCGCGAGTATCGTTGGTCGAGCTACCACGCCAATGTGTTGGGCAAGCCCGATCCCTTGGTCGTGCCTCACGAGCAGTATCAGCGTCTGGACCGCGACGAGAAGGCGCGTCGCGCGATGTACCGTGATCTGTTCAGCGCGCATCTGGATCCTGAGATGATCCAGCAGATTCGCAACGCGACCAACGGCAACTTCGCTTTAGGCAAAGCGAAGTTCGTCAAGGAGATCGAGCGGGCGCTCGGTCGCCGCGCGAGACCAGGCAAAGCGGGCAGACCGGCACGGCAAGACCGGGAGAACGCAGATCAGCTTGACCTGTTGTGAAAGCGCCTGAGAATCGTGGTCTGTCCCCGGTTTCCCCGGAATCCTGGGTCCGTCCCCGGTTTCGCCGGTTTCCCGGTTTCGCCGGTTTCGTGGTCTGTCCCCGGTTTCGAATCCGCGGTTCCGGTTTCCCCGGTTTCGAATCTCGCTAGATTACCTGTGACGCTTGCTCGGGGAGTCGTGCATTCGGCCATCGAAAAGGCGAGTTGACTATGTTTCGCTACTTGCCCTTTTGCGCCCAATGAAGCTTGATGCGCCGAACCCTATGAGGACCAGTAGGAAGGTGGCGGGTTCCGGCGCGACGATGACGTCATAGCGCAACCTCGGGCCGTCGGCAAGAAGTTCTTCGGACATGGACAGGACTCCCGTAACAGACGTCGACGTGAAACTCAGAATGGGGCCGACAAGGGAGAACGCGGCATCAAAGGAGTCCACGTTACTTGCAGCGCGGTTGAATGTCACGCCGATCATGTCCCGTGGTTCACCGCTGGACATGAAGTTGAGCCCCGACAGAGTAAATGATGCGTTCGTCAAGTCGTGACCCAGTCCTCCGATGAAAAACTCGACGTCGACGCTATCGTCGTCGACCCATTCCACGCGGAAGAGGCCGTCGAAGCCTACAGACGGGGTGTCGTGGATATCGTCTCCCCCGCTGCCGGCGACACCGCTAAAGGGCCCAGAGAGAGTCCCATCAACAGTCAAGCTTGCTTCGAACGCGTCGCCCGCAATCGATGCGGCGCTCACACCCGCTGCAACAGACAATAACGCGCTAGCCACACCGCTAGCGCAAGATGCTTGAGTTCATTAACGTCTCCTAGAAGGAATCCAACCGTATCACGCGTCGTGGGAGTGCAACCTGCATGGCGAAGCCGGGGCGCGGCAGCAACTTTGGCTTCGCCTTCGGGAGCGCTGGCCTCGCCATCGTCGACAGCCCGTGATCAGTCGACTATGGCTTGATACAGGACGTCGCGGAACAGCACGCGGTAGTGCGCCCGCTTTTCCGGGGCCTGGAACATGAGCACCGGTACCAGCTCCTGCTTCGGATCGACGAAGAAGAACGTGCCGGCATAGCCGCCCCAGAAGAACTCGCCCGGCACGCCGATCCACGGCGCCTCGCCCTGGTCCAGGCGCACGCCGAATCCCAGGCCGAAGCCGTAGCCCCAGCCGGGCAGGAAGTTGGGACCGCGCGCGATGCCGCTGCCCAGCACGTGATCGGAGGCCATGTAGCGCACCGTGAGCGGGCTCAGGATGCGCGCGCCCTCCAGCTCGCCGCCGTTGGCGAGCATCTGCGAGAAGCGCAGATAGTCGGCCGCGGTGGTGACCATGCCGTGCCCGCCGGCGAACAGCGTAGCCGGCTTGCTGAAGTCGTAGAGCGTCTCCGGGAACCAGTTCTTCTCGCGTGTCCGGTCCCGGTTGCGCGAAGCGGTTGAGCTTACCGGCGGGAACATACCAGCTCGAGTCCACCATCTTCAGCGGCTCGAGGATGCGCTTGGCGACGAACACGTCGAGCGGCTGTCCGGATGCGACCTCGACCACGCGCCCGAGCACGTCGGTGGAGTGGCTGTAGTCCCAGGTGGTGCCGGGCTCGAAGCGCAGCGGCACCTTCGCGATCGCCTTGCAGAACGCGTCGAGGTTCGGCTGCGTCCACAGGTTCGCCTCGTCGTAGAGCTTGCGCAACTGCGTGCCCTTGGGCAGGAACACGCCGTAGGTGAGCCCCGACGTGTGCCGCATCAGATCGTGCACCGTGATCTGGCGCTTGGCGGGGACGGTGTGGAAGCTGCCCGCACCGGTGAGCGGGTCGAAGGTCTCCACCGCCACCGTCATGGTCTTGAACTCGGGCAGATACGTCGAGATCGGCTCGTGCAGGCCGAGCCGCCCTTCCTCCACCAGGATCATCGCCGCCACGCTCACGATGGGCTTGGTCATCGAATAGGCGCGGAAGATCGAGTCCGGCGCCATGGCGACGTTCTTGGCCTTGTCCTGCATGCCGACCGCGCGCTGGTAGACGAGCTTGCCCTTGCGCGCGATCATCACCACTGCGCCGGGCAGGTCACCGGAATCCACCGCGCGCTGCAGCAGCGCCGTCATGCGTTCCAGGCGCTGCGAGGACATGCCGACGTCCTCGGGCTTGGCTTCCGGCAACGGCCCGCTCCAGGCGCTGGCTGCAGCGCATACCCACAGCGCGAGCGCAAGGACTGCGAGAACTTTCTTCATGTCGTGGTCTCCTTGTTGGTGTTTCGTCTGCTGACCTGGCAATGCTGACGCCTCGGCGTGGTTGCGTCAACGCGTCTACCCCCACTAGAGCTGAACCGCAGAGGCGCGGAGGCGCAGAGGACCCGCAGAGAAGCGAATAACAGCGTAACTCGGCTGGGAGGCCGGCGGCTTGAAGAACGCTCCCTCTCCCCTCGCGCGAGAGGGCGGGGGTAGGGGCGCTTTCTTAGGAGCGGTTCAGCGATGCCGCTGGGGCGTGCGTCGGTCGGCAGATTCGATCGGCCCGACTACCAGAGTCCTACACGTTTCTTCGCCTCCGCGAATCCTCGGCGCCTCCGCGCCTCTGCGGTTCGTCTTCAAGCCCGAGATCATGGCACTTTTCTTGCACCCGGCCAGGCCCATGAGCGTCTCCAGCATCGATACGCTGTTCCTGCGCGTGATCCGCGAGGTCGAGCTGTTCAAGCAGCTTGGACGCGATGATCTGAGCATGCTCCTGAGGCAGGCCGCCAAGGCGTCGTTTGCAGCCGGCGAGGTGGTCTACGAGGAGGGCTCGGAAGGCCAATGCATGTACGTGGTCGTGCAGGGGCGCTTCGAGGTCTATCGCTATGCCAACGGCAGCCGCATGCACCTGGCCGACGTGCTGCCGGGCGAGCACTTCGGCGAGATAGCGCTGCTCGGCAACGGCGTACGCAGCGCGAGCGTGGTGGCGGTGGTCGAGAGTGTCGCACTGCGGCTACAGCGACAGGCTCTGTTCGAAAGGCCGCAGATCGCAGTGCAGCTGCTGCGCAACATGGCCAAGATGCTCGCCTCGCGGCTCACCGACGCCGACGACGAGATCATCCTGCACCGGAGCAAAGCCCTGGAGGCCGAAGCCGAAGCGAGGGTCCAGGCCGAGCGCGAGGGGGCCGCAAGCAACCGCAAGGGCTCGCCGCGCCGGTTCTTCGGCTGAAGCTTCTGGCGGGCAATCAGTTGTCGGTTACCAGTTGTCAAGCCGGGTGCGCCGCGTTAACCCGCCGCGCGCACCAGCACCACGCGCGCCGGAGCCCTCTCCCCAGCCCTCTCCCACGAGGGGAGAGGGAGCCCTAGTCACCTCCGGCCTCCCTCCTCCTCCCACCCGGCGCATGAAGCTGCGCGTGTGATCGATGATTTACCTCGGCCGCTCCTGACCAACTTACAACAACAACTGACCCCTGACTAGGCCCCGTTCTTGCACGCTCTCCAGCGTTTGCACCGGACGCTTGTCGGGGAGTGATCGATGTCTGAAGCTTTGGATGCGCTGCGCGGGCTGCTCGGACGCCTGACCCGTGGCGCGGCGCTGATCGTGGCGCTGGTGATCGGCGTTGCGCTGTTGACGGGCGTGTTCGGGACCATCTCCACCGGCAACGTCGGTGTGCGCACGACACTGGGCATCATCAGCCAGAACGAGGTGACCCCAGGGGTCTACTTCAAGTGGCCGGTCATCTCTTCGGTCGAAGAGTTCACGGCGAAAGAGGTCGTCATCGACCTCACCGATCTGACGCCCAAGGCCAGAGACAATCTCTCGCTGCGCGACATGGACGTCTCGGTCTACTATCGGGCCGAGCCCGGCACGATCGCCGAGCTGCAGAGCAAGTACGCAGGGCAATCCGTGCGGGCTCCGGAGGGAGGCTACTTCCTGCCCGCCTACCAGCTGGTGTTCCGCGTGGCGCGCAACGTCTCCTACGAGGAGGTGGCGCGGGTCGACTCGCTGGTCATGCACACCAAGCGCGAGGAGATGGCCGCGGCCATCGAGACGAAGATGCAGGCGGCGCTGGACAAGAGCGACCCCAGCGTGTTCCGCGTGACCCGGGTGGTGATCCGCTCGGTGCTCACCGACCCGTCCATCGAGGAGTCGATCCGCCAGGCGGTAGCCAACCAGAAGAAGCTCGAGGCGATGGCGGTGCAGACCGAGATCGCCAAGAAGGAAGCCGAGATCCGGGTGACCGAGGCGCGCGGCATCGCCGAGTCCAACCGCATCATCTCCGGCAGCCTCACGCGCGAGTACCTGCAGCACGAGGCGAACCTGGCGCTGATGAAGTTCGCCGAGAAGGGGAACACCAACACGGTGGTGATACCGGCCGGGACCAGCATCGCACCGCTCATCAACACCCCCGCCGCGCAGAAGTGAGGTCGTATGGAAGAGCACGCACGCAAGCCCGCCGCTGAGACCTCTGCGGCTTCTTCACCGCAGGTACGGCCCCGACTGGTACTCGTCAGCAACCGCGCAGGAGCCGCACAGGCGCCCGCTCCGCGACCGGCCGGCGCCAGCGCCGCCGAGCAGCTCCTCAGCGTGGAGTTGCCGCCGCGGCCCGGTGTGCTCGCCGAGCTCGGTGTGGAGATGCAGAAGGCCGAGCCGGACTTCGATCGCGTGAGCGAGCTGGTGAATGTCGACGTCGGCCTGGGCGCCGCGGTGATCAAGACCGCGAACTCGCCGTACATCGGGCTGGGGCGGCGCGTGACCTCGGTGCAGCAGGCCATCTACTATCTCGGGCTTGCCGAGGTGTTCGTGATCGTCACGGGTCTGCTGTTGCGGCGTGCCTTCCCGTCCACCGACCCCAGCATGGAGCTGGTGTGGGAGGCTTCGGCCAAGCGCGCTGCGCTGATGGGCCGTCTTGCGCGCGACCTCCGCGGGCTGCCGCGCGACCGCGTGCACACCTGCGGGCTGTTCGAGAACTGCGGCATGGCGGTGCTGGTCATCTACGCGCCCGGCTACTCGCGCAGCTTTGCCCAGATCGAGGCAGCGTCCAATCCGCAGGAGATCGAGCGCACGCAATACGGCCTCGACCACACCGTGATCGGCGACGCGCTGGTGCGCACTTGGGGGCTGTCGGACGAAGTGGCGATGGCGGTTCGCTATCACCACGACCTGCTGCGGCTGGATGCGCTGAATCTGCCTTCGGAGAGCCGGATGCTGATCGGGTTGTCGAGCGCCGTGTCGGAGGCACTCGCGCGCAGCGCGGGACGCAAGCGCGAGGAATGGGCTGTGGAGTCCACTGCCGCCGCCGCCGCTCTCGGCTGGACCGCAGCGGAGCTGGAAGCACGCCTCTCCGGGCTGGAGCCTACAGCATGAACCGCAGAGGACGCAGAGGCGCAGAGGACCCGCAGAGAAGAGCAACCACAGAGCAGGCTGGCGGTTGGGCGGTCCGGCCATGTAGGTAGGGGGATTGTTTCTCGTGGGGTAGAGTCAGCAGGGCGCGGGCGTATGTATCCGTCGGCCGCTTTGATCTTCTCCCATAACCCGCGGCCCCGCATTTCCAGCCTCTGCGGGTCCTCTGCGCCTCCGCGCCTCTGCGGTTCAAGGTCGACAAGAGCAAAACAAAAAGCCCCGCGTCGAGCGGGGCTTCATCGTCAGGAGTGAGCCGCGGCGGTCAGGCCGGGACAACGTCTTGTTGCGCAGGTGTGGGTACAGCTTCCTTGGGTGGCTGGCTCAATTGCTGGCGCCGTTGCTCTTCTTCCTTGCGCTGCCTGGCTTCCTCTTCCAGCTTGGCCCAGTAGAGGTACTCGAATTCGAAACACATGGCTTGTCTCCTCGATGTGGTGACAACTGGGAGCCTGTTTGTGTTTGAAACGATGCTACTCCGGCCAATCGCGCTCCGCAACGCTTTTTCTTGCTGCGGCGCGCCATAGCCCGCATCAGTCTTCGGAGGGCGCCCCCCGCAAGGGCGACTCGTGCTCCGTGGCGACCCACTCCTGCAGGAGCCGGTAGCCCAGTGCGAGCAGCAGGGGCCCGAGGAACACCCCGATGAAACCGAAGGCGAGCGCGCCTCCCAGCACCCCCAACAGGGTGAGGATGAAGGGCAGGCGGCTGCCGCGGCTGATCAGGTAGGGTTTGATGACGTTGTCGATGCCGCTGATGCCGAAGAAACCCCATAGCGCCATGAATATCGCCCAACCGACCGAGCCCTGGTAGAGGAGCCAGGCGACGGCGCCGCCCCAGATCAGCGGCGGGCCCACCGGGACGACGGACAGAAAGAACGTCAGCATGCCCCACAGCAGCGCCCCGGGCACACCCGCGATCCACATCCCGATCGCAGCGAGGATGGCCTGCGCGAACGCTGTGCCCGAGAATGCCGTAGACCACGCTGCGGATAGTCCCGCCGGCCACGGCGTTGAGCCGCGCCGCCCGCGCTCCGGCGATCCGGTGCAGCACCCGCTGGTAGGCCAGTGCAGCCGCGTCGCCGTCGCGGTAGAAGAAGAAGGCGAGCACCACACTCAGCACCAGGTACGCCAGGCCGACACCGATCTGCAGCCCGCCGCTCAGCAGCCAGTAGCGCAGCGGTTCGAGCAGGCGCCGGATCTCGCTGCCCAGCTTCCCGCTGTCATGCGCGAGCTCCATCCAGTACCTGTGCAGGCTTCGCCCGATCACGGGCAACTCCGCGACCCATGCCGGCGGATCCGGCAGGCCGCGGTCCCACCAGGCGCGGATCGCCTCCGCCACCGGCGCGACGCTGTCGCCCAGGCTCAGCCCCAGGACCGTGATCGGGAGCAGGATCACCAGCGTGAGCAGCGCCGTCATCACGGAGGCTGCGAGGGTGTCTTTGCAGTGCATCCGGCGCCGCACGAACTCGAAGACCGGCCAGGTGGAATAGGTGAGTACGATGGCCCACACCATCGAGGAGACGAACGGACGCAGCACCCACAGGATGCCCACGACGAGGGCAGTCAGGGCGAGCATGCCCACCAGGCGGTCGAAGCGGCGTTGACGTGGGCTCATAGGCGGGCGCGCTGGCTGAATCGCGCATATTACTCGCCAGGAAGCGGGCCGGGCAGGTCGAAGCGCTGCCGTGTAGTGCAGTAGCGCGTGCCGAACAGCCGGCCCACGGGCCGATACGCGGCCTCGGCGACGCGCTTGGTCACCGGGTCGATCATGCCGTCACGTGCATGCAGATGGACCACCTCGCCCAGCACGATATCGCGCACCGGGCCGACCTCGATGCGCTGAAACAGGCGGCACTCGAAGCTCGCCGGCGCCTGCGCAATGCGCGGGTGCTGCACGATCCGGCAGGGTGCCGGCGTGAAACCGGCCGCCTCGAACTCGCTCTCCTCCTCGGCGTACTCGGAGGACGAAAGGTGCATGCCGTTGGCGATCCCCTCGTCGACCAGGTTGACGACGAATTCGCCGGTGCGCAGGATGTTCGCCAGCGAGTGCTTGCGGACTCCGTCGGAGCGCAGGTTGAAGCTCAGCACCACCAGCATCGGGTCCTCGCACACCGCGTTGAAGTAGGAGTAAGGCGCGCAGTTGGCGGTGCCGTTCTCGCTGCGAGTCGACACCAGCGCGATGGGGCGCGGGAAGACCAGGGCGGTGAGCAGCTTGTAGCGCTCCTGTAACGCCAGCCCGGCGATCTCGAGCTCCATGATCAGGGCGCGATGCGCGTGTAGGCCTCCGACTGACCGCGGCTGCGCAGGACCGACGCGAGGATCTCGATCATCGTATCGACCTCCGCGCGGGCAATGTTCAGTGCGGGCATGAAGCGCAGCGAATCCGGGCGAGGCGAATTGATCAGCAGCCCGGCTTCACGGGCGAGCGTCACCAGGTCCCCGCCGGAGGACTGGCCGAGATCGAGCGCGACCAGCAGCCCGCGGCCGCGTACCGGGCCCAGGCCATGTTGGGCGGAGAGCTTCTCCAGCTGCGTGGCGAGATAGGCGCCGGTATCCACGACCGACTTCAGAAAGGCCGGGCTCCCCACCTCCTCGAGCACCGCCAGGCCGGCGGCGCACATCAGCGGATTGCCGTTGTAGGTGCCGCCCTGGTCGCCGTGCTCGAAGCAGCACACCGCCTGCCTGGCGAGCAGCGCCGCCAGCGGCACGCCCCCGCCGATGCCCTTTCCCAGCGTCATGATGTCCGGCTCGATGCCGGCGTGCTCGTAGCCCCACAGCTTCCCGGTGCGCCCCACGCCGGTCTGCACCTCATCGACGATGAGCAGCAGGCCGCGCTCCGCGGTGAGCTTGCGCAAATCGCGCAGAAACCCGTCGGTGGCCACAAGCACACCGGCCTCGCCCTGGATCGGCTCGAGCATCACGCCGATGGTCTTGTCGGTGATCAGGCGCTCGACGGAGGCGAGCTCGTTGAGCTGGGCCTTCGGGAAGCCGGGGACCTTCGGCTCGAAGAGCGTTTCGAACTGCGGCTTGCCCGAAGCGGACATGGTCGCCAGCGTGCGGCCATGAAACGCGCCCTGGAACGTGATGATCTCGTAGGCGCCGGCGCGATGCTTGGCGCCGAACTTGCGCGCCAGCTTGATGGCCCCTTCGTTGGCCTCGGCGCCGGTGTTCGCGAAGAACACCTGGTCGAAGCAGCTGCGCGCGGTGAGCGCCTGCGCCAGGGCGATGCTGGGCTCGTTGAAGAAGGCGGGGCTGGGCGTGATGAGGACCTGTGCCTGCCGCGCGAGCGCCTGCGCCAGCACGCGCGGGGAGTGGCCCAGGCAGTTGACCGCCCAGCCCTGGACGAAGTCCAGGTACTTGCGTCCCTCGTGGTCCCACAGCCACGACCCTTCGCCCTTGACGAACACCACGTCGGGCCGGGCGGTGATGTCCATCAGCGCGCCGACCGCATAGTCCTTGAGATTCATTCTCCGACCTCCCTGGAAATGCAAAAAAGCCACAGGATCGCCTGTGGCCTTCGGTTCCACGCCGTCTAGCAGAGGCTCAGCGTGGTCGTCGTCGGGCGCACGGCATCCCGCGCATCGTATCAAATCGACGTCGCAGGGCCGTGGTGAGGTGTGCAGCTGTCATCGGCCAAGAATGCAGGGCCGCACGGCGCTTGTCAACATGAAGAGAAAGCGTGAGGGGTGAGGAGCTGGGGAACGCGTGAGGAGTGAGGGGTAAGGAGTGAGGAGCTGAGGAAGGCGTGAGGGGTAAGGGGTGAGCAGCCAACAAGGGCCTGTTTCCTCGGCTCACTCACCCCTTACCCTCACGCCTTTATCTTTCAATACTTAACCGAGCACCCGTACGGCGCCGCCGCCGGCACGGCGACCGGCTTGCCCGCCATGCTCTCGTCCAGCGCGGCGGCGACGAAGTTGCGGGCGCTCTGCACGTCCGTCGCGCGGTAGGTAGCCTTGTCGTCGATGCCGCCCGCATAGATCACCTTGCCCTTCGGGTCGATCACCCACATGTGCGGCGTGGTGCGCGCGCCGTAGGTCTGCCCGACCTTGCCGTCGGGATCGAGCATGAATGCGGCCGAGCTGATGCTCCAGTCGCTCATGATCTGCTGCGATTGCGCCGGGCCGCGGTAGTTGCTGCTGTGCGGGTTGGTGGAGTTGATCGTCAGCCAGACCACGCCCTTGCCGCCGTACTTCTTCTGCAGCGACTGCATGTTGCTGCTCTCGTAGTGCTTCTGCACGAACGGGCACTCGGAGTTGAACCACTCCAGCACCACGTACTTGCCCTTGAACTCGGACAGCGAGTGCTGCTTGCCGCCGATGTCGGTGAGGGTGAAGTCGGGCGCGGGCTGGCCGGCGGCCACGGCGGCGAGTGCCGCCGGTGCGCAGAGCACGACAGCAGCGGCGAATGCGGATGCGGCGAACCTCTTGATCATGGCGACTCCTTCGTGGCGGCAGATGGTCATGCGGTTGGGCAGACTGGTGCTGGCGGCGGTGCGCGGGCCGCGCGCGTTGCGGCCCCCTGGAGGGCTTCGAGCACGATGCTGCGGGTCAGGACCTCCGGCAGCAGGACGGGCTCGCGCTGTGCGGGCGAATACAGCGCGTAGACCGGAACGCCGCTGCGGTTCATGCGCGCCAGGGCGGCGGAGATCGCTGCATCGCGGCTGGTCCAGTCGGCGCGCAGCCGCGTGACCTGCAGCTCCACGAAGCGCCGTTCGACCTCGGCCGCGGTGAGCACCAGCCGCTTGTTGACCTGGCAGGTGACGCACCAGGCGGCGGTGAAGTCCACGAACACCGGCTTGCCCTCGGCCAGGGCAGCCTGCACGCGAGCCTCCGACCACGGCTGCCATGCGCCCGTAGTACCGGCTGCCGGGCGCGCACCCGGCTGTGGCCAGGCGAAGGCGAGGGCTGCGACGCCGAGCGACCAGTGCGGCTGCCCTCGCAGTTCAAGCGCGCCCCCTGGCCTGCCTGCGCCCACCGCCCCACCGCCCAGAGCGCCGCGGCCACCGCTACCAGCGCCGCCAACAGCTTCGCTGCCGCGTCGATGCCGGCCTGCTGTCCCAGCACCCAGACCAGCCATACCACCGTCGCATAGAGCGGGAAGGCGAGCGCCTGCTTGAGCGCGTCCATCCACGGGCCGGGACGCGGCAGGCGGCGGATGAGGGCAGGGGCGAAGCACAGCAGTGTGTAGGGCGAGGCCATTCCCAGCGCGAGCGCGGTGAACACCAGCATCGCATGCGGTGCCGGCTGCACCAGCGCGAAGCCGAGCGCCGCGCCCATGAAAGGCGCGGTGCAGGGGCTCGCGACCAGCGTGGCGAGCAGGCCGGAGAGCAGCGCGTCGGCGTGCTCTCCCCGAGCCCTGATCCCGCCGGCGAGCGCCTGCAAGCCGGCGCCCAGCTGGAACACCCCGCTCAGGTTGAGCGCGAGCACGAAGAACAGCACGGCCAGACCGCCGACGATCGCGGGGGACTGGAGCTGGTAGCCCCAGCCCAGCCCGGTGCCCCCGGCGCGCAATGCGAGCAACAGCCCGGCGATGGCCCAGAACGACAGCGACCACGCCGAGCGCGAACAGCAGGCCATGCGTACGCAGCCTGGTTGGATCGCCGTGCGCCTGCTGCGCCACACCCAGCACCTTGATGGCGAGGATCGGAAACACGCAGGGCATCAGATTCAGCAGCAGCCCGCCGGCGAAGGCCAGCAGCAGCGCCGCCGCAAGCCCGAAGCCGCCGACGACGGTGCGGCCGCGCTCAGGGGCAGATCCATCTCTACCGCCCGTGCCGCGCCAAAGCCCGGATCGGCGACCAGCACGCCGGCGAGCCCGCTCGGCGTGCCGATCGGCTGCGGCGAGACCGTCATCAGCAGCTCATATGCATCGCCCTGGCGGGAGAACACCTGCTTCACCGCGTTGGCGATCACGCCTTCGCGTTCGGGGAAGAACTCCAGGCTGCGCAGCGCAGGCGCGTCGCGGGCTTCGGGAGAGATCCTCAGCAACAGACTGTCGCCGTCCCGATACGCCGTGGCCTGCCAGCCTTCGAGGGGCAGCGGGCCAGCGCTGCGTGCCGTGGCGAACGCGGCTGCCCACCGCGGGTCGGGGCCGACCGGGACCGACGACACCGGCAACGTGACGGTGAAATCGGCGCTGGCCGGGATGCAGATCTCCTTGCACACCAGCCAGTCGGCGCGGGCCCGGACCGGCACCCGGGTCCCGGGCTTGAGCCCGGCCGGCACCTGGATCTCGGTCAGGTGCATGACTTCGTCTTCGTAGCCGTAGCTGGTCAGCGGCGGCACCTCGATGCGCCGAGGCGCGGGCCATTGCATCGGTCCGGCGGCGAACCCCTCGGGCAAGGTCCAGGCGATGCTCGTCGGCATGCCGGAGTCGCCCGGGTTCTTCCAGTAGACATGCCAGCCGTCCTCAAGGCGCAGGTGCAGCCCGATCGTGAGCGGCTTCACCCGGCGTTACCGCCGGCGCGCTCCGGCACCAGCTCGGCCTGCGAGTGCGGCTGCTGGACAGGCGCCGCCCCGGCCGGCAGGGCCAGGGCAATGAGCAGGCAGGCGATGGTGAAGCGCATGAGGGCTGGGACGACCTACGAATCTAGGATACGCCTGGACGCGTTTGGTTCACGGATGCTCAACGGCAAACCTTTCACCGCCAAGGACGCCAAGGACGCAAAGGAAAAGCTAGTGTGCATCAACAACGTGCATTGGTGCCGAAGGCCCGGAAGCTGCCCGATCTTCACCGTGGACTGGCCTGTGCTCTTGGTCCCATGGCAGTCAGAGTACTTCTAGCTTCGGTTTCCTTGGCGTCCTTTGCGTCCTTGGCGGTGATAGCTCGAGGTCTAGAGCGACAGCAGAAAAGCGACGAGTGCGTCGCGCTCAGCGCGAGGCAGTCCAGCGAACGCATCGCGCGAGCGCTGCGCCTCCCCGCCGTGCCATAAGATGGCCTCCACGACGTCGCGCGCACGCCCGTCGTGCAGCAGGAAGGCGTTGCCGTTCACGCGCTCGCTCAGCCCCAGGCCCCACAGGGGCGGGGTGCGCCAGTCCTGCGGCCCGGCCTCGAAATCGGGCCGCCCATCGGCGAGACCTTCGCCCATATCGTGCAGCAACAGATCGGTATAGGGATGAATGGTCTGCCGCGCCATTTGCGGCAGGGCAGGCAGCTCGCCGGTCGCGAGCGCGGGCACGTGGCAAACGGCGCACTGCAACCTGGCGAACCAATGCTCGCCGCGCTGCACCTGCGGATCGTCGACATTGCGCCGCGCGGGCACGGCAAGGGCGCGGATATAGTACAGCAGGGCATCGAGCTGATCCTCCGGCAGTTCCGGCTGCCGGCCCGGCGGGATGGCCCGGCACTCGCGTTGCACGCTGGTGCAGTTTTGCTCGGGGAACAGCGCAGAGGTCACACCCAGGTCGGCAACGAACGCGCTGGCGATGTGCTGGCGCAGGCCGGGCTGGTTCGCTTTCAGGCCGAAGCGGCCCGCCACCGTGCCTTCCTTCACGCGGTCCCACACCCGGTTCAGTCTGCCGGCAAAGCCCAGGCGCCGCTGCTGCTCGACGATGGCCAGCAACGCGTTCTCGGGCACCGCCTCGAGCAGGCCGAGACCGAATACCGGCGGAGCCACTCGGAGGGAGCGCAGGGTTTGCGCTGCGATCGGACCGAAGTTGAGATCACGAAACTCGACTACCGGCGCCCGCAGCGCGACGGTCTCACCGTCCGCGAGAACGGCCGTCGTCTCGTGCCAGCGCAAGTACGCCTCGCCCTCCGCAGGCACCCTCCCCAGCACCCCCTCGAACTGCAGCTGATCGCCGTAGGCCGGGTCGGGGATGGGGCCGCCGTGCTCGTCGCGCCCCGGGATGCTCAGCCGCACCAGCATCGAGCGCATTGGCTCCGTGCCGGTCAGGGGCGGGCGCCCGCGTCCATTGCCAGCATGACAATCGGCGCAGACTTCGCCGTTGGAGAGCGGTCCGCGGCCCCACAGGCCGAACGGCGACGGCGCGACGACCCAGCGCTGAGCAAACACCTCCCGCCCTTGCTCGAACAGCAAGAGCTGCTCGCGGTCGAGTGGCGCGCCGGGGAGCGCATACGCGTCCTGACCCGTGTAGGCTACGCTGAAATCGCCCCCCGCCCGGGAGTCGGCGGGCACCAGAGCCAACGCGACAGCGACAGCCGGCAGCACCAGGGCGAAGCGGAGCATGGATTGAGTGCCTCGGATCATTGAATTCTACTTCGTAACCTGCACGTGTCACGAGGGCTGGCCGGTGAGCTTGCAGCACCACGTTCAGCACGACCATCGAATGCTCCCTCTCCCCCCGTGGGATAGGGCGGGGGTGAGGGGTCAAACAACGCGCACTTACTCCAATCAACCGTTCAGTCCAATAGAGCCGGAGGGCCAACGATGAACATCAGCAAATTTCGCATCAAGCCGGGCAGCAAAGTGGACCTCGCCAAGCGCGACCCCGCCTACAAGAGCGGGGTGCCGAGCGAGCAAGGCGGACCGCCTGGCCAGGCTCGCCGAGCAGGCGCCGCGCCTCGACGCGCTGCAGGATGTGCTCTACGCCGAGCGCAAGCACAAGGTGCTGGTGGTGCTGCAGGGCATGGACACCTCCGGCAAGGACGGCACGATCCGCCATGTGTTCGGCGCGGTGGATCCGCTCGGTGTGCGGGCCGTGAGCTTCAAGGCCCCGGCGGGCGAGGAGCTCGAGCACGATTTCCTCTGGCGCGTGCACCGCCAGGTGCCGCGCCTGCGGCGAGATCGTGATCTTCAACCGCAGCCACTACGAGGACGTGCTGTCGTGCGGGTGCACAAGCTGGATCGACATGGACGAGTGCGAGCGCCGCTATCAGCAGATCAACGAGTTCGAGCGCATGTTGAGCCGAGAACGGCACGACCATCCTCAAGTTCTTCCTGCACATCTCGAAGGACGAGCAGAGGCGCGCGCCTGCAGGAGCGCATCGACGATCCCGAGAAGCACTGGAAGTTCAATCCGGGCGACCTCGAGGAGCGCAAGTGTGGGACGACTACATGAAGGCCTACGAGGATGCGATCGAAGCGACCTCGACCGGACTGGCCGCCTTGGTACGTCGTGCCGGCCGACTCCAAGTCCACCCGCAACCTGATCGTGTGCGCGATCCTGGTCGAAGCGCTGGAGGCGCTGAAGATGAAGTATCCCGGGCCCTCGGAGGACTACACCGGGATCGTGGTGGAGTGAGACGACATACCTCAAGGGAGCATCCGATTGATGGTCATCCCCGCCCACGCGGGGATCCAGGACTGCTCGAGTAGCCTGGGTTCCCGTCGCAGCCTGCCCTCGACCCCATCGGGGGCGGGAACGACAAGTCAAGACTTGATCGGAGTCTCCTTGGATCGGTAATCGTGAGCCCCTCCTTCAAGCTGTTCTCGCTGCTCGTCCTGGGTGTGGTGTGTCTGCTCATGGCAGCCTACTCGCTGGTGGGGGTCCTGCAGGCCGCGGCGCTGTTCACTGGCGAGCGGGCGGTGCGCAACTTTCAGGTGTGGGGAGCGGCCTCGGTGGTCTTTCTCGTGTGCTCGGTGGCCTGCTTCGCGTGGGCCTGGCGGGTGGTGCGACGGCAGCGTGCCGCGCTGGCCCAGTACCTCGCGGCCCGGCGGTCCTACGCACCGCCCTCGAGCGAGCGGAGGGAATCCTGAAGCTGAATCGCATGGCATCGATCGAAGAGCTGCGTGCGGCCGCCCGCAGGCGCGTGCCACGCTTTGCTTTCGACTACTTCGACGGCGCGGCCGAAGGCGAGGCGGCGATGGCGCGCAACCGCGCCGCGTTCGATGCGTGCACGCTTACGCCCCGGGTTCTGCGCGACGTTGGCGGGCGCGATATGTCCGTGGAACTGTTGACGGACGTGAACGGGGTTCGCCTCGCCGGCACCGGCGAGCTCTCAGCCGGAGTCGGAACGCCCGCAGGGTAGGGTGCAGCCGAGGGCGGCACGCGCAGCGTCACCGGATGGTCAGACCCGTGTGCGCAAAGGTGCCGCGCAGCGCGGTGTCCTCCTGATGGCGCCTACACCGCCGGCCGTTTCTCCGCCCATGGCCGCGCCTGCTCGAACGCCCGCGCTGCCTGCAGCACGCGCAAGTCCCGGAACCGCCCGGCCACGATCTGCAGGCCCACCGGAAGCCCGGCAGGTGTGAACCCGCACGGGCAGGTCGCGGCAGGCAGCCACGTCAAGTTGAAGGGATAGCTGAAGCCCGCCCAGCGCAGCCAGTCCCAGGGGTGCTGCTCCCAATGCGGCGGGATCAGGTACTGCGCCGGGAACGCGGCCACCGACAGCGAGGGTGTGAGCAGCAGATCGTAGCGCTGGAAGAACGCGTGCACCTTGTCGTAGTAGGCCAGGCGCTCCCCCTGCGCCCGGCAATAGTCGGCCGCGCTGTAGGTCATGCCATGGCGGGTGAGCGCCACCAGCCCCGGGTCCATGCGGTCGGCCCATTCGTCGAGCAGGTGGCCGAGCATCGCGGCGTAGTTCGACGCGAAGTGGCAGTGCTCCATGCGAATGGGATCACCCCAGCCCGGATTGACTTCCTCGACAGTGCAGCCCAGGTCCTGAAAGGCCAGTGCCGCGTCGTGCACCGGCTCGGCGACCTCCGCATCGACCTTGAGATAGCCCAGATCGGGGCTGTATGCGACCTTGAGGCCGGCGATGCCCTCATCCAGCCGCGCGATGAAGCTCACGGGCGGCGCTTCCAGGCTGCTCATGTCGCGATCGTCCGGGCCGGCCATCGCCTGCAGCATGAGCGCGGCATCCGCCACAGTGCGCGTGAGCGGTCCCACATGCGAGATCAGCCCGTTGTTGGGCATCGGGTGATAGGGCACGCGCCCGTACGAAGGCTTCAGTCCGACGACGCCGCAGAACGCGGCGGGCATGCGCACCGATCCCGCACCGTCCGAACCCTGGTGAATCGGGCCGATCCCGGCGGCCGTGCAGACCGCGGCCCCGGCGCTCGATCCGCCGGCGTTGTAGCCGTGCTTCCACGGGTTATGGGTGATGCCGGTCACCGGGCTGTCGCCGTTGCCTTTCCAGCCGAGCTCCGGTGCCGTGGTCTTGCCGATGGAGATTGCGCCGGCCGCCCGCAACCGTTCCACGTGCACGTGGTCGACGTCGGGCACGCGATCCCGAAACAGGTTCGACCCGCCCATGGTCCGCACGCCCTTGGTCAGGTTGAGATCCTTGATCGTAGTGGGTACGCCGTGCAGGATCGGCAGCGCCTCGCCGCGCATGACGGTGGTCTCGCCAGCGCGTGCCTGGGCCATGGCCGCCTCGTAGGTCGGAGTGCAGATGGCGTTGAGTCGCGGGTTCAGCGCCTCGGCGCGCGCGATCGTGGCCCGGACGATCTCCACTGGCGAGATCTCCTTGCTGCGGATCATGCGCGCGAGGTCGGTGGCGGGGGTGAAGCTGAGATCTTCCTGGCTCACTGATGTCGGCCCTCCGTCTTCGGTCGGCGGTTCCCGCGGTCATTCTACGTGGGCGGGGCACGAGCGGTCTGTAACAATGATTTCGAGTCCCATCGATTTCGGGAGCGCCACCGAATACTCCCTCTCCCCTTGGGGTGAGGGTCGAACTTGGCACGCTCCTACCCCAGCTGGCCGCTCAGGCCAGCGCGAGCAGCATCAGCGCGAACACGATCGCGGCCGTCGCGCTGAGCACCAGCACGGCGGCTGCAGCGCAGTCCTTGGCGATGCGCACGAACTCGGCCTCCCCGGCATGCAGCCCGTCCAAGGTGTGCTCCAGAGCGGTGTTGACGAGCTCGGCCGCGAGCACCATACCGATCATCGTCACGATCAGCGCCGCCCAGAGCAGAGGCGGGCGCAGCCACAGCAGGGCGCCGAACGCGCACGCCGCAGCCAGCAGGTGAACGCGGAAGCTGCGCTCGCCGGCGAAGGCCTCGCGCAGCCCCGCCAGTGCGAAGCGCAATCGGTGCCCGAGCTCGCGACCTTTCATCGCGAGCTCGCCGGACGGGCCATGCAGCGTTGCGCCTGCATGCCGCCGGCGTACGCACTGCCGCAGACCGTGCTAGCCATGCTGACCTCCCACTCCACTCAATCCTCTGGATGCTCTGCCCGGTGGCTGTCCGGGGTTGTTTCGCGCCGCCGGACCTTGCGCTCGATCGCCCAGCCGACGATATACCACCAGCCTGTCCCCACTATGCCGTGATACAAGAGCGGCCACCAGAAGTTGGTGAGATCGCGCAGCGGTCCGCCGCCCGCCGGCGGGACCAGCCAGTTGACCGGGATGACGCCGAGGCTCACCGGGAAGTCCAGGGCGAGGAAGATGAACCAATACCCGGACCAGTTCGGCCCGCGAGAGCCGAGGATGAGGGTGACCGTTGCGCCGAGGATGGCCAGGTGCAGGAGGGCGCCGGCGACGCCGAAGCTGGAATAGCGCGGCATGGTTGCCAAGTGTCGACCGGACCGAGCTGTCGAGGCAAGCCGCCCGGGCCGGCAGGTGTGAGCAGGCTCGCCCCTTGCTACGGGGCTACCCCGGGCTCGCCCGCTCGACTGAATGCAACTGCAGGGTGTAACACGGGTGTCATCCCGATGCCGTAATCTGGCCCCCCGGGCGCGGCGAGGATCGCGGCCTTTCACGAGGACTGGTTCTGAAGCAGGCAGCCCGCAAGCTCGTCGATCACTTCGACCAGAGGGTATTCGACGCGATCTACTCTCGCTCGCTCGTCTACAACACCTGCTGGGAGGATCCCGCCGTAGACCGCCAGGCGTTGCAGCTGAGCGCCCAGGACACGGTGCTGGTGATCACCAGCGCCGGATGCAACACCCTCGACTACGCCCTCCAGGGCCCGGCGCGCGTGCACGCGGTCGACGCCAATCCGCGGCAGACGGCGCTGCTGGAGCTCAAGCTCGCCGGCATCCGCTGCCTGGACTTCGAGGATTTCTTCCTGCTGTTCGGCCACGGCCGCCACCCGGCTTTCGAGGAGCTGTACCGGGACGTCCTGCGTGCCCGGCTCTCGGACTACGCGCAACGCTACTGGGACCGCAACGGAGACTGGTTCGACCCGCTCCGATGCCCGCGACACGTTCTACTACTACGGCCTCTCGGGCATGGTAGCGCGCGGCTTCCGCGCCTACCTGCGCGTGCGGCCGAAGCTGCGCGAGGGTATCGAGGCGATGTTCGAGGCGCGCTCGCTCGACGAGCAGCGCGCGCTCTATGACAGCCGCATCGAGCCGCTGATGTGGAGCAGGGGGATGAACTGGGCGCTGTCGCGCCAGCTCACCATGAGCATGCTCGGCGTGCCCCACCCCCAGCGCCGGGAAGTCGAGCGCCAGCACCCGCTGGGCGTAGCGGGGTTTATCCGCGAGGCCATCGAGTACGTCGCGCGCAGCCTGCCGTTCTGGAGCAACTACTTCTGGGCCCTGTACCTGCGCGGCTCCTACACCTACGCCTGCTGCCCGGAGTACCTGAAGCGGGAGAATTTCCTGGCGCTGAAGGCCGGGCTGGTGGACCGCGTACGCACCCATACCACGACGGTCACCGAGTTCCTGAACGGCACGCAGGAGCGCATCTCCCGCTTCGTGCTTCTGGACCACATGGACTGGATGAGCAGCTACTACCCGCAGGCGCTGGTCGAGGAATGGAACGCGATCCTGGCCCGTGCCAGCGCCAACGCGCGAGTGATCTTCCGCAGCGCGCATGCCTGGCCCGCCTACCTCGAGCACGTGCGGGTGGGCCACGGTGAGAAAAGGCAGCGGCTGCTGGACCTGCTCGAGTTCCACCCCGAGCTGGCGGAGGTGCTGACCCGCGAGGACCGGGTGCACACGTACGCCGGCTTCCACATCGCCGACGTGCGGAGCTAGGCACAAGTGGCGCTCGTCGCCGACGCCCGCATTCTCTGGCGCATGGTGCGCGGGGCCGGCCGAGGCGGCAGCCACGCGCAGCGCCTGCAGCGGTTTTATGCGCCGCAGGCGCACAGCTACGATGCCTTCCGCGAGCGCCTCCTGCACGGCCGGCGCGAGTTGATCGCGCGGCTGCCGGTGGGCGCCGGCTCGAGGGTGATCGAGCTGGGCGCAGGCACCGGGCGCAACCTCGAGTTCTTCGGCGAGCGGCTGGCGCAGTTCGCGTCGGTGGAACTGGTGGACCTGTGCCCCGCGCTGCTGGCAGTGGCGCGGGATCGACTGCAGGATCGCGGCAACGTACTTCTGGCAAATGCCGATGCGGGCGATTACCGTCCCGCCAACCCTCCCGACTGCGTGTACTTTTCCTACGCGCTCAGCATGATTCCAGACTGGCGGCGGGCGCTCGACAACGCCATCGACCTGCTCAACCCCGGCGCCACGCTGGGCGTGGTGGACTTCCACCTGCCCGATGCCGGGCTCGCCAGCCGGTTCTGGCGCGCCTGGTTCGGTCACGATGGTGTCTGGCTGTCGGCCGAGCACCTGCCCTATCTGCGCAGCCGGCTGGATGAAATCCACTGCGAGCAGCGCCGCGGCCCGCTGCCCTATCTCCCCGGGCTGCGCGTGCCCTACTACCTGTTCGTGGGCCGCAAGCGATGATCCGCGTGCGCTCGATCTTCCTGTCCGACATCCACCTCGGCACGCGCGCCTGCCAGGCGCAGCGGCTGCTCGACTTCCTCAAGGACTACGACTCCGAGCACCTGTTCCTGGTCGGGGACATCGTAGACTTCTGGGCCATGGGGCAGCGCGGCGTGTACTGGTCGCCGGCGATGAACACGTTCGTGCAGAAGGTGCTCAAGCGCGCGCGCCACGGCGCCGACGTGGTGCTCGTGCCGGGCAACCACGACGAGGCTGCTGCGCGAGCACGTCGGCGCCTCGTTCGGCGACATCCGCGTCCGCCAGGAGCACGAGCACACGGCTGCCGACGGCAAACGCTACCTGCTGCTGCACGGCGACGAGTTCGACGTGGTCACCCGATACCACAGGTGGCTCGCCATCCTGGGCGACCACACCTATGCCTTTCTGGTGCGCGTCAACGTGCATGCTGTCCTGGCTGCGGACGCCAGTCGGGGTCGCCGGCTACTGGTCGCTGGCCGGTTACGCCAAGCGCAAGGTGAAGAGCGCGGTGAGCTTCATCTACGATTTCGAGCAATCCGTGGTGCGCGACGTCAAGGGCCGCGGCTACGACGGCGTGATCTGCGGCCACATCCACGCCGCGACCATCAAGCAGATCAACGGCGTGACCTATATCAACTGCGGCGACTGGGTGGACAGCTGCACGGCGATCGTCGAGCACTTCGACGGGCGCATGGAGCTGATCGAGTGGGGAGCGAGTGCCCCCGCAGCGGCGGAAGCGCAGACCGCGCCGGCGCCCGCGCTAGCGGATCCCGACGGGCGCGGGCAGCGGGACGCGAGACAGCCGACAAGTGTCCTCCGGTCGAGCCTGGCCCGCCACCTCGGCTTCGGTCCACCGATCCAAAAGTGAGCTCTCCCGCTCTCGACGTCCTCTCGCTCAGCGCAGGCCAAGTCTATCGAATCGCGCCGGTGCCTGAGCCTGCGACGTGGGTCATGCTCCTGGCGACGCTCGCGCCCGTGATCTGGGTTGCGCGTCGCCGCGCCCGCTATGCAGGCCTCGCACCGGGCGCTACTCCTTCGGCGCCTTGCACCACTTCGGCATGACTTGCAGGACGTACTTCCGGCTGGTGGAGTAGCGCACTCCACGCATCATGATGTCGTCGCCCGAAGCAAGGTTCTTCATCGGGCGGATGGCATTGATGGATTCGAAGTCGCCCTCCAGTGCATCGCCCACCTCGAGCGGGTTGTCGTTGAGGCGAAGGATCACACCGAATTCGCCGCTCGGCTTCTCGACCAGAGCCATCTCACAGCCCGGCTTGGACCACACAACGACGGCATCGGCAGCCTGAGCGGCGAGCGAAGAAGCCAGCACTGCGCCCGCGGCTAGTGCGGCGATCGTGCGGTGCATCGAGTTCTCCTCCAGGCAAGTGGTCACGCCACCTTGACCAGCTGTTTGCCGAGATTGGCGCCTTTGAGCATCCCGATGAATGCCTTGGGGGCGCTTTCCAACCCTTCGGCTACCGTCTCGTGGTACTTGATCTTGCCTTGCGCCACCAGTTTCCCGAGCCGTGCTATGGCACGCGCATACAGATCCGGCCGGTCCGAGACGATGAAGCCGCGCAGGTTGACGCGGTTGACCAGCAGCGAGCGGATCATGGTGACGCCATAGGGCTCGGTCGCGTTGTAGTCCGCGATCAAGCCGCACAGCGCCACGCGCGAAAACGCGTTGAGCAGGCGCAACGTTGTGTCCATCACTTCGCCGCCGACATTCTCGAAGTAGCAATCGATGCCCTCCGGGGCAAGCCGCCTTCAGATCCTCGTACAGGTTGCCGGCCTTGTAGTCCACGCAGGCATCGAAGCCCAGCTGCTTCACGGCGAAGTCGCACTTGGCCTTGCCGCCGGCGATGCCACGGCGCGGCAGCCTTGCAGCTTGGCGAGCTGTCCAACCACGCTGCCGACTGCGCCGGAAGCCGCCGATACCACCACCGTTTCGCCGGCAACCGGCTTGCAGTGCTCCAGCAGGCCGGTCCAGGCCGTCGCGCCCGGCATGCCGACGCAACCGAGATAGCAGGACAGCGGTACGAGCTTGGGATCCACCTTGGTCAGCCCCTCGCCGTCGCTCACGGCGTATTGCTGCCAGCCCAGCGGGCCGACCACGTAGTCGCCCGGCTTGAACTTTCCGTTGCTCGACTCGATCACTTCGGCTACCGCTCCGCCGGTCATGACCTCGCCGAGCTCGACCGGCTTCGCGTAGGACTTGCCCGTGCTCATGCGTCCGCGCATGTAGGGATCCAGCGAGAGCCAGTGGACTTTGGCCAGCAGCTGGCCGGGCCGGGTTTCGGCATCGGGCTCTCGACCAGTCGGAAGTCGGATTCCTCCACCCAGCCGGTCGGGCGGTTGGCCAGCAGAACCTGCAGATTCTTGCTCATGGGTGCATCCCTCCTGTGATCAATGTCTGCGCAAGCTAACGCAGGGTGCGGCCGGGGGCAAGCTGCCGGTGACCTTGATGCATTGGTCTTTTTCTGAGACAGTGGTATCGTTTTTCCCGCTCGTGCCGGACGCGCAACCCCCAGGCAGTGTTGCTGCGCTGCGTCATTCAGACGCAGCGGGCGCTGTTGTGCCCGCGCCGGCGCAAACAAAGCAGTCGATTCGCCGGTTGCAGCAGATGCGGGGACCGGCCCGGCGCGTCGGGTAGCGATAACCACCAAGCAAAGAGGAGGAGAAATCGATGAGCAAAGTGAAATGGGCCGGCGTTCTCGCTCGCCGTCGCCCTGGCGCTGACCACCCGCGCCGTCTATGCCGCAGAGACGCTCACCATCCTGTGGGCGCAGTGGGACCCCGCCAATTACCTGCAGGAGCTGGTGAAGGACTACGAGAAGCGAGACGGGCGTCAAGGTCAAGGTGGAGACGGTGCCATGGCCGGATTTCCAGACCAAGGCCTTCCGCGAGTTCGCCGCGCGCGGCGACGCCTACGACATGGTGGTCGGCGACTCGCAATGGCTGGGCGCGGGCTCGACCGGCGGCCACTATGTCGACCTGACCGATTTCTTCAAGCAAGCACAGCGTCGACAAGAGATGGCGCCCGCGACCGTGACCGGCTATGCCGAGTATCCGAAGGGCAGCGGCAAGTTCTGGGCGATCCCGCTCGAGGGCGACGCGACCGGCTGGGCGTACCGCAAGGACTGGTTCGAGGATCCGAAGGAGAAGGCGGCCTTCAAGAAGAAGTACGGCTATGACCTGGGCGTGCCGAAGACCTGGGCGCAGATGCGCGACATCGCCGAGTTCTTCCATCGTCCCGACCAGAAGCGCTACGGCATCGCCATCTACACCGACAACAGCTACGACGCGCTGGTGATGGGCTACGAGAACCTGCTGTTCGGGTTCGGCGGCGACTTGGGCGACTACACCACCTACAAGGTCCAGGGCTACATCAACAGCAAGAGGCGATCGAAGCGCTCAAGCTGTACAAGGAGCTGTACGGCTTCACCCCGCCCGGCTGGGGCAAGGTGTTCTTCCTGGAGGACAACCAGGCCATCACCGAAGGGCTGGCGGCGATGAGCATGAACTTCTTCGCCTTCTTCCCGGCGCTCACCAACCCGGCCACCAACAAGCACGCGAAGGGACCGGCTACTTCGCCAATCCGGCCGGGCCACCGGCAAGCGCTTCGCCGCGCTGGGCGGTCAGGGCATGTCGATCATCAAGTACTCGAAGAAGCAGGCCGAGGCGATGAAGTTCCTCGAGTGGTTCATCAAGGACGACGTGCAGAAGAAGTGGGCCGAGCTGGGCGGCTACACCTGCAGCGCCAAGGTGCTGCAGTCGGAAACGTTCCGCAAGGCCACACCGTACAACGAAGCCTTCTACCAGACCATGTTCATGGTGAAGGACTTCTGGGCGGTGCCGGAGTACGCGGAGTTGCTCGACGCGATGAACAAGCGGCTGCATCCCTTCATCGTCGGCAACAAGGGCACGGCCAGGATACCCTCAACGCGCGTGGCCAACGATTGGGACAAGACCTTCAAGAAGTACGGACGGATAGAAGTAAGCGGGCGCGTGACGGGAAGGGCGGTGGCCCTTCCCGCGCGCAGCCCGGCACGGCGGCGCCTGGCCTCCAGACCGGTGCGCCGCCCGACGACTCAGGAGGAGCAAGTATGATGCTGACCAGACTCGATGCGGGGTCTGCCGCCGCGCATCGCGGCCTGAGCGATATCGCCATCCGCAATCTGTTCATCATCCCGACGATCGTCTTCCTGATCGTCTTCAATATCTTTCCACTGATCTACTCGCTCGGCTATTCCTTCACCGACTTCCGCGCCTCGGTGAGCGAGTCGGCCAACTTCGTCGGCCTGCGGAACTACCGCGAGCTGCTGAGCGACGAGTACATCTGGATCAATTTCCCATCACCGCCAAGTACGTGCTGGTGTCGGTGGGGGGACAGGTGCTGGTTGGCTTCGGCGTGGCGCTGCTGCTCAACCGCAAAGTCCCGGCCAAGGGGTTGGTCACCACGTTGCTGCTGCTGCCGATGATGATGTCGATGGCGGTGGTTGGGCTGTTCTGGCAGCTCCTCTACAGCCCCTCGTGGGGGATCATCAACTACCTGCTGGGGCTCGAGGACTTCGAGTGGCTTTCGAACCCCGACATCGCGCTCTACGCTGTAGCGCTCACCGATATCTGGATGTGGTCCCCGTTCGTGATGCTGCTCTCGCTCGCCGGGTTGTCGGCCATCCCGCAGCACTTGTATGAGGCCGCCGCAATCGACCGCGCCAGCCGCTGGTACACCTTCACGCGCATCACCTTGCCGCTGGTCGCGCCGCTGCTCCTGATCGCGATCATCTTCCGCACCATGGAGGCGTTCAAGACCTTCGACCTCGCCTTCATCATGACCAGCATGGAGTCGACCGAGCTGATCGCCATCCGCCTGTACAAGATGGCGTTCCAGGAATGGCAGACCGGCCGTTCCTGCGCGCTGGCCTATATCGTCCTGATCATGGTGCTCGCCATCACCAACATCTACGTGAAGTACCTGAACAAGGCGAAGGCGCGATAGCAGCATGGCCGCAGTCACTTCCAAGGCAGCGCTTGTGGAACCGGGTACTGGTTGCCGCTAGTGTTCGTCGTGCTGCTCGATCTACCTGCTGCCGCTGTACTGGATCAGCTCCACCGCGTTCAAGCCGCGCCGCCTGGCCACCACGGTGCCGCCGACCATCGTGTTCGAGCCCGAGCTTACCGCATTCATCAAGCTGTTCACGGCGCGCGTGCAGCTGCGCAGCGAGCCGGACCCGGAGGTGTACCGCAAGGCGCCTTGGTACGAGCAGCGCGTGCTCGACGCCGGCGAACGCTTCATCAAGGATGCCGACGGCAACATCGAGACCTCGGGCTACGCGAGCCGCGTTCTCGAACAGCATCATCATCGCGGTCGATCAGCACGTTCCTGGCGGTGGCGATGGGTACGCTGACGGCCTATGGCTTCTCGCGCTTCCGCATGCCGGGCGAGCAGGACTGGCTGTTCTTCATCCTGTCAGCACCCGCATGCTGCCGCCGGTGGTGGTCGCCATTCCGATGTTCCTGATGTACCGCGCGGTCGGGCTTGGTGGACACCCACATCGGCCTGATCATCCTGTACACCGCTTTCAACCTGTCGTTTTCGGTGTGGCTCATGAAAGGCTTCATCGACGAGATCCCCATCGAGTACGAGGAGGCCGCGCTGGTGGACGGCTACACGCGCATGCAGGCGTTCTTCAAGATCGTGCTGCCGCAGGCCGCCACCGGCATCGCCGCGACCGCGGTGTTCTGCTTCATCACCGCATGGAACGAGTATGCGTTCGCTCTGATGATGACCAACCGCAAAGCGCAGACGGCGCCGCCGTACATTCCCGCGCAGCTCGGCTCGGGCATGACCGACTGGACGGTGATCGCCGCCGGCACCTTCCTGTTCCTGCTGCCGGTGGCGATTGTTCACCTTCCTGTTGCGCAAGCACTTGCTGCGCGGCGTGACGTTCGGAGCGATCCGGAAATGACGGGTGAACCGCCCGCCGCAGGTCGCACGAGGGCAGCGATGAGCTTCCGGCACATGAGCGCCCGCTATCTGGAGCCGATAGTCCATGTACACCATGATCTTCGGCATCGTGGCCTGTGCCAGCCCTGGAGCCAGTGGCTGCACGTCCTACGGCGTGGTGATCATGATCGGCGGGCTCGTCGGGTTCTTCGGTGTTCTCCAAGATCGCCGCTGCCCGAGGAGGACTGAAGCCGCCCATGGACCCGGACTACGCTCTGAAACACTGACAGGCGCGCCCACCCCATGGCAGAGATCGTCCTGCGCGACGTCGAGAAGTACTTCGGCGACAACTACATCATCCGCAAGCTCAACCTGGAGATCCGGCATCGCGAGTTCGTCGTGCTGCTCGGGCCGTCGGGCTGCGGCAAGACGACGACCCTGCGGGCGATCGCCGGGCTCGAGGAGATCGACAGCGGCGACATCCTGATCGACGGCAAGCCGGTGCAGGACATGCAGGCGGCGGACCGCGACATCGCCTTCGTGTTCCAGCTTTTCGCGCTGTACCCGCATCTGACCGCCTACGAGAACATCGCATTCCCGCTGCGGGCCACGCGCGAGAGCAAGGCCAGTGGTCGACAGCGCGTGCGCGAGGTTGCCCGGCCCTGCGCATCGACCACCTGCTGGACAAGCGGCCGAGCGCGCTGTCCGGCGGGGACATGCAGCGCGTGGCGATCGGCCGGGCGCTGGTGCGCCGGCCCAAGGCGCTGCTGATGGACGAGCCGATCGGCGCGCTGGACGCCAAGCTGCGCGAGGAGATGCGCACCGAGCTCAAGCGCCTGCACCTGGAGAACGACGCCACCACGGTCTACGTGACCCACGACCAGGTGGAAGCGATGTCGATGGCCGACAGGATCGCCATCATGAACGAAGGCGTGCTGCAGCAGGTCGGCACACCGACAGAGGTATACCAGCATCCCGGCAACGCTGTTCGTCGCCCAGTTCATCGGCAGCCCGATCATGAACGTGGTGAACGGCGGCGTGCGCCCGGCCGACGGCCACACGACCGTGATGCTGGGCGAGAACGACGCGGTGCTGAGCTTTCCCAGCCGAGCTGTATCCACGTGATCGCGGAGAGCAAGCACGCCGAAGACGAGCTCGCGTCGGCGTGCGGCCCGAAGGCGTCCTGGTGGACGCGCAGCCGGCGCCGGGTCATATCGCCGTGGAGGCGCACATCATCGAGCCGCTCGGCCCCTACGACATCGTGGACCTGAAGTTCGGCAAGCAAGCTGCTGCGCGCGCGCACGCCCAGCGGCTATCGTCGCGAAGGCCGGCGACGTGGTCTGGGCGAGGCTCGACGAGAAGCAGACCCACTTTTTCAGCACCCGCACCGGCGCAGTCGCTGCAGATCCAGCTGTAGACCATGGCCCACGTACACTCGACAAGATCGCAAGAAGTTTCGGCCGCCACACGGCGCTCGACCAGCTGAGCTTGGATCGCGCGACGGCGAGTTCTTCGTCCTGCTCGGCCCCACCGGCGCCGGCAAGACCACGACGTTGAGACTTGATCGCCGGGCTCGACAGCCCCGACTCCGGGACGCATCCGATCGACGGCCAGGATGTGGGCAGCTGGAGCGCGGCGCAAAGCGCGACGTAGCGCTGGTGTTCCAGTACTACTCGCTGTATCCGCACTACACGGTGCGGCAGAACCTCGAGTTCCCGCTGCGCTCGAAGGTGCGGCAATCTGTCGCCGCAGGACATCGACGCGCGGGTGGCGCAGGCCGCCAAGACCCTGCGCATCGAGCATCTGCTCGAGCGCAAGACCGACCGGCTGTCGGGCGGCGAGATGCAGCGCGTTTCGATCGGCCGCGCCATCGTGCGCGAGCCGCGCGTGTTCCTGATGGATGAGCCGCTGTCCAACCTCGATGCCAAGCTGCGCGAGATCCTGCGGGCCGAGCTCAAGGACCTGCAGATGAAGCTGGGCGCTACGTTCCTGTACGTGACGCACGACCAGGTCGAGGCGATGTCGATGGGCGACCGCGTCGCGCGTGCTCAATCGCCGGGCGCATCATCCAGGCGGCACCCCGCAGCAGATCTACAACCGGCCGCGCGACACCTTCGTGGCGGCCTTCGTCGGTTCGCCGGCGATGAACCTGCTGCCGGCAACGCGTGACCGAAGGACGGCGGTGCTGGTGCCCGGCAAGCTCGAGCTGCCGCTGGACGAGCGCGCGCTGCCCGCTCGAGCGGCGTCGCCGGGCGGCTCACGGTGGGCGTGCGTTCCGAGGACGTGCGCGTCGGCCCCGGCCGGCACGGTTGAAGCGACGCGTCCACGGGGTGGAGAATCACGGTGTCGAGCAGGTCGTGACCCTGCGGGTGGACGAGTGCTTGATCAAGGCAACGGTACCGGCGACGCTGCCCCTGCGCATCGACAGCACAGGTAGGATTCGGCTTCAATCAGGAAAAGCTGCAGCTGGTTCGACCAGCCGACCGGGCGTCAATCTGTGTCCTACGCTGATGGAGGAGAAGAATGGCTAAGGTACTGTTCAAGAACGTGAATATCCTGGATTGCACGGGCGCGCCTCCGTACGCCGGGCAGGTGCTGGTCGAGGGCAACCGCATCAAGGCGGTGGTGCCGCAGGGCACACCGATCGCAGCCGACGGGCGCGCAGGCCGTGGACGGAGGCGGCGCCACCCTGATGCCGGGGCTGGTCGAGGCGCACTCGCACCTCAGCTTCCTGGACACGCCGGACCTCGAGGGCCTGGGCTTCGTCCCGCCCGAGGAGCACACGCTGCGCACCGATGAAGAACGCCAAGAAGATGCTGGACCAGGGCTTCACCGGCGTGCAACAGCGCGGCCTCGGCGAAGGCGCGGCTGGACGTGGTGATTCGCAACGCGATCAATGCCGGCGATATTCCCGGGCCCGCGACATCTGGCGGCCAGCCCGGAGCTGGCGACCACCGCGGGGCTGGGCGACGTGCGGCTGATGCCACATGCACCGCGAGACCTTCGCCATCATCTGCGACGGGGCCGAGGAGTTCCGCAAGAGTCGCACGCGAGATGGTGCGCGAGGGCGTGGACACGCTCAAGATCAACCCCTCGGGCGACGAGTTCATCCCGCACTGCCGTGCTCATCACACCGTGATGACGGAAGCCGAGATCGCGGCGGTGTGCGAGGTCGGCGCAGGCGCACGAGCAAGCGCGTCGCGGCGCACGCCCGCAGCGCCGAATCGGTGAAGGTCTGCCTGAAGCACGGCGTCGAAGGTCATCTACCACGCCACGCTGGTCGACGATGAAGCCTGCGCGGCGCTGGAAGCGGCGAAGGACTGGTGTCTTCGTCGCGCCCACGCTGGGGATCACCTACACCACCCTGAACGAGGCGGCGAAGTGGGGCATCACCACGCCAGGTCGCCGAGAGCATGGGCCTGCGCCGCGAGCTGGACATCGCCATCAAGAACATGAAGGAGCTGAAGAAGCGCGGCGTGCGCGTGCTGCCCGGCGGCGACTACGGCTTCGCCTGGAACCCGATCGGCACCAACGCCCGCGACATCGAGCACTTCGTCAACCTGCTCGGCTTCTCGCCGATGGAAGCGATCCTGTCGGCCACCAAGCTCGGCGGCGAGATCATGATGATGGGCAACGAGCTGGGCCAGATCAAGCCGGGCTACCTCGCCGACTGATCCTGCTGGTGGACGGCAATCCGCTCGCCAACGTCAAGATCCTGCAGGACGCCGACAAGTTGCTCGCGATCATGAAGGACGGGGCATTCCACAAGGTGCCGCAGATGGGCCAGGCGGTGCAGCGCCAGAGCGCCTGAGCGCCGGTGCATCGCCGACACCGCATGAAGAGCATGTTCTCATCGCCAAGCCTGCCCACGACCCCGATCACCCCAGATCGTGGGCACGCCAAGGAGAGCTGAACCCTGACTTTGGTTCTCCTCCCTGGGTTGCTGTGCGACGCCGCGCTCTGGGCCCCGCAGGTGGGCGATCTGTCGGAGCTGCGCCGCGCGTGGATCGCCGATCTGACCCGTCACGATGCAATCGCCGAGATGGCCGCGGCGGTGTTGCGCGAAGCGCCAACCGAGCGCTTCGCGCTTGCCGGGTTGTCCATGGGCGGCTACGTCGCGCAGGAGATCATGCGGCAAGCGCCGCGCCGGGTCGAGCGGCTGGCCCTCCTCGACACCCGCGCGCGGCCGGACGAGCTGGACGAGACGCGGCGCCGCCAGGCCCTCATGGAGCTGGCGCAGCGGGAAGGCGGGTTTGCGCCGGTCACCAACCGCATGCTGCCTCTGCTCGTGCATCCCGCCCGCGTCAAGGACGAGCCGCTGGTCCGTACCATCCGCGAGATGGCGGAGCGGGTCGGGCTTGCCGCTTACCTGCGCCAGCAGACCGCAATCATCGGCCGGCCGGACTTCCGCCCGTTGCTGTCGTCCATCCGCTGCCCGACGCTGGTCCTGTGCGGGCGTGAGGATGCGTTGACCCCTCTGGTGTTCCACCAGGAGATCGCGGCTGCGATTCCCGAGGCTCAGCTCAAAGTCGTCGAGGCGTGCGGGCACTTGTCTACCTTGGAGCGCCCGGCCGAGGTCAACGCTGCGCTGCGCGCGTGGCTCGCCTCCTAAGGCGAATCTTTCACCGCCAAGGACGCAAAGGACGCAAAGGAAAACCGAAGCCTTGGAAGGAGCTCCCTCTCCCCTTGTGGGAGAGACTCCATGACGCACGCGCCACGAATCGAGCCCATGAACCCGGCGTCTCATTCGTTCCCTCTCCCCTCGTGGGAGAGGGCGCGGTGGAGCGCGGAGCAGGGGCCCCGCCGTGCGGGGATGCGACCGCGAAGGCGCGCGTGGCCCTCGACCGTGCGGGCGACGACATCCCTCTCCCTCGTGGGAGAGGGCCAGGGAGAGGGGGCGCGGGCTGGCGTGTCTCACCCTCTCCCCCGCCCTCTCCCATCAAGGGAGAGGGAGCCGTCGTCCGCGCTCCGCGCGGGAGGTTCATGGGTAGGGCAGGGTGAGGGGGCTGATTGCGCAGTGCTGCAACCCGATATCCCGCTCTAGTGTTGTTTTCCTTGGCGTCCTTTGCGTCCTTGGCGGTGAAGGCCTTTGAAGTGGTTGTCAGCACCAAGGCTGCGGTCCTTGTACCATGTGCTCCGCAGCTCAATAGCTCTAGACAGGAAAACCGACATGCCAGACGTCAGCCGCCGGGCGCGAGAACTCGGCACCGAAAACGCCTTCGTGGTCCTGGCCGAGGTCAACAAGCTGATCCGGCAGGGCAAGGACATCATCTCGTTCTGCATCGGCCAGCCCGACTTTCATACGCCCGCCAACATCCAGGACGCGGCGTGTGAAGGCGATCCGGGAGGGCAAGCACGGTTACACGCCCTCGGCCGGAATCGTCGAGCTGCGCGAGGCGGTTGCCAGGTACCTCGGCAGCTCGCGTGGCCTCCAGGTCAGCGCGGACGACGTGGTGGTGGGTGCGGGCGCGAAGCCGTTCATCGGCTACACCATCCTGTCGACCACCGACTACGGCGCCGGCGACGAGGTCATCTTCCCCAACCCGGGCTTCCCGATTTACGAGTCGCAGATCAAAGCCAACGGTGCGGTGCCGGTGCCGCTGTACCTGCGCGAGTCGCGCGGCTTCAACTTCGATCCGCAGGAGCTGGCGGACAAGATCACGCCGCGCACCCGGCTGCTGATCCTGAACTCGCCCCAGAACCCCACGGGCGGCGTGATTCCGCACCGGGACATGCAGGCGATCGCCGACATCCTTCGCAAGCACGAGCAGGTGTGGGTGTTCGCCGACGAGATCTACGGCCGCCTGATCTACGACGGCGAGTTTGCGTCCATCGCCGCGTTCCCCGGCATGCAGGAGCGCACCGTCATCTCCGACGGCTGCTCCAAGACCTGGGCGATGACGGGCTGGCGGCTGGGCTTCGTCGCCAACCGCAAGCTCGCGCCATTCTTCACCACCTGGATCACCAACACCGAGTCGTGCGCCTCGCAGATCAGCCAGTGGGCGGCGGTCGAGGCCCTCAACGGCCCGCAGGCCGACGCGCAGCGCATGCGTGACATCTTCTTCGATCGGCGCAACCTGATCGTCAAGCTGCTCAACGAGGTGCCCGGCGTGACCTGCCAGGCGCCTGGCGGTGCCTTCTACGTGTGGCCCAACGTCACTGCGGCCTGTGCGATGATCGGCGCAAAGGATTCCGAGGAGCTGCGCGCCCGCCTGCTGAACGAAGCGGGTGTGGCGGTGCTGGCCGATATCCACTTCGGCCCGCGCGTGCCCAACGAGGGGCAGCACATCCGCTTCAGCTATGCGGCCTCGACCGAGGCGATCCAGAAGGGTGTCGAGCGGATGGCGGACTTCATCCGCCTCAACACCGTCCGTGCCAAGGCCACTACCGCCTAAACCGGAACCGCAGAGGCGCAAAGGAACGCAGAGAAGAGCGGGTGCGTGGAGGCGCGGCTCGGGCGTCGAGCCCAGCCGAACCCCTCGGAGCTGGAACGCAAAGGCGCAGAGACGCAAAGGCGCAAAGAAAAGCCCACCGCGATCGAGCCGTGGCCGGCCTTGTCCTTATCCTTGGTTGTACTTCGCGTCTTTGCGCCTCCGCGCCTTTGCGATTCAGCGCTGGTGTCTTAAGACTTAGACCTTTGGCGGCCGCGAGGTGTCGGTCGGCGAACGCTCCTGCAGGATATCCTCCATCCGCGTCTGGATCGCGCCCTTGATCTTGGGATGCGTGAGGATGTAGAAGCGGTTGGTCTGCACGGCATCGAACACCATCTCCGCCACCTGCTCGGCGGAAACCTTCCCCGACAGCACGGCTTTGCGCATCGCTCTTCGCGCGCCAGCTCCTCGGCGGTCTTGACGCGCTGGGCGTTGCGCAGCAGGGCGGGGCGGTTGCGCTCCGAGTCGATGATGCCGGTCGGCACGTAGGCCGGACAGAGCAGCGACACGCCTACGCGCGAGCTGCGCTGCGCGAGGTCGTGGTACAGGCACTCCGTCAGCGTGACCACCGCATGCTTGGACACGCAGTAGATGCCCATGCTCGGGCACCGACAGCAGGCCGGCCACCGAAGCGGTGTTGACGACGTGGCAGTCGGCGTCCTGCCGCAGCATGATGGGCAGGAACACGCGCACGCCGTGGATCACGCCCCAGACATTGACGCCCAGCACCCATTCCCAGTCTGCGACCGTGTTTTCCCACACGACGCCGCCCGGGCCCACGCCGGCGTTGTTGCACAACAGGTGCACGCCGCCGAAGGTCGCCAGCGTCTTCTCGGCCAGCCGCTCCATGTCCTGCCCGCGCGACACGTCCGTGCGGATGCCGATCACCGGGGTGCCGGCCTTGCGGAACTCCGTCTCGACCTTGCGCAGCGCTTCTTCCTCGATGTCGGCCAGCACCAGCTTCATGCCTTCGGCGGCGCAACGGCGTGCCATGGCGAGCCCGAGCCCGCTGGCGCCGCCGGTGATGACTGCGACTTTGTCCTTGAAGTCTTTCATTGGAGCAGAGTGAGAGCTGGGGAGGCGAGCGAGGAATTCTAGCATGCCGCGTCTGCGGCTTCCCCCGTTTGCGCCCGGCAGCGGTGCGCAGGGTATGCTCGCCCGCGTCAGGAGAGGATAAGCAGGATGCACGACGAGTTCATCGGCACGATGCCCGTGCAGGACAAGCACCGCTTCGACGCCGCCAGCCTGGAGCGCTTCATGCAGCGCAACGTCGCGGGCTATCGCGGCCCCTTGCAGGTCGAGCAGTTCAAGGGTGGGCAGTCGAACCCCACTTTCCTGCTCAGGACGCCCGGCCGAGCGCTACGTGCTCGGCGCAAGCCGCCCGGCAAGCTGCTGCCGTCCGCCCATGCAGTGGACCGCGAGTACCGGGTCATCACCGCGCTGCGCGGCGCCGGCATCCCGGTGGCCCGCACTTACGCTCTGTGCGAGGACGAAGCGGTCATCGGCACGGCCTTCTACATCATGGAGTACGTGGACGGCCGGGTGCTCTGGGACCAGGCGCTGCCCGGCATGCAGCCGCACCGCAGCGGCACGCCATCTACGAAGAGATGAACCGCGTCATCGCGGCCCTGCACCAGGTCGACTACCGGGCCATCGGGCTCGCCGACTACGGCAAGCCGGGCAACTATCTGGAGCGCCAGATCGGCCGCTGGACCAAGCAGTACCGCGCCTCGGAAACCGAGCAGATCGCGGCCATGGACCGGCTGATCGAGTGGCTGCCGCAGCACATCCCGCCCGGGGACGAGACCTGCGTGGTGCATGGGGACTATCGCCTGGACAACCTGATCTTCCATCCCACCGAGCCGCGCATTCTCGCGGTGCTCGACTGGGAGCTGTCCACGCTGGGTCATCCGCTGGCGGACTTCTCGTATCACTGCATGTCGTGGCGGCTGGAGCCGGGCCAGTTCCGCGGGCTCGGCGGGCTCGACCTCGACGGCGCTGGGCATTCCCACCGAGGAGGAGTACGTCGCGATGTATTGCCGCCGCACCGGCCGCACCGGCATCGAGAACTGGGACTACTACATCGCCTACAACATGTTCCGGCTCGCCGCCATCTGCCAGGGCATCATGGGCCGCGCGATGGACGGCACTGCCGCGAGCCAGCACGCGTTCGAGCAGGGCAAGCGCGCCCGGCCGCTGGCGGAGGCCGGGTGGCGGCAGGTGGAGAAGCTGTTGGGCGGATCGTGACGCACTTCAAAGACATGAACGCAAAGACGCCAAGACGCAAAGGCGCAAAGACAGGGCAAAGTTGCCGGGGGAACACTTGGCATGTGACACCGCACATGGCGGTTCCTTGCGTCTTCGCGGCTTTGCGCTTTGCGTTTAGGGAGTCTTGGAATGAAAGCAGTGCTGTGCAAAGAGCTCGGTCCGCCCGAGAAGCTGGTGGTCGAGGAGGTGCCCGCGCTCAAGCCCGGCAAGGGCCAGGTGGTGGTGAGCGTGAAGGCCGCGGGAGTGAACTTCCCGGACACGCTGATCATCCAGGGCAAGTATCAGTTCAAGCCCGAGCCGCCGTTCTCGCCGGGGGGCGAGGTGGCCGGCGTGGTCAAGGAACTCGGGCGAGGGCGTGACGGGCGTGGAAGCCGGGCGAGCGAGTGATCGCCGGCAGCACCTGGGGCGGCTTCGCCCAGGAAATCGCGGTCGATGCCGACCGCTTGCTGCGCATGCCGGAGGCCATGGACTTCGTGTCCGGCGTCCGCCTTCCTGCTCACCTACGGCACCTCCTATCACGCGCTGAAGGACCGCGCGCAGCTTCGACGCGGCGAGACGCTGCTCGTGCTCGGTGCCTCGGGTGGCGTGGGGCTTTCCGCCATCCAGATCGGCAAGGCGATGGGCGCGCGCGTGATCGCGGCCGCATCGAGCGACGCGAAGCTCGCGGTGTGCAAGCAGCACGGCGCCGACGAGCTGATCAACTACGCCGTCCGAGGACCTGCGCGGCCGGGTCAAGGCGATCACGGCGGGCAAGGGCGTGGATGTCGTGTACGACCCGGTCGGCGGGCCTTACTCGGAGCCGGCGCTGCGCGACATGGCCTGGAACGGCCGCTTTCTCGTGGTGGGCTTCGCTGCCGGCGACATCCCGAAGGTCCCGCTCAATCTCGCCCTGCTCAAGGGCTGCTCGATCGTGGGCGTGTTCTGGGGCGCGTTCACGCGCAACGAGCCGGAGCACAACCGCCGCAACAACGAGGCGCTGATGCAGCTGTTCGCCGCCGGCAAGGTCAAGCCGCACATCCACGCCACCTATCCGCTGGAGCGTGCCGCCGAGGCGCTGAACGAGGTGCTGCACAAGCGCGTCAGCGGCAAGGTTGTGTTGACTACTGACTAGAGCGCAATTCTTTCACCGCCAAGGACGCAAAGGACGCAAAGGAAAAGTCGAAGCCTCGAGTCAAGAGCAAGGTCGTGACAGGCAGAGCGGCTTCGAATGGGGCTCCCTCCCCTGCGCCAGAGGGCGTCGATGAGGGGGACTGCTGCTCGAGCGGACACGGCGGCCAGGGTTCTGGCGTGCGCGACCGCTCGTAGACCCAATAGCGTTATCTGGGTTTGGCTTTCCTTTGCGTCCTTTGCGTCCTTGGCGGTGAAAGCTTGGTCGTAGATTGAAAATAGCAGCCGCGCGAAAGACGCGGCGAAGGAGGAGTAGAAATGCAGTCCACCATGATGCAGGTCCCGCTCAATCTGTCCCATTTCCTGGAGCGGGCGGGCAAGCTGTTCGGCGCGCAGGAGATCGTCTCGCGCATGCCGGACAAATCCCTGCACCGGCACACCTACGCCGATTTCTACCGGCGCTCGCGGCTGCTGGCGGAGGCGCTGACCAAGGCGGGGCTCAAGCGCGGCGACCGCGTCGCCACGCTGATGTGGAACCACTACGCGCACTACGAAACCTACTTCGGCGCGATCGTCGCGGGCGGCGTGCTGCACACCCTCAACCTGCGGCTCGCGCCGGACGACATCGCCTTCATCGCCAACCACGCGCAGGACCGCTTCCTGATCGTCGACGACGTGCTGCTGCCGCTGTTCGAGCAGTTCCGGCACAAGGTTGAACATCGAGCGGGTGATCGTCGTGCCGCTGACCGGCAAGCCGGTGCCGGCCGGACATGCAGGACTACGAGGCGTTCCTGAGAACGGCGAGCGGCGCGTTCGACTACCCGCAGATGGACGAGAACGAGGCGTGCGCCATGTGCTACACCTCGGGCACGACCGGCAAGCCCAAGGGCGTGGTGTACTCGCACCGCTCGCAGGTGCTGCATTCGCTGGCCCAGGCGATGCCGGATGCCATCGGCATGTCGGGGCGCGATGTGATGCTGCCGGTCGTGCCGATGTTCCACGCCAACGCCTGGGGCGTGCCCTACACCGCGGCCATGCTCGGCTGCAAGATGGTGTTTCCCGGCCCGCATCTGCATCCCGACGACCTCATCCCGCTGCTCGAGAGCGAGCAGGTCACCATCTCGTGCGGGCGTGCCGACGATCTGGCTGCCGATGGTGCAGATCCTGGAGAAGAACCGGGGCAAGTGGAAGCTGCACCCCGGATCTGCGCCTGACCGTGGGCGGATCCGCGGTTCCGGAAGCGATGATCCGCGCCTACGCGCAGGCTGGGGATCCAGATCATCCAGGGATGGGGCATGACCGAGACTTCGCCGGTCGCCAGCATCTCCAAGCTCACCGCGCAGCAGGAGCGCTTGACGAGGACCAGCGTTTCGCGGTGATGGCGATGCAAGGCTATCCGCTGCCGCTGGTGGATATCCGTGCGATCGGCGACAACGGCGAGCAGCCCTGGGACGGCAAGAGCGTGGGCGAGATCCAGGTGCACGGGCCATGGATCACCGGCAGCTACTACAACCAGTCCACGCCCGAGAGCTTCGCGGCGGACGGCTGGCTGCGCACCGGCGATGTCGCTTCGATCGATCCGCTGGGCTTCATCAAGATCACCGACCGCACCAAGGACCTGATCAAGTCGGAGCGGCGAGTGGATCAGCTCGGTGGATCTGGAGAACGCGATCATGGGGCATCCGGCCGTGCTGGAGTGCGCCGTCATCGCCGTGGCCCATCCCAAGTGGGCCGAGCGGCCGCTGGCGGTGATCGTGCTCAAGCCCGGCGCGCAGGCGAGCGAAGGCGGACATCAAGAGCTATCTGGCGCAGAAGTTCGTCAAGTGGATGGTGCCGGACGCCTACGCTGTTCGTGGAGGCGATCCCGCGCACCTCGACCGGCAAGTTCTTGAAGACGGCCCTGCGCGAGAAGTATCGCGAATGGAAGTGGGCTGCAACACCATGCACGCTGGATGCAACGCGCCAAGGCGCCAAACCTTGGCTCGTCTCCCCCTTCTTTTCAGGGGGAGGGCCAGGGTGGGGGTGCACCGTCATGCGCTGTGGTGATGCCGGCGCTTCATGCAGGCATCCCCACCTTCCCGTCGGGAGGGGGAAGGAGCACATCACTTCGAGCGGCATGTCCCGATCATGTGGTTCCTTGGCGTCTTGCGGCTGAACACCTATGAACTTCGAACTCAGCGACGAGCAGAAGCTGATCCAGCACACGGCGCGAGAGTTCGCGCGCCGGGAGATCCTGCCGGTGGCGGCGCAGTGCGACCGCGAGGCGGGCTTCCCGATGGAGGTCGCCGCCAAAGCGCGCGAGGTCGGGGTGACCAACATGACCATCCCCAACGAGCACGGCGGCAGCGGCTGGGGCGTGCTGGAGCAGATCCTCGTCGGCGAGGAGCTGGCCTGGGCCTGCGCCGGGATTGCCGGCGGGCTGGGCCTGAATGCGATCTTTGGAGACGTCTTCCACGTTGCCGGCTCGCCCGCGCAGAAGAAGGTCGCCTTCGGCCGGATGCTGGCCGGGGAGTTCGGCGCCTACGCTGTGACCGAGCCCAGCGCGGGCTCGGACGTCGCGGGCATCAAGACCCGTGCCGAGCGCAAGGGTGACCGCTACGTCATCAACGGCTCGAAGGTGTGGATCTCCAACGCGCCGCTCGCCAGCATGTTCGTGAGTATTCGCGAAGACCGACGCCGAGGCTCGGCACAAGGGCATCAGCGCGTTCTTCATCGATCGTGACACGCCTGGGCTCAGCGTCGGCAAGCCGCTGGGCAAGCTCGGACAGCGCGCCGATCCGGCCGCGGAGGTGTTCCTCAACGATGTCGAAGTGCCGGCCAGCGCCCTGCTCGACGGCGAGGGCGCCGGCTTCCTGATCGCGATGAAGGTATTCGACCGCTCCCGTCCCGGCATTGCGGCGCTCGGCGTGGGCCTGATGCAGCGCTGCCTGGACGAAAGCCTCGAGTACGCCAAGACCCGCCAGACCATGGGCAAGCCGATCATCGAGCACCAGGCCATCGCCCACAAGATCGCCGACATGGCGCGTGCGCACCGAGGCGGCACGGCTGCTGGCTGCATCAGGCCGCGTGGTTGCTGGACACTGGCCGAAGCAACACCCGGCAGGCGGCCTATGCCAAGGTGTTTGCCGCCGACAGCGCCATGGCCGCTGCCACTGAGGCGGTGCAGATCTTTGGCGGCATGGGCTACAGTACCGAGTACCCGGTCGAGAAACTGTTCCGCGACGCCAAGGTGCTGCAGATCTACGAGGGCACCAGCGAGATCCAGCGCAATATCATCGCCCGCGAGCTTTCTCGGGGCTGAGAGCTCGAGGCGAGCTCTCACCGCCAAGGACGCAAAGAACGCCAAGGAAAACCTAGAGACACAGGTCGAGGTTCCTATTGACCGACACCGAGCAACTCAGGCGTAGGGCACCGCGGCCCGGAATGCAACGAAACTCCCTCTCCCCTGGTCGGAGAGGGCGGGGGAGAGGGGGCGCGGCCCAGGCTCAAGCTCGGCTTCGTCGCTCTCTCATAGGTTATCTTGAACTTGTTTTCCTTTGCGTCCTTGGCGGTGACGAGCTTAAGAAGGAGGAAAATGAAAATGCCCGAAGCAATAATCCTCGAAGCAGTCCGCACACCGTTCGGCCGGCGCGGCGGCGCGCTGCGAGAGCAACGCCCGGACGGGCTGCTGGCGCACGCTCTAAATGGCCTGGTGCAGCGCGCGGGCATCAGCCCGGACAAGATCGAGGACGTGGTGGACGGCACAGTCACGCTGGCCGGCGAGCAGGGTGCGAACCCCGGTCGGCTCGGGGTGTTGCTGGCCGGCTTTCCGGTCAAGGTGCCTGGCGTGTCGCTGAACCGCATGTGCGGCTCGAGTCAGCAGGCGGTCCACTTCGCAGCGCAAGCCGTGGCGGCGGGTGACATGGACTACGCGATCGGCTGCGGAGTCGAGAACATGTCGCGCGTGCCGATGTTCCTCGATATCAGCCTGGGGCGCGAAGGCGCGCACGGCTTCGAGGTCCTCAACCCGGCGCTGTTCGACAAGCATCAGCTCATCCACCAGGGTGAGAGCGCCGAGCGCATCGCCGACAAATGGGGTTTCTCGCGCCGTGACGTGGACGAGTTCGCCAAGGAGAGCCACCGCCGTGCCGCACGGGCGCAGCAGGAGGGGTGGAACAGGGAGATCCTCCCTACCGAAGGCGTGGGCCCCGAGGCGCAGAAGATCACGCTGACCCGCGACGAGGGCGTACGCGCGCAACTGGACGAGCAGAAGATCGCCAGCCTCAAACCGGCGTTCCGGCCCGAGGGCAAGGGGGTGGTCACGGCGGCCAACTCCAGCCAGATCTCCGACGGCGCCTCCGCGGTGCTGGTGGCCAATGCCGAGGTCGCCAAGGCCGACGGCTTCAAGCCGAGAGCTCGCTTTCGGGCGCGGGTGGTGGTCGGCTCCGACCCGATGATGCAGCTCACGGGCGTGATACCCGCAACCGAGCTGGCTCTGAAGAAAGCCGGGCTTTCGGTCGCGGACATCGACTGGTTCGAGATCAACGAGGCCTTCGCGGTCGTGCCGCTGGCATGGGCGCACGACCTCAAGATCCCGATGGAGAAGGTCAACCCCTGGGGCGGCGCCATCGCGCACGGCCATCCGCTGGGTGCGACCGGCGCAGGCCTGATGGCGAAGATGCTCGCAGGCCTGGAGGCCACGGGCGGGCGGTTCGGCTTGCAGGTGATGTGCATCGGTCACGGCCAGGCGACCGCTACGCTGATCGAGCGAGTGTAGGCACCACAGCCTGAACCGCTGCAGCTGGTTGACTCTTGTGGCACCGCCCGTCTGGGCCGGCTCCTGGTAGCTTCCCTCGGGGGCGAATCCATTCAGGAGGGTGCCATTGCAGTCGAGGGCGCAGGGACGCCCATTGCCGACGTGGTCTGGTGTTCGCCGGACTTCCTTGCCGCTCACGGACGCGAGAAGATCCTGCAGAAGGCCCCCGAGATTTGTATCGAGGTGCTCTCAAGATCCAACTCCACCAAGGAAATCGACGAGAAGCGCCACGCCTACCTTTCGGCCGGCGCCAGGGAAGTCTGGATCGTCGATCCTGAAGGTGAAACGATCATGGTCTGCGGGCCCGAAGGCGCAAGGGTTGCGGCCAGCTATACGGTCGACCTCTCCGGTCTGTTTGACCGCTGATCCCGGCCCCTCCTCGGGCAAGTCCACCACCCCGTCACGCTGCGCAGCGTGACGGGGTGGTGAGCCGCAGCAGGCCTGGCTTTTGCATCGAACGGTCCGGCTTCCCGCTTGCTGCATGGGACGGGATGCCGTCCGGTCGACCAGCCCAATGTTCCGCCTGATCCGTATCGTCGTCCTCGTCCTCATCCTGATCAATGTCGCGGTCGGGACCTGGCTCACGCGCGTGCGCAGCACGTCGTGGGAGCATCCGCTGCGGGTGATGATGTTCCCGATCAATGCCGACGGCAGTGCAGGCACGGCTGCCTACATCGCCGGGCTGCACAAGGACGCCTTCCAGCCGATCGCGGAGTTCATGCGCAGCGAGGCGCAGCGCTACGGCGTGTCCGCGTACGCGCCGGTGGACGTCTATCTCGGCGCCGAGATCTCCGGCCGGCCGCCCGATCCGCCCTTCGGTGGCAACGCCCTGCAGATCGCGCTGTGGAGTCTGCAAATGCGCCTATGGGCCTGGCGCAATGCGGCCTTCGACGGCCCTGCCCCGGACGTGCGCATCTTCGTCCTCTACCACGACCCCGAGCAAGTCGCCAGCGTGACCCACTCGCTGGGGCTGCAGAAAGGGCTGATTGGGGTGGTGAACGCTTTCGCCTCCGAGGAGCAGGCGGCCCAGAACAACGTCGTCATCGCTCACGAGCTGCTGCACACGGTCGGCGCCACCGACAAGTACGACACCTTGTCGGGCAGCAACCTGCCGGCCTACCCGGACGGTTACGCCGAGCCCCACAAGGACCCGCTGCTGCCTCAGGAGTACGCCGAGGTCATGGGCGGCCGCATTCCCCTGTCGCAGAGGGAGGCCGACATTCCCCAGAGCCTCGATCAGGTGCTCGTCGGCGCAGCCACTGCCCGCGAGATCAACTGGCTGAAGTAGGAGCGTCGACGAGCCGGCGGCCGCCCGCCCTCTGCAGTCTCCCCAAACCACGCAGCAAGACGTAGAACACCGGCGTAAGCAGAAGACCGAAGAGCGTTCGCCTCGCTCCAAGACTTCCCTCGCTAACGCTCTCCCCTCACCCCAGCCCCCCAGCCCTCTCCCACAAAGGGGAGAGGGGATTCCCTTGACCTCTCCACCCTGGAGAGATCGCGCTCCGGGCGCCGCTAACCCAGCGCCCTGCGTAGATGCTCCACGGAGCTGTTGCCGCCGGAGCAGACCACGCCTACTGTTTTCCCGTGCAGGCGCTCGCGCAGCCGATACGCCCCAGCGAGGACGGCAGCCGCAGCGGATTCCGCGAGTGTGTGGCAATGCTCGATCCACCAGCGCATTCCCTGGAGGATCTCGGCCTCGCTCACCAGTTCGAAGCGGTCGAGATGCTGGCGCAGAATCTCCAACGTCAGCTCTGCCGCCTTGCCGGTGGCCAAACCCTCCGCAAATGTCCGATTGGGGCGGCTCTCGATAGCGCCCGAGGTCCACGAGGCATGCACGGCCGGGGATGCCGCCGCCTGCACCGCGATCACCTCGATGGCCGGGTTGATGTGCTTCGCGACGAGACACGCGCCGGCGCAGCCGCTCCCGAGCCCGACCGGCACGACGATCACGTCGAGATCCGGCTGATCCTCGAGCATCTCCAAGGCATAGGTTCCCACCCCGGCGATGAGCAGCGGCTCGTTGGCGGAGTGAACGAAGCGATAGCCGTGTTCCTCAGCCAGCTTGTGCGCATTCGCCGCCGCATCATCGAATTTGGCGCCCTCTTCCACAATGCGCGCACCCAGGCCTCGTATGGCGGTGACTTTGCCGGGGTTTGCCCCCTCTGGAACGCAGATCGTGACCTCGACGCCGAAGGCGCGTCCCGCGAATGCGATCGATTGCCCATGATTGCCCGTGCTCGCGGTGATGACGCCGCGCCTGCGCTCTTCCGCCGACAGCGAAGCGATCAGATTGACGCCGCCGCGCACCTTGAACGCACCCACCGGTTGGTGGTTCTCGTGCTTCACCCAGACTTCGCAGCCCAGCAGCGCGTCCAGCGAGGCGTAGCGATAGAGCGCCGTACGCGCCAGGAACGGCGCGATACGGCGGCGAGCTTGCAAAACGTCAGTGAAAGATGGAGGTGTCGGATGCATTGGGGTCTGCGGTAGCGTTGAGTCCTCATTGTATGCCAACGATCCTGCACTGAATTGCCGCGCGGACGACGGCTCGCTCGTCCACGGGGCGCTGTCTACCGTTCCTCTAGCGCTGCTTCCGGTGCACGCTTTCAGCGGCCTTTTCGATCAGCGCGGCGACCGCCTCCGGCTTCGACACGTAGATTGCGTGACTGCCTTTCGCTTCCGCAACCGTCGAACCCGCGCGCTTGGACATGGTCTGCTGCGCGGGAGGCGGAATCATCCTGTCCTCGGTCGCGACCAGGTACCAGCTCGGCTTCGTCCTCCACGCCGGGACGGTTACTGCGCCGTTGAGGGCATCGAGGCCCCACGGGACTTGCGAGTCGGCCATGAACTCGGCCTTGTCCCGGGCGACATCCGCCGCGAACGAGGCAGCGAACTTCGTGCGGTCCAGCAGCAAGTACCCGTCTTGTGGAGCGGCTCGAGCAGCGCGCCCACCACCAGCTCGTCTATCGCTTCCCCAGGCCTTGAGCCCGATGGCACCACGCAACTGCGCCTCGACCGGCCGCGGGAGGAGTGGGCGTGAATTCGTTTAGTCTACGTCATGCATCGACCGGGGCGTGGGCCGGCGTTTCGACCTGATAGCCGGCCGCGACCCAGGCCTCGATGCCGCCCGACAGCGGGCGCACGCGTTTGAAACCCTGCTGCATCAAGCGCTTCGCCACCTGCGCCGCGGAAGCCTCGTTCGGACACGCGCAATAAACGATGACCTCTTCCGCGACCGGCAGAGCATCGAGGCCTGCGTCGAGCGCCTGCATGTCGACCCAGGTCGAGCCCGGTATGGCGCCATCTTTGCGGCTGGTCGACGAGCGTACGTCGACGACTAAGGGTGGCGTGTCATCCGCCAGCATCCGCTTCAGTTCGTCCACCGACACGCGCGCCATTCGAAGCTGACGGCGAAAGGCATAGCGGCTCCAGGCCTTGACGACAACGAAGAGCACAAAGGCGAGGACGATGGCCACGAGTCCCACGCGGCCCGCCTGGTCCAGGGCGTCCAGCACCTCGTTGATGGCGTTGCGGAACTGCCAGCCGATGAGCACTCCCACCCCGGCCCACAGCAGCGCGCCGATGGCATCGAAAAAGACAAAGGCACTGATGCGCGTGCGCACCACGCCCGCCATCGCGGTCGCGACGGCTGCGAATCCCGGAACGAACTTGGCGATCATCAGCGAGGGCGCACCCCATCTCTCGTAGATCGTCTCCGTGCGCCGCACGCAACTGTCGGGCGACAGCGAAATGCGGCACATCACCCGCAACACCCTCCGACCGAGGCGCGCGCCGGCGTAGTACCAAACGAGATCTGCGACGACGCAGGCGACGATCGCCACCGCAATCACCGCGGAAGCCGAATAGTCGCCGCGCGCCGATACCGCACCGGTGACGATCAACACCGGATAGGACGGTATCGGCACGCCGAGCTGCTCGACCAGCACGGCGACGAACACCAGCCACAGGCCGTATTGCTCGATCAGGCTCAACACCAGCTGCACACGCGACTCCGGTTGGCTCGAACTCTGCCTCCGAGACCGGTCAGTTCTCGGGACTATATGCGGTCACGCCGCCGAGCGAGGACAGGTCCTCCTCGCGCCCCCTCAGTTCCACGACGTTCAAGTCAGGGTCGCGCACGAAGACCGAAACGTGACCGTCCTGGCCGAACGAGACGGGCCCCTGCGTGATTCGGATTCCGTTCGCCCTCAGCGCCTCGATCGCGGCGCTTATCGATTCGACCTGGAGCGCGACATGCGTGTAACCGGGATACTTCTCCCCGACGTCCATGAGGATGTTCCTGCCGCCGCCATCGGCGTTCGCGTTGTAGACGAGATTGATCTCCACATCGCGGGCGTTGCGGATGATGGCCACGGCGTCGTGGGTGTCCTTCCACCGCAGCTCAAAGCCCAGGACGCGGTAAAAATCCATGGCGCGACTCAGATCCTTGACGCGGATGCCGATGTGATCTACGCGGCTGACGTCGATCGTGCGCGAGTCTGCCATCCGTTTCCTCCTATGCTGAAATCGAACGAAGCATTAGCGTACGACGGCCCGGTCGCGAGGTAAAGCCGGGCAGCCTCGGCGAAGCGGCTGCCCGCGGTCGGACGGAGAGGGCAAGACAGGCTGCGCGAACGCCACCCCGCCGGGGTGCAGGAACTTCCTGATGACAAACCGCTTCGCCTCTACCCACCACCCCGTCACGCTTCGCGTGCCACCCTCCTTGAAAAAGGAGGGGAGAATTCCTCTCCTCTCTCAAGAAAGCCCACGTATGTGCTTGAGTACACGAGGCTCGCGAAAGCCCCCTCACCCCAGCCCTCTCCCCCACTGCGTGGGGGAGAGGGGCTTTTTTGGTGCCACCTGCCCGCCCCGCGGGCTACTGCTGCTCACGAGGAGGGGTCGGCCGAAGGCCGGGGGTGGTGTGGCTCGTGTTACCGGTTTGGCAGTCATGTTTCGCTATCCTTTATCGAGGTCTCTGCAATGACCGTTCGAATCGTACGTCTCGGCGCCGATCGATTCCCAGGCGAGGGCCTTCGTGTTGGTACGGTGCGGCGTCCTCCTCGCGGTGTTTCGAAGAGTGAGTACTCGTCGAAGAACTTCTACGATGTCTGGTTACCTACTCTCGCGCCCAGCGCCGAAACGGTCAAGCTTGCGCAGGGTGCGAGCAACGAGCGCGAATGGGCCCGCTTCATGCGGAAATACCGTACCGAGATGGCTACCCCAGCGAACCGGGCCACCCTCGATCTTCTCGCCGCCCTCTCCCATCAGACGGACTTCTCCGTCGGCTGCTATTGCGGGGACGAATCACGTTGTCATCGGTCGGTGCTGCGCGCGCTGCTGTTGGAACGCGGTGCAAAGGTGAGATAGGGGCCGCAAGGCGGGGGGTGACGCCGAAGCAGGGTCCTCCTCGTTTCCCGCATCGGGACCTCGTCGCCGCGACGCCAGCGCTCGAGCGTTATGTATCTCGTCGAAAAACCACGTCGGTGTGGGGGGCAGCTCGCCCCTGAGGATCGCATCGCGGTGGGCCGGGATGTCGAGGCTGAGATACGCGGCCGGATCAGTGATGATCGTCTTGCCGAGCTGCCTCTTGCCCACCTGCCGCGGTCCGCCGACGAAGACCATCCTGCGGGCGAGATCATGCTCGACCGCGGATTGGAGATAGCGCCTGAGGGTTGCCACGTGCCGACCGCCAGAGGGGATCGGGCAATTTTACCCCTCCCTGAAATTACTCGCGAGTAATTTCAGGGAGGGGTAAAATTACCCGGACCAATACCGTGACTTGGCTACCTGCTGCTCATTTGTAATAGCGCTTCGCGCACTCTCAGCACGGGCAGCGCAGGGGGAAAATCTCGTAGATGCGGGCCAGCAGCAGCGCCCAGAGCAGGCGCGCGGGAGAGCGCTCGGGGTGCTGCGCGGGCGAGAGCGGGGTTGCCGGCCGTGCCAAGGCGGTGACCTGCGCACGCAGTGGTGAATTCGGTGCCAGCACCCGGTGATAGCGGTGGCGGTGCAGGCGAGGGGGCGGAATCAGCGCGGCCACACGCTCGATGAGTTCCAGAGGTGTGAGGCGCAACTCAGTGCGCCCATCGGGCTCAAGGCTTGGGGAAGCGATAGACGAGCTGGTCGTGGGCGAGCTGCTCGAGGCGCTCCAGCGCGAAGGGCGGGCGCGCGCACTAGCGTAGCAGCCGCTCCAGCCCGGCGCGGTCGTGGCCGTCGATGCGCACCGAGGCATCCAGCGAGAAGCCCCCGCCGTGGTGCCAGCCGGCCATGTCGCGCGCATCGGCTGAGTCGAGATGGCTGGCGCGGGCGAACCAGCGCAACACCCGAGCGCGCACCTGCTGCTGCACCGCGGCGAGGTCTTCGGGTGTCAGCGCGGCGGCCTCGGCGAACTGGACCTGCCCGTCCTCGCCCACCGCAAACACCCCGTCGATCACTCTAACGTAGGGCCAATCAGTGGCCGAGCCGGCGCCGCACCGTCTCTCGAACCACAAGAAGTCTACCCGCGCGGCTCGGTCCACTGCATCGGCGGGTTATGTCGCAGCCGTGCCGTAGCGCGCCATGATCAATGATCGTAGATTTCCGCCTTGACGTTCCCCTGCGCTTCCGAGATGCACGCTTCGAAGATTGCAACTTCAACCGCGGCGCGCCGCCTCGATTGTAGCGATGTCGATCTTTTTCATCTCCATCATCGCATCGAACGCGCGCTTGGCGGCGGCGGGGTCGGGATCGGTTATCGCTTTGGTCAGAGCGATCGGCGTAATCTGCCAGGACAAGCCCCATTTGTCCTTGCACCACCCGCACGCACTCTCTTCGCCGCCGTTGCCGACGATTGCGTTCCAGTAACGATCGGTTTCGGCCTGGTCAGCGGTTGCGACCTGAAACGAGAATGCTTCGTTGTGCTTGAACGCGGGTCCGCCATTGAGCCCGAGGCAGGGAATTCCCATCACCGTAAACTCGACCGTCAACACATCTCCTTTTTTCCCGGACGGAAAGTCTCCCGGCGCGAGGTACACCGCGCCAACGGATGAATCGGGAAAGGTCTTGGCATAAAATCGCGCCGCGTCCTCCGCGTCGCCATCGTACCAAAGGCAAATCGTATTCTTTGCTTGCTTATCCATGTCACTTCTCCATCGTGATGAGCCGCCCGACGCCGCAGTAAAACGATGCGCTCGCGGTCCAAGGGCATTGGCTCGGCCGACATTTCCGCGTCAATGAACTCCACAAAATCCATACCATGTGAGTCGATCTGGAAGCCCAGACAGAAGACTTTGAATGAAAACATGGAAACCTCCTTAGATCTACGGCGACCGCGGACCAAACGGCGCCTTGCGGTTCGCACGAGGGCCTAAACGTTCCGGTTCAGCGGCGGCGCAGCAGCGTCCGCTGCAACCGGTTAGGCGTCATTGTGCCCTTGGCGCCGGAGTACAACATGGGTGGCTTTCTCCGACGCAACGAACTGAACGCATTCGTATCCCAGAGCGCGCACGTCAATCCCCTCGAACAGTCGCTCTCCCCCGCCCAGCAGGACCGGCGAGATAGCGACGTGCAGCTCATCGATGAGGCCCGTACGAAGATATTGCTGGATAGTGTTAGGTCCGCCGCCAATGCGCACATCCATTCCGTTGGCTGCGTAGCGCGCCCGGTCAAGCGCCTCGTGAATACCGCCCGTGATGAAGTAGAATGTCGTTCCGCCTTCCATCTGGATGGGCGGGCGCGCGTGATGAGTCAAGATGAAAGTTGGAACGTGATAGGGTGGGTTGTCCCCCCACCAGCCTTTCCAGTTCATGTCGGGCCAGGAACCGCGAATCGGTCCGAACATGTTTCTTCCGAGAATCCAGGCGCCAACATTCTTGAAGCCCCGCGCAGCGAAGTCGTCATCGATCCCCGTTGTGCCACCGTCGGCGCCAAATAGGGTCCGTTGGATCGTGCGTGTCGGGACTACCCACTGGTGCAAATCTGTCCCGCCCACGCCGAGCGGATTCCTGATGTCCTGATTCGGACCAGCTCCGTATCCGTCAAGCGAGATGGTAAAGCCCTCAACTCGGACGCGTGTCATTTTCATGCCTTCCTTTCGATTGACGCCGAACGCTGCCCATCAGCGGCCGGGCAACAGCGGCGCTGTTGAACGGTCCGCTGGATGGGCTTGTTCGGCCTCCGGCTACTTCCGACGCGCCCAGTACTCTGGCTGGCGACGATGGTGAGCCAACGCAACGACCCGCAGTTCGTCACCTCGGACATAGTAGATGATGCTGTATGGGAACCTACGCAGCGGCATGCGGCGTCGATTTCTCCACCGTGCACCAAGCTGCGCATGACGAGTCAGGAGAACGAGAGTTCTTTCGAACTCTGTGATGAAGGCAAGACCAAGCTCGGCGCCGCCTTCCCGAGCATAGAAGAGCGCTCCCTCGGTTAGCTCCCATTCCGCTTCGGGGCTAACCGACGGGGTCACTTGATTGCGGCTCGGGCCCGCGCGATCGCTTCCGAAGCAGGGATCAACTTAGAGCGGCCTGCCTCGATCTCTGCGACGCGACGCTCAACCTCGACCTCCCAAGCATCCTCGATCTCGGCATCCTCGAACAGACTCGCAATCAATCGATCCGCGAGCTGGGCGCGTTCCTCAGCCGTGAGCTTCATCGCCTCGGCTTCAACGGTTTCTAGCTGGCTTGACATACTGACCTCGTCTTTCCGTTGCAGAATCATACGCTCACGACGCCGTGTCCGCTGAGGCCGAACATGTTGGCTGAGCGGCGCGCCGGCACCACGCAAGCAAAGAACTACGCTGCTTCCGGCGCGTCCGCTCGAGCCAAAAGTTAGAAGGCATCTCAATCATTCCCATCGCCACTATGAGAGGAATCGGCTGGTGGTTCAGAGGCAGCGTCAACAGGGGCGATGGAGTCCACTGCATTCGCAACAGATATCCCGAAACCCGCGAGCACAAGGGGTTCCAGCAATGGGAACCACCCAGGGCGACGCTTCCGCACATCCGGACCAAGCATATGAAGGATGAGTGCAACACCCACAATCGGCAGAAGCCACGCGATCAGGTGCTGCGCGGTTTTCTGCAAGGGCTCGAAGAATTCTGATTTGGCAATGTGCCAACTTGCGATGGCGGCGCCGTAGATGTGCCAGAGGATGAGCACGCTTACGAGTATCCAAACCAGCAAGGTCAGCATGGGCGACTGCCTTCTAAACGTCCCCAGTAACCGGCGCGCGCCCGGTTACCGTAGCAATGCGCAGCGCTCGCGCGCGCGTCCGCGTTAACTGGGTTGATACTGATACGAGGCCCCGCGTTTTGCCGGGCTTGGTCACTTCGATCCACCATCGCAAGAAAATGCTCTGCACCGTGCAAGCGCTTGTGGCCGCACTGACGGGTCTTCTGGGACGACCTGGTCCTGGCGGTCGAACGCATGTTCAGTCGCAGCGTGTGCGCCTTTGCGTGCGCCGCTTGGGTCTTCATGGTCGGATGCGAGAGAGCGCCGCATCCGACCATGAGGCAGCGTATGGGCCGGCTGGCGCGCCTCAAGGGTGCGCTGCGCCGGGCTGCGCCCGCCCTTGACCCGCGCCAGCCGGCGGCGGGCAGCGCTGCAGCCAGCACGGTGAGCCAGGGCGAGATCGCGCTGCCGGGAGGCCGGCAGTCGGCGCGAAGCGGGGGAGGCCTCCGTTTCCGGCGGGCTTGGTAGGGTCGATCTACCATCCTAAGGGTGTCGTCCGACACGAGTCGAAAAGGAGGCCTCAGATGAAATTCTATACCCGTCAGCACAAGCACTACTGCGGCATCGACCTGCACGCCCGCCAGATGTACCTGTGCATCCTGGATGCGGCCGGCAAGGTGTGCTTCTCGCGCAACCTGGAGTGCACCCCGCAGGCGTTCCTGGCCGCGGTGAAGCCCTTCCGCGAGGATCTGGTGGTGGCGGTGGAGTGCATGTTCACCTGGTACTGGCTGGCCGATCTGTGCCAGCGCGAGGGCATTGCCTTCGTGCTCGGGCACGCGCAGTACATGGGGGCGATCCACGGGGGCAAGGCCAAGAACGACAAGATCGACGCGCACAAGATCGCCGGGCTGCTGCGAGGCGGGATGCTGGCCAAGGCCTATGTGTATCCACCCCAGATGCGCGCCACCCGCGATCTGCTGCGCCGCAGGTGTCACCTGATGCGCAAGCGCTCGGAGTTCATCACCCATATCCAGAACACCGTGAGCCAGTACAACCTGCCCCCCTTCGAGGGCCGGCTGGGCCAGCGCTGCCAGCGCGAGGGGCTGCTGGCCCACTTCCCCGATCCCCAGGTGCGTAACTCCGTGGCACTCGGATCTGGCCATGATCGAGCAGTACGACGCGCTGTTGCCCAAGCTCGAGCGGCATATCCGGGCCTGTGCCAAGGAGCATGACCGCAAGGCCTTCACCCTGCTGCGCTCGATCCACGGGGCCGATCTGATCATCCCGCTGGTGATCGTCTATGAGATCTGCACCATCGAGCGCTTCGCGCGGGTGCAGGATTTCCTGTCCTACTGCCGGCTGGTCAAGCCCGGGCGGGAATCGAACGGCAAGCTGCTGGGGCATGCCGGGGGCAAGATCGGCAACGCGCATCTGAAGTGGATCTTCGGGGAGCTGGCCGCGACGTTCCTGCGCGGCAATGCCCCCGCCCAGCAGCTGCACGAGCGGCTCAAAAAAAGACACGGCAAGGGCAAGGCGCTTGCCATCCTGGCCGCCAAGCTCGCCCGCGCGGTGTACTTCATGCTCAAGCGAGGACAGAATCTTCGACCCGCACAAGTTCTACCAGGATTGATTCGCAGCCGCCGGCGCAGCTCGACGCCTAACTGGAGCCACCAGGGACAAACCTGCTCGAGAAGCCGCTGACACCATCCGTGTGTGCCTGTGAGCACGTGCGAGCGGCTATGGACCGTGTCCCGGCAGCCAGACGCGTTGATTGGCGCGCCGCTGCGGCTGCACCCGATAACACGCCACAGGATCGATGCGTTTGACGTGTGCTGCCCCTCACCCGAGCCCGGCACTAACTGGAGGGCTCCTCCGGGAGCTCGAACCCGACCCTTTGAGTGGGCCGGTACGAGGGAACGGTATCGTTTCTAGGGCGTGGCAGACACGCTGCCACAGCTCCACACCTTGCCAACGCTTCAGCGGCCGTGGAGTTTGACCCTCGATAGGTGTTTGGTGCAGGACACGCTGCAAGGCGTCCCTGTAAAACCCGAGCTTGAAATCAAGTCGGTCACACCAAGCGCGATCGACCAGAGCGTGAACCCAGTAGCGGAAGACCCTTATCTTCCGGCGAACTTCCTTTGTCCCTTGACAGACCGGGGCCTCATAGGTGTTAGATGCCATCAGCCCCAGTCCTGTGGGAAAGAATCCCCGGAGTCCGACGTCTTGCGCCCACCCCACAGCAGCGGCGTCGCTATGCCAACACCGACGAGAAGTAACACCGCCCACAGAGCCAAGAACCCAGTACTCCAGCCAAAGGGCTCGCGGCCAAATGCCGGCGTGCCGTGGTCACCCCCAAGAATCCACGACGCTAAGAACCAGGCAACCACGGCGATGAGCCCGAGTACGGCGACCTTGAGTGCGTTGATAATGTGGAACCGCCACATGGCATCTAACTTTGAAATCAACTGCAGGAATGCAGCATATCCCGGATGGGCTTGTTTCGGGATTTTGGCTTATCTAGGAACCAAATCAGCGGCTTACTGGACTACTTCATCATATCGCCGAGCGGGATACGCTGCATGGCGGTAACCGTCAGTCTACGGGTTGCCAGCGTTCTGTACTCGCGTTCCAATCCGGAGGGTCCGTGTTCTGGCGGAACGGCAAGCACGGGCGTAGCCGAGCTGAGAGCTGTGGTAAATCAGAGCGACCGTCAGTTCTTGGCCGACAAGAGACGGGCGAGTCGACTGGCTGAGGTCGACCCCTATGCATAGATGTCGAACTATGTATAGGTCGTAGAGCTGAGATAGAAGGACGCCGGCCGCCTGATTGTGCGGCGAGATCAAGGCCACGCCTCGTTCTTTGCATAGTTTCAGCGGTGATCCGCGGTAGACCGCAGTGCAGTGAGATCGCTACGGACGACGCAGATCCACCGTCACCTGGCATCGGATGCCGCCCGGGTGCGAGAGTGCCGAATGTTGTCGCATAGCGTCTCGGACGAGCCAGCACGCACGGTACTTCAGATGCTCGAAACTATGCAAAGAATGTCGCCGCCTCGACCTCGCCAAGAGCCGCGCTCCGCCTGGGTCACGCGCATCCTGTCAATACGCAACTATGCATAGTTGAGTACTATACATAGGGGTCGCTATGCAAAGCTTTACATAGCGACCCATAGCGGTCCCTCGAGTTTCTCTGAAGCGGACGGTCGGGTTCTAGATAGGGGACGCTCGTTCGGGCGCCCAAGCAACACGCTTTGATGTACGAGGCGATGACCGTTGGGAGTTGGGACGTGAGTTCGCAAGCATTCGTCGTTTCTCTGTTCATGTGAGCCGTCAGACCACAGATACTGTACCACCGTCTATCACATACTCAGTCCCGTAAGGACCAGCGCGCTCGGAAACCAGAAGGCCACGACGTGTGCGACCTCCTCGACACGCGTTCGTATCTGGACGCGCTACGCCACGTCCCGCGCCAGCCGCCCGACCTGCTGATGATCCACGCGCTACGCAGCGCCGAGATGCTCGAGAGCGCGCCGGCGCGCTGAAGCACCGGCGCGGCGCAGCCGGGACGCGAGAAACTCGTGTATCCTCCTCGCCTTTGCGCCCGCGCCGGGTGCGCGAGCTACGGAGGTTCAGCGTGAAGCCGAAAGTGACGATCCTCGGTGCAGGGTTCGCCGGCATGGAGCTGGCCACGCTGCTCTCCGACGAGTTCGCGGACGACATCGCGGTCACACTGATCAACGACAGCGACGCGTTCGTCTTCGGCTACGCCAAGCTCGACGTGATGTTCGGCCGGACCACGCTCGAAGCGGTGCGCTTGCCGTATCGCCGCTTCCTCAAGCCGGGCGTGCGCTTCGCGCAGGAGACGGTCACCGCGATCGATCCGCACACGCGGCGAGTCACCACCAGCGCGGCGAGCTACGACGCGGACTTCCTGGTCGTAGCGCTGGGCGCCGACTACGACTTCGCCGCCACACCAGGCCTGCGCGCAGGCCACGACGAGTTCTACTCGGTCGAGGGCGCTTGCAACCTGCGCGAGCGCTTGCCCGCGTTCGTGCGCGGCCGGGTGGTGATCGGGATCTGCGGGGCGCCCTACAAGTGCCCGCCGGCGCCGAGCGAATGCGCGCTGATGCTGCACGACATGCTGGTCGCGCGCGGCGTGCGCGGCGATTGCGAGATCGAGATCGTGTCGCCGCTGCCGAGCCCGGTGCCGCCGTCGCCGGAAACCTCCCAGGCGCTGCTCACCGCGTTCGCCGAGCGTGGCATTCGCTTCAGCCCGGGACACAAGGTGGCCTCGCTCGACCGTGCACGCGGCGTGGCCGTGCTCGACGACGGCAAGGAGCTCGGCTACGAGCTGTTCCTGGGGATTCCCAAGCATCGCGCGCCCGCCGTCGTGGAGGTCGCAGGCATGGTGCACGACGGGTTCGTACCGGTCGATCCGCGCTTGCTCGAGACGAAGTTCCCCGACGTCTGGGCGGTTGGCGACATCGCCGCGACCGGTGTTCCCAAGGCGGGCCTCTTCGCCGAAGCCGCGGCGGCTGCAGTGGCGAAGACCTTGATCGCGAGGATCCGCGGCGTGGGCGAACCGGGGCGCAACCCGGGCGCCGGAACCTGCTACCTCGAGTTCGGCGGCGGCCGCATCGGCAAGGTCGAGGTCGACTTCCTGTCCGGTCCCAAGGCGACCGGGACGTATCACGCGCCTTCGGAGAGCCTGCGCGCCGACAAGGAGCTGTTCGGTTCGAGCCGGCGCGCGCGCTGGTTCGGGCTGTAGGATTAGACTAGAGCTTCGGTTCACCTGTCGAACACGCTGAAGGTCACGTGCGCGCTCATGCCGTTGTGCGCGCCGACGCGGTGGGTCGAGCTCAAGATCAGCTGCGTCACGTTGTGCGGGCGAGCGCCGCCGCTGCGTTGCGCGGAGCCGTTCGAAGCAGTCACCGGGATGACCCAACCCACGCCGGTCGCGGCCAGCGCGCTGCGGGTGCTGGCCCGCGTGTGCAAGCGGTCCGAACCCGCCGCCCGAGAGAGCCCCTCTAAGATGCTACGAGACTACATCAGAGAGCTACACGCTGAAAGCGCTCATCGTCGCTTCGCGCCTCTCCCCTTCTTGGTCGTCGTGGTGGTCGTAGACGGCGCAGCGATCTGAATCGGCGTCCCAAGTGTCTTGGTTGCGGTACCTCCCGGCCCAGTGGCAGTCAAGGTCACGTAGTAGCTTCCGGCCGCGGAGTAGGCGTGCGTCGGCGACTGTTCGCTGCCGGTGCTTCCGTCTCCAAAGCTCCACGCCCACTGGGTGACTTGACCGGTAGTCGTGTTGCTGAAGGTCACGTTCGTTGGAGCGGTTCCGCTGGTAGGGCTCGCGCTGAAAGCCACCACTGGAGGCGCATAGGGAATGGTCGCGCTGACTTCGTTCGAGTAGTTGCTCTCCAGTCTCGCCGCGTCGTAGGCCGTCACTGCGAAATAGTAGGTCGCGCCTTCCAGGAGGCCGTCGACCTTGATCGTGGTCACGGTCCCCACATCGTTGCGGTTCGAATAGACGCGTGTGGCTTCGCCGGAGTAGACGGTATAACCGACCGTGCCCGAGGCTCCGGTATCCCAGGCCAGGGTAACCGAGGCGGCATGCGAATCTGTTTGAATCAGCAAGGCGCACGAGCAGACAGCGGCAATCGCAGCGGTCAACCGCGCCGTACGAACCTGAGTGCAATCCATTTCATTTCCCCGGTTGTCGACGAAACCCGGCCGGCATGCAAGGATGCCGGCGATAGCCAACGGAAAGGCGGACAACCAGGATTGCTTGCGCGGCGCGTCGAACGACCGGCGCAGCCGGAAAGGAACGCGCAGAGGCCCGAGGCAAGAACTGCAGGCCGCAACGCAACTTCCCTGTCGCTCTGCGCACACCACAACCGCGCGCTCGCCTGGCAACCATGCCGCCATGTCCCCGTAGGGATTTAGGCCATTGGCTTTGCGTCCCACCCTTTCGGATTGGGTTGCCCTTTTCAGGCTTCGACGCTCGCGTGGCATCCACCGCGGACTGCGCTGTGAAGTGCGGCGGCGGGCGTCAGCTCCGACAGAAGCAATTCGCGTACTCCTCCATCACTTCTATGGAGAAACAGGGACTTGGATCGTGGTCAAGCACAGCAGAGGTCGCTTGGGCGCGACGGTTCGGCCGGCGGTCGCCACACGGTGAGCGGCCAGTCCTTTGATTTGGATCCACGCTGGGGCGTCTTGACAGTATCGGCAGCGCGTGATGTGTGGGATCATTTGTACGCCACCCGCGCAAAGAACGCAGACGGCCCGCGATGCGGGCCGTCGGAGAACTGGCGGTCCTGCCGGGTCAGTCGTGATGCTTCTTCCAGCCCTTCTTCTTTCCCTTGCTGTGACCAGGAGGGCCCGAGGGCTCCGTCACGTGCACTTCCTTCTCGATGACGCGTTCCCTGACCACCACCTTTTCCTTGACCACTTCTTTGGGCTCGTCGCTCGCACTCGACCCAATGGCTGCGCCGGCTGCCCCGCCGATCGCTCCACCGATGACGGCGCCGCTCGTGCCTCCCACCTTCGAGCCGACGCCGGCGCCCACACCACCGCCCACCGCCCCGCCGATGACGGCACCTTTGTCGACCTCACCAGGGAGGGCGGGGCTAGCGAGCACGAACGCCGCCATGGCAACAACGCACCGGATCTTCATATGTCAAACCTCACTGTACGTTAAGGACGGCACCGATTGCCGCAAGAGGTGTGCCGGAACCGGCGTCGCCGCTGCAAGGATTCGACCAGCTTGCATTGAGCCAAGGCCGTCTTATCTGGTGGGTGCGCGCTGGGACCGAGCCCACGAGCTTTGTTTGAACTACCCCGTGCCCGCACTCCCGGCTAGCCGAGCGCGGGCGAAGCCGTGAGCGAGTAGACTCCGCGCCCGCGAAAGCGGGGGATGCAGCATTCGAGATAGCGGCGAAACTCACGCTCCACGTACCCCGGCACGCCCCCGCCATCATCGTGCCCCTCGCGGGCGAGCGCCAGGTAGGGGTGTGCGCTCGGGGCGGCGCCGGCGGTAGACACTGCAGCGGGCCAGCGTGTCGAACCGCGAGGTTCCCCAGAGCCCCGATCAGGTGCTCGTCGGCGCAGCCACCGCGCGCGAGATCGACTGGCTGAAGTAGGCCTCGCCCGACATCAACTGGGTGGAGCTGCCCGACGACCAGCAGTGAACGTACGGCCGCTCACCCCGCTCGGGTCTGAGCGTCGGCGAGCCGATCGCCGGCCCTCTCCAGTTTTCCCAGACTACGCAGCAAGACGTAGAACACCGGCGTAAGCAGAAGACCGAAGAGCGTGACGCCGAGCATTCCCGCGAACACCGCAATCCCCATGGCGCGCCGCATCTCGGCGCCCGCCCCGGTGGTGACGACCAGCGGGAACACGCCCATGATGAAAGCCAGCGAAGTCATCAGAATCGGCCGAAGCCGCAGGCGTGCGGACTCCATCGCGGCCGCCACGATGCCTCGTCCCCGCGTTTCGAGCTCGCGCGCAAACTCCACGATCAGGATGGCGTTCTTGCAGGCAAGCCCGACCAGTACGATGAAACCGATCTGCGTGAAGATATTGTTGTCTCCGCCCCGGCCGAAATACCCGAACGCCCAGACGCCGAAGATCGCCGACAGCAGCCCCATCGGAACGATCATCACCACCGCGAGCGGAAGCGTCCAGCTTTCGTAGAGAGCCGTCAGCACCAGGAACGCCAGCAGCACGCACAGCGGGAAGATGACGAACATCGTGTCGCCCGCGAGGATCTGCTGATAGGTGAGCTCCGTCCACTCGAAGCTGATGCCGTTGGGCAGGGTCTCCCTGGCCAGCGCCTCCATCGTCGCTTGCGCCTGGCCCGAGCTGAAGCCGGGCGAGGGAGCGCCGTTGATGTCCGCGGCCGCGTAGGCGTTGTAGCGGATCGCGCGGTCGGGGCCATAGCTGTGCTCGACTCGCATCAGCGATCCCAGGGGCACCATCTCGCCGCGATTATTGCGCGTCTTGAACTGCGAGATGTCCTCCAGCTTCTGCCGGTAAGGCGCGTCGGCCTGCGCGATCACCTGATAGGTCCGGCCGAAACGGTTGAAGTCGTTGACGTAGAGCGAGCCGAGGTAGATCTGCATGGTCTCGAAGACATCGGTGATCGCGACCCCTTGCTGCTTGGCCTTGACGCGATCCACGTCGGCGTAGAGCTGCGGCACGTTCATCTGAAAGCTCGAGAACGTCTGGTACGGGTTGATCACGCCAGACTGCCGCGCCTTGTTCATCAGCGCCTGCGTCGCGCCGTAGAGCTCCTGCAAGCCGAGGTCTCCACGGTCTTCGATCATCATCTTGAATCCGCCGCTGGTCCCCAGGCCTTGAACCGGCGGGGGCGGCAGCACGAACACGAAGGCATCCTGGATGGAAGCCAGCTTCTGGTTGAGCGCGCCGGCAATCTCGTTTCCCGACAGTCCCGCGCCTGTGCGAGCGCTGAAGTCCTTCAACCCGAAGAACACGATTCCCGCGTTCGGTGCGTTGGAGAATCCGCTGATCGACAGGCCGGGAAACGCGACGGAATCCCTGACTCCCGGGTGCTCGAGTGCGATCGACGACATGCGCTGGATCACGCGCTCCGTGCGCTCCAGGGAAGCGGCGTCGGGAAGCTGTGCGATGCCGATCAAATAGTTCTTGTCCTGCTGCGGCACATAGCCGCCCGGCACGATTCTGAACAGGAAGGCCGTGCACACGATCAGGATCAAATAGACGCCCATCGCTGCTGTCTTGCGCGACAACACGCCCGACAAACCGCGGCTGTAGCGCACCGCGCCCCCCTTGAACAGGCGATTGAACGGGCGGAACACCCAGCCGAACAGCCGGTCGATCCAGCGTGACAGCGTATCCTTGGGCGCGTCACGGCCCTTCAGCAGCAAAGCCGCAAGCGCCGGTGACAGGGTCAACGAGTTGAACGCCGAGATCACCGTCGAGATCGCGATGGTGAGCGCGAACTGTCGGTAGAACTGGCCGGTCAGGCCGCTCACAAACGCGATCGGGATGAAGACCGCGCACAGCACCAACGCGATCGCGATGATCGGACCACTCACCTCTTCCATGGCCTTATAGGTCGCGTCCCTCGGACTGAGGCCTGCCTCGATGTTGCGCTCGACGTTCTCGACCACGACGATGGCATCGTCTACCACGATGCCGATGGCCAGCACCAGCCCGAACAGGGACAGCGCATTGATGGAAAAGCCGAGCATCAGCATCAGCGCGAACGTGCCGATGATGGAGACCGGTACCGCGAGCAGCGGGATGATGGAGGCACGCCAGGTCTGCAGGAACAGGATCACTACGATCACTACCAGCAAGATCGCTTCGCTGAGCGTCTCCACCACGGCCTTGATGGAGTCGCGCACGAAGCTGGTCGGGTCATACACGATGCTGTAGTCGACCCCCTCGGGGAAGCTGTGCTTGAGCTCGGCCATGGTCTTGCGCACGTTGTTCGAGAGCTCGAGCGCGTTCGACCCGGGCGCCTGGAAGATCGGAATGGCGACCGCCGGCTTGTTGTTGAGCAGGCTGCGCAGCGCGTACTCGCTCGCGCCGAGCTCGATCCGTGCGACATCCGAGAGGCGCGTGACCGACCCGTCGGCCGCGGCCTTGATGATGATCTGGCCGAAGTCCTCCTCGGTGGCAAGCCTGCCCTGGGCGTTTACCGAGAGCTGGAACTCCGCGCCGGTGCTGCCCGAGAAAGGCGGGGCACCAACCGATCCGGCCGCCACCTGGACGTTCTGCTCCCGGATCGCCTGCACGACATCCCCGGGCGTCAACTCGCGTGCGGAGATCCTCTGCGGATCGAGCCACACGCGCATGGAATAGTCCCCGGCGCCGAACAGCAGGACCTGTCCCATGCCGGGAATGCGTGCCAGCACATCCTTGACATTGAGCAGCGCGTAGTTGCGCAGGTAGACGGTATCGTAGCGATTGTCGGGCGATACCAGGTGCACCACCATCGTGAGGTCGGGCGAGCTCTTGATGGTCGTCACCCCGAGCCGTCGCACCTCCTCCGGCAATCGTGGCTGCGCTTGCGCGACCCGGTTCTGCACCTGCACCTGGGCGTTGTCGACGTCGGTTCCGAGCCGGAACGTAACGGTGAGCTGCAGCGCTCCGTCGGTGGTGGCCTGCGAGGACATGTAGAGCATGTTCTCCACGCCATTGATCTGCTCTTCGAGCGGCGCAGCCACGGTCTCGGCAATGACTTTCGGGTTGGCGCCGGGATACTGCGCACGCACGACCACCGACGGCGGGACGACCTCGGGATACTCGCTGATAGGCAGCCGCCCGATCGCCATCAGGCCAGCGACGAAAATGACAATCGACAGAACAGCGGCAAATCGCGGCCGGTCGATGAAAAAGCGCGAGAAGTTCATCGCCGGGTGCTCACTGGACCGTGCTCGGCCCGGCTGCACTCGCGGCCGTCAAGGAGGCGCCTTCCATTTGCACCCTCTGCGGTGTCACCGGATCGCCGGGCCGCACCCGTTGCAGGCCGTTCACCACGATCACCTCACCGGGCTTCAAGCCCTGCTTGACCACCCGCAGGCCGTCGACGACGGGTCCGAGCTTGACCTCCCGATACATCGCCTTGCTGTCCGCGCCCACAACCAGTACGAACTTCCTGCTCTGATCGGTACCCACCGCGCGATCGCTGATCAGTATCGCGTCGTAGGTCCCGCTGCCGACGAGCTTCAAACGCGCGAACAGGCCAGGCGTGAACGCCCGGTCTGGGTTGTCGAACACCGCTCTGGCTCGGATCGTGCCGGTCTGGGGGTTGAGCTGGTTGTCGACGAAGTCGACATACCCCTTGTGCGGGTGGCCCTGCTCGCTGGCAAGACCGAGATAGATCGCAGTTCGCGCCGAAGGAGAGCTCGGCCGGTCTCCGGTTCTCGCCAGCTCGCTGTATTTCAAATAGGCCTGCTCGTCGCCCTCGAAGTAAGCGTAGATCGGGTCCAGAGAAACCACGGTGGTCAGCAGCGTGGCGTTGGCGCCGCCCAGCCCGATGACGAGGTTCCCGACTGTCACCTCGGCACGACCCACCCGGCCGGCGACCGGTGAGCGGACCCTGGTGTAGTCCAGATTCAGACGCGCACTGGCCACCGTGGCTTCCGCCACCTTCATGTTGGCTGCGGCTTCGCGACTGCCGCTCACGCGGTCATCGTAGGCCTGCTGCGAGATGAAGTTCTGCTTGAGCAGTTCCTGCGCACGGCGCAGCTGACTGTGCGCCAGCTCGAACTGCGATTGCGCCCGGGCGAGGTCTGCTTCGGCGCGGTTGAGCTCGGTCCGGAAGGGACGAGGGTCGATCTCGAACAGGAGATCGCCCTTGCTCACCTCCGCGCCTTGCCGAAAGGCGATGCGGTCGATGTAGCCGGATACGCGTGGGCGAACCTCCACGTTCTCGACGGCTTCGAGGTGCCCGGTGAATTCATCCCATTCGTTGACTTGCTTTGCAACCACTTCGGCCACCGACACGGGCGGCGGGGGCGGGGTCGAGGGGACCGCAGACTTCCCCTGCCCGCAGCCACTCAATGCCCATAGAGTCGTAACCAGCGGGAGAAGCAGCCAGAGTTTGGTCACATTCATCATCTGTCCTGTGCGGTCGGGTCCAGCGGCGTCCCACGGCTGGTTGCCGGTGTCCCGACACGTCTGTAGTTGACCGGTGCGGGGTCCCAATGCGAATCGCGCGAACCCGACTTAGCCAGCCTGGTTTGCGCAACAATCTGACGTTGCAGCCTAGCCCCACCGGCAGGAGGCAGTCTTGGACACTCTTGTGAACTACTTGGACGTTCTTGCTCTATTCCGGCGCCATCTCTGGACCATGATCAGCCTGTGCCGAATCCCGATCATGGCAAATTCGATCACGCATTTTGAGCGCCACCGGCATCGCGGCGCGCGTGCGAGCGATCCATAGTTCGCGCCTTTCCCAGCCGCGGGGACACCGCGTCCACACGATCAACCCATTGGGCTTTACTATTCGCAGTGAGAACCGAACCATGAATCCGGGCCCGAACGAAGACCAGCCGTACCCCCGCCTGCGGGGCGAGGAGTTCCGCGATGACGGGCGAGCGCCATTGGGACGTGGCGCTGCCTGCAGCGCGTCCGCCAACGCAGCGCGGCAGCGTCTTACGGCCGAAGACCTCGCTTCCCTCACCCGGATCTCGAATTGGCGTTCGGCCACGGCGGTGCTGCAGACCTGGCTGGTCATCGTCGTAACGGCGGGCGCCGCGAGCGCGCTCTGGTCATGGCCGCTGGCGCTCGCTGCCGTCGTCGTGATGGCGACCCAGCAGCACGCCCTGTTCATCCTGTCGCACGATGCGGCGCACTACCGCCTGTTCGACCACCGCGGGCTCAACGACCTGGTCGGCCGTGCTTGCGCCGCGGCCGCCGGGTTGTCCATGTGCACTTACCGGGTGATCCACCGCCTGCACCACAACCACCTGTACGGTCCGCAGGACCCGGACATGGCGCTCCACGGCGGGTATCCACGCGGCAAGTGGTATCTGACCAGGAAGCTGCTCAAGGATCTCACTGGACTCACCGCGGCGAAGACCTACGCCTACTTCTTCGGCAATCCCGCGCAGAGCACGGCCGCAGACAGCGCGCCCCAGCCGCTCGCGGACACGTCTTTGCGGTTGCGCGCGGCGGCTCGATCCGACCAGAAGCTCGTCATCGCCCTGCAACTCACGCTGCCGGTGCTGATGCTCTGGCTCGGCGGATGGCCGGGCCTGACACTGTATCTCCTGCTCTGGGTGCTGCCTGCGGTTACGGTGTTGCAGGCAATCCTTCGACTGCGGGCGGTCTGCGAGCACGGTGCGGCAACCGACTTGTCGTCACCGCTTACGGCCGCGCGAACCCATCTGCCCGCTTTCAGTGCCGCCTGGCTCCTTGCGCGTCCGCTGCTGTTCCCGCACCACGTCAACTATCACGTCGAGCATCACTTGTATCCCGCCGTGCCCCACTACAATCTCCCGCAATTGCACGATCTGCTTGCCGCCCGTGGGCTGCTGGAGGGTGCGGAGGTTCGGACTATCGCAACGACGATGCAGATGATCCACGCAGACCCGGCCGCTTCCGGGCCGGGAGGTTGAAATGGATTTCTACACCGACGAGCAAAGGATGATCCGCGACACGGCATGATCCACGGCGGCTACGGCTACCTCGAAGACTACCCGGTAGAGCGCCACTATCGGGACGCGCGGATCACCCAGCTCTACGAAGGCACCAGCGAGATCCAGCGCATGGTGATCACGCGCAGCCTCGCCTGACTACAGAACCCCACACCATGCACCAGGAACTGCTGTTCGAAGCGCGCAACCATGTCGGATTTCTCACCCTGAACCGGCCGGATGCGTTGAACGCCCTCTCCGATGGCATGGTCCACCTGATGCACGCAAAGTTGCGGGAATGGGCAGCGGACCCGGCCATTTTTGCCGTCGTGGTCAAGGGCGCCGGCGACAAGGCGTTCTGCGCCGGCGGTGACGTCCGCGCCATCTATGAGAGCTTTACTTCATCCGCAAGCCTGCATCACGAGTTTTTCGCCACGGAGTATCAGCTCGATCACTATATACACTGCTATCCCAAGCCCTATATCGCCCTGATGGACGGCATCGTCATGGGTGGCGGCATGGGCATTGCGCAAGGCGCCGGCCTGCGCGTGGTGACCGATCGCACGCGCATGGCCATGCCCGAAGTGGGCATCGGACTCTTCCCGGATGTCGGCGGGAGCTACTTCCTGTCCCGCCTGTCCGGCGGGCTTGGGGCTTACCTCGCCTTGACCGGCGTTTCGATTCGGGCGCCCGACGCGCTGTATGCCGGCTTAGCCGATGCGTACCTGCCCCACGAGGCAGTCGAAACCTTCGAGCACGCCCTTGGCGCGCTGTGCTGGAGCCAGAACCACCTCGCCGAGATCGACCAGGTCCTGCGTCCACTGGGGACGGCGACGCTGCCCGAGCCGACGCTCGCGGCAGTGCGGCCGGCCATCGACCTGCATTTCTCCCAACCCGACATCCGCGCCGTCATCGAGTCGCTGCAGGCCGAGTCGCGGCCCCAATACGCAGAGTGGGCGGGGCAGACGCTCAAGGTCATCGCCACCCGCTCACCGCTCATGATGGCGGTCACCGCGCGGCAATTGCAGCTCGGCCGAACCATGGGCCTCGCCGACTGTTTTCGCATGGAGCTCGGCATGGTTCGCCATTGCTTTCAGCAGGGCGACTTCATGGAGGGCGTGCGGGCCTTGCTGGTCGACAAGGACAACGCGCCGCGCTGGAATCCCGCCAGGATCGAAGACGTGTCGGAGCAGATGATCGAGGCGTTCTTTCGGGATCCCTCCCTCGATGTGCCTCCTCCGCCCGGTGCTTGAGGTATGATCCCTCCAAGAGGCAGGCCTGCCGGACGGGCCGCCAATCGTTCAAGCGATGAGGGGGGAACATGCCCATAACCGAACTCAATCACTACTTCGTCCGCGCCAACGATCTCGAGAAGACCAAGCAGTTCTACATCGAGGTCCTGGGGATGGAGGTCATGCCGCGGCCGGATCTGCCGTTTCCCGGATACTGGCTGGGCGCCAACGGCAAAGTTCAGGTCCATATGGGTCCGCACGGCGTGCCCCGCGCCGAAATCTACTACATCGGTTCCCCGCCCGACGCGGCGACCCGGAACAGCGGCGTGGTCGATCACATCGCCTTCCTGGCCACCGACCCGGAGAGTTTCAGCAAGCGCTTCGAGGCGATGGGCGTCGGTTTCCGGCCCCGCTATCTGCGCGAGTTCCAGCTCTACCAGCTGCTGCTGAAAGACCCCGACGGACTGACCATCGAGCTGAACTTCTTCGGCATCCAGGACGACCCGAACTGGGGTGGCGAGGACTACGCGAAGATGCCGCGCGTGGAAACCGTGTCCTGACGGCCCTCGCGCCTGTACTCAGCCAGGCAGCCTACTGCCGCTTTGCCCATGCTAACGGGACAGCAAGCCGAGCCGCTGGACATCGTCCCGGCGTCCCCGCACATCCTGCCCGTGTCCTCGCACATATTGATGGTGTGCCGGACCTGCCCTCGTTTCGCCGACGGCAGGACCTGGCTCGGAAAGACGCAGGGCGAGGAGCTGGCACAGCGCATCGCCGCGTTGTGGCAGGAGTGGGTGTCTGCCGCTCGCTTCCGCCTGAGGGTGCTGACCTGCCTGGGCGGGTGTCCAAATCCCTGTAACGTAGCCTTGTCCGGGCCGGGCAAGTGGCGGCTGCGTATCAGGCACATGGCGCCTGACGATGCGGTCCTGCTGCTCGCGGTCGCGACGGCGTACGTGGCGCACGCGGACGGAAATCTCGGCCCTGAAGAGCTCCCTGGAGCATGGCACGACCGGATCGGTGCCCGCACGCCGCCTTACGCAATCCCCATCGCATCCGATTCGCGCAACCAACGGCCAGCCGGCGCATAATCCCCTGCAACCGCGTGAGTGATCGTTCCTGAGGAGGAGAACCAAGATGACCGCAACCCTGCTTACCAACGTGAACATTTTCGACGGCTCGGGCACTGAGACCTTCCCCGGCGAAGTGCTGGTGGAAGACAAGCGCATCAAGGCCGTGGCCAAGGGCAAGCGCAGCATCGCGGCGGACGGCGCGCAAGTCGTCGACGGCGGCGGCGCGACGCTCATGCCCGGTATGTGCGAGGCGCATGCGCACATCACCTATATCGACATTCCCACGCTGCGCGCACTGGGCGACATCCCGCCCGAGGAGCACATGCTCAGGACCTACCAGAACGCGCAACTGATGCTGCAAAGCGGGTTCACCAGCCTGTACTCCGCCGCCACGTCCAAACCCAGGCTGGAGGTCGCCCTGCGCAACGAGATCGAGGCGGGCCGCATGCCGGGGCCGCGCATGAAAGCGGCTTCGCCGGAGATCACGCCCACGGGCGGGCTGGGCGATGAGCGTCAGATGCACATGTTCCACACCGGCATCGAATGGCTGGCCGACGGGGTGGACGAGGTGCGCAAGGCCGTCCGCACACTGATCCGCGAGCGCGTGGACACCATCAAGGTGAACCTCTCCGGCGACAACTTCGTGCGTAACGGTTTCGGCGAAGCCCTTGCCTACACCGAGGCCGAGATCGCGGCCGCAGCCGAGCAGGCGCACGAGTGGGGCGTCTGGCTGTCGTGTCACGCTCGCGCCAACCGGGCGGTAAAGCTGGCCGTCAAGTACGGCTTCCGCGTGATCTATCACTGCGACTTCGCCGACGGGGAAGCGATCGACCTGCTGGAGTCGAAGAAGAGCGAGATTTTTCTCGCCCCCGCCATCGGCCTGCTCCACGCGACCGCCTACGAGGCCGCCGACTGGGGCATCACCAAGGAAGTTGCCACCCAGATGGGCATGTTCAAGATGCTGGAGACGAGCCCGGCGCTGTACCGCGAGCTCAAGCGCCGGGGTCTGCGCATTCTCCCGGGCGGCGACTACGGCTTCGCGTGGAATCCGGTGGGAACCAACGCGAGGGACCTGGAGCACTTCGTCAACATGTACGGCTTCAGCCCGCAGGAAGCGCTGATGTCCGCGACCAAGTGGGGCGGCGAGCTCATGGGCATGGGCAACGAGCTGGGCCAGGTGAAAGAGGGTTTTCTGGCCGACCTGCTGCTGGTCGACGGCGATCCGACCCAGGACGTGACCATCCTGCAGGATCGCGACAACCTGCTGATGGTCATGAAGGACGGGCACTGCTACAAGGGGCCTGTGCCGCGCAGGGTGAGCCAGCAGCAGCGCAAGGCGGCCTGAGGCGCTGGGATGGCTGGAAGCGCAGTCTTTCTGGACTACGGCCAGGACGAGCTGGATGCCCAGTACAACAACCGGGTGCGCTTTCCGGACTACGTAGAGCACTTCGAACGCTGGAAGAGGTGGAGCGAGGAGACGCGGGGCAAGCTGCCGTGTCTCCTCGACGTAGCGTTCGGGGGCAGCGCCGTCGAGACCCTCGACGTCTTTCCCGCCGAGCGGCCCGGCGCCCCGATCTGCGTCTTCATTCACGGCGGTTACTGGTACTCGCTGGACAAATCGGACTACAGCTACGTCGCCGAAGGGCTGCGGCCGCACGGGGTGACGACGGTCGTCAACAACTTCGGCCTCGCGCCGGCCTACGACATGGACGAGATCGTGCGCCAGAATCGCACCGCGCTCGCGTGGCTGTGGCGCAATGCGCGGCGCGAATGCGGGGCCGACCCCGGGCGGATCTTCGTCAGCGGGCACTCCGCGGGCGGGCATCTCGCGATGATGCTGCTGGGGACGGACTGGCCGGCGTTCGGTGCCGACCTGCCGCGAGATCTGGTGAAGGGGGTCTGCGCGATCGGCGGGTTGTTCGATCTGGAGCCGATTCGCCAATCGTACCTGAACGGCAAGCTCAAGCTCTCGGCCGAGCAGGCGCGGCGCAACAGCCCCGTGCAAGCCGCGTATCCGAGCTCAGCTCCTCTGCTGCTGGTGGTCGGCGTCGACGAGTCCGATGAATACCACCGGCAATCCGGGCTGATGCGGGACCGCTGGGCAGAGCTTGGCTATCCTGTCGATCTGGTGGTCCCGCAGGACCTCGATCACTTCAACGTGGTGAACCAGCTCCGCTCGCCGGACTGCGAGCTGGTGAAGCTGCAGTTGGCGAAAGTATATCGCCGACTGGATGATCGGCCGCACCCTCCCCTCGTAGCTAGGTTCGATAGGACGGATCGTCCCGGTCCAGCTTGCGCAGCAGCGCCTTGAATCCGATCTCACCGAAGCTGCGATCGCCCGTTCCCTGCGCAGTCCGGACCGTCCTGTCGATCACACTCTCCGGGGGCATTGCCAGCGCCCCGCCGCCCGCCTGCGCCGCGATCTGGATCTCGCAGGTGCGCTCGAGATAGTGCATCAACGTGAAGGCCTCCGCGATGCTGCGCCCGTGCGTCAGGGTGCCGTGGTTGCGCAGGAACATCATCGGCTTGTCGCCGAGCGCACTGGCGAGCTTCTTCTGCTCCTCGGGCCGCAGCCCGGGACCGTCATAGTCGTGGTACGCGATCTTCCCATGGTGGGTGACGGCGAACTGGTTGATCGGCAGCAAACCCGCCTGCTGCGCCGACACGGCGGTGCCCGCGACCGTGTGTAGGTGCATGACGCAATGCGCGGCGGGCACGGCTTCGTACACCGTCCGATGAACTACCCAGCCCGCCGGATTGACCGCCCCGCCGCCGGAGATTGACTCCCCTGCGATGTCCACTTCGAGGAGGTTGGAGGCAGTCACCTCCTCGAACAGCATGCCGAACGCAATGAACAGGAAGGATGCCTGCGGACCGGGCATGCGGGCGGAGAGATGCGTGTAGATCAGATCGTCCATGCCGCGCCGGGCGAACATGCGATAGCAGCCGGCAAGTTGCTCGCGCGTCTGGCGAACCTGCTCCGGCAACGACTTGCCGTCCTCTGCACGTGCTTGGGGACGGGGTTTCGTAGCGACGTTCACTGGCTCACCCTCCGGCAATCGGCATCTCCAGCGATTTTAGCAGGGCGAGCGCTGGGCTAGCGAGCCTGCGCTGCCGCGCGGATCAAGCCCCTGAGCTTGCTCGGCGGCATCGGCACTTCGTCGATCCGCACGCCGTAGGGCTTCAGTGCGTCCTCGATCGCGCGTGCGAGCGCCGACGGCGCACCCATTCGACCGCCTTCTCCGCCACCCTTGATCCCGTACTCCGTGTACGGGGAGGGCGTCTCCAGATGCCCGATCTTCATGTCCTTGGGCATCTCGTTTACCGTGGGCAGCGCGTAGTCGGCAAAGTTGGCGTTCTGGAACTGCCCGTTCTGGTCGTACTTGTATTCCTCGAACAGTGCCGTCCCGATCCCGTTCGCCGTACCCCCGCGGATGTGGCCGCCCAGGGTCTTGGGGTTGACCATCGTGCCGGCGTCGTGCACTGCCGCGTAGTCGACGATCTGCACCTTGCCGGTCTCGGGATCGACCTCCACGACCGCGATATGGCACATGTGTCCCATGATCGGATAGAAGATCCCCAGGTGCTTGCGCTCCGGGTGTGGCGGCGAGGAGAGCGGATGGTCGTACACCGCGGTCGTCTCCAGGCCGCTGTCGAACTCCGGGGTGTCGGGGAACGACATGCGGAAGAAGTTGCCCATGAGCGCCAGCTCGGAGATTGGTTTCTGCATCTCCGGCACACCCTTGACTCCCACTGCGCCGTCGCGGAACTCGAGATCCCCGGTGTCGGCTTCGAGCATGTGCCCAGCCAGCTTCTTCAGCTTTTCCTTCAGCTTGCCGGCGGCCGACACGATCGCACCGGTCACCATGACCGTGTAGCGGCTGCCGCCGGGACCGAAGCCGTTGAAGCCCGCATCGGAATCGGCATAGCCGATCGCGATGTCGGACGGATCGACCGTGAACTGCTCGGCGAGCACCTGAGTTACCACCGTTTCAGGACTGTTACCCCAGAACGGCGCGTTGAGCTGCGCGAAGATCTTGCCCGAGGAGTCGATCCGCACCGAGACGCCCTCCGGCACGCTGGTCAGCGCGAAGCCCGGATTGGACACGGGATTGAGCGACCACCATTCCGTCGGGCTGTACACGCTGCGTTCCTGGCAGGTGGCCAGCCCGATACCGAGGCACTTGCCGCCGGCCCGCGCCGCCGCCTGCTTCACTCTCCATTCGTCGTAGCCGATCAGCTGCAGCGCCTTGTCGAGCACGCCCTGATAGTTCCCGCTGTCGTACACGTTCCCCGTCGGGATCACGTAGGGGAACTGGTGCGGCTCGATCAGGTTCTTCCTGCGCAGCTCGATGGGATCGATCCCCAGCTCGTCCGCCGCGGCATCGACCATGCGCTCGATCAGGAAGTTGGTCACTTCCGAGCCGAAGCCCCGATAGGCCCCCTGCTGCCCCTTGTTGGTGAACGCCGCGATCAAATGCATCCCGATGCTGTTGATCTTGTAAGGTCCCGTGACCTGCGCCATGGCGTTGCCGTGATGACCGACTCCGAACTGGAAGTAGGCGCCATAGTCGTCGATCACTTTGAAGCGCAGGGACAGCATGGTCCCGTCGCGCTTCATCGCCAGCTCGGCGTAGTAGATCCGGTCGCTGCCGTGCGCATCGGAGTTCAAGAAATTCTCGATGCGATCCTGGATGTACTTGACCGGACGTCCCGCCGCACGCGCCAGCGCGCAGGTCAGCGCGACGTGCTTGTGGGTGAAGATCTTGGAGCCGAAGCTGCCGCCCGCGATCGTGGGCACGATCTTGAGCTGGGTCGGCGAGACCTTGAGCGCGCCGGCGATCACGAAATTGACCACGTTGTAGAAGCTGGTGTTGGCGTGACACGTGAACCGCCCGCTGCCTTCGTCGTACTCGGCGATTGCGCCTACCGTCTCGATCGGCTGGCCCGCGGAGCGGCCCCATTTGACCTTGCGCCGCACTACGACCTCGGCCTTGGCGAAGTCCTCGTCGACGGGTCCGAACTTGAACTCCTGGTCGTAGGCGCAGTTGGTCGGGCCGCGGTCGGGATGAATCACCGCGGCGCCGGTGGCGTGGATCGACTGTTCCGGATCGACGTTGACCGGCAGCAGCTCGTACTCCACTTCGATCAGGTTGACCGCGTCCTCGGCGATGTAGGGATCTTCGGCCACCACGGCTGCTACCACCTCGCCCACGTGACGGATCTTGTCGATCGCCATGCAATGCTGGGTTGCCGGCGGACTGGAGAAGCTCGCCACCGGGCCGGTCTCCTCCGCGGCCTGCTTGCCGGTATAGACCAGGATCACGCCGGGCAGGCGCTCCGCCGCGCTCGTGTCGATCGATTTCACGCGGGCGTGCCCGTGCGGGCTGCCGAGCACCGCCACGTGCGCCATGTTCGGCACGGACAGGTCGTCGATGTACTTGCCTTTGCCGGTGAGCAGCCGCGGATCCTCCACCCGCTTGAGATCCTGCCCGATCCACTTGAGCCCGCTGCGCGCCTTCTCGCGCTGGCGGCTCTGGGGAATGACGTGGCCTTCGAGATGGCTGCTCATGCTGCGACCTCCGCTCCGGTGCGCAGTTTCTGCGCGGCCGACATGATCGACTTGACGATGTTCTGATACCCGGTGCAGCGGCACAGCTGGCCCGAGATCGCCTCGCGGACCTCGTCCTCGGTCGGGTTCGGATTGTTCGTCAACAGCTCGTACGCCGCAATCAGCATGCCCGGGGTGCAGAAACCGCACTGCAGGCCGTGCTCCTCCCAGAACGCCTGCTGCAGGGGGTGCAGCTTCTTGATGCTGCCCAGCCCCTCGACCGTGGTGATCTCGCAGCCGTCGGCCTGGACCGCGAACATCAGGCACGAACGCAGCGCCACGCCGTCGACGAGCACGTTGCAGGCACCACATACACCGTGCTCGCAGCCGACGTGCGTGCCCGGCAGCGACAGCTGGTGGCGCAGAAAATCACTCAGCAGGAGCCGCGGTACGACCCGCGCCTTGCGCTCCTTCCCATTTACCGTCAGCGTGATCTCGATCTCGTCCACCGCTGCTCCTCCCTCTTTTCCTGTACGTTCAACCGGCTGGGCGCGCTCATGCACAACGCCCGCGTGCGTCGCTCAGCGCGCGCGCGACGAGCGCCCGCACCAGATCGCGCCGATACTCCGCGCCGCCATGGATGTCCGAGGCCGGATTGACCGCGGCGGCGCACGCGGCGGCGACTTCCGCCAGCGCCGCGTCGTCCGGCTTGCGACCGACCAGCCGCTGCTCGGCCGCGCTCGGGCGCACGGCGTGCGACTCGCACCCCGCCAGTGCGATGGCTGCCTTGGTTACCTTGCCGCCGTCGAGCTGCAGGGTGGCTGCGGCAGCGACGATCGCAAAATCGCCGTTGCGCACGCTCACTTCATGGAAGCCCCAGCCTTGACCTTTGGGCGCGACGGGAATGCGCACTTCGACCAGCATTTCGTCTTCCCGCGCCGCGGTTTCGTAGACACCGAGGAAGAACCCGCCCGCCGGCACGCTGCGCTCGCCCGCGCTGCTGCGCAGCACCATCGTCGCATCGACTGCCAGCGCAACCGCCGGCATCTCCGAGGCCGGATCGGCGTGGCACAGGTTTCCGCACAGGGTTCCGCGGTTGCGCACCGGACCGTGCGCAACCCATTCGTACGCCTCATGCATCAGCGGACAGGCCTGTTGGACGACTTTGGATTCCCGCATGGTCGCGTGGCGGCAGAGGGCGCCGATCTTCAGCTGGCCGCCATCCACGCCGATGGTAGTCCAGGTCGCGGACCCGATTGATGTCGACCAGGAGCTCCGGCCGCGCCATGCGGAAGTTCATCATCGGCACCAGGCTCTGGCCGCCGGCGATGATCTTCGCCTGGCCGCGCCGGGTGGAGAGGAGTGTGAGAACGGCGTCGAGCGAAGTCGGCCGCTCGTAGTCGAAAGGCGCTGGCTTCATGCTTCCTCCCGGAATCGTTGTGCCCGCCTCACACGAGCCAGTCACAGAAGCGAGCTCTCGGCAGCCTGCCACATATTGAACTAGTGATCAATAGGCCACGAGCCCGGTGGTCAGGCGCTTGCCGGAAGGCCCGTCGAACACGTGGCATTTCGCCAGATCGAAGTCCAGATGCACCGGCTCTCCCTGGGCAAAGTCGGGCTGGCCGCTGAGCTGCGCCTTGAAAATGTGCTCACCGACGCGCACGTCGATGATGGTGATGGCGCCGAGCGGCTCGACTTCGTAAATCGTCGCAGCAACCGACGCAGGGCCGGCCGCACTGCGGGACACCCCGATGTCCTCCGGGCGCACGCCGAGCCAGGCCGCCTCCCCGCTACCGTTTGCCGCCGTTGTGCGCGCGGACAACGGCATCTCATCCGCGGTGAAGTGCCCACCCGCGTGCAGCCGCCCCGCCAGGAAGTTGATCGGCGGCGAGCCGAGCTGGCGGGCAACGTAGCGGTCGTCCGGCGAGTTGTAGACCTCGAGAGGCGTGCCCACTTGTTCGACCCGGCCTGCCTTCATGATGCACAAGCGATCCGCGACGGCCATCGCTTCTTCCTGGTCGTGCGTAACGTGCACGAACGTGTGCCCGAGCTGACGCTGCAGCCGGTTGAGCTCGACCCGCATCTCCTCGCGCAGCCTGGCGTCGAGCGCGGAGATCGGCTCGTCCATCAGATAGGCCTGAGGGTCGCGCACGAGCGCCCGGCCGATCGCGACGCGCTGGCGCTCGCCTCCCGAAAGGTGCGCGGGCATCTTGCTGAGTAGTTGCTCGATGTGCAGCGTCTGCGCCACGGCCGCCACCTTGGCCTGGGTCTCAGCGCGTGCCACGCCGCGCTCCACCAGGGGGAAGGCGAGGTTCTCGCGCACGCTCATGTGCGGAAACAGTGCCAGATTCTGGAACACCATGGCCAGATCGCGGTCCTTGGGCGCCAAGGCGGTGACATCGCGCCCGCCGATGCGAATCTGACCCCGATCGGGCATCTCCAGACCGAGCAGGAGTCGCAGTATGGTGGACTTGCCGCAGCCCGGCGGTCCGAACAGGCAGAACAGCTCGCTGTCTTCCACGGCCAGATCGACGTCCTCGACCGCCACGACGTTGCCGAAGCGCTTGCTCACCGATACCAGCTCGAGCTTGGCCACGAACGAGCCCTATTGCGGCAAGCGCCGCTCGCTCTCGGCGTCGAACAGCAGGGCGGCGCCGGTGGGCACGACGATGCTCATGGGCGCCCCGAGCTGCGCCTGATAGCCGTTCTTCTCGGCCACTTTCACGACTCGCCCATCGCACTCCAGGTGAACGATCGTGCGCGCGCCTACCCGCTCCACGAAGGTCACCGGCATCACCAGGCTCGCCTCGCCGGCCGATGCGCGCTCCGGCGCGGGGCGCAAAGCGAGCTGCTCCGGGCGGGCACCGAAAACGAGCGCCGGCTGGCGCGCCTGCCGGCATTGCGCCAGAAGGCGCGGGTCCTCGACCTTCAACACGCCGGCGCCTCCGAAATCGAGTGTGGTCGTGCCGTTTTGCGAAACCAGCCGGCAGGCCAGCAGGTTCATGCTCGGACTGCCGATGAAGCGGGCGACGAACAGATTGTCCGGGCTGTTGTAGATCTCGAGCGGGCTGCCGTACTGCTGGAGAACCCCCGCGCTCATGACGGCGATGCGGTCCGCCATGCTCATGGCCTCGAGCTGATCGTGCGTCACGTAGACCATGGTCTGCTTGATCTCGTGCTGCAGATGCTTGAGCTCCGTGCGCATCTCGGCCCGAAAGGCCGCGTCGAGATTGCTCAGCGGCTCGTCCAGCAGGAAGATGTCGGGCCGCACGATCGCGGAGCGGCCGATCGCGAGGCGCTGCATCTCGTTCACGTTGAGCCGGCTCGCCGGCTGCTCGAGCTTCGCCGACAGACGCATCAGCGCCGCCATCGCATCGACCTGTGCCGCGATCTCGCCGGCCGGACGGCGGCGGATCTCCAGCCCGAAGGCGAGGTTCTCCCGCACGCTCATGTGCGTGAAGATGGCGTAGTTCTGGAACACGAAGCCGATGCCGCGGCTGCCCGGCGCCACGTCGCCGATGTCGCGCCCGTTGAATCGGATCTCGCCGCCGGTGGGCCGCTCGACGCCTGAGATCATGTTCATCGTGGTGGTCTTGCCGCAGCCGGACGGACCCAGCAGCGCGACAAACTCCTTGTCCTCGATCCGCAGATTCAGGTCCTTGACGGCCGTCAGGGTACCGAAGTTCTTGGTCAGGTTGACCAGATCAATCGCGGCCATGATCGGATGGCTTCCCGGTTACTCTGCCGCCCGCCGCTTCAACCCGCGAACCGGGGTTCCGGCAGGCCGCGCACCCCCAGACCAGTCACCTTCCAGAGGGCACCCGCAAGCGGCTCGGGCGCCGCCGGCCGGCTGAACTTCCCGTTCAACGGATGCACGATGCGCCGCATGCTGGTGACGTAAAGCTCGTCCAGCTTGGGCCCGCCGAACATCACGCTGGTCAGGTTCTTCACCGGGAAGTCGATGGAGCGATCGACTGTCCCGTCGGGTGCGTAGCGGATCAGCTTGCCGGTGATGACTTGCGCGTTCCAGATATAGCCTTCCTCGTCCACCGTCGAACCGTCGGTCCCGCCTGGATTGCTACGCATGTCCACGAGGATCCGCCGGTTGGAGATCGCCCCGGTGTCGATGTCGTAATCGTAGGCGAAGATGTACTCCCAGGTCTCGGCGAAGTAAAAGGTCTTGTTGTCCGGGCTCCAGCACGGCATGTTCGAGCACACGATGCCCCGGTCCAGCTTAGTGAGCTTGTGATCGGGGTCGAAGCGGTACAGCCCCGCCATGCGCCCGGTCTCCTCCTCGTCCATGCCGCCGACGAAGAAGCGGCCGCGCCGATCGACTTTTCCATCGTTCAGGCGAGTGCGTGGGTTGTCTTCCTCGACCGCCACCATGAGCTCCGAGGTGCCCGTATCGAAATCGAAGGCGAAGATGCCGTCGCGCAGCGCGACGATGGCGCCGCCGCGCTCGCGCAGGGCCATCGAGCCGACGTCCGAGGGGAGCTTCCAGGTCTGCACTGAGCCGTTGCGCGGATCGTAGCGATTGACGGTCGGTCCCTTGCTGTCCAGCCAATAGAGCTTTTGCTCTTGCACGTCCCAGAGCGGCCCTTCGCCCAGTTCGTTCCTGGCGTCCCAGATGAGTTCGATCTTCGGCTCGGCCATCAGGTCCTCCCACTATGTCCGTTCAGTGGCTGTTGCGGGGTCTGCCCCTGCGCTTTGATCTGGGGGCGCTTTGATCCGATTCGACGCCAGCAGGCGCATGCCGAACACCGCCAGCACGCTCAGCAGCACCAGCAGGGACAAGCCGATGGCGGCGACGTAGGACCATTCCAGGTCGTTGAACGTCTTCTTGTAGATGTAGTAGGAAACCGTTTCGGTCGCCGTGCCAGGCCCGCCGCGGGTCATCACGAACATCACATCGAACAGCTTGAACGCTTCCACCAGGCGCAGAATCAGCGCGATAACGATCACCGTGCGCATGCGCGGCAGGATGATGCGGCGGAAGCGTTGCGGCCAGCTCGCGCCCAGCATCATCGCCGCCTTGAGCTGGTCCTCCGGTACCGCCAGGATGCCCGCGAGCAGGATCAGGAACATCAGCGGCGTCCACTGCCAGACGTCCGCGGCCATCACGGCGATCAACGCACGGTTGGGGTCGCTCAACCATACCCAGGTGATGTCCGAAGCGAGCAGGAACGACAGGATCCGGTTGGCAGGCCCGTCGCTCTGGAACAGCATGTAGAACATGTAGCCCGCCACTGCCGGCACGATCATCATCGGCGTGAGCAGGATCGAGTAGAAGATCCGCCGTCCGGGGAAATTGCCGACGAACAGGATCGCCAGACCGAGGCCGAACGCGAACTCCAGCGGGACGGCCACCGCCATGATCAGCAAGGTGCGCAGGATCGACGCCCAGGCCTCGCCGTCGGTGAAGAAGCGGATGTAGTTGTCGAACCAGTTGAGCGATTGGTAGGCGAGCGGCCAGCCCGTGCCCTCGGTCGGACCCCAGTACGTCAGGCTGATGTAGATCTGCATGAGCAGCGGGAACACCACGATGAACACCAGCAGCGCGATCGCCGGCAGGATCAACAGCGTGCCCAGCCGGCGGCCCTGCTGCTCCAGGCTGTGGTCGGGCACTGTCGCCGAAGAGGTTGCGCTGACCGGCTCGGTGACGGCGCTCATTGCTTCAGGGCTCCAAACGTAAGGCCGCGCACCAGGTGCTTCTGAATCAGGATACCCAGTACCACCGGTGGAATCGCCGCGATCAGTCCGAGCGCCGCCTTGGCACCGTACATCTGACCGGTCATCGCGGTGGACAGCGCATTCATGTATACCGGTATCGTGACCCAGTCCTTACGGGTGAGCAGCAGGGCGATCAGATAGTCCGACCAGTTCAGGATGAACACGAACAGGATCGTGGTCGCCAGCGGCGCCTTCACCATCGGCAGGGTGACCCGGTGGAACACCCGCCAGGGCGTGCACCCTTCGACCAGCGCCGCCTCCTCGATCTCCTTCGGCACCTCGTCGAAGAACGTCAGCATCAGCCAGAACGCGAACGGCAGGGTGACGATGCCGTAGATCAGCGACAGCCCCCACCAGGTGTCGATCAGGTCCAGATAGGCCCACATGATCATGACCGGGATCATCACGGCGAGCGGCGGAAACAGACGCAGCTGGAGGATCGACAGCGGCAGGCTTTGCCCCACCTTGAACCGGGACACGGCAAAGGCCGAGAGCGTGCCGACGACCACGGCGATGACCGTACCCAGGCTCGCGCAGACCAGGCTCGAGATGGTTGGATCCACCGCTATGCGGTCGATGGTCACCACCAGCCTTTCCGCCTTGCCGGTGAAGATGAAGCGGAAGTTGTCGAGTGTGGGCTGCTTGGGCAGCCAGGACAACTCTTCCCCGCCCGCCGTCCATTCCGGCGCGGGCTTGAACGCCATAGTCGCCATCCAGACGACCGGAATCAAGGCGATCACGGACGCCAGCACGATCAGCGCGTACCGCCCGGCTCCCAGCAGCAACCCGACCCGGGTCATGATTGCGTCTCCTCCCTGTGGTGAAACCGGACTTTCCCTGGGGTCGAACCACGCCGCGCCTGGTTGGCTCCGGAACCATGTCCCGCGCGCCCTCTTGGGGGCGCTGGTGATGCGTCGAGCCTTCAGTCAGGCGCACCCGGCGGTGCGAGTGCGCCTGAAACTGCCGGCTCCCGAGACTGCCCGGCGCGGCCTTTAGGTCGGCATCTTGTCGATGATCGCCGGGAAAGCCGAACGGCTGGCGTTGATCTGCTCCAGCATCTGCTTCTCGCCCTTGCGGCGGATAATCTGCGTCCACTCAGCCGCGGCGTCGTCCATCGCCTTCTTGACCGACTTCCCACCCGTCATCGCAGCCTGCAGGTTCTTGTCGAGCGCGTCGTACATCGCCCGCGTGCCCGGGAAGTTCATGGTCGGACCGGAGCGCACGATCGTCTCGCGAATCACCGGGAGGTGGTACGCATGATAGGTCTGGGTGACCAGCGGATCGGACAGGTTTGCCAGCTGCCACGGGTCGTAGTAGCCCCCCGGGTTCGCCGACAGCCAGGTGAACACCCGGGTCGAGCTCAGCCATTGCAGGAACAGATAGGCCGCCTCGGGATACTTGCTTTGCGAGGACACCGTGGCCGAGGTATTCAGGTACAGGCAGGAGCGGCGCACAAGATCGCTGCCGTGCAGCGTTCCGGGCGGGATGAAGCTGCTCAACTTGCCGGTTGCCTTGGTCGCCGGCTTGCCGTCGGGGCCCATCCGATCCATGAACTTCGCCACGTTGGTGTACGTGGAGATCATCACGCCGGTGCCCTCGCCGATCGAGCCGTAGCCTTCGGCATAGGTCCAGGTCAGCACGTCCTTCGACGACCAATCCTTGCTCTTGACGTGCGCTTCCGTGGCCTTGATTCCGGCCTCGCTGTTGATGAGGGGCTTGCCATTCTGATCGAATGGATACAGATTGGGGTTGCCGTAGCTCAGATAGCGGCTGAACCAGATACTCGTGCCCCAGAACGGGGACAGCATGTTGCAGTGTCCGTTGAAACCTTTCTCCTTGAAGAACTGCGCGATCTGGTCGGTCTCCTGCCACGTTGCCGGCGTGCGCAGCGGCACCTTGAAGCGGTCCTGGTACTCGCGCTTGTACTTCGGGTCCTCGAACAGATCCTTCCGGTAGACCCAGGTCTGGAAGTCGCCGTCCAGCGAGACGATGTAGTGCTTGTTGTTGTACATGTAGGAGAGGTTGTAGATCTCCTTCGACGGGGCGCCGCGCTTGGGATCGGCCCAGTCGGGCTTGTACTTGGCTACGTACTCATCGAGCTCGGCGATACCGTTGCTGCCCACCAGGTCGCCGATCTCGTTGAAGAAGCTCGTGTAGACGTCGTACGCACCCGACTTGGTCGAGATGTCCTGCATCACGCGCGTGAAGTTCTCCTCCGGAGAGACGCCGACGAACTCGAGCTTGATCCCGGTTTCGCGCTCCCACACCTCCTGCGCGGTCGGCGCGCCGGGCGGATAGGGTTTGTTGAGCTGGCCGATGGCCCCGTCACCGATCAGGAAGACCAGCTTGGCCGGCGCCTTGCCGGCGGCCTTGAGCTTCTTGACGCCCTCGATGGCACGGCCTTCGGACATGCCTTCGTTGTACTGGTAGCGCTCGCAGCCGGCGAACCCGGTGGGGCCGCCGGTCATCCCGGCCGCCAGACCCTGCGCGTACGCCGGACGAATCAGAAACCGTGGCGCAAGGCCACCGGCCGTCGCGAGGATCAGCCCCGACGCGCCCGCCCGCAACACGTCGCGACGGGATACGCCCTCTTCCTCTTTCCTCTCGCCCATGACTCTCCTCCGTTGTGTAAAGGGATGATTTCTTATGAGCTTCCCGTCCGGAACACGCGCCCTGCGACGCGCCCAGCTCTTGTTGTCGGGCTCAAAATCGACTCTACCGGCAATTGAACCGACGATCAATAGCGGCCGCACGTGGCCAGGCCGGCCGTTCGCAGGTCGCTTCCCGCCGAAGAAGCTTGTACACTCTACACCGCGGGAAACGAGCCGACTGACTCATGACAAGCGGGTGTGTCCCATTGCCACGGGGCACGGTCACACCAGCGATCTTTCGACTCCGCCGCGAACCACGCCACCATCGACAACCAGACGCCGACGAGCGCGCCTGCGCAGGAAAACCAGATCCGATCTCGACATCTGCCGCGCAGCTTGGCGCAGATCCAACCTCGATTCAGCCAACCGTGAGCATAGCCAAGCGCGCCCCCGTCGGCGCTTCGACGAATCACACCAGGAAGCCCGGCCGCCGGTGGACGCGGCTCCCGCCCGACGATCGCCAGGAAATGATCTTGACCGAGGCGATGCGCTTTTTCGCCGAGCATGGCTTCGAAGCGCTCACGCGCGACCTGGCCAAGCGCATCGGCGTTTCTCAGGCGCTCATCTACCGTTACTTCCGCACCAAGGATGACCTGATCGACAAGGTCTACCAGCGGCTCTACATCTCACGCTGGGATCCTCACTGGGAAGAGCTGCTGGCCGATCGCAACGTCCCGCTGGCAACGCGCCTCAAATCGTTCTACAAGAGCTATCTGGCGACTTTCGACGACTACGCTTGGATGCGGATTGCCGTGTACTCCGGGTTGCGCGGCAACAACCTGGTCCGCCGGTATCTGAAGATCATCCACGATCGCGTCATCCTGGTCGTCATGCGTGAGCTGCGCAGCGAATGTGGTCTGCGGCCGCTGGCTCCCGCTGACATCCCCAAGCTGGACCTGGAACTGGTCTGGAACCTGCACGGGACGATCATCTACCTGCTGATGCGGCGCTACGTGTTCAAGATCGGCCCTTCCAGCCAGAACGACCTGATCGCGGAGCAGATGGTGGACCAGCTGCTCCTGGGCACGGCGCGCACGCTCGTGCAGCGCTATCCGCCCGCCCCGTCACGGCGTGCGGTCAATCGCTCGAGGTCCCCCGCGGCGCCGTAGCCTGCCTTGCTCCGCGGAGCGGTGCAGGTACGCCTCCCTCCCTTGCGTCCGGAGGACGCGGGGGAGGGCAGGGAGGGGGCAATCGCCTCAGGCTTCTGCGGGAGTCACCTCGCGAAGATCCCCGTTCTCGTCGACGATGAGCCCCGCCTTGCGAGCCATCTCTTTCATGCTCTCGGGCCAGCCGACCCGCCCCGGATCGTGCCCGCCGATGACTGCCAGCAAAAACCCGTTGGTGTGGCCCGAGTTGCGGAATCCCCGCATGACATATAGCGGCACCGACACTACGTCCCACGGCTGCAGCTTCACGCTGCGCTCGCCGTTGGGCCCCCAGAAGATCTCCCATTCGCCGACCAGCGGCATGAACACCTCCTCGGTCAGGTGCGAGTGCAAGGCAGCACCCTTGCCGGGCTCGCAGGACACGATCGACAGGTGGAAGTCCTGCGGTGCGATCGGGGGCTTCGCCTCCGGATCTTCCACCACACCCGACCCGATGATGTTGAAGATTTCGCGTTCGTGACCGGGAATACGGGTATCGATGAACGACTTGGCCGTGCTCTTGAGCGACTTGAAGCGGGCGACCCGCTTCAGCATCTCTTCCTCGGTTACATCGATATCGCTGACTTCCGCGACTTTGACCATACGGCTTCTCCTCCTTCAGATGGCGGTTGCGCGCCGGGATTGTGCACTGCAACTGCGCATTGCGCCGGCGATCGACCCGTACACCGGGAAATTAAAATATACTCTATTCGTCCTCGGCTGGTGGTCGTCCGGCCGCTACGCTGTTGAAAAAAACTAACGTACCACAACCTCGGAGGAGGCCCCGTGTATCCAGCTCCAATCGATCAATACGTCGCGCCCGCGACCCTGGCCGAAGCGCTCAAGGCGCTCGGCGACCACGGTGAGGACGCGCACTGCATCGCCGGCGGCCAAAGCCTGATGCAGGCGCTGAGATCGCGCCTGCTGCAGGCTAAGTGCCTGGTGGACCTTCAGCACGTCGCGGAGCTGAAGGGGGTTAGCGTCGACGGCAATGGCGTGCGCATCGGCGCAATGACACGCTATCGCGACGTCGCGGCCGACGCCCGGCTGCGCGGCGCATATGAGGCGCTGATCGACGCCGCCAGCCACGTTGGCGACCGCCAGGTACGCAACCGCGGCACCATCGGCGGCAGCCTGTGCTGGAACTACATCGCCGCTTGCATGCCCCCGACGGTCATCGGCGTCGGCGCGCAGCTCGAGCTCGTGGGCAACGGTGGAGCGCGCCGGACCCTGGCGGCCGAGGAGTTCATCAGGTCGCCATTGGAGACGGCGCGCCAGCAAGGCGAGATTCTGGTATCGATTCAGCTCCCTGCAACCAAGGGTAAGGCAGGCAGCGCCTACAAGAAGTGGGGTTTGGTGACCGACGCGCTCCCGGTCATCGGGGTGTGCGCATTCGTGCAGCTCGGCGCTTCGGGGGGCTGCGAAAGCGCTCGCATCGCGATCGGCGGTCTTGCCACCGGACCGCGACGCGCCAAGGCCGCGGAGGCCGCACTGCGCGGCACCAAAGCCGGCGATCAGAATGCCATCGCAGCGGCCGCGAAGGCGGCCGCCGACGAGATCGCGACCCAGGACGACATGTGGGCCGACAAAGCCTATCGCAAGCAGCTCATCAGGACGCTGGGTGTGGAAGTGATCGGCACTGCATTTGCGCGTGCTGCGTGAAGCGGACCGGATGACGAGGAGAGAGCCAGCATGAACAAGACCGTTTCCATCACCATCAATGGCGAGACGTACCGGGAGACTATCCCCATCCGCATGCCGCTCGTTGAGTTCATTCGCGACGTAGCCAACCTGACCGGCACCCACGTAGGCTGTACCTACGAGGGTGTCTGCGGCGCCTGCACGGTGCAGCTCGACGGCGACGCGGTGAAGAGCTGTCTGATGCTCGCGGTACAGGCCGACGGCCACGCGGTCACCACAGTCGAAGGGCTGGCGAGCAACGGCGAACTGACCCCGCTCCAGCAGGCCTTCACCGACCACCACGCGCTTCAGTGCGGCTTCTGCACCTCGGGCATTCTGATGAACATGGACGAGTTCCTCAAGCGGCATGCGAATCCATCGGAAGACGAGATCCGCCAGGCGCTGGTCGGCAACCTGTGCCGCTGCACCGGCTATGCGCACATCGTCGATGCGGTGAAAGACGCCTCCACACGGCGTTGATGATCGCCCGGTTCCCGCTTTTGTGAGAGAGCCGGGAACACCACAGCTCGAAGGGGAACAACCAATGGCCGAATCGAAAAACTGGGTTGGGAGGAAGTTCAACCGCAAGGAAGACCGGCGCCTGCTCGTGGGCAGGGGCAAGTACATCGCCGATATCTCCGAACCGGGCACGCTCCATCTGGTCTTCGCGCGCAGTCAGCACGCACACGCCCGCATCAAGAGCATCGACGTAAGCGCCGCCTTGGCGATGCCGGGTGTGGTGAGAGTAGTGACCGGCGCCGACATCAAGGACAAGATCCCTTCGCTGCCGCAACCGGTTGTAGTGCCAGCGCTGGTGGCGCGGTATCCGACCTTCTGGCCGCTCGCGGTCGGCAAGGTGAAGTTCTTCGGCGAGCCGGTTGCGGCGGTGGTCGCGCGCGACAAATACGTCGCGGAGGATGCCGCCGAAGCCATCGTCGTCGAGTACGATCCGCTGCCTTACGTCGGTGACCCCGAGTCCGCACTCGCGCCCGGCGCCACCAAAGTGCACGAAGACTGGGAGGACAACCAGATCTTCGCAATGACGTTCACGGGCGGCGCCGACGAGGAAAGCCAGAAGAAGAACGACGCCGAGGTCGACAAGCTGATCCGCGAAGCCGACATCGTCGTGAAGCAGCGCTTCAAGACCCATCGCTGCGGGGTGACGCCGATGGAAACGCGCGGCGCCCTGTGCATCTGGGACCCGGCCGACGGCCTCACCGCCCACATCACCACGCAGCGCCCGCACATCGATCGGCTGGCCCTGTCCGACATCCTTAGCATCCCCGCCGAGCAGGTACGGGTCATCGCGCCGCGGGATCAAGGCGGTGCGTTCGGTGTCAAGGCGCCGTTCTACCGCGAGCCGATCCTGGTCGCCTACTTCGCGAAGGAGCTCGGCCGGCCGGTGCGCTGGATCGAAAGCCGTCAGGAGCACCTGATGGCGGTAAGCCAGGAGCGCGACCAGATCCACGATCTCGAAGTCGCCGCCACCAAGGATGGCCGCATCCTCGCGATCCGGGACCGCGGGCTGGCCGACTGCGGCGACGGCTGCGAAGGCGTGTACTGGGGCTTTCTGATGCCGTTCCTGGGCGCGGTCGAGATGCCCAACGCGTACGACGTTCCGAAGTGCGACATCAAGATCAGAGTCGCCGTCACGAATAAGTCGGCGTTGAGTCCCGCGCGTGCGTTCGGCGAGTTCCCGACCCGCTTCGCGATCGAGCGCGCTATCGACATGGTGGCCCGCCGCTGCGGCATGGAGACCGCCGATGTCAAGCGCAAGAACCTGGTCAAGGAGTTGCCGTACACCACGGCGACCGGCGAGTACCTGGACAGCGGCGACTTCCTCAAGGTGTGGGACAACCTGATGAGCCAGGTCGACTTGAAGAAGTTCCGCAAAGAGCAGGCGGAGGCGCGCAAGGAAGGCCGCTACCTCGGCATCGGCTTCGGGCTGGGCGCCGAGCTTTCCGGTGTGGCTTCGGAGCTGCTGGTGCCCATGGAGAATCAGCCTGGCTACGGCGCGGCCACCGTGCGGCTCGATCCGCGCGGCAAGGTACTGGTGTTCGAAGGCGATGCGCCCGGCGGGCAGGGACACGAAACCACCGTAGCGCAGGTGATCGCCGAGGCGTTCGGCATCCACCCCAATGATGTCGTGGTCATGACCGGCGATACCGGCACCACGCCGTTCGGGTCCGGCACTATCGGCGCGCGTTCCGGCTCGTACTTCGTCAGCGCAGCGTACACGGCGTGCACCGAGTTGAAGGGCAAGATCGCGCGCATCATGGCGTTCGACTTGAAGCTCGAAGGCAAACCCGCGGACTTCGAGTTTGCCGACGGCCACGTCACCTACAGGAAGGATCCGAAGGTGCGCAAGACCTTCCGCGAGGCGGTCGAGCGCATCATCATGGCGCCGATCAACCTGCCGCCCGGCGAGTCCGGCGGTCTGGAGCACACCGCGTTCTTCGAGGCCGCCAAGCCGATGATCTGCTTCAACGCGGACTGCTGCGTGGTCGAGGTCGACATCGACACCGGCCAGTTCAAGATCAAGGAATGGACCACCTCGGAGGACGTCGGGCGCATCATCAACCCGGCCATCGTCGAGGGGCAGATGCAGGGCGCGATCGTGCAGGGGATCTCGAACACGTTGTTCGAGCAGTTCATCTATGACGAGAACGGCCAGCAGCTCACTGCGGACTTCGAGAACTACAAGCTCGCGACTGCGGCCGACGTGCCCGCCATCAAGGTCACCCACTCGCCCACACCTTGCCCGCACACCCCGCTCGGCACCCGCGGCATCGGCGAAGGCCGCCCCAGTGCCATACCGGGGACGATCTGCAACGCTGTGTGCGATGCGTTGAGCCCGTTCGGTATCGAGATCACCGAGCTGCCGCTGCGCCCCGACAAGCTGTGGCACCTGATTCAGCAGGCGCGCAAGCAAGGAAAGGCCGCCTAGCCCGGGAGGCGGGAGCAAAAACAGCTCCCTCTCCCTTGATGGGAGAGGGTTGGGGAGAGGGTGGGAATGCATGCGCCATGGCCCCCTCTCCCAGCCCTCTCCCACGAGGGGAGAGGGAGCCTTGCTGCCTCACGCCTCACGCCTTCAGCTTTAGGGAGGGACAGGTGCAGGTTCAGTCGCACCGGCGAGTCGGCATGACGCCCGCCGAGGTGGAGACCTTCCGCCGTGACGGACTGGTCATGCCGGATTTCCGCCTGTCGGTGGAACGTCAGGGGCGGCTGCAGGAGGCCGCCGCGCGGCTGGTCGCCGCGCGGCCCGAGATCCGCCCCGAGTTCATTCCCAATCCGCACGTGCCCTGGAACGACGCTGCGGACACGCGCGCGATCGCGGCCGAGTTTCTCGCCTGCGCGACCGATCCGGCTATTCTCGATCTGGTGGAATCCGTGCTCGGTCCAGACATCATCTTCTGGGCGGCCGCGCTGTTCTGCAAGCCGCCGCGTGAAGGCCGCGAAGTCGCCTGGCATCAGGACGGCGTCTACTGGCCGATCGAGCCACCGGCCACCGTCACCGTGTGGGTCGCTATCGACGCGGCCACCCCAGAGAACGGCGCGATGCAGTATCTGCCCGGCTCGCATGCCCTGGGGGTCCTCCCGCACGAGCAGAGCGACCGCGACGGCCTGGTGCTGAACACGGCCGTGGTGGAATCGGCCGTGGACACGAGCACCGCGGCTTGGGTTCGGCTCGAGGCCGGCGCGGTGTCGCTGCACGACATCCACCTGGTGCACGGCTCACCGCCCAATCGCTCGGACCGCCGGCGCGCCGGCCTGACCCTGCGCTACATGCCGTCGGCCTCGCATTTCGATCGCAACAGGGCGATGGGCGCTGCCTCCAATACGGCGCCCGTGGAGTTCGCCAGGCGGCCGATCTGGCTCGTGCGCGGCGTCGACCGCTGCGGGTTGAACGACTTCACTACGGGGCACTGGTAAAGCACCATGCGCCATCAGCTAGCTCGGCTTGTTCTGGCCGCCTTGTTTTGCGGCGTCGGACTTGAATCAAGACCAGAGATTCTCCCAGTCTATTTCGTCGTGGCGGAAAGTGGCGTCCCCGTCCATCGTGACTCGTACATCCTCCCCCTTTACGATCCGGGCCATATAGCACACGCCCGAGATTTGATAGGCCGTGGCCTCGAGGCCGGAAGCCCGATTGTGGTCGCACAGATCGCGAAAGGCGAAGACGGCGTCAATCGTGACTACCTGGCGCCCGGCGAGCCGCTTTGGTCCTGGAACGTCGCGCGATTCGATAGTTTTGCCGACATCACCATCGAGCTCTACGATGGCTGGCCCACGTTCGTAGAGCAGGATGTCGACGGATGGATCGCGAACACCAACGGCTACATCGGCTTTTGGGCCTACACGGTGGTCGCTGAAGTCACCGCCGTCCCGGAAGCTGACACTTTCCTCCTGATCGCCGTCGGGCTCAGCGGTCTGGTCGTCGTTCAGCTCTCGTTGCGTCGTCGTCGAAGTGATTTCCAAGGCCCCCACCTTGAGCCCTCGCGGGAGCCGTGATACGGTTGGATTTTCTTCCTCGTTTCAGATGTTCCCCCGGACGAGGGCGGAACGCGTGCGCGACATGGGCGAGGCCTTGGGCCATGGAAATGAGATGCTCGTCTGCCAGATCAGCGACCTGCACGTCCGCGCCCCCGGCCTGATTTCCTACGGCGTGGTGGATTGCGCGGCGATGTTCGCGCGCTGCGTGGCGGAGCTGCTGCGCTTGCCACAGCGCCCGCAGGTGGTGGTGATCACGGGCGACCTCACCGACCTAGGGCGGCCGGAAGAGTACGGTCACCTGAGGAAGCTCCTCGCGCCGCTGCCGATGCCGGTGTACCTGCTGCCCGGTAACCACGACGACCGCGAGCAGCTGCGCGCCTCCTTCGCCGACCACGCCTATCTGCGCCAGTGGCCGCCCTACGTACAGTACGCGATCGAAGACTGGCCGCTGCGCCTGGTGGCGATCGACACCGTGATCCCGGGTGAGGCGGGAGGGCGCCTGTGCGCCGAGCGCCTCGCCTGGCTCGAGCGCACGCTCGCCGCGGCGCCTGAAAAGCCGACGCTGCTGCTCATGCACCATCCGCCTTTCGCCACCCTCATCGGCCACATGGACGGCATGGGCCTTGAGGATGCTCGCCAACTCGAGAGCATCATCCGCAACAACCCTCAAGTGGAAAGGGTCCTGTGCGGCCACCTGCACCGGCCGATCCAGGCGCGCTTCGGCGGCACGATCGCCTCGACCTGCCCGAGCCCCGCGCACCAGGTCGCGCTCGACCTCACGCCCGAGGCCGGCGCGCGCTTCAAGATGGAGCCGCCGGCGTTTCAGCTGCACGGCTGGCGGTCCGACACCGGCGTCATCACTCACACCGCCTATATAGGCGAGTTCGCCGGCCCCTATCCTTTCGAGGACTAAGCACAGCGCGCGCCTCGATCACCGGGCGCAGCGCCGCGCTCAGGATTCCGGCACGCACGGCGCGCTCGAGTCGACCCGCCGGCGGGATTGATCCTCCCGCCTCGGTCGTACCGCCTCACCGCGCGTCCGTAGCCGGCCGAACCGGCGCGCTGGCAGGGCTGCAGCGCCCGTCAGTCTCCGCCCACCGCGGCCTTGCTACCCGCCGGGGCGACCGGCATCGCGGCTCGCCCCGTGAGGCTCCTTTTTGCGGGAAGGGCTGCGAGTGCCAGCTTCCCGAATCGAGCTAACGTCAACTTTCACGACGGTCTCACGCTGCGCTAGACGTCTGATTCACGCCCCGGGGGCATACTGCCCTCGAGTTGGGCAAAGGGGGCACTATTGCCACTCGCCCTCCAGATGCCCTGCCGATTCATTGCCTTCGTGAGCTCAAAATGAATGTTCAAGCACCCCCAGTGACCTGCACGTCACAACAAACTGAAGCAGATAGCCCCGAAGCTTCACTCGCACTCGCAGCGGTTACTACCAATGTAGCGACGCTCTTTTTCAGTGCGGTGCAGAAGGGGGCCTCTACTCCGCAACGGCTTAGTTTCACGATATCAGGCGTTTCGGCGACCGCAGAAACAAAGCTAACCACTCCTGCATTGTTTCATTTTGAGGATGCAACCGGTGCTACAGCGTCCAACCAAGTATCGGTGGTCGGGAACGGGCTCTTTATTATCTTCGTGCAGTTTGAAGGAGGCCCCAATGTCGGTAGTTTCAGTGGCGACCTCCGGATCAGCGGCGCTGAAACCGGTAACACCATTGTAAGGCTATCGGGAGTCGTTACCCCCAATCCTTCCATCTTTCCATCATCGCTAGCGTTCAATGCAGTTGAGGGATTACCGTCGGTCGTACAGGAGCTCACGCTGACAGTATCCAACGTGTCGTCGGCAGCCAAGACAATCGTGGAGGCTCCTGATTTTTACCAGATACTGCTCAGCCCAACCGGAACGACCGCTAAGATCATCACGTTTACCGGAAGTGGCATATTCAAATTTTTTGCTCGCTTCTCCGGCGGGGACGTCGGCACCTTCGACGCAAATATAACGGTGCGGGGGGCGGAAACAGAAACCAAAACACTTCCCCTGAGGACGACGGTATTTCCGATTCCAACACCTGTTGTCAATCCAGCCAGCCTGGCGGGTTTCACTGCCACACAGGGTGGGGCCGCTTCTGCAGCCCAGTCATTCGATATTTCGGTGAAAGGATTGCCGACTCAAGGCAAGCCTACGATCACGGTAGCCGCCCCAAAGGGGTACTCAGTTGCTTTGGCAGCGACCTCTTCATTTGTCGGTGCCCTGGTTGTGTTCGCGAGCAACGGAGTCATCAGCAGAAAAATATTTACACGGCTCAACAGCAATAGTCCCGTCGGCAAGGTGTCCGGAACCATCTCTATCACCGGCAATGAGATCCTTACGAAGGATATCCCCGTGGACGGGGAGATCACGCCAAAACCATTGCCGGTGCTCACCCTCGACGCAACCAGCCTGAGTCCGTACAGCACACTGACCAACAAACCGTCTGTTGCGCAATCCTATGTCCTGAATGCAGCCAACCTACCCGCAGGTGTCACTGCAACGGTAAAGCCCCCTGCGGGATATGAAGTAAGCCTTTCGAATGCAGGCGGCAGTAGCTTCTCCAGCCAGCTCACCATCTCTCAGACAAACGGTACTATCAAAGCTACGATATTTGTCCGATTGAAGTCCCAGAGCACTGCGGGGAGTCTTTCCGGTGTCGTTCTGAATTCGGTAGCCGGACTGACAAGGAGCGTCAGCGTCAGCGGAACGGTTGTAACGCCGCCTGTCATCACATTGAATCCGACATCATTGACCGGTTTCACTACTGTAAAGACCCAGGCATCTGCATCCAGAACCTATACATTTGCAGCAAGCAATCTCGCGCCTGGCGTAACAGCAACTGTCAAAGCTCCGGTGAACTATGAAATCCGGGTGCACGGTATCGGAAGCTTCGCAGACAGTCATCACGCTTGCGCAGACAACCGCGGCAAGCATTGACAGAGTCATGGAAGTGCGTATCAAGGCAACTGCTGCAGCCGGTGCGGCCAACGGAGTGATCCAGCATGTGATCTCGGGCGTGACCAGGAACCTGAGTCTGACCGGTGCTGTGGCTTCGCCAACACTTGCGACGTCCGTTTCAAGCTTGACTTTCACTGCGTTGAAGGACCAGGCCTCCGTAGCGAAATCGTTCAAGGTAACGGCAACCAACCTCGCTACCGGAGTCGAGGCAACTGCGATAGCTTCTGCAGGTTATGAACTCGGGCTGACCAGCACTGGAGTATTCGCGCCCAGCCTGTCGTTGGTGCAAAGTGGAGTCAACAGCATCAGCACGGACGTCTTTGTGAGGCTGAAAGCAACTGCAACAACTGGCACCATCGCCGGAAGTATTCAGCATGCGGTGGAAGGACTAACGAAGACAGTGACATTGAGTACAACTGTTGCTGCACCAACGGTATCGGTGACCCCCGCCAGTCTCGCCGGGTTCAGTGCGCTACAGAATCAGCCTTCATTGGCAAAGCCGTACACTTTTGCTGCAACTAGCGTTGCTACCGGCGTCAACGCTGTGATTACCGCTCCTGCAGGCTACGAACTAAGCGTCCAGGGCAGCGGTGTTTTTTCCTCCGCGCTCACGTTGGCGCAGACCTCTCCCGGTGCTATCAGCAGAGTATTGCTGGTGCGATTGAAAGCTCAGGCAACCATTGGAAGCAGAGCGGGCAGCATTGCCAATACAGTCGGCGGACTTGCAAAGAGCGTTGCAGTAAGCGGAGTGGTGAATTCGGTAAGTGGGCTCAGTAGTCAGGCAGATCTTCAATCAGGAGTCCAAACTGAATTGAGAGCTCACGAAGACGACTCGCTGGCATCGCGCGGGGGCCGAGGTGCACTCCCCGCGGAAGGGTCCGAGGAAGGGTGACGGGCGTCGCAGCGCGGCGAAGGCGCGCCGTTTTCTACGCCGAGCGCCTCTTCCTGGCCGCCTCCCGCCCGTGTTCAAGCCGAGATCTCCAAGGGTCGAAGTTCTGATAGCCGGGAAGAGCCGAAAGCCGTGGTGGCCGGGAAGCGCCCGCTTGCAGTCGACTTCCCACCCGGGCGCCGCATAACCTCTCTAGTCCCAGCCGTTCCCGGACGGGCCACTAACGGGATCGACCGCGCCTTTCCGCCGACGTACTGGCGGCGTACCGGCCAAATCCAAAGCAGCCTCCTGCATTTGCTGGAGGGCTCGCCGCTCCTCGAGAGTGGGTGTGGCAATTTCGAGCACGCATTTTGAGCGCTCCCGACATCGCGATCCTTGGCGCCGGCGAAGTATAGTGCGCGCCTTTCCTGCGGGTTTGCGATGGCGGACCCGAGCCTGAGCGGTTGGGCCGTGGCGATAGAGACTGAGGACCGAACCATGAATGTGTACTCCAGCAAGGACCGGCCATTCCCGGGCCTACAGGGCGAGGAGTTCCGTGAGGATGCGCGGCTATCGGGTGAGCCTGGTGTTGCAGGTCATGCGCAAACGAACCGCTCGCGGCGTCGGCTTTCGGCCCGGGAGCTCGCTCCGCTGACGCGAATCGTCAACTGGCGTTCGGCGGCGGCAGTGCTGCAGACCTGGTTGATCATCGCTTCTCCCGTTGGCATCGCGCTCGCATACTGGTCGTGGCCGCTCGCGCTAGCTGCCGTCGTGGTCATCGGGACCCAGCAGCACGCCCTGTTCATACTCTCCCACGACGCTGCGCACTACCGGCTGTTCGAGCACCGCGGGTTCAACGATCTGATCGGCCGCGTCTGCGCTGCGGCCGCAGGTCTGTCGATGTGCACTTATCGCGTCATCCACCGCCTGCACCACAACCATCTATACGGTCCGCAAGACCCGGATATCGCGCTCCACGGTGGCTATCCGCGCGGCAAGTGGTATCTGGTCAGCAAGCTGCTCAAGGATCTCAGCGGGCTCACCGCGGTAAAGACCTATGGCTACTTCTTCGGCAACCCCGCGAAGAGCACGACAACGCAGAGCGCGCTCCAGCCGGTGCTGTTCCCGCACCACGTCAACTATCACGTCGAGCATCATTCGTATCCCGCCGTGCCTCACTACCACTTGCGGAAGTTGCACGATCTGCTCGCCGCCCGCGGGCTGCTCGGAGGTGCCGAGGTCCGCACTATCGGAGCGACGATGCAGATGATCTTCGCAGACCCGGCGCGTTCCCGGACGAGAGGCTGAAATGGACTTCTACACCGAAGAGCAATGCATGATCCGCGACACGGCGCGAGAGTTCGCTCGCAACGAGCTCGCTCCCAACGCGGCGAAGTGGGAGAAGGACGGCTGGATCGCGGATGCTGCCGTCAGCAAGATGGGCGAGCTGGGTCTGCTCGGCATGATGGTGCCGGAGGAATGGGGCGGCTCGTACACCGACTACGTCGCCTATGCGCTGGCGATCGAGGAAATCGCTGCCGGCTGCGCATCGACCGCTGCGATGATGTCCGTGCATAGCTCGGTGGCTTGCGGACCGATCCTCGATTTCGGCCACAGTGCGCAAAAGCGCGCCTATCTGCCCGACATGGCGGGCGGTTCCAGGATCGGCTGTTTTTGCCTGACCGAATCGCAGGCCGGATCGGACGCGGGCAATCTGCGTACCCGTGCCGTGCTCGAGAACGGCCGCTGGGTGCTGAACGGCAGCAAGCAGTTCGTCACCAACGGCAAGCGCGCGAAGGTGGCGATCGTGTTCGCCGTCACCGATGCGCAGCTCGGCAAGAAGGGAATCTCGGCCTTCATCGTGCCCACCGACAGCCCCGGGCTTCATCGTCAACCGGCCGGAGCACAAGCTCGGGATCCGCGCCTCCGACACCTGCGCGATCACGCTGGACGACTGCAGCCATCGCCGAGGATCAGCTCCTGGGCCGGCGTGGCAACGGGCTGGCGATTGCGCTATCCAACCTCGAGGGCGGCCGCATCGGCATTGCAGCCCAGGCGGTGGGCATCGCCCGCGCAGCCTTCGATGCCGCACTCGCGTACGCGCGCGAGCGCAAGCAGTTCGGCTCGGCCGATCGTGCAGCATCAGAGTATCGGCAACATGCTCGCCGACATGCAGACGCGCATCAACGCCGCGCGTATGCTGACCCATCGCGCGGCGCGCCTGCGCACCGAGGGCGTGCCCTGCCTGTCCGAAGCGTCTCAGGCCAAGCTCTACGCCTCGGAGCTGGCCGAATGGGTGTGCTCCAAGGCGATTCAGATCCATGGCGGCTACGGCTACCTCGAAGACTACCCGGTGGAGCGCCACTATCGGGACGCGCGGATCACCCAGCTCTACGAAGGCACCAGCGAGATCCAGCGCATGGTGATCGTGCGCAGCCTCGCCTGACTACAGAACCCCACACCATGCACCAGGAACTCCTGTTCGAAGCGCGCAACCATGTCGGATTTCTCACCCTGAACCGGCCGGATGCGTTGAACGCCCTCTCCGATGGCATGGTCCACCTGATGCACGCAAAGTTGCGGGAATGGGCGGCGGACCCGGCCATTTTTGCCGTCGTGGTCAAGGGCGCCGGCGACAAGGCGTTCTGCGCCGGCGGTGACGTCCGCGCCATCTATGAGAGCTTTACTTCGTCCGCAAGCCTGCATCACGAGTTTTTCGCCACGGAGTATCAGCTCGATCACTATATACACTGCTATCCCAAGCCCTATATCGCCCTGATGGACGGCATCGTCATGGGTGGCGGCATGGGCATCGCGCAAGGCGCCGGCCTGCGCGTGGTGACCGATCGCACGCGCATGGCCATGCCCGAAGTGGGCATCGGACTCTTCCCGGATGTCGGCGGGAGCTACTTCCTTTCCCGCCTGTCCGGCGGGCTTGGGGCTTACCTCGCCTTGACCTGCATTTCTCCCGACCCGACATCCGCGCCGTCATCGAGTCGCTGCAGGCCGAGTCGCGGCCCCAATACGCAGAGTGGGCGGGGCAGACGCTCAAGGTCATCGCCACCCGCTCACCGCTCATGATGGCGGTCACCGCGCGGCAATTGCAGCTCGGCCGAACCATGGGCCTCGCCGACTGTTTTCGCATGGAGCTTGGCATGGTTCGCCATTGCTTTCAGCAGGGCGACTTCATGGAAGGCGTGCGGGCCTTGCTGGTCGACAAGGACAACGCGCCGCGCTGGAATCCCGCCAGGATCGAAGACGTGTCGGAGCAGATGATCGAGGCGTTCTTCCAGCATTGCGTCTAGGACTAAGGAACGTTTTGATTGGTGTCATCCCCGCGCAGGCGGGGATCCAGGAGTGCTTGACTACGCTGGGTTCCCGCTTCCGCGGGAACGACAGCCTACGGCTGGATCAGAGTCTTCCCAAGGAAATTCTGGTGACCAATCGGCAGTGCCGGCCGTTGCTCAACGCTCCGTCTCGGCGGATCTGCAGTGCTCCAGCAGCAGCTCGTACCAGTCGTCTCTAGCTGGTGGACTGTAACCCGATTCTGTAGCACCCCTCTCCCCAACCCTCTCCCACAAGGGGAGAGGGGGCCGCTCTCCATTTCGTTGTTACAGGCCACCAAATAGTTGGAGGCTCGCGGCGCTGGGAGGGTGGCAAATTCCGCCATGCATTTTGAGCGATCGCGACATCGAATTCGGCGGGCATACGGCCTATAGTCCGGCACCACGTTGGGTTGGTTTCATCGACATGCCGCTCGCGGACACGGACAGCACACTGCGCGGCGGGTACCGGACGGAACTGAGCATCGTCCTCATGGACTTCGACATCGTAGACAAGCGCATGGTCGCCGACAGGGAACAGGAGTTGCCCGGGAACGGGCTCGCGCCGGCCTCGGACCTGCTCGAGGTCGAGAACCTCTCGCTGCACTTCCGCGGCATCAAGGCATTGACCGAGGTCGCGTTCTCGGTCCGGTCGGGGGAGCTGTTCTCGATCATCGGCCCGAACGGTGCCGGCAAGACCTCGCTGCTGAACTGCATCTCGGGCCGTTACTCGCCGACTCGGGGCCGCGTGCTGTTCGGCGGGCGTGACGTCACGCGCCTGGCGCCGAACCGCCGCGCCGCGATCGGCATCGGCCGCACGTTCCAAAACCTCGCGCTGTTCGGGCACATGACCGTGCTCGACAACATCATGGTCGGGCGCCACCACCTCCTGAAGAGCAACCTTCTTACCGGTTCGATCTACTGGCTCACCGGCGCCCGCCGCGAAGAGCTGGAGCACCGCCGCAAGGTGGAGGAGATCATCGATTTCCTGGAGATCCAGCACATCCGCAAGGCGACCGCCGGGACGCTCTCGTACGGCTTGCGCAAGCGGGTCGAGCTGGCCCGCGCCATGGCGCTCGAGCCGAAGCTCATCCTGCTGGACGAGCCGATGGCGGGGATGAACCTGGAAGAGAAGGAGGACATGGCCCGCTACATCGTCGACCTCAACGAGGAATGGGGCATGACGCGTCGTCATGATCGAGCACGACATGGGCGTGGTGGTGGACATCTCGCATCGCGTGATGGTGCTGGATTTCGGTCGCAAGATCGCCGAAGGCCACCCGGCCGCGGTGCTCGCCAACGAGCACGTCAAGCAGGCTTATCTCGGCAAGGAGGAGGACGCGATCAGCACGACGCCGCCACGTCGATGCGCCGACCCGGTGCGAACGGAGAAGTTGCCGAGGAGGTTGCCGCCATGAGAGCCAGCTTGCCGAGCACGCTGGTCAGGCCGACATTGGCGCCGATGGAGCCGCGCGCGTACCCGAGCAGGACAGGCGTGCCGATGCGGGAGCCATCGCGGACACGCTGCCGAAGCTGCTCGCACGCAACGCCGCCGAGCATCCGCACGAGGTGGCGATGCGCGAGAAGGAGCTCGGTATCTGGCGCTCCTACACCTGGGCCGACTACCAGGGGCGAGTGAAGCGGAGAGCGCTCGGGCTGCACGCCATCGGGGTCGAGGCGCGGCGACGTCGTCGGTCTGATCGGCGACAACCGGCCCGATTGGGTGATCGGCGAGATCGCGGCGCACGCGGTCCGCGCATTGAGTCTGGGGATCTACCGGGACGCGCTCGACGACGAGGTCGCGTACCTGCTGAACTACGCCGAGGTGCGCGTCGTGCTGGTCGAGGACGAGGAGCAGGTCGACAAGCTTCTCGCCCTGGGTGACCGGCTGCCCGGGCTCGAGCGGATCGTCTACAGCGATCCGCGCGGCATGCGCAAGTACGGTGACCCGCGCCTGATGCCCGTATCGGAGCTCGATCGGCTCGGCGAGCAGCTCGCCGCTGCAGCAACCGGAGCTCTACGACGAGCTCGTGGCGGCAACCTCGGGTGAGGAAGCAGCGATCCTGTGCACCACCTCGGGCACCACGTCCAACCCGAAGCTGGCGATGCTGTCGGCCGGTCGGCTGATCCGGCACTGCGAGGCCTATCTCGCGGTCGACCCCAAGGGACCGGACGACGAGTACGTGTCGGTGCTGCCGCTGCCCTGGATCATGGAGCAGGTCTACGCGGTGGGCAAGGCGCTGGTCGCGCGCATGCGGGTCAATTTCGTCGAGGAGCCGGAGACCACCATGGCCGACTTGCGCGAGGTCGGTCCGACTTTCGTGCTGCTCGCCCCGCGCGTCTGGGAGCAGATCGCCGCCGACGTGCGCGCCCGCATGATGGACGCCTCGCCGCTGAAGCGCTGGGCCTTCAGCCTCGGGCATGCGGCTCGGCATGGCGGGCTCGAGAAAGGGACGCACCGCCGATCGGTGCTGGCGGACCTTCTGCTGTTCCGGGCGCTTGCGCGACCGCCTGGGCTTCTCGCGGCTGCGCTCGGCCGCTACCGGAGGCGCCGCGCTGGGGCCGGAAACCTTCCGCTTCTTTCAGGCGCTGGGGGTGCCGCTGCGCCAGCTCTACGGCCAGACCGAGCTGGCGGGGGCGTACACGATCCATCGGGCCGGTGAAGTCGACTTCGAAACCGTGGGCATGCCGTTCGACGGCGTCGAGGTGAGGATCGAGAACGCCGACGCGAAGGGCGTCGGCGAGATCGTGACCCGCCATCCCAACGCCTTCCTCGGCTACTACAGGAACGAGGAGGCGACGCGGGCAGAGCTGCGCGAGGACGGGTGGATGCACACCGGTGACGCCGGCTACTTCGACACCAAGGGCCATCTGGTCGTCATCGATCGCATCCGCGATCTCGCCACCACCGTCGCACGGCTACCGCTTCTCGCCGCAATACATCGAGAACAAGCTGAAGTTCAGCCCGTACGTCGCCGAAGCGGTGATCCTGGGCGACGCGCGTCCGCATCTGGCGGCGCTCATCTGCATCCGTTTCTCGATCGTCTCCAAGTGGGCGGAGAGGAACCGCATCGCGTTCACGACTTACACCGACCTCGCGGCCAAGCCGCAGGTCTGCGAGCTTGCTCGAGGAAGGAGGTCGAGAAGGTCAACGCGACACTTCCGCGAGGCGCAGCGAGTCCACAAGTTCCTGCTGCTCTACAAGGAGCTGGATGCCGACGACGGCGAGCTCACCCGCACCCGCAAAGTGCGGCGCGGCGTCATCAACGAGAGGTACGGCGACATCATCGAGGGCATCTATGCCGGCCGGACGGCGATCGACGTCGATACCGTCATCACGTTCCAGGACGGCACGAAACAGCGCATCCGGACACGGCTCGAGACGGTCGATCTGGCGCCGGCGGGAAGCACTCTGCCAACCTCGCCCGTGGCGATGCCGCCTGAGCGCACCAGGCTTCGAGAGCACTCCAATGGACACGAATCTGCTCATTCAGCTGGTCGTGAACGGCCTCATCGTCGGCGCCCTGTACGGCGTAGTCGCAATGTGCTTCGTGCTGGTCTACAAGGCGAGCCAGGTGGTCAATTTCGCGCAAGGCGAGTTCCTGCTGATCGGCGCCTGGACCTGCTGGTGGCTGCTCACGAAGTTCCGGCTTCCGTTCTATGCCGGCTTTCTCGTCACCTTGGCTTTCATGATGGCGTTCGGCTGGATCCTGCAAGTGGTGGTGTTGCGGCGGATGATCGGAGAGCCGGTGATCTCGGTGATCATGGTCACGATCGGCCTGTCCATCTTCTTCCAGGCGCTGATGAAGTGGATGTTCGGTGTTTCCGTGCAGCCGTTCCCGCCGATCTTCGCGGCCCCAGCGTGAGCGTGCTGGGGCTGAAGGTGCCGACCATCTATGTCATGTCGACACTGGTCAGCATCGCGATCATGGTCGGGTTCGCCTGGTTCTTCAAGTTCTCGCGCATGGGTCTGGCGATGCGTGCCACCGCCTTCAATCAGCAAGTGGCCCAGTCGCTGGGCATCTCGGTGCGCCAGGTGTTCGCGTTGTCGTGGGGCATCTCGGCGATGGTATCGGCTCTGGCCGGCGTCGTGGTGGGAGTCGTGAGCGGGGTCTCTTCGGCGCTCTCGTTCTTCGGCATCAAGGTGTTCCCGGCGGTGATCCTGGGCGGGCTCGACTCCATCGTGGGCGCGGTCGTGGGCGGGCTGGTCGATCGGCGTTCTGGAGAACCTCGCCCACTACTTCGACAGCCAGTTCCTGGGCTGGGGCAATCTGTACGAGATCGCGCCCTTCTACGTGCTGATCGCGATCCTGATGATTCGGCCCTACGGTCTGTTCGGCACCCGCGACATCGAGCGCATCTGAGGACTATCGATCATGACCACGGCGACACTGCGCCCGTGCGGCGATTTCAAGACCTCCTACGGGGCGGATCAGACGGTCTTTCCGACCAGGATCTCCCTTGCCTTCTGTTGCGTCGGGATCGCGCTGCTCGTGCCTGGCGCCGCTCGCTGTGGGCAAGTATGGCCTCAGCCTCCTGATCCAGGTCGGCTATCTCGGCATCGCCGCGCTCGGGCTCAACCTGCTGGTCGGTTTCACCGGGCAGATCTCGATCGGGCATGCGGCGTTCTTCGGTTTCGGCGCCTTCGCCTCGGCCTGCATCAGCAACGGCTCCGGGTGCCCGGTGTTCTTCGCGGTCCCGCTCGCCGGCCTGGCCACGGCCGCGGTCGGCCTCGTGTTCGGCATGCCGGCCGCGCGTTTGAAGGGTCTGTATCTCGCGATTGCGACCCTGGCGGCGCAGTTCATCCTGCAGGATTTCTTCGCCCGCGCGAGCTGGTTCACCGGCGGCGTAGCGGGAACGCCGGCCGCGCCCTTCTCGATCTTCGGCTACGAGTTCGACGGGCGACCAGCAATACTTCTATGTCGTGCTGGCCTACGTCATCGTGATGTACATGCTGGCGACGAACCTCATGCGCACGCGGGACGGACGTGCGCTGGTGGCGGTGCGCGACCACTACCTCTGCGCCGAGATGATGGGGATCAACCTCACGAAGTATCGGACCATGTCCTTCGGGCTCGCCGCGTTCTACGCCGGAATCGGTGGTGCGCTCTACGCTCACTATCTCGGCTTCGTCTCGGTCGAGGGCTTCGATATCCTGTTCTCGATCCAGTTCCTGGCATGATCATCATCGGCGGGCTCGGCTCGATCATGGGAACGCTGCTGGGAACCGCCTTCATGGTGCTGCTCCCCGAGGTCATCGGCGGACTCGCGCAGGCGCTTCGGGCAGCGCGATCGACCACGCTCTGGACTTGAGCGCAGGCATCGTGTTTCTCAAAGAGATGGCGATCGGCGCGGTCATCGTCCTGTTCCTGATGTTCGAGCCCGACGGGCTCGCGCACCGGTGGCGGCAGATTCGCGCCTACTGGAAGCTCTATCCGTTTTCGTATTGACTCGACACGCAAGGAGACGTCAAATGCAACGCAGATAGCAAGGAATTGGCCGCTGGCCATGGCGGCGGCGCTGGCCGCGACGGCGGCACTTGCGGTGCCGCCCACCGGTGCGCAGAGCTATCCCGATCGGGCATATCGCCGACTACAGCGGCCCGACGTCCGACGTCGGCACTCCGTATAGCCAGGGCATCGACGACGCGATCGCGTATGTCAATCAAGAGGGCGGCATCAGCGGCAGGAAGTTCGACGAGGAAACGGTCGATTACTCCTACCAGGTGCCGCGGGCGGTTTCCGCCTACAAGAGCATGTCGAGCAAGGTCGTCACGATCCAGGGCTGGGGCACCGCCGACACCGAGGCGCTGAGCGCGCTCGTCGCCAAGGACAAGATCCCCTACTACTCCGCCTCGTACGCCGCGGCGCTCACCGACCCGGTCGGCGGCTCCAAGGCGGACAAGCCGACGCCGTACAACTTCTTCTACGGCCCGTCCTACTCCGACGCGGCGCGGGCGATGGTGCAATGGGCGGCCGAGGACTGGAAGAAGAAGGGCGGCCAGGGCAGACCGAAGTTCGTCCACATGGGCGCCAACCATCCTTACCCGAATTCGCCGAAGGCGGCGGGCGAGGAGTACGCAAAGGAGCTCGGGTTCGAGGTGCTGCAGGCGATCCAGTTTCCGCTCACCCCCGGCGACTACACCGCGCAGTGCCTGACGCTCAAACAGTCCGGCGCGAACTACGCCTATCTCGGCAACAGCGCGGCTCCAACATCTCGGTGCTGAAGGCGTGCCAGACCGCCGGCGTGCAGGTCCAGTTCCTCGGCAACGTCTGGGGCATGGACGAGAACGCGATGAAGGCGGCCGGGACGGCTGCGAACGGCGTCGTGTTTCCCCTGCGAACCGCCGCGACCTGGACCGACAAGGCCCCGGGCATGGTCCTGATGAAGGAGATCTCCAGGATGTCGGACCCATCGGGCAACGCGTACCGGCCGATCCACTACCTCGCCGGCGTGTGCACGGCGCTATTCATGAAGGAAGCGATCGAATGGGCCGCCGCGAACGGCGGCGTCACCGGCGAGAACATCAGGAAGGGCATGTACGCCAGGCAGAACTGGGTGCCGAAGGGCGCCGAGGGCGTGTGCAAGGCTTCGCGCTGGACGGCCGAGGACCATCGCGGCATGCTGCAGGTCGACCTCTACCGTGCCGAGGTGAAAGGAGCCACCGACGGGCGGATCGCCGATCTCATCGCGCACGGCTCGATCAGGATGGCCAAGGTCGCAACCATCGATTTGCCGCGCAAGAAAGAGTGGCTGGGCTGGTGAAGCCGCAGCGCCGCGGCTCGAGAAGGAATACCAGACCATGACTGAAGCTACGCTGGCGCAACCGCTGCCCGGTCCGAGACGGCCGAGCCGCTGCTGGCCATCAACAACATCGAGGTCGTCTACAACGAGGTGATCCTGGTGCTGCGGGGTTTGAGCCTGGAGGTGCCGAAGGGCCGGATCGTCGCCGTGCTGGGTGCGAACGGGGCCGGCAAGTCGACGACGTTGAAGGCGATCTCCGGCCTCCTGAAGTCGGAGGACGGCGCGATCACCCGCGGCGAGATCACTTTCGGCGGCGAACGCATCAACAGCACCGCGCCGGACAGCATCGTCCGGCGCGGAATCTTCCAGGTGATGGAGGGGCGCCGCATCGTCGCCGACATGACGGTGCTGGAAAATCTGCGCGTCGGTGCCTTCACCCGGCGCGACGGCGCCGCGCAGGTCAGGCGCGACATCGAAATGGTCTACGAGTACTTTCCGCGCCTCAAGGAGCGCACCGGGCTGGCCGGCTATCTGTCCGGCGGCGAGCAGCAGATGCTCGCCATCGGCCGGGCGCTGATGGCGAGGCCGCAGCTGATCCTGATGGATGAGCCCTCCATGGGGCTGTCGCCGCTGATGGTCAAGGAGGTGTTCTCGATCGTTCGCAAGCTCAACCAGGAGCTCGGCGTCACCATTCTGCTCGTGGAGCAGAACGCGTACGTGGCGCTGCAGGTGGCCTCCTACGGCTACATCATGGAGCAAGGCAAGGTGGTGCTGGATGGCACCTGCGCAGGCCCTGTCCAACAACGAGGACGTCAAAGAGTTCTATCTGAGCGGAGGTGGCGTCGAAGAACGCAAATCGTTCAAGAACCTCAAGTCGTTCAAGCGGCGCAAGCGCTGGCTCTGAGCATGTTTGCAAGCCAGGACTTCGACGCCGCCGACGCCGGATCCGAGGCTCTCGCGACCTGGCTGCAGGCGCTTGGCCTGGAGCGCTACGCGGCAGTCTTCGAGGAGAACGACGTCGACCTCGAAGCCCTGGGGCTGCTTGGCGAGCCCGAGCTGGAAGGACTCGGCCTGTCCCTTGGACACCGCAAAAAGCTGCTCAGCGCTCTCGCCGCTCTCCATGGGGGCGCGGCCGAGGCAACGCCGGAAAGCCATCGGGCGGCGGGGCCCGTCAGCGTTGCAGCCGAGCGCCGGCAGCTCACCGTGCTGTTCTGCGATCTGGTGGGTTCCACCGAGCTCTCTCGCCGGCTCGATCTGGAGGACTACCGGGAGCTGGTGCGCAGCTACCAGTCGGTGTGCGCCGCGGCGGTGTCCCGCTTCGACGGGCACATCGCCCAATATCTGGGCGATGGGCTCCTGGTCTACTTTGGCTACCCGAAAGCACGTGAGGACGATGCGCAGCGCGCCGTGCGCGCGGCCCTCGCGATGGCCGACGCGGTCGCCCTGCTGGATTTCCCCAGCGGGCCGCTGGCCGTGCGGGTGGGGATCCACACCGGAGTGGTGGTGGTGGGCGAAGTGGGCGCGGGCGCTGTGCAGGAGCAACTCGCGCTGGGGGATACTCCGAACCTCGCGGCTCGCCTTCAGTCCTTAGCCACACCCGGCAGCGTGGTCTTGAGCGAGCGCACTCGCCAGCTCACCGCCGGCGGCTTCGTGTGTCGCGATCTGGGCGCCCATGCGCTCAAGGGCATCGACGAGCCGGTGCATGCCTGGCTGGCGGTCTCCCAGCGTACCGACGGTCGCTTCGAGCATGAGCGCGACGGCCCGCTGGCCCCGATGGTGGGCCGGGAGCTGGAATTTGCAGTGCTGCTGCACGCCTGGGAGCGCGCAAAATCCGGCCGCGGCCAGGTGGTTCTGCTGTGCGGGGAGCCGGGGATCGGCAAGTCCCGGATCTGGCAGGCACTGCGCGAGAGGCTCGGCGAGGAAGGTATTGCGCCGTGGCAATACCAGTGCTCGCCGGACTTCGCCAACAGCGCCTTCTACCTGGCGATCGACTACTTCGAGCGCGCACTGAAGTTCGAGCGCGAGCCCTCGCTCGACAAACGCCTCGACAAGCTGCACCACATGCTCCAGGGCTACGGGATCCCGCGACTCGATGCCAATTTGATCGGCCAGTTGCTCTGCCTTCCCGCGCAGGCGCGCTACGGGGAGCTGGGGATGACGCCGCAGAAGCAAAAGGCCGAGACCATCCGGGCCTTGAACGACGTGATCGAGGCCGCCGCGAGAAGGCGGCCGGTTGTGATGCTCTTCGAGGATCTGCACTGGGCCGATCCCACCAGCTTGGAATCGCTGGAGGCGCTGCGCAGCCGCATGGAGCACCTGCCGCTGCTGCTGGTGGCCACCTGCCGGTCGGAGTTTCGGCCGCAGTGGATCGGCCAGCCGGCGGTGACCGCGCTCACCTTGGGCCGCCTGGCCGCCGAGCAGACGCGGGCCATTGTGGCACGCGTGGCCGGAGGCAAGGACCTGCCCGAGGAGATCCTCGAGCAGATCGTGGCCAAGACCGACGGCATTCCCCTGTTCGCGGAAGAGCTCACCAAAGCGATCCTGGAATCGGGGCTGCTCCGGGCGGGCGAGGGGGGTTATGAGCTGGCGGCGCCGCTTGCGAGCCTGGCCATCCCCAGCACGCTGCGCGATAGCTTGATGGCGAGACTGGACCGGCTCGCACCGGTCAAGGAGGTCGCGCAGATCGCGGCCTGTATCGGGCGGGAATTTCAGCCGGAGCTGCTGTACCCTGATCTGGCCGCACGCCGCAAGCCAGTTGCAACAGGCGCTGGACCAATTGGTTGCCTCCGAGCTGGTGTTCACGCGCGGCCAGGCACCCGACGTGCGCTACGTCTTCAGGCACGCGCTCATCCAGGAAGCGGCCTACGACTCGCTGCTGAAGGCCAGGCGTATCCAGGTGCACGCCCGGATCGCCGAATCGCTCGACCGGCATTTCCCGCAGACCAGAGACAGCGAACCCGAGCTGCTGGCCCAGCACTACAGCGCGGCGGGCCTCACGAACGAAGCCATCGACTGCTGGCGCAAGGCGGGCGAGCTGGCGCTGCGCAGCGTGGCCCTCAACGAAGCCATTGCTCATCTCACGAAAGGGTTGGAGTTGGCCTGCACGCTGCCCGCCTGTGTCGAGCGCGACGCCAAAGAACTAGCGCTGCGTACCTTGCTGGGCACCGCCTGGATGGTGCTGCGTGGCTGGGCCGCGCCGGAGGCTGAAGCCCACTTCCGTCCCGCTCTCAGGCTGGCAAAGGCGCTGGACCATCGTGCGAGCTACCTGCCCGTGCTGCATGGCCTGCACGCCTACGACATGGTCCGAGGCCGTGTCGCCCAGTCGTTGAACTGGGTCCGCGAGATGCAGGACACCGCCGAAGCCCTCGACGATCCGGCGCTGCGGATCGCAGCGCACAGGCTGGCGGTGACGTCGCACCTGGGGCTGGGTCACTTCGAGGAAGTGCTTCGTCACGGTGATTGCATCGCTGCTCTGTACGAGGGCGATCAGGGCCGCTACATCGAGACGCTTACGAACCATGATCCCCTCATCGTGCGCGGCGTATGGGGCGCTCCCAGCCTGTGGATGCTGGGGTACCCGGAGCAGGCCCTGCAGTTGCGTAAGGAAACCGAAGCGAATGCCCGCGTACGCGCCCACCCGTTCGGACTCTGTCACGTACTCACCCACGGCAGCTGGGTATTCGAGTTGCGCGGCGAGCTGGAGCAGGCGCTTGCGTTCATCGAGGAGGGGGCGCGGCTGGGTCGGACCCATGGCATGCCGCTTTTCCACGAAGTGGTTGCCCCACTGTGGGAAGGTGTCGCCAAGGTGCACGCGGGTCGGAGCATCGGTAGCGTCTCTCACTTGAACAACGCACTTGGAAAATGGACCGCGCTGGGCGGCCAGATGGGAGTGCCCTATTTCAAGGCGGTGCTGGCGGCAGGAATCGCGCGCAGCGGTGAGCTCGCCGGCGGCCTGGAACTGATAGAGGAATGCCTGGCCCAGATCGACCGGCCGGGTTGGGAGGAGCGCGCATGCCTGCCTGAAGTGCTGCGTCTCAAAGGCTGGATGCTCGAGTCGCATGGTAAGCCCGACGAGGCGCAGCAGGCTCTGCGCGAGGCCATTGCTGTAGCGCGGGAACAGCGCGCGAAGTCCTGGGAGCTGCGTGCCGCGACCACTCTTGCAAAGTTGCTGATGGCGCGCGGCGCTCACGGCGAGGCGCGGGATCTGCTGGGACCGATCTACGGCTGGTTCAGCGAGGGCTTCGACACCCACGACTTGAAGCAGGCCAAGGCGCTGCTCGAGGAACTGTCGTGAGGCTTCTGAAAACGGGGGGAATCAGAGGCTCCCTGAGGGCGCTGGACGGCCGGTCGACGGACCTGTACGGCCGTCAAGAGCGGCCGTCCAGCTGCTTGTCCCTCTTTCAGGGGATTGGGATCGGCGGCGTCGCGGCGTCGATAGACAACAAGAACTGCACTAATTTGGCCCGATCGGCCGCGTTGGTCAAGGTGTCGACACCCCCGGTACCCGCGGAGCGGTGCGTGACGTTGTTCATTACCTGGTCCAGTGAAATGGCCACACCGTTGTGGAAGAAGGTCTGCGGGAATGCATGAATCGATAGCAGTGACGGCGGCACAAACCCATCGGCACCAAACGGTGGCGCGGCGTTCTGGCGCACCTCGTTGACGAACGCCGGGTCGAAGGTGCCCACCTGGCGCAGCTCACCGATGATCTGTCCATTGGGGGGAGGGACGATCAGCGACACGTCCGGGGGCGGCGTGAACCTCACTCGGGCGCTCGTCCACTGCGGCCCGCCGTGGCATTGCTGGCAGTTCGCGGCCCTGAACAGCGCCTCCCCGGCGATCACATCGGGGTGCGTCTTCGATATCGGTGAGATCGGCGCGCGAATCCCGAACTGGACGAAGGCCTTGATCGCATCCCAGCCGCCCACGCCGCGCACCTTGAGCTGGTTGCGGCCACCGTTCGCCAGGGGCGTCAGCTCTGGTGTGTTCGTGTCCTGCGTAATGCCGTCGGCCAGCACGATCAGGCCCAGGCCACCGGAAACCCCGCGGATGTTGTTCGTGAAGTCCTCCTGCTCGTCCCGGTTGGCGGTCCACAGCAGCGGCCGCATGATGCTGCGCGTCGGGTCGGTCTGGTCGAAGTCCGTGTGCTGTGAGATCGTTTTGCGCGGCCCGGCGGGGAAGATCCATACCACGTTATCCGTGGTAGCGAAGGGCGTGTGACAGGCGGCGCAGGAGCCCCAGCCGTTGTTGGACATGCGTCCGGTGATCGGTGTGGTGGTGTTGGGCGCTGGATCGAATGTGCCCACCGAGGTGTTGTACAGCTCCTTGCCGATGTGGATGGTGTCGGCCAGGGTACCTGGCGTGGGCAACGCCGCGGACTGCAGCGTCGCGAGCACGCTCTCGGTGGGCGAGCTGGTCAAATCGATGACCGTCACGCTGCGCGAAACGTAGCTCATCACGAAGGCGCGCGTGTCGTCCGGGCTCACCACGATTCCGCGAGGGTTCTTGCCCACCGGAATCTCCAGGACGCGAGCGCCCTGCGGTTGCGATAGATCGAACTGGACGCTGGGCGAGCCGTGCCCCGTCGATCTCCACCTTGATCATCACATCGCTCGAGGCGGTAACCACGTAACCTTCGTTCGAGCCATACTTGAACGCGATCGCCCACGGCATCGTGAGGAAGCGCTTCGGCGTGGCAGTCTGGTCGCGCACCGCCGTATGCATGTTGAGCGTACCTGCATCGACGTTGGTGTTGCGGTTGATCACCGAAAGCAGACTATGCGTGTTGACGTCGAAGCGCACCGGGCCGTTGGGCGAGGCGCCGGTGTTCGGGATGTAGGCGTAGTTGCCTTTGATCGCGATATTGTTCAGTTGATTGGGATACGCGCCAGTGGGGAAAGTGAAATCCGGGCCTGGTGGAGTTCGGACGCCGCCCGTTGATGCGCCTAGGGCATCCCCGTTGGCCAAGAAACCGGTGTCGGCAATCGGGTTGATGGTTGCCTGGCCGGTGATGCTGTTATCCATCGTCGCAATCACCGTAACGAAGCCGTTCTTGGCGTCGTCAAACCCGTCTACCTTCCCCGGGGTTGGGAGCGAGAGGAATTGCGTGACGTAGACCTTCTCGTCGGTGTCGTCGTCGTCGCCATCGTTGGTGATGGCAAGGCCGCGCGGCTCGAACCCCACGTTCGTAATGGTTTCTACGATCTGGTCGTTGGCGGTGTTGATGACCGTTATGGAGTTCGACCGGGCATTGGTCACATACAGGCGAGTGCCGTTTGGCGTCAACGCGAGACCGTAGGGCTCGGTCCCCACCGTAATGTGCTTCGGCTTGTGGATGATGCCGTTGCGGATGTTGGTGCGAATCATCGATACCGTTCCACTGACGGTGTTCGCCACGTATGCTTTGCGCCCATTGGGCAGGAACGCCACCCCCCAGGGTTCGGTTTGCACCGGGACTTCGGCGAGCTTGCGGTTCTTGTCGCCGCGCACGTCGAAGAAGCTGACGGTGTTGTTGTCCGGGTTAGCGACGACGAGAAACGCGCCATCGGCGGTGAGCGCGAGCGGTTGAGACGACGTCGGGCCGACAAAGCGGGTCACCGGCGGGGTGGCGGCATCCAGGGCGCTGAGAGACGCGATTGCGACGATGCCCGCGCCCAGTATGCCGATTGCAACCCGGCGAAGGCGCCGGCTGTACAACTTGGAGCTATTTGCGGAGAGCATGATCCCCCCTCCAATACGTTGAGTGGAAGATGGAGGCCGACGCGAAGCGCATCGGCCGACCGGATTACTGCGCGGAGAACTTGCGTCGGGCGAAACCTGCTGCCGCCAATCCCACAAGCAGCATGAGAAGCGTTGCCGGCTCCGGAACCACAACCAGATACCCGACTCCTCCTCCGCCGGGAGAGAGGGTGGGAATCAGGGTCAGAGAATGGGCGCCTGCTCCCAGCAGGAAATCACCTTTGCTCATTCCGGCCACGGTGAGACAAGCTGCCGGGTCGTCGCCGCAATCGGTAACGCCATCGGGAAGAGAAGTCGAACCCAGGCTCGCTCCGTTGTCGTACACCTGGAACCGGTCACCGGACTCGAGTACGTCGGTTACGCGCAAGAGGCCCGGGCTGGAAAGGTTGAAGGTCCAGGGCGGAGCGTCGAGAAAGGACGTTGGGGTGCCGCTGCTGGGGATGCAGAACGGCCCCGCCGGATCCGCCGGGTCACAGCCTGTGGCTGGAATACCAGAGTCGGTGAATCCGAACTCGAGGAATGTATTGACGGGAATCGGCCCAGCGCGAGCCTCAACAGCCGCCACTGCCAGAAGCGCAACACTCAGTCCGAGTGCAGCACGCACTACCGATCGATACATGAGCCCCACGGTCTCCTCCTGTCAACACGTCGCTCCCTCTAAGAGGTGAGACAGGCGAACACGGATGCGGCCTTGTTCTGCTGGATTCTTGTTGTGGGTTGTTCCGAGGTGCATCCTGCCCAATCCCACCAAACTCAAAATAGTCAGTTCTTCCGCGAGAGTCAACCAACACCCGGCGCCGCTCCCGCCTGGCTGCGACCTCGACCCGCGCGGTGAATCGTTGATCGTCAACATGATAACGGGACCTTGGCACGAAGAAGAAACGGGTCGTTCAAAAAAAATTCATCTGCGCGCTCGTGCTGGTCATTAGCTCGCCACGCTGGAAAGTAGCCTTGACAAGCAACCAGTTGCCGTACCTGCCCATGAATCAAACATCCTGAAGACTGAGCGAGTGTAGCTGCGCATGCGAGCCGCGGGTATCAGGACATCCCGATTCTCGTGTGGGGGTTTTCCTACACCGCGGGAAACGTGTGAGGCTTCCTCAAAGGGGGAATCAGAGGCTCCCTGAGGGCGCCAAGCTTCGGCGGTGCTCGCCGGGCGACGCTCCGGTCCATTTCTTGAACGCTCGATGGAAGGCGCTCGGTTCGGCAAAGCCCAGCTCGAGGGCGATATCCATGACGCTTCGCTCGGAATCGCTCAGGTAGGTGATCGCGAGGTCGCGGCGCAGCTGGTCCTTGATCGACTGGTACGACTCTCCCTCTTCCTGCAGCCTGCGCCGAGTGTCGCGGGCGTGGTGTAGAGCTCGCACGCCAGGGTCTCGAGGTCGGGCAGCTCGTCGGGCAGTGCCCGGCGCAGGCGCGAGCGGATCTTCGCCGTCAGGCCGGTTGTGTTCTTGTACTTGACCAGGATGTTCTCCGGGATCATGCGCAGGAACTCCTTCATGGCCGGCTCGTCCCGCACGACGGGCGAGCTCGAGATAGGACGCATCGAACGCAATCGACGTGCCCGGCCGGCAAAACGCGAGCTCGCTGCTGAACCTGGTCCGGTACTCGGCGCTGTGGGCAGGCTCGGGATAGCCGAACTCGGCCAGCGTGATCGGAATGCGCCGGCCGACGAGCCAGCACGCCAAGCCATGGAGGATGATCAGCAGGCCTTCGTGAGCAAACACACGTTGCGGGCAGCCGCGGGGCGCATTTCGCTCTTGCAGGGTCAGCCGGGCGGTGTCGCCGTGCCGGGACACAGCGATGCTGACGTCGTCCAGGAGCAGATCGTAGAAGCGCGAGCAGCGATTGAGTGCCCGCTCCAAGGTCCCGCAGTGGATCACGGTGCGGCACAGCATGGCGAAGCTGCCCGGCTTCACCCGGCGCGAATCCAGGCCGAACATCTCGTCGCCCAAGGTCTGGGCGATCAGCCGCCAGAGCGCGCCGTAGCGTGCCGCGGATACCCGTGCCGCGGCCGTCTGCAGAAGGCTCGGGGGAATCCCCACCTGCACCAGCAAAGCCTCTGCGTCGCCGCCACGGGCGCGAACGGCTTGCAGGGCCGCTTCCACGAAACAGATGGCAATTGTGCCCTTCTCCATAGCGCGCCAGAGGATCCGCCGCATCGGACAGAGGTGTTGCAATCGAGCACGGACTCTAGCAGCGCCAGGCAATAAGCGGGTATCAGGTCATCCCGATTCCACTGTGAGGGTTTCCCTACACAGGGCCGGAGCGCTGGAGCGATTCTACGGCAGGAGG
>CAWHCG010000051.1:0-31641 GCA_963827575.1 uncultured beta proteobacterium
GGGCGGTGGGTGCGCGACCTGCGGTTGTGGGTCCTTCCGCTTGCCGCCGCGAGGCGATTGCAATTGGGGGATCGGCTGGTGCCGGTTCCAGATGGCGTGGCCTCAGGCCCTGAGGTTTATCATAGGAAACCCGGTGAGAAACCCGACGCGAAGTCCCTGGAGAAACCCAGCGGCATAAGCCGCAAGGATTCCGGGGGTTTATCATAGGGTCGACTTCTAGTTAGCTTGCAGCCAGTTCTGACGCGAAGGAATCCCGCGCCTGCCAGTGCGAGGTTAAGAGGGAGAGCGGATCGTTGACCGAACGGGAATGATTGAAGGAGGTAGAGCCATGAAGATAGCGAGCGACAAGAGTGGTGACAGAGTCAGCCGTCGCAGGTTTCTCGCCAACACGTCCGCCTTAGGTGCTGCTTCGTTTCTTGGTCTTCCGCGTACGGCCGCGGCCGAACCGCCGCCGGAGATACCGAAGATCAGGCTGGTCAAGATCCCGGCCATATGCCTGGCGCCGGAATATCTCGCAGAGGAGCTGTTGCGGCTGGAAGGCTTCACCGAGGTGGAGTACGTGGAGACAGATGTCAATGGTACGCGGCTCACGAGATGCTGTTCGCGAACCGGGCGGACGTCACCGTGGCTACCCCACCGGAGGCGCTTCCATACCTGGACGCCGGCAAACCTTTGGTCCTGCTTGCCGGTATCCATGGCGGTTGCTACGAGTTGTTTGCAAACGAGCAGGTTCGTTCGTTGCGCGACCTGAAGGGCAAGCGCGTCGCCGCCAACTCACATCGGATCGCCCGAGTACTATTTCATCGCCAGCATGATGGCGTACGTCGGCTTGGATCCCCGCAAGGACATTGACTGGGTCTTGGGGGAGACCTTCGACGGAACAATGCGCCTGTTCATAGACGGAAAGGCCGATGTATTCCTTGGCTTTCCGCCCCAGCCACAAGAGCTGCGCGCCAAGAAGATCGGCCGGGTCATCCTCAACACCGGGCAGGACCGCCCCTGGGAGCAGTATTACTGCTGCATGATTTCCGCCCGGCCGGATTTTGTGAGCAAGTATCCCGTCGCCACCAAGCGGGCGGTGCGAGCCATTCTCAAGGCCGCCGACATCTGCGCGAACGAGCCCGAGCGGGCCGCCCGATACATCGTGGCCAAGGGCTACGAGCCGCACTATGAGGTCGCTTTGGAGGTACTCAAGTCCCTCTCCTACGCCCGCTGGCGCACCCACAACCCGGAGGACACCTTGCGCTTCTATGGACTCCGCCTGCACGAGGTGGGCATGATCAAGACCAACCCCACCAAGCTCATTGCCCAGGGGACGGACTGGCGGTTCCTGAACGAACTGAAGAAGGAGTTGAAGGCATGAGCGCGCGCAGCGGAGAAGCAAGCTAACTCACGCATCCAGCGGACGCGCGGAACAGCGTCGTTCGTGCTTTGCTGGCGTGGTGCCGGCGCGCCGCTGATGCGAGGCGTTGGGCCCCGCGGGAGATATCGATAGTGAGCTCTGCTACATGGAAGCTGTGATTTTCGCAGCATGTCTCACGAGCGTACTGGTTCTCGTCGGTCAATTGCTACCGATTGCGGACGCAGCAGAGTACCCAGATAAGCCGATCAAGCTGGTGGTTGGAGGTCCCGCCGGCGGTTCCACAGACGTCGTAGCCCGTCAAGTCGCTGAACTGCTGGCCGCGCGGCTGAAGCAACCTGTCCTCATTGAGAATCGCCCTGGCGCCAGCGGCGCAATCGGCGCCAGGCTCGTCGCGAAGGCGGCGCCCGATGGCTATACGTTGTTCCTGTGCAACAGCGGGACGCACGGGGGAAACACGGTCATGTTCGCGGACCTGGGATACGATCCGGTCAAGGACTTCGCCCCTATCGTTCGAATCGCGACCGTGCCTTTCATACTCATCGTTGGTCCAACCTTCGCGGTGCAATCGGTCAAGAACCTAGTCGACATCGCCAAGGCTCAACCTGGAAAGCTCAAGTTTGGCTTTGCGGGAAAGGGGGGCTTCAATCACATCGTCGGCGAACTATTCCAATACCAGGCCGGCGTTCAGTTCGTTTCCGTCGGCTACAAGGGCCTCAACGAAGTGGTCACCGATGTCGCAGGAGCCCATATCGATTTGGCCTTTCCAACGCCCGGAGAGTCCCTTGGCCTGATCAACGCAGGCAGGGTGAGGGCCCTGGCGGTGACAGGTCCCCGACGTTTGGCCGCACTGCCAAGCGTGCCCACGATCGGTGAGGCTGGTTTTCCACAAGTTCAGCTGCTGGGGTGGGGAGGGCTCTGTGCTCCCGCCGCCACGCCCAGCTCACTCATAAGGACGCTAAATGAGCAAACGCTCGCAGCCTTGATGAGCGCGTCGGTGAAGGCAGACTTCGAACGCCGCGGGTATGAGATTGTCCCGAACACCGCCGAAGACTTTGGCGGCTTCATTACAGTAAGTCTGAAATCGTCCGTATCGGTGAAACCGTCAACCAGCTCGGCATACGACCGGAGCAGTAACGACGTCGGAATGCAAAGTATCGCAGTAGCGGGGTCCAACAACCGCATCAACCGGAGCGCCCAAGAGCTGCGCTCTTGGGTTCCCGTCGCGCTTCGCGCGCCGGCGCCCGGTTACGCCGAACGTTTGGGCGTCTAGGATGGCTGCAGCGATACAAGCTCAGGTGTCATGCAGGTCTATTGAGGAGGTCGAGAGATGATACGGAGAACCAGCCTTGCAGTGCTTCTTATCGCTGCGTCTTTCTCACAGCTTGGCTCCGCGATTGCTCAGGAAGCAGCAGCGGGGCCGGTCAACTTAGATGCACTGCAATGGTCCGACCTTCCAGGCGGAGTGAAAGTCGCCATCTTCATGGGCAACCCCAAGGAGCCCGGTCCCTACGCAGGGCGGGCAAAGTTGCCACCACGCTGGCGCATAGCGCCGCACACACATCCTGAAGAGGGGCGCGTTGCCACCGTGATTTCGGGAAGACTCTACTGGGCGATCGGTGAGGAGTTCGATGAGTCGAAGCTGCAAGAGCTAGGGCCTGGCAGCGTGATCATCGAGCCGAAGGGCGTCCCGCACTATGCAATGACAAAGGATGAGGCCGTGGAACTCCAAGTCAGTGCCATCGGGCCCGCAGGCACCAAGTTCCTGAACGAAAGTAGATAGGCGACCAGGGCCGAACCGTGGACCTACCATCGACGCCCAACAAAGCGCTGAACCTGACCGCCCGAGAGCTGCGCTCTCGGGTTCCCTCGTCGCTTCGCTCCTCGGCGGCAGGTTAGCGCCAGCGTTGAGCCTGTAGGATTAGGTTTCTTGCCAGAATCACGGTCTGTGAGTTGCCGATTGCAGGACCTGCAAATGGCAGAACTTGCTGATTTCTACTCAAATCTACCGGCTCGTCGGGCTCGCCGAAACGAAAGATGATAATTCGAAAGAGTGTGGAAGCGGACTTCGCTGTGATGTTGGCAATTGTCAACGATGCTGCGCAGGCCTATCGGGGAGTGATACCGGCCGACCGGTGGCACGAGCCCTATATGCCGGCCGATGAATTGGTGGCAGAGATTGCTGATGGAGTCGTTTTCTGGGTGGCTGAGGAGGAAGGACGTCTATTGGCGGTGATGGGGATTCAAGACAGGGGAGATGTCGCATTGGTGCGCCACGCGTACACCGCACCAACCATACAGAGGCAGGGTGTGGGAACAAGGCTACTGCGCCATGTGGAAAGCCTGGCTGACAGACCTGTTTTGATTGGCACCTGGGCGGATGCGTCGTGGGCCATCGAGTTCTATCGGCGGAACGGCTTCACGGTGGTCTCGAGCAGCGACCGAGATCGCTTGCTCCGGACATACTGGTCGATTCCCGAGAGACAGATCGAAACTTCGGTTGTCCTTGCCGATAGACGATGGATGCAGGAGTCTCAACAGCGCGCTCCAGCCGACCGCTGATTTGGGGACTGCCTCTGCTGCGAGACCCGGGAGCCACACCACAGGACCACTAGAGAACACCTATAGAGCGCATGTGCCGGACCCGGCAACAGCGCTGCCGCTGCCGGAGCGCCAGGGTGTTGCGCGCCGTCCTCGGCGCAGTCAAGCGGTTCGTTCCCACCCCTCGCGCTATGCGCGCCCCGTTCCCGGCAGAAGCGGCCGCTGGCTGATCCCACCACCCCGTCACGCTGTGCGCGCCACCCCTCCTCGGGCAGGAGGGGAGTTTCTTCTCCCACCACCCCGTCGCGCTGCGCGCGCCACCCCTCCTCGGGCAGGAGGGGAGTTTCTTCTTCCACCAGCCCTCCTCAAGCGGGCACGCCCTGCCGCGCAGTCGCGGACAGGCGCTCTTCGAAAAGCCCGGCCAGAAGCCCGAGAGCGATCCAGAACACCAGGCTGGCGAGGATCGCGGCGATCGCAAACTCGTGTGCCAGCGCCTCGGGTGCCAGGCTGCCGTGCACGGCAGGTCGAGGCGCACCGTACAGATGGGGCAGGGCGATCAAACCCGCACCGAGCAGCGCAGGCAGCGGTTTCCTGACGAGGAGCACGAGCCCAAGGCCGGCGGCCGTCAGCACCGCGGTTGCTACCCACCATAGCTGGCGATCGAGCAGTGCGGCCGATTGCGTTCCCGGCAGCTCCGGCGGCATACCGAGCGCGGGCGCAAGCGCAACGGCGGCGAAGCCGCCCAGCCCCCAATACAACCCGCGGCGCCAGTTCAAGCGCTGTCCGCACAGTTCGCTCAGCGAGACCAGCAGCAGCGCGAAGCCGATGCCGGTCGCAACATCGGCCAGGGCAGTAGCTGCGATGCGCTCGAAGCCATCGTGCGGTTGCCATGCGCCGGCATGCTCACCTTCGTGCGTATGCCCCGCGTGCGCAGTCGCGCCAGACTGACTGGGCGGCGAGGCGGCGGCATCCTCGAATACCTCGGCTCGCAAGATCAGCGGCACGGTCGCAACCTGATGGACGACCGTCACCAGGGCACCGGCTAGCGATCCGGCCAGGGCCGCAACCGCGACGAGCCGCTGGAACGTGGTCAACCCCTGTTCCTCAGTGGCAGGGGAACGCGTTCGAGTGGCGTGTATCGTGCGCCGCGTTGTGGATCGTTTCGACGTGCGAGAAGCCTGTCACCCAGATGATGACGACCCCGAGCATGGCGGCCGCCAGGGGGCCCGCCAGAGCGCGTCTGCGCGCCGCTGGCACAGAGGTGGGCTGGGTCTCCACACGTGTGGTGATGATTTGCATCTTTACACCTCCTGCATCATTCATCAGATCGTTGCGCTTGGTTGTAGGGTGCAAAAACGCAGCGCATTGCACCGAATGGGGTAGGACCTGAGCATGCGGCGGGTTACGCTTCGCTCACCCGCCCTACGGCCCCCCATCCCAGCCTTCCCCCACAAGCGGGGGAGCGCCTGGCTTTGACCGAGCTTAGCTCTTACCATCGGTGTCATCGCTGGTGACCGTCGCAAAGACCCTGGCCATATACGTGGACAGATCTGCATCGATCTCCTGGCGCGAGTCCGGTGCGATCCCGGCGAGCGTCTTGGCGAGCTGCTTCTTGAACTCGATCTGCATGGCGCGCGCGATCTGGATGCGCTGGGCCTGGGGCGAGCCGGCGCCGTGCATGGACTCGGTGAGGTAGCCCGACCGCGTTGCGGCCCAGGGTCATGTTCTCGATCAAGCGCAGGATGCGCATGCGGTCCTCGGTGGGGATCTCGGCCCGCCCCTTCAGGTATTTCTCGATGATCGCGCCCAGCTCGGGATGGCGCAGCTCCTTCTCCGAGGGCATGGTGACCATCAGGCCGCCGGCCAGGTCCTGGGCGAGGCGGCCGATCTCGTAGGGCAGCTTGGTGACGTGGTGCTTGCAGACGTTGGCGAGCATGTCGTCGTTGATGTACACCCCGGACTTCATCGGCACGCCTTGATAGCTCGACGGCCACCCCGGTGCCATAGATGGTCTCGTTGAGATGGGTCATCTCGACCAGCTTGTCGCGGATGTGCGAGACCTTCTCCACGCCGTTGTAGTCCGCGACCGTGGCGGCCGCGCCGATCAGCACGTCGCCCACGCCGGTCTTGCAGACGTAGCTGCGGCGGTGATAGCAGGTGAACCGTTCCACCAGCATGGAGGCGAACTCGCTCTCGCCGTCCATGAAGATCCGCTGCCAGGGAATGAAGACATCGTCGAAGATGATCATCGCTTCCTGGCCGGAGAAGCGGGCGTTGCCGGCGTCGATGCTGCCCTCGTCCTGGCTGCGCGTGTCACAGGACTGGCGGCCGTAGATGTAGGTGATGCCGGGCGCGTCGACGGGCAGCGCGCCGACGATCGCGTAATCCTTGTCGGCCGGGCCCGAGCCGCATGGTCGGCATCACGATCAGCCAGTGCGAGTTCATGCAGCCGGTCTGGTGCGCTTTGGCGCCCTTGATCGTGATGCCCTTGTCGGTGCGGCTGGCGACGTGAACGAACAGATCGGGGTCGGCCTGCTCGTGGGCGCCTTGCTGCGGTCGCCCTTCACGTCGGTCATGGCGCCGCCGATCACGAAGTTGGCCTGCTGCGCCATGGCGACGAAGTCGGTGAAGCGCTGGTGGTACGCGCGTGCCGTGCTTCTCGTCCATCTCGTAGGTCACCGAGTGCAGCGAGTTGAGCGCATCCATGCCGACGCAACGCTGGAAACAGGTGCCGGTGAGCTGCCCGAGCCGGCGCTGCATCTTGTTCTGCATCACCAGGTCTTCCGGGCTGCGGGCGATGTGGAGAAACCGGTTCACGCGATCCCCGGTCAACGGTGAGGCGGCCGTGGCGAGTCTCGGGATTGCGCACGGCCAGCTCGTAGGTCTCCGCCACCGCATTGATGGACGGCCGGATGATCGGATGGTCGACCGGCTCATCGACCAGCTCGCCGAACAGGTATACCTTCAGCTTGCGGTTGCGCAGGCTGTCGATGTACTCGGCGCCGGTGCGAATCGGCTTGACGTCGGGTTGCTTGGCTGCAGTTTGGGCTTGCAGACCAGGTGTATCCATCTCGCGCTCTCCTCAGTACGGCGCCGGACGCGGGCTGTTGGACGCCGCGAACAGAACGCCGCCATTATCCCACGCGCCGATGCCGGGTGTAGTCCGTCTATCGAGCCTTCCCCGCCGAGTTGAGGCTGCGACGCCCGGTTCCCTGCGCACCGGCCCCGTAGTTAGACAGGCGCGCGGGTAGCCGCGCGCTGACAATCTGGAGTTCACCACCGTGAGCCGCCCCAGCCCTCTTGACAGTTAAGATACCATGGGTATCTAATACCGTTAGTACATATCTACCGTAGGTATTTCAATGGCTCGATTGTCGCGGGCGGCAAAGAAGGATCTCACTACCGCTCAGCTGCTAGAAACCGCCAAGGCGGTATTCCTCGAGCGCGGCTATCACCGGGCAACCCTGGACGACATCGCCGACGCTGCAGGATTTACCAAGGGTGCGGTGTATGCGCGCTACTCCAGCAAGGACCAGCTGTTTCTTGCCCTGATCGACCAGCGCTACGCGGATATCGGCTCGGAATTCGTCGCCGGTCTCGCCGCCAGCAACAGCTTCCCCGACTGGATGCGCCAAGAGGCACGTCGCATCGTTGAGCGACGTCGCCGCGAAGGCGACTGGTATCTCCTGCTCCTGGAATTCTGGATTCATGCGGCGCGCGACGGGACGCTCAGGCATGCCGTGGCGGAACGCCACAACCGCGTGGTCGATCTGCTCGCGGAGGCCTTTTCCGGCGCCAAGGTGAAGTTCGGGATCGGCCCGAAGTGGCCACCTGCCAAGCTGGCCCGGGCCGGCAATGCCATGTTGCACGGCTATACGCTGGAGCGGGTGCTCGACCCGGAGCGCGTTCCGGAGAATTTGATCGAGTCGATGTTCGAACTGCTGATCGCGCCAAATGGGCGCACAGCAGCGCAAGCCGACGCGCAACGCCAAGAAGGCGGCCGGCAACGGTGCGCGGCGGCGCAGCCGAAGGAGGAAGAGCGATGAGTCGAGCAGCGTCCGAACTGGAAAGTAGTGAGCCTGCCAGACATCCCCTACGAGTCATTGCGACAGCGGCATCTGCAGGATATGCGTGCGCGGATGCCGGTCCTGCTCGAGCGGCTAAGGTGGCCCGCAGAACGCCTGGCAGCGTGGCGCGAGGCGCGCTTGCGAGAGGTGGTGCGCTACGCGCAGGCCCACTCGGCATGGCACCACCGTCGTCTCGCCGCCATCGATCCCGATCGCCTCACCGAAGCGGCGCTGCGACACGTGCCGCCAATGACCAAAGACGATCTGATGGCGCACTTCGATGAAATCGCCACCGATCCGCGGGTGACCCTGGAAGGGGTCGAAAGGCACCTCGGCAGTCTTGTATCCGACGCCTATCTGTTCGGGCACTACCACGTCAATGCCTCTGGCGGCTCGACCGGCCGCCGCGGCGTCAACCTGCACGACTGGGATGGCTGGGCCGAAGGCTGGGCCGGCTTCCTGCGCTGGTTAGTGCGTCTGCGGGGCGCGGACGCGGTAACTCCGCGGAGGCCAATCGTGGCTGCCGGCGTAGCGGCTCTGGACCCGACTCACATGTCGAGTGCGCTGCCGCAAACCTTCAGCGATCCGATGACGATGCAGATGCATCGCTTCCCGGTCACGCTGCCTTTCGAGCACATCGTAGACGGGATCGGCGCGTTGCAACCGGACGTGTTGATCGGCTATTCGACAATGCTGCACCGGCTCGCCCTCGCCGCCAGCAGCGGTGCGCTGAGGATCTCCCCGCGTGCGATCGTGTCCGTGTCCGAGCCGCTGCTTCCTGAGGTGCGCTCCGCGCTGAATGCTGCCTGGGAGGCTCCGGTTCTCAACTACTGGGCGACTACCGAGGCGATGACGGTGGCGGTTTCATGCGGGTCCGGATGCGGAATGCACTTGAGCGACGACCTTCTCATCGTCGAGCCGGTCGCTGTCGATGGGTGCGAGGTGCGCCCCGGTGTGCGCGCCGCTAAGGTCTATGTCACCAACCTTTCCAATTTCACGCCCCTTCCGCTGATCCGCTATGAGATCACGGACGAAGTAACCGTGCTTGAGCAGACCTGCAAATGCGGCTGCCCGTTCCGGCTCATCGACGACGTGCAAGGTCGCCTGGATGACGCATTTCGCTACGAGGGAGGGCTAAGCGTGCACCCGCACGTGTTCCGGTCCCGGCTCGGACGCGAACGGCACATCGTCGAGTACCAAGTGCGTCAGACGACATCCGGCGCAGGCATCGACGTTCATGTGACTGGGTCGACCGATCTTGACGCACTACGGGACGCGCTCGCGAGCGATCTTCGCAGACTGGGCGTTGCACAGCCTCGGATCACTATCACGGCCGTCGAGCATATCGAGCGCCAGCGCAGCGGCAAGCTCAAGCGCTTCATTCCCTTGTCCGCTGCCATGCACTGAACTGCTCCAGAACGTCGAGGAGACAATCATGAGGATTGCCGTCAAGCTGCTGTCTTGTGCTGTCCTGTTCCCGCTAACCCTGGCCGCCGCACCCGCGTTCGCGGACAAGCGCTATGGCCCCGGCGTTACCGACACCGAAATCAAGATCGGTCAAACCATGCCCTACAGCGGGCCTCTGTCAGGCTATGCGAACATCGCCAAGGCCGAGGCAGCCTATTTCGCCATGATCAACGCTGCCGGGGGAGTCGGCGGTCGCAGGATAAGGTTGATCAGTCTGGACGACGGCTTTAACCCCGCCAGAACGATGGAGCAGACGAAGAAGCTCGTGGAGCACGAGCAAGTCCTGCTGCTGTTCGGCAGCTTGGGAACGGCGACCAATTCGTCGATCCACGCGTACGCTAACGCGAAGCGGGTTCCCCACTTATTCCTCCTCTCCGGTGCGTCGAAGTGGGAAGATCCGCAGCACTACCCCTGGACGATGCCCTGGGCGCCGTCCTACTTTGGCGAGGCACAGCTGTACGCGCGCTATCTCATCGAGGTCAAACCCGAGGCCAAGGTCGCCGTGCTCTATCAGAACGACGACATGGGCAAGGATTACCTGAAAGGCTTCAAGGATGGGCTCAGCGAGAGGAGCGCCAAGATGATTGTCGCTGAGGCGGCCTACGAACCAGCCGAGCCAACAGTCGATTCGCAAATTGTGAGTATGAAGGGCGCCGGCGCAGACGCACTCGTGTTGTTTGCAACGGCCAAGGCCGCTGCGCAGGCGTTGCGCAAGACGCACGACCTCGGTTGGACGCCGCTCACGTTCGTCACCTATACCTCGAGCAGCATAGAAACCGTGCTGAAGCCGGTCGGGTTGGAGAGGGTCGCCGGGCTGATATCTTCGGCATTCGTCAAGGATCCCTCGGATCCACAATGGCAAGACGATATCGCCATGCGTGAGTGGCGAGCGTGGATGCATCGCTACTACCCGGATGGGAACGTCGAGGACATACAAAACGTTGTCGGCTACTCGCTGGCACAGACGCTCGTGCAAGTACTGAGACAATGCGGTGATGACCTGTCGCGGGAGAACGTCATGCGTGAGGCCAAGGATCTGAACGGCTTACAACTGCCGATGCTTTTGCCCGGCATCCAGCTCACTACGGGGCCGAACGACTATCTTCCGATCGAGCAGCTCCAGCCGGTGCGCTTCGACGGACGGAAATGGCATCGGATCGATCGAGCTTTGGCGCGAACCGCGGGAACTGACCGCTGAGGACCACATCCCGGCCCGAGGACTCCTCCGCCCTTGATCCCGAGGGAAGAAGCGGCGAATTAGGATAGAGCAGCGACCAGTATTGGCCACCGCTGCAGTTGGCACGGGCAGTCCTCGGACCGAGCCTACTTCCGGGAGACTACCGCATGCTGAGCGGTCGGCTCCAAAGCCTGGAGCGTATTGCTCGCGAACCCGGCCTGCTTGAGCATGTCGTCGAGCTGCCCGAGTGCGCGACGGTGTAGGCGTCGCCCTCGGCAGTGAGCGCCAGCATGGACAGTGCGAAATTGGCGGGGAAGGGCGGCGACACCCGGTCCTCGTTCGGCACGAACTCGACCGTGACGGCGATACCGTCCGGCTTCAACGCCCGATTGACCTTGCGCAGGAAGCTCACGCACGCATCGAAACCGAAGTGGTGCAGAAAATTCGGGATCAGCACCACGTCGTAACCGCTGCCCGGATCGACCTGGAAGGCATCGCCGGGAACGACTCGATAGCGCTGGCCAAGGCCCGCCTGCCTGGCGTTCTCTTGCGCGACCTCCAATACCCGGGGCCAGTCCAGACCGCGTTACTCGCGCCTGCGGGAAACGCTTGCCGACTTCGATGCCGTACAGCCCGTGGCCGGCGGCGATGTCCAGGACTTCCAGCTTGGCGTCGAGCGGGCGGTCGATGAGCTGCGCCGCGAGATGGGCGACGGGCGCCATCATCGGCATCATCGCCCGCGCGAAAGCAATCCAGGCGGGGTGCTCGGGGTCGGTCAGCCCGCCCGGCGATTGCACCGTGCCTCCTTTCCGTACTGCGGCCGGGAGGTTGGTGTAACCGCCGCGCACGTGCTCGCTCAGCAGGAAGTCCAGCGTGCCCCCCATGTACGCGGGTGAGCGCCGATCCAGAAACTTTGCCGTGCTTGGCGTCAACGCATAGCGTCCGTCCGCCTTGACCAGGAAGCCGGCGACGGCGAGATAGTCGCACAGCACGCGCACGCCTTTCTGCGACGCCGAGCAGCGCTCGGCCAGCGGGGCAACCGCACTGCTTCCTTCTGCGATTGCCGTGAACAGGTCCAGCTCGATCGCGGCGCGCAGCGCTTCGGTGCGCTGATACGCGGTGACCGACTGGAGGAAGAGCTCCGGCGACGGTGCGTCAGCGGACTGGGTCATGGGTCTCCTTCTGGGTTCGCGATCAAGCTACTCGCGTGGCGGGACGGCAGTCAAGCATTGCGACCGGCAGCCGGCGGTACTGGATCTCAGGGCCCCGTCTCCGATGACATCGGCGTGCATCGGCAAGATGCGATGGGTCCTGCGACTTGGCCGGCGTGGAAGCGTCAGCCCATGGGCAGCGAGCTCTGCTTCGGGACCTGCTGGAGGCGCCAGTTCGCTATCCCCCAGCGCCAGACCTCCGGCGTCCCGGCGCGGGACAGCTCCTCGGGGGGAGACTGCCCCAAGAAGCGCAGCACGGGGACCAGCACCTGGGCCGGCTCGCCCGGGTCGACCGATTTTGCAAGGGTCTGCTTGCTGAGCTTCTCGCCCCTGGCGTTGACAGCTACAGGGAGGTGCGTGTAGCGGGGAACGTTCAGGCCGAGGAGCCTGATCACATGGATCTGCCGTGCGCTCGATTCGAGCAGATCGGCGCCCCGGACGATGTCGGTCATCTCCAGTTCGCCGTCATCGACGGCCGATGCCAGATGGAAGGCGAACACACCGTCGGCGCGATAGAGCACGAAGTCCCCGGCCTCGCGCTCGAGGTCGCGCATCTGCGGACCGAGCACGGCGTCATCGAACTGCACCTGTGCCCCGGTCGTGAGCAGGCGTACCGCGCGTGCTTCGCGGCCGGCCGGCATTCCCCGGCGACAGGTGCCGGCGTAGACAGGGCCTTCGACGCCCGTCCGGGCGCGCTCGGCAATCTCCTTCCGGGTACAGGCGCACGGATACACCACCCCGCGCTGGCGCAATTGGTGGAGCGCCGCATGATAGGCCGGCGTGCGCCGGCTCTGATAGATGACCGGACCGTTCCACTCGAAGCCAAGCTGCTCCAGGCAGCGCAGGATCGAATCCGTCGCGCCGGGCGCGACGCGCAGCAGGTCGAGATCGTCGATGCGCACACGCCACTCGCCGGCGTGCGCACGCGCTTCGAGATAGCTGCCCACTGCGGCGACGATCGAGCCGAAGTGCAGCGGGCCCGAGGGGGTGGGCGCGAAGCGCCCGCGGTAGATCGTCTTCACACCCTCAAGGTACGGCGGCTCGAGGCGACCGCGACAGGCGCACGTAGAGCACGCAGCCCGCGAAAAGAACCGTCGCGAGCGCGACCTCGACGAGAGCAAGCTGCTGCGAGACGCCCCGCTCGGACCAGGCGCGCACCACTCCTTCGGTGAAGTAAGCCAGCACCAGCAACGCGGTCCACTGGTAGGTGTAGATCCTGCCGCGCAGGATGCCGAACAGCGGAATCAGCAGCGGCAACGCCTTGAGCATCAGCAGCGATCCGCCCGGCCGCAGCGGGGCGAGCCAGGTCTCCCAGAGCAGGCACACAAAGATCAGCGCGATCAGACTGACGATCGCGGTCCAGTGCGCGGCCTCACGCATCACCGCGGCTCTTGCGGCTCAACGCGATGAACACCGCGCGCAGCTGCGCCGGCGCATCGACCTGCTGTTCGAAGGCGAAGCGCAAGAGACTGCTGTCCGCGCGCACGTCGAAGCCGTCACAGTCCACGCCGATCATCTCGACATCGCTCGGGCCGACGGCGTGCGTTGCACGGCAGTATTCACGCAGTGCGTCGCGATGGTCCGCGTTCATGTGCTCCAGCACCGAGGGCTCGGCTTGCGCCATCGCCGTCGGGTTCGCGGCCAGATAGCTGTCGCCGGCGATCCAGTGCAGGCCGCCGAAACCCTGGATATAGCGCACCTGCAGCGGCTCGAGCGCGAAGAAACGAAACCCGCCGATCTGCAGATACTGCTCATGGTCCGGAAAGAAGCGCAGATAGCGGGCGGCGATGGCGTCCTGATCCGCGACCGGGCGGGTTTCGCCGAGCAAGGTGGCGCGCGGCTGCGCCTGCAGGTCGGGGCCCTGCGCGCAGACGATGAAGCTCGTGCGCGGATCGGCCTCCAGATTGTGAGTGTGCTCTGCCAGATGGCTGATGAGCACCACCGGGCGGCCGGCATGATCGGTGACATGCGGCAGCGCCGAGCCATACGGATATCCCGGGTGCTTCACGGAATGGGTGGACAGCACGCCGCTGCGGTAGGTGCGCACCAGGGCGCGCGCCTGCCTTCCTCGCGTCATCGTGCCAGCTTGAGCGCTGTGCGCGCCAGCCTTTGCCCCAGGGCCAGACATAAGCGGTGCTCCTCTGCGGTGATCGGACGATCCGCGCCGACCCCGGCCACGTGGCTGGCGCCGTAGGGCGTTCCACCGCTCGCGGTCGAGCTCAGCTCGGGCTCGGTATACGGGAGGCCCACTATGACCATGCCATGATGCAGCAACGGCAGCATCATCGACAGCAACGTGCTCTCCTGGCCGCCGTGCAGCGTTGCGGTGGAAGTGAAAAACGCCGCGGGCTTGCCGGCCAGCGTGCCCTTGAGCCACAGGCCGGAGGTGGAGTCGAGGAAGTATTTCAGCGGAGCGGCCATGTTCCCGAAGCGGGTCGGGCTGCCCATCGCCAGCCCGACGCATTCTTCGAGGTCGGCGAGCTCCGCGTAGGGTGCGCCGCTGTCGGGGACGGCCGGCTCGACTGCCTCGCACACGGTGGAGACCGCAGGCACTGTGCGCAAGCGCGCGCTTGCGCCCGGCACGCCATCGATTCCGCGTGCGACGGACTGCGCCATCTGCCGCACGGCTCCGGTGCGGGTGTAATACAGGACCAGGATGTCTGCCATCGAAGTTGCGGCTCGGAAGTGGTTCGGAGACTCAATGGGCTGGTGGTGACCATGGGTTGCGAAGTCCCTCACGCCCCCTCATCCTCGAGGGAGAGGGCCCGTGTGTCTCTCACAGGCCGATAGTTTGCTTGCTGTTTGCGCCGGCGACCAGCAGCTGTTCCCGGGGGTCTACCAATCAGGCACTTGTGTGCAGGCTGCTCCCGCGCCACGCGCTTCAAGCGCCCCATTCCCGGCCGATATTATAGAGAAGTGCCCTTCCAGGACGCCTGCTTATGCGACGCCAGATCCGCGACACCGTCGAGTTTGCCCGCCATCTGTTCGCGCGCGTGCGGGAGGACCGGCTGGCCCAGGTCTCGGGCAGCCTGACATTCACGACGCTGCTCGCTCTGGTGCCGCTGCTGACGGTCACGCTCACGTTGTTCTCGGCCTTCCCGGTGTTCGCCGGGTTCGCCAATGCCATCCGCAACTTCATTCTCGAGAACCTGATTCCCGCAGCCTCGGGCCGGGTCATCACGGTGTACATGCAGCAGTTCGCAGAGAACGCCGGCAGGCTCACCACGGCGGGTCTGGCCATCCTGGGCGTCGCGGCCGTGATGATGATGCTGACCATCGACCGCACCTTCAACACAGTCTGGCGGGTACCCAAGCCGAGGCCGCTGGTGAGCCGGTTGCTGATCTACTGGGGCGCGCTCACCATCGGACCGCTGCTGATCGGCGCGAGCCTCTCGCTCACCTCGTGGATCGTTACGCTGTCGCTGGAGCTCACGCGCGACATCGGCTGGGCCGGCGTGGTAGTGCTCAAGATGGCGCCGATCATGCTGACCAGCGCCGCTTTTGCATTCCTGTACCGCACCGTGCCGGCCCGTGGGGTGGATGTGAACGACGCCGTGGCGGGCGGGCTGGCGGCGGGCCTGCTGTTCGAAGGGATGAAGGCCGCCTTCGGTGCGTACCTGCGGCAGGTGCCCACCTACAAGCTGGTCTACGGCGCGTTCGCGAGCTTTCCGATCTTCCTGCTGTGGATCTACTTCTCGTGGCTGATCATACTGGTCGGCGCCGAGCTGACCGCGGCCATGCCCTACCTGCGCTCGGGTGGGGTCAAGCGCCGCCGCTTGCCGGGCAATCAGTTCGTCGACGCGGTGCAGTTGCTGCGCTTGCTGCACAAGGCTCACCAGAAGGGCGAGGTGCCGAGCTTGCAGGACCTGCGCACCGCGCTGCGGCTGCCGGTGGAGGATTGCGAAGGCCTGCTCGAGCGGCTCGCGGCAGCCGGATGGGCCGCGCGCGCGGCCAACGATCACTGGGTCCTGGGGCGCGACGCGGATGAGATTCGCGTGGCCGAGGTCTACCACGAGTTCGTGTTCCGCTCGCAGGAGCTGCACGCGGACGCCGAGGCCACCTTCGAGCGCCAGCTCGTGCGGCTCACCGGCGGGATCCAGGAAGATCTGTCGATGACGCTGGAGGCGCTGTTCGGGACGCCGTCCCAGGAGCCCGCGCGGGCGCGGGCGGCCTGATGCCTAGCGCGCCTCGCCGACGTACTGCGTCGGCCGTCTGGGACCTGCAACGCGCGTGACGTGCGGCGCCGGCCACGCCCAGCGCGTCCTCCAGGCAGCGGTCACCTTGAGGGCATAGCCGCTCTTCCTGCCCAGGCTGCCGTTGTAGCGGGCCAGCGCCCGCGCGAGGTCGCCGCGCTCGATGTCCAGATAGTGGCGCAGGATCACGCAGCCGTAGCGCAGGTTGGTGCGCAGGTGAAACAGGTTGTGCTCGGCGGTGCCGATGAGCTTCGACCAGAAGGGCATCACCTGCATGTAGCCGCGGGCCCCGGCACGCGACACCGCGTACTTGCGAAACGCGCTCTCGACTTCGATCACGCCCAGTACGAGCTGAGGGTCGAGGCCCGCGCGCTTGGCTTCGTACTGCACGGTGGTGAGGAAGTCCAGGCGCGTCTGCTGATCGGGGATGCGTTTGGCCAGCCGGATGGACATCTCGTCGAGCCATTCCAACGCCTCGTCGGACGAAGCGAACACCAGGCGCGGGCTGGCGCGGTCGGAGACCGCGGAGTACAGGGACGCCTGCACGCTGGCTGCGAGCGGCTCGTACTGCTGCGCGCCCGCCCAGGCGAGCGCCGGAGCGATTGCGAGCAGCACGGCGCCCGCCAGATCGCGAACGGATTCAGCACGGAGCAGCCTGGCCCGGGTCGGGGTCGGGGATGTGGAAGAAAGCCCCGGCGGGAGAGGGGAGCTGTTTGTTGAGAGGTATAGACGCGCGCAGGAAACGCGCAACTTCGACGGCATGAAACACTATCGGTCGCCCGGAACTGCTCTGAAGAGCTGTTCCGGGTTTCCCCGTGTCTCTCAGACCCGGTTCCCGCCCTGTCGTTCGGTCGTTCGAGGGGGCCGGCTCAAGTCAGGGCTTTTGCAAACTCGAGTGCCTGCGCAACCTCGACCATCTGCGGTTTGCCCTCGCGTCTGGACTGGTACTCGACCTGGCCCTGCTTGAGGCCGCGGTCGCCGATGGTGATGCGGTGGGGGAGGCCGATCAGCTCCAGATCGGCGAACATCACGCCTGGCCGCTCGTCGCGGTCGTCCAGGAGCACGTCGATGCCCGCCGCGGCGAGCTCGTCGTGCAGCCGGTCGGCCAGGGCTTTGACTTCCGCGCTCTTGGCGTAGCCGATGGGTGCGATCGCGATCTGGAACGGGGCGATGGGTTGCGGCCAGATGATGCCGCGCTCGTCGTGGTTCTGCTCGATCGCCGCGGCAACGATGCGGGACACCCCGATGCCGTAGCAGCCCATCTCCATCGGGCGCGACTGGCCCGCCTCGTCGAGGAAGGTGGCGTTCATGCGACTCGGAGTATTTGGTGCGGAGCTGGAAGATGTGGCCCGACCTCGATGCCCCGGCAGATCCCAAGCCGTCCTCGCCCGTCCGGGCTGGGGTCGCCCTCCACGACGTTGCGGATGTCCGCGTACTGCGCGGCTCCGGCAGGTCGCGCCCGAAGTTCACCCCGACCAGGTGGTAGCCGTCCTCGTTGGCGCCGCACACGAAGTCGCTCATCGCAGCTACCGCGCGGTCCGCGATTACGGATACCCGGTGATCGCCGACCGGGCCGATCGAGCCCGGCGCTGCCCGCAGCACCTGCCGCACCTCGGCCTCCGAGGCGAAACGAAAGCCGTCGTTGAGCAGGAATCTCTTGGCGGCCTTGATCTCGTTGAGCATGTGGTCGCCGCGCAGCAGCAGCAGATGGTATTGCTGGTCGCCGGTCACCACCAGCAAGGTCTTGAGAATGCGCTCCGGCGGTACCTTCAGGAACGCGCTCACTGCCTCGATCGTGTGCTGGCCCGGCGTGGCGATCTTCTCCATGTCGCGGGCGGGTGGGGGGCGCGGCGTCGATGGCGGCAGCGCCTCCGCCAACTCCACGTTCGCCGCGTAGTCCGGATTCGGGCGAGAAGGCGATCGCGTCCTCGCCCGAGTCGGCGAGGACATGGAACTCGTGCGAGCCGGTGCCGCCGATGGCCCCGGTGTCCGCGGCCACCGCACGGAACTTCAACCCCAGACGCTCGAAGATGCGCGTGTAGGTGTCGTACATGTTGCGGTACTCGCGCTCCAGGTCCGCGTAGTCGACGTGAAAGGAGTAGGCGTCCTTCATGATGAACTCGCGCGCGCGCATCACCCCGAATCGCGGGCGGATCTCGTCGCGGAACTTGGTCTGGATCTGGTAGAAGTTCACCGGCAACTGGCGGTAGCTGCGGATCTCGCGGCGGGCGATATCGGTAATCACCTCCTCGTGGGTGGGGCCGAAGCAGAAGTCGCGCTGGTGGCGATCCTTGATCTTGAGCATCTGCGGCCCGAACTTGTCCCAGCGGCCCGACTCCTGCCACAGCTCGGCGGGCTGGACGGCGGGCATGTAGACCTCCACGGCGCCGCTGCGGTCCATCTCCTCGCGAACGATGGCTTCCACCCTGCGCAACACGCGCAGGCCGAGCGGCAGCCAGGTGTACAGGCCGCTGCCGAGCTTTCTGATCAGGCCCGCGCGCAGCATCAGCTTGTGGCTGACGAGCTCGGCTTCCGCCGGAGCCTCCTTGACGGTAGGGAGGAAAAACGTGCTGACGCGCATGCGTAGTCCGTGCGAAAAAGCCGTATTCTACCGGCGCCCGGTACTCGCCATGCGGCGACCATGCGGGTAAGGCGGAAACCTTCACCGCAAAGGACGCGAAGGTACGCAAAGGGACGCTAAGGGGGAACCAGGCCATGAAACGGAGCCGAGGGCACATTCAAGACAGGATCTCTTTCGCGGTCCTTCGCGTACCTTTGCGTCCTTGGCGGTGAAAGTCCTCAAGACCTAGCTTCCGCGCGATCTCATCATGGGATTGTTCTCACGCCGGCGCACCCGGGTGTCCGCCGCAGGCAGCGTGCAGATCAGCGAAGAGGACGGGGTGCGCTATCTGCACCTGGACAGCGACACGATCCAGAGCGGCATGCGGATCGGCGTGCCCGAGGAGCTGGTTCTGTCCTATACCCGCAGCATGCTGGCGTTCCTGTTGTTCGTGCCCGCTCCGCAGCGCGTGGTCAATGTCGGGTTGGGTGGCGGCTCGCTGGCCAAGTGGGTCTACAAGCATTTGCGGGAGGCGGAGCAGGTCGTGCTGGAGATCGACCCGCGGGTGATTGCGCGTGGCGCGGCAGTATTTCTGCCTGCCGCCCGACGACGGGCGGCTGCGGGTCGTCGAGGGCGAAGGTGCGCGATGGCTCGCCTCCCAGCCGGACTGCGCGATGTGATTCTGGTGGACGGCTACGACGGGCGCGAGCAGGTGGCGCAGCTGAGCAGCGCCGAGTTCTACCGCAACGCTGCGCGGGCGCTGCGCGGCGACGGCGTGCTGGTGGTCAATCTGTGGGGCAACGATCGCCGCTTCGACACCTACCTGCAGGGGATCGAGGGTGCCTTCGACGGGCAGGTCTGCTGCCTTCCCGCGGCGCAGCGCGGCAACGTCATCGCGATGGGCTTCAGGCGCAAGCCGCTGGCGACCCGCTGGGACGAGCTGCGGGAGCGGGCGCAGCAGCTGGAAACGGCCTATGGGCTGGAATTTCCGCAGTTCGTCGGCGCGCTGAAGCAGCTGAACGCGCACACGGACCGCAGGCTGCTCATTTGAGCGCCCGGCTGCGGGCCCCGGGGGTCGAATTGATCTGTTGGCACGGTTTATGAAAGAATCGCTACGATAATAATGTGTTCGGAGTCACGACTATGATCGATCGTGACGGTTATCGCCCGAACGTGGCAATCGTGCTGGTCAATCCGCGCAACCAGGTGTTCTGGGGAAAACGGGTGCGCGAGCACGCCTGGCAGTTCCCGCAGGGTGGGATCAAGCCCGGTGAATCGCCAGAGCAGGCCATGTATCGGGAACTGACCGAAGAGGTCGGACTGCAGTCCCAGCACGTCAAGATCCTGGGCCGCACCCGCCATTGGCTGCGCTACGACGTGCCGACCACCTGGGTGCGGCGCGACTGCCGCGTGCCCTATCGCGGCCAGAAGCAGATCTGGTATCTCCTGCGGATGGTCGGCCGCGACTGCGACGTGTGCCTGCGCGGCTCGGAGCGGCCCGAGTTCGACGCCTGGCGCTGGAGCGAGTACTGGATCCCGCTGGAGAGCGTGATCGAGTTCAAGCGCGAGGTGTACTACCACGCGCTGTGCGAGTTGTCGCGTTTCCTGCCGGGGGTCGCCTCACGCCGTCCGGTCGAGCCCTGCCAGAGCCCGGACCCGGAAGTGCCCGGCCGAGCCCGAGCCCGAGCACGGCTCAATCACGCCGCAGTAACCCCACGGCCCACTCATGCCAGGGATGGACCTGCCGGTGTCCGGCAGGCCTATCCCTTGGCCGTCTCCGAGCTCAATGGGGCACCGCAGACCCGGCGCGGGGACTCATTTCGCGCATTTGACAATGCCACATCGGCGCCGAAGTATTTCCATGCTACATTGTCGCTGCATGACGACTATGACTCGAGATCACACCCGCTCGATGGCAAGAAAGTATGAGCATTGTCAATAACTTGAGTCATGGCGTCCAGGCACCTAGAATGCGGAACCCGAAGATCAGGAGGGGGCCATGCAGTCTCGCCGAAACGAATACGACGTCACCAATCAGGTAAACACGACTGACCCGCAGGCGGTCCTCCAGGAGGTCAGGCGCATCTACCTCGGCCTGTATCCCGATGCGCCGGTGGAAACGCTCGGCCGTGCCTTCGGCGATTGCACTCGGCTGTTCAGCGGCGACTACCCCGGCTATCGGGCTTGCGACACCGCCTACCACAATCTTCAGCACACCCTGGATGTGGCGCTCGCCATGGCCCGCCTCATGGACGGCTATGACCGTTCGGCCGGACGCGCGGACCCCATCGGTGCTCGCCTGTTCCGCTTCGGGATCATCACCGCACTCCTCCATGACGTGGGTTATCTGCGCCATCGCCACGACACCCGGCATCAGAACGGGGCTGAGTACACACTGTGCCATGTCAGCCGCGGGTCGCGCTTCGTCGAGCACTACATGAGCCGGCTTGGCATGTCGGACCTGGCCTGCGTGGCCGCCAGAATCATCCACTTCACCGGGTATGAGATGCCGGTGGATGCGATCCAGGTGCCGAGCCCGGTGTTCCGCCGGCTCGGCAACATGCTCGGCACCGCAGACATCATTGCCCAGATGGCGGACCGCTGCTATCTGGAGAAGTGCCGAGACCGGCTGTTTGCCGAGTTCGTGGCCGGTGGGCTCGCTGCCGATGGCCGGCCCGACGTCGCAGGCGTCGTGCGATTCTCGTCGGCCCAGGACCTGCTGTGCCAGACTCCGGCGTTCTACTCGATAGCCAAGCACCGCCTCAACGAGCTGCTCGGCGGTGCTTATGGCTACGCCGAGACGCACTTCGGCGGGCAGAACCTCTATCTCGACGAAGTGATGAAGAACATCCGCCACGCCGAGCGGATCGCCGAGAATGGCGATGTAGTGGCGCTGCTGCGCCGCAATCCTCCTCCCCGCGAGCCGTCCACTGCGCACGTCGCGCGCGAGCCCGAGATGGCGCTCAATGCGGCCTGACGGCTGACTTAGGTCTTTCACCGCGAAGGACGCGAAGGTACGCGAAGGACGCGAAGGACCGCGGAGTAGGTCCTGTCCTGACGTTCCTCCGCTGATCGAGGGGACGGGGTCCATCCCTGTTTGCTCTTCCTTGGCGCTCCTTTGCGTACCTTCGCGTCCTTTGCGGTAAAAGGTTTTCCTGTCTAACCGCAAAGCGGCAGGTTCAAAGGGTCAGGACGATCTTGCCCATGTGCGCGCTGCTCTCCATCAGCGCGTGTCGCTTTCGATGCCGCCGCTCAGGGGGAAGGTCTTGTAGATCACCGGGCGGATCCTGCCAGCTTCGATCAATGGCCAGATCTTGTCGCGCAGCGCTGCGCGCGACCTGGGCCTTGAACTCTACGCTGCGCGGGCGCAGCGTCGAGCCGGTGATCGTCAGCCGCCGGTACAGCATACGCGTCATGTCCAGAGTCGCGTCTTCGGCCCGCGCAGGATACGCGATGATCGACGAGCGCCCGTCCGTCGGCGAGGCACTTGAGCTCCTTCGGCACGTAGTCGCCGCCGACCATGTCGAGGATGACGTTCACGCCCTTGCCGCCGGTCAGCTCCTAGAATCTCCTCGTCGAAATCCTGAGTCTGGTAGTTGAACGCGCCGCCGCGCCGAGGCTCACGCAGGCCGCGCACTTCTCGTCGGACGCCGGCGGTGGCGAACACGCGGTTGCCGAACGCGGCGGCCATCTGGATGGCGGTGACGCCGATGCCGCAGCTGCCGCCTTGCACCAGCAGCGTCTCGCCCGGCGCGAGCCTGGCGCGTTCGTAGACGTTCGACCCAGACGGTAAAGAAAGTCTCCGGCAGCGAAGCTGCCTCGATCAGCGCCAGTCCCTTGGGCACCGGCAGGCAGTGCACCGCGGGCGTGACGCAGTACTCGCGCATAGCCGCCTCCCGGCGCCAGCGCGCAGACGGTGTCGCCCACCGCCCATTGCGTGACCCCGTCTCCGAGCTGCACGATCGTGCCGGCGACCTCCAGACCGGGGAGGTCCGAGGCCCCGGGCGGAGGCGCATAGGTCCCGGCGCGCTGGAAGAAGTCGGGTCGATTTACCCCCGCCGCCGCGACCTCGATCAGCACCTCGCCCGGGCCCGGCCGGGGCAGCGGCCGCAGCGCAGGCCGAAGCACCTCCGGGCCGCCGGGCGTGGTGATCTCGATCGCTTGCATTTGTTGCGGTATTGCGGTCATGGCACCATGCACCCCCTCAAGCCGCTTTGCCGGCGGTCTGGACACCCTCTCTCACGCGCTTATAGCATCCGGCGAGGCAGCGCAACAAGCGCGCGTTTGCCCCGCGGGAGTGCTTGCGGCATGCTCGAAGAGCTTACAGACACGCACCGGGACGATCGCGCTGCGCGCGCGGCACACCGATTGCTTTTTGCTTTTCGTGTGCCGCCACGTCTCTGTTGGCGGCGTGCGTCTCAGGAGGAAACCGCATGTTTCGCAAACGGCTTGTCCTCGCCGCGGCCATCGCCGCCTTGGCGGCCTGCGCACCCGCGCCCAGAAAGCCGGTAGAACCCGCACCTGCACCCGTCGAACCCAGACCGGCTCCGCCCGCCAGCGTCAAAGTCAGCGGCGCCGAGCAGAAGGTCATCGAAGCCACCAATGGTTTCCGCAAGGAGAACCACCTGGATCCATTGAAACCGAGTGTGCGCCTCATCACGATCGCGCAGAAGCACGCGCGCAACATGGCCCGGCAGGACAAGTTCGGCGATACCGACAAGAACGGCCATGTCCTCGACCGCAAAGGCCTGGACGACCGGATCCAGACCGGCGGCTACGCGTTCGGGCGCGTGGCGGAGAACGTCGGGTACCAGCTCAACAAACCCGATCCCGTCCACAGCATGATGCAAGGATGGGAGGCTTCGCCCGGCCACCGTCGCAACATGCTGCTGGTGGACGTGAGCGAGATCGGCGTGGGGGCCGCCCAGGGCAACTCGGGGCGCTGGTATTTCGTGCAGGTGTTTGGGCGCCCGGCCGATCCACCCCGGGTGATCAAGACCTCGAAGTAGGTGCTTCCGCAAGCAACGATGCGGCGCGCAAGGCCCGCGCTCCGGTCGTCTTCGCCGCACTGCAGCGTCCTGCGCGGTGCTCGATGTCCCCCGGCACCTTGGCCGAGTCTACTTAAGTGAGCGTTTGCTTAGGCCCGCCGACGAAGTCAGGCGTTGTTGACAGTCTCAGGGGCCGGCTCTATCATCTGGGTTGTGGTTAGACTTAGTCTAATCTTCGCGCCGGCAACGGGCGCGCACAATGTGCCTTGGAATCGTCCGAACCGACCCGCTCGGACCCCCGCCGGCATCGTCTGTTGCCGCCATTTCCCCGATCCGAGGAGAGTCTCATGAAAGCACTCAAAGGCAGCAAGACCGAAGACAACCTGAAGGCTGCCTTCGCCGGCGAATCGCAGGCCAACCGCCGCTATTTGTACTTCGCCAACAAGGCTGACGTGGAAGGACAGAACGACGTCGCGGTGGTGTTCCGCTCGACCGCAGAGGGCGAGACCGGGCATGCACATGGGCATCTGGAATATCTCGAGCAGGTGGGCGATCCCGCCACCGGCCTGCCCATCGGCCGCACCCGCGAGAACCTCAAAGCCTCGATCGCCGGCGAGACCCATGAGTACACCGACATGTACCCGGGCATGGCGAAAGCCGCGCGCGAGGAGGGCTTCGACGAGATCGCCGATTGGTTCGAGACACTGGCCAAGGCCGAGCGCTCCCACGCCAATCGCTTCCAGAAGGCCCTGGACGCGCTGACTGACTAAGCCGGTAAGGCGAGAGGCGGGAGGCGAGAGGCGTAGCAGCTCTCGCCGCTTGTCTCTTGCGCTTGTCGCGCCTCCCGCCTCCCGCCTCACGCCTCACCCAGATCATGCGAGAAGGCAGCCTCGAAGCCCCGACCCGCCACGAGATCGATTGGAAGAGCCCCGACTACTACAACGAGGGCAAGGTCTTCAAGGAGCTGGAGCGGATCTATGACATCTGCCACGGCTGCCGGCGCTGCGTGAGCCTGTGCACGTCTTTTCCGACCTTGTTCGATCTGGTCGATTCCAGCGCTACGCTGGAAGTCGACGGGGTCAAGAAGGAGGACTACTGGAAGGTCGTCGACCAGTGCTATCTCTGCGACCTGTGCTACATGACCAAGTGCCCCTACGTTCCACCGCATCCGTGGAACGTCGACTTCCCCCACTTGATGCTGCGGGCGAAGGCGGTGAAGTACCGGAAGGGAGAGACGAGCCTGCGTGACAAGATGCTGTCCAGCACCGATGCGCTGGGCAAGCTCGCGTCCATCCCCGTCGTCGTGCAAGTGGTCAACGCGGCGAACCGCGCCCCGGCGACCCGCGCGCTGCTGGAAAGCTGGCTGGGCATCGACAAGGAGCGCGTGCTGCCCGAGTACACCAGCGCGAGGTTCCGCAGCCGGGCGCGCCCCAATGCAGGCTTTGCAGTCAGGGACGGCAAGAACACGCCCGGCAAGGTCGCGATCTTCGCCACTTGCTACGTGAACTACAACGAACCGGGCATCGGCCAGGACCTGCTCGAGGTGCTCGAGCACAACGAGATCCCGGCCATCGTGGTGGAGAAGGAGAACTGCTGCGGCATGCCCAAGCTCGAGCTGGGCGATCTGGATGCGGTGGAACGCTTGAAGAACGGCAACATCCCGGTGCTGGCCAAGTTGGCGAGGGAAGGTTACGCGATCCTCACCGCGATTCCCTCCTGTACGCTGATGTTCAAGCAGGAGCTGCCGCTGCTGTTCCCGCAGGACGCGCAGGTCAAGGCGGTCGCGGACGCGATGTTCGATCCCTTCGAGTATCTGTCGCTGCGCAACCGCGAAGGGCTGCTGAAGACGCAGTTCAAGAAGCATCTGGGCAAGGTCAGCTATCACGTACCCTGTCACCTGCGCGTGCAGAACATGGGGCTGCGCACGCAGGAACTGCTCAAGATGGTGCCGGGGACCGAGGTGAGCACCGTGGAGCGCTGCTCCGGGCATGACGGCACCTGGGGCGTAAAAAAGGAATTCTTCGCCGGCTCCATGAAAATCGGCCGGCCGGTGTTTCGCGCGATGGCGGCAGCCGAGCCGGACTACATCAGCTCCGACTGTCCGATCGCCGGCCGCCATATCCAGCAGGGCATGGGGGCCGACGCCAAAGGCGAGAAGCAGCATCCCATTTCGCTGCTGCGCATTGCCTACGGCCTGTAAATTACAGCTCTTGAACCGCAGAGGCACGGAGGCGCAGAGGTCCGCGGAGGACAGCTGCAACGGGATGGGCATGAACGGCGCCGCCGCGGCCCGAGCGGCCCCACGAATCGCGTGTTCACTCGCATCGGGTTTGCTCCGCGATCCTCTGCGCCTCCGCGCCTCTGCGGTTCAAATTTGGTCTTAGAGGGGTAAATGCCGACGACTCAAGCCAGAAGGAAACGCCCGATGCCCCGCATCACCCGCGACAGCCTGATGACCCTGGAGGCCTACGCCAAGGTCCGCCAGGAGTTCCGCGCCAACGTGATGGCGCACAAGAAGAACCGCACGGTCCATCTCGGTGAGCACGTCACGCTGATGTTCGAGGACGAGATGACCATGCGCTACCAGGTCCAGGAGATGCTGCGCGCCGAGCGTGTCTTCGAGGAGCCCGGCATCAACGCCGAGCTGGACGCCTACAACCCGCTGATCCCGGACGGCAGCAATTGGAAGGCGACGATGCTGCTCCAGTACCCCGACGTGGAGGAGCGGCAACGCGCGCTCGCCGGACTGATCGGCGTGGAAGACCGGGTCTGGGTTCAGGTCGAAGGCTGCCCGCGCGTATACGCCATCGCCGACGAGGATCTGGAGCGCGAGAACGACGAGAAAACCTCCTCGGTACACTTCCTGCGCTTCGAGCTCGACGCGGCAATGAAGCAAGCGCTCAAGAGCGGCGCCGCGATCCGGATGGGGGTGGACCACCCGCGCTACCAGGCAACCGTCGACGCCCTCCCGGGGCCGGTGCGAGAGTCGCTCCTGCGCGACCTCGCGGTCTAGAGCCAGTGCCAGCGCGGGCGCCCGAGGGCGAGCTGGCCCCGGACCTTGCAGCCGATCCGGCCCGGCTGTGGTAAAACTGCAATCTCGAAGCCCATGTTGCCAACAAGAATCTGGAGACCGCGAAATGGGAGCCGGGGTATGGGAAGGACGCGTAGTCGGCCTGGTCGAGGAGCGCCTCAAGCAGGCCCGGGCGCCGGTCAACCTGCGCCTGTGGGACGGCCAGCTGATCCGTGCGCAGCAGCCGGCGCCGGTCACGCTCACAGTCAATTCGCCGCAAGCCTTGACCCAGCTGGCGAGCCCCAGTCTGGGCAGGCTCGCCAAGAGCTACGTCGAGGGGGAGATCGATCTGGACGGCAACTTCCGCGACGTGCTGCGTGCGGGCGAGCAGTTCGTGTCCGCCGACCACGGCGTCTACAGCCCGCGCCGCGACCGCTGGCGGTGGTGGCGGCATAGCCGCTCCGCGGACCGGCGCAACATCCAGCAGCACTACGATGTCGGCAACGACTTCTACGCGCTGTGGCTCGACCGCAACCGGGTCTACTCCTGCGCCTACTTCAAGACAGCGGAGGACTCGCTCGACGCCGCCCAGGAGCACAAGCTCGATCACATCTGCCGCAAGCTGATGCTCAAGCCCGGCGAGCGCTTGCTGGACATCGGCTGCGGCTGGGGCGGACTGATCCTGTGGGCGGCCCGGCACTATGGGGTCTCGGCACTGGGCATCACGTTGTCGGACGGGCAGCAGGCCTACGTGCGCGAGCGCATCCGCGCTCTTGGGCTGGAGCGGCAGGTGGAAGTGCGGCTGCAGGACTATCGCGACGTTGCGCAGGAGGCGGCCTTCGACAAGATCTCCAGTGTCGGGATGTTCGAGCACGTCGGGCGGCGCAACCTGCCTGCCTACTTCGAGAAGATCGCAGGCCTGCTCAAGCCGGGCGGCCTGGTGCTGAACCACGGCATCACCACCAACTCTCTGGAGGATGCGCAGCTCGGCAACGGGATCGGCGAGTTTGTCGAGGAGTACGTGTTTCCGGGCGGGGAACTGATGCACGTGAGCACGGTGGTACGGGAGATGGGGCGGCAGGGTCTGGAGGTGTGGGACGCCGAGTGCCTGCGCCCCCACTATGCCCGCACCCTGTGGCACTGGGTGGACCGCCTGGAGGGGCAGCGCGAGCAGGCGCGCCGGCTGGTGGGCGAGAAGAGGCTGCGCACCTGGCTGATCTACATGGCCGGCTCGGCGCATGCGTTCGCGCGCGGCTGGATCTCCATCTACCAGCTGCTGGGAGTCAAGGCGCACGCGGACGGCCTCGTGCCTTGCCCGCCGACCCGCGAGCACCTGTACCGAGGATGACGATGCGCTGGCTCTTCGTTGTGCTCGCCGCTTGCGTGCTGGTGTGGACCGCCGGCTGCAGCGGCAGCGGCACCCGGGGCAACGCGCCCAAAGTCACGTATCGCGGTGACAGCGGCCCCAACAAAGTGCCCGACGAGGGGCCGTGGAAGGAAGGCGAGGCCACCCTGCCGCCGTACCCGCGCGAACAGGACCTGATCCGCTTCGAGCCGACCGGCCAAACCACCAACCGCTTCTATGTGGACGGTCCTTCGCTTACGGTCGACCCGGACACGATCATCCGCTTCGCGCTGGTCATCCGCTCGGCTGAGGGGGCGAGCACAGTGACCTACTCCGGGGTGAACTGCAGGCCGGGCGAGTGGAAGGACTACGCCTTCGGACGCGACGGCCAGCGCTGGGAGCGTGACGCCAACCCGCAATGGCGCGCTATCGAGGACAAGGGCATCAACAACTACCAACACACCCTGGCCACGCAGTTCTGCACCTTCGGCCTGTTCAGCGGAGGTCCCATAGGCAGCGCCAAGATGCTGGTGCGCAATCTGAAGTATCCACCGCCCGCGCCGACGCGGGTGCCGCCGCGCTATAACTGAGGGGTGAGCGTGGCCCCTGCGGTCACTTGCAGGCACCCACCCAGCGTGCCTCGAACGACTGCTGCATGGGAACGCTCTGGCCACCCATGCCGACCATCAAGTCGAGCGTGCCGTTGAAGCCGTTGCTGTTCATCGTCACCTCACCCGTGCCGGATACTTCGACCTGACCGGTGCAGTTCATGCTCCAGCGCACGCGGCTGCCCTCCCGGGTCAAGTCCGATATCTGGCATCCTCCCCGCGCCGCCGGCGAGCTTTGCCATCAGGTCCTGGGCGCTCTGCTGGTCGATGCATTGGCGCACGACCAGCGGCGTGCTGGAGATCGGCTGCCCGCCGACTTGACCTTGAATACTGATCTCCCACAGCCCTTCCCGCACGGCGTCCTGGGCGGTCGCTGGCGTGGCGCAGAAGAGAAGGGCGACAATCGAACCGGTAAACGGGCGCATGGTGACTCCTGGCAGGTGGGAGGTTGCAACTGGTGCAAACGGTGTGCCCGGCAAACACGTCGGAGCTGCCGCTGCTATCTGAAGCGAACATCGTGGCTTCGGCCGCCACGCGCCTGCAGCGCGCAGGCTTAACCTGCCTCCCATCGGTCAGCAGGTTAGCCTGCACCGCAGTCTTGCGCCGCTAAAGCAGCACAAGATTGTCGGTTTCGGCCGGCGCGCACAATTTGCGCTGCGCCTTAACCTGCTCGCACTGCCTGCGAGCAGGTTAGCCTCCACCGCAACCTGGTCCTGCGCTGACTCGGTCAGAGCAGAACCAGGTTGTCACGGTGGATCAGCTCGGGTTCGTCGATGTAGCCCAGGCGCGCTTCGATTTCGTGGCTCGGTGCGCGCAGGATGCGCTGCGTCTCGCCGGAGCTGTAGTTGACCAGCCCGCGCGCGACCTCGACGCCCTCGGGGTCCAGGCAGCTGACCACCTCGCCACGCTCGAACTCGCCGGCCAGGTCGTAGACGCCGATCGGAAGCAGGCTCTTGCCGTCGCGCCGCAGCGCGCGCACCGCCCCCGCGTCCAGCGTAAGGCGCCCGCGCACCTGCAGACGGTCGGCCAGCCATTGCTTGCGCGCAGCCAGCGTCATGGTTTCCGCCTCGAGCCGGGTTCCGATCGGCTCGCCATCGATCAGGCGCAGCAGCACGCGCGGCTCGCGACCGGAGACGATGACGGTGTGCGCGCCGCTGCGTGCCGCCCGCTTGGCGGCCCGGATCTTGGTGAGCATGCCGCCGCTGCCGATGTGGCTGCCCGCACCACCGGCCATCTGCTCCAGGGCCGGGTCGCCCGCGCGCGCCTCGCGTACCAGCTCGGCATCGCCGTAGCGGCGAGGATCGCGTGTGAACAGGCCGGGCTGATCGGTCAGGATCACCAACGCATCGGCTTCCACCAGATTGGTCACCAGAGCCGCGAGCGTGTCGTTGTCGCCGAACTTGATCTCCTCCGTGGCCACGGTGTCGTTCTCGTTGATCACCGGGATGGTGTTGAGCTGCAGCAGCGTGCGCAGTGTCGAGCGCGCGTTCAGGTAGCGCTTGCGGTCGGCCAGGTCCTCGTGGGTGAGCAGGATCTGCGCAGCGTGCAGCCCATGGGTGCGGAAGCACGACTCGTAAGCCTGTACCAGGCCCATCTGGCCCAGCGCGGCGGCCGCCTGCTGCTCGTGGAGCTGACGCGGCCGGCGCGCCCACCCCAGGCGCTGCATGCCCTCGGCCACGGCTCCGCTGGACACCAACAGCACCTCGCGGTCGCGGCGCTTCAGCTCCGCAATCTGCTCGGCCCATTCGGCCAGCGCGGCGTGGTCGAGCCCATGGCCCTGGTTGGTGACCAGGCTGCTGCCCACCTTGATGACGAGGCGCCGCGCCTGGGCGAGGAGGGAGCCCATGACTACTCGTGCGCCGCTGCTTCCGCGGCCTCGGTCCCAGCGCCGCCCGGCTGCTCCGCGGTCCGGTCCAGGAACTCGGCGACGGCGAACGTGAGCTCGCGGCAGCCCTCGCCGGTCAGAGCAGAGATCGCGAACACCCGTGGGCCCTCGCCTGCCGGCGCGCTGTCCTCTGCCGGTTCGCGTGCGCGCGCCACGAATGCCTCCACCCGTGCCTCGCGTTCCGCCTCGGGCAGCAGATCGACTTTGTTCAGCACCAGCCAGCGCGGCTTGCGGAACAGCTCCTCATCATATTTGCGCAGTTCCTGAACGATGGCGTGTGCATCGGCGACCGGGTCGGCCGCAGCGTCCATCGGGGCGATGTCGACCAGGTGCAGCAGCAGCCGCGTGCGCGCGAGATGGCGCAGAAACTGGTGGCCCAACCCCGCGCCCTCGGCGGCGCCCTCGATCAGGCCGGGTATGTCCGCCACCACGAAGCTGCGGTTGACGTCCACCCGCACCACGCCCAGGTGCGGATGCAGGGTCGTAAAAGGATAGTCCGCGACCTTCGGACGGGCCGCGGACACGGCGCGGATGAAGGTCGACTTGCCGGCATTGGGCATGCCCAGCAGCCCGACATCGGCCAGCACCTTCAGCTCGAGCCGCAGCCGCCGCGACTCGCCCGGCTCGCCGCGGGTGAACTGGCGCGGTGCGCGGTTGGTGCTGGACTTGAAATGCAGGTTGCCCAGGCCCCCTTTGCCCCCCTTGGCGAGCAGGGCGCGCTGCCCGTGCGCCGCCAGGTCCGCCACAGACTCTCCGGTTTCGGCATCGCTGACTACGGTTCCCACCGGAAAACCCGAGCGTGATGTCGTCCGCGCCGGCGCCGTAGCAGTCCGCGCCGCGCCCGCCCTCCCCGTTCCGGGCCCGGAAAATACGCGTGAAGCGGTACTCGACCAGGGTGTTCAGGTTGCGGTCGGCCACGCCATAGACGCTGCCGCCGCGCCCGCCGTCTCCGCCGCTCGGCCCGCCGCGCGGGATGTACTTCTCCCTGCGGAAGGCGGCGATGCCGTCGCCGCCCTTGCCGGCGTGGATTTCGATGTTGGCTTCGTCGATGAATTTCATAGAGCGGCCACAGAGCACACAGAGATCACAGAGCAACGCAGCCGGCTGGCAAGCGACGAGAGAACATCCCTTCGCCCCTGACGGCAGATAGGAACTGTACCTCTTGAGAGCAGATCTCGGTGTTCTCTGTGTCCTCTGTGGCGCAAGGGTTCAAAAACTAAAAAGCCCTA
>CAWHCG010000052.1:0-106520 GCA_963827575.1 uncultured beta proteobacterium
CTACTCCCCAGGACGGGTTCGAGGAAGCCTCCGATCCGCTGTATTGCCCGCTCCAGCGTAGGCGCCCTCGCCTCTATTCCGCTGCGCTTCAGGAATCCGCTCCACAAGCCCCCGACGCGCTAGCGCTGAAATCCGCGCTTCAGCGCAAGAGGCGGGGCGGCTATCGCGGCCACGGGCTGAAGCACTGGACTCCCAGCGCTCGAAGTCTGTGCGATTGCGCGTGACGGCTGTCAGGCCGTGAACCAGACAGGTGGCCGCGATTAGGCTGTCGATCACCGGCAAAGGCACGCCCTTGCGCTCGGACTGCCCGACTAGCGCACCCCAACGGTCGGCGACCTGCAAGTCGATCTGGAGCAGGCGACCGGCGAACCGCACGACGAGGTCGCGCCGAACCATGCACGCAGGCGCGTCCGGCGCTTCCCGTGGCGAGCTGGCGACCCCCTTCTCCAGTTCACCGATTGTGAGCACGCTCAGGAACAGCGCTTCCTCGTCGGCTTGGGTAAGCCATTCGATGACGGCCGAGTCCGGTGTTGGTTTGACTACCTCGGATACAGCCGATGTGTCGAGGAGATAGCTCATATGTCGACCCGCCGCCCTCGATCGCGATCGCGTGTAACGTCCAGATCTTCACCCACCAGTGGAGACTTTCTGAAGAAGTCCACGAGCGTGCCCTTGCGTCGCGCAAGCTTGGCGTACTGCTCGGCCGATACCACGACGGCCGCATCAGCGCCGTGCACGGTGATCACCTGTGGCCCCTCGTCGCTCGCCTTGCGCACGGCTCGCTCAAGCGGTTCTTGGCCTCCTGCAATTGCCAGCGGTCGCCCATGAAGCACCTCCGATCTAGCCAGACTGGCTAGATTCTGCGGCACTTGGCTGGACAGGAAGAGCACCGCCAAGGGGCGATGGACAGTGCAGAACGGGACCGAGGACTCCTCAGGGAGCCGTCGCGCAAGGGCCACAGGAAAACGCAGCTCGCGCCGGCTGCTGGCGACGGGGGCCAGGAGGCGACACGGTCACGTCGAAGTGGCTATTCTTGCGCTCGCCGTGCGCGTCGAAATACCCCACCGCTCCGTCTTCGACAGCCAGCGCCCCACGGCTTCGAGGACGCTACCAATTCATGCTCGTCTCTCGGTTCCCTCATTGAGCACTGCCAGGTAGCGATCGTAGACGAATACCCGATCGCGCTGTCGGCCTGTGACTTCCCGGACGATGTGGGTACGCTCCAAGTTTTCCAGCGCCTTTGTCACGGTTGGGACGGAGAGCTTCAGCTCCTTGGCCATGCTAGTAATCGTGCAGATCGGGCTCGCCTGCAGCGCGTAGTGAACACGAATGGCCGAGTTGGCACTGCGGCCCAGTTCGGCGAGCTTCTACGGTCCCGGCGGAATAGCTCGGCGAGCCTGCGGGCCGTTCGACAGCTCCTGTCGCTGTGTGCGCGACTGCATCCGCGAAGAACGTAAGCCACCCTCCCAATCGCCGACGCGGCGAACGACGTCGAGGAGCTCGTAATATTCCGGACGATGCTCCTTCAGGTAAAGACTGAGGTAGAGCAATGGTTCCTGAAGGACACCCTCCACACACAACAACAACGTGATCAGGAGCCGGCCTACGCGTCCATTGCCGTCCAGGAATGGGTGAATCGTCTCGAACTGGACATGCGCAAGCGCTGCTTTGAGCAGGGAGCTGGTGCGCTCCGGCTGGTCATGGATGAAGCGTTCGAGCTCTGCCATGCAGTCTGCAACACGCTGTGGCGGAGGGGGCGCGAAAGCAGCGTTTCCGGCGGGTTTCGCCGATCCAATTCTGCGAACGGCGGAACTCTCCCGGTTGCTTGTCGGCGCCGTGCCCCTTGGATAGCAGGACGCCGTGCACCTCGCACAACAGTCGGTTGGAGATGGGAAAGCCGCCTCGCACGCGCTGAAGCCCATGCTCCAGCGCTGCCACATAGCTGGAGACCTCCGCGACATCGTCGAGGGGGACGCCTGGAGTCTCCTCCAATTCATAGAGCAGCAGGTCCGACAGCGAGGACTGCGTGCCCTCGATCTGGGAAGAGAGCACGGCCTCTTTGCGGACGTACGTGTACAGGAAGAGATGCGTGTCGGGCAGCAGGCTGCTGACGCTGTCCAGACGCCCCAGTGCAAGCAACGCGCGGTCAAACGCCTCCCGCAACTCGGCGCTCCACGAAATCGGTGGGCTCGGTGGAAGCGGTGCCGGGACGAAAGCCAGCACGGACTCGTCTCCGACCGTGGAAACTGCTTCGTATGTCCCGGTGGAGCCGCGTTCCAATGGCTTAGTAAAGTGAGCTTAACTGGGAGATTTCTTATTAAAGCTTAACGAGCTTAGCTTTAATAACATGTCGGGTCAATGGGTTACTAGGGCTTTCATAGCCGAAGACCGCCGAAGAGGGCGCCTATGGGTGGGTTGCCGAGGCGGCGCGAAGCCACGCGGTGGGGTCAGGCATCGGCGCTGGGAACTACCTCCACGGATCGTAGGTTCCGAAATTCCAGAGGTGACCCTCGGGGTCCAGGCAACTGTAACCGCGGCCTCCGTAGTCCTCGGTGCGCAACGCGTAGACCACCTTCGCGCCGGCTTTGACGGCGCGGTCGTGGTGCGCGTCCGCGTCTTCGACGACGATGTAGGGGCTCTGCGTCGGCAGGCTGCCGGAGCGCTTCGGCGTCGTCTGCAGCTTCGCGAACTCGTCGTCGCGGACGCTGCCCACCATCACCATGCCGTTGCCGAACTTGAGCTGCGCGTGGGCGATCGTGCCGTCCTCGCCCTCGTACAGAGCATACTGCTCGAACCCGAACGCCTTGCACAGGAACTCGATGGCGGCCCTGGCGTCGTGGTAACGCAGCGTCGGAAAGATGGTTGCGTTCTGGCTCATCGGGGTCTCCGTTTGGTCGGGGACGGGAGGGTAGCGCGGGTGGGGACGGACGCCTCTGTTCCACCCTCTCCCTGCCCTCTCCCATCGAGGGAGAGGGAGTGTTGCGCTTCGCGTTTCACCCTCACCCCAAAACCTTTCCCATCACGGGAGAGGGAGCCTTGCGCTTCGCGTTTCACCCTCTCCCATCAAGGGAGAGGGAGCACTAGCTCAGCTCCCTGACCGGCCGCACCTCGATGCATCCCAGGCGCGCACCGGCCAACCTCGACGCCAGCTGAACGGCCTCCTCGAGGTCCTTCGCGTCGATCAGGAAGAACCCGCCCAGCTGCTCCTTGGTCTCGGCGAAGGGGCCATCGGTGGCGGACATCGCGCCGTTGCGCACCCGCACCGTTGTGGCCGTCCGAACGGATTGAAGGGCCTGCGAGGCGATCAGGTGCCCCTTCTTCCGGAGCTCTTCGTTGTAGGCATAGACCTCGCTCACGATGGCGTCCCATTCGGGCCTGGGCATCGCTTCCAGCTGGCCTTCGTTGTCGTAACACAAGCAAACATACTTCATGCCACGGACCTCCTGTCGTTTGATGGTTCCGATCTCTGGTAGTTTCAGCGTTACCAACTGCAGGCGATGCCGGTCAGCACTGCGCAGACCGCGAGCGGTACGGCTACCCGAGCCAGGGGAGAAAGGGCTGCCCCGCGAGCGCCTGCGCGAACGTGAATGCGACCAGGGCTATGTAAGCGACTGCCACGCCCCAGACCAGGGCCCTGCCGCGACCGATCTGCGCGCGGCTGATGATCCAGCCGGCCAGCGGCAGCAACTGGCTGGCGTGCAGGGCCCAGAAGTGGGCCACGCGCAGGTCGCCGCCGCTGCGTGACCAGCCGAGAATGGGGAGTGCCCCCGCGTCCGACGGCACGCCTCCCACCCAATGGCCCGTCCCGCTCGCAAGGTAGCCGGCAACGCCCAGCGTGGCGGCCGACGCGACGACCGCGCCCAGCACCAACGATAGCCTGAAAGCCGGCGCGAGCTTGACCTCGCGATCGCGGGCGATCATCAGCCCCTGCACCAGCAGCGCGACCAGCAGCATCGCCGCCACCGCTCCGGCCAGCGAGTAGCTGATCGAATAGATCGGCGCGCTGCGATTGAAATGCGCGGGCTGGCCGGCTGCGGCGGTCCCGATGAGCCAGATCATCTCGAGGATGCCCGCGAAGATGGGTGCGTAGATGACGAAGCGCCCCAGCCTGGTCCGTTGAGCGCGGCGCGGCAGATAGCCGAAAAACCAGGCCAGCGTCCAGTAGTACACGCCCAGCGAGACGAGAAACTTCACCGGCTTGACCCATACGCCGATGCCGTTGACGAGCCTCGCGTCGATGGTCATGGCGAGCAGCAGCGGGAGCGTGGCGACCAGCATCAGGTGGCCGACGTTGGCGAGTTGCGGCTGGCGCCGCTCCAGCTCGGCGAGCCAGGCGAGCGGCAGCTTCAAGAGGATTCTTGCGGCGGGAGCGCCTTGGGCGAGCGTGCTCATCGGTCGTGTACTCCGGGTGCAGGTCCGTGGCGTTCAGGCAGCGGCACGGATGCCCGTGTGCCCGCTGCGCAGCCGGTAGTGACGCACTGCCAGGAACAGCAGCCAGCCGAGCGGGCCGAACAGGAACGTCAGGAACAGGCAGGGCAGCAGCAGCCAGCGCGCCAATCCGATGCGCGCCGCTTCCTCGCGCTCCCACAGGCCGACCAGCAGGTCGAAGGCCAGGTAGTGCACCCAGCCCGCGAGCAGGAGGCCGCGCTGCTCGAACAGGCTTGCCACGCCGGCCAGACTGCTGAAGTCGCCTTCGCGCGCGGCCCAGAACACGGCAAGCAAGGCCGCGTAGAGCATGGCGAGCGCAAGCGCCGCGCCGCCGGCCGCCAGTCGCGGCAACGACGAGCGCGCCGGGGCCAGGGCGAGCGCCAGCCAGGCCGAGGCTGCGAGCGCGTTGGCGACCGAAAACAGGCTGTCCGGATTCACGGTCCGCTCCGATATAGACAATGACTAGATTACGCAGGCGAAGATACGCGCTAAACTAGACACTGTCAAGACTTCGGCGGGAGACAACGCATGGCACAGGCGGCGAAGGCGCGTCGCAAGACGGCGGCCGGGGGCGGCAGGAGCCGCCCAGGCACCGTATCATCACGGGGATCTCAGAGCGGCGTTGCTGGAGGTCGCCGAATCGGTGCTGCTCGACCACGGGCTGGAAGGCTTCACGCTGCGCGAGTGCGCCCGCCGGGCCGGCGTGTCGCATGGCGCGCCGGCGCATCACTTCGGGGACGCGCGCGGCCTGCTGACGGAGTTCACGGCGGTGAGCTTCGAGCAGCTCGCGGCGCTGATGCAGGAATACCGCGCTCGCGCCGCGCCGGACGGCTACTCGCAGTTCGTCGCGACGGGGCTGGCGTACGTCGACTATGCCCTGGCGCACCGCGCCCGCTTCCAGCTCATGTTCCGCAGCGACCGCCTGGAGCAGGGGAACCAGCGCCTGCTGGCCGCGGGCGGCCGCGCCTACGCGCAGTTGCGCGAAACCATGGAGCTGCTCACGACTCAGGCGAAGGTGCGCAGCGCCTCGCTGGAGCCGAAGATCGCGCTCGCCTGGTCGATGGTGCACGGGTTCGCGACGCTGATGCTGGACAACCGGCGGTTTGCCGCCGTGGTAGGAGGCGACGCCCGGCGCGCCCACGACCTGATCGGCGGAGTTGCTGATGCGCAGCCCGGCCGGTGTTCGAAGCCGAAGACCGGCCCGCGGCACGCGCGAGGGAAGCGGCGGCGGCGGTCGTGAGGCCGCGCTCAGGCTGGCGCGCTTCGGCCGAGAGTCTGAACACGAAGGTGTCCAGGCTGGAGCCACCCCTCCTCAGGCAGGCTCCCACCACCCCGTCGCCTTCGGCGCCACCCCTCCTCGGGCAGGAGGGGAGAACACCACCCCGTCACGCTTCGCGTGCCACCCGTCCTTGGGCAGGAGGGGAGAACACCACCCCGTCACGCTTCGCGTGGCGCCCCTCCTTGGGCAGGAGGGGAGTTGCCAAATCAAAGCGAAGACTCTAGCCCTGCGGGCAACCGCTCCGGAGCCGCTGCGCTCCGGCCTTGCGGGCGGCCTCTAGCGTCGAGAAGATGCGCGCGGCGTGATCGATCACCAGCGAGAAGTGTCCTTCTCTCGGCAAAAACTCGCAGTGCGATCGGGGCAGCGTTTCGCACAGGCGGCGGGCATGGCTCGCCGGCACGACCCGGTCTCGACCGCCGTGCCAGAGGTGCACATCCGCGCGAGTTTCTTCCAAGCGAAAGCCCCACGGCTGGGCCAGGATCAGCAGCTCGTCCACATGTCCTCGCGCGCCCTGCTGCAGCGACTCGGCCAGCGAACGCGCGATCGTTTCCCGGATCTCGTCTCGAGCCAGCACATCGCGGTCCGCGGTATCCAGCGTGCGGGCGAGCAGACCGATTGCAAAGCGCGGTAACCATCTCAGGACGACGGCCGGCCGCAGTCCCCATTTGACCAGCCAAGGTGCACGTTGCGCGAGACGCAGGATGACCTGATTGGGCCACAGCATGCCCTGGAAGAGCGACTTTCCGTCGAAGGGCGCAACGCCCGAGACAATGCCGACTGCATCGAGTCGCTCGGGGATCGAGTGGGCGCAGACCGCTGCGTACGGTCCCCCGCCCGAGACACCGATCACCGCGAAGCGCGCCAGCCCAAGGTGGGCCGCCAGATGGACGACGTCGGTCGGCCAATCCAGCAGGCGACGACCCGGCTTGCGATCCGAGCCGCCGATCCCCGGGCGATCGACCGCGATCAAGCGCGCCCCCGCCTCGAGCGCGCTCGCGTGCGCTAATGCCGCCTCGACACGCGATCCTGGGAAACCATGGAAGTAGAGCGTCGGCTGCCCGTGCGGGTCGCCGTACGTGGCGTAGGCGAGGCGCCGGCCGTCGGGCAGGGTGAGGACCTGGCTGTTCAAGGCGCTCCTCGAGGGAAAGGCAAAGACTTCTGGATCCCCGCCTGCGCGGGGTGACGTCTATTCGGTACCCCTCACCCCCAGCCCTCTCCAGCAAGAGTGAGAGGGAGTGTGGTGTTTCAGGATCTCCTATCCGAACTCAGCCTCAAAGGTATATAGATTAACCCGTACGGTGTTTGAGAGCGGATGTCACCGCCGAGTGCAAATTGCAGGGATCCGGACTGGGCGATGTTCAGGATCATGCTGAGGGTCTTGGCGTTGGATTGCTCCACCGTCAGGGGAACGGTTTCAGCCGAGCCCGGTTGGATCTGTGTGCTTCCCTCCGTGCGCAGCAGGCCGTACCTTGTTCCGTTCATCTCCAGGTACGAATCGATGGACTTGACGTCGAGGGGAAACGTGTTGGTGTTGGTGATTCTTGGGAGGGAGAACTGAAGAGGAGGAGGACGGGGCGGCCGGGGCGGGGCGGTGTCTCGTGTTGTGTTTTCCCCTCCTGCCCGAGGAGGGGTGGCGCCAAAGGCGACGGGGTGGTGGGAGAAGCGTAGGCGCACGGGCTTGACCCTCAGCCAATACTCATCTGTCTCCCGCGAGGGGAGAGGGTACTGGAGGAGACGGCTCAATTCATGGCGTACACGTGTCCTGGGGCGTCTCTCCCGCGAGGGAAGAGTAAGTTTTTGCCTCTCGTCGCAGTCGAATCAGGCGTCCGCCAAACGACTATGGTTGTCCACAGCTCAACAGCGAGGGATGGAATGGACCAACCCGGCCCGTTTCGCCACGCCGCCGAGTCACTCGGTTCCGAGCGAGCGGCGGCCCGGCGGTGGCTGAGCGCAACCGGTTGCCAGTCGGGAATTGGGGTATATCCTTCCCATTCGATCCAGGGGGAGAGCGATGCGCGTCTACTACGGCTGGGTGATTGTCGGTGTGGGCATCGTGGTCAGCTGCATCGGCGTCGGCACCATGATGTCGCTCACCGTGTTCCTGCAGCCCGTGTCGGCGCAGATGGGCTGGTCGCGCGCCGGGATCTCTGCGGCCTCGATGCTCGCTTTCCTGTGCATGGGGGTCTCGTCCTTCGCCTGGGGCGCGGCGTCTGACCGCTACGGCACCCGCGCCGTGGTGCTGGCCGGGGGCGTGCTGCTCGGCCTCGGCCTCGGCGCCGCGAGCCGGGCGGTCGAGCTGTGGCAGTTCCAGGCGCTGTTCGGCGTCCTCGTCGGCATCGCCGCGGGCAGCTCCTATACACCGCTCATCGCGACGACAACGAACTGGTTCACCCAGCACCGCAGCCTCGCGGTCGCGCTGGTCTCGGTGGGGCTGGGCATCGGTGCGGTGACGGTGGCACCACTCGCGACCTGGATCATCGTCGAGCATGGCTGGCGCACGGCGATGCTCGTGCTCGGCGGCGTCGCCTGGGCGGTGGTCGTTCCGGCTGCGCTGCTGTTACGCCGGCCGCCTGCCCAGACAGACACGCCCAATCGGCGGCCGACGGCGGTGCCGACGCTCAGCGTGGCGCAGGCGTTGCGAACCCCGCAGTTCGTCGCGATCGCACTTACGTACTTCGCCTGCTGCGCGGCGCATTCCGGGCCGATCTTCCACATGGTCGGCTACGCTCTGGTGTGCGGCGTTGCACCGCTCGCGGCTACCACGGTGTTCAGCGCGGCGGGGCTCGGCGGGCTCGCCGGGCGCATCGGTTTAGCTCTGATCGCCGACCGCGTCGGCGCGAAGCCGGTTCTTGTCGTCGGGCTCGCCGCCCAGGCGCTGGCGATCCTCCTCTACACCGTCGCCCGCGACCTCCCGAGCCTCTATGCGCTGTCCGCGCTGTTCGGGTTCGCCTATGGTGGCGTCATGCCGCTCTACGCCATCCTGGTCCGGCAGTATTTCGGCGCCCGCATCATGGGCGCGACTTTCGGTGCGGCCGTCCTGGCTTCGACGGTTGGCATGGCGATCGGGCCCTTGGCGGGAGGCTGGATCTTCGACAATTTCGGAGCCTACCAGCTGGCTCTACGTCGGCTCGTTCGCGGTCGGCCTCGGCGCGGCCGCCATTGCACTCACGTTCCGCCCGCCGCGGTTGCCTTCGGGGGCGGTGGTGGGGGTGGCGGGGTGACTGGTGGACCTACTGCCCTTCCTAGTGCAGGGCTGTGCTGGTACGTTGCGCACCAACGAGGCTGCCCATCGCCTGATCGAATAGCGGCTTGGTCTCGATGACGCTCGCCCGGCCGGCGCGGAACTCGCGCGCGAGCTGATACACGGAATATTCCTCGACGTTGCTGGCTTGAACGGTTCACAAACAGATAGGTGCGCCTCAGGGGGCTGATGTAGTAGCAAGCGCGCTCGCCGTTTGTTGTCGTTGTGGTCACGGAAGTCGACCCAAGCGCCTTCTCTGAGGCTGCCTGGCTATGCGGCTGTATCGTCACCACTCGTCGCGGTGCCGGTCCGCTAGCGTCCAGCGCCAACGTTGCCGCCTGCCGGCAGATCGGACAAGCTAATCTCCTCGATCTCGATGTCGCCTTCGCCGAAGGGTTGCGGATGGTCAGCGCTTGGAACTCGAGCGTAGCGGCCCCAGGCTCGGTGTCGTCGTCTCCTGGCGTGACCGCAGGATCGTGCGGCTTCGAAGGGCAGGTCCCGTAGAGCGGTCAAGACCCTGCCCGCTGAGCCCAGCAGAGGCTGCTTTCAATTCCTCGCTGGCGGCGAGCACGCGCGCCTCAGCCGTAGCACAGGTCGCGCAGGCAAGGCTGTGTCAGCCGGTCTAACGTGCTTCGATGGCGCAGCGTTCATGGCCTTGGTATGGCAGCGCATCAGCTTGGTGAAGAAGCGCTTGCGCTCATCGTCTTCGACGCCGATCTTGCGCATGCCGCTGTTGAGCCGCTTGAGCAGCCTGGGGAGCACCGCGGCGAGCGTGCGGCGCTCGGCCAGCGAATGTTTTGTGCGAACGCTCCAGATGAGCAGGTCCATCGTCGCCACGGCCTTGTTCCAGCTTCGCTCTCGTTGCCGTGCTTGGCATGCGCGATCAGCATGACCTTCACCCACTGGTCGGCCAGGAACTCGAAGCACCACGCGCGGAATGCTGCCGGACTTGGCACGTTGCAGAATCTCCTGCTGAGCCACGGCCTTCGCGAGCGCGAGGCGCTCCCGGTAGTCGATGCGCTTGGCCACGAGCTCTGCTTGTTCCTCGACGCCCTGATTCTGCCAGGCGACGAAGTGTTCCAGCTCCTCGTGCAGCCGGTCGAAGATTTCCATGCCGTCTTCGAAAACCGTCCACCAGTTCTCGCACGGTCTTCTGGATCTGGCCATACAGCGGGCTGCTCTCGTCCAGATCGGCGTTGAGGCTCACTGCGATGTCTCCCAGGCAGTCGAGCAGCTTGCGGGCCGAGTGGGCCTTCTTGCAGAACGAAGCTGTTGTCCAGGATGGCGACCTTGAGCATCGGGATCTGCAGCTGGCCGATGAGCCCTTTCATGAGAGGCGGAATCGTGTTCGTCAGGCGAAGATCTGATCGAAGAGCAGGGCAACGATGTCCAGCGTGGCGCTGTCGATGTGACCGAGGCTGCTGGCGAGGCTGGTGCCCCTGAGCTCGCGCAGCACGTTGGTCGTCCAGGTGTGGCCAGGCTTGCTGCGAGCGCAAGGATTGCCGCTTGTCAGCGCACTGAGGTCGCCGCGCTGAATTCGCGTCAACGAGCGATTAGTGACTTCCCTGCACACTTGCCAGTGGTCCTTGAGTGACCTGAGCCGCTTGCTGGGTTGGCGCAGGCAGGTCGGACCCGCGGATGCGATCTTGTTGGACGCAGCGTTGTTGCCCATAGCCCGCTCTCCCGGAGATCCGTTTCAAGTCACCGCCTGGCGCTGGCATGGCCGCGCGAGGAAGGGGTCGCCGGTGTGGCGCAAGCGGACGACGGCAGGCGTGCGCCGAAGTTGAGTATGGCGCGGGCAGATTGCCCTTGGTGGCACCTGGCGGTCCCGCTGTCATAGAGCCTTCAGCCCCTTAGACCGGTGACTTTGCGTCCCCATCTTTCGATGGGTTTGCCTCTTGCAGTTGCTCGGCTGGGCAACCGCAAAGAGGTCACCCGGCTACGGGAGTCCGCTCAGACTGGTGGCGCGGCTGACTCCCGTGTGGACCGTCAAACTATCCGCAAAAGTCAGAAGAAATGAGCGATTTTTCGCGGACTCCGCCGTCGCTTGCCGGCGTCGGCATGCTGCCAATCGCTGGCGTGCCAACACTTTCACGGCGCGCGCGCCGAAATGGGCGGGGCCTGGTTACGGTTTCCCCCTCACCCCTGCCCTCTACGACCACGAGGGGAGAGGGAGTCTACGGCCCAGGGCGCTCGTGCCTAAAGCTAGCGCCTTGGGCCGGGGAGCGAGACGGTCATCGATAGCGAACTGGCTCTTACGTCGCTCACCGCTTGTGATCGAAATACCGGACTGCTCCGTCCTCGGAGACCGTCCAGACCTCTCTGGCTCCGGCCGCAAGGTAGGCCGCTGTCTTCGTCTGGATCTCATCCTCGGAGTTCGATGGCGAGACGATCTCGACGCAGATTTCTGGGGCAGTCGGAAACGGCGTGACCTCTCCGTGTAGGTCCAAGAACTGGGATGAAGCCCAGGCGACGTCCGGCACACGCACGCCAAAATTGCGTTAGCACGGAACACTCCGTGATGACTTCGCCACCCGGAAGCTGCCGTGTAAGCTCGGACGCTATCCTGGCCTGAAGCAGGCCGTGCCGGTTGTCTGGCTGGGCTCATCTCGATCTTCCCCCAGGCGTTCAGTTCGATCTTGTACGGGAGGTCTCGGAGTGTGCGGTCCGCGACTACCTCGGCCCAGCGAACCGTGAGGGCTTCAGGGGTGGGGACGTTTCCCATGAGCGAGCGACAAAGGTTGGGTTGGATCAGCAGCAAGTATACGCCCCAGGGAGCGGTAGCCGAAAACTCGCATCGACCAGTCATTACACTGGATCTCGGCGCGTTCTGCCCGGCATCTCGACTAGGCTCCCACCACCCCGTCACGCTACGCGTGCCACCCCTCCTCGGGCAGGAGGGAGATCACCGCCCCGTCACGCTGCGCGGGGCACCCTCCTCGGGCAGGAGGGAGTGAGAGGTATTGGCCCTCGAGCGTGTCTGGTGAAGCAGCCGGTCAGAACCAGTTGGCCTTGTCCACCACGTTGCGCAGCGGCCGGCCGTCGTGGAAGCGGCGGCAGTTGTCGAGGAACACTTCGGTGCGGCGGTCGTCCAGGTACGGCCCGGCGGCGGCCACATGGGGCGTGATGAGCATTCCCGGCGCGTCCCAGAGGGGGTGGTCGGCGGGCAGGGGCTCGCGCTCGAAAACGTCCAGGCCCGCGCCGGCCAGATGCCCTGAGCGCAGCGCGGCGTCGAGATCGGCCAGCTTCACCGTAGCGCCGCGGCCGATGTTGATGAACACCGCGCCCCGCTTCATGCGCGCGAAGAACGCGCTATCGAACATTCCCCGCGTGGCCGGGGTTTCTGGCACGGTGACGATCACGAAGTCGCCGCGCGCTACGGCGTCATTCATCTTATCCGGGCGCACCAGTTCGGCCACGCCTGGCGGCGGCGACTCCAACCGCGGATCGACCGCGATCACACGAATTCGGAACTCGGCGCACAGCCGCGCCGTCTCGGCGCCGATTCCGCCCACGCCCAGGATCACGGCCGTGCACTCGGGCAGGTAGAACGTCGGCGCGCCGGTCGTCCAATCGCGCCGCGCCTGCTGCGCCCAGTATCGCGGCAACCCGCGGGCGAAGGCGAGCACCATCGCCAGGATGTGCGCGCTGATGTGGTCGTTGAAGATCCCGCGCATGTTGGTCACCACCACGTCGCTTGCCACCAGCGCCGGGTGGTAGAAGCTCGGATCGGGGCCCGCCTGCGGGCATTGGATCCAGCGCAGGCGCTTGCCCCGCGCGAACAGGTCCGGCGGCAGATTGCCGAAGGCCGCGTCGGCGCCGGCGATGTGCGCATCGGCCTCGGCCCGGGTGCGCGCAAGCACGACCTCCAGGTCCGGCAGCATCTCCTTCAGCGCCGCCGGATAGCGGTCGGCGATGTGCGAGTCCGGGTAGGCCTCGTCGCGGTATAGCAGCAGCTTGTAGGACATGGGCGGTCGTGGTGGAGTGTGGTGGAACGGTGTGGCGAGCGTAGCGCGGGGAAGTGAGCGGTCAAACGGCTGGAGATTCAACCGTGTCACGCCTCCGGCTCAAGGCGTCGTGGCCGTCCGCGGGAGCGTCGGCGACGATGCAGGTCTCGGTGTGCACGGAATCCTGTCACCTTCGCGTGTCATCCTTGGATAGGAGGGGAGATGCGCCTGCTCGATGACGGGAAGGCGAGCCGGAACACCGCTGGCCTTCGGCCGACCCATCCCGGCAGCCCCATCGCGCTTGCGCGCCACCCCTCCTCCGGCAGGAGGGGAGCCGCCGCGCTCTGGAGACCCGCCCGGCCGCCCGCGGCCTCGTGCACGTCCTGGTTCGTGCTACACTGATCCCGTGCTACACGGGAGTAAGCCGACCCGAATGGCGAATCTGACTATTACCGTCGACGACGAAGTCTTGAAGCGGGCGCGGTTGCGCGCAACTGAGCAGGGCACTTCGGTGAACGCCGTCGTGCGCGACTACCTCGAGCAGTATGCCGGCACGCGGAGCGCCCAGGAGCGGCTCTCACGAAGCTGCTCGCATTGTCGGAGCAGGCGCGTTCGAAACGCGGCCGGCGCAAGTGGACGCGTGACGAGCTGCATGAGCGATGAAGGTCTTCTTCGACACGAATATTCTGGTTTATCTGTTCGATGCCGGCGCGCCGGCCAAGCAGCGGCTGGCCCGCAGCCTTCTGGATAGGCACACTCGAGCGGGCGAGACGCTGCTCAGCACCCAGGTCTTGCAGGAGTTCTACGTGGCCGTGACAAGGAAACTCGCCACCGTCCTCGAGCCCTGATGTGGCCTATGAAGCAGTCAAGGAGTTGGCGGTGATGCCGATCGTCCGGGTCGACACCCCGCTCATTCTGTCCGCTATCCAACTCAGTCGCCAGGATCAGCTTTCATTCTGGGATGCACTGATCATACGATCCGCCCTCGAGGGCGGCGCATCGAATCTGTATTCCGAGGATATGCAGCATGGTCAGACGTTCGGCGCGCTGACTGTCGAGAACCCGCTTCGGTGAGGCTTTCGTCTTCTCGTACCTCAGGTCCTCCGCCTGCCACTTCTCGCAGGACTTTGGCGCTGCTCCAGCTCTATGACACAACCGGAAGCCACCCCCGCACCCGGCCGAATCGATCGGCTGTGGCGCTACTACGAGCAGCACGAGCACGCCGTAGACATCGGCTTCTTCGCCGGCGGGTTCCTGTTCGACGTTTTCACCCTGAGCCGCGTCGACGCCTGGGTCACCATCGCCCAGCAGGTGCTTTATCTGGCCGCGGCCGCCGCCATCCTGCTGCACATCTTCTTCGACGAGGGCAAGCCCCCTCGCCGGCTGGAGGGGATGCCCAAGGTCAAGCGCTGGTATTTCGAGTATCGAGCGGCGGCCGTGCACTTCCTGCTCGGGGGACTGCTCAGCGTGTACACGCTGTTTTTCTTCAAGAGCTCCTCGCTGCTGGTCTCGTTCGCCTTTTTGCTCTTCCTCGTGCTCGTCCTGGTGGTCAACGAATCGAAACTCTTCAAGCGGCTGGGGCTGCCGTTCAAGTTCGCGTTGCTCAGCGTTTGTCTATTGTCGTTCTCCGCCATCGTCGTTCCGGTCGTGATCGGCTCGATCGGCGTGGTCGTGTTCCTGCTGTCGATGCTGGTCGGCTGCATTCCCGTGGCGATCATCCAGCGGCGCATCCGGATCCACGCCCCCGAGCGCAGCGTGCAGGCGAGCCGGCAGATCGTGGTGCCCTTCGGCCTGGTGCTGATCGGGTTTCTCACGCTGTATCTGTTCCGGTTGATTCCGCCGGTGCCGCTGTCGATTCCGTTCATGGGCGTGTATCACGGGGTGGAGCGGACCGAGGCGGGCTATCGCCTGACCCACGAATCGGCGTCGTGGCGGTTCTGGCGGCGCGGCGACGACTACTTCGAGGCACAGCCCGGCGATCAGCTCTATGTGTTCTTCCGCATTTTCTCGCCCGCCCGCTTTTCCGACCAGGTGACGATGCGCTGGTACTGGAAGCCGCGGGGCAAGCGCTGGGAACTGCAGGACAGCATTCCGATCGATATCGTCGGCGGGCGGGAGCAAGGCTTTCGGGGCTACGGGTTCAAAGCGAACTATCAGCCGGGCGACTGGAAGGTCGAGGTGCAAACCACCGATGGCCGCGAGATCGGGCGGATCTACTTCGTGGTCGAGAGCGTGCCCGAGGGGCCGCGCGTGCTCGAGACGAGTATGCAGTAGAGATAAGGCAGGACTCTGAGCTAAGAATCGCTGAACCCGGACTGCCCGGCAAGGGTCCTAGAAATGAGGTCGAAGCGAGGCGCATGGGCACACCGCGCCCGGCCGAACCAGCTGCTCAGCTGAGCAAGCAAGCGAGCACCCCTAGTCGATCAGCTACATCACATGCATCAGATAGATAGGAGCGATCCATGTTGAAACCTGTCACGAGACTGTCACTCGCCACCGTGGCGATGTTCTGCGCCGCCGCCCCTGCCGCCGCCGCAGACACCGCCGATTTGTTGGCTGCATACAGGCACCAGGGCCATGTGGTCCAGCAGTTGAAGCAGTTCGACAATCCCGAAGCGGCCATCTTCAGCGCGGACGGACGTTATGTGTTCATTTCCAACACCGCGGAGCTCGGCATGCCGGACAAGGGCTTCAACTTCACACAGGGTGGGGGATACATCAGCAAGCTCGCGGTGCAGCCGGACGGGACGCTGGTGATGGTGAATGATCAGCTGATCAGCAACTTGACCGCGCCGGTCGGCATGGCGGTCCTTCCCGTCGACACCGCCAAGTTCCCGAAAGACACGATTTTTGTGGTCGAGGCGACGGCGCCGCTGGCCACCGCAGAGGGCACGCCGGTGACCGATCCCAAAGCGATCGACCCGAAGATCATCGCCTTCAACGAGGAGGGTAAGGTGCTGGGCGCCATCAAGCTCGGTGCCGGTTCGCCGGTGCACAAGGCCACCGGTACGATCGCTACGCTGGGCAACGCGCTCGCATTCGACAAGCAGGGCAACCTGTACCTGGCCGAAACAGGAATCGGGGGCGGCCAATTCAATCCCCCGCTGCCGACCACGGGCGGAGGCGTGTACATGTTCCCGCGCGCGTCCCTCGACGCCTTGGCAGACGGCAAGGACGCCGAGCTCTACTACGTGCCCGTGCCGGAGGGCGGACCGGATGGGATCGCAGTCGCGCCGGACGGCACGGTGCACTTCAATACGGTAGGCCAGGTCGCCGGCTTGAAGGATCCCGCGCAGGGCGGCATGTACCGCATGCGCTCCGATGACTTCAAGCAGGGGCGCCTGCCGAAGCCGTTCAACCAGGGACTCGGCGCGCTGGACGGGCTCGACTTCGCCGGCAGCGCCCGACTCGACACCGAGATCAAGAACAGCAACAGCCATCCTGGTGACGCCGTTCTGGACCGCCCGCTCCTACCGTTTGCCGCTCGATCAGGATATCAAGCTGGCGGGTCCGGCCGACATCGCAGTGCACCGGATGGAGGACGGCAGCTATCTCGTGGTGATCCCCGAACTGTCCGCCACGTCACCGAACAACAGGGACAATCCCGTCACCGTGGTGCGGCTGCCCGCCGGCTTCGACCGCTTCCCGCCGGGCACCGAAGGACAGATGTAGCCAAGCGCCAAGGAATTCTATCGCGTACGCGAGTCGCTATTCGGACGTGTACTGGGGGATTGTGGCCGGGGGTCAGGGAAGGTTTGTTCGAACCCGCTCCTGGCCTCTCCATTTGTTTGACCCCCTCTCCCCTGCCCTCTCCCACGAGGGGAGAGGGAGTGTCCGGTAGTAGTTCTGGAGTTGCGTTGCAGTCTACTGGGCGGTTCAGGGATCGAGCCGGGTGGATGGTCGATGCGTCGCGCGGTATATCCACCACGTCCTGCGCCAGCGACTTCAGTAGGCCACGAACCCTCGCTGTCCCCGCCGAACACTCCCTCTCCCCGTGTGGGAGAGGGCGGGGGAGAGGGGGCAGATCAGAGGCGCATTCACGCGGTGAGCCCCGCCGCCGCGCACCCCCTCTCCCCTTGTGGGAGAGGGCGGGGGAGAGGGGGCAGATCAGAGGCGCATTCACGCGGTGAGCCCCGCCGCCGCACACCCCCTCTCCCCTTGTGGGAGAGGGCGGGGGAGAGGGGTGCTGCGACGCTTGCGAGGACTACCCCGACACCGCGTTTCAGTCATGCGGTCTTCCGCTGCCACCACATCAAGTTCACTGTATGGCGCTCGTCTCGTGATCGACATCCAGCCAAGTCCCTGACCCGAAGGGCGTACGCGGGTCGATGGCCGCGCAGGCACCTCCGCTTCTGAGCCCGGGCTCGAGGCAGGATCACTTGAGCTGCCATTCCGCAATGTCTCTGCTCGCGGCTTCGATGTTGTCACTTCGCAACCACAGGAGCGCGAACGGGTCGTTGCGCACGTGACCGTCGAGAAATGCCAGCGCGGTCGACTTGAGCCAGCGCGCGATCTCGTCGCATTTCTGCTGGTCCACGTTGATGCGCGGGTCCGAGCACTTGCTGGTGACCAGGGCGAACAACATGTGGAATGTCTGCGCGTCGTGCAGGTAGAGGTGATACTTGTTGCCGGGAAGCATGCGCTGGAAGGAGATGCGCCGCACGAAGGGTGTGTCACCGATGCAGCTGCCAGGCTCGACGCCGGGTTTGCACGTGCTGTCGCCGTCTCCGGTGACGACCAGCGCGGGGCGCTCGATATGCTTCCACGAGTGTTCATCGCTGTCGAATCGCGTATCGAAAAACCCGTCGCTGCCGGGTCCCTGCGGCGAGAAGGCAAGGAAGGCGATTGGCCTCGGATCGGACAAGCTCACCGGGTCACCGCTGAAGCGGCGCAGCGCGCCGGCAACCATCAGCGTCCCGCCGGAGCCGGCCGAGTGCCCGCCCACCGCCATCTTCAACACATCGATCTGGCCACGGAGCTCGCCTCGCGCCAGCGACTCGAGCTCGTCCAGTACGGCGTGGATGTCGTGCGGCCGATCCCAGTTGAGATGTTTGAACACCTCGCACGTCGTATCGTCCAGCGGGGGGACCAGCGCCTGGCACAATTGGCGCCGACTATCGATCCCACGCGGTGTGTGCGCGATGCTGACGGTCAAGTAGCCAGCTTCGGCACTGGCAGTGCTCCATTCGGACAGGCTGTTGCGCGGGTTGTCCTTGCCCTCGGCGCCGCCGTGGGACCAGACCACCACCGGCATCGGCAGGGGCGCGCCGGTCGGAATGCGCAGCAATACGTTCACCGTGCGCGGCGAGCCGGCGACATCCAGATAAGTAGTCGAGCGCTCGAGCTCGGTGAAAGCGTACTGCGTGCTTGGGAAGTACAGGCAGTCCTGCGTGAGCACCTGGTTACAGGTCGGCGCTTGAGCGAACACGCCTTCCGCGATCGCCAGCAGTCCGCCCAGGAGCAGGGCTGCGGCGGTCGATGAGGTAGTCTTCATGGCATTTCTCCAATCGAGTTCGAGAACGGTTGAGGCGCACTTGCATGCAGCGGGTTCGTCTGCGCGGCAAGCAACCTTGCACGACGATTCTCAGACGATCACGATGGTGTTGGCCATAGTAAGTTTCACACTCCGGTCCGCGGATGCTGCGCGCGCGGGCGCGACGCGGGCTGCCGGAGGAACCGCGCGGATCGACGGAGTCGGCGAGCTCACGCCCTCGCGTGCAGGCGTGCAGCGAGCTCGCTGCGCGAGCGGACTCCGAGCTTGAGGAAGATGGCGTGCACCTGGTTGGCCACGGTGTTCTCGCTCGTGCCGCGGCGCTGTGCAATGTGGTTATTGGTCGATCCCGCAACGAGATGGGACAGCACCGCGCGCTCGGCGTCGGTCAGTTTTTCGACGTGGCGCTTGGCAACCAGCGGATAGGCGCCCACCAGGAGCTTCTCACCGCTGATCGCCACCTCCGCGAGCTTTGCGCGTAACCCCGCGGGAGCAAAGAATGCGGCGAGCTCGGCGCGCGAAGACAGGCCGAGCTTGTCTTGCGCCTGAGCGGTCATGTTGGTCACCGCGGACAGGGACACGCCCAGGGTGTAGCTGATCTCCTTGGTCGAGCGCCCGAGGCCGACGAACTCGGCGACCTCACGCTCGCGCGCCGTGAGCCCGCGGGGATCGGGATGGGCCGGGTCGTTCTTCACGGCGACGACGAAGCGTCTGCCGTCGGTGTCGAAGCGATCCACCAGCGACCAGCGTCCATCCACCAGGCCCTCCCAGCTTTCCATCGCCGCATCGGGATCGTTGCGTCCGCTTGCGGAGCGCGCTCTCTCGATGCGGCACACTGCGTCACGCAACAGCGCGCGCGCTGAAGTGCTGGCGGCTTCCCGGCGCGCGTCATGCAGCTTGCCGCTCGAATCGAGGATGGCTTCGACCGGTTCGGCGTCCAGTTGCAGCCGGCGCACTGCGGTACGCAGTCGCAGTCCAGCGCCCAGATGTGCGGAGACGCGGGGCCAACGGTTGCGTTCCATGGGCGTGCAGCGGCGTTGCTCCTTCAACAACACGCCAAACGCCACACCCTGCGACGTACCGCTCTGCCCGCCGGTCATGAACAGGTCCCGCGCGAGGCCACCCGTCAGCAAGTGGAAAAAGCGAGCCTGGTAGGGAAGACTAGGGTAGATGATCTCAGTGGCGGTGCCCACGAGATACCCGCTGCGATACGTCAAGTCGAACCACGCCTGCGGTGCGACTGCGTGGCCGCCACGATGGACGGCTTTAAGGAGCCTGGGACTGCGGGTCAACTGGTGCCCGAGGTGGAACGTCGTGGGGGTGCAGTGAAAGGTCCATGCGCCGCACCCCACGCCTGGATCAAGCAGTGGCTCTGCATAGTCGAACAAGTTGTCCAGCCAGTCCTGGTCATCGCCGTCCAGGTTGTAGCTGGCTTCGATGAGCGAGATCCAGTCGGTCTTTCTGCGCATGCCTCAAGCTCCGTGGGTCGAGGCGGCGGGTCGGGACAAGACCAACCCGGTCGGGTCAGCCGCTTCCGAGTGAATTCCGTGCTGGGTGGATACGGGTTGAAAGTCGGAGTCGTATTGCGCGTCGTGGGGGGAAAAGTTTTCTCCCCTCCTGCCCGAGGAGGGGTGCCTGCGCAGCAGGCGGGGTTGGGGGAGGCCGAAGGGGGAAAAGCCTTCTCCCTCCTGCCCGAGGAGGGGTGCCTGCGCAGCAGGCGGGGTGGTGGGCGGCTTGAAAGGAGGTGCCGGGGCAGACTGGGGCGACGTTTCTCGCGCGCTCCCACCACCCCGCCCCTACGGGGCACCCCTCCTCGGGCAGGAGGGGAGAAGGCTTCCCGCGCTCAGCTACTGCACGACAGCATCGAGCAGCCCGCGCGGGTGCGGGCCCAGTCGGGCCGGCGCCGAGCGAATTGCTCGCGGCCGGACTGGTCGTCGTAGGGCCGGCGCAAGACGTCGAGGAGCTCGTGGATGCCCGCGTCGTCGCCCTGTTCGGCGCGGTCGATCGCTTCCTGCGCGAGGTAGTTGCGCAGAACGTAGCGGGGGTTGGCGGAGTGCATGCGCGAGCGCCGTTGCGCCGGCGGCAAGGGATCGCTGCGTACGCGCGCGGCATACCGGGCCAGCCAGTCGTTGAACGCCGGCTCGGCGCGCTGCCGCTTGGCCTCGTCGTAGAAGGCATCCTCGAGTGGCGCGAGCGTGGGCGTGTCGAGGTCGATATCGGACAGCGCCCGGAAGAAGAGCGTCATGTCGACTTCCGCTTCCTGCAGCAGCACGTGCAGCGCCTGCATCAGCTCGGCATCCTCGTCCAGGCATTCGGCCAGGCCCAGCTTGGCCGCGATGCTATTGCGATCGGCCTCGACGAACACGTCGGCGTAGCGCTGCAGACCCGCCTGCAACGGATCGACGGACGCGAACGCCGGCACCAGCGCGTTGGCGAGCCGGCTCAGGTTCCAGTAGGCGATCTGCGGCTGCTGGCCGAAGCGGTAGCGGCGTTGCCCCGCATCGGTGGTATTGGGAGTCCAGTCGAGGTCGAAGTCGTCGATCCAGCCGTAGGGCCCGTAGTCGATGGTGAGCCCCAGGATCGACATGTTGTCGGTGTTCATCACCCCGTGGACGAAACCCACCCGCATCCAGTGCGCGACCATGCGAGCGGTGCGCTCGCACACCTGCCGGAACCATTCCGCGCGGAGCTGTTCGCCCTCGCCGCCGAGCTCGGGAAAATCCCGCTGGATGGTGAAGTCGATCAGCCGCCTCAGCAGCGTCTCGTCGCCGCGCGAGGTGGGCAGCTCGAAGTTGCCGAAGCGGATGAACGACGGCGCCACCCGGCACACGATCGCGCCCGGCTCGGCCTTGGGATGGCCGTCGTAGAACATGTCGCGAATGACCTGCTCGCCCGTGGCCACCAGGCTGAGCGCGCGCGTGGTGGGCACGCCGAGATGATGCATCGCCTCGCTGCAGAGGAACTCCCGCACCGAGGAGCGCAGCACCGCACGACCGTCGGCGGTGCGCGCGTACGGCGTCGGACCCGCGCCCTTGAGCTGCAGCTCCCAGCGCTCGCCCGCCGCGTTGATGATCTCGCCCAGCGTGATGGCACGTCCGTCACCCAGCTGGCCGGCCCAGTGGCCGAACTGGTGCCCGCCGTAGTTGGCCGCGTACGGCTGCATTCCATCGAGCAGCGCGTTGCCGCCGAAGACCTGCGCGAACGCCGGCGAGGCGATATCGGCCGCATCGATACCCAGCAGCGCCGCCACCTCGGGCGAATGCGCGACGAGCCGCGGCGCGGACACCGGGGTAGGCTCCACCCACGAATACAGCGCGCCGTGCACCTGCCGTCGCTGCGGCCCGATGTGCGGGTCGGCGGGCAGTTCGCGGGTGAAGCTGTTGTCGAAGCGGAGGGTTTGCATGCCTGGGACGTCGGCAGGGGCACGTGCTGGTGTGGTCATATCCTGCTCAAGTGCGGGCTGCTCGTTCGATCACAATAGTTGGATTGTATTCCGGGCTGCATGGTTCGTGCGCGCTGATACCCCGCCGGCGAATTCGCAGCGACGGTGCATACCGGCGTCGCCGGTCACCCTCTCCCCTGCCCTCTCCCGTCAAGGGAGAGGGGGAAATTCGTCGGTGATCGCGACGGGCGGAGCGACGGTGCATGCCGGCGTCGCCGGTCACCCTCTCCCCTGCCCTCTCCCGTCAAGGGAGAGGGGGAAATTCGTCGGTGATCGCGACGGGCGGAGCGACGGTGCATGCCGGCGTCGCCGGTCACCCTCTCCCCTGCCCTCTCCCGTCAAGGGAGAGGGGGGAAATTCGTCGGTGATCGCGACGGGCGGAGCGACGGTGCATGCCGGCGTCGCCGGTCACCCTCTCCCCTGCCCTCTCCCGTCAAGGGAGAGGGGGGAAATTCGTCGGTGATCGCGACGAGCGGAGCGACGGTGCATGCCGGCGTCGCCGGTCACCCTCTCCCCTGCCCTCTCCCATCAAGGGAGAGGGGGAAATTCGTCGGCAGGGGGAGAGGGTGATCCTGCGTCACCGAGCTACTCACCGAGGCCGGGATTCGCGAGGCATGCGACCGCGAAGGCGGGGCCGCACACATCGACCGCATCCTGCAGCTGCGGCGCAACGCCGGCGAGCGCAGCGAAGTCGCGGTATTCGCGACCCAGCTCCGAGGCGATCTGCGCGACAAGAAATCTACCGCACCCGAGACCCACTAACGGAGCTTGCGAACCCAGCAGTCCACGCGAGAGCTGGCGATCGCAGGCATGGTGCACGAGCTGGCGCTGGGCGTGCGCGAGCCAGCGGGCAAGGTGTTCGTACTCCTCGGCGGGAGCCTGCTCGAGGTCGCAGCCGATCATCCGCGCCAGGCGCCGCATACTCTCTTCCCTTGACTTGTCCCGGCCATCCGCGGTGCGGTGTTGATCGAACGCCGGATCCAGCTCGCCGGTGATGCGGTACACGTCGGCCATGGTGGCGAAGTACTCGGCCATCACGCCGACCCACTCTCCGGCGAAAGGCACGCGCTGCGCAATGGCCATGACGGGCGTGCGCACGACGCCGGTGTAGACGAGCTCCTCGCGCGCCAGCCGCGCATGGTCATCCCTGCCTTGCGCATGGACCTCGCCGTTTGCCACGACGACGACGTCCGTCGTCGTGCTGCCGGTGTCGATCACCAAAGCCTGCGGCACCAGCCGCGCGACCAGGGTTGCGGTTGCCAGCCAGTTGGCCGAGGCGACGTCCATCCAGCGTTGGGCGGCCTCGCGTGCAGCGATGAAGCCGGTGCCGGCGAACACCTCGACCCGCTGCGCACCCAGCGTACGCAGAAAAGTGTCGATGATCGCAGCAACGCCCGCAGCGCGGTCCTGGAACAGGTCCACCAGCTCACCCGTCATGGTGACCGCATGCGCGGCCTGAGTTGCGGGCTCGCCGACCGCCTCGCGCAGCGCCGCCTCCAGCCGATCCAATCCAACCCACAGCTCGCACGGGACCTGCACCGCGCGTTGCAACCGGCCGCTGCGATCGACCACCGCGAGCTTGACGTGCGCGCCACCCAGGTCCCAGCCGTAGATCATGGGTTCAGCAGCGCTCCCACAGGGAAGCTGGCGCTCTGCTGTCTGTGCCGCTCGTGCAAGCAGAGGGATCCACGACCACAGGGTGCCCGGGCGGGAGTGCCGTTGCGCCGAACCCATTTCCGCGCAGCGCTGCGAGGACCATGCCCGCTGCGTTGATGCCCAGGGCGGGGCGAAGGCCTGCGTACGAAGTAGTCAGCCGCGGGTTGACGTCGACGACAACCGGGCGGCCGCCGGAGAGGATGACATCGACCCCGAAGTAACCCCATAGTCCCGGAATCGCCGCAACGACGCTCTGTGCCAGTCTCTGAAACTGGCCGCCCCTGTCCGGCAGCGCGTTCACCACGCTGCCCCGGTAGAGGAAACAGCCTTCGTGCACTTCGATCCGCTGGCGATTCACGCTCAGAAGCAGCGCCCTTCCATCCCACGCCAGCACCGACAGGCTCAGCGCCTCGCCGGGTGCATACGGCTGAAGCACGTAGCGCTGCGCATCCTCACGCGAGGCAACCCAGCGTAGAGCCGCGCGAAGCTCCGTGAACAGCCCCACGTCTTCACAGCCGCATCCGTCATCGGGCTTGACGATCCAGGCGTGGCCGGCGGGGTCGGGCTGCTCGCCAGGTCGGAACGTGGGAACCACGGGGACGCCCGCGCGCTGCAGCGACTGCGCAGTAGCGCGCTTGCTCGCGGCGACGCGCACGGCTTCAGGCGCGCTGCCGAGCAGTGATCGGCCGGCGCGCAACACGCGCCGCGAGATGTCTTCCAGGATCCCGCCGGTCTCGGGCGCGATGGGCCACGTCGCATCGCTCACCCGGATCAACTCGTCGACGCTGGCCTGCCACTGGGAAGGGCTGTGCACTGCAGTCCAATTGGCGGGCAGCGTGTTCGCCGCGACGCGGTGATCGCGCAGGCCGCTCACCTGCGTCGCATCGCAGTCGGCGAGATCCGCGACCAGCGCGCGCAGCATCAGGGCCGCCTCCGGCAGAAGCCTTTCCGACAGCGGCGCGTCGAGGCAGCCGCCGCCGGTGATATGCTCGTAGACGAATATCTTCACGAAACGAACTCGAGCGGTGGAAACGCTATCGTGCTGGTTGTCCCTGTGATCGATCTGATGGGCGGGCAGGTGGTACACGCGCGTCGCGGCGACCGCTCCAACTACCGTCCGCTGGAGTCCGCGCTCGTGCGTTCCAGCGATCCGCTCGACGTTGTCGGCGCACTGCTGGCCGCTGCACCCTTCCCCGCCATCTATGCTGCGGACCTCGACGCCATTTTGCAGCGGGGTGAGCATCGCGAGGCCCTGCTGCGCATCGTGGATCGGTTCCCGTCGCTCGCGCTGTGGGTCGACGCGGGGTTCGCACAGGCTTCCCAGCTTCGGCCCTGGATGATTTCCTCCGGCGTAGTGCCCGTCATCGGCTCGGAAAGCCTGGCGGCCCTCGACGACCTCGCCGATCTTCTGGCGATGGCGCCGCAGGCCATTCTATCGCTCGACACGAGGGCGGAGCAGCCTCTGGGACCGGCTGCGCTGTTCGACGAACCGAACCGCTGGCCGGACCGGGTGGTGGTGATGACGCTGGATCGCGTGGGCGCGGGACAAGGGCCGGCGCTCGCGCGCCTGCGCAAGACGCTGGAGCAGGCGCAGGGGAAGAAGGTGATCGCTGCCGGCGGAGTACGCGACGCTCGTGATCTCGAAATCCTCGAGGCCATGGGCGTACACGCGGTGCTGATCGCCAGCGCTATCCACGACGGGACGCTGGAGGGTGCTGTGCTGGCGCGGTTTGTGTAGGGCGGTTGTTTCACCCTCTCCCCTGCCCTCTCCCATCGAGGGAGAGGGAGACTGGCCGCCTCACCCTCCCCCGCAGGCGGGGGAGGGAATCGGGTTGTGCCTACTTCGGCGAGAACGGGTGCTTGACGGAGTTGCGCTTGGCAACCACATCGGCCGGCTGCGGCTCGCCGCGCACGGCGCGCTCGACCGACTCCTTCACGGCCTGGTAGTTGTAGTCGTAGATCTTCTTGTCGTCGGCCGCTTCCCAGTGGATGAACACGCCCACGCAGATGAACACGTCGTTGGCTTCATCCTGGGGAATGGTTCCCTCGGCCACGCAGTCGGCGACCGCCCGCGCCACTGCGGCCTGTGCCGGACCGAACATCTGCACGGCCTGCTTGGCGCCCTTGATGGTGACCTTGTTGAACAGCACCGTGTTCGGCTTGGTCGGCAGGTTCGGTGCGATCACTGCCAGCAGCGAGGTGAAGCCGTCCTTGTTATTGGTCAGGCAGTTGGCAAACGCCGTTTCGGCAGGGCCGCCGCGCGGCCCGATGATCAGGTCGATGTGAGCGACCTCGTTGCCTTCCCCGACCAGCGACTCGCCCACCATCAACTTTGTAATCTTCGCCATTCTGAGCTCCTCCGTGTCCAGTGGATGTTACGGGTTAGTGCGTTGAAGAGCGTTTCAACCCCTGTCACGGGCAGCGTCGGCAAACAGCGCCACGCGACACGTGATCCTACCAGTCCGCCGCCAGCAAGCAGCCTGCAAACAGGGTGGCTACGGTCAGGTCCGCGCTCGTGCCCGGGTTGAGGGCGCGCGCCTTGAGTGCCGCATCCCACGCCTGCAGTTGCCCGCGCATTGCCCGCATCTCGCCGCTGCGCCGGATCGCCTCGACCTGCACACACGCCTCGCGGCGCAGTGCTTCCGCCTGGGCCGGCCCGCACTTGCGCGCCACGTGGGAATCCGGATACCGGCAAAGGAAGTCCAGGAAAACCTCGGTGGCGGCCCAGCGGCGGTCGCGTCCGGTTGCCCGCGCCGCTGCGAGGCGTTCCAGCCCCGTGTCCAGCACGTCCACATAGCCGCTGGCGTACTGTCGCGCAATACTATCGCGGTTCGCGGCCTCGCGCATCGCTTCCAGCAGGTCCACCTGCGCCGGCGCGCGGACGTCGTGCCTCGCGGCCTCGCCCAGCCCGCCCGGATTGGCCTGCCGGATCGCCTCGAAGGCGAGCCGGGCATCGGCCACGGTGAGTCTAGCGAGCACCTCCGCCAGGCTCGCGTGCAGCCCGGACCGGGTGAGCCGCGACCGCACCCGCAACGCAGCATGCGCCAGCGGAGCCGCCAGCAGGACGATGCCGAGGTTGGTATTGATGCCCGCCGCCGCCCGGGTCGCGGCGATCGCTGCGTGGATGCGCTCCCCTGGTGTCGCCCCCTCTGCGGCAATAGCCGGCGCGGCCGCGCGGGCGCTGCGCAGAAAGTCCAGAGCCTGCATGCCGTGACCGGCGCCATGCACTCCGACGTTGCCCGGCTTGAGTGCCAGAACGTCGAGCAGACACGCATCGAGGAACGCGCGCTCGACGCAGCCGGACGCGGTTTCGCGCTCAGCTCCGATTGCGTCCATGGGTGGCAATTCCGTCGCGGCCACAACTTCCTACCCGCCTCGTCCATGCACGGCTGCGCGTTTACCTAACCTCCCTCCCCTTCAAGGGGAGGGTTGGGGTGGGGATGGGTTTCAGCATGAACCTGACCCATCCCCCTCCTAACCTCCCCCTTGAAGGGGGAGGAAGTAACTGATAAGCGCTGCACCGGCTTGGGAGGAAATCCGGATCCGGCAGCCGCGTCTTCCAGTCTTCCACCGACCGGTTCTCGGGCTCCCAGGGGTTGCGCGCGCATCCTGCGCACCAGATCCTGCGCGAGCCGGGTCGCTATGTCGAAGTCCGTCACCGACTGCAGCCCGCGCCAGGCCGGGATCCCGTTGATCTCGATGACCACCGGGGCGCCATCGTGGTCGCGCATGAGGTCGACCCCGGCGTAGTCCATGCCGATCGCGTCGACCGCGTGCTCGGCGAGCCGCGCCAGCTCCGGGGCGAGCGCGGTGGCTTCGCAGCGTGCCCCCTGGGCCACGTTGTGCACCCAGCTGGCCCCGCGCCGCACCATCGCGGCGACCGCCTCGCCCGCGATCACGAACACCCGGTAGTCGCAGGCCTCGCCGCCGCGGCTCTCGACGAAGCGCTGCAGGTAGTAGACATCGTCGTACTCGGCGCCCGCAGGCAGCTCGTCGCCCGGCCCGAGCAACCGCAGACCCTTGCCCTGCGACCCGAACAGCGGTTTGAGCACCAGCCGATGTCCGCATGCGATCTCGCGGATCAACGTGGCGCGCGCCTGCGACTCGCGCTCGGTCACCCAGGTCGCGGGCGTGGCGATGCCTGCCTTGCGCAGGAGCATGGAAGTCATCGATTTGTCGACGGTGCGCTCGATAGCGCGGGCGCTGTTGCAGACCGGCACCCCCCATTCCGCCAGCGCATGCAGCAGACCCAGCCGCAAGGTCACCTGCTCGAAGCTGCCCTTGGCGATCTCGCGCACGAATACTCCGTCCGGAAGCTGCGATTCGAAACCCGGCACTACGACACCCCAGCGGTTCGCCTCCAGATCCACGCGACAATCCGACAAGGACGCGAACGCGGCCTCGGCGCCGAGCGCTGCGAGCGCGCGCGCCAGCCGCCGCCCATGCCACCCCGGCTCGTCGGTGAGGATCGCGACGCGCGGCGCGCGGCTCACAGCCCGAAGGACTCCGCCAGGCGCGCGCCGTCGCGCGCCCCGGCGCGGAAGCTGGCGCCAGAAGCGAGGTTGCAGACCCGCACTTCGGCCGGCGCGAACAGCATCGGGTCGATGCGATAGAAGTCGAAGTCGAAATCCTTGAAGATCTGCGCGAAGGGCTTGCCGTAGTCGCGCGAGGCCGACGCCGGGAGTGTGGCGGCGAGCTGCCGGGCCTGGTCGTCGGACGCATCCACGAACAGTGTCACGCTGCCGCCGAACAGGATTGCATCGTTCGTGCGGCCCATGGCGGCAAGGAAATCCGGGGCCGGCGGTGGAAGCGGTGCGATGCCGGCGCCGTCGACGATGCGATCGAGAGGGAAGTGCAGAGCGTGCGCCTTGTGCAAGGCGACTTCCAGCACCCGTGCAACGATCTGGACAGTCCCCGCGAGGCTGCGCGTGGGCGTCAGGATGAAGCCGACGCGCTCGGCGGGAAGGTCGCAATCGCGCGCAACCCTCTCGATCAGGGGCGTGGGAGGCAAGCTGTCGACCTCCAGGACGAACACAGCGCGATCGAAGCGGTCGGCGTAGTCCAGTTCGTCGTAGAGGGTCTCGCGCCGCGCAATGGCTCGGCCGGGCCCGGAGGCCAGCGCCCGGTAGGCGTCCTTGCCCTCGCCGTAGCTCAGACTCCAGCCGGCGTACTGGCTGGCGAGGCAGGCCAGCACGGGGTCCGCGCTGTGCACGTGCAGCTGGGTGAGCCCGTTGACGGCGGCATCACCCGGCACCAGCGTGATCGTGCCGAGCCCCCCCATGCAGATCTCCGCGATGCGCCGCCCGGCCTCCAGGCCGCCCAGCGCGGAGATCCCGGCGTCGACGAGCGTCGCACCACTCTCGTTGCGAGACACGCGCAGCCGCAAGGGGTCAGCGGATGCCAGCAACTGCTCGACCTGCGGCGCCGCCAGGGCATTCACACTTGCCCGCCGGGCCGGCTGATGTCGCGTGACTGAGCTCACTCGCTCTCCTCAGGCCGGGCACTCGCAGGATGTGTCGACCCGCCAGCGCTGCAGCATCCGCTGCACTTGCTGCTGCCTGTGCTGCAAGAGCGGCTGCACCAGCACGTCGCTCTGTGCTTCGGCGAACACGGACAGGACGGGCGCGCCCGGCTGGATGGTGGTTCCACCCGCCGGCAGGTCGCGGCACCAGCCCGGGAAGTCGGCATCCTGGGGAACGCGCACGACCTGCTGCGCATACACGATCGAAAACGCGCGAGCAGGCCGCCGGCCCTGCGCGTGCCGGTCCGGAAAACCGCTCAGCGGCCCTGCGAAGCTGCGGACGTGCCAATCCACCAGGCCGTGTGCATAGTCGGGGTCGTACAGCTCGAACGTCGCCGTGGGCCGCGGATTCACTTCCAGCGCGTACAGGTCAGCGCCCTCGAGCAGGAAGTCGACTCCGTTCAAGCCCCGCAAACCGGTCACCCGCACCAGCCGGTCCAGGCGTGCGTGCACCTCGCGCTCCAGGGCAGGGTCGAGCGAGCAAGTCCCGGCACCGGCATAGCAGAAGGGCGCATCCCCCTGCGCATGAGACGCCAGCGCGTTGAAGCCCAGGACCCAGGCGCGCTGCGCATCCGCGAGGAAGGTGACGGACAGCGCACGTCCCGGCGCCTCGCGCTGATAATAGGCGCGCGCATGGGCACTCGCCTGCTGCGCCCGCCGCACATGCACGCCGCCCGCACCACCGATCTCCTTCTGCAACCAGCCGCGCGGATCCGCCGGCGGCTCGCGGCGGGTTTCCGGCACTTGCCAGCCGAGCGCGCGCAGCAGCTCGGCTGCGAGCTCCGGATCCTTGAGCGCCGCGACGATGTCGGCATCGTTGGCGCACAGCAGGCCATAGGCGCACAGCCGGTCGAGGGTTCGCGGCGAGCGCTCGAAACCGCTTCCAGGGACGATGGCACGCCGTGTGTCCGCGTCCAAAGCGCCCAGCGCGGCGAATACCTTCTCGTCGTCCAGCGCGATCGTGCCGTCTGCGGCGACGCACACCGTCTCGGCAAGCGCTTGCGTGTCGCGATCGGCGAACGCATCGAGCACCCGCACGCGGCAACCCATCCTCGCGGCCGACTGCGCCAGTGCGCGGCCCGAGATGGCGACGATGAGGATCTCTTCGGGCATTGCTACTTCGCTCGGCTAAGGCAACTAAGGCAATTCACAGGATTAACAGGATTTCTCAGGATTGACAGGATTCTCTAGACAGAAGATGCGCGCGATCGGATTCTCGACGAGTTGCTGCTTCACGTAGTGGCAATCGACAGGCTAAGGCAATTCACAGGATTAACAGGATTTTCAGGATTAACAGGATTCAAGACACAAGGATGAACAGGATCTGCGTGGGATCAGGGGTTCTCGACTACCGGATGGACGGCGCGCGAGCACCAAGCTGAAGACGCATGGGTATTGCCAACGCTCAAACACCATTCGGTCGTCTGCCGGATGCTCGTCCTGCCCTAATCCTGTTAATCCTGAAAATCCTGTTAATCCTGTGAATTCGCTGTAGTCCTAATCCACTACTTCCCGCCAGAAGCGACCTCGCGCGCCTTGGCGAACGCATGCCGGAAGTCCAGGTATAGCGCCTTCTCGGCGGCAAGCATTTGCTCGAACATACCGCGCTCGACCTGGTACTTGACGTTGCCGATCGCAAGCGCGCCGATGCCCAGCGCCTTGCCCGAGCCGGCCTTCAGCGGCGCGCCGTCATCCATGACGCCCACGCCGGCAATCCCCGGCGGGGGGACTGCGTTCAGATCCGCAGCGACCAGCAGCTCTCGCACCTTGGCCAGAGCGGCGGCCGTCACGACCTCCACCCCGGCTTTCGCCGCGGCGATCAACACGTGCGTATCGGCCAGCAGCGCATCCAGAGACCCCGCATCGGCCAGGACGGGTTCCACCTCCAGCCCGTAGCGCTCCCGCACCATGCGGGACGCGGCCTGCGCACGCTCCAGACCGCTGCTGCTGGCGAGCCGCACCCGCGCACCTTCCTGGGCCGCCAGGACGGCGGAGGCGGTGCCGACCGGTCCGGTACCACCGAGCACCAGCACATTCCTACCCGCCAGTGCGCCACCGAACGACGTCTTCAGGCAGCGCTCCACCGCAGCAACCGCTGCGGCAGCGGTGGTGAACGCGCCGCTGGGGTCGACGAACACCGACACCTCGAAGGGCGGCACCATCGCCCGCCTGGCGGCGTCGAGCATCTCCAGCGCCAGCGCGAGATCGCGTCCGCCGATGAAGATGCCGGTACGCCTCACGCCCTTCGGCCCGCGCGAGAAGATCGCGTCCTGCGTGAGCGTGGTGACGTCCGCTACACGCATGCCGGTGTAGGGGACCACGGCATGGTACCCGGCGTCGTAGGCCATATTCACGTCGAAAGGGCTGGCCTGGGCGGCCGGCGTGAACAGATGCAGGATGTGGGGTTTTTCCATGGCCTCAGCGCCCCCCAAGGGAGAGTCGATTGGACAGCGGCCCGCCGGAGTCGTTGCGCTGCGCCTCGGGCAGCGCGGACCGAGTCTGCGCTTCGCTCAGGACTTCGATGTGGTGCCCGCGATTGCGCGCGCGCGTGACCGCGAAAACGAGCTCGCCGCGTGGGGCGAAGCGCTCGCGGGCCTCGCGCAGCAGGGCCTGCGCACGCACCTCGGAGTCGACGATGGCGAAGCCGGTCGGACCCCACGAGGTCTGTCCTACACCCGCGATACCTTTCGCCTCGAGCCAGCCCAGGGCCTGCGCCACCGCGGCGCTGGTGAAGCGTCCGCCCTGGGCCGCGGCGAAGTAGTCCCCGACCGCGCGCTGGACCTCGCCGATCGCGCCGCTGAAGCTGGCGAAATCCTCCTCGACCAGCGCGGGCATCAGCCGCATCAGCACCAGGTGCGCGAGGTGAGCGGCACGCTGTTGCGGAAACGCCTGCAGCGCGCGGAACGCGGCGCGCTCGGCCTCGCCGAACAAGCCGCGCTCGGCCCGATCGAACACCAGCAGGACCCGCCACGAGCCCGGGAACGGCATGCGCGAGATCACCGGCGGATGGGCCCCCACAGCGCCTCTGCCGCCGTCCACGACGAACCCGCCTTCCTCGAAAGCACCGATGCCGATGCCGGAGCGCGCGCCACGATCGAGCCGTGCGGCCAGCGCGGCCACCGAGAGGGGAAGCTCGAACAGCGCGCTGAATGCCTTGCCTACGGCCAGCGCGAGCTGGGTGCCGGAGCCCAGGCCGACGTGCTCAGGGATCGCCTGGTGCACGCAGAGTGCAACGCTGGTGGGGGGATCGTAGTCGTCGAGCAGCCGCCGCAGGCAGTCGCTGGCGCGCTGCGCATCCGGCCCCTGGGCGTCGAAGCTCTCGGCCCGGCGCAGCGACAGCACCGTGGAGAACTCCTCCAGCGTGAGCCCGAGACTGCCGAAGCGGCGACCGAGCGACCCGCTGACGTCGATGAAGCCCAGGTGCAGACGCGCCGGCGCCTCCACCCGCACGGCAAACCGGTTGCTTCCTGCTTGACTGCCGGGGAATGCCTGGTTCATCGTCCTGCGCCAGGGCGTGTTGGAATCTCGACGCTTCGAGGGGCTGCCGCAGCGTGATCGCGCAGCCGATGGCCGGCGCTTGCGCTTTTCTGCGCCCGTATGCTGGATTTGGCGCCACAAGTCGCTGCTCGATTGCAGTGTGCCACAAGGCGCGGGGCGTCGCCACGCACCTGTATGCCCCCTCTCCCCCGCCCTCTCCCACAAGGGGAGAGGGAGTGTTGCATCTCGCGTCGAGGGCTCGCGCGCCTCCGCGGTCGCATCCCCGCCCAGCGGGGCCCCTGCTCCGCGCTACGACGCGCCCTCTCCCACAAGGGCAGAGGGAGTGTTGCATCTCGCGTCGAGGGCTCGCGCGCCTCCGCGGTCGCATCCCCGCCCAGCGAGGGCCCCTGCTCCGCGCTCCGACGCGCCCTCTCCCACAAGGGCAGAGGGAGTGTTGCATCTCGCGTCGAGGGCTCGCGCGCCTCCGCGGTCGCATCCCCGCCCAGCGGGGCCCCTGCTCCGCGCTCCGACGCGCCCTCTCCCACAAGGGCAGAGGGAGTGTTCGCCTGAAGTCGCTGTGGCGGTCCACCAAGCCGGCGCCGTGCGCTCGCGTCGCCGCAGCGGAAGGGTTAAGCTTGACCCTCCCGATCGCTTCACTCGGCCTTCACCCGCCGCGATGCCCTCCGTCACCGCCACGTGCCCGTTCTGCGGCCTGCTGTGCGACGACCTGATCGTCGAGCCCCAGGGCGACAGCCTGCATCCCGTGCACGGTGCTTGCGAGCGCAGCCTCGCTGCATTCGCGCGGCTGGGCACGGCCGCGTCAGCCCGTGCCGGTGCACGCATCGGAAGCAAACCGGCAACGCAGGACGCAGCGCTGGACGCGGCGGCGCAGTTGCTGCGACAGCGGCGCCGGCCGCTGATCTGTGGTCTGGGTACCGATGTCGCCGGAATGCGCGCGACGCTGGCGCTCGCGCGCCGGATCGGCGCAGTGCTCGATCATGCCGGCAGCCGCGCGAAGTACCGCAACCTGCACGTGCTGCAGGAATTCGGCTGGATCACGACGACCCTGGCGGAGGTCAGAAACCGTGCCGACCTGTTGATGCTGATCGGCGACGGCTGGCACGCGCGCTTTCCGCGCTTCGTCGAGCGCGTGCTCGCGCCGGCTCGGATCTGTTCGGTGCACCCGCCCCACGCCGCGCGATACTGCTCGATGCCGACAGCGCCGCGGCCAGCGCAGCGCTGCCCCAGCCGATGCGAGCGCCTGTCCTCGGCGCACCGATGGTGCGCCTGCCTGCGCTGCTCACCATGCTCTGCGCGCAGGCGAGCGGCCGGCCAGCCGATCCCAGGCGGCTCGACGGCGTGACCCCGCAGCGCTCGCGCAATGCGTGGAGTGGCTGCGCGCGGCGCGCTACGGCGTCGTCGTATGGGCCGCGGCGGATCTGGAGTTGCGCATGCCGAGCTCGCCCTGCAGGCGCTGTCGCGACTGCTGCGGGTGCTGAACGCGAGCACCGCTTCGCCGGGCTGCCGCTGGCCGGAACCAACGCGGATCTCACGGCGAATGCCGTGCATACCTGGCAGTCGGGGGTGCCCTATCCCGCCAGCCATGCCAACGGGCGCGTCGACTTCGATCCGCACCGCTATGCCGCGCCGAACGTGCTGGCGCGCGGCGAGGCCGATTGCCTGCTGTGGATCTCGAGCTTGTCCGACGACGCACCGCCGGCGTTCGACGGCCCCGCCGTCGTGCTCGGGCGCGCCGACATGCAGCTCGCCCGCGAGCCCGACGTGTTCCTCCCGGTCGCCACGCCCGGCATCGACGCCGACGGCCACCTGCTGCGCACCGACAAGGTCGTCAGCCTGTACCTGCGGCGGCTGCGCACCAGCGCACTGCCTTCCGTCGCGCAGGTCGTCGAGGCGCTGCTGCAACGGCTGGTCTAGCAATCGAACTCCGCCGAGGGAACGCGAGAATGAGTCGACCATGCTGACCAAGCTCGCAGGCGCCCGGGTCATCGACCCGGCCAACGGGGTCAACGACGTGGTGCGCGACCTGTTCATCCGCGATGGGCGCATCGTCGACGGACCGCGCGACGGCGAGCGCATCGATCGCACCTACGACGTCTCCGGCCTGATCGCCATGGCCGGCGCCATCGACCTGCACACGCATATCGGCGGCGGCAAGGTCAATCTCGCGCGCGCCATGCTGCCCGACATCGACCGCCGCGACCTGCTGCCCGCTACCGACGTGTGCGCCGCGTGCTTCGGCGGCGCCGCGCCCTCGACACTGGCGGCCGGCTACCGCTACGCCGCGATGGGCTACACCGCGTGCTTCGAGCCCGCCATGCTGCCGTTCAACGCCCGCCAGGCGCACATGGAGATGGGCGACACGCCGATCGTGGACAAGGGCGCCTACGCCCTGCTCGGCAACGACGACTTTCTGCTGCGCCTGCTCGCCTCCGGCGCGAGCCAGGCGCAGATCAACGACTACGTGGCGTGGACCCTGAACGCCGCGCCAGGCCATGGCGGTCAAGGTCGTCAATGCCGGCGGGCATCAGCGCCTTCAAGTTCAACCAGCGCAAGCTGGACGTGGACGAGCCGCACGCGCACTACCGCATCACCCCGCGCCAGGTGATCGCGGCACTGGCCCGCGCGGTGCACGAGCTCGGCGTGCCGCACCCGCTGCACGTGCACGCCAGCAATCTCGGCGTGCCGGGCAACGTGGACAGCACGCTCGCGACAATGGACGCCGCCGAGGGCCTGCCGATCCATCTCACGCACGTGCAGTTCCACAGCTACGGCACCGAGGGCGAGCGCAAGTTCTCGTCCGCGGCGCGGCGCATCGCCGAGGCGGTGAACCGGCGCCGCAACGTCTCGGTCGACGTCGGCCAGGTCATGTTCGGCCAGACCGTGACCGCCTCGGCCGACAGCATGCTGCAGCATCGCAACGCGCGCCACGCGCGCCCGCACAAATGGGTGGTGATGGACATCGAGTGCGACGCCGGCTGCGGCGTCGTGCCGTTCAAGTATCGCGACAGCGATTTCGTCAACGCGCTGCAGTGGGCGATCGGCCTGGAGCTGTTCCTGCTCGTGCGCGATCCCTGGCGCGTGTTCCTCACCACCGACCACCCCAACGGCGGGCCGTTCACCAGCTATCCGCACCTCATCAGGCTGCTGATGGACCGCAGCTTCCGCAACGAGCGTGCTCGCACGCATCCACGCCGATGCGGCCGCGATGTCCGCGCTCAAGGACATCGCAGCGCGAGTATTCGCTGTACGAGATCGCGATCATGACGCGCGCCGGCTCCGGCGCGCATCCTCGGGCTCGCCGACCGCGGCCACCTCGGGCACGGGGCGGCCGCCGACGTCGTGCTCTACGAGCCGCAGCCCGATCCGCAAGCCATGTTCGCCACGCCGCGCTACGTGTTCAAGGACGGCGAGCTCGTGGCCGAGCGCGGCGAGATCAAGGCCGCCCCCTTCGGCAGCATCCACGTCGTGAAACCCGAGTTCGACGCGCGGCATCGAGCGCAAGCTCGAAGACTACTTCACGCGCTACCAGACGGTGTCCATGCGCGAGCTTCAAGATCGGCGACGACGAGGTGCGCGAGCTGCGGGCGCGCACCCGCGCTCGATCGTCCATGCCATGCCGGGCGCGCGCGGCATGAGCGCGCTCAGCATCGACGGGGTCGCGATCGAGGACACCTTCGCCGAGGCGTTCGGCATGCGCGCCACGCGGCTCATCATCACGGCCGCGCAACGCCGCTGGGCGCTGCCACGCCGCCACGAGCGCGACTGGCTTCGCCACCTCCGTGATCGGCTGCGGCTGCGAGGCCGGCATCGAGCGCGAACCTGTCGCCGCGCGAGACGCCCGACGGGCGGCCGGGCGTGGCGATCCTGATCTTCGCCATGTCGAGCAAGGATCTGCAGAAGCAGCTCGAGCGGCGCGCCGGCCAATGCGTGCTGACCTGCCCGACCACGGCCGCCTATGGCGGCATCCCGGCGGAGGCGGCGCACGAATGGCTGGGCCTCGGCAGCCGCGCTGCGTTACTTCGGCGACGGCTTCCAGATCTCCAAGCTGATCGGCGGCAAGCGCTACTGGCGCATTCCGGTCATGGACGGAGAGTTCGTGTGCGAGGAGAAAGTCGGCCTGGTGAAGGGCATCGGAGGCGGCAACTTCTTGATCCTCGCACGGGACCAGCAGGCGGCGCTGGCGGCGGCTGAGCGCGCGCGTGGCGCGATGCAGCAAGGTGCGAACGTCATCCTGCCGTTCCCCGGCGGGGTGGTGCGCTCGGGCTCGAAGGTGGGCTCGAAGTACAAGGCGCTGCGCGCCTCGACCAACGACGCGTACTGCCCGACGCTGGTGGGCCTGACCGGCTCGCGGCTGCCTGCCGGGGTGGGTGCCGTGATGGAGATCGTGATCGACGGGCTCGACGCCGACAGCATCCGCGCTCGCCATGCGCGAGGGGATCCAGGCCGCGTGCGCGCGCGGCGCAGGAGCGCGGCGTGGTGGCGCATCACAGCGGGGAACTACGGCGGCAAGCTCGGCCCGCATCACTTCCACCTCAAGGAGGTGCTGGCGTGAGGCCGCTCACCTTCAAGCTCAAGGCGAAGCCGCCTTGCCTGGTCGATGCCGCCGGCTGCGGCCGCAGGCGCTCGCCGGCAAGGCGCGCGAGGAAATCCTGCGGATCGCGCTGCCCGGCTGGAACGAGTCGTTCGCGGTCGGGGACCTGTTCTCGGTCAGCGGCGAAGACGCCGGGCACGTCGTGCTCGAGGATGTGGACGGTTCGTTGATCCGCGTGGGGGCAGGGCTCGAAGGCGGCGAGCTGACTGTCTCGGGCACGCGGGCGACTACGCCGGCGAAGCGATGCGGGGCGGAACGCTGGTCGTGGAGGGCAGGCAGGCGACTATCTCGGCGCCGAAATGCGGGCCGGCGCGATCAGCGTCTCGGGCAGCGCCGGCGCGTTCGCCGGTTCCGGGCGCGCGGGCGCGATCAAGGGCATGAGCGGCGGCTGCATCGTGATCCGCGGCAGCGCAGGCGAGCGTGCCGGAGACCGCATGCGGCGCGGGCTGCTGCTGGTCGAAGGCGGCGTGGGCAGCTACTGCGCGGCGCGCATGATGGCCGGAACCATCGTGGCACTCGGGCCGCGTGGGACCGCACCCGGGCTATTTGATGCGCCGCGGTACCCTGATGCTCGCCGACGCGCGAGTGGAACCGCTGCCTACCTTCAACGACAACGGCCTGCACGATCTGCTGGCCATCCGCCTGCTCCTCGAGTCGCTGCCCAGTACGGGCCGGCGTTCCGGCGCTTCGCCAGGCAGCAGCGCTTCCAGCGCTGGCTGGGCGACCTCGGCTGCGACGGCCAAGGCGAGATCCTAGTGCCTGCCGGCTGAGCGCTAGGCCAACCGCTTGAACCGCAGAGGACGCAGAGGAAAGACAACAGAGTGACTGATCAGGCCGCGAGTAGCGCGCGGAGATACGCGAGAGTCGTTCCTCCCCCTTCAAGGGGGAGGCTGGAGGGGGATGGGTAACTCCGACGAGCACCGCATCCCCACCCTAGCCCTCCCCTTGAAGGGGAGGGACCATTCATCGCGTCACTCTGCGGTTCAAGCGATACGCGGTCAAGGAACCTACCGCCGGCGCAAGGCCTCGTACCCGACCGTGCAGTCCTCGATGCGCCTCGAGCTTGGCGATCTGCAGATGCACCCCCTGCACCTGAGGATAGGCGAAGCACATCTGCACGATGCGCTCGCCCAGGGTCTCCAGCAGGTTGATGTGCCCTGCGCGAGGAGGTCGAGGATGCCCTGCCGCAGGCGGTCGTAGTCGAGGACGTTCTCCAGGCGGTCGTGCCAGTCGAAGGGCGGGCGCAGGTACGCGCACAGGTTCGAGCCGCAGCTTCTGGGTGCGGGCCTGCTCCTGGTGATGCACGCCGATGCGGGCCGGGACCACCAGGTCCCGCACGAACAGCGCACGCACGTCGCGCTCTTCCTCGCGATTCCACACGAGCGGGTGGATCAGCATGATCTGCGTCGTCTTCATGTCCATGGCCAGGGCGCTCCGTCGGTTTCGAGGCTCGCCGTTGTTATATCATGAAGCCGCGGGGGGTTGCGCGCAGGAGGCACTATGGAACGTCGGGAAAACAGAACCTATTCGGAGCCGGAGATCCAGGAGCGCCTGCAGCAGGAGCTGCCGAAGTGGTATTTCGAGGAGGGCTGGATCCGCCGCAAGTACAAGACGGAAGGCTGGAAGGGCACGCTCATGGTGGTCAACACCGTCGGCCATCTGGCCGAAGCCGCATGGCACCATCCCGATCTCACGGTGTCCTACGCTTTCGTGATCGTGAAGCTGCAGAGCCACGACGCCAAGGGCATCACCGACCGCGACTTCGAGCTCGCCAGGAAGATCGAGGACGTAGTGCACTGGCAGCCCGGCAAGGCGGACGGGGCGCTCAGCGGCACGCCGAACGACGATCAGCGCTTCCGGTACATCAAGTACGACTACTAGGGCCGAATAACTCCCTCTCCCTTTGCGGGCATAAGCGTCAACTTAACGCGAGCACGCCGGTTCCTCCCCCTTCAAGGGGGAGGCTAGGAGGGGGATGGGTGAGATTGATGCTCAAACCCATCCCCACCCCGAGCCCTCCCCTTGAAGGGGAGGGAGCCTAGGTTAACGCTTGCAGGACTCTGAGAGGCACCAGCAGATCATGCGAAACACATTTGTCCGACTGATAAGGGCGCTTGCCGTCTGCGCCGCGCTGAGCGCTGCGGCGGCGCTCGCGCAGCAGGACCGATGCGGACTCCTCACAGGCGTTCCGCGTCTGCCAGGACCCGAACAATCTGCCGTTCTCGAACACCAAGGGCGAGGGGTTCGAGAACCACATCGCGCGAACTGTTCGCCGACAAGCTGGGGTGGAAGCTCGAGTACTATTCGTTCCCGCAGCGCATGGGCTTCATCCGCAACACCTTGCGCTTCAAGCTTCCTGGGCGAGGAGTACGCCTGCGACGTGGTGATGGGGGTGCCTGCGAACTACGACCAGGCGGCGCCGACGCGGCCGTACTACCGCTCGGTGTACGCGCTGGTGATCCCACGAGGGCGCGGCCTGGACGCCGTGAAGACGGTTGAAGAGTTCCTGGCGCTCCCGCGCGATCAGCTGAAGGGGCTGCGCATCGGCGTGTACGACCGCTCGCCCGCTTCGGCGTGGCTGGCCCGCCACGAGCTGGTGGACCAAGGCGTGCCCTATCGCATGCTCAATGCCGACCCCGAGTTCTATCCCGGCGAGATCGTCGAGAAGGACCTGGTGGAGCGGCAAGATCGACGTCGCGGTCGTCTGGGGCCCGATCGCGGGCTTCTTCATCAAGCGCCGGCCCGACGCGGGCCTGCGGCTGATCCCGCTGGCCTCCGAGCCCGGCGTGCGCCTCGACTACGAGATCGCGATGGGGGTGCGTCAGCCCGATCGGGAGTGGAAGGACACGCTGGACAGGCTGATCGCAGAAAACCAGCCGCAGATCGACGCTATTCTGCGCGACTACGCCGTACCTCTGGTGGACTCCGATGGCAAGCTGATTCCCTGACATGCGCACGACTGCTGCGCTCCTCGCGTGCTTCGCGGCCGTGGGCGCGATCACCGGGCGTCCATGCCGCAGGCGCCGATTTCGGATGCCGAGCAGCGGCTGTTCATGGACGCGCACCTCGCCAACCTGCCCGGACAAGGCCGCGGTGAGCTACGAGTATGTCATGACGGGCAGCCTGGAGCCGGCCTTCGAGGATCAGGTGCGTCTCGAGGTCGACAAGACGTCCGCGGGAGCGGCATGCGCACGTCGACTATCTCACCGGGAAGAACGCCTTCGTCCTGCCCGACGTCGAGTCCGCCAGCGGCAATCCCGTGATCCTGTCCTTCCTCGAGCGCGACGTGCGGGAGATGGAGCGGCTCACCGGCGGGCAAGGCGAACTACTTCCGCAAGCGCGTGCGGCTGGCGCTGGCCGAGAACGCCGAGGTCGAGCCGGTCGTCTGGATCTCGCAGGGCCGGCCGGTCGAAGCGGTGCGCATCTCCATCCGCCCGTATGCAGAGCGACCCGATGCAGGCGCGCTTCCCGGCCTTCGTCGACAAGGTCTACACCTTCACGTTGTCCAAGCAGGTGCCCGGAATGGTGTACGAGATGCGCACCGAGGTGCGCGACCCGCGCGCAGCCGCCGGCGCTCCGCCCGCTGGTGGTAGAGCGGCTGGTGTACACCGGAACCAAGCCATGAAGATGCAGCTGCTCGCCGGCGCGCTGGCCGCCGCTGTGCACGTCAGCGGCAATCGCGCAGGAACAGCCGCAGGGCAGCAGCGACTATCCGACCATCGAGCGCGTGCAGTTCGTCGAGTTCTGCATGCGCGAGCACTCCGACCGCTCGCGCCAGGAGATGCTGTACAAGTGCTCCTGCGCGATGGACAGGATCATCGCGCAGATGCCCTACGAAGAGTACGTCGACGCCTCGACCGCGTATTTCGGCGGGCAGATCGCCGGGGAGCGCGGCGTCGGCGTGCGCGAGAGCACGGTCGGGACATACGCTCGACCGACCGCTTTCGCGCCGCGCAGCGCAAGGCGATGAAGGAATGCATGATCTCCAGTGAGAGCCCTGCAGCGATGAGCCGATGAAAACGACACTGCTGCCTTGGCGCTGGCTCGCACTCCTCGGCGTGGCGTGGCCGCTGCGCCGCGCACGCCGCGGACGGGCCGCCCGATCCCGCAACCGTCGACGGTGTGGCTCAAGATGCGGGCTCACCTGTTCGGCGCCGGCCCATCACGCTCGACCGTGGCGAGGTCGTGACGCTGCGGGCGCCGCCGCGCGCGCCAGGACGCCGCCATCGTCCCCATCTCCATCTCGACGCAGCTCGCGCAAACGCCCGAGCGCTACGTGCGCAAGCTCTACCTCCTGATCGACGCCAACCCCTCGCCGCTTGGCGCGGTGTTCACCTTCACGCCGGAGAGCGGGCGCGCGGACATCGACACGCGGGTGCGGGTAGAGGACTACACGTGGATGCGGGCGGTTGCGGAGCTGAGCGACGGCTCGCTGTACATGGACCAGCGCTACGTCAAGGCCGCGGGCGGCTGCTCTGCGCCTTATGGCACCGCGCCGGACTTCGACGCCTTTCAGCCCGCGCGCCCGCATCAAGATGGATGCTTCGGTCGTACCCCACGAACCGGTGCTGGCGCAGCTGATGATCCAGCACCCCAACTCCTCGGGCCTGGCCAAGGACCAGATGACCCAGCTGTTCATTCCCGCCCTACTTCGTGCGCACCGTGCAGGTGACCTACGCCGGACCAGCCGATCATGACGCGCCGAAGTGGACTTCACCATCAGCGAGAACCCCAATTTCCGCTTCTACTTCCTGCCGAAGCAGGCCGGGGAGCTGAGGGCCACGGTGGTGGACACCAAGGACCGCAAGTTCGTGGCCAGCGTTCGCGTCGAGCTGGTGAAGCAGGAGCCGTAGCTGCAACCGCGCGATGTGGCCGGCTCGCTTCCCCTCGGGCAGGCTCCCACCACCCCGTCACGCTGACGCGTGACACCCCTCCTCAGGCAGGAGGGGAGTGCCTACTTCTCTCCCCGCCTTCTCTCAGGGCGGGTGCCACCACCCCGTCACGCTGACGCGTGACACCCCTCCTCGGGCAGGAGGGGAGTGTCGACATCTCTCTCTCCCGCCTCTCAATCCCAGCGATCGTCGCGGACCTCGACCATCCCGTCCTGCACGCGCACCGGCAGCTTGGCTGTGGGCTCATAGGCCGGCGGGACAGGGCCTCGCCGGTGCGGATGGAGAACTTCGCGCCGTGGCGCGGGCAGATGATGCAGTCGCCTTCGATCGGGCCGCCGGTCAGGATACCGCCGTCGTGGGTACACACGTCGTCGATGGCGTGCAGTTCCCCGTCCAGGTTGAACACGGCGATCTGCGCGCCATCGACGTCCACCACCTTGTGCGAGCCTGGAGGCAGCTCCGCGAGGGGACAAACCGGGACCCAATCGGACATTCTGCGCGAGACGAAAGGCGTGAGGAGACAGGCGTGGGTGGAGTGGAGAACACCCTCTCCCTTGATGGGAGAGGGCTGGGGAGAGGGTGAACAGCGCGCGGGCGGCCTGGGATCGCGTTCGTACCCCTCTCCCTAGCCCTCTCCCACAAGGGGAGATGCGGGACGTAGAACGGCTCTGCGCTAGCTTGTAGTTCAGAGGGACCAACCCACTCCCTCGTCGGGAAGGACTAAACGCTCTCCCTCATCCGGTGCCTGGGGCAGCGACGACTAGACCGCGACCACTTCCAGCTCCGGATCGATCCGGCGCACCATGCCTTCGATGCCGGCCAGCGTGCCGGAGATGGAGCTGGGGCAGCTTCCGCAGGCGCCCTGGTAGTGGACCTTGAGCAGGTTGCCTTCGAGGTCGACGACGTGCAGATCGCCGCCGTCGCCCTGCAGATAGGGGCGGATCTCCTGGTCGAGCATCTCCTGGATCGATGGCGAGCTTGGCCTGCTCCTCGGGGGTCATCTCGCGCGTGCACGCGCGGCGCGCCGTCCACCTCGCCCGCGGCCTCATCGATCAACTCGGCCGAGCGCTCCTGCGCGGAAGGCGCGTCGCGGATGGGCACGGCGAGCTGGCGCAGCAGATCCGGCCAGTGCGCCTTGCCGTCCTGGGTCACCGTGATCCAGGTGTCGACGTAGAACACGTTGGTGACGTGCGGGACGGCGAACAGCGCTCCGCCAGCTCGTCGCCCTTGGCCTGCTCGGCGTTCTCGTAGGAGCTTGCTCACGCCGTAGGTCAACGGGTCGCGCAGGATGAACTTGCGCGCGTTGGGGTTGGGCGTGAACTCGATTTCGGCGATTCTCGGCATGATCGACAGAACATGACCGCAGAGGCGCGGAGGCGCAAAGACCAACGCGAAGAACCAACCGCAGTAAGCCGCTGACTGGTCCTTGCACCGGCGGCGAGAACCATGGTTTCCATCTGCTTTCCTCTGCGCCTCTGCGCTCTGCGGTACTGCGTAGAAGCGGTTCATGATGCATAGTCCCCATCGGGTCGCGCGCCCTCGGTGGACGCGCTCGCGTCTTGCTGGAACGCCGCGTGCAGCGTGTGCCAGGGCAGGATCGCGCACTTCACCCGCGAGGGCAGGTCCTTGACGCCCGCGAACACCGACAGCCGGCCCAGGTGATTCGGCTGCCGCGCCGACATCCAGCTTGCCGGTGGCCATCTCGCGGAACTCCGCGACGAGCTGCTCGGCATCCGCCACGCTCTTGCCCTTGACGTTGGTGGTCATCATCGACGCGGACGCCTTGCAGATCGCGCAGCTCTGCCCTTCGAACGCGATCGCCTTGCACGCGCTCGTCCTCGACGTTCAGCGTGACCCAGATGTGGTCCCCGCACAGCGGATTCAACCCTTCGGCAGCGGTGGCTGGCGTCCTCCAGCTTGCCGAAGTTGCGCGGCTTCTGTTGTGGTCGAGGATCACGTCCTGATAGAGCTGCTTGGAGTCCATGCGATCCTCAGCCGAACATCTTCTGGACCCGCGCGGATGCCGGCGACGAGCTGGTCCACTTCCTCGAAGGTGTTGTAGAACGAGAACGAGGCCCGCGCCGTCGCCGGCACGCCGAAGCGCTGCATGACGGGCTGGGCGCAGTGATGGCCCGGTGCGCACGGCGACGCCTTCCTCGTTCAGGATCGTCCCGACATCGTGCGGATGCACGCCCTTGACGTCGAACGAGAGCACCGCCGCCTTGTCGCGGCGCCGTGCCGATGATGCGCACGCCGCTCAGGCGCCTGAGCTGCTCGGTGGCATACGCGAGGAGCTCATGCTCCCAGGCCGCGATGTTGTCCATGCCGATGCCCGACAGGTAGTCCACCGTCGCGCCCAGCCCGATCGCCGCCGCGATGGGCGGCGTGCCCGCCTCGAACTTGTGCGGGATCGCGTTGTAGGTGGTCTTCTCGAAGGTCACCGACAGGATCATGTCCCCGCCGCCCTGGTAGGGCTGCATGCGTTCTCGAGCAGCGCGGCCTTGCCGTACAGGATCCCGATGCCGGTCGGGCCGCACATCTTGTGGCCGGAGAAGCAGTAGAAGTCGCAGTCGAGCGCCTGCACATCCACCGCCAGATGCGGCACGGCCTGCGCGCCGTCGAGCAGGACCGGCACGCCCCGGCGCGTGGGCGAGCTCGATCATCTCCCTGACCGGGTTGACCGTGCCCAGGGCGTTGGACACATGCGTGACGGCCACGAGCCTGGTGCGCTCGTTGAGCAGCTTGCGGTACTCGTCCAGCAGCAGCTCGCCGGCGTCGTTGCAGGGGATCACGCGCAGCTTGCAACCCTTCTCGCCGCACAGCATCTGCCACGGCACGATGTTGGAGTGGTGCTCGAGCTCGAGACGATGATCTCGTCGCCCTCCTTCAGGAACGCGCGCCCGTAGCCGTGCATCACCAGGTTCACCGCATCCGTGGTGCCGCGCGTGTAGATGACCTCGCGCTCCTCGCGGGCATTGATGAACCGCTGGATCTTCCGGCGCGCGCCCTCGTAGGCGGCGGTCGCGGTCTCGCTCAGAGTGGTGCACGGCGCGATGGATGTTGGCATGCTCGCGCGTCTGGTACTGCACCAGCCGGTCCAGCACCGGCTGCGGCATCTGGGCGCTCGCCGCATTGTCCAGGTAGGCGAGCGGCTGCCCGTTCACCTTCAGCGCCAGGATCGGGAAGTCGCGCGCGTATCTTCGGGCGACATCGAACGGCGCGCCGACGGCCGCCGGCGGCGGCGCTTCTCAGGCTGAATCACCTGCTGCACTCATGCTGCTCGGTCCTGGCGGCCTCTGGTGTTGCGCCGCTCGACGCGCCTGCCTCCAGCCGCTGCACCAGCGAGGGCACCGGAATGCGCTCCACGATCTCGGCGGCGAAAGCGAAGGTCAGCAGATCGCGCGCGCGTGACCTCGCTCAGGCCCCGGCTCTTCAGATAGAAGACCTGCTCGGCATCGAGCTGGCCGATGGCGGCGCCGTGCGCGCACTTGACGTCGTCGGCGAAGATCTCGAGCTGCGGCTTGGTGTCCACGTGGGCCTTGCTCGGACAGCAGCAGGTTGCGGCTCTGCTGCGACGGATGCCGTGCGCTGCGCGCCCGGGCGCACCACGATCTTGCCGTTGAACACGGCGTGCGCCGCCCCGCCGACGATGCACTTGTGCATCTGGCGGCTGCGGCCGTGCGGCGGCGTGTGATCGAGGAGGCTGTGCGTGTCGGCGAGCTGGCGGCCGGCGATCAAGGCCAGGCCGTCGACGTCGGCACTCCGCGCCCTCGCCCGCCTGCACGACGTCGAGGTTGTAGCGCGAGATGCGGGCGCCCAGCGCGATCGGCAAGTGTCGGATAGCGGCGTCGCGCGCGAGGCGCACGCTGCAGGCACGCGATGTGAAACGCTGTCCTGGCTTTCGCGCTGCAGCCGCACGTGCCGCACGCGCGCATTGTCCGCCACCGCGATCTCGGTCACCGCATTGGTGAGGTAAGCTGCCGTCGTGCAGGGCAACGAAATCCTCGATCACCGTGCAATCGCTGCCGCGCCTCCGCCACCACCAGCACGCGGGGATAGCTGGCGGCCTCAGCGCGCGTGCTGACGAAGAGCAGGTGCACCGGGCCTGCCTGCGGCCTGATCGCGCGCGTGCGATCAGCGCGCCGTCCTGCAGCCACGCGGTATTGACCGCGGCAAACGGCTCGTCCCGGAAGTCAGCGTAGCGGCCGAGATGCTCGGCAAGGACGGGTCTGGATTGCGCCAATGCAGCGCGCGAGCGGCGCGACAGTGACGCCCGCTTCGCGCAGCAGGGTCGGACAGGGCCGGCGCGAAATGGCCGTCCACGAACGCCAGCCGGCTGCCCGCCTCGGGCACGGTCAAGCGCTGCAGATCCGCTCGGCGGCAGCGCGTGCCGGGCGGTGCCCGTTGGAACGCGGTCCGGTACAGCGGCGACAGATCGGTGAAGCGCCAGTCCTCGTCGCGCGTGGTCGGCACGCGACAGCGAGTTGGCGCGCTCCAGCGCCTCCGCGCGCAGCGATCGAGCCAGCCGCGCCCGGGAGTCGGCGGGCAGCGCCGGCATGACCCCGCAGCAGGGTGTCGAGGTAGGTTGGTCAGATGATCGTTTCCATCACGCGGCCGCTCACGCCTGCGCGCTCCTCGGCGACCCAGTCGTAGCCGCGGCTCTCCAGCTCCAGCGCGAGCTCCTTGCCGCCGGTCTTCACGATGCGGCCCTCGTCCATCACGTGCACGTAGTCCGGGCACGATGTAGTTGAGCAGCCGCTGATAGTGCGTAACCAGCAGCACCGCATTGTCCGGGCGTGCGCAGCCGGTTTACGCCGTTCGCCACGATGCGCAGCGCATCGATGTCCAGGCCCGGAGTCGGTCTCGTCCAGGATCGCGAGCATCGGCTCCAGGATCGCCATCTGCAGGATCTCGTTGCGCTTCTTCTCTCCGCCGGAGAAGCCGTCGTTGACGCTGCGCTCGAGGAAGGCGGGATCGATGTCGAGCAGCTTGAGCTTGTCCTGCACGAAGTCGTCGAACTCCAGCGGATCCAGCTCGTCCTTGCCGCGCGCGCCTTGCACCGTGTTGTAGGCGAGCCGCAGGAAGGCCGCCGTTGGTCACGCCCGGCACCTCGACCGGATACTGGAAGCCGAGGAACAAGCCGCGCGCGCGCGCGCTCCTCCGGCGTCAGCTCGAACAGGTTCTTGCCCTCGAACAGCGACCTCCCCGCCGGTGACCTTGTAGGCCGGATGGCCCGCGAGGACTTTGGCGAAGGTGCTCTTGCCCGAGCCGTTCGGGCCCATGATCGCGTGCACTTCGCCGGCGCGGATGGTCAGGTCGATGCCCTTGAGGATCTCGACGCCGTTGACCGTGGCGGTGAGGTTGCGCACTTCGAGAAGCGCAGGGGTCGGTTCGCTCATCGGCTGTCTTGCCTCACCCCACGCTGCCCTCGAGCTTCAAGCCGAGCAGCTTGGTCGCCTCCACCGCGAACTCCATCGGCAGCTGCGTGAACACGTCCTTGCAGAAGCCGTTGATGATCATCGAGATCGCCTCCTCCGCGCCGATGCCGCGGCTGGCGAAGTAGAAGAGCTGGTCTTCGCCGATCTTGGAGGTGGTGGCCTCGTGCTCCACCCGCGCGGTGGTGTTTTGACCTGGATGTACGGGAAGGTGTTGGCGCCGCAGCTGGTCCCCGATCAGCATGGAGTCGCACTGCGAGTAGTTGCGCGCGTTGTCCGCCTTCGCCGCCATCTTCACCAGGCCGCGGTAGCTGTTGTTCGACTGGCCGGCCGAGATGCCCTTGCTGATGATCGTGCTGCGGGTGTTCTTGCCCAGGTGGATCATCTTGGTGCCGGTGTCGGCCTGCTGGTGGTGATTGGTGAGCGCCACCGAGTAGAACTCGCCGATCGAGTTGTCGCCCGAGCAGCACACAGGACGGGTACTTCCAGGTGATCGCCGAGCCGGTCTCCACCTGCGTCCAGGAGATCTTGGAGTTCACGCCCTTGCACAAGCCGCGCTTGGTGACGAAGTTGTAGATGCCGCCCACGCCGCTTCTCGTCGCCGGCGTACCAGTTCTGCACGGTCGAGTACTTGATCTCGGCGTTGTCCAGCGCGACCAGCTCGACCACCGCCGCGTGCAGCTGGTTGGTGTCGAACTTGGGCGCCGTGCAGCCCTCCAGGTAGGAGACGTGGCTGCCTTCTTCGGCCACGATCAGCGTGCGCTCGAACTGTCCCGACTCCTCGCGTGTTGATGCGGAAGTAGGTGGACAGCTCCATCGGGCACTTCACGCCCTTGGGGATGTAGCAGAAGCTGCCGTCGGTGAACACCGCGGAGTTGAGCGCCGCGTAGTAGTTGTCGCGTGTAGGGCACCACGGAGCCGAGGTACTTGCGCACCAGCTCGGGATGGTCGCGCACGGCCTCCGACATCGAGCAGAAGATGACGCCCACCTCGGCCAGACGCTTCTTGTAAGTGGTCGTCACCGACACGCTGTCGAAGATGACGTCCACGGCCACACCGGCCAGCGCCTTCTGCTCGTGCAGCGGCACGCCCAGCTTCTCGAAGGTGCGCCGCAGCTCGGGATCGACCTCGTCCATCGACGCGAGCTTCTTCTTCGGCTTGGGCGCCGAGTAGTAGATGATGTCCTGGAAGTCGATCTTCGGATACTTGACGTTCGGCCAGGTCGGCTCGGTCATGGTCAGCCAGTGGCGATACGCCTGCAGGCGGAACTCGAGCAGCCAGTCCGGCTCGTTCTTCTTGCGCGAGATGAGCCGGATGATGTCTTCGTTGAGCCCGCTTGCGGCGCGGTGTCGGCCTCGATGTCCGTGACGAAGCCGTGCCGGTACGGCTGATTCACCAGGTTCTGGAGTACGACGCTGCTCATGACCTCTGTCAGCTCCCGTTCAGACGGAGAAGCTCTCCCCGCAGCCGCATTGCGCCTTCACGTTCGGATTCTCGAACCTGAAGGACTCCTTCAGCCCCTCGCGCACGAAGTCCAGCGTGGAGCCGTCCAGATACTGCAGCGCCTCCTCGCCCACGACCAGCTTGGCGTCGTGCGACTCGAACAGCGCGTCGTTCGCGCCGACCTCGTCGGCGTAGTCGAAGGTATAGGCGAAGCCCGGAACAGCCGACCTTCCTCACGCCCACGCGCAAGCCCATACCCTTGCCGCGCTTCTCCAGCGACTTGCGGATCTGCTTGGCGGCGTTTCAGTCAGTGCAATGGCCACTTTGTGTCCCCTGCTGCAATCAAAGGCAGATTCAAGCTACCGCGCTCTCCGGCCGCGGGCGGCGGGCGGTGCGCTGGTCCTTCAGCTCCATCACTTTCCGTCCTGGCCCTCGGCATTCTGCTTGGCCACCAGCTGAGCCAGGGTCACCGAGCGTAAATACTCGAAAATGTGCTCGTTCAGGCTCTGCCAAAGGTCATGTGTGATGCACTTTTGCTCGTCCCGGCAGTTCTCTTTCCCCCGCACTGCGTGGCGTCGATCGGCTCGTCCACGGCGATGATGATCTCGGCCACCGAGACGGTGTCCGTGGGCTTGGCCAGCCGGTAGCCCCCGCCCGGTCCGCGGGTGCTCGCACCAGCTCCCGGCGCCGCAGCTTCCCGAACAGCTGCTCCAGGTAGGACAGCGAGATCTTCTGCCGCTCCGAGATCTCCGCGAGCGTGACGGGGCCGCTCGCCGTCCCGCATCGCCAGGTCGATCATCGCCGTAACGGCAAAACGTCCTTTGGTCGTGAGTCGCATAGGGGGCGCTCCTAGTTCCGAGTCGGGCTGAGTCCAAGCTGGACTGGAATACGGCAAACGGCCTGATGCCGCCTATACCCGAGTCCAGGACTCAACTATACAATTCCCGAATATTTCAGTCAACAATTCTGATTGATGTAGCTGGGGTCGAAGTCGTCCTTTTCCAGCTCCAGCCTTGATGCCGGCCTGCTCCAGTCGCAGCAGAATCTGCTCCATCCGGCCATCGATGTTCACCATGTGGTCGAGCAGCCCATGGATCGCCTGAACCACCGGGTCATTCATGTCCGAGCTGATGCCGTAGGCCGAGAAACCCGAACTTCTCGGCGGCACGCTGGCGTTGCTCGCCCGAGCCCCGGCTCGACGATGCGCGCCGGCACCCCCACCGCCGTGCAGCCGGAAGGCACGTCCTTCACCACCACCGCGTTGGAGCCGACCTTCGCGCCGTTGCCGATGTGAATCGGGCCCGAGGATCTTGGCACCGGCACCCACCACCACGCCGTCGGCCAGGGTGGGATGGCGCTTACCTTGGTTCCAGGTCGTCCCACCCAAGGTAACCCCATGATAAAGCGTGACATCGTCGCCCGATCTCGGCGGTTTCGCCCGATCACCACCCCCATGCCGTGGTCGATGAAGAACCGCCGGCCGATCGCGGCGCCGGGATGGATCTCGATCCCGGTCAGCCAGCGCCCAGATGTGCGAGATGAAGCGCGCCAGCCACTTGAGCTTCCAGCGCCACAGCGCGGTGCGCGACCCGATGGAACAGGCGGGCGTGGAAGCCCGGGTAACAGGTCACGACCTCCCAGGTGGTACGGGCCGCGGGGTCGCGGTCGAACACGCAGCGGATGTCTTCCCGGATCGCTTCCAGCATTGTCGTCTGGCCAACCTGTTGTACGAACGCAGAAAGTACTATGACCAACTAATTCAGTCAACTTTTCGGTCGGCGGGCCGCCCGGGCGTGCTCCTGGGCGATATTGAGGATACCGCGCAGGATGTTGACCTCCTCGCGCTCCAGCCGCACCCGGGCGAACAGCCGGCGCATCCGCTGCATCAGGCGCTTCGGTTCCTTGGGGTTGATGAAGCCCGATCTCGAGCAGCGCCTGCTCGAGGTGGACGTAGAACATCTCGATCTCCTCGAAGGTCGCCGGCCTCGAAGCTCTGCTGCGGCAGGCGCGCATGCCGGTTGCGCTGCCAGCCTGATCTCGTAGGCGAACAGCTGCACCGCCGCGGCCAGATTGAGCGAGGAGTACTCGGGGTTGGCCGGCACGGTGGTGATCACGCTGCAGCGGTTCACCTCCTCGCACGGTAAGGCCGAACTTCTCGGCGCCCAGCACCAGCGCGACCGGCCCGCGCTGCGCCTCCTCGACCATGCGCGCGGCGGCTTCGCGCGGCGTGAGCACCGGGTGCGACATGTCGCGGTTGCGCGCGGTGCTGGCCACCGCGTACACCGTGCCCGCCAGCGCTTCGTCCAGGGTCGCGCACACTCGCGCTGCGGCCAGGATGTCGGTCGCGCGCGAAGCGAGCGCGTCCGCATCCGCGTGCGGGAACTGCCTGGGATCGACCAGGTACAGCGAGCAAGCCCCATCGTCTTCATGGCGCGTGCCAGCCGCACCGATGTTGGCCGGCAGGCTGGTGTGGCACAGGACGATGCGCACGCGCTCCAGCGCCGTGCGTCCCGGGCAGATGTGGCTCACTCATGCTATAGAATGCGCCCTTCGCACTCGCTCAGAAGGCAAGGTGCGAGATGGCAATCAACCATCCCATGATCAACATCGCGGTGAAGGCGGCGCGCCGCGCCGGGCGCATCATCAACCAGGCCGCGGGCAACCTGGACGTGCTCACGGTGCGCCACAAGAGCCTCAACGATCTGGTGTCGGAAGTCGATCGCGCTTCCGAGGTGGCGATCATCGACACCATCCACACGGCATACCCGGAGCACGCGATTCTAGCAGAAGAAAGCGGCGCGGCCGGCCGGTCGGACTACGTCTGGATCATCGACCCGCTCGACGGCACCACCAACTACCTGCACGGGTTTCCGGTGTACTGCGTGTCGATCGCCATGACGCACAAGGGCGTGCTCACCCATGGCGTGATCTTCGACCCGACCCGCAACGACCTGTACATCGCCTCGCGCGGGCGCGGCGCGTTCCTCAACGACAGGCGGCTGCGAGTCTCGCGCCGCGACAAGCTCATCGACGGCGCTGATCGGCACCGGCTTCCCGTTCCGCATGTTCGAGCACGTCGACGCCTACGTCGGCATGCTCAAGGACCTCATGGGCAAGACCGCGGGCATCCGCAGACCCGGCTCGGCCGCGCTCGACCTGGCCGCCGTTGCGGCCGGACGCTACGACGGCTTCTGGGAGATCGGGCTCGCCCCCTGGGACATGGCCGCCGGCTGTCTCATGATCCAGGAAGCCGGCGGTCTGGTGGGCGACCTGCAAGGCGACGAGGGCTACATGCAGCAGCGGCAACCTCGTCGCCGGCAACCCGAAGATCTTTGCGCAGCTGCTGCAGGCGCTGCAGCCGCATCTGACGCCCGCGCTGCGTGATCGGTGACCTGTGATCGGTAGCTCCGGGATATGCGACCCTGCGCCACTGATCACCGATCATCGCTGAGTGATCAGTAGGCTCCCTCTCCCCTGGTGGAGAGGGCGCGCTGGAGCGCGGGCAGGGGCCCCGCCCTGCGGGGATGCGACCGCGAAGGCGCGCGTGGCCCTCGACCGTGCGGGCGACGGCACCCCTCTCCCCTTGCGGGAGAGTCGGGAAACGCTGCACTCGCTCTCGATACTTTCAGCCTCTCGGCTCACGCCTGCCGCTAGTCACCCTCTCCCCAGCCCTCTCCCATCAAGGGAGAGGGGGTCACCCTCGCCTCTCGCCTCCCCTACTTCGCCTGCAAGGCGAAGGAATTCTTCAGCGACCGCAGGCGCTGCACCAGCATCTGCCCGAATCCTGAGGTTGCACTCTTCGACTCGGGGACGCGGTGGCGCTCGAGCAGCTCGGGTGCAGTCTTGTATTCGGCGTAGCGGCCCAGTGCCGAGTGCAGGTACTGATGCATCAGGTTCAGGTTCACCGGCTTGTTGAGAAAGCGGTAGATCTGCGCCTCGTTGATCAGGTGGATCACCAGCTCCGAGTCGGAAGCCCCGGTCAGGACGATCACCAGGATCTGCGGGTACTTGCTCTTGAGCAGATTGAAGAACACCAGGTAGTTCTCGGCCTCCATGTCGATGTCGGCCACCAGCACGGCGACTTCCTTGCTCTCGAGCTGAGTGAGCGCCTCCTGGATGCTCTTCGCGTACAGCAGCTCGAGCCGGTCGGCCGCCATGCGGTCCAGCGCCGAATAGACCTCGCGCTTGTCGTCGAGCACCAGAATCCCCGCATCCACCGACTCCGGCGGCGTCAGTTGTGTGCGGTTGCGATCCAGCATCTTCGCCCCGATGGCGACCGCTTCGGCCAGCACGGTCTGCAGCTCCTGATTGTCCCAGGGCTTGCTGATGAAGCGATAGACCTCGCCGTCGTTGATGGAGCCGACGATCGACGCCAGGTCGGAGTACCCGGTGAGGAGGATGCGCACGCTGTCGGGGGTGATCTCGCGGGCGCGCCGCAGCAGCTCGACTCCGAGCATGCCCGGCATGCGCTGGTCGCTGACCACCACTGGAATCTTGAAGCGCTTGACGAAGTCCAGCGCCTCCATGCCGTTGGCGGCCGTCAACACATGGTACTTGTTGCGGAAGATCGTCTTGAGCGCCGTCAGGATGCGCTCTTCGTCGTCCACGAACAGGACCCGGTGCTTGGTCTGGTTCTGGGTGGGGTCCGGCGCGAACACCGCCGAGCTGCCTGGCCCCATGGTGTCGCCCGCAGTGCGCGCGATGGTGCGCAGCTTGCGCGCAGCGTTCATCGCCCCGGGATTGGGAGCTCGACAAGTCGTCCCCGCGCGCATCGGGGATCGCATTGTAGAGCGCTACCTGGAACTCGCGTGCGCTGGAAAAGCGATCGTCCACGTCCTTGGCCAGCGCCTTCTGCAGCACCCAGTCCACCGGCGGTGGCACCTGCGGGTTCAAGTCCGAGGGGTTCATGGGCGTCTCGTGCAGGATCTTCTGCATGATCTGCCCGCTGCTATCACCGGTGAAGGGGCGCTCGCCGGTCAGCAACTCGTAGAGGATCACGCCGGCCGCAAAGATGTCGGAGCGCCCATCGGTGGCCTCGCCCATGTACTGCTCGGGCGACATGTAGCTTGGCGTGCCCAGCATGTCGCCGCGCTGAGTGAAATTGGACGCTTCGATGCGGGCGATGCCGAAGTCGGTCACCTTGATCTGGCCGTCGGCCGTGACCAGCAGGTTGGACGGCTTGATGTCCCGGTGCACTACGCCCTGCCCGTGCGAGTACGCCAGCGCGTCCAGCAGCTGCCCGACGATGTCCCGCACGCGCCGGATCTCGGTGCGCAGGCCCTCGTCCAGATAGGCGGTGAGCGGCTTGCCGGGGACGTACTCCATTGCGATCCAGGCGTAGGCCTCCTCCTCGCCGTATTCGTACACCTGGACAACGTTCGGGTGGGTCAGACGGGCCGCCGCCTGCGCCTCGCGTTTGAAGCGCCGCAGCGCATCGTGCGCGATGGAGGCGTCCAGGCTGGTCTTGTCGACCAGCTTGACGGCGATCAGACGGTGCAGGACCGGGTCCCAGGCCTCGAGCACGATGGCCATGCCACCCCGGCCGACCATCCTGCGGACCTCGTATCTGCCGATCTGCTGAGGGGTTTCCATCCGCGCTCGCGTCAGGCGGCCAGCGCCTGGGGTTGGGCGGCCTTGACCGGCAGCAGGACGGAGAACACGGTGCCCTTGCCGAGCTTGGACTTCACGTCGATGCGCCCGCCGTGCTCCTGGATGATCTTGTAGGCGATCGACAGCCCCAGCCCGGTGCCCTGGCCCACGTCCTTGGTGGTGAAGAAGGGGTCGAAGATCTTCGAGATCACGTTGTCCGGGATGCCGTGGCCGTTGTCGGCGACGTCCACGCGGATGTGGCCGCTGGGCACCACACTGGTGGTGATGGTGATCTCGCCGCTCTGATCGTCGCTGGTGGCCTGCGCTGCGTTGGTGATGAGGTTGAGAAACACCTGGTTGATCTGCGAGGGTGAGCATTCGATCAGCGGCAGCTCGCCGAAGCGCTTGTTCACCGTCTTGTGCTTGACCAGATTGCGCGCGATCACCAGCGTGCTCTCCAGCCCTTCGTTCAAGTCGAAGCGGCTCACTTTGCTGCGGTCCAGCCGGCTGAAGTTCTTCAGGCTCAGGATGATCTCCGAAATCTGCTCGATGCCGTGCAGAGCGTCGCCGTTGAGCGTCTCCAGATTGGCCGCCATTGCCTCGGCCTGGAACTGGGTGGCCAGCGTCGACACGCGGGTGAACTGCTCCGAGAGCTGCTCGTCGGTGGCATCGCCGCGCTCCAGCAGCCCCATCAGCCTGGTGGACTCCGCTACCACACCTTCGACCTGCGGGAGCCTTTCCTTGAGTGTGGCGAGGCTGCTTTTCACGTAGGCGAGCGGGGTGTTGATCTCGTGGGCGATGCCGGCCACCATCTGGCCCAGGGAGGACATCTTCTCGGTCTGCACCAGCAGCAGCTCCGACTCCTTCAGGTGCTTGAGGGCCGCCGACAGCTCCTTGGTGCGCTCATCGACGCGCTGCTCGAGGTTCTCGTTTGCGGTCCTGAGCGCCTCGTTGGCGTGGTTGATCTTGACGTAGCTGCGGCCGAGCTGCCACAGCACGTAGGCCAGGAATACCAGCAGCGCCAGCGAATAGAAAGCCAGGTAGACGCGATACTGCTCTTTTTCGTCGGACATGGCCTGGAAAGCGCGATCGAACGCATCGCTCATCGAGTTCACCCGCGGGCCCGTGGGCAGCAGCTCGATCTGCTGGGCGGTCTGGGTAAGCGCCGGCTCGTCGCGCAGAATCAGCGCAACCGGCTCTGCAAGCCCCACCAGCGGCGTGCGCAAGGCCTCCGGCAATCCGTCGGCCTGCTGTACCAGCGCAGTGGTCGACGCCTCCACGGTGGAGCGCACACCCTCGTCCGGCTGCAGGTACAGGCGCAAGAGCTCGGCGCCGAGAGAGACCAGCTGCCCATCCAGGGGCGCGAGCCGGGCGCGCAAGGCCACCGGCGCTTCGGCGTTCACCCGTGAGGCGGTCTGGCGCACCGCTTGCAGCTGCAAGAGCACATCGCGCAGCACCTTGCGCAGGGCCTCGACCTGGCGATGGAACGCCTCGACCTGAGTATGCTTCTCCAGGAAGGCCTGCCGCAGCCCTTCGACCCCGGTGTTCAGATCCTCGCTGCCGAGTGTGGCGGCGTCCGCCTTCAACCGCTCCAGGACCGGCTGCAACCGGTCCAGACTCTCGCGGGAACGGGCCTGGGCGTTCAACGGGTCGCTGCGCACGGCCGCCATATCGCGGGTCCAGCCGGCATCGATTTCGCGGAGCTGGCGCAGATAGGTGGCGATCTGGGGCTGCAGGCGCAGCTCGCCGCTCTGGCTCTTGAGATAGAGGAACGCCAGGACTCCCACCAGCAGGAGGCCCAGAATGATGCGCACAGCGCCGCCGAGAATGCGTTTTGTCGCAGGGTTCAAGCTATTTCCATCGGTGGGTTGCCTCGCCGGGCCCTTGCCATTGCAGTCAGCAGGGTCCTTCGGTTGAGCCAGCTGTGTATTATCGGCAAAATGCACGAGCCGTGCCAGCGGCACGGTGCCCAATCACCTCCGGAAAATCAACAAGCTGCGGCCCGATCGTCGACGGTCGGGCTTGGATGACCACCGCCCCCTTGCCGGTTCCCTGCGCCGCATGAACGCCCAGCATACGCCCATGATGCAGCAGTACCTGCGCATCAAGGCTCAGTATCCGGACCTGCTGCTGTTCTACCGCATGGGCGACTTCTACGAGCTGTTCTACGAGGACGCCGAGCGCGCAGCACGCCTGCTCGACATCACTTTGACCCAGCGCGGCGCCTCTGCCGGCGAGCCGATCAAGATGGCCGGCGTGCCCTACCACGCGGCCGACCAGTATCTGCTCAAGCTGGTCAGGCTCGGAGAATCGGTCGCCATCTGCGAGCAGATCGGCGATCCCAACACCGCCAAGGGCCCGGTGGAACGCCAGGTCACCCGCGTGGTGACGCCCGGCACGCTGACCGACGCGGCGCTGCTGGACGAGAAGCGGGACAACCTGCTGCTCGCGCTGCAATGGTCGAAGACCACCTTGGGTCTCGCCTGGATCACGCTCGCCTCCGGCGATTTCCGGGTGCTCGAAACCAGGCCCGCCCAGCTCGCCTCCGAGCTGACTCGCCTGCAGCCCGCCGAGATCCTGGTGACCCAAGGCTCACAGGAGCGGTTGCCGGCGGGTCTGGGCGTCAGCGTCAAGCCGCTGCCGCCCTGGCACTTCGATACCGACAGCGCCGCGCGCGCGCTGTGCCGCCACTTCGGAACGCAGGATCTGGCCGGGTTCGGCGCCGAGGGGCTGGACCCGGCGCTGGGCGCTGCGGGCGCGCTGCTCGAGTATTGCCGTACGACACAGGGCAGCGCGCTGGCGCACGTGCTGGGCTTGAGCGTGGAGCGCGAGTCGGCGTACCTGCGCCTGGATGCCGCCACCCGCCGCAACCTCGAGATCACCGAAACCCTGCGCGGGGAGCGCGCACCCACCCTGCTCTCGCTGCTGGACACCTGCGCCACAAGCATGGGCAGTCGACACCTCCGGCACGTGCTGCACCATCCGTTGCGCGACCGCGCTGCCGCCGATGCCCGCCTGGAGGCCACAGCGGCGCTGGCGGGCACGGGCGGCAACGGCCCATGGCGGTCGCTGCAGCAGATCCTCGGGCGCGCCGCCGACGTCGAGCGCATCACCGCGCGGATCGCGCTCAGCAGCGCCCGCCCGCGCGACCTCACCGGGCTGCGCGAGACACTGCGAGTGCTACCCGAGCTGTGTGCCCAGCTGGGCGGCGTCGAGGCAGCCCAGGTGGTGCAACTGGCGGCAACCCTGCAGCCGCGCCCTCGCCTGCTCGATCTGCTCACCCGCGCGCTCAAGGACGAACCCAGCGCCTTGGTGCGCGAAGGAGGCGTGATCGCGGACGGCTACGACAGCGAGCTCGACGAGCTGCGCGCAATCCAGAATGACTGCGGCGCCTTCCTGCTCGACCTCGAGGCACGCGAGCGCGCCCGCACCGGGATCGCCAACTTGCGGGTGGAATACAACCGCGTGCATGGCTTCTACATCGAGGTCACCCACGCCAACGCCCAGAAGGTCCCGGACGACTACCGGCGGCGCCAGACGCTGAAGAACGCCGAGCGCTACATCACGCCGGAGCTCAAGACCTTCGAGGACAAGGCGCTGTCCGCGCAGGAGCGCGCGCTCGCCCGTGAGAAGCTGCTGTTCGATCAGCTGCTCGAAGCGCTGGCCGAGCCCATCCCGGATTTGCGCGCTCTGGCTGCGGCCCTGGCCGAGCTGGACCTGCTCACCACCTTCGCGGAGCGCTCGGCCGCGCTGAATCTGTGCCGCCCGAGCTTTAGCGACGAGGAGCGCATCGACATCGAGGGCGGACGCCATCCGGTGGTCGAGCAGCAGGTCGACACCTTCGTGGCCAACGACCTGCGCCTGTCGCAGACTCGCCGCCTGCTGCTGGTCACCGGCCCGAACATGGGCGGCAAGTCCACCTACATGCGCCAGGCCGCGCACATCGTGCTGCTGGCGCATTGCGGCTGCTTCGTGCCGGCGGCCGCGGCGCGCATCGGCCCGGTCGACGCCATCTTCACCCGCATCGGCGCGGCCGACGACCTGGCGGGCGGGCGCTCGACCTTCATGGTGGAGATGACCGAAAGTGCCAACATCCTGCACAACGCGACCCGCGAGTCCCTCGTGCTGATGGACGAAGTCGGCCGCGGCACCTCGACCTTCGACGGCCTGGCGCTGGCCTGGGCCATCGCCCGCCAGCTCGCCGAGAAGAACCAGAGCTACACGCTGTTCGCGACCCACTATTTCGAGCTCACCCGGCTCGCCGACGAGTACCGCGAAGTCGCCAACGTGCACCTCGACGCGGTGGAGCACAAAGACCGCATCGTGTTCCTGCATGCAGTCGAGGAAGGCCCGGCCTCGCAGAGCTACGGCATCCAGGTCGCCCAGCTCGCCGGCATCCCGGCCGCGGTGGTCAAGGCGGCCCGCAAGCACCTGGCATTTCTCGAATCGCAGGCGGCCTCCGCGCAGCCGCAGGGGGATCTGTTCAACGCACCCGCGCCCGTGGCCGCGGCCGAGCAGGAACCGCAGGAGCATCCGGCGCTGGAACGGCTGCGCAACCTCGAGCCCGACAACCTCAGCCCGCGCGAAGCGCTGGAGCTGCTGTACAGCCTTGCGCGCCTCGTCAGGTGACCACCGGCGTTGGGATCCTAAATCTGGATCCCCGCTTGCGCGGGGATGACCTCAATCAAGGACCCCGGCAAAGCCGGGGGCTTCATGGTGAGCGCCTCGAAGGCGCGAACACACCGTGAGCCGCCTGAAGGCGGCGAAGCACTGCGCTCCTTCCCCCTCTCAGGGGGAAGGCTGGGATGGGGGTCGAGCGCGTACATAGCAGCAGTGCACGCCACACCCCCACCCTGGCCCTCCCCCTGGAAGGGGGAGGGGATGTAGATCACACGGCTTCGCTTCTCGCGACCGCTGCATAGGTCAAACCCTTGCCAGTCCCCGGCAGAGCCGGGGGGTTTACCTGACTGAATCGAGAGGTTCCCTAGCAGCTAGAGAACGGCTTCGGCGACGACACGTAGCGCATCGATGCTGGCGCCGCCCAGCAGCATGGTGCCGATCTTCCCGTCCTTGGAATTCTCCTTCCAAGCCTGCAGCCGGTCTTTGATGCGTTCGGGCGGGCCAACCAGCGCCGTCTCGTCTATGAAGCTGTCCGGGACGGCGGCGATCGCCTCGTCGCGGCGCCCGTCCAGGTAGGCGTCCTGGATCTTCGCGGCCGCCGCCTCGTAGCCCATGCGCTTGAGGTAGTCGTTGTAGAAATTCTTGCCGCGTGCGCCCATGCCGCCGATGTAAAGCGCCATTTGCGGCTTGATTGCGTCGCGGCAGGCCTGCAGGTCTTTGCCCATCGCGACGCACACGAACGGGGCGATGTCGAAGTCGGCCAGCGTCCGGCCCTTTCCCGTCGCCAGCCTCCCTTCGAGCACTGGCTCGTGTGACGATGTCAGTGCGCTCCGGGCTCATCAGGAACGGCTGTACGCCATCGGCGACCTCGCCGGCAGTGCGCAGCCCGGCAGGCGAGATCGCGGCGGTGTAGATCTGGAGATCAGGGTTTGCGTGCAGAATGCTCTTCAGCGGCTTGCCGAGGCCGCTGGCGTCCGCACCCGCGTAAGGGATCTGGTAGTGCTCGCCCCGGTGCTGCAGCGGGGCCTCGCGTGCGAACACCTTGCGCACGATCTCTATGTACTCTTTCGTGCGGGTGAGCGGCTTGCCGTACGGCACGCCGTGCCAGCCCTCGATCACCTGCGGCCCCGACGGCCCGACGCCGAGGAGGAAGCGGTTGTTCGACATGGCCTGCAGCGTCGCCGCCGTCATGGCGGCGCACGCCGGGGTGCGGGCCGACATCTGCATGATGCCGGTGCCAGCTTTGATCCTGTTGGTGCGGGCCAGCACCCAGGCGATCGGCGTGACGGCATCCGTGCCGTAGGACTCGCCCGCCCACACCGACGTGTAGCCCAGCCGTTCGGCCTCCAGCACCAGGTCCATGCGCGGGCCGCCGGCCTCTCCCGCATATCGAAGCAGTAGTCCCAGCCTCATCAGCGCACTTCTCTATCCTTTCGCCGCGCATGTGGCAGCAACGTCCAAAACGGCAAGGCTCTTGGGCGAGCCCCGTCCCCTCCTGCCCGAGGAGGGGGTGCCTGCGCAGCAGGCGGGGCGGTGGGAGCCTAGCATGATTATTCTCCAAACCGGCGCACGGGTGACGCTTGAGCGGCAGCAATTCCGCCAAGTTTGCCTCCCAATCGAAGGGTTCCGAGGAATTCCCACGCCGGAACTTCCACTGCTTGTCCTCGACGGGTTGTGCTCCTGTGGCGAGGACGGGCATGCTGCTCGCCGGCGGCCCGCGATCGGTCCCGCGATCCTGGTCTGGGGCGTTGTGCTGGAGAACCGTTGCGCGGCGATGGTTGCGGCATCCGTAACGCGTTACACTGCCGGCATGGCAACACGCTCCTCTCGAAACCAGGGCTCCCCTCCTGAGCAGGGACCGCTCACGGCCGCTGAGCGCATGCACCGCTACCGTGCCCGCAGGCGCGCCGCAGGGCTCAAGCAGGAGCGCCGCTGGGTTCCCGTTCGGCCCGAGTCCGTCGCGGTCTACTCGGATCACTGCATCGTCGAGGCGCGCAGCCTGGCGCTGCACTGCGTGATCGCACGCAAGATCTTCCGCCGCCCTGCGCTCCTGGATGTCGCACGGCGCAATCTCGCGGCCTGGAAACGTGCTCGGGCCGACGCCGAGCGCCCGCGCTGTCTGGACGAGTGGGAACAGATTCTTCGCCGCCCGTGGCCGGAGATCGCGGCTTTCATGACCGCCACATCGGCGCACGCCGCGAGGCTGCGGCAATCTTCCCCGTTTGCGGGGGTCCTCGATCGCCACGAAAGGAAGCGCGTCTACGAAGCGTTCCGAGCTTGAGCACCTGATCCGTGCGGCGGGAGCGATCGCTGCCGATACCCAGATCGTGATCATCGGCAGCCAGGCCGTGCTCGGGCAATTTCCGCGTGCGCCGCTTGCGCTGCTCGCCTCGATGGAAGCGGATGTCTATCCGAAGAACAAGCCGGAGCTGGCCGACCTGGTGGACGGCTCCATCGGCGAGGGTTCTTTCTTTCACGAACGATTCGGTTACTACGCCCAAGGGGTCAGCCCACAGACGGCGACCCTGCCCGAGGGCTGGGAGGCCCGGCTGATCTCGGTCAGCAACCCGAACACGGCGGGAGTAGAAGGCCTGTGCCTGGAGGTCCACGACCTCGCGATCTCGAAGTACGTGGCTGGCCGTGACAAGGATATGGAGTTCACGCGCGAGCTCGCTCGACAGGAAATGACCGACCACGCTGTGCTGCTCGAGCGGCTGGCGCGAACGCCGCTGAGCGCAGCCCAGCGTCGCCTGGTACGCGCCCGTATCAAACGAGACTTCCCGGGCCGGTGAGAAGGGCCAAGCGCTTCGATCTCGTGCGCTGGTACCGCTGACCTGGCGCAGTGCGCTCTCTCCCTAAGTGCCCAATTTCGTAAGTTCGGCAACGTATCGCCCCTCCCTCGCCCTCCCCCGCGCGCGGGGGAGGGTTGGGGTGGGGGATACGTGCGTGCAATTGTGGAACAGGCCACTAAGTCGGAGGCGTCAGTTCGCCAGCCGCCCCGAGACGCTGAAGTCGACGATCACCGGCAACGCGTAGTCCGCAAACTGCGACTTGAGCTGCGCGGCCGCTTCCTCTTTCGTGGCGGGTGCAGCAGTGGCTGCAAGGAACGCGTGGATGTACGCCCGGTTCGCGTCGATCAGCTCCGGCCCGCCCACCGGTCCGTGGCCGGGGTACACGGACAGCGGATACAGCCGTTCGAAGCGCTCGAGGATGCGCAGCCACCCCTCTGGCCGGTTCTCGCGCAGCCACAGATGCACATTGCTGTAGGTCAGATCCCCGGTCAGCAGCGCTTTGGTGCTCGGAACCCAGAGCACAGTCGCGTGCGCGCTCTCGCCCTCGTCCATGGTGAGAAGCTGGATCTCGTTGCCCTCGATAGACAGCGACGTAGAGTCGACCGGCGCCGGCACCACGAAGGAGTCGGGGATCTCGTCTTTGAACACCGGCTTCCAGCGTGCGATCGCCTTTGGAGCGTAGTCCTCGATATCGGCGATCACCGGCTTCGTCGCTACGATGCGGGCCTCGGGAAAAGCCTGTTGCAGCACGCCCAGCCCGAAGAAGTGGTCCGGGTGGCCGTGCGTCACGACGATGTACCGCAACTGCTTGCCGGAACTCTGCACCAGTTCCACCACTTTCGCCGCCTCGCTCAGCGTGAACTGCGCGTCTACCAGGATGGCGTCGCGCTCGCCTTGAATCAGGTGGGAGTTGACGGAGAAGCCCGCGGGCGAGGCGGTGTGCGTGGTGACAGTGAGCTCCCCGGAAAATGCCTGGCCGCTCAGCAGCCCAAGAAACGCCGAGGCGAGAGCGAAAAGAAATCGATTCATACGGCCTCCTATGGTTTAACCAGTTGCGCACTTTACGAACGCTGCTTACCATCCGCAAGTAAGCACCGACCAGTGACTAGTTACCATCGAGTAACCATAGACCAAAGGCAGACTGGACTATGCCCTCGCAACCGATGTGGGACGTGTTCAACGACCGCTGTCCGACCCGGCAAGTGCTGAACCGCATCGCCGACAAGTGGACCGTCATGATCGTGGCGCGGCTGGCCCAGCGCACCATGCGCTTCGGCGCGCTCAAGCGAGACATCGGCGGCATCTCGCAGAAGATGCTCGCGCAGACCCTGCGCGGCCTGGAGCGCGACGGGTTGGTCGCACGCGCGGTCTACGCGGAAGTTCCGCCGCGCGTGGAGTACTCGCTCACGCCGCTCGGCGAGACGCTCGTGCAGGTCCTCGTGCAGATCAAGCAATGGGCCGAGGGCAACATCGAGAGCGTGCTGGCCGCACAGCAGGCCTACGACCAAGCCGCGAAGGCTGCGCAGCAGCCGGCCGTGCCCGGCAGGATCGTGCGGCTGGCCTCTCGGGCGGCCTAGCAGGGGGCACGCCCCGGTGCGCCTACGCGCGCGGCGGACACTGCCGCGGCAGCCAGCGAGCCGACAGCGTTCCCGCCTGGCAGCTCCAGGTGATCGCGTCGTTCTCGATCTGATCGGGGACGATCAGAACGGTGCTGCCGTCCACCGGCGCGAAATCGAAAGTGAGTGTGATCACACCGGTGGCCGCGTCGAATCCCAGCCGGCGCACGCCGGCCAAGCCTCGGCGTGTATCGAATCCCGCTTCGGCCAGCGAGTCCGGAGGCCGTCGCTGTGCGCGCAGATAGCGCTGAATCGCCACGGTGGCGGGCGTAATCTGCCGCAGCGCTGCAGAAACCTTCGCCTGCACGAGGTACTCCTGATACGCGGGCAGCGCAACGGCCACGATGATGACGGCCGGGACGGCGATGCTCAGCACCAGCATCAGCGCGACGAGCAGCCGCGAGTACTGGCGCTGCACGACCACCACGGTGCCCGAGAGGAAGTCGTGCAGCGCACGCTTGCGCGCGTTGAACGGCTGGATCAGGTAGCCGACCATGAACAGTACCGTGGACAGATAGCGGCCGAGAAGCCGGCCGGTCGAGCGCAGAAAGGAGATGCGCTCGAGGTGTTCGGCCCCCAGCACTTGCAGGTGGAAGGCGCGCTTGCCCCACGTGGCGGAGGCGGGACCCGACTCTCCCAGGACAATGTAGAGCCAGGTCAAGACCAGCGTGATGGCGAAGCCGATCCATTCCGCGCTCAGCGGTCCCATGCCGAGCACGCGCGTCACTATGCCGAGCGCGAGTCCCAGCACAATCGCGAGCCCCGCCACGATAACGCCGTCGAGCACATTGGCGCCGTAGCGAACCCAGAAGCCTGCGTAGCGCACCTCGCCGTCGCTGCGATCCTCGACGGCGGCAACCGGCGGTCGATATGGAGACTCGTCGGGGAACTGCACCTGGCCCGGGTCGTCCAAGTCGACGAGCGTCAGGTCGATTTCCCCGAACGGCCCCTGCTCACGCAGTTGCGCGAACGTGTCGGCCACCGTAACGGGCGCGGGCACGCCCTCCGCCCACAGCCGATCCGCAGGCAGCAACTCGCCTGCCCGGTAGGCGCGCACGATCTCGGCTTCCGAGAAAGGGCCGCGGCGCTTGCGGTCGCGGATCACCCAGAACTGCTCCACCCACTCCTCTCGAGCTTGCACTGCCTGCATCGTCGGGATAAGCCCGGACAACGATAGCAGAACTCCCCGCGAGCGCGTTACCCTGTGCCAGCAACAGAGGCTGCCTGCCGGCCTGTACAGGGACCTCAGGCGGCCAGATCGGGCATGCCCGATCTGTCTCGCCAGGCCTCCGCCATAGTCTCGCGTCCTGCTGAAATATCCAGGCTAGAACCCGGCAACACTTCCGTCCGACCGCGGATCCGCGCCACCTTCGAGCACACCGTTGGGGTGACGGACGATTGCTCCTGCATGACCCACGCTCTCGTCGAACGCGCCGATGACCTCCACATCGTGCCCGCGAGCTCTCAGCTCCTCCACGACCTCGCGCGGGAATCGCGACTCGAGCTTGAGGGTGTCGGTGGTCAGGCCCCAAGTGCGGCCGAGCAGCCAGCGAGGTGCGCTGATCGCGGCCTGCGGACCCCAGCCGTAGACGACGCTGCGCGTGAATACTGCGCTTTGCGTCTGTGGCTGTCCGTCGCCGCCCATGTTGCCGTAGACCATGACGCGCCCGTCACCCAGGACCGCGAGCGCGGGGTTGAGGGTATGGAATGGTTTGCGGCCGGGCTCGAGCGCATTCAGCGCCGCCGGATCGAGCGAAAAGCTGCAGCCGCGGTTCTGCCAGTTGATCCCGGTCTCCTTCAGCACCACACCGCTGCCGAACTCGTGGTACAGGCTCTGGATGAAGCTCACCGCGCGGCCTTCGCCGTCGACAACACCCATCCAGATGGTGTCCGCAGGCCCTCTGCCGGCGCCCCAGGGCGCCGCCTGGTGCCGGTCGACGGCGCGCGCGAGCTCGCTTACATTTGCCGCAGCGAGGAACTCCTGCGGGTCAGCCGTCATGCGAGCGGGATCGGTGATGTGGCGATCCCGGACGCGCAACGCCTGCTTGACGGCCTCCACGCACAAATGCACGTACTCGCTTCCTGCGGGGTCGACCCTGTCGATATGGAGCGCGTCGAGGATGCCGAGGATGAGCAGCGACACCAGGCCCTGGGTCGGAGGCGGCATGTTGTACAGCGTGCCGAGGGAGTGCTCGAGCCGCAGGGGCGTGCGCCACTGCGCGCGGTGCCGCTCGAGATCACTCAGCGTCAGCGGGCTGCCGGAGCCGGCCAGATCTGCGGCGAGCGCGCGCGCAAGCTCGCCACGATAGAAGTCGTCGAGCCCCCTGGCCGCGAGACGACGCAGCGTTGCGGCCAGCCGCGGCTGCTTGAAGATCTCCCCCGCGGCCGGCACCGTCCCCCCGGTAGAAACGCTTCCGAGAAGCCCGGCTGCGGCTCGAGCTCGGGTCGTTTGGCTGCGGTGGTGGCTGCCTGGCTGCGCGTGACCGCAATGCCGTGCTCGGCATACTCGGCCGCGTCCGCGAGCAGGCGCCCAAGCGGGAGCTTTCCGCCCAGCTCGCGACTGAGCGCGAACGCCAGATCCCACCCCGAGATCGTGCCCGCGACGGTGTTGGCGGCCACACCGCCGCGGAACGGAATCGACTGGGTGATGCCGCGGCCCGCGTACCACTCTCGCGACGCCGCGAGCGCAGCCGCGCCGCACGCGTCGATTGCACGCACGGGCTGACCGGGCACGTGGATCAGCCAGAAGCCGTCCCCCCCGATCGAGTTCATGTGCGGGTAAACCACCGGGATGGTCGCCGCCGCGGCAATCATTCCTTCGAGCGCGTTGCCGCGCTCTCTGAGCACCGCGAGCGCAGATTGCGCGGCCAGTGCGTGCGGCGCCACAGCCATGCCGCGGGTCGCACGAATCGAGTTGAGCATGGGTCCGGTCGAGCTTGCGCTTCAAAGCAGCGATTCTAGCGTCTTGGCGCAAAGCCCCCGAAGCGCATCTGTGAATTTCACACCGACCCGCCGTGCACTGGTGCGGCGAGGTTTTCCTCCGGATCCGTCACATTGACCCTGTCACGGGCATGCCTCTCCGTGCGGCCCGACACTCAGGACAAGGGGGACTTGAACATGAGTGCCAACACCATCTTCGCACCTGGAGCCACAGTCGCCGCCGATGCGGCCTTTGGCGCATCTGTTCCTCAGCCGGTGCCCGATGCCGCCATCGCAGCGGAGTTGCTGCGCCAGCGCCTCGTGGGCATGGGCAGTCACGCGGCCGGCCACGGCCTTTCACATGCCGAAGCGGTGGAAAGCCCCCATCGAGTCAGGGCTGTGCTGCTGGATCCGCATCGCGAGGTGCTCGCGCACCTGGTCACGCGGGCCTACTCGCAACTGCTCGCGGGGGACACCCCCGCCGCCCGCAGGACATTGGAGCATGCCTTGACGATGGGCGAGCCCCAGCCGCCAGCGCCGCGTTCCAACGTGATCGCATTGGCTCCCCAGACCATTCGCACGGCGCAGCCTGCCGGCCCAGGCGCCAGCGCGTCAACGGCCCGAGTCGTGGTGCGCACGCTGGGAACGTTCGAGGTGCTGGTCGACGGGGTCGGCCTCCCGGAAGGCAAGAAGCAGCCGCGCCGGACGCTGGCGCTGCTCAAGTCGATCATCGCGCTGGGCGGGCGGGACGTCTGCCGCGCTGCGGTCGCGGATGCGCTTTGGCCGGAGCTGGAGGGCGACAAGGCGCAGAACGCACTGACTGTGACCCTGCACCGCCTGCGCAACTACCTGGGCGTGGCCGGAGCAATCCCGGTGCGCCATGGTCGCCTGTCGTTGGAACCGCATCAGGTGTGGGTGGATGCGCTGGAGTTCGAAGCTGCGACGCGCGCGATCAACCCAGCCAGCGGCTGCGATTCGGTCGAGCGCGTCTTCGATCTCTACCGCGGTCCGTTCCTGTCCGCCGACGCTGAGGAGCCATGGACCGTGCGGCTGCGGGAGCGCCTTCGCTCCCGGTTCGTGAGCATCGTGGCCGGGGCTGCGGCCGCCATGGAAGCGCGCGACCGGCCGGCGGACGCCGTAACCTTGTATGAGCGGGGCCTCGCCGCCGACGATCTGGTAGGCGCCTTCCATGATGGCCTGGTCCGCTGCCTGAGCAGGCTGGGAAGGATGTCGGAAGCGGAATCGGCCCGCCACCGCAAGTTCAAGCTCGCGCCGGCTGGGCTGGGCTGAGCCGAAGTGCTCGCGGACGCCTACCCCAATAGCGGAAACGCAGAGAACGCAGAGGAAGAAAACAGAGGGCGCAGAGGAAAACGATCGAGCCCGATTCTGTCCTTCCTCTGCGTCCTCTCTCCTCTGCGCCCTCTGCGTCCCCCGCTCTAAGGTCTTCTCTCCTCTGCGTCCTCTGCGTTCCCCGCTCTAGGCGCTTTAGGGGGTAGGACAAGATGAAAGCTCACGTAAGCTACCGGCGCGCCTCGAACGCCCGCAGAAACGGGGTGCTGGCGATGAGACGGATCTGGCTGAAGCCGGCCTGCGCCAGCAGCAGCTCCGCACTGGCAGGGTGCGCCTGACCCGCCGCCGGCCAGTGGCGCAGCGCCGACAACGCCGAGTAGAGGCGGCCGGCCGGGGTGAAGTTGTCCTGGGCACGCTCGGCGAACCCCGGCTCCACCAGCAGCAGGGACCCGGCCGGCTCCAGGGTGGTGCGGATGCGACGCGCCACACTCGGCGGATCGTCGAAGCGGAGCAGGCTGGAGAGCACCACGACCAGGGCATAGCGATGGTTCGCGACGAGCTGCGCAGGCCTCGCCTCGAAGTCGGTGCGCTCGGCTACGCCTTCGGTCTCGGCCCTGCGCTGCGCGAAGCGGATGTTGGAGAGCTCCGCGTCGAAACCCCAGAACTGCGACTGGGGATAGGCTTTGGCCATGGCGATGGTCGCGGTGCCGACCCCGCAGCCGATCTCGGCGGCGGCCGCCCCCTCGAGGAGCTTCCCGCGTATGCCTGTGAGGGCCGGGATCCACTCCTCGACCAGATGCGCCACCGTGCCTGGATAGAGGAATGGCTCGCCGCCGCTGCCGCTCGACAGGTGCGAGGCCGGCGGGTCATAGCTCGCGTCGAACACTTCCGGGTGAGCACGCACCAGTGCGCGCACGGCGTGAAAGCCCTGGCCCAGGTAGTAGAGGCTGCGTTCGTCGGCCAGCACGGACGCGTGCTCCCGTGGCAGCAGATAGCGCCCGGTGCGCTCATCGAAGGACAGGTAGCCGCTCGCGGCCTGGTTGAGCAGCCAGTCCCCGACGTAGGACTCCGAGAGCCCGGTCGAGCGAGCCAGCTCGGCAGGGGCGACCGGCCCGGATGCCGCCAGCGCGCGGTACAGCCCGAGCGTGTCGCCCAGACACACGAGCAGTGAGCTCAGGGATGCGGCCAGATCCTCGACGACCTTGCCGGCGAATGCCTCGGCGGCGTCGAGCTGGTTGGGGGCGTGTTCGCCGGAAGGTCTCACGTTTGTTCTCCCTTGTCGGGTTCGCCGTAGGCGCCGGCGCCGGCTGGCGCCGCTTATTGCCAACGTCTGAGACCAAAGCATATCGGGCCGACCCGCGCCGGGCGGTGGCGGAGTGCACAAAAATGGCGTGAATAGTCCATACCCGGCCGGACGGCCGGGCGGCTCGCTCGATTCAGCGCTCGGGAGCGCCAGCCGCTTGATGTGGGCGGCGTGCCAGCCCCGGCAGCTGGGGCACGCGCCCAGCTCACCGGGTGTCGGAGGGCCCAGCCGGAGGCCGGGCGCGCAGCTACCAGCCCTGGACGCGATTCATTTCAAGCAGCGTTTCCAGCGAAGCACCCGAGCCGTTCAGCCGCTCGACCTGGTCGAACACGGCGGGGGCAGCGCTGTCGCCTGCGTCCTGCTCGCTGAGCTGCGGTCGCTCAGGCCCGGCAGCGCCTTGCGCGACCCGGCCTGTCAAGCGCTGCCGAAGCCGATTTAGGAAGTTCATGGTTGTCCCCATTCCCAAAGATGTTGCCCATTGCAATTTACGACGGAGCGGGTGGTGAATTCGTCGACTTCTTGCCGCGCGCGGTGTGACAAATTCACGCGGCCGGGCTTGCTCCTCCGGCGTCCACCGTTGCAAACGGTGCGGGACGCCGCGACAGGAAGTGCGAGATCGAGTTGGCGTAGTAGTCCAGGATCCTCAGCTCGGCCGGGTTCGCGGTGAACAGCCCGCGCTCTTCCAGGACAATCCGCCGCAGGACGAGCATGCGCAGGCCGACTTCGATCGCGTAGTCCTGATCGCCACGCGGGAGGTAGACAAGCGCCCCGCCGCGGACAGGCGTTGCGTGAGGGCGAATGCTTCCGCCTTCACTCTCAGCGCTTCCATCGGCTGATCGCCTCGCTCGCGGAAGACCTGCGCGACGACCGCCACGGGCAGCACGGGAACGATCGCTTTGACGCGATCCATCAACAGCCGCCCGAGGGATTCGAGCTCGGCCCGGCGCTGTTCCTGCGGCAACGCGCGGGGATCGATCCGCCGTTTCCTTGAGATGCGCCCGCAACGACAGGGGTGTGCCGAAGTTCACGCAGGCGTAGCCAAACCGGAACCAGCGGCCGCGCGCGCGCAGCAACGCCTGCTCCAGCGCGAACCCCAGGGTGGTGGACAGCGCCCGCCCGAACCCTGCCGGCGCCGCTGCGGGGTCGTGCTTGCGCAGCAGGCTCCGGTCCTCCAGGACGCGGTCGTAGTTGATGCCCACTGGAATGAAGACCACATCCCTCGGACCCTCGGGGTCGAAGCCGCGCACCATGTAGTCGATCAGGCCGAGCTTGGGCTGCCGCACATGCCCGTCGATGCTCAACCCGCCTTCCGGGAACACCGCCTGCGTTAACCCGGCATCCGTGGCCATCTGCACGTAGCGCTGCAGCACTGCACGGTAGAGCGGATCACCTGAATCGCGGCGCACGAAATAGGCGCCCATGCTGCGGATCAGCGTCTCCAGGGGCCAGACGCGCGCCCACTCGCCGACGGCGTAGGACAAGGCGGCGCGTTCGGCGGCGAGGAAGGCCACCAGTACATAGTCGAAGTTGGACCGGTGATTCGATCACGAAGACCACGGCGGCCTTCGGCTCGATGTCGGCCAGGCCCTTTTCATCGGCAAAGCCCAGGCGCACCCGGTACAGCGACTTCGCGATCGCTCGCGCCAGCCAGTAGCCGATGCGGAAATACAGGTAGGCATTGAACGACGGCACGATCTCGCGCGCGTAGCTCTTCCGCGCGCGCCTGGACGCGCTTGACCGGCTCGCCGCTGCGCCGCGCCTCCTGTTCGACGGCTTCGCGCACGCGCTCGTCATGCCGCAGCCGCTCGATCAGCACCTCGCGCCGTGCCAGCTTCAGAGGCGGGAGCTCGAGTTGCAGCCGCGGGCCCAGCTCCTGCAGCACCGCCTCGATGCGTCGGCGCATCAGCCAACGCAGCGCGGGCAGCACGACGTGCTCGACCGCGGCCCACGCGGCGAACAGGCCGAGCAGCAACAGCAACCAGACCGGAAGCGAGACGCTTTGCATGGAGGTATGGCCAAGACCGAAGACCACTTCGATCTTAGCAGGGTCGCTGTCGTCTTCCCCTCACCCCGGCCCTAGCCATGAACCTCCCCGCCACGGAGCGTGGACAACGGCTCCCTCTCCCTTGATGGGAGAGGGCGGGGGAGAGGGTGAGAACACGCGAGCCGGCGCCCCCTCTCCCTGGCCCTCTCCCACGAGGGGAGAGGGGACTGCAGGAGGCGCTGGTTCATCGGCTCGATGCGTGGCGCGCACGCGTCATGGGGTCTCCCCGAGGGGAGCGGGGGAACTGCTCCGCGCCGAAGGCGACGGGGTGGTGAGCTCCCCTCCTGCCCGAGGAGGGGTGGCGCCGAAGGCGACGGGGGTGGTGAGCTCCCCTCCTGCCCGAGGAGGGGTGGCGCCGAAGGCGACGGGGTGGTGGAGAAATCCCGAGTCGGCGTGGAGGTGAGGAACCTGCAATCACCGCAGCACTCGTAGGGCGGGTTAGCGAAGCGTAACCCGCCGGATGCTTCTGACCGGTAATCTCTGCCAGCTAGCGCGCGGCGGCGTGCCCGGCCTCAGTGACCAACGCCTGGATATCGATCAGCGCCTGCTTCTCGTCTGAAGAAGGCCAGGCTGTATATCAGCTCGCGCTGCAGGTATTCCATCTGCTTGGAGATAAGCGGGCACACCCCGGGACAGGTAGTGAAGATGAAGGCGAGGAGCACAGTACGACCCCGGTAGTCGGACAGCTTCACCGGCTTGCCGGCGGTGTCCAGCAACGCGAAGTCGGGCGCCTTCGCGATCACCGCGAGGCTCGGGGTTGTGGAGATGGCGCGGTCCAGCGCGGCATCCGCAGCAATCCCCGCTGGACTCGCCAGCGCGAGGGCGAGCGCGGCGAAGCGCGAGAGTGATTTCACGTCCACTCCTGTTGCATCACGTGCCGGCTCGCTGTCGGACAAGGCGCTCCCCCTCTCCCCGACCCTCTCCCGCAAGGGGAGAGGGGGTGTCGTCGCTCCTGCGGTCGAGGGCCACGCGCGCCTTCGCACAACCGGTCTCACGGTTTCCTCTCTCTGTTTGAGATGGGCAATCAGCCACCGCTCATCGGCGAGCGCGCCCAATTATGCGACGCCGAAACTGACGAATCACTGCGACCACGTACCCCCAAGTGGTCCCGCAATGCACCATGGCCGCTGCGCAAACCCCGCGCGAGCGGCCGGTGCTATCTTCCTCAATCCGTATGCCGCGTGCAAGGTACCCACACGTAGCATGCGCTCGTGCGGTCTGAGGATCGCGGGCTTGCCTTGCCCTGCAACTGGCGCTTGCGGGGGGTCGGCAAGCGTTCTAATGTGGAAGAGCCTCGTGCCTGCGGCCCGACAGCCTGTCCGCCGATCCCCGCATGGCGCCGGAGAAATGCCTGAAATGTCCAACGAGCTGATATTGATCATCGAAGACGACCCCAGCAGCCGCAAGCTGCTGCGCGACACGCTCAAGGTGGCGGGCTACGAGACCGTGGAGTCGCACACCGCCGAGATCGGCCTGCGGATCGCCGAGGAGCGCCGCCCGGCATTGATCCTGATGGACATCCGCCTGCCGGGGATGAGCGGGGTCGAGGCGCTGAGGCACCTGCGCGACGACCCGGTCACACGCCCGATCGCGGTGATAGCGGTCACCGCATCGGTGGTCGGCGCCCAGAGCGAGGTGATGAAAGCCGGCTTCGACGAGCTGGAGACCAAGCCCGTGAGCATCGTCGGGCTGCTGCGCAAGGTCCGCGCCGCGCTCGACGGGCGGGCCTGCCCTGCACCCAGCCCATGAGCGAGCGGGCCAGCGTGCTGGTCGTGGACGACCAGGCGCCGAACCGCAAGCTGCTTGCGGATCTGCTGGTATTCAACGGCTATGCCGTGGAGACCGCGGCCGGCGGCCGTGAGGCTCTGGAGAAGATCCGCAGCCTCAAGCCGGACCTGGTCCTGCTGGACGTCGTCATGCCGGACTTGAGCGGCTACGAAGTGTGCAAGGCGCTGCGCGCGGACCCCGACACCGGCATCCTGCCGGTGGTGATGGTAACCGCGCTGGATCCCGCGCAAGAGCGGACCAAGGGCCTGGAAGCCGGCGCGGACGACTTCCTGAGCAAGCCCATCAATGCACCCGAGCTGCTCGCGCGGGTCCGCTCGCTGCTGCGCATCAAGACCTTCCACGAGACCGTGCAGGCGCAGGCCCATGAGCTCGCCGAGCTGAACGCCGGCCTGGAGCAGCGTGTGCACGAGCAGCTCGGGGAGCTGCAACGCCTGACCCAGCTCAAGCGCTTCTTCCCCCCGCATCTGGCCGAGCGCATCGTCGCGGGCGATGTGGACGATCCGCTTGCCACTCGTCGGCGCGAAGTCACCGTCGTCATCCTCGATCTGCGCGGCTTCACCGCCTTCGCGGATACCTCCGAGCCCGAGGAGGTGATGAGCGTGCTGCGCCTGTATCACCGGGAAATGGGCCGCCTCATCCAGGCCCATGGCGGCACCCTCGAGCAGTTCAGCGGAAGCACGATGCTGGTGATTTTCAACGACCCGGTCGCCGTCGAGGAACCGGCCGAGCACGCGGTGCGCATGGCGCTCGAGATGCAGCAGCGCTTCGCGGAGCTGGTGACGACCTGGCGCAAGCGCGGCCACGACATCGCTCTGGGCATCGGCATCGCTCATGGCTACGCCACGATCGGAGCCATCGGCGACGAGGCCCGCATCGGCTATGGCGTGATCGGCCGGGTGACCAATCTCGCCGCGCGCCTGAGCACCGAAGCCAGGCCGGGCCAGATCCTGATCAGCGGGACCGTGCATGAGCTGAGCGAAGGCGTGGTGGACGCTCAGCCGGCGGATCAGGTCAACCTCGACGGGTTCGCCCGCCCTGTGGTGGCGTTCAGCATCACACGCCTGAAGCCCAAAGCCACTGCTGCGGACGGGCAGCGGTCGTGGCCGTTGAAGATCCACGCCCTCGGGCAGTTCACCCTGCTGCGCGACGGCCAGCCGATCGTCTTCAGCCGCAAGGTGCAGAAGCGGCCGCTCGACTTGCTCAAGGCGCTGATCGCCTGCGGCGGCATGCGCACGAACACCTCCACCTTGATCGAGTCGCTGTGGCCGGATGCGGAGGGCGACGCCGCCAGGGTGTCCTTCGACAGCAACCTTCACCGGCTGCGCAAGCTGATCGGCGTAGAAGATGTCCTGGTCCTGACGGAGGGCAAGCTGTCGCTGGATCCGTCCAAGTGCTGGGTCGACGTGTGGACGTTCGAGGAACTGGTCGCCCGCATCGACCGTGCCGCGCATCAGCCCCCCGGTTCCGCAGGCGCGAGCCCCGCCGCCGCAGGCACCGGCCCCAGCCCCGCAGGTGCAAGCTCTGGCGAGCTTGCCAAGGAGCTGCTGCGCCTGTACTCGGGGCACTTCATCGAGGTGGACTCGCAGGAGCCGTGGGCCCTTGCGGCTCGCGACCGCCTCGCGGCCAAGTTCCTGCGTGCGGTGACCAGCCTCGGCGCGCAACTCGAGCTGAACCAGCAGTGGGAGGATGCCGCAGCGCTCTACTCCAGGGCACTCGAGCTGGACAACCTGGCCGAGGCGCTGTACCGCCGCTTGATGGTGAGCTATCGCGAGCTCGGGGAAGCCGCCGAGGCGCTCAAGGTCTACCGGCGTTGCCGCGACATGCTGTCGATCGTACTGGGCCTGAGCCCCTCGCCGGAGACCGAGGCAATACGCGCCACCCTGCGGTGACCTGACGCGCTCACCCAGCGGTCCGGCGAGCCTGGATCGAGCCGATCTGGCAAGCGCTATACTCTTCGCGCAGCCTCGACCCGTCCCTGCCAACCAGACAAAACGCGATGGGTAATTTGCGCAGGATTCACACTATGGCCGTCCATCCGCTGAAAAAGGGCAAGTCCGTCCGGCAACAAGTCAGCAAGGCCGAATGGGAAAAGCGCGTCGACCTCGCCGCGGCGTACCGCTTGATGGACCTCTACGGCATGACCGAGATGAGCGCGAACCATATCAGTACCGGCGTGCCGGGCGAGGCGGGCGCGTTCCTGATCAACCCCTACGGCCTGCTGTATGACCAGATGCACGCTTCCTGCTTCGTCAAGCTCGATCTGGAGGGCAACATCCTGTTCAACCCTACGGACCTGGGCGTCAACAAGGCGGGCTACGTCATCCACAGTGCCATCCATCGGGCACGGCATGACGTGGACTGCGTCATCCACACCCACACCATCGCCGGCATGGCGGTATCGGCGATGAAATGCGGGCTCATGCCCATCGCGCAGACCTCGATGCGCTTTGCGAAGATCGCGTACCACGACTACGAAGGGGTGGCCATCAACCCCGAGGAGCAGGAACGCCTGGTGCGCGACCTCGGCGAGCATGCCGGCATGATTCTGAGGAATCACGGCTTGCTCACCGTGGGCGCGAGCATCCCGGAGGCTTTCAACAGCATGTTCCGCCTGGAGCGCGCCTGTCAGGTGCAAGTGGCAGCGCTGTCGTGCAACGTCGAGCTGCAGCTGCCGCCGCCGCACGTTGTCGACGAAGCCTACCGAATGTACCTGCCGCAAACGCGGCGCCCCTTCGGGGTGCTCGAATGGCCCGCGCTGCTGCGCAAGCTCGACAAGATCGATCCGTCTTATCGCGACTGAAGGCTTCGGAGGGCGGCGCACATCCCGTAAACCACCTGAGGCGGCGAAGTGATTTGCTCCTTCCCCCTCCTGAGGGGGAAGGCAGGGATGGGGGTGAAGCGCCAGCATCACCGGTGCGCATGCGTTGCACCCCCACCCTAGCCCGCTCCGACAGATCCGGGCGGAAGGGGAATCGGCTGCGCTCGAATCAACTCCGCGGCAACACGATCGGCCTCCCATGTGGCGTAGAGCGCGCCGCCCGATCCCAGTCGTCCTTGCGCATGACCATTTCAGTCAAGGTCGTCAGGCCTTTCTCCGCCGCGAGCCGCTCGAGTGCGGCCAGCCAATACTCGTAGTAGCGGCTGCCGTCGTCGAACTCGCCGCGCACACGGGCCGCGGCGATCTCCGCACTCAGGTGCTCGGTCCATTCCTTCCAGGTGAAGCAGCCGCGTTCGAACAGCGCCAGCGTCAGCCCGAAGGCCTGCGCCTCCCAGGGGGCGCGGAAGACCGGTCCGCCATCGTCCTTGGGAAGCCCGGGCAGCCGGAGTGCCTCGCCTGCGCTCATGCCGGTTCCAGATAGTCTTCCCACAGGTCCAGGCAGACGGAGTCCTTCGGTGCCGCCTCCGAACCCCATAGTTCGCGCGCGGAGAAACGCACGCTGTACAGGTGCTGCGGCTTCTGTCCGAGTCGTGCTGCATTGGCGTCGGGGAAAACGAACACGCCGTAGTCGCGATCGACGATCCCGCGTCTGCCTCGCACGTAGCGCGGCAGTCTGGTCGCGCCGAGCGGGTTGATGTTGCGGGCGGTCACCGGCGCGCCGACCGCGAGACCTGCGGAGACCGCAGCGTCGACGCGGTAGCTGCGCCCGGTGCGCACGGCCGTGTCCACCTTCTCCGGTGGAAATGCGACGAGGCCGGCGGGCGCCGGCCGTTCGCTCTTCCCACTTGCCAGTTCCGCCTGCGTGACCAAGCCGTTCTCCACGAGGAGGCGCTGCAGCCCCGCCAGCCAGCGCTCGTAATAGGTCGCAGACAGGTATTCCTCCGCTGGCATGCGCTCGTTGGCATGACGGGCGATATCGATGTTCCACTTGCCCAGCGCGCCGCACGCCTGGCGCAGCGCGAACGTGCGGGCTTCCCAGCGATGGTGGAACACAGACTCGTCTGCCTCCCGCTCGATGGGGCCGAAGCCGTGCATGCCGCCCATGTCGTGTACGCCGTTCATAGCTTTGCCGTCCCGATCATCGAGTCTCGCGTGACGCGTGCCGCGAGCTCCTGTTCGCTCATTCCCTGCGTCCCGGCTGGACGTTCCGGCAACACCAGATAGCGCACTTCGGAGGTGCTGTCCCAGACCCTCACTTCCACGTCGTCGGACAGCTCCACGCCGAACTCCTTCAGCACTCCGCGCGGATCGATCACCACCCGCGAGCGATAGGCGTTGGACTTGTACCAGACCGGCGGAAGTCCCAGCACCGGCCAGGGGTAGCACGAGCAGAGCGTGCACACCACCACGTTGTGGACCTGCGGCGTGTTCTCTACGACCACCATGTGCTCGCCTTGCATGCCGCTGTAGCCCAGCTCGGCGATCGCTGCCGAGGCATCCTCGCGCAGCCTCTCCCGATACGCAGGATCGACCCAGGCACGCGCAACCACGCGCGCACCGTTGCGTGGACCGAGCCTGGTCTCGAACGTGTCGATCAGCTTGTCGAGCGTCTCCGGATTGACCAGCCCCTTCTCGACCAGCAGCGACTCGAGCGCTTTGACCCGGAGCTCGACATCGGAAAACCGGGAGCCTTCATCGTGGTCGTGATCGTGATCGCTCATGGCAATCGCCTCAAATGCGGGGCAACGTGGAACGGATCTGGCGCGTCGTGCGCATCGCTAGGCGGACGGTTCGGTCCGGCCCCGCCGGGCCGGATCGTGCGCCGGCAGCGCATCGCACCAGAGCGGGTCGCTCTTCCATCGAGGCACCGGTGTCGGCACGCCCTGCTGCGGAACGAAAGCCGAGTCCTGGACGCGCTGGAACTTGTGGATGTAGCGCGGGCAGTTCGGGAAGATCTGCGTTACCGTGACACGCACGACGAACTGCGCCTCGGGGTAGGTTGCGAGCAGCTCGTCCTGCGGCGTGATCCTGGCGAGCCCGTTGAGCCGGAGCCGTTTCTGCTGCTCGAAGTCGATGAACAGCAGCCCGACCTGCGGATTCACCACCGCGTTGCCGGCGGACAGGTACATCCCGTTCCCGTCATAGTTCGGGAAGGCGATCGTGTGCTCGTCCACGACCCGCACGAAGCCTCTGGCGCCCGCTTTGTAGGAACAGTTGGGCTGTCCCTGGGCATCGGCGGTGGCGAGGAAGAACATGTCCAGCCCTTCGATGAACTGCTTCTGGCTCGGCTCGATGCGATCGCGGACGAGGTGCTCCTCGAGCCGGTCGGCCAGCCGGCGCGTGTCGAACTGGTCCTGCAGCCTGCGGCTGCCCTCATGGTAGAACCCGTCGTTGCTCATGGCGTCTCCAAGCAGGCTGCAGCGTCCCATCGACCATCGTCGCGTCGCTTCATTCTAGCCCGCATTCCGCCGCGGCTGCAGGATGCTGCGAGCGTGTCCGAGCGGGACCTCGCGGGCTTACGCACTCGCAAATGCGCGCTTCAGAGCAGCCGCGACTTCGGCAATCCCCGCGTGCCCGGCCTCGATCGCGCCGGCCAGGCTGAGAAAACCGTGCACCATGCCCGCATAGGAGTTGTACGTTACTGGCACGCCCGCAGCCGCGAGACGATCCCCATACGCCTTGCCCTCGTCTACCAACGGGTCCTGCGCAGCACTGAGGATCAGCGCCGGCGGCAAGTTGGACAGGTCTCGCGCCTTGAGCGGCGAGGCGCGCCAGTCGGCGATGTCCTCCGGGCCGCGCAGATAAGCCTCGCGGAAGAACAGCATGCGTTCGCGTGGCAGCGTGTGGCCGGCGGGAATTCGGGTGTACGCGGGCGAATCCAGCGTCATGTCGGTGACCGGGTAGATCAACACCTGCAGGCGCAGGCGCGGTCCGCCCTGGTCGCGGAAGGTGAGCGCTGCAACCGCAGCCAGGGTTCCGCCGGCGCTGTCGCCCCCTGCGGCGAGCCTGGTGGCGTCGATGCCGAGTTCCTTCCCGTTCGCTGCGACGTAGCGAATTGCGGCGATGGCGTCCTCGACTGCCGCCGGAAATTTGTTCTCGGGGGCGACGCGGTAGGCGACCGAAACCACACCACAGCCAGCGAGATTGCACAGTTCCCGGCACAGCGAATCGTGGCTGTCGAGATCGCCGAACACCCAGCCGCCGCCATGGAAGAACACCAGCGCCGGCAGCTGGGCCGCTGCCGCGCTGCCGATGGGACGGTACACTCGGACGGGTATATCCCAGCCTGGACCGGGGATGGTTCGATCCGCAACCGAAGCCACCGGCTGCGGTGGCGCGAGAAAAATGGCCCGGCTGCGCTTGAACTGGGCGCGAGCCTGGTCGACCGGCATGCTGTGCGGCGGGGCCAGATTCATCCGGGCCATGGCGTCCATCACTGCCTGGACCTGGGGATGCAGCGCACTCATAGCAAGCTCCAAGAGTAGATTCGTGTCGGCGCCGCTGCACCGACCGGATGCAGCGCTCGCGCATGAGACTAGCAGAACCGGCGGTGCGGAGGTAAGCTCTCGCGCCGAAGGAGAGTGGAATGTCCGCGGTAGGCCAGTGGCTCGAGACCCTCGCTCTGGGGCAGTACGCAGGGTTGTTCGAAGACAATCGCATCGAGCTCGACATCCTGCCCGATCTCACCGATCAGGACCTCGAAAAGCTGGGCATCCCGCTGGGCGACCGCAAGCGGTTGCTCAGGGCCATCGCGCTGATCTTCAGCGCCGCGTGCCGGCGTCGCCGCCGAGCGCCGCACCGCCACCCGCGGCAACCGTCGAGCGCCGCCAGGTCACCATCCTCTTCGTCGATCTCTCCGGCTACACGCGCCTGACCAGCACGCTCGGCGCAGAGGCAACCCACAAGCTGGTGCAACGCTTCTACGAGCGGGTCACCGGGATCGTGCAAAGCTTCTCCGGCACGGTCGAGCGCCACATCGGCGATGCCATCATGGCGGTGTTCGGCGTACCCGTCGCGCACGGCAACGATCCGGAACGCGCACTGCGTGCGGCACTCGCCATCCATGAGGCCATGCCGGGCCTAAGCGAAGAGGTCGGGCATCCACTGTCGGTGCATGCCGGCATCGCCAGCGGTCAGGTCGTGGCCAGCCATGCGGGCGCGGGAAGCGATTTCTCCACGGTCGGCGATGCGGTCAATCTCGGCGCGCGACTGGTGGGTCTGGCCCAGGCTGGCGAGACTATCCTGTCCGGCGCGGTTCATCGAACCGTCGAAGACTGTGCATTGCCGAGTCGATCGGCGAGGTGAGCGTCAAGGGATTCGAGCGGCCGGTGGGTGTCTGGCGCCTGCTCGGACTGCAGGCAGGCCGGTGCACCGGAGCAGCGCACGCCGCTGATCGGACGATCGGTCGAGCTGCGCCAGTTCCGTGCGCTGTGCGAGGCATGCCGCGAGGAGCGCGCCGGCCAGATCGTGCTGGTGCGCGGCGAGGCCGGCATCGGCAAGACCCGCCTGGTCGAGGAGTTCGAGGCCGCGGCCGGCAGCAGCCGGGTTCGCCAGCCACAAAGGACTCACGCTCGACTTCGGGATGGGCCGCACCCAGGACACTGTCGGGCGCATCGTGGCAAGCGTCCTCGGCTGCGCCGGCAACGAGTGATCGTGGCGGCCCGCAGCAGGCGCTGACGGATGCGCTCGCAGCCGGTCTGGTCGCCGGCGACGAGGCGATGTTCGCCGGGGACTTCCTCGCCGTACCGCTGCCGGAGGACCTCGAGCGGTGTACGAAGGCATGGACAACGTGGCGCGCACGCAGCAGCGGCGGCAATTCGTGGTGCGCCTGCTGCAGCGCGCAGCCGAGCGCGCGCCGCAGCTCGATCGCCGCAGAGGACATTCACTGGGCCGACGAACCGTTGCTGGATATCCTCGCCGAGGTCGCCGCGGGCATCCAGGGGCACAGCGTGGTGCTCGTCCTTACCACCCGCCCCGATGCCGATCCGCTCGGGCCGGCGTGGCGCTCGCGCGTCGGGCCCGCAGGTCGGCATGCTAACGCTGGACCTGCGTCCGCTGCGCGAAACCGAGGCGCTGGAGCTGGCGCGCTCGCTGGCTATCGGCGCGACGACGATGCTGTCCGATTGTGTCCAGCGCGCGGAGGGAAATCCACTGTTCCTGGAGCAGCTGCTGCGCAGCGCGCTGGCGGGCGATCAGGAGGCCCTGCCGGGCTCGGTGCAAAGCATCGTGCTGTCGCGTCTCGACCGGCTGCCGCCGCGCGACCGGCAGGCGATCCAGGCCGCCAGCGTGCTCGGCCAGTACTTTTCGCTGCCGGTGCTGCGCGATCTCATCGGGGACGCCGGTTACACGTGTGCCGCGCTGATCGCCGGCAATCTGATCCGCCCGATGAGCGGGGAGTTCCTGTTCGCGCACGCGCTTGATCTGGGAGGGCACCTACGCCTCCCTGCTGAGCGATCAGAAACGCCAGTGGCATGTTGCTGCCGCCGCCTGGTACGCCACGCGCGACCCGGCGCTGGCCGCCGAGCACTATGAGCGCGCCGGCGACCCGCGGGCTGCGCGCGCATACCTGGATGCGGCGCGAGCCGAGAAAGCACTGCAGCACACCGAACGCACCATCCGGCTCCTCGAGCGCGGGCTCAAGCTCGCAACCGATGCCGGCGATCGTATCGAGCTGCTCACGGAGCTCGGCGAACTGCTCTCGACGACCGGGCGGCCGCTCGAGGCGATCGATGCGTTCGAGCGCTGCTCGAGCTGGCCACCGACGATCGGCAGCGCTGCCAGGCCAAGATCGGCATCGCCTCGGGCCTGCGCATGCTCGACCGGCAGCCGGAAGCGCTTTGCCGCTGCTCGACGAGGCGCAGGCCCTGGCCGGGCCGGGGTTCGACGCCGAGCGCGCGCAGATCCACTATCTGCGCGGCAGCCTCTATTTCCCGCTCGGGCAACATGGAGGCTGCCGCGCCGAGCAAAAGCGGGCCCTCGAGCATGCACGCGCATGCCGGCTCAATCGAGCTGCAACTGCGGGCGCTGAGCGGGCTGGGGGATGCACACTACGGCGCGGGTCGCATCGTGTCGGCCTACGAGCACTTCCGCGAATGCGTGGAGATGAGCCGCAAGCACCGCTTCGGGCAGATCGAGGCGGCCAACCTGCCGATGGTCGCATTCGCCGCACTGCTCATGGGGCAGGCTCGACGAGGTCCACGAGACGGCTCAGACTGCTGTCACCCTCGACGCAGCGCATCGGCAACGCCGCGGCGCGAAATCGTCGCGCATCACGGATGCGCAATCGCGTACCTGGAAGCGGGGCGAAATGCAAGCTCGCGCGACCGCACGCCCAGGCGGCCGTCGAGGTGTCGCGGGCGATCGGCGCCCGCCGGTTCGAGCCCGGAAAGCTGCTCCTGGTGGCCGCCATGCCTACTGTCACGACGGCAGGCGCGCGAAGCGGCAGCGATGATGCGAGAAGCGCTCGCAGAGCGCCCGCGAGCACATCAGCTACTGCGGGCCGATGATCCTCGGCGCGCTGGCACACGCGACCGACGACCCCGAGGAAAGCAGGCGCTGCCTGGAGGAAGGCGAGCACATCCTCGACGCCGGGTCTCCCGCGCACAACCACGTGTTCTTCTATCGAGAGGCGATCGAGATATCGCTCGAAGCCCACGATTGGACTGGTGCGCTGCGCTACGCGGACCGGCTGGAGAGCAAGTTCCGCGAGGAGCCGTTCCCCTTCGTCGATTGCATCGTGGCACGCGCCCGAGTGCTCGCCGCGGTCGGACAAGGCCGCCGCGAGCCCACGTTGCGCTCGCAGCTGCATCAGCTGTTGGACACCGCCAGAGCGTCGCACTTCGGGCTTCGGATCCCTGCGCTGGAAGCCGCTCTCGCTGCGCCCGGTTGGGTACCCGACGAATTGTCCGCCTGACCCTGCCGCCTGCCGCGTGGCTCGCTGGTTTGCTCCTTCCCCCTCTCAGGCCTCTCAGGTCACTCAGGGGGAAGGCCGGGATGGGGGTTGAATTTTCATCCCGCGTTCGAGACGCCGTCGCATCACCTCACGTCCACCTTGTGAGGGCAGGGCAGCCGGCGCTCGGATGCGAGCGCGCCAACCAGCAGCGCAATCCGTATGCCCCATGTATGCCCGGCTGGCGTAGTCTGTTCGTTGCCAGGCTGCCAGGGCACCGGCCTCAGGGCAATCCATAACGGCCTGAAAGAATGACAAAACAGACCTGCGGGGGCCGAGTCGATTGCTTCCGGCATCCCGCATCAGCCACCGGACAGGGCGTGGTGAACGCGAGGCCCTACCGGATTGATCGCTGCAGTTTGCTTGCCGGTGCTTCGGCTCTGGGCGCGGCGTCGCCCCTCGGGAGGAGTGAGGCGCTCGGCCCGAGGAGGGAAGAGTGAGACCTGAGGAGCAGTCCCCTCCTCCGCTTGCGGGGGAGGGCTAGGGTGGGGGGCCCGCTGGCCGAGCCGACCATAGTAGTGCGCGCCCTGCCCGCCATCGATTCACCCGTCGGAGGGACCAAATCATGTGGAAACGCAAACTGCTTATCACCGCCCTGATGGGCGCCGGCCTCGTCGGCGCACTGGCGTTCGACGAACACCAGGCGTCGCGCCAGGACAACGCGTCGTGGCTGCTGACCACGATCGGCGTGCCATTCTGCGCGCCGCAACGCAGCGGCCCGCAGTACAAGACCTTCTTTCGGCTCGCCATGGCGCAAGCCGAAAGCGCAAACAAGCCCGCGAAAACCGAAATCGGCCCGTTCAGCAAGGCGATCCCGGACGCCGAGTCGATCGCCAACGCCGATGCCAACCCGGTGCTCGCGGACGACCTGGGCACATTGCATTACCCGATCACGACCTCCGCACCCCTGGCGCAGCAGTTCTTCGATCAGGGACTGCGCCTGACCTACGCGTTCAACCACGGCGAGGCACTGCGCGCCTTTCGCAAGGCGCGCACGCTCGATCCAGACTGTGCCATGTGCTACTGGGGTGAAGCGCTGGTGCTCGGACCCAACATCAACGCGCCCATGGACGCCGCCTCCGGCGCGCCCGCCTTCGACGCGGTGAGCAAGGCCAAAGCGGCCTCCGGCAAGGCGAGCGCAAAGGAGCGCGCGCTGATCGAAGCCCTCACAGCTCGCTATGCACAGGATGCGCCGGCCGATCGCGCGGCCCTGGACACCGCCTATGCGGATGCAATGCAAAAGGTCGCGGCGCGCTATCCGGACGACGACCAGATCGCGGTGCTGTACGCCGAGTCCCTCATGGACCTGCAGCCCTGGGACTACTGGGCGGGCGGTGCTCAACCAAAGGGCGCACGGAGGAGATCGTCGAGCCTGCTCGAGAAGGTGCTGGCGAGGACACCGGATCATCCGGGCGCGATCCACTACTACATTCATCTGACCGAGGCATCCAGCGATCCCGAAGCGGGCGGTTCCTTACGCCCAGCGCCTCGGAGCGCCTGATGCCGGGCGCCGGGCACGTGGTGCACATGCCGTTTCACACCTTCTTCCGCGTCGGCATGTACAAGGAGGCGGTCGAGGCGAACAGGCAGGCAGTGGCCGTGGACGAGGCCTACATCGCACGCTCGACGCCGGTTGGTATCTACCCGCAGGGCTACTACCCCCACAACGTCCATTCGCTCATGGCCTCCGCGCAAATGGCTGGCGAGGGCGCGACAGTCATCGAGTCAGCCGACAAGCTGGGGCAGATCGTGTCCGATGCGGCGGCGAAGAACTTCGCCTGGGTGCAACCGATCAAGGCGGCGCCGTATTTTGCCCACGCGCAGTTCAGCGACGCGAAGACCATTCTCGGCTTGGCCGATCCGGGTGCGGACTTTCCCTACGTGCAGGCGAATGTGGCACTACGCGCGCGCGGTGGGTTTGGCGAACGCCGGCGATGTGACCGCGGCGCAAGCCGAGGTCGATGCCATCGCGCAGCTCGAGCAGGCGAATGACTTCGCCGATCTGATCGCGGGCGGCGTGCCGGCGAAGGACATACTGCAGCTCGCCCAGCATGTGGCGCGCGCGCGCATCGCACAGGCGAACAAGGACCCGGCGGGCGCGATCAAGCACTTCGAAGCGGCGGTCGCGCTGGAGGACACCTTGCCTACTCCGAGCCGCCCTACTGGTACTACCCGACTCGCCAGTCCCTCGGCGCGGCGCTGCTGGTCGCCGGTGATCTGGACCGCGCCGAGGAGGTGCTGCGTGCGAGCCTGGTGCGCACCCCCAACAACGGCTGGGCGTTGTTCGCCTTGATGGAAGTCTACAAGCAGCGCGGCGATAAGCCGAGCGCGCAGGCCGCCAAGCAGTTGTTGGACAAAGCGTGGATGGGGGACATGCGCACGTTGAGCCTGGCGCGGCTGTGACGGGAAGCTACCCTCCCTCCCCTTGCGGGAGAGGGCTGGCGTGGAGCGGGAACGAAACAGTGAGGGAGCGCTTGAAATGGGAAACGTCTCGAGCACATCTGCGCAGTGGCGTTCGCTGCTGTTTGCGCACGCCCCGGCAGTACATGCCCACTGGCCCGACCAGCCGCAGCACCAGATCGCGTACCTGGGCGAGTTCCGAGTTCGAGGGCGGCGGGATCGATCCCGAATCTCAGGATGTCCTACGTCACCCACGGCAAGCTCAACGCCGCCAAGGACAACGCCATCCTGTTCATGCACGGCTTCGGCGGCAAACCACCACGCGGTTCGATCACCTGATCGGCCCCGGCAAGCCGCTCGACACGGACAAGTACTTCATCATCTGCACCGACGAGCTGGGCAACCCGCAGACCACCTTCGAGCACTCGACCAGCCCGACCAACAGCGGGCTGAAGATGAGCTTTCCGCAGTACAAGGGGAGGGACAGGGTCAAGGCGGAGCACAGGCTGGTGACGCGAGGCGCTGGGCATTCCACATCTGCTTGCCGTGACCGGCATCTCGTCTGGGGCCGACGCACAGCGTGCAGATGGCGGTGAGCTATCCCGGACTTCGTGGACGGCATCTTCCCGATATCGGGTGGCGGCCTGTACACGACCCAGGGTCTTCTTCTATCGGCCCGCTGATGCTGTCGATCCTCGAATCCTGTGCAGGGATGGAAGGGCGGCAACTACGAGCAGAATCCCAAGGTGTGCGCGTACAACGCCATGGCTGTCGTCATTCCGTTCTTCTACACGCCGGGAATGGTGGGACCAATACATCGACTCCCCCGAGGCCTACACGAAGTGGCGCAACACCAGGGCGACTACTACTTCGACATCCAGGATGCACGCGATCTCTACTACCGGCAGATGGCAGATCGCGCGGCTGGGTGGGGGACACGCCGGGCTTCAACGGTGACCTGAACGCGATACTTGGTTCGATCAAGGCGAAGACGCTGTTCCTCGCAAGCCCTCACGACCAGTTCGTCCCCAAGCCGTACTATCGAAGCCATGGTCGAGTGCGATCCCCGGTGCGCACGTGCGTGTGGATCGACTCGGTCGCCGGTCACCTGATCTGCTGCAACGCGGACCCGAACGCGACGCGGGTGATGGGTGAGGCGATCCGGGCTTTCTGCAGGAGTTGAGCGACCGGCGCGAAAGACGGCGAGGTGATAGACGGGTCAGATCGCACGACGAATCAGGAGGCAGTGATATGCACGCACTCAGCATACGCAGACCGGGCCGGCGCGAGTTTCTCACGCGCGCCTCGCGCGCTGGGGGCAGCGAGCCTCTCGGGCTGGATACCGTCCGGCCGCCGCGGAGCCGCCGCCCGAAACGACCACGATCCGCTTCGCCCACGCGCCGTACATCTGCGTCGCGCCGCAGTACCTCGCCGAGGAGTTTCTCCGCCTGGAGGGGTTCACCGAGTGGAAGTACCTCCCGCTGGGAAGCCGAAATGCCCTCGAAGCGCTCGCCGAAGGCCGGGCAGACATCGCGATGTGGAACGTCCGCCGAGCTGCTGCCGCATCTGGACGCCGGCAGGCCGGTCGTGATGCTCGCCGGGGTGCACGGCGGGCTGCTATCAACTCTTCGGCCACGAGCGCGTGCGCGCGGTCCGGGATCTCAAGGGAAAGACGGCCGCCATCCACTACTTCGGCAGCGGAGACCAGTCCTGCTCTCGACCATGCTGGCGTATGTGGGCATCGATCCGCAGCAGGAGGTCGAACTGGATCACCGGCGCGGACCTGCGCAACGCGATGGACCTGTTCGTCGAAGGCAAGGCCGACGCCTTCGTCGGCTACGCCCAGGAGCCGCGGAGCTGCGCGCGAGGAAGATCGGGCGCGTGATCGTCGACACCGCGCAGGACCGTCCCTGGTCCCAGTACTTCTGCTGCATGGTCGGTCGCCAACCGGGAGTTTGCCCAGCGCAACCCGATCGCGACCAAGCGGGCGCTGCGCGCGATCCTCAAGGCAGCCGACATGTGTGCCGACGACCCCGAGCGTGTTGCGCGCTTCCTCGCCGAGAAGCACTACGAGACGCGCTATCCGATCGGCCTGGAGGTGATGAGGAGCGTGATTACACCCGCTGGCGCGACGCCAACCCCGAGGACACGCTGCGCTTCTACGCCCTGCGACTGCACGAGGTCGGGCATGATCAAGTCCACGCCCGCAGAAGCTGATCGCGCAGGGCACGGACTGGCGGTTTTTGAACGAGCTGAAGAAGGAGCTGAAGGCGTGATGCCCTCACCCAGTGACTTCATGGGCGCTCTGAAGGCGCGCTCTCGATCCGCTTCAGCAGCTCCGAAGCCGGCGCAGTCATTCGCCAGCTCAGTTCAGCCAGTCCAGGGCCTTCGAGCCCACCACCCGCTCGAACTCGGCCTTGTTGGCCGTCGCCACCCGCGCGCCAATAGTCAACGCGTGGGCGGCGATCAGAAGATCATTGTTGCCAATGGGTTTGCCCGTACCCTCCAGCTGGGTGCGGACCCGACCATAGGTCTCAGCAGCCTCTACGGGGTAGTCCAACAGCTCAAAACGGGACAGAAACTCCTCCAGAGCGGCGGCATTCTCACTGCTCTTCACGGACTTCGCCACGCCATAGCGCAGCTCCGATACCGTGATGGCAGAGATGCATATCTCTCCGAAGGATCGGCCGAACAATCTGCGCAGTACGCGCTCGAACCCCGGGCGCCGGTTCATCAGATGAATGCGGATGTTGGTGTCGAGCAAGACCAGCATCAGAACTTCCGCTTCTGCGCGGGCGCATCCTCGCCACGCTCGATCGAGCCTTCGAAGTGCTGCAAGATCTCGAGGAGATCGTCGAATGCGTACCGCTTCGGCAAGAGCAGCACACCACCGGCATGGCGCTTGATCACAACCTCATCCTCCTCGAAGCGGAACTCCTTGGGGAGGCGAACAGCCTGGCTGTTGCCGTGCTGGAAGATCTTTGCGGTTTTCAAGAGGGCGGCCAGGCTAAATAGATACGGGCAGTATCTACATAGTTCCCCGTGACGGCAATGGCCGATGTACCCTTTTGGCAAGCCTTCCGCAGTACTCGGCCGAGAAACGGCTAGCCTAGTGTCCCGCCCGAGCGTGACGTCTCCCGCGAGGAGTCGCCCGCGAAGTGCGGGACACGGGCGCTTCCTTCCGTGGAGCCAACCCCGATTCGCCGCGTTTGCAGATCATCGAGTACCGATTTCATGGACGGCATCCTGCCCGTCTCGGGAGGCGCCCGCTATGGAACGACCAGCCTGGTCCTGAACGAACTGAAGAAGGAGTTGAAGGGGTGAGCCAGATCGCACGAAATCAGGACTGGAATGTCCCGATTGGACCGCATCAATGGTCTCGACGGGAGGTCGTCAAGGCGGGCGAGCCGGTGGTCATGCTCGCCGGCGTGCACACTGGCTGTTACGAGCTGTTCGGGACCGAGCGCGTGCGATCGATACGCGACCTGCGGGGACACAGGGTTGCGGTTCCGGGGTTGGGCTCGACTCATCATCTGTTCCTGAGCATTATAGCCTCCTACGTGGGGCTGGACCCGCGCCGCGACATCTCCTGGATCACCCTCCCGCCGGAGGAAGCGGATGCATCAGCTTGCTACCGGCGGGGTGGACGCCTATCTCGGATTCCCGCCGGATCCGCAGGAGCTGCGCGCGAAAGGTATCGGGCACGTCGTGCTCAACAGCAGCACCGACCAGCCGTGGTCGCAGTATTTCTGCTGCATGGTGGTCGCCAACCGCGAGTTCGTACGGCGCAACCCCGTTGCGACCAAACGCGCGCTGCGAGCGCTCTTGAAAGCGACAGATCTGTGCGCCGAGCAGCCGGCGCGCTCCGCGCAGTTTCTGGTGGACAAAGGTTATGTGGAGAGCCGCGAGTACGCGCTCCAGACCCTGAGCGATCGTGCCGTATCGGAAGTGGCGCGAGTACAACCCGGAGGACAGCGTGCGGTTCTTCGGCTTGCGGCTGCACGAGGTCGGCATGGTCAAGTCCACGCCGCAGAGACTCATCGCCCAGGGGACGGACTGGCGGTTCTTGAACGAGCTGAAGAGGGAGCTGAAGGCGTGAGAACCGCCCGGCAGAATCTCGTTCCTCCACTCAACTTGTCCTTCGCGGGGGATCAACCGCGGGTTGCTCGCGGGAGCCGGCCATCTACCGCCAGCTCAAATTTGATCGACCGCAGCGTGCTGTCAAAGCAGCTCGAACGCCGATCCGCCGGGCAGCCGGTAGCGAGAGAAGTCGGCGACATCCACCGTCATGATCTGGATCACCGACGTCTCCGCAGCCAGCCAGTAGAGGGACGCGTCCGCGAGATCCATCTCCCGGCGGCCATCCTTCGAGTACTGGCGCATCCACTTCAGCATCTCGCCAAGGTGTTGAGGTTCGAAGGGATACACCAGCGCGCCACCGAGCTCGATCCAACGCAGCATCTCGAACCGCTGCGGCAACTCCAGCAGATAAGATGCTTCAACGACACAAGGCCAGGTCGTCAACATCCGCAGCCCGTCTGCTGCAAGATCCGTGACCAGCCCGTCGTAGTGCGCGTGATGCCTGTCGTCTACCGCGAAAAGTGCAATGAGCGGGCCGGAATCAAGCAGCACGCTTTGCACGAAGCTTCGCTCTCACTCTCTTGGAGACGTTGCGGGAGGCATCCGGGTGGCCCATGGGCGTGCCACTGCGCACCGCGCGCAGCAGCTTCGCGGGGTTCTTGATGCCCAATACGCGCTCCAGAGCATCCTTGACGAACTCGGATTTACTGATGCCCAGGCGTCTGGCTTCCTGGTCGACCCGCGCCTCAAGGGTCGGGTCCAGCCTCACGGAAAGAGTCATGTGATGCGTATGACAGTCATACAAACTTACTATACCTGTCCGGATGGAGGTTGGCAAGCCAGGTCCGGCGCCGGCGTGAGAGCCAGCTCGATGAGGCGCAGGCAATGGTCTTGAACTCTCCGGCAGGAATCGTCCGCATGGTCACTTCGGTCTTCGGCTTCGACGCCGCGAGCCATGCCGGCCACGACAAGCCCAGAGCGCCGGGCGTCAGCCGCACGCCGCGCCCGCTCCGCCACGCTCGGGGGTGCGACCGCGTTGAGCTGCGCGGCGATGACGTCCGCGCTGACGAACTCCAAACCCGCAATCCCCGGCATGGTCCGCAGCACTGTGCACGAGCTGCGGCCACCCCTTCCGCCTCAGGGTTGGCCAGGTTCTCTCATCAGCGACTCGATCGGCACGCCTTCGTAGATCTCGCGCATGCCCATCTGGAGACCCACCCGACGCAAGCTCGACGGTCTCGGGCCCGGAGTACTCGATCTTCTCCCAGGCGATATCGCCGCGACGACGGTGAATCTCGATGTGCGCTTCGTCCTGGCTGATCAGCACGTACTCGGACAGGGAGGCGATGGTGCGATACGCCAGAAGCTTCTCTCGACGATCCGTGGCTTCGGTGTTGGTCGACAGGACTTCTATCACAAGCACAGGATCCTCGACCGTTACGGCGCTCAGATCCATCGCTTGCGTACCGCGTGCACAAGTAACCAGCAGATCGGGGTAGTAGTAGGAGCTCGTCTTGGCGACTCGCACGCGGACATCGTTGATGAACGCCCTGCAGGGGGTGTCGCGAAGATGGCTCTTGAGCGCGGCTGCGATATTCAAGGCGATCGTGTTGTGACGCAGGGTGCCGCCGGTCATGGCAAACATCTCGCCATTCACGTACTCGTGCTTGATCGGGCTTTGCGCCTCGAGCCGCAGGTACTCGTCTTCGGAGACGGGTGTGTATTCGAGAGTCCGCATGGCGATTTTTCCAGACAGCTATGGTCTCATTATGCCACTCAGGCAGGCCCGGGCGGGGTGGCTTATACAGTAGAAAACACAAACAGAACCAATGCGCCGAAGGTCGCACGCATGCTTGCAGGGCCTCGCGCGGCGACTTCGGGGCCGCCGTCGAGCGCTGGGCGGCGTTCCCGGACACTGGCAATGGAGGAAAAGGGGGATGAGTAGCTTAGCTTTCACCCTCTCCCCCGCCCTCTCCCATAAGGGAGAGGGAGTCCTCTTCCGCGCTGGCGCTCGCGCGCGGCTGCCGCACTCCTCGCACTGGCCATATCGGTCTGGCCCTCGGTTGCCTTTCCGAGCAAGCCACCGAGCGCCGAGCCGTTGCCCAGGATCGGCCCGGCGCCGGCGTTCACCCTCACCGACCAGGACGGCAAACGCTTCTCGCTGCGCGACTTGCGCGGCCGGGTTGCTGTCGTGACCTTCATCTTCACGACCTGCTCGGACACCTGCCCTTTGCTCACCGCCAAGCTCGTCGGCATCGAGCGCAAGCTGGCGCCGGGCGACCCGGTGTTCTTCGTCGAGATCACCGTGGACCCGCTGCACGATTCGCCGGCAGTCCTGAAGAAGTACGCCGAGGCGTTCGCCGCGCCGCCATCGCGCTTCGCGTTCCTCACCGGAGACTTCGACGCAGATCCACAAGGTGGTGCGCAGCTACGGCGTGTACTATAGCCAGAAGGAGAAGGGCGGCATCGACCACACGTTCCTGACCTCGATCGTCGACCCTTCGGGGACGCTGCGGGTGCAGTACCTCGGGTCGCGCTTCGACCCGAAGGAGTTCCTCGGCGACTTGAGGTCGCTGCTCGAGGAGGCGCCAGGCAAGTGAGGAAGTTGACGGATTGGCTGCCCGATCTGGTCGCACGGACGCGGGCGTCCGTGTTCACCAAGCTGCTGGTGGCGTTCCTGACGATCGTGGCCCTGATGCTGGTCGCCGGGCTCGTGGGGCTGCGAGCGCTGTCCGAGGTGAACAAGCGCGCCGAGGACATGGTGCAGCTCCAGCGCAAGATCGCCGCCTACCGCCAGCTCAACCACGACACCATCGGCCAGCTCTACAGCGTGGCCTCGTCCCTGCTCAAGCCGGACGAGCGCAGGCTGGAGGCCACGCTGCGGCAGCTCAACCAGTTCGGCTACGACCTGGACCGGCTGCAGTTCGTGGCGCAGGACGAGAAGGAGCTGTTCGCCCGCGTGCGCAAGGACTACGAGGAGTTCATCCGGGTCGTCACCCAGGTGGTCGAGCTCATCCGCAGCGGCCGTACCGCGGAGGGACAGGAGCTGCAGCTCACGCAGGCCACGCCGCTCGCCGACCGGCTCGAACGCCTGACCAACGAGCTGGTGAACAAGGCCGAGGCCGACATGGTCGCCAGCATCGAGGCAAGCCATCGCGCCTACGTCAGCTCGCAGCGCGCGTGTAATGGCTTTCTCGCTGGTAAGCATCGCCCTGGCGCTGCTGCTCGGCTATTCGATCTCGTCCTCTATCGTTCGCCCGGTTCGGCTGATGGAAGCGCGCATGCGAGAGATCGCGGCCGGCGACTTCTCCAAGCAGGTCCAGGTTCCGAACCGGGACGAGCTGGGCGCGCTGGTCGCCGACCTGAACCGCATGAGCGCGGAGGTGGGCAGGCTCTACGGCGAGCTCGAGGCGGCCAGCCAGCACAAGTCCGAGTTCCTGGCCAACATGTCCCATGAGCTGCGCACGCCGCTCAACGCCGTGATCGGCTTCTCGGAGGTGCTGCGGGAGAGGATGTTCGGCGAGCTCAACGACAAGCAGGCGGAGTACGTGCAGGACATCCATGCCTCCGGCCGGCATCTGCTCTCGCTGATCAACGACATCCTCGACCTGTCCAAGATCGAGGCCGGAAAGGTCGAGCTCGAGCTCTCGGAGTTCGATCTGCCCAACACGATCGACGGCACGCTGACCCTGGTGCGCGAGCGCGCGGCGCGCCACGGGCTCGAGATGGGGCTGTCTCTCGACGACCGGCTCGGGACCATCGTCGCCGACGAGCGCAAGGTGCGCCAGATCCTGCTCAACCTGCTGTCCAACGCAGTGAAGTTCACTGCGGACGGCGGCCGCATCGACGTCGGGGCGGGCTTGCGCGACGGGGTGGTCGAGATCTCGGTCAGCGACACCGGGGTGGGCATCGCACCGGAGGACCACGAGGCGATTTTCGAGGAGTTCCGCCAGGTAGGCGGCGATCATGCCGGCAAGCGCGAGGGCACCGGGCTGGGTCTGACCTTGGCGCGCAAGTTCGTCGAGCTGCACGGCGGACGGATCTGGGTGGACAGCACTGTGGGCAAGGGCTCCACCTTCACGTTCACGCTGCCTGTGGCGAGCGCGGCGGCCCAGCCGGCGGTCGCGGCAGGCAAAGGCGAAGCTGGCGAACCAATGACAGGCCACCCGGCCACTGCGGTCCGGGGGATTCCAGCGAGGACGGTGCGATGAGCGGAGAACTGATTCTCATCGTCGAGGACCAGCCTCTGAATCGCAAGCTGGTGCGCGACGTGCTGCAGGCCAAAGGCTACCGCACCGTGGAAACGGAGACTGCCGAGGAAGGGTTGCGGGTGGCGCTGGACCAGCGGCCCGCCCTGATCCTGATGGACATCCAGCTGCCCGGGATCAACGGCATCGAGGCCCTGAAGCGGCTGCGCGCCGATCCGGCGACACGCGCGATCCCCATCATCGCGGTGACGGCATCCGCCATGCAGCAGAACCGGCAGGAGATCCTGGCGGCCGGCTTCGACGGCTATCAGCCCAAGCCCATCAATATCGGCGCCTTCCTGAAGGCGGTGCGCGAGACGCTGGATGGGCGGTCAGAGGGGTCGGCGAGCAGATCCGAACCAGCGTGAGCACTGCAGCCAAGATCCTGGTGGTCGACGACACCCCGCGCAACGTCAAGCTGCTCGCGGACCTGCTCGCGGTGAAGGGCTACGAGGTGATCACCGCCGCCTCGGGAGCCGAAGCGCTGGAGCGAATGACGAGCGGCCGCCCCGACCTGGTCCTGCTCGACGTCGTCATGCCCGGCATGACCGGCTACGAAGTATGCCGGCGGATCCGCGACAATCCCGCCACTGTAGTTCTGCCGGTGGTGATGGTCACCGCGCTCGACCCCGCCGAGGAGCGGATCAAGGGCATCGAGGCGGGCGCGGACGACTTTCTGACCAAACCCATCAGCCAGCCGGAGCTGCTTGCGCGGGTGCGCTCGCTGCTGCGAATCAAGTCGCTGCACGATCAGGTGGAGGAGTCGAACCGCACGCTGGAACGGCGCGTCGCCGAGCAGGTCGAGCAGCTCGAGCGCCTGTCGCGGCTCAAGCGCTTCTTCTCGCCGCAGCTCGCCGAGCTGATCCTGAGCGGGAGCGCGGAGGATCCGCTGAAGAGCCACCGGCGCGAGATCACGGTCGTGTTTCTCGATCTGCGCGGCTTCACTGCGTTCGCCGAGACCGCGGAGCCCGAGGAAGTCATGGGCGTGCTGCGCGACTATCACGCGCAGATGGGGCGCATCATCATGTCTCACGACGGCACCCTGGAGCGCTTCGCCGGCGACGGCATGATGGTGTTCTTCAACGACCCGGTGCCGGTGCCCGATCCCGCGGTGCGGGCAGTGCGCATGGTGCTGGAGATGCACGAGCGGCTGCATACCCTCGCCGCGCAATGGCAACGGCACGGTTTCGAGCTGGATTTCGGCGTCGGCATCGCGCAGGGCTACGCTACCATCGGCGCGATCGGCTTCGAGGGGCGGCTGGACTACGGCGCGATCGGGACAGTGACCAATCTCGCCGCGCGCCTGTGCGGCGAGGCCCAGCCCGGCCAGATCCTGATCTCCAAGCGCGTGCTGGCCTCGGTGGATGAGCTGGTGGAGGCCGAGCCGGTCGGAGCGCTGTCCCTCAAGGGTTTCGTGAAGCCGGTGCCGGTGTTCAATGTCACCAGGCTGAAGGTCTGATCTGCACCACTGGTTGCCAGCACGGGCCACGCCCAACCATCCCCGCCGCCTCCCGGGAGGGGGCTCTGTGGCGCATCCAGTATTCGCCTTCCTTGGCGTCCTTTGCGTCCTTGGCGGTGAAAGGTCTGGTCCTTCCGCTGCCCCTTACTGCGCGCTGACCGCGATGCGCTCCCGCTCGCGCTTGATCTCCTGCGCCAGCTCGTACACCGCCATCACGTAGTTGCGGCTGCGGTTGTACTGCAGCAGCGCGTAGAAGTTGTCGAAGCCGAGCCAGAACTCGGGGCCGCCCACCAGGTCGAGCTGAAACAGCGCGGCGTTGAGCGCGAGGTCGTGCCGGCTCATGTCCTCGACACCGCGCATGCGCCACTGGTCGAGGGTCATCGACGGGCGCAGACCGAGATCGAGCAGCGGCCGCGGGTCCACCGACTCGATGCGCGCGGGCGTGACGACCGGCTCGCCGCCCTTCCAGCCGAACAGCCGCAGGTAGTTGGCCACGCTGCCGATGGCATCGGGCGTGCTGCGCCACAGATCGATCTGGCCGTCGCCGTCGAAATCCACCGCATAGCTGCGGTAGCTGCTCGGCATGAACTGCGGCAGGCCCATCGCGCCGGCGAAGGAGCCGCTGACACCGCAGCGGCTTCCCAGCGCCGCTCGCGGGCCAGCAGGAGAAACTGCTCCAGCTCGCTGCGGAAGAAGGCGGGGCGATTGTCGAGGTCGAAAGCGAGCATGGACAGCGCCTCGACCACCTTGTGCCCGCCGGTGATGCCGGCCGTAGCGCGTCTCGATGCCGATCATCGAGACGATGATGCCTTCGGGCACGCCGAACGTTTCGCGCGCGCGCGCCAGCGTCTCGGCGTTCGTCGTTCCAGAACTGCATGCCCCCGGCGATGCGCCGCTCATCGACGAACAGCGGCCGGAACTCGTGCCATGGCTTGGCGGTGGAGGGCGCGGCGATCGCGCGTGCCACGCTCTGGGTCGGCTGGATCCTGGCGAACAGCGCATGCAGCTCGCGGCGGTCGAAGCCGTGCGTCTGCACCATGTAGGTGACGAACTGCTCCACCGGCTCGCGCAGGGGGCGGACCTCGTCGGCGGGGGTCTGCGCGGATGCGGCCAGACGCCAGGCCCGCCGCGAGCCCGGCGAGCGCCGGCCCGCCGCATCCACAGCCCGGCCGCTCATGGCAGCACCGCGTCGACAGTGATCGACCACGCCGCTCGCGCCCGGCCGCACCGGCGCGCTGGCGCCTTCCAGGTCGCCGCTCTGCGGCATGGCATTGCCGCTCCTCGATATGCGTGCAGTCACGATCACCTTGGAAAAGCCGGACAGTTTCAATCTGCGGCGCCATGGCCTGGCTGTCGTCGAGCGCGAAGCGCAGCGGCAGATCCTTGACCCGGCTGCGCACCACCGCCAGAGGCATGCGCGGCCCTTCGGCCGCGCGCGCGACCACGAACACCGTGTCCTCCGGCCCGGCGCGACCCGCCAGCGCTGCGGCCAGACGCACCTCGCCGCGGATTGTCTCGGCTCCCGCAGGCGGGGGCGAGGCCGCCGCGGCCGGCGGCGGCTTCACTCCCGCCAGCTGGCGCGCCTGGGCAAGCCCGGTCTGCAGCGCCTGCGCCAGCTCGGAATCCGGCGGGCACCTGCCCAAGCAACCGCTCCCAGTAGGCGACGGCTGCGCTTGTAGTCCTTCGCCTCGAAGGCCGCGGCGCCCGCCAGTGTCAGGGCTTTCGGATGATTCGGGTCGATCTTGAGGGCGCGTTCGAGCAGACGCTTGGCGTTCGCCGTCCAGGTCGTGGCCGCTCTGGAGGGCCAGCGCCTCGGCGTACTCGGCCAGGATCTCCGGCTCGTCGGGCTTGCGCGCGGTCGGCCTCCTGCAAGGCCTGCACCGCGTCCGGGTAGCGCTCGAGCGCCTTGTAGGCCCGGCCCAGCATCAGCCAGCCCACCGGATCGTCCGGGTTGGCGCGCCATGCGCTGCGCCAGCTTGCGCGGTCATGGCCTCGAAGTCGGCCCGGCGTGATGTTCGAGGCGTCTGCAACCGTGTGCTTGGCCGCGCCGATGCCCGAGGGCTGTCCCAGGTGCCAGTACAGCAGTCCGGCAGCACAGCGGCATCACTACCGCAATCAGCGATCGCGAGCGCCGCGTCCTGTGCGCGCGGGCTGCGCCAGCGTCCGGTCGCTTGCGCCGCGACCTCGTCCAGAAGGCGCCGCTCGAGCTCGGCGCGCGCGCTGTCGTATTGCGTCGAATCGAGCGTGCCCGAGCTTGAGATCGCGCTCCAGCTCGGCAAACTGGTCGCGATAGATCGAGAGGCTGGCTGCCCGCGCAGTGCGTGCGCCCGCGCGCCGCCGGCCGCAGCAGCGGCCACAGCACGAACAGCAGCCCGCCCACGGTCAGCAGCGCGGCAGCGATCAGGAACACCGTCACGGGGAGTCAGCCGAATTCACGCGGGACTCGGGATGCGCCTTCACGAATTGTCCGGCCCGGGCCCGGACTCGCCTGGTCGCCGCGGAGCAATGCCTGCACGCGCGCATGCTGCTCATCGGTGAGCGGCTGCTGAACCAGCGGCGCCCCCGCCGGCGCAGGTAGAGAATCAGTCCTGTCACGGCCACGATCAGGAGCAAGAACGGACCCAGCCACAGCGGCATGGTCGTGCCCTTCACCGGCGGCCGGTACAGCACGAAGTCGCCATAGCGCGCGGTCATCCAGGCACGGATCTCATCGTCGCGACTTGCCCGCTCTCATCTGCTCGCGCACCTCGTTGCGCAGGTCCACCGCCAGGTCGGCGTGCGAATCGGCCAGCGACTGGTTCTGGCACACCAGGCAGCGCAGCTCGGAGGCAAGCTGCATCAGCCGCTTCTCCAGCGCGGGGTCGGGCGCCGCCGGCGGGGCCTCGACCGGCCAGGCGAGCACCGGGACGAGCAGCAGGAGCAAAGCGGTGAGGAGCTTGAGCACGTCCATTCCTTGGTCTAGGTCTGGCTGCGCCTATCCCTGCAGCTGCCGCGCGAGGGGAATGATCTTGTCCCGCAGCACCTCGGGCGTGACCGGGCCGATCTGCTTGAAGCGGATCACGCCCTGCTTTGTCGATCAGGAAGGTCTCGGGCACCCCGTAGACGCCGTAGTCGATGCCCACGCGCCCGTCGGCATCGACGATCGATACGGCATAGGGGTTGCCGTGCTTGCCCAGCCAGGCCATGGCGGCCTCCGAGTTGTCCTTGTAGTTCAGACCATAGATCGGCAGCGCGCCGGACCTGGAGAACTCGACCAGTATCGGATGCTCGTCCAGGCAGGCGACGCACCACGACGCCCACACGTTGAGCAACCACACTTGCCGCGCAGATCCTGAGGCGTCACCGACTGCTGCGGGTTGTCCAGGCGCGAGAGCGCAAACGCCGGCGCCGGCTTGTCGATGAGCGGCGAAGGCACCTCGCGCGGCTTGAGCGAAAGCCCCGCCCACAGGAAGCCGACCAGCACCACGAAGACCGCGAGCGGGATGAGGAAGCGCAGCATCAGTAGTCAGTGGTCAGTGTGTCAGTTGTCAGTTGTCAGTTGTCAGTTGCAGTGACAGTTGCCAGGGGCCGGTTGTCAGCACAGCCCTCAGAGAACCAGATCAAGTGTTGGCCGATGCAGCCGCGATATCGGCCTCGCGAGACGCCTTCTGACCACTGACCCCTGACAACTGACCACTGATGCGGTAGCGCCGGTCGCTGACCGCGATCACTCCTCCGAGGGCCATCAGGAACGCGCCGCCCCAGATCCAGTCCACGAACGGCTTGTAGTACACCCGCACGACCCAGGCCCCCTGCCCCACCGGCTCGCCCAGGGACACGTACAGGTCGCGCGTGAAACCCGAGTCGATGGCGGCCTCGGTCATCGGCATCTGCTGTACCGGGTAGAAGCGCTTCTCGGGGTGCATCAGCGCAATCTCGCGCCCGTTGCGCGTGACCTGCACATGCCCGCGCGTGGATTCGTAGTTGGGGCCCGGCACCTGATCCAGGCCGGCAAGCCGAAAGCTGTACCCTCCGATCTCGACCGTGTCGCCCACCAGCATCCGCACGTCCTTCTCGGTCTCGAAGCCGCGAACCAGCGTTACGCCGATGACGAACACGCCCACCCCGAAGTGGGCCAGCAGCATGCCCCAATACCCGCGTGGCAGGGTCCTCAAGCGCGCGCCCCGAGCGACTGCCCGGTGGATCCGAGCTGGGTCAGGCGCTCGCGCAAATTGACCAAGCCCGCCGCGATGACCCACACGCCGAGCAGCAAACCCAGGGCGATCAGCGGCGTCCACCTGCCCATCGCCAGCGGCAGCAGGAGCGCGCTCACCACCGCCACGCCGAAGGCCCACTTGAGGCGCACCGCGAGCTCGGGCAGCTGCGCTCCCTTCCAGCGCGCGATGGGGCGCCACGCCCATCAGGAACACGGCCGGGACCATGCAGATGGGAAACATGATCTCGAACCAGGGGGTACCCACCGAGATCTTGCCCAGCCCGAGCGCGTCGAGGAACAGCGGGTAGAGCGTGCCCAGCAGTACCGCGCCGGCCGCCGCGAGCAGCAGCACGTTGTTGGCGAGCAGCATCGATTCGCGCGAGACGAGCCCGAAGCGCCCGCCCAGCCCGACCTTCGGGCGCCCGCCAGGCGAACAGCGCGAGCGAGCCCCCGATCACCACCGCGAGGAACGCAAGGATGAAGGTGCCGCGGGCGGGATCGGTCGCGAAGGCATGGACCGAGGTGAGCACTCCCGAGCGCACCAGGAACGTGCCGAGCAGCGACAGCGAGAACGCGACGATCGCCAGCAGAACTGTCCAGATCTTGAAGCCGCCGCGCTTCTCGGTCACGGCCAGCGAGTGCACCAGCGCGGTCCCCACCAGCCACGGCATGAAGGAGGCGTTCTCCACCGGGTCCCAGAACCACCACCCGCCCCAGCCCAGCTCGTAGTAGGCCCACGCGCTGCCCAGAGCGATGCCGACGGTGAGGAATGCCCAGGCCATGGTGGTCCAGGGCCGCGACCAGCGCGCCCAGGCCGCGTCGAGCTGGCCGCCCAGCAGCGCGGCGATGGCGAAGGCGAACGCCACCGAGAAGCCGACGTAACCCATGTAGAGCATGGGCGGGTGGATCACCATGCCGGGGTCCTGCAGCAGCGGGTTGAGGTCCCGCCCATCGGCCGCGGCCGGCAGCAGCCGGGTGAAGGGATTGGAGGTGAACAGCATGAAGGCGATGAAGCCCACGCTGATCATGGCCATGACGCAGAGCACGCGCGCCAGCAGCTGCGGCGGCAGCTGGCGGCTGAACACGGTCACCGCCAGCGTCCACACGGTAAGCATCAACACCCACAGCAGCAGCGAGCCCTCGTGGCTGCCCCAGGTCGCCGCGAAGCGATAGTGGACCGGCAGGCTGGAGTTGGAATTGCTGGCCACGTTGAGCACCGAGAAGTCGTTGCTGACGAACGACCAGGCCAGGCAGCCGAACGCCATGGCGACGAACACGAACTGCCCCGCGGCAGCCGGGCGCGCGACCTCCATCCACGCAGGGTTGCCGCGGAAGCTGCCGATCAGCGGCACGAGCGCCTGCACCAGCGGCGATGCACAGCGCGACGATGAGGGCGAAGTGACCGAGCTCGGGAATCATGAGTGCGGTGAGGCGTGAGGCGTGAGGCGCGAGGCGCCAGGCGTGAGGCATGAGGTGTAAGGCGTGAAGCGAGGAGTGGAGAGCGCAAGGCGTCGGGCGCGCGGCCGGACTGGGTCGGAGGGCAATGCGCGTGCGTGGTTCAGCAGAGCTTCCAGGAACAGCTCCCCCCGCACGGTTGCGTGCCACCGCTCCCTGCATGTACCCCCTAGACCTTTCGCCTCACGCCTCACGCCTCACGCCTCACTTTCTCTCTGACCAGCGTTTTCTGCGATTCCTGCATCGCCTTGTGCGCGCGCTCGACTGCCTCGGCGGCTTCGGGCGGCATGTAGTTCTCGTCGTGCTTCGCGAGCACCTCGCGGGCGCGGAACACCCCGTCCGCGCCCAGCGAGCCCTGGGCCACCACGCCCTTGCCTTCCTTGAACAGGTCCGGCAGGATCCCGGAGTAGAGCACCGGGACGCTCTTCGCGGTGTCGGTCACCACGAAGCGCACGGTCACCCCGTCGGACTGCCGCTGCACGCTGCCCGATTCAACCAGCCCGCCGATGCGGAACGCCCGGTCCTGTGGGGCTTCGTGCGTGGCTACCTGCGAGGGGGTGTAGAAAAACACCAGGTTGCTCTGGAATGCGGACAGGATCAGGGCGGCCGCCCCGGCAAGCACCGCCAGGCCCGCGGCCACCAGGGCCAATCGCTTGTGTCTAGGTTTCATTCTGCTCTCGTCGCGGTCCGGCTGCGGCCCGACCGCTGAGACTACGACCCAGCCGCCGCAGCAGAGTTCGCCGCCACCGTGCCAGCAGCCACAGCTCGGCAGCGATTGCAACCGCGGTCACCCCGTACGCGCCCCACACGTAAGATGCATAGCCGCCCATGGCGAAGAAATCGCCTGCACTGCCCCAGCTCATTTCACCTTCAGCTCCGGCAAACCGCGCACCCAGTCGGCGTCTTCCTCGCGCTCCAGGATGATGGCGCGCACGCGCATGAAGCTCGCGGCGATACTGTACATCCAGGCCGCCAGCGCCATGATCAGCATGCCGGTCAGCATCGCGGTTGCCATCGACGGCGCGCGCGCGATGCTCACCGAGGCGCCCTGGTGCAGCGTGTTCCACCACTTGACCGAGAAGTAGATGATCGGCACGTTGACCACGCCGACCAGGGCGAGCACCGAGGCGGCCTTGTCGGCGCGCCGCACATCGTCGATCGCCGCATGCAGGCTCATGAAGCCGATGTACAGGAACAGCAGGATCAGCTCAGAAGTAAGGCGCGCGTCCCACACCCACCAGGTGCCCCACGTCGGTTTGCCCCACAACGAACCGGTCCACAGCGCGATGAAGGTCATCAACGCGCCGGTGGGGGCTAGGGCGAGCGCCATCATGAACGACAGGCGCGTGTTCATGATCAATCCGATTGCGCACCAGAAACCCATCACCAGGTAGATGAACATGGACATCCACGCGGCCGGCACGTGGATGAAGATGATGCGGTAGACCTCCCCCTGCTGGAAATCGGTCGGCGCGACAAAGAAGCCGAGATACAGGCCGGCTGCAACGAGGATCGCCGCGGCAATCAGAAACCACGGAATCATCGTCCCGGCCAGCGGGTAGAAGACCTGCGGTGAAGAGAAACGCCAGATGTTCAGCGCCATCGCCGGCCTATTCCAGCGCGATGCGGATGGCCGCCGCAGTCGCCCAGGGTGCGAACACCAATGCGATGAGCAGGAACGCGCCCAGCAGCGACAGATGGCCACCGAAGCTCATGCCCGCCATGCTCGCGGAGACCGCTCCCGCCCCGAAGATCAACACCGGGATGTACAGCGGCAGCACCAGCAGCGCCAGCAGCCCGCCGGCGCCGCGCACACCCAGGGTGAGGGCTGCGCCGACCGCGCCGATCATCGACAGCACCGGCGTGCCCAGCAGCAGGCCGAGGGTCATCACGCCCAGGGCCTCGCGCGAAAGATCGAACTGCAGTCCGAGCACCGGGGCGATGAGAACCAGCGGCACGCCGGTCGCCAGCCAGTGCGCCAGCATCTTCGCCAGGGCCAGGACCAGCAGCGGCTGCGGGCTGAGCGCGAGCTGCTCGAGGGTGCCGTCGGCGTAGTCCCCGGCGAACAATCGCCCCAGCGCGAGCATGCAGGCAAGCAGCGCCGCCACCCACACCACGCCGGGTGCGATGCTGCGCAGCGTGTCGGGCTCGGGACCCACCCCCAGCGGAAACAGGCTCACCACGATGATGAAGAAGAAAAAAGTCGTCGCGACATCCGAGCGGCGGCGCACCGCGAGCAACAGGTCGCGCTGTACGACGCTCGCAAAAACGCTGCCGAGCCCGCCCGGTTGCGGCAACGCCGGGTTCATCCACCGAGCAGCAGGCGGCGGGTGCGCAGCCCGCCGAGCTCTGCATCCTGATGGCTCGTGAGCACCACCACGCCACCACGGTCCAGGTGCCCGGCGATCCGGTCGCGCACCAGCGCGACGGCGGCCACATCCAGCGCAGTCAGCGGCTCGTCCAGAATCCACAAGGCCTGCTCGCCGGCGAACACCAACCTCGCCAGCGCAACACGCCGCCGCTGCCCCTGCGACAGCGCCCGCGCCGGCAGCTCTTCGCTGCCGCGCAGGCCGAAGCCCGCGAGCGCCTCGGCCAGCGCCGCCTCATCCGCGCGCGCGCCGTGCTGGGCCAGGCCGAACCGCAAGTTCTCCAGTGCGGAGAGGTCGTCCTTGACGGCCGCAGCGTGGCCGAGGTAAACCAGCTCGGCGCGGAACGACTCGGCCAGATTGTGCGCGCTGCTGCCTCTCCACAGAACACTGCCGGCCTCGGGCGGAAGAAGCGTGCAGAGAATGCGCAGCAGGCTGGTCTTGCCGCTGCCGTTGGGGCCCGCCACCCAGATCAGCTCGCCGGCCTGCGCCTCGAAGGACAGGTCGCGGAACAGCCGCCGCCGCCCGCGCACGCACTCGAGACCCACCGCCTGCAGCATCGGCCCGCCACTGGATAAAGCCGCGGATTATACCGTCTTCGCCGGCAAGCCTCAGCCGGCGTAGGCCTTCGCCACCGCGAAGCACTTCTGCTTCAAGCTGCCGATGAGCTTGTCCCAGGAGTCGCGAAACGCAGCCACGCCCTCGGTCTCAAGCTGTTTCGTGATCGAACCCAGATCCACGCCCAGCGCCGCCAGCGCCTCGAGGTCGCGCTGCGCCACGTCCACGTCCGCTTCCAGCGTGTGGCGCGCGTCGCCGTGATACAGGAAGGCATCGAGCGTCTCCGGCGGCATGGTGTTGACGGTGTCCGGTCCGACCAGCGATTCCACGTAGAGCACGTCGCGGGACGCGGGGTTCTTGGTGCTGGTGCTGGCCCAGAGCGGCCGCTGAGGTCGCGCGCCGCGCTTGAGCTGGGCGGCGATGTCCGGTTCGCGCATGAGCGCGAGGAAGCGCTGATACGCAAGCTTAGCGTTGGCGATCGCGGCCCGGCCTTTGAGCCGCAGCGCATCGGCCGAGGCGAGAGCATCCAGCTGCTGGTCGGCTTTGGCATCGACCCGGCTGACGAAGAAAGACGCGACCGAAGCGCTGCGCTCGGGGTGCGGGTTGCGCGCCAGGCCGCGCGCCCACGCCCGCACCACCTCCTCGTAGCGCGCGACCGCGAACAGCAGCGTGACGTTGACATTGACCCCGTCGGCGATGAGGCGCTCGAAGGCTTTCACGCCCTCGGCGGTGCCGGGAACCTTGATCATGACGTTCGCGCGCCCCGCCGTGCGCCACAGGTGATGGGCCATCTCGTAGGTGCGCTCGACGCTGTAGGCGAGATCGGGCGGCACTTCCAGGCTCACGTAGCCATCCGCGCCGGCAGTGCGCTCGTATACCGGGCGCAGCACGTCGCTCGCCCGTTGCACATCGGCCACCATCAACTCTTCGCCGATGTCCGCAGCCTGGATCTGATGGTCCCGCTCGAGCAGCTCGCGGATGGCCTCGTCATAGTCGACTCCGCCGGATATCGCCTTGTGGAAGATCGTGGGATTGGTGGTCACCCCCGTCACGCCGCTGTCCACCAGGCGCTGCAAACCGCCGTTGTTGACCAGGTTGCGATCGATGAAGTCAAGCCACACGGACTGACCGAGACGGGACAGTTCATGAAGAGAAGCCACTGCAGAGCCTCCGGAAGAAAGCGCGTCGAATCAAGGTCCGGCGCGGTCTGATGCGAGCTTGCCCGGCTGGAAAATTGAACCCGGGCCGCGGATCGAGGTCTATTCGCGCTGCGAACGTGTCCCGCAGCGTCGACAAATTCGCGGATCGAGCCCCCGGCTCCAACCTGGGGGCAAACGGAAAGCAACGGGCGCGGACGGGACGGCTCCGGTCCGGTCTTAACCTTGCGGCCTGCGGCGATGTCAGCCTGCGCCGCAACGTCCTCGCCGCCGAAAAACGCTTGGCAAGGCTGTTGTCGAACCGAGCGGGTTCGAATCACTGTCAGCCAGCATTCGGATGGGCTGCGGCCCATCTGAATGCTGGCGGAGAGGGTGGGATTCGAACCCACGGTACGAGTCACCCCGTACAACAGATTTCGAGTCTGTCCCGATCGGCCACTCTGGCACCTCTCCGACAGGATGTTATCTTACAGGATGCGTGGGCTCAGTAGTCGCTCCCCGTCGCCGGCAAGGCCCGCTTCAAGGGGCATGAGCGGCCTTCTTCTTGCTTCATTTGTCCGTTACAAGGTGTCGACACACGACTGCTCGCAGCCGCACGAGACAGCCTTACCGATGCAAGCAAACGCCGGACACAACAGTTGCGCCAGTGCTCGCCCCTGCGTATGGCAGGCGCGCGAGCGCCCGGCGGGGCTGTGAGCAAGCCGTCCATGCGCAGGCTTCCATTTTCGCTTGTCCTGCTCCTGCCGGTGGTCTGCGAGCCGGCGTTTGTCCCGCCACGGCCGGTGCCGGCGCTGGCCACTTCAGGCGAGCTGCTCGTCCTCACGACCAACTCGGCGACCACGCGCTACATCGACTCGCAAGGCCGCTATGCCGGGCTGGAGTACGATCTGATCGAGATGTTCGCGCGGGAGCAGGGCGTGAAGGTCCGCTATCTGGATCGGCAGCCGCGCTACAAGATCCTGCCCGCGCTGCGCCACAACATGGCCCACCTGGCCGCCGCCGGGCTTGCCATCACCTCGGACCGGCTCGACGCCTTCGAGTTCGGGCCGGCCTATCAGATGGTCCAGCCCGTGATCGCCTACAACACCGACAATCCGGCGCCGCGCAGCGTCAAGGACGTGGTCGGAAAGCGCATCGAGGTGGTGAAGGGGTCCAGCGGGGTCGAGGAGCTGCGCACGCTGCGCAAGCGCTTCCCGAGCCTGCGCTGGGCCGAGGTGCCGGAGGGCGACAGCGAGGGCCTGTTGAGCCGCCTGTCCGACGGCAAGACCGACTTCGTGGTGACCGAGGCCCACAGCCTCGACGTGGTGCGCAACTTCTATCCGAATCTGGCGCGCGCCTTCCCCATCGGTGACCCCGAGCCGCTGGCGTGGATGTTCCCCAAGGGCGGCGACCCGCTTGTCATGAACCGGGCGCGCGAGTTCTTCCTGCGCATCATCAACGACGGGACATTGCGCCAGCTCATGGAGCGCTACTACGGTCATGTCCAGCGTCTGAACCAGATGGACATCGCGAACTTCCTCGAACGGATGCGCACGGTGCTGCCGCGCTACCGCATCATGTTCAGGCGCGCGCAGGAATCCACCAGCATCGACTGGCGCCTGCTCGCCGCGCTCGGCTTCCAGGAATCGCACTGGGAGCCGGACGCGGTGTCGCCCACCGGCGTACGCGGCCTGATGATGCTGACCAACGAGACCGCCGACCGCATGGGAGTGACCGACCGGCTCGATCCGCAGCAGGCCATCCTGGCGGGCGCCCGCTACCTGATGGAGCTGAAGGACACGCTGCCGGCGCGCATCCAGGAGCCCGATCGCACCTGGCTCGCGCTGGCCGCCTATAACGTCGGCTACGGCCATCTCGAGGATGCACGCCGCCTGGCGCAGCGCAGCGGCTTGAACCCGGACCTGTGGGTCGATGTCAAGCGCATGCTGCCGCTGCTGTCGCGGTATGAGTA
>CAWHCG010000053.1:0-86824 GCA_963827575.1 uncultured beta proteobacterium
CCAATCGCAGCACGAATGCGTTAGTGACGATTCAACATGCGGCTGGCGTTGACGAACAGCACGCATCAACCAGCAGGAGGCACCGCCAATCGAAGGGGCGTTCATCAGCCTGGGGACGTATGAGTTTTCGTCGGAAGCTCCGGCCGTCGTGACCGTCAGCACCCGCGGGGCTACCGGCGTGGTGATTGCCGACTCGGTGCAGCTCATTCCGCAGTTCGCGTCAGCGGTCGGCGATTCCAGTGCCGGGCCACATCGTCAGCGATCCCGCCACGCTGCCCGGCGTTGTGCTCGACGACACATCCGCCGAAAAAACGGGCACATGGATCGATTCGGTCTACTACAAGTCCTACGTCGGCGCCGGCTACATCCACGATGACAACGCCGCGAAGGGGGAACGCAGCATCGTCTTCCGCACCGACCTGCCGGCCGGCGGCATGTACGAAGTTCGCATGTCGTACACGCCGGGAGAGAGTCGTGCCCCAACGTCCCCGTCGTTCTGCAGACTGCTGATGGGGAACGGATCAGTGTCGTCGATCAACGGCAAGTACCCGCGGTCGACGGACTGTTCACTTCACTTGGGACGTTTCGATTCACGAACGATCAAGCGGCCGAGGTGATGATTTCGAACGCGGGGACGACGGGCCACGTGATCGTCGATGCGATTCAGTTTCTGCCGGTGGAGGATTCGGCACGTCGATGTGGCCGTTGAATCGGAACAGCCGTCATCAGATGAAGCGACAGGCGAAGTGGAACTGACTGCCGTTCTGGACCGCATCGCCGCACTGGAATCGTCAGTGAGTGACCTGGAAGCCGAATTGACGACGTTGCAGGAGACATGCGCCCCCCGCGCCGCCGACGGTGCCTTCGGTGAAGGAAGCCGACACCGTTGCCGATTGTGCGATCTGCATCCGGGGCAATCCGCATAATCAGGGAGAAGTCGTTCCGCGAGGCTGCTTGTCGGTCATCAGCACCGTCGAAGCAGAAGGCATCGAGAGCCCGGCCAGCGGACGGCTCGAACTGGCCCGCTGGATCGCCGATCCGGCCCATCCGCTTACGGCACGCGTCTACGTCAATCGAGTCTGGCAGCACCTGTTCGGCGTCGGCATCGTGCGGAGCGTCGACAACTTCGGCACGACGGGCGAACTGCCGTCGCATCCGAACTGCTCGATCATCTGGCGAGCCGATTCATCGAGAACGGCTGGTCGACGAAGGCGCTCATTCGCGAAATCGTCCTCAGCCGGTCCTATCGACTGGGCAGTCAGCGCAACGGATGAACAACTCGCAGCCGATCCTGAGAACCGGCTGCAGTCGTGGCATTCCCGCCGCCGCATGAGCGCCGAGATGTTGTACGACTCGATTCTGTCTCTCAGCGGCGAACTGGATCTCACGATCGGCGGCAACACGGTCCGCGAAGGGACCGACAGCGAGTACGGCTATCAGTTCGACGTGGGTCGTCGCGCGGTCTATCTGCCGGTGTTTCGCAACCGGATGCCGGATCTGTTCACCGTGTTCGATTTCCCCGATCCCAATCTTTCGGTCGGACGCCGCAACGTCAGCACGCTGTCGACGCAGGCGTTGTTCCTGATGAACAGCCCGTTTATTCGCGAGCGGGCACGAGCCGCCGCGGAGCGACTCGTGGCTGAGACAGACAATGCCGGTCAACGAATCGAGTTGCTGTATCAGCGAGGGCTGGTCGGTCTCCGACATCCGCCGAACATGATCAGATTGTGCGATTCCTGGAGTGCTGACGCTGTGGCCGCTCGCGAGGAACTCGATTCGTGGACCGACGTCTGCCAGGCCGTCATCTGCAGCCTTGATTTTCGGTATGTCCCCTGACGGTGGCACGGGAGCGTCTCACCGAGCACTCGCGAGACGACAAAGGAATCGCATGCGAACCGAAAAGGACAAGATGCTGGCGGGGGAACTGTACGACCCGCTCGACCCGGAACTGGTCGCAGGCCAGGGACCGTGCCAGGGACTTGTGCCAGGACTTGAACGCCACCCGTGAAGGGACCAGGAGGCCCGCCGCTCGCATCCTGAAGCAGCTTTTCGGCCAGGGCGGGGAGTCGGTCTGGATGCAGCCGCCGTTCTTCTGCGACTACGGCTCGAACATCCTGCTCGGGCGAGCGGGTGTTCTTCAACTTCAACTGCGTCGTCCTCGACGTGTGCGAGGTGAAGATCGGCGACTTCACGCTGTTCGGCCCGGCGGTCCAGATCTACACGGCCACGCACCCGATGAACGCCGAACTGCGCCGCAAGCAGGAGTTCGCCAAGCCCATCGAGATCGGCTCCGACGTGTGGGTCGGCGGCGGGGCGATCATCTGCCCCGGCGTGACGATCGGCTCGAAGTCCGTCATCGGCGCGGGCAGCGTGGTCACGCGAGACATTCCCGACGGGTGTGTTCGCCGCCGGCAATCCGTGCCGGGTCATTCGCGAGCATCGAGCAGTGACGGTTACAGTAATCTTATCGCTCACCCTAGACCCTCGTCCCTCGACGCTAGACCAACATTAATGGCCCTTCTCGGCACCACATGTCCATCGCCGGCGGCTACTACAAGGCCGTCGAAGCCGCCGGCCGCGTCGGGATGGACACCGTCCAGATCTTCACCAAGAACAACAACCAATGGCGGGCCAAGCCGCTCACCGACGAAGACGTGCGCGCTGTTTCGCGAAGCCCTCGAGACGCACGGGCTCGCAGCATCCGTGCGCCACGATTCGCTATCTCATCAACCTGGCCAGCCCGGACAAGGAGCTCTGGCAGAAGTCGGTCGATGCGCTTCGTCGCACGAACTGCGAACGGGCCGAGGCGCTTGGGCACTCGACGGCGTCGTCATGCATCCCGGCGCGGCCACCACGGCAGCGAGGAAGACGGCCTCAAGCGCATCGTCGACGGGCGTCGAACGAAGTGCATCCAGCGCACGCCAGGGCATCGAAGACCCAGGTCTGGCTCGAAGCCACCGCCGGCCAGGGGTCCTGCCTCGGCTGCAGGTTCGAGCACCTGGCGCCATCTGGAGCGGCGTCGAACGACCCGAGCGCGTCGGCGGGTCTGCATCGACACCTGCCACATCTTCGCCGCCGGCTATCCGCTCGGCACCGAGACAGAATACAAGGCGACGATTGCAGCAGCTCGATGACATCGTCGGCCTCGAACTGCGTGCGGGCGTTCCACCTCAACGACAGCAAGAAGCCGCTCGGCTCCCGCGTCGACCGCCACGCCCACATCGGCGAAGGCAAGATCGGCATCGGCGCGTTCCGCTGGCTGCTGAACGACAAACGCTTCCAAGTCGCTGCCGATGTACCTGGAGACCAAGAAGGAGAAACGCGAGGGCGAGGAGATGGACGCCGTCAATATGCGAACGCTGCGGTCGTTGTTGAAATAGTCGCCGTTTGCTCCGCGAAAGATGCGGTGGCATTGGCGAACGCCGAGATTGCTAAGATTTGTCTGTATTGCGGGTCTATCCGAGTATCATCTTCAGACGCAATCAAGACTGACGCTGCTTTCGCGGAGCGAAGATCACTATGCCTACTTCTTCACACGCCTCGCAGACCGACGACCCATCCTCCTGGACGGGCCGACGGGAACCGAACTGCAGCGGCGGGGCGTCGAGTTGAAGACGCCATTGTGGTCGGCCGCCGCGATTCTCGATGCACCCAACGTGCTGGCCGCGATTCATCGCGACTATGTGGAAGCCGGCGCGGAGATCGTGACGGCCAACACGTTTCGCACACATGCCGTCAATCTCGCTGCGGTGGTCTTGAGCGACCGGCGCTCGAACTGCACGGCGCGGGCTGTGGAGATCGCCCGCGACGCTCAGCAGGTCGGGCGTGGATCGCGGGCTCGATCGCTCCGGTGGCCGACTGCTACTCGCCCGATGCGACGCCGGGCGATCAGGTGCTGACGGCAGCCCATCAAGCCCATGCCGAGAATCTGCAACAGTCGGGCGTCGATCTGATGCTCGTCGAGACGCAGGTCACGATTCGTGAAGCCGTGATAGCCGCGAGGGCAGCCGTCGCAACGGGATTGCCGACGCTGGTGAGTTTCGTCGTCGGTTCCGACGGCCGGCTCCTGTCGGGAGAGTCGCTCATCGACGCTGCCCGGGCCGTCATGTCGCTGGGCGTGCAGGGCGTCCTTGTCAACTGCCTGCCCGTGGAGCGAGTGCCCGATTGTCTCGCGCAATTGAAATCAGTGGCGGGAACCGTCCCAATCGGCGCCTACGCCAACGCCGGCTGGATGCGGCGGGATGGAACCTGGGAGCCGTCGATCGGAGCCGATCCAATCGCCTACGGCAAGGCGGCGGAAGAGTGGCTAAACGCGGCGCTCACATCATCGGTAGCTGTTGCGGTACGACGGTCGAGCACATTCGGGAGTTGCGCGAATCGTGCGAAGAAGTGTGACCCTGGCAGGCTTCCTCCCCATACACTTGCGGCCTGCCGGGCTTCTCCCGAACATGGAGGTGACGTTGATGGATCGACACTCTCGCCGCACGACACTTCCCACCTTCGATCATGAAAATGCGTTGTTCGCTTGCCTGCTGTCTCTGCTGCACTCTGCTTGCGGTGAGCGGCGGCCTCTGGCTGTCCTCTGACGCCGACAGCGATGATCGTGCCCGAGCGACGGCACAGTCACTTTCGACACACTTCAGTCGGCATACGAGCGGGACATACAGCCGATCGTTCAGCGGTATTGCCTCGACTGTCACACGACAATCGAGCATCAGGGAGAACTCGACCTCGAACGGTTCGCCGACTTCGACGCCGTCCGCACCGATCCGCCGGCGTGGCAGAAGGTGGCCCGATGCTGGCCAACGGCGAGATGCCGCCCGAGGATGCCGACCAACCGATGCGGCCGAACGCGAGGCGCTCGAAACATGGGTCGCGAACTATCTCGATGCCGAGGCGTTCGCCAATGCCGGCGATCCCGGCCCGTCGTGCTCCGCCGGCTGAACAATGCCGAGTACACCTACACGATTCAGGATTTGACCGGCATCCCATCGAACCGGCCCGCGAGTTTCCCGTCGACGGGGCTGCCGGCGAAGGGTTCACGAATACCGGGCAGTCACTCGTCATGTCGCCTGCACTCGTCGAGAAGTATCTAGCCGCCGGTCGCGATGTCGCTTCGCATCTGGTGCTGCTGCCCGAAGGCATTCGGTTCTCGGAAGGCACCACGCGCAGGGACTGGACAAACGAAATCGTCTCGGAGATTCGCAGCATCTATCTGCAGAACACCAGCGCCAATCTCGACATGAGCGCTCAATCAGTGGAGCGTCGCCAACCCCTGAGCGTTACTGAAGAGGATGGCCGCGTCGATCTGACGCCCTTACTTCGCGGCATTGATCGCCCATCGCGATGAACTGCTGCAGGACGCGAATCAGTCGATCGGATCGCGGACGAGGCGGACTGAACCGTCAGTACTTCGCGCACCTCGCCAAGATGTTGACGAACGAGAGGGCACTCGGTGTTGCTCGATCAGCCTCCGCGAGAGCTGGCGGGCAGCGAGCAGCGACGATGGCGAGCGACTCAGTGCCGAGGTTCGCTCATGGCAGGAGCAACTCTGGAAATTCAACACCGTGGGTCATTTCGGCAACATCCGTCCGTGGCAGGCGGCGGTCTCGCCGGTCGTCACGACTCCGCGACTATCCGCGTGGCTCTCAATGAACAAGATAGCGAAGACATCCATGTGCGGCTGGTCGCGCGTACCGCGTCGAGCCGCGACGCGGCGAATGTCGAATGGCTCAATCCCCGGATCGAGCGACCGGCACGACCGACAGTTCGCGCTGCGGGACGTGGGCGCCATGACAGCATGCGCTGTCGCAATGCGGAACAAGGGCTGGCACAAACCGATCAATACCTGGCGGCCGCCTTCGAAGCTCGGCTGGCGGCGGAAACATTTCCTCTGGAAGAAGTGGCCGCCGCCGGGGATCTCGATCCGCATCTGCTCGACCGCGTGGCTGGACTATCTGGGAATCTCGCGGGGCAGCGTGAGATTGATGAATATCTGCATCAGCCGCATGCAGGGAGCGGACTATGACTTCGTGCAAGGGCTGGACGCTTCCCGGACTCGATGCTTTGTTCGCTGGTCGCAAACTCGTCCGACCACATGGTGAACATTCCCGGCGAGATGAATCCGCATCAGGTGGCGGTGCATCCCCGGCCCGAGCGTTGGGTCGCCGCCGGCTGGCGCAGCCCGATCGATGGCAAGGTCAATGTTCAGCCGCGCGTGCGGCATGCCCATCCCGGCTGCGGCAACGGAGTCAGTTGGTCCCTCGAAGTGCGGCACGGCTCACATCGTCGGGTGCTGCAATCGGGCGAATGTAACCTCGGGGCGTCGTCGAGCCCGAGCCGGTGGAGGCCTCGAAATTCGCCAGGGGGATCTGGTCTCGCTGATCGTCGGGCCGCGAAACGGCGAGCACAGTTGCGATCTACCGAGATCGATCTGCCGATCAACGAAGTCGACGGAGAAATCGCGTACCTGGTCGCTCGCGGGAGACTGTGCCGATTCGATCTCCGCGGGCAACCCTCACGCCGACAGTCTCGGGAACGCCGACGTGTGGCACTTCTACACCGGCATGATCGACGGCAGCGAGTCTCAGCCCGTCATTCCCGCGGGTCGCTGGTCGCGAGTGGCTCGAAAGCGACGATGAAACACAGGCCGGCGAATTGGCTGTCCAACTCACGGCGTTGCTGACCCAATCACCGGCGCCGGATTCGACAGAAGCCGACGCAACGCTTCGCAGTCAACTGGTGTCACTCAACGGGCCGTGTTTGCCACTCTCAATCCCAACGAACTCATCGCGCCGTCAGATGACGCAGCGAGCCCGTATGGCATTGATGACGACCGCGTCTTCGTGCCGATAGGCGGCGCGAAAGCCGTCGACGGTATAGAACAGCGCGTTGAAGATACGCCGCAGCCCGGTCTTGCCCTTATGCGGGCTTACTTGCTCGGTTTTTTCCATGCCAGATCCAGGTCGCGAGCCGCTTTCACGTCGTCGAGCCTGCGCACCGGGGTGGTGTGAGGTGCAGAGCGTACCAGCTGCGCGTCGGCATAAGCTTCCTCCCGCACCTGCCTCATCGCAGCGACGAACGCATCGAGGGTTTCCTTCGATTCGGTTTCCGTGGGCTCGATCAGCAGGCACTCCGGCACCAGCATCGGAAAGTAGGTCGTCGGGGCATGGAAGCCTTTGTCGAGAAGGCGCTTGGCGAAGTCCATCGCGGTCACGCCGGTCTCCTCCTTCAGAGCGCGCAACGTAACGATGAACTCGTGGCTGGCGCGCCGCTTGGGAAAGGCGGCCTCGAAGCCCGCACTGCGCAACTGCGCCATCAGGTAATTGGCGTTGAGCGTTGCATACTCGGCGACTCGCGCCATGCCCTCGCGACCCAGCATGCGGGCGTACACGTAGGCGCGCACCAGCACCCCAGCGTTGCCCGCATGCGCCGACAGCCGGCCGATGGACTGCGGGCAATCCGCCTCAGCAAGCCAGCGGTAGCCCTGGGCATCCGCGCCGACCATCGGGATGGGCAGAAACGGCAACAGATGCGGTGCCACGCCGACCGGCCCCGCGCCCGGACCGCCGCCGCCGTGCGGCGTGGAGAAGGTCTTGTGCAGGTTCATGTGAATGACGTCGAAGCCCATCGCGCCCGGTTTGACTTTGCCCAGGATGGCGTTGAGGTTGGCGCCGTCGTAGTACAGCAGCCCGCCCGCAGCGTGCACGACGTCACGGATGTCGAGGATGCGTTGCTCGAACACGCCGAGCGTGGAGGGATTGGTCAGCATCAGGCCCGCGGTCTGCGGCCCCACCGCGGCGCGCAAGCGATCGATGTCGACATTGCCGTCGCGGTCGGTGGGGATCTCACGCACACTGAAGCCGCACATGGTCGCGGTGGCGGGGTTGGTGCCGTGCGCCGCATCGGGCACGACGATCTCCTGGCGCGCAGAGTCGCCGCGCGCGGTGTGCCACGCGCGGATCATGGCGACACCCGCAAACTCACCCTGGGCCCCCGCCATGGGCGCGAGGCTCACGCCCGCCATGCCGGTGACGTCCTTCAGCATCTCCTGCAGTTCATACAGGCAGGCGAGGTACCCCTGACCGGTTTCGGCCGGTGCGAGCGGGTGCCGCGTCAGGAAGGGGCCGAGCATCGCCAGGCTGTTGCAGGCCCGCGGGTTGTACTTCATGGTGCAGGAACCCAGCGGGTAGAACTGCGTATCGATGGAGAAATTCTGCTGCGACAGCCGGGTGTAGTGGCGCACGGCGTCCAGCTCGGAGACCTCCGGCAGCAGCGGCGCGTCGCGACGCAGCAGCTCGGCGGGAAGGCCGCGCGCGCCCGTCGCCGGCTGCACCGCATACTGGCGGCTGCCGCGCCCGGGCCTGGATAGATCGAAGATGAGCTGCGTCATGGCGCTGCGATGGCAGATAGCGGCGATCGAGGCCGACCCAAGACCGCGCTGCCGGTCTGCCGCGGGCTCACTTCAGCGCGGCGAGCGCCGCTTCGTAGTTGGGCTCGTTGGCGATCTCCGGCACCAGCTCCGAGTGCAGCACCCGGTTGCTCTCGTCGAGCACCACTACGGCGCGGGCAGTCAGACCCTCCAGGGGACCACCGACGATATCGACCCCGTAGCGCCGGTGGAAGCCGTCGTCGCGCAACGTGGACAGCGTGATGACATTGTTCAACCCCTCGGCGCCGCAAAAGCGCGCCATGGCGAAGGGCAGGTCGGCGGACACCACCAGCACGACGGCATTGGCGACGCCCGCCGCCTTCTCGTTGAACACGCGAGTGGATGTCTGGCAGGTGGGCGTGTCCAGGCTCGGCACGATGTTGAGCACTTTGCGCTTGCCGGCAAAGGTCTCCAGACTCACGTTCTGGAGGTCCTTGTTGACCAGCGTGAAGTCGCCCGCGCGCGCACCTGCCTTCGGTAGCTGGCCGGCGACCGGAACGGGATTGCCTTTCAGCGTCACGTTCGTCATTCGGGTCTCCTGATGTTAATGGGTGGAAATGGGGCTGCTGCGGGCTCCGGCCTCAGCGCAGTGCCGCAGCCAGCGCGGAAGCGTAGCGGTCGAGGTCCTCCGTCGTCTTGGTCTCGGTCGCGCAGACCAGCACAGAGCCGGTGAGCTCGGGATAGTCCGCGGCGAGATCGAATCCGCCCAGGATCCCTTGCGTGCGCAGCGTGGCCAGCACGCCCGCTGAATCGGCCTCGAGTGCCAGCACGCTCTCATGAAACGCCGGCGCTGCGAAGCGCGGCCGGACGCCGGCCGCACGCTCGACCCGCTCCAGCAGCTCGAGCAAATTGGCGTGACAGGCCAGCGCGACGTTCTTGAGCGCCCGGGGCCCCAGCAGCGCCATGTGAATGGTGGCCGCGGTGACCGCCAGGCCCTGGTTGGTGCAGATGTTGGAGGTCGCCTTGGAGCGGCGGATGTGCTGTTCGCGCGCCTGCAGCGTGAGGGTGAAGCCGGGCTTGCCGTCGCGGTCCAGCGTGCGACCCACGATGCGCCCCGGCATCTGCCGCACATGCGCCTGCTTGCAGGACATGAAGCCGAAGTAGGGTCCGCCGTTGCTCAACGGCACGCCCAGCGGTTGTCCTTCGCCCACGGCTATGTCGGCGCCCCGGCTGCCCCACTGGCCGGGCGGGGCCAGCAGAGCAAGGGCAACCGGATTGACCACGCCGATCACCAGTGCACCCTGCGCCTGCGCCCAGTCGGTCAGCTCGTGCACACGTTCCAGGCAGCCGAAGAAGTTCGGCTGCGGGATGACCAGCGCCGCGAACGCTTCGGCGCCCAGACGGGTCAAGGACTCCGGCAGCGTCACGCCCTGTTCGGTGCAGTAGGGCAGCTCGACCAGCTCGATCTGCTGGTTCGCTACGATGGTGCGCGCGACCTTGCGATAGGTCGGATGCACCGTGGCGGGAATCAGCACCCGGCGCGAGGACTTGTGCAGCCTCACCGCCATCAGGATGGCCTCGGCCAGCCCGGAGGCGCCGTCGTAGAGGCTGGCGTTGGCTGCGTCCAGTCCGGTCAGCGACGCGACCATGGACTGGTACTCGTACAGGGTCTGCAGAGTGCCCTGGCTCGCCTCGGCCTGGTAGGGCGTATAGGCCGAATAGAACTCGCCGCGGGTGGCGATCTGCCAGACCGCCGCCGGAATGTGATGCTCGTAGGCGCCGGCACCGATGAAGTTGAGCCAGCGTCCGTCCTGCTCGGCCCGCTCGTGCATCACCCGGGTGATCTGCTGCTCGCTCGCCCCGGGCGGAACCGCGGTCAGTCGCGCGCCCCGCAAGCTGGCGGGAATCTCGTCGAACAGCGTGTCGATGTCGCTGGCACCGATGGCCGCGAGCATCGCGCGCACGTCTTCGTCGGTGTGGGGAATGAAGGGCAATCTAGTCAGGCGTGAGGCGTGAGGCGTGAGGCGTCGCGCGCGCAGCGGCGACGAGACGGGGCGCTCTGCCGCGCGCGCGGATGGAACGGAGCGTGCCGCAGCGCAGGGCGTGTCTGGCCGCCTCACGCCTCACGCCTCACGCCTCACTTTCAATCAGCTTCTGGTACCCCGCCGCATCCAGCAAACCGTTCAGCTCCGCGGGATCGCTGGGCTTGAGCTTGAACATCCAGGCGGCATAGGCGTCCTGGTTGACCTTTTCGGGATTGCCCGACAGCGCTTCGTTGATCGCTATCACTTCGCCCGACACCGGTGCGTAGATGTCGGAGGCGGCCTTCACCGATTCGACCACGCCGCACTCCTGCCCCTTCTGGAACCGCTTGCCCACGGCGGGGTTCTCCACATACACGAGGTCGCCCAGGCGGTCCTGAGCATGGTGCGTGATGCCCACAGTGACGCTGCCGTCGGGGTCCAGCCGGGCCCACTCGTGGCTGGCGGTGTATTTGAGATCGGTCGGGACCGTCATGGGGGGCTCCGCGCTGGTGCAAAGGGTTCGGGTCAGGCGGGCAGCAGGCTGCGGCCCATCCTGACGAACGGGTATCTTACTATCTCGGCCTGCAACCACCGCTCGCGGATCTCGACCTCAATGCGCTCGCCAGGCCGGCAGGCGGGCGGCACTCGAGCGAGCGCGATGGAACAGCCCAGCGTAGGCGAGAAGGTTCCGCTGGTGATCTCCCCGGCGCCGTGCGCACCGCGCAACGCTTGATGCGCACGCAGCACGCCCCTGTCTCGCAGCACCAGCCCGAGCATCTGGAACCGCGGCGTTCGCGATCGCAGCCCCTCGCGGCCAATGAACTCGCGATCGTCCTTCATCGCAACCGTCCATCCCAGCCCTGCCTCCTGGGGCGTCACCGACTCGTCCATGTCCTGGCCATACAGGCTCATCCCGGCTTCCAGCCGCAACGTGTCCCGGGCACCCAGCCCGCACGGCGCAACGCCGGCGGTGAGCAACTCGCGCCACAGCTTGCACCGCCTGCGCTGCCGGCAGGATGATTTCGAATCCGTCCTCGCCCGTGTAGCCGGTCCGAGCGACGAACAACCCGCCGGTCTGCACGCCTTGGAACACGGCGAGTGCCTCGCTGTCGACCCGTGTCTGCGGGCGTGCCTGCCAGAGGCTGGCGCGTGCCTGGGGACCCTGCACGGCGATCATGGCAAGGTCGCGGCGCGGTTGCACTTCCAGATCGGCAGCGAAGCGGTCGCGCTGCGCCAGAATCCAGGCGAGGTCCTTGTCCGCAGTGCCTGCGTTGACCACCAGCCGGAACCAGTCCTCGGTCAGATAGTACGCGATGAGGTCATCCAGGATTCCGCCGTCCTCGCGCAGCAGGCAGGAGTAGAGCGCCTTCCCCGGCAGCGTGAGCCTGCCCACGTCGTTCGCCAGAAGCTGGCGCAGGAACGGGCGCGCCGCGTGGCCGCGCACATCGAGCGCCAGCATGTGCGAGACATCGAACATGCCGGCCGCGCGCCGCACGCGGTGATGCTCCTCGATCTGCGAGCCATAGTGCAGCGGCATCTCCCAGCCGCCGAAATCCGTCAGGCGGGCAGCGAGCCGCACGTGCTCGTCATACAATGCCGTGCGCCGAAGCCGTGTGCTCGTGCTGCCGGACGCGGAGCCGGCTCCGGGCGAAAGTGGCGTGTTCATACGAAGAACAGATAGAGTCGGTAGCCTGCAGCTTTCAGATCGCCGGTGTCCAGATACAGACGAACCGACACTTCCTGGCCGGCCCCAATGCCTTCGTCGGGCCCCAGGATGGTTCCCAGATACTCGGCCGGCTTGAATACCCTTCTGGCGGCGGTGCGGTTCGCGCTGTCGGTAAGCGTGAGCTCGAGCAGCGGCAGTGCCTGCTGGAAGGCAGCGCGATTGCGCACGGTGGCCGTCAACATCACCTCGTTGGGATGGGCAGGGTCCAGCAGCTGCAGGTCGGAGGCCTCGATGAAGAGCAAGTCCGGCACGTGCGGCAACTCGATCCTGCAGCCGGTCCACCCACAGTATTGCACGAGCAGCGGGCGCAGGGTCGGCAGCCGCAGAGCAATCGCGCCGGGGAAGAACCAGGCCGCCTGCGCCGCCAGGGCGAGCACACCGAGCAGACTCGCACACAGCCAGGGCCAGCGGCGGCCGGGCGGGCCGGCGGCATCGCCGAACAGCTCGGGGGGCAGCGTGAGAATCTCCGGTTCAGGCGCGCTGGCTGGAGCCGGCGGCGCGGCGGGACTCGCGGCCGCGCGCACGGGGGACGGCGCCGGCTCGCGCGCAGCCAAGATCCCCGCCGGCGCGGGCTCCTCGCCCGCTACGGGCGACTCGTAACGCTCGCGCCGGACCGGCTGTTCGGGCCGTGCCGCGGCGACCGCCGCCTCATCCAGCTCTCCCGCCCGGGAGTCTGGAGGTCAGCGTCGAGAAGGCATCGAACACTTCCTGGCAGCGCCCACAGCGCACTTGGCCGCTGGACACCTGCAGCTGCTGGGGGGTCACCCGGAACACGGTGTCGCAATGGGGGCAGCGGGTGAACATGCTCATGGCGCGGTAAGCATTGAGAGGCAGCAAAGGCTATGATTTTCGCGCGCCGGCGAGGCAGGTCCAGCCGTCGTTCTGCGTGGCCACCTGCACGTCGTACCACGCAGAGTAGGCGGCTGCCACGGCCCCCGCCTGCTGGTCGAGGATCCCGGCCAGCACCACCTGTCCGCCCGGCCGTGTGAAGGTGGCCAGCAGCGGCGCAAGAAGCCGCAGCGGGTTGGACAGAATGTTGGCGACCACCACGTCATAGGGCCCCGCCGGCACGGCATCGGGTCCGGCCACGTGGATTTCGACCGCGTTGGCCTTGGCATTATCCCGGCTCGCCTGAACCGCGCGCGGGTCGATGTCCACCGCCACCACCGCACCGGCACCCAGCTTTTTCGCAGCGATCGCCAGCACGCCGCTGCCGCAACCATAATCCAGCAGCGAGGCGCCCGCGGCCAGATTGACCTCCAGCCAGCGCAGGCATTGCCAGGTGGTGGGGTGACCGCCCGTGCCGAAAGCCAGGCCGGGATCGAGGCGCAGATTGACAGCGGCCGGATCCGGCTCCTGGCACCAGCTGGGCACAATCCACAGGCGCGATGAAATCTGAACCGGCGTGAACTGCTGCTGGCTGGCGCGCACCCAATCCTGCTCCGCGACCGGCGAGACGCGCAGCGGCGGCACGCTCGCCACCCCGACGGCGGTCAGTGCGGCACGCGCCGCCGCTTCCACGTCGGTCTGCGCGTCGAACAGGGCAGTCACGTGGTTCACCTCCCAGCCGCTGGCGGGCTCGGCTCCGGGCTCGCCGAAGATCGGGCGCTCCTGCGCAGTCCCGGCTTGCGCATCGGTGATCTCCACCGACACAGCGCCGGCTTCGAGCAGGGCATCAGCGAGTTCTTCGGCCCGGCTCGCGTCGAGCTCGAGACTGAGCGCCAACCAGGGCATTGGTGTGACCGCAGGCTAGTCCGGCCGGTTCTGCTTGGAGAGCTTGCCTTCCAGGTAGTGGATGTTGGTGCCACCGCGCACGAAGGCGGAATCGAGCATCAGCTCCTGGTGCAGCGGCAGGTTGGTCTGGATGCCCTCCACGATCATCTCCGAGAGCGCGATGCGCATCTTGGCGATGGCCTGCTCGCGCGTGTCGGCCCAGGCGATCACCTTGCCGATCAGCGAGTCGTAGTGAGGCGGGACGAAGTAGTTGGCGTAGACGTGCGAATCCACCCGGATGCCGGGCCCGCCGGGGACGTGGAACGAGGCGATGCGCCCGGGGGAAGGGGTGAACTTGTACGGATGCTCGGCGTTGATGCGGCACTCGATCGCGTGTCCACGGAACTGCACATCGCGCTGCTTGAACGGCAGCTTTTGACCGGCGGCGACACGAATCTGTGCCTGCACGATGTCGATGCCGGTGATCATCTCGGTGACCGGGTGCTCCACCTGCACCCGCGTGTTCATCTCGATGAAGTAGAACTCGTCCTTTTCGAACAGGAACTCGAAGGTACCTGCGCCGCGGTAGCCGATCTTGCGGCAGGCCTCCGCGCAGCGCTCGCCGATGCGCGCTTTCAACCGCGGATTGATGAGCGGGGCCGGCGCCTCTTCGATGATCTTCTGGTGGCGGCGCTGCATGGAGCAGTCGCGATCGCCCAGGTAGACCGCGTTGCGGTGCTCGTCGGCCAGCACCTGGATCTCCACGTGGCGCGGGTTCTCGAGGAACTTCTCCATGTAGACCATCGGGTTGCCGAAGGCGGACTGGGCCTCGGTGCGGGTCATGGTGACCGCGTTGAGGAGCGCGGCTTCCGTGTGCACCACTCGCATGCCACGCCCGCCGCCGCCGCCCGAGGCCTTGATGATCACCGGGTAGCCGATGGAGCGGGCGATCTTGATGACCTCGTCAGGAGCCTCCGGCAACGCGCCATCCGAGCCGGGCACCACCGGCACTCCGGCCTTGATCATGGCGTGCTTGGCGCTCACCTTGTCGCCCATCAGGCGAATGGTGTCGGGCCGCGGACCGATGAACACGAACCCGCTTTTCTCCACCCGCTCGGCGAAGTCGGCGTTCTCCGACAGGAATCCGTAGCCGGGGTGGATGGCCTCGGCGTCGGTGACCTCGGCCGCGCTGATGATCGCCGGAATGTTGAGGTAACTCTGCGCGGAGGGAGGCGGACCGATGCACACCGACTCGTCGGCGAGGCGCACGTACTTGGCCTCGGAGTCGGCCTCCGAGTGCACGGCCACGGTCTTGACGCCCAGCTCGCGGCAGGCACGCTGGACGCGCAGCGCGATCTCGCCGCGGTTGGCTATGAGGATTTTTTCGAACATTGGCTTGGAAAAACCGAGCCACAGAGAGCACAGAGGACACAGAGAACAGAGAATTGAGCCCATCCCCCGGCGCCGGGAGTCGATCCACGTGCACCCGCGGGAAGCACGCTCCTCACCCGGTTACGAACCCGCCGTTGTTATTCTCTCTGTGTTCTCTGTGTCCTCTGTGGCTTAAGCAGCTGCACTCAAACAATCAAAAAGAGCGGCTCGCCGTACTCCACCGGCTGGCCGTTCTCCACGTAGATCTCCCTGATCGCGCCGCCCTGGTCGGCCTCGATCTCGTTGAGCAGCTTCATGGCCTCGATGATGCACAGCGTGTCGCCCGGGCTCACGCGGTCGCCGACGTCCACGAACGCCTTGGCGCCGGGCGAGGGGGCGCGGTAGAAGGTCCCCACCATGGGTGACTTGACGATGTGCCCCTCGACCTTGTCGGGGGCCGCCGCCGGAGCGGCCACTGCGGCCGGCGCCGCCGCTGCGAGTGCCGGGGGCATCGCCAGATGTCCCGTCGAAGGCATGGTCAGGACCGTCTGCGGCCCCTGATTGATGCGGCTGATACGGACCTTCTCCTCGCCCTCGGTGATCTCGAGCTCGGCGATGCCCGATTCCTGCACCAGATCGATCAGCTTCTTGAGCTTGCGCAAGTCCACCTAGGCCCTCCTTTGCGCCTGCAGCGCGTAGTCCAGAGCCAGCTCGTAGCCGCGCGCCCCGAGCCCGCAGATCATCCCGACGGCCAGGTCGGTAAAGTAGGAGTGGTGGCGGAAGGGCTCGCGGGCGAACACATTGGACACGTGCACTTCGATGAACGGGATCTTCACCGCGGCCAGCGCGTCCCGCATCGCTACGCTGGTGTGCGTGTAGGCGGCCGGATTGATGATGATGAACTCGGTACCGTCCCGTCCGGCCTGCTGGATGCGCGTGACCAGTTCGCCTTCGACATTGCTCTGAAAGACGGACAACGCGGCGCCGGCGCTGCCGGCGCGCTCGCTCAGCGTCGCATTGATAGCTTCCAGGGTCACGGAGCCATACACCAGTGGCTCCCGCGTACCGAGCAGATTCAGGTTCGGGCCGTGCACCACCAGGACCTGGCGCGCTGCTGCGGCCTCCTCCGCCCGCTTTGTTGGGGTCGTCATGTCGTCAAGTTTGCCGCAGGTAGCAGCAAGTTGTCCAGATTTTCAAGGAGTTTGACATCTCTGGCAGGGCTATAACGGCCGCTCGCAGGCGGCCTTGAGAGAGCGCCGGAACGACCGCTTCTGCGGATCGCACAAGCATGCACGTTCACGGGAGATGGCGGCGGGATCCCCGCTGGTAGGTCCTCAGAGCAGCGGCTGGACGATCCGTTCCAGCTTTTCCTGGCTCAGGCCACCGAGCTGGCTCCGCACCGGTTTTCCGGAGCGGTCCAGAACCACGGTGAAGGGCAGGCCTCCAAGCGGGTTGCCCGCCTGTTGCGCAAGATCCATCGCGTCCAGTTCCCCGACCAGGATTGGGTAGTTGATCCGCATCGCTGCCGAGTAGGGCTTGACCCTCTCGAGCTGATCGATGGCGATGCCGATGATCTGCAGCCCCTGGGGGCCGAGCTTGTTCTGGACCCGGATCAGCGCGGGGATCTCCTCCCGGCACGGGGCGCACCAGGTGGCCCAGAAGTTCACCACCAGGACTCTGCCCTGCCACTGGTTGAGAGGCTGCGACTGCCCGGTCAGGTCCGGGAGCGCTGCCCGCATCAGGTCGGTAGCGGACGCCGGGGGCTGGACCCCGGGCTCCCGGTTCCACGGATGGAGCAGCAGTCCCGCAGCCAGGGCAACGCCGGCCACGATCCCGAACAGGGCCGCCTGCCAGGCCCTGCTCATGAGGCGGGCTGCAGCACGGCGTCCAGAGACGCCGCGAACTGCTCGGCCGGCTGAAAGCCGATGACGCGCCGGGCGAGTTGCCTGCCGCCCGCATCGAAGAAGATGGTCCCGGGCGGCCCGAACAGGCCGAAACGCTGGAGCAGAGCCGCGTCATCGGGTGAGTTGGCGGTAACGTCGGCCTTGAGCAGCAGCATGCGCTCCATGCGGGCGCGCACCTTCGGGTCGGTAAACGTGAAGCGCTCCATCTCCTTGCAGGAGACGCACCAGTCGGCATAGAAGTCCAGCATCACCGGCTGGCCCCCGGCCTGCGCCAGCTTCTGCTCCAGATCCGCCAGCGATACGACCTTGACGAAGCGGGGCCCGGCCTGGACCGATTCGCCAGCGCCCCCCGCGGTGCGCAGGCCGGCGAGCGGCTGGAGGATGTCCCGCCCGCCCGACAAGGCACCGAGCAGCAGGGCCACCCCCACCAGGAGCGCAATCACCCCCACCCCCTTCCACAGCTTTCGATAGCCCGAGGCGCCATGCGGCAGAGGATCCAGCGCATGCAGGTAGATCGCCGCACAGATCAGCAGCGCCGCCCACAGAAGCATCTGGACCACCGCTGGGAGGATCGGTGCCACGATCCAGATCGCGAGCCCCAGCAGGACCACGCCGAAGAAGTTCTTCACCGTCTGCATCCAGGCACCCGCGCGCGGCATCAGCGCACCCGCCGAGGCACCCACTGCCAGCAGCGGCACACCCATGCCCAGCGCCATTGCGAACAACCCGGTGCCGCCCAGGACCGCATCGCGCGTTTGATTGATATACAGAAGCGCGCCCGCCAGCGGCGCCGCCACGCAGGGGCCCACGATCACTGCGGACAGGGCGCCCATGGCCAGCACGCCCCAGACGGTGCCGCCCCGCATCCGATTGGACGCATCCGACAGGCTGCTCTGCAGTGCGGTGGGGAGCTGCAGGTCGTACACGCCGAACATCGACAGCGCGAGCACCACGAACAGCACGGCGAACGCGCCAAGCACCCACGGCGTCTGCAGGGCGGTTGCCAGCAGGGTGCCGGACAACCCCGCGGCGATGCCCGCGGCGGCATAGGTGAAGGCCATCCCCAGGACGTAGGCGGAGGTCAGCAGCAGCGCGTGGCTTCGGCTGAGGCGATGGCCCTGGCCGACGATGATCCCGGACAGGATCGGGATCATCGGGAACACGCAGGGTGTAAAGGACAACAGCACACCGAAGCCAAAGAAGCTGGCGACGACTCCCCAGAAGCTGCGCTCGCGCAGGAGCTGCGCCACCTGCGAGCTCTCATCGACGGGCGCAACCGCGGCAGACGGCGACTCGGGCACAGCAGCTGCCGGCTCTGGCGCAGGCGGCTGCTCGGCGACCCCGGGTCCGCCAGCCGCCGCGGCTACGCTCCGCGGCTGAGTGCCACCCGCATCGAAGGCCGCCAGCACCACGTCGAAGCGCTTGCGCTCGGGCGGATAGCACAGGCCGGCTTCGGCGCAGCCCTGGAAGCTCGTTTCCACGCCGATGCGCTGCTCGCCGGCGCGTTTGCGCTCGAGCGCGACCACCACCTGCACCGGGGTATGAAACACCTCCGTATCGCCGAAGTTCGGATCGTTCTTGAGCTCGCCCCGCGGCAGGGTCAGGGATTTCACCGCGACCCCCGAGTCGGCGCCGGGCGCGACTCCCAGCTTGTCGCGATACAGGTAGTAGCCTTTGGCGGGTACGAACTCGGCGACCAGAGTGTGCGCATCGCGCGCGCGCACGCTCACCTTGAATGCCTGATCGACCGGGAGAAACTCCGGCTCGGGCTCGGCTGTGAGCTTGCGCAGCCTGGACAGCACACCGCCCGTGTCGCTCGCGTCCCCGGCTTCGCCTTCGAGGGCTGCCAACTGGAGGCGAGCGGCGCTGCGCTGAGGCGTATCGCATACGCCGGCGCCGGCGCAGCCCTGGGGCAGCGTCTCGAGCGTGATCTCCCGGGCCGCTCCCAGCGGAGGCGCGAGCAGGCTGCCGGCCAGCGTCAGGGCAAACAGGCTGAACCCGGCGGACTCAGTCACTGCCAGACTCCTCCAGCACCCACTGCAGATAAGCGGGCAGGCCGTCGCTCAACCGCAGGGCGATGACCTCGGGTACCGCGTAAGGATGCAGCTTGCGGATGGTTTCCTCGACCCGCGGATAGAGGCTTTCGCGGGTCTTGATCAGCACCGGCACTTCGGAGGCCGTCTCCACCGCACCCCGCCATCGATACACCGATGTGCACTCCCCCAGCACGTTGACACAAGCAGCCAGCCGTTCCTCGACCAGCGCGGAGGCGAGCCTGAGTGCGCGCTCACGATCGGGCAGGTTGCTGAGGATGAGCAGGACGGATTCCATCGGCCGGAAGCGGGGTTTGAGCAGCCTGTAGGGAGCGGGTGGGTAAGTGTATACGTCTCACCGGCAGCAGGGCGGGTGCTGCATCAGCGCGCGGGGCCGGCCGCTGCGGCCGGCCCGCATTTTTCGATGCAGGCCAGGCCCTGGGCAACGGTCGGATAGCGCAGCCGCAGGCGCAGCTCCCGACGCAGGCGCGTGTTGGCAAGGCGGCGCGACTCGCGCATGAACGACAGCAGCACCTCGGGAATGCGTTCCTGCGCTTCCTGCCTCGAGATACGCGGGGCCCGCGGCAGGCCGAAGCTGTCGGCAACCAGGTCGAAGTATTCTCCCATCCGCAGGGCCGAGTCGTCGGAGGCATTGTAGGCGCGCTGGCCGCGGCCGCGCGCGAGCGCAGCCAGCACGGTGCGCGCAAGATCGTCGGCGTGGATGTGATTCGTATACGGGTCCTCGGGCCCCGCCAGTGCCGGCGTCCCGGCTCGCAGGCGCTGCAGCGGCAGGCGGTCCGCCGCATAGATACCGGGCACCCGCAGGATCACCACGCCGACTCCGCTCCTGCGTCCCCAGGCGCGCAGCTGCCGCTCGGCGTCCGCACGCCGCAGTGCACGCTCGGTCTGCGGTCGCAGCGGTTCATGCTCGTGAACCAGACGGTCTCCGCAATCTCCATACACGCCGCTGGTACTGATGTAGACGAGTCGCTGTGGTATGCTTCGCGCCTTTTGCAGAGCTCGAATCAGGTTGCCGGTACGCCCGTCGCGCGCGCCGGCGCCGGGAGGCGGCGCGAAATGCAGCACGTCGTGCGGCAACCCCGCGAGGCGGCACAGACTTTGCGCATCGTCCAAGTCGCCGGCCAGGGGCGTGACCCCCAGCGCGCGTAGCGTGGAATCGCGCTCGCCGGACCGGGTCAAAGCGAACAGCCGGTAGCGGCCACGCAGCAGCGGGAGCATCCGCATGCCCACGTCGCCACAGCCGACGATGAGGAGCCGTTTCATCCCCATATTCTAGTTGAGCGCCGGCTGCCATATCGGCGGCCGGGCCCGGCGAAGAGCATCGCGTATGTCGTTTCACGTCATCATCAGGCCGAGCAACCACGAGTTCGACGTCGACGCGGGTGAGACCGTGCTGGAGGCGGCGATGCGCAACGGCATCACGCTGGCCTACGGATGCCGCAACGGCGCCTGCGGCGCCTGCAAGGGCAAGGTCCTGCAGGGCCAGGTCGACTACGGGAATCACGCCGCGCACATCCTGCCGGATTTCGAGAAAAAGCTCGGGTTGGCGCTGTTCTGCCGCGCCAAACCGCTCGCCGACCTGGTGATCGAGGCGCGCGAGATCAATGCGGCCGGGGCTGCGCAGGCGAGAAAGCTGCCTTGCCGCGTCCAGCGCATCGAGCGGCCGGCAGACGACGTCGCCGTGCTGTTCCTGTCCCTGCCGGCCAATGAGCGGCTGCAGTTCCTCGCCGGGCAGTACGTCGAGATCATCCTGCGCGACGGCAAGCGACGCGCCTACTCCCTGGCCAATGCGCCCGAGGAGGACACGCAGATGGAGCTGCACGTGCGCAGCATGCCCGCCGGGACCTTCACCGACTATGTGTTCAACCGGATGAAGGAGAAGGACATCCTGCGCTTCGAAGGGCCGCTGGGCACCTTCTTCCTGCGCGAGGACAGCGACAAGCCGATCATCTTCGTGGCGAGCGGCACCGGCTTCGCGCCGGTCAAGAGCATCCTCCTGCACGCTTTCCGCACGGGCACGCAGCGGCAGATGGTGCTGTACTGGGGCGGGCGCCGGCCCCGGGATATCTACGTGGCCGAGCTGTGCCGTCAATGGCAGACCGAGCACGCCAACTTCAGCTTCATCCCGGTGGTCTCCGAAGCCCTCCCCGAAGACCAGTGGCAGGGGCGGACCGGCTTCGTACATCGCGCGGTCATGGAGGACTTTCCCGATATGTCGGGCTATCAGGTCTACGCCTGCGGTGCGCCGATCGTGGTCGAATCCGCCCACGCGGACTTCACGTTGAACTGCAACCTGCCCGACGAGGAGTTCTTCTCCGACGCGTTTACCCCCGCTCCGGCGACTACCCCCTAAATCTCATCGCAAAGGCGCAAAGACGCAGGGACGCAAAGAAACCCCGAAGGGCGCGTAGCAGCGAGCGGTGGAGTCGGTCGGCAGCGCTCCGTCCGATAGATGCTCGTCCCGGCCCTAGCATCTCCTTCGACGCCTTCGCGCCTTTCGCGTCTCTCTGCGATCCTCTAACCTAATGCCTTCTATAGCTACCGCTAGCCGCTGTTGCGCAGGCCGGCGGCGATGCCGTTGATAGTGAGCAAAATCGCCCGCTCTGGTTTTCTCGTCCTGTCCGCCAGCGCGAAAGCGCCGCAGGGACTCGACCTGCAGGTGGTTGAGCGGGTCGATGTAGGGCTGGCGGTTGCGGAAGCTGCGGGCGAGCTGCGGATTGCCCTCCAGCAGCTCGCGTTGTCCGCTGATCGCCAGCAGGTATTGGGTGGTCCGGCGGTATTCGGTCTGGATACAGGCCGAAGATGCGGCTGCGCAGCTCGGTGTCGGCGACCAGCTCGGCGTAGCGCGAGGCGATGTGGATGTCGCTCTTGGCGAGCACCATGTCCATGTTGGACAGCAGGGCGCGGAAGAACGGCCACTCCGCGTGCATCCGCCTGAGCAGGTCCAGTCCCGCTTGGCCGCGGCGCTCGACGAGCTGCTCGACCGCGGCGCCGAACCCGAACCAGCCCGGCAGCATGATGCGCGCCAGCGACCAGCTGAACACCCAGGGAATGGCGCGCAGGTCCTCGATGCGATCGGACTTCTTGCGCGAAGCGGGCCGGCTGCCCACGTGCAGATCCGCGATCTCGGTGATCGGCGTGGCGGTGCGGAAGAAGGTGACGAACCCGGGCGTCTCGTACACCAGCTTGCGGTACGCGCTGTACGCGTCCGCGGACATCTCCTCCATCACCTCGCGGTAGACGCTCTCCTCGGGGCGGACCCCGCCACGGTTGAGCAGCGTAGCCTCCAGGGTAGCGGCAACCAGGGTCTCCAGGTTGCGCCGGCCGATGTCGGGATCGGCGTACTTGCTGGCGATCACCTCGCCCTGCTCGGTGATGCGGATCTGCCCCAGCACCGTGCCGGGCGGCTGCGCCAGGATCGCCTGGTAGCTCGGACCGCCGCCGCGTCCCACCGTGCCGCCGCGGCCGTGGAACAGGCGCAGCTTCACGCCGTGCCGCTTGAACACCTCCACCAGCTTCACCTCGGCCTTGTAGAGCTCCCAGTTCGAGGTGAGGTAGCCGCCGTCCTTGTTGCTGTCCGAGTAGCCGAGCATGATCTCCTGGACGTTGCCGCGGCTCTCCAGCAGCTCCCGGTACAGCGGGACGCGCAGCAGCTCGTCCATGATTGCGGCGCAGCCGCGCAGGTCGGTGATGGTCTCGAACAGCGGGATGATGTTCATGGACAGCCGGGGCGCCTGTCCGGGCCGCAGCAAGCCCGCCTCCTTCAGCAGCAGCGCGAGCTCGAGCATGTCGCTCACGCCGTTGGTGTTGGAGATGATGTGATTGGGCAGGGCGCGCGCGCCATAGCGCCGCTGCAGCTCGGCAGCGGTATCCAGGATCCGCAGCTCGCTGGTCGCCAGCTCGCCGTAGGCGAGGTGCGGCGAGCGCAGCAGCCGGGGAATCGCCAGCTCTTCCAGCAGCCAGCGCCGCCGCTCCTCCTCGCCCAGCGCCAGGTAGCCGGGGCGGTTGGCACCGGCCTCGAACAGCTCGGCGACGACCTGCTCGAGCACTCCGCTGTGCTGCCGCAGGTCGAGCGGCGCCAGGTGAAAACCGAATACCTGGGCGGCTCGAATCAATGCCCGCAGCCGCCCGGCGGCGAGCCGGCCGGCGCGATTGCGCGTGAGGGAGTCCGCGATGATCTCGAGGTCCCGCACGAACTCCTGCGCATCGGCGTAGGGCTGCGACGGCGCGATCTCCGCCAGCACCGGAGCACGCTGGTCGAGGGTCCGGGAGGTGGCTGCGAGCCGCGCATAGAGGCCGGTCAGCGCGCGCCGGTAGGGCTCGTCGCGCCGGTGCTCCGACTGGTCCGGGGAGCGCGCGGCCAGCTCCTCCAGCTGAGGCGTCACCGTCACCACGCGCAAGGACTGCGACAGCTCGCTGCCGAGCTGGTGGACCTCGTCGAGGAAATAGTCCAGCGCGGTGGACGATTGGCGCACCAGCGCGTGCCGCATCACGTCGTGGGTGACATACGGGTTGCCGTCGCGGTCGCCGCCGATCCACGCGCCCAGCCGCAGCACCGGCCCCACCGCGATCCCGGCGTCGGGAAACTTGTGCGCCAGCAGGTCCTCGATTTCGCCGTACAGGCGCGGCAGCTGCCGCAGGAAGGTGTAGCGATAGTACGACAGGCCGTTCTCGATCTCGTCGCGCACGGTCAGGCGCAGCTCGCGCAGGATGCGGGTCTGCCACAACGTCAGGATCTGGCGCCGCAACGCCTCCTCGTTGGCGGACAGCTCCTCCGGTGTGAGCTGCTGGCGGTCGCGCTCGGTGAGCAGCCGCGCGATGTGCAGCTGACAGTCGAGGATGCTCTTGCGCTGCACCTCGGTAGGGTGGGCGGTGAGCACGGGCGACATCAGTGCATCGCGGAAGAACTCGGCGACGGCCCCGGCGCCGTGGCCGGCCTCGCCGGCCCGCGCCAGCGCCAGCGCCAGGCTGCCCTCCGGCGCGGGCGCACCGGTCAGCTGGCGAAACCGAAGCCGGCGGTTGTGATCGAGGTCCTCGGCGATGTTGGCAAGCTGCGAGAAGTAGGTGAAGGCGCGGATGACGGCCACGCTCGCCGCCGGGCTCAGCAGATCCAGCACACCGGCCAGCTCGCGGCGCGCCGTCTCGTCCGCGTCCCGGCGGAAGCGGATTGCGAGCTGGCGGATCTGCTCGATCTGCTCGAACACGCGGCTGCCCTCCTGCTCGCGCAGCGTGTCGCCCAGCAGCCTGCCCAGCAGGCGAATGTCTTCCTTCAGCGGCTGGTCCTTGTCCAGCTCCGCCAGGCTGCGATCGACGTCGTTCATGCTGCCCCCACGTTCCTCAAGTGTCCGCCAGGGAACGGGTGTGAATATGCCTCAGACAAACACGAAGCTCAGAAGTAACGAATTCACAGGAAGCTCACAGGGCGGCCTTGCGCCGCCCGCCGGTGCATTCCTTCAACTGTACCAGAGCGAGGTCGAGGCCGCGGCGATACACTGTGCTCGCCTCTTCCGGCCTGCCGATGCGCTCCAGCAGCTCGCCCAGGGTCACGAAGGCGGTATGGCTCGCCTCCACCGCCAGGCTCGCCTCCAGGTAGCTGCGCGCCTTGCCCCACAGCTCCTGCTTCATGCAGATCAGGCCCAGCGCCAGCAGCAGGATCGGGTCGCCCGGGTTGCGCTTGAGCCAGGCCTCGGCCCGCTCCAGGTGCTTGCGCGCATCGCGCGGCAGGCACTCGACGTACAACGGCAGCAGGGTCGGGTCCCAGCTCTCCTCCAGGCTTTCCTCGATGATTCGATGGGCCTCCGCGCACCCGTCCAGAGCAATGAAGCATTGCGCCCCGGCGGCGGCTACCCGCCCGTCCTTGCGGTCCGCGGGCGGCAGCCTGTCCCAGTAGTCGCGCAGCGCTTTACCGTCCTGCGACTTGCGCTTGAGGTTCTCGGTTTGCGCGTAGTGGCGCAGCTGCGCCAGCACGCCGGGCTCGAACACCTTGCGCTTCTCCAGTTGCGGCAGCAGCGCCAGCACCTGGTCCCAATTGCGTGCCAGCTGGTGGGCGCGCATCTCCAGCTTCAATGCCGCGGTGTGCTTGTCGGGAAGCTGCGAGAGCGCGTGCAGGGCATCGTGATAGCGGCGCTCCTCCAGCAGCAGCTCCGCCCGCGTCATGGCTCGCAGGTAGCCATCCTGCGGAGCCAGCTTCTCCATCTCCTGGAGATAGTCGTCGCGAGCCTGGAACGAGCGTAGCTCGTGCGCAGCGCGGGCGGCGACCGTCAGCGCCAGGGCCGGCGACTCGCCCACCGCGATGGCCTCCTTGGCGCCGCGCTCGGCGCGCCCGAAGCGCCCCTCGAAAAACGCCTTCAGCGCGTCCTGCAGGGTCCGGCGGCCGCGCAGCCGCTCCTGCCCGCGCCGGAACTCGCGCGCGCGGGCCGGCATGCCCAGCGCCAGCACCAGCGTGCGCAACAGCAGGTAGAACACCAGGACTGCGGCCAGCAGCAGGATCACGGCGAGATTGACCGACAGCTCGACGCGGTGAGTCGGCAGCACCAGCAGGACGTACCCGGCGTTGTAGCGCGCCGCCACGGTGATGCCCACCGCCAGCGCAAACAACCCCACGACCCAGAGGAGCAGGCGCATGTCGGGCCGGCTCAGCGCAACCCGCGTTCGCGTGCCACACGGGCATCGCGCACGGCTTCCAGGCTGGTGGTGATGTCGGGCAGATCGATGCTGATGTCGCTCTCGGAGAGCTGCTCGAGCATCGTCACGGCCGCACCGACCTTCTTGTCGCTGGTGTCGAAGTAGCGTTGCAGCCAGTCCACGGCCGAGCGGGTATCGGCTTTGAAGCTCGCGGGATCGTGAGCGAGCAGCGCCACGCGCGCCGAGAGCAGGCGCATGCGCAGATTCTCACGCAGGAAGAACTGCTGGTCGGGCGAAACCAGGGGCACCGCGTTGGCGGCGGTAGGCTGGACCCGGATCAGGCCCTTGATGTCGGCCCAGGCCTCGCGGGCCAGGTGCGCTGCGGTGCCCTCGTCGCCTCGCGGCGCGGCGGGCGCGGCTTGGGGCGGGCGCTCATCCATTGCCAGCGGAAAGCTCGCCGCCTGATGGGCCAGCGTGTCCAGGCGCAGGCTCATCCCGACGATATCCACATAGGGGGCCGCCTTGAGCCGTTCGATGTCGCCGCGAATCGCCCGCCGCAGGCTGGTGAACTGCGTGCTGTCCGCACGCTGCAGGCGGCTGTCGGCGGATTCGAGCGCGATCAGCGCGGCTTTGAGGTTGCCGGCAAGCTGCAGCTGCTGGCTGCCTACCAGGAGAATCTGCTCCACCTCCGCCAGGATGCGCTCGTCCCGGTTGCGCGACAGCTCCAGGTACAGGCTCTCCAGGGCCAGGCGCTGGTTCTGCGTCGTCGACAAACTGCTCTCCAGCATGCCGATCTTGTACTCGAGATCGCGCAGCGCGGCCTGGGTCTGGGTCGCCACCTGGCGGCTTTCCTTGTTGTAGGCATCCGCCTCGACCAGCCTGCGCGCCAGCTCGTGCTGCAGCTCATTGAAACGCGCGCGCGAGTCCAACCAGACGGCGCCCAGGAGAGCCAGGCTGACCACGACCGCGGCGGTGCGCAGATCGAATGCGCGGCCGACCGCCTGGTGCACGCGCTGCCAGCCTGACGGCGGGGGCACGCCGGTGCCGCCTGGCGGCTGCGGAGCCTGAGATTCGGAAGTCATGGGAAGCGGCGCAATGTGGACGACAAACGCCGGCCTTCAGGCCGGCGGAGCGAAGAACGCCATGATACCCTGCAGGAGCCCTTCATCGCTGGTGGGTGTGACCCGCACGCGGCGGAATCCCAGCCTCTGCGCGGCTTCGCCGATGCTCGCGTGGGTCACGAACACGGGCAGCGCAAGCAGCTCGGGTTGCAGCTCCATCGCCGGCGAACTCGACGAGGTTCACCAGCGCTTCGCCGCTCGCTGCGGTCACCGCGTCCAGCTCACCGCGGCGCAGGCGTATCCGCAGCGGTTCGGGGTCCGCCGCAGGCGGCGCGCGTCGATAACACTCGAGGTACTCGACGTTCGCGCCGCGTGCACGCAGGGTATCGGCCAGCAGCTCGCGCCCGCCCACCCCGCGGATCACGAGCACGCGCTGCCCCCCCACCTCGTGCATCGCTGCGAGGGCCAGCAGGGATTCGCTGTCGCCCCCGGCAGCTGGCGCCAGCACTTGCGGCACGCCACGGGCGCGTAGCGCGGCGGCAGTGCCCGCGCCGACTGCCGCTGCGCGCAGTCCCGGCGGCCATGCACCGGCGGCCAGGATGAGCGGCAGTCCGTGGGCCACGGCGTTCGCACTGACGAACACCGCCCAGCTGAAGACGTCCGGTCGTCGGAGCAACGCGGCGGCGTGGGGCGAGGGGGAAACCGGCTCGATCGCCAAAGTCGGGAACAGGAAGGGCTCGCCCCCGGCTGCCCGCACGCGGTCGGCCAGCTGCTCACCCTGTCCGGCGGGGCGAGTGACCAGGACGACCCGGCCACCCAGGCTGGGCGCAACGGGGGCAGCCGATTCACTCATAGGACAGCGCCGCGAGAATCTCGCGCGCGCCGCCCGCGGCAAGCTGCTCCGCCAGTTCCAGCCCGAGGCTCTCGGGGTCGCGCCCGGTCGAGGCGCACACTACCTGGCCGCGCACCATCCGCGCTCCGTCCGGGGTCGCGACGAAGCCACTCAAATGCATGCCGTCCGCTTCGCGCCGCGCGTACGCGCCGAGCGGGACGACGCAGCTCCCGGCCAGTGCCCGGCTGACCGCGCGCTCGGCGCGAACGCACCAGGCCGTCTCGTGATGGTCCAGCGGGACGAGCAGCTCGGCCAGATCGGCCCGTTCCACGCGGCACTCGATGCCGAGCGCCCCCTGGCCCGCCGCCGGCAGGCTGTCAGCGGGCTCCAGCACGGCAGTGATGCGCTCCCCCAGGCCCAGACGCCGCAGTCCGGCCGCGGCGAGGATGATGCAGGCATACTGCCCCGCGTCGAGCTTGCGCAGCCTGGTGTTCACATTGCCGCGCAGCGGCTGCACCTCCAGGTGCGGGAAACGGGCGCGGATCTGGCTCTCCCGGCGCAGGCTGGAAGTGCCCACCGTGGCGCCGGCGGGCAGTTGCTGGAGCTCGCGATAGCGATTCGCCACGAAGGCATCGCGCGGGTCCTCGCGCTCGCTGATGGCAGCGATGCGAAAGCCGGCCGGCAGATCCATGGGCACGTCCTTCATGGAATGCACTGCGATGTCCGCGCGGTGTTCCGCGAGCGCGTTCTCCAGCTCCTTCACGAACAGGCCCTTGCCGCCGATCTTGGCGAGAGAGGCGCCCAGCATCTGGTCGCCCTGCGTCGTCATCCCCAATATGTCGACCTGCAGACCCGGATAGAGCTGGAGCAGGCGGTCACGCATGTAGTGAGCCTGCCACAGCGCCAGGGCGCTCTCGCGCGTGGCAATGGTGAGTCGAGTGGGGATCATGCGGCGGGCGTCGGGTCGATCGATGCGCAACCAAGAATAGCACGCGGCAGCTATACTGCAGCCGCCGAAACCGCTCCGGCCCGGCTACGTCTGCCCTATGCCTCCCATGTCTGCGCTCAATCTCGCCGTCCGCAACGCCCTGGTCCTGATCGCCACCCTGGTTCCGGCGCCGGCCAATGCGCAAGCGCAGGCGCAGGCGGACAAGCCGATCGCAACGGTCAACGGCGTCCCGGTCAAGCCTGCGCTGTTCCAGCAGGCGCTGCAGCAGGCGCTGGCCCAGGGCCGGCCGGACACGCCGCAGCTGCGCGAGGCGATCACCTCGCAGCTCATCGCGCGCGAGCTGTTCGTTCAGGCGGCTGCGAAGCAGGGCCTGGACAAGGACCCCGAAGTGCAGATGATCGCCGAGGAGGCCAAGCGCAGCGCGATGATCCAGCGCTACATGCGCCAGCTCGTCAAGCCCAACCCGGTCACCGAGGAGCAGGTGAAGGCCCACTACGAGAAAGTGAAGGCGGGCCTCGGGGCACGGGAGTTCAAGCTGCGGGTGATGCTGCTGCCCAACGCAGTGCGCGCCAAGGAGCTGCGCGGCGACCTCGCCAAGGGCAAGGACTTCGCGGAGCTGGCGCGGCAGTGGTCGCTGGCGCCCTCCGCCACGCGCGGCGGCGAGCTCCAATGGGTGTCCTTCAAGAGCCCGCCGCAGGAGGGACAGACCGCCGGGTTGCCGCTGTCCATCGCCGAGGCCGTGGAAAAGCTGCAGAAGGGCAAGGTGACCGAGCCCATCGAGATCCAGGGCAAGTGGTGGGTGGTCAAGCTCGACGACGTGCGCCCGGTCAAAGTCCCGACCTTCGAGCAGGCGCGCCAGGACATCTACAACCTTCTCATCGGCGCAGGAGATGGAGCGGGCGACCGGCGCGCTGGCCCAGCAGCTCAGCCAGGGGGCCACGATCACCCGCTAGTCAGGATCCTCGGCACTAAGACACGAAGATGAAACCCCATTTACCGCAGAGGACGCAGAGGAGCGCAGAGGAACTTCTGGGGATTCGCCGTGACCGCACGGAGTTCACGGCACTCCCGAGGTCACCCGTTCGCCATATTCCCAGTTACTTCACCGGCAACCCAATATCGGTATTCCTCTGCGTCTCCTCTGCGCCCTCTGCGTCCTCTGCGGTTCAGCTTTAAGGTTTACGACGTGGGAAGGCACGTGAGCGGTCAAAGATCGCGGCGAGCGCCGCGTGGGTAGGAGGTCTTGCTCCGCACCAGATCGGCCATCGCGGCGGCGCTGCCGTAGGTAAGCAGCGAGCGGTCGATTTTGCCGGCGAACTGCTCGAGGACCACGCTCACGCCAGCATGCTTCCATAGATGGACGCCGGCCTCGAACTCCGCCGCCGCCATGCCCCCGCGGGCGCGGAAAGCTGCGATCGTCGGACGCGCCGAACTGCGTGCCCAGGAACGAGAGGAGGGCCGGGTAGTACCGCTCGCTCAGAGTCACGGCAGCCCGGACCAGGAGCTCCTGGGTGAAGCGTAGCTCCACTGCCCTGACGGGGAAACCGGCAAAGGTCTCGCCGGCCCCGACGGCTACCGCGCACACCCGCTCCTGCTCGAGACCGCCGCACGCCATGGGCACGGCAATCTCTGCGCGGGTCGCGCCGATCCTCGCCGGCCCGAGCCGATCCCACAGGTCTGCTGCGCATGCGGGCCACGCCAGCAGCCCCAGCAGTGCCGCCAGGAACCAGCGTTGCTGCCGTTCAGGCACCGTTGAGCCGCCCGAGGTCCTTGATCACGTGCTGCTGGCGCCGGCTCACCGGCAGCCGCTCCTCCAGCCCGCGCAGCAGCACGACCCATCCGCCTTCGGCGCTGTCCTCGCCGGAGCGCTCGAAGCGGTCCACGTAGTCGCGCGCCACCAGACAGGACCGGTGGATGCGCACAAAGCGGTCGCGGAACTCCTGCTCCAGCCGGATCAGGGATTCCTCCAGCAGATGCTCGCGCTCGACGGTGCGGATCGTCACGTACTTGAGCTCGGCTCGCATGTACAGGATCTTGTCCACCGGCACCAGCACCACCCGGCCGCGCTCCTGCACGCTCAGATGCCGGCGTGCCTCCGGCGCGATCTGCTGCAGCACGTCCAGGGACAGCGGCGTCATCGAGCGCACCCGCGTCAGCGCGTCGTACAGCCGCCGCAGCCGGATCGGCTTGACCAGATAGTCCAGCGCGTGCAGCTCGAAGGCTTTCAGGGCGTAGGAGTCGTAGGCGGTCGTGAAGATCACCGCCGGCGGCTCCGCCAGCTTCTGGATGTGCTGGGCTGCTTCGACGCCGTCCATTTCGGGCATGCGGATGTCCAGCAGCACCACGTCGGCCGGCGTGCGCTGCAGCACCTCCAGCAGCTGGTGGCCATTGGCCGCCTCGCCCACCACCTGGAGCGCAAGGCTCGCCGCGCAGTCCTCCAGCAGGTCACGAATGCGGCTGCGGGCCGGGGCTTCGTCGTCGGCGACCATCACCCGCAAGGCATGCTTGGTCACGGTTGAACGTCCTCCTTCAAGCTTGGGTGCGATACGGCATGACGATGTGGACCTGGTAGGCGTCCTCGGTGGCGTTGGTGCGCAGACTGGCCTCCGCGTCGAAGTGCAGGGCAAGGCGCTCGCGGATGTTGCCGACCGCCATCTTGTTGCCGGTGTGATGGCTGGCGTTCTTGCGATAGGGGTTGCGCAGGACCAGATGGACCTCGTTGCGTGACTTGTAGGCATTGATGCTGACCACGCCCGTGCCCGCCGAGGGCTCGATGCCGTGGTACACGGCATTCTCCACCAGCGGTTGCAGCACCAGCGGCGGGATCAAGGCGTCTGCGGGCATGTCGTCGATGTGCCAGTCGACCCGCAGGCGCTCGCCCAGCCGCAGCTTCTCCAGATCGAGGTACTGGCGGGTGAGCTCGACTTCCCGCTCGAGCGTGGACAGCTTGCGGTTGTCGGCCATCAACACGCGGAACAGGTCGGCGAGATCCTCGAGCGCAGCCTCGGCGCGCTTGGGCTCCTGGCGGATCAGGCTCAGCACGGCATTCAGGCTGTTGAACAGGAAGTGCGGGCGGATGCGAGCCTGCAGCGCCTGCAGCCTGGCCTCGGTGAGCGCCGGGGACAGCGCCCGGCTGCGCAGGTGGAAGTAGTACAGAAGCAGCCCGGTGGTCGCAGCGGTGAACACCCAATAGCGCTCCAGCGTGCCGTAGAGATCGCCGTGGAACACCTCCTCGCCGATGCGAAAGACCACCGACACCACCAGCAGCTCGACCAGCAGGACCATGGCAATGCCGGCCGCATAGTCGAGCCGCCGCAGCCACGGCCCCAGCGTCCACAGCACCACCAGGCTCAGGACCAGCGCCGGCTGCACCGGCGCCACGACCTGCAGGAACCGCTCGAACAGCAGGCCCCAGGCGGGCGCCTGGCACAGCGCCGCGAGCCCGGCCAGGAGCAGAACGATCAACACCACGCGCAGGATCACGCCCAGGTTCCGGAAATCCGGCAGGGCGTCGTGGTGCATGTTCTGGTTTATACTTGCCATGGCTGCAATGCCCGCCTCTGCTGCGGGCGCAGTAAGCGTGAGTTCCAGGCTCAAGCGAAAGAGTGTACTTGAGCACAGGCTGTGCCAGCCGCCCTTCCCGCACCCATGCAAGACGACTTGCCCAAGACCTGGTCCGGCCGCTTCGACGAGCCGGTCGACGAGCTGGTCAAGCGCTACACCGCGTCGGTCGGTTTCGACCGGCGGCTGGCCGAGTTCGACATCCAGGCCTCGCTTGCGCACGCACGCATGCTGCATGCGGTCGGCGTGCTGTCCGCTCAGGACCTCGCCGACATCGAGCGCGGGATGGGACAGATCCGCGATGAGATCCGGACCGGGCGCCTGCAGTGGTCGCTGGACCTGGAGGACGTGCATCTGAACATCGAGAAGCGGCTCACCGACCTGGTCGGAGAGGCCGGCAAGCGGCTGCACACCGGCCGCTCGCGCAACGACCAGGTCGCCACCGATGTGCGCCTGTGGCTGCGCGCCTCGATCGACGGCATCGACAGCCTGCTGCGCGGGCTGCAGGGAAAATTGGTCGACCTCGCCGAGCCGCACGCCGATACCGTCATGCCCGGCTTCACGCACCTGCAGGTTGCCCAGCCCGTGAGCTTCGGCCATCACCTGCTCGCCTACTACGAGATGCTCCGGCGCGATCGCGCGCGGCTCACCGACTGCCGCCGGCGGGTCAACCAGTTGCCGCTGGGCGCCGCAGCGCTCGCCGGCACCACCTATCCGATCGATCGCGAGCGGGTGGCCCGCGAGCTCGGATTCGACGGTGTATGCCGCAACTCGCTGGACGCGGTGTCCGACCGCGACTTCGCGATCGAGTTCTGCGCCGGCGCGGCGCTGATCATGACGCACCTGTCGCGCCTGGCCGAGGAGCTGATCCTGTGGATGAGCCCGCGCTTCGGCTTCATCGTGCTGGCTGACCGCTACTGCACCGGCTCGTCCATCATGCCGCAGAAGAAGAATCCGGACGTGCCGGAGCTGGCGCGCGGCAAGACCGGACGGGTCAACGGTCACCTGGTCGCGCTGCTCACGCTCATGAAGGCGCAACCGCTGGCCTACAACAAGGACAATCAGGAAGACAAGGAGCCCCTGTTCGACACGGTGGACACGCTCACCGACACGCTGCAGGTGTTCACCGCGATGCTGTCGGGTATTGGCGTCAACGCACAGGCCATGCGGCGGGCCGCGGCGGAGGGGTTCGCCACCGCCACCGACCTCGCCGACTACCTGGTCAAGCGCGGGCTGCCGTTCCGCGAAGCGCACGAGGCGGTGGCCCGCGCGGTGCGATTCGCCGCCGAGCAGGGCAAGGACCTGGCTGAGGTCGCCCTCCCGGACCTGCAGCGCTTCTCGCCGTTGATCGCCGAGGACGTCTACGGCGTGCTCACGCTGGAGGGATCGCTCAACGCACGCGATCATCCCGGTGGGACGGCGCCGGCGCAGGTGCGCGCGGCCATCGCGCAGGCCCGCCGCGAGCTGGGCGACTGACCCCGATGTCCTGGGAGGCAGTGGCCGCCTCCATTTCCACAGCAACCGGTTCAGCGTTCCGGATCACCGATTGCACCGAGGTGGGCGGTGGCTGCATCAACCAGGGCTATCGCCTGGCGGGCAGCGCGGCCGTCTACTTCGTCAAGCTCAATCGCGCCGGCCGGCGTGCCATGCTCGATGCCGAGGCCGAGGGCTTGCGCGCGATCGAGCAGACCGGCGCGGTGCAAGTGCCGCTTCCGGTGTGCACCGGCGAAGACGCACGCCACTGCTGGCTGGTGCTGGAGTACCTGGATCTCGTCCCCGGCGAGCCGAGGACGATGGCCGCGCTCGGGCGCGGGCTTGCGGCGCTGCATCGCTCGAGCGCCGAGTGCTTCGGTTGGCATCGCGACAACACCATCGGCGCGACGCCGCAACCAAACGGGTGGACCGCAAGCTGGATCGCGTTCTGGCGCATCCGGCGCCTCGGCTTTCAGCTCGAGCTGGCGGCTCGCAACGGCCACCGTGGCACGCTGCAGCGGAGCGGGGAGGCGTTGCTGGTGCAGCTCGACGCGCTGCTGGCTCATGACCCGCCGCCGTCGCTGCTGCACGGGGACTTGTGGGGCGGCAACGCTGCGGCCACGGTCGGCGGCGAACCGGTGGTGTTCGACCCGGCCTGCTACTACGGCGATCGCGAGGCCGATCTGGCCATGACCGAGCTGTTCGGCGGGTTTGCGCCAGCGTTCTACTCCGCCTATCGCGACACCTGGCAGGTGGACCCGGGGTACGCAGTGCGCCGCGACCTCTACAATCTCTACCATGTGCTCAACCACCTCAACCTGTTCGGCGGCGGCTACCGCGCCCAGGCCGAGGGAATGGTCGAGCGGCTGTTGAGCGAGGTGCGCTGATGGAGTCGCTGCAAGACTTGTTCTCCGTGCAGGGGAAAGTCGCCCTGGTCACCGGTGCAAGCTCCGGGATCGGCAGATTGATGGCGCTCACCCTGGCCGAGGGTGGTGCGGCGGTCGTGCTGTTGGGCCGCGATCGCACCCGGCTGGACGAGGCGGTTCAACAGATCCGCCGGACCGGTGGGCGCGCCGCACCATTGGCGTGCGATCTGAGCCATCGCGAGCGGGTCGAGCGGGCCGCGGACGAAGCGGCGCAGGCCTTCGGCGCGCCCGACGTCCTGGTCAACGCGGCCGGGGTTAACCACCGTCCACTGGTCGAGGACATTACTCGCGAGATGTGGGACGAGACCATGGCGATCAACCTCGAAGCCCCGTTCCTGCTGGCCCAGCGCCTGGCGCCCGCCATGCGGGCGAAGGGCTGGGGACGCATCATCAACGTCTCGTCGCAACAGGCGATCCGCGCCTTCAACAACAGCGGCGCCTACGGCGTGTCCAAAGGCGGGATCGCGGCGTTGACCCGCGGGCTGGCCGAGGCCTGGTCGCGCTACGGGATAACCTGCAATGCCATCGGCCCCGGCTACGTCCCGACCGCCATGACCACCGGCGTCTTCGATGGCGGCGAGCGCGAGACCTGGGCAGCTGGGCTCACGCTGGTCGGCCGCAACAGCCGGCTGGAGGACTTGCGCGGCGTCACCGTGTTCCTCGCCAGCCGCGCCAGCGACTACGTCACCGGCCAGACCATCTTCGTGGACGGGGGCATGTCGGCGCACTAGGTCCAAGGCGAATTCACAGGATTAACAGGATTTCGCAGGATTGACAGGATTAAGGCCGGACGAGCGGAGGCCGAACCTTCTTTGACCGCTGGGAATACCTATGCGTCTTGAGCATGCTCAGTGTCCGTTCGAAGTCTAGCGCCGCGATCGCGCAGGTCGTGTCCGCCTCCTGTCTTGAGAATCCTGTTAATCCTGAAGAATCCTGTCAATCCTGTGAATTCGTCTCCGATTCGGGCGCCCCGCAAAGCGAGCGTGGAACGGGAGCGCCGGGCTCGGATACAATCCGCGCTCCGGCCCGCGGCCGGCTCGCCCAAAACAAGACTCACGGAGACCGCGCCATGGTGAAGACCTCGTCGATGCGCCGGCTGATCGTCTGCTGCGTGGCCGGCTTCGCCTGCGCGGTGCTGAGTGCCGGCGCGACCCAGGCGCAAGAGCGCAAGGCGCTTCGCATCGGCTTCGTCACCTTCCTGTCCGGCCCGGCGGCGGGCCCATTTGGCGTGCCGGCGAAGATCGCGGCCGAGGCCATCGTCGAGTCCCTCAACGCCGGCAAGGCGCCCGCACCCTACAACACCCGCGGCTTCGGCGGTACACCGCTGGAGCTGGTCATCATCGATGAAGCGGGCGGGACGACCAAGCAGGTGAGCGAGTTTCGCAACCTGGTGGAGCGGCAGGACGTCGACTTCGTCATCGGCTACATCTCCAGCGGCGATTGCCTGGCCATCGCGCCGGTGGCCGAGGAGTTGAAAAAGCTCACCGTGCTGTTCGACTGCGGGACTCCCCGCGTGTTCGAGGAGCGCGGCTACAAGTACGTGTTCCGCACCCGTCCTCACGCGACGATGGATGCAGTGGCCGCGACGCTGTATTTGCTCGACCAGCGGCCCGACGTCAAGACCTACGCCGGCATCAACCAGAACTACGCCTGGGGCCAGGACTCCTGGAACGACTTCGACCTGGCGATGAAGACCCTCAGGCCGGATGCGAGCGTGACCACCTCGCAGATGCCCAAGTTCGGCGCCGGCCAATACGGCGCGGAGATCTCCGCGCTGGCCCAGACCGGCTCCGACATCATCCACTCCAGCCTGTGGGGCGGCGACCTGGAAGCCTTCATGATGCAGGCCGTGCCGCGGGGCCTGTTCAACAAGAGCCGGCTGGTGCTGGTGGCCGGCGAACCCTATCTGCATCGCCTGGGCGGCACCATTCCCGACGGCACCATCGTCGGAGCACGCGGCACGCACGGAGTGTTCGCGCCGGACAGCAAGCTCAACACGTGGCTCAAGGACATCTACAAGGCCAAGGCGGACCAGGACCCGAACTACCCGGCTTACAGCGCGGCGCTTGCCTTCCTCGGCCTCAAGGCCGCCTACGAGAAGGCCAACGTGGCGAAGCTGCAGAAGTCCATCCCGATGGGCGCCAACAAGGGCGTGAAGGAGGAGATGGAGAAGGCCTATGCGGCCGGCCCGGACGCGGAGGACGTCATCGCGGCCTTCGAAGGACTGGTGTGGGACTCGCCCAGCGGGCGGGCGGCGATGGGACTGGGCAAGGGCCACCAGGCGGTGATGGGCACCGCCTACGGAACCACCAAGCTGGTGGGCGGCCAGGTGACGGTCACCAACATCAAGACCTACCCGGCCGAGCGGGTGCAGCCGCCCGAGGGAATGAGCAGCGTGGACTGGATCAAGGCGGGGATGAAGCCGAAGAAGTAGGCGACGACACTCCAAGCAACAAGCAGATGGATCAGTATCTGTTCATCGCCGTCGACGGCATCATCTACTCGTCCTGGCTGTTCATCATCGCCGTGGGTTTGACGCTCATCTACGGCGTCATGAAGATCCTCAACGTCGCCCACGGCAGCCTCTACGCGCTGGGCGCCTACGCCGCCACCTCCCTGGGTGGTTACTGGCTCGCGCAGGGATATCCGCCGGCCGGCAGCTACGCCATGCTCATCGCGGCCGCGATCCTGGTGGGTCTGATCGCGGGCCCGCTTGATCGAACGCGGGCTGCTGCGGATCATGTACGGTAAAGAGGAAGTGGTGCTGGTGCTGGTCACCTACGCCGTGTTCCTGATCCTGGAAGATCTCACCAAGCTGGTGTGGGGCGTGGACCCGCTTTCCATCCCCGAGCCCTACAGCCTGCTTGGCAATATCGAGCTCGGCGGTCTGATCTATCCGACCTACAACCTGGCGGTCGTGCTGGCCTCCATCGTGGTCGGGGTAGTGCTCGCGCTGGTGCTCAACCGCACCCGCCAGGGCAAGATTCTGCAGGCCGTGATTCACGACCGCGAGATGAGCGCGGCCATGGGCATCAACGTCTCGCGCGTCTACCTGGTCACCTTCACCGTCGGCGCGATGCTGGGGGCGCTGGGCGGTGCGCTGACTGCGCCCACCATCGCCGTGCAACCTGGCATCGCCGCCGACGTCATCGTGCTCGCCTTTGCGGTGGTCGTGATCGGCGGCCTGGGGAGCCTGGGCGGGGCGGCGCTGGGCGCAGTGATCGTCGGGATGGTGCGGGCCTGGGCGGTGCACAAGTGGCCCGAAGTGGAGCTGTTCAGCGTGTACGCGGTGATGGCCGCGGTGCTGATCATGCGGCCCAAGGGCCTGTTCGCCATCCCCGAGGCGCGCAAGATCTAGCATGCTCACAAGACCGCACCCCGCAGATCCTGGTCGCCGCGCTGGTCATCCTGCTCGCCGCCGGCCCGTTCCTGCCCAAGTGGGCGATGTTCCTGCTCAACGTGTCCCTGTCCTGGGGTGTGGTGGTGCTGGGCATGATGCTGCTCATGCGCACGGGACTGGTGTCGTTCGGACAGGGCCTGTACTACTGCCTGGGCGCGTACGCAGCCGGCGCGCTGTACAGCAAGTACCAGGTGACCGACATCGCGGTCATGCTGCTCGCGAGCATTGCAGTGACCGGCGTGGTGGCTGGGGTGCTGGGCCTGCTGCTGGCGAAATATCGCGATATTTTCTTCGCCATGCTGAGCCTCGCCTTCTCCATGATCCTGTTCGGCCTGCTCGTGCGCAGCTGCGGAGCTGGGCAGCACCGACGGGTTCGGGCTGAGCGTAGGCACGCTGGCCGGGATGAAACTCCCGCAGGGCTGGGATCGGTACGCAGTGTTCGCTTCCGCTGTCGTTTCGGCTTTCGTTTCGGCGTGGGCCATCCACCGCTACCTGAGGTCCCATCTGGGACGGCTGGCCGGCGCGATCCGCGACAACGAGCTGCGCGTGGAGTACATGGGCGCGTCGGTGCGGCGGATCATCCATCTGAACTACGTGATCAGCGCAGTGCTGGCCGGGCTGGGCGGCGGGCCTGGTGGCGATCAGCATCGGTCACGTCGATCCGGAGATGGCCTACTGGACCACCTCGGGGGAGTTCGTCTTCATCGCGATTCTGGCGGGCACCGGCAACGTGCTGGCGCCGTTCCTGGGCGCAACCATCTTCGAGACGGTGCGCAGCTATGCCTACGAGTACTCCCCCAACACCTGGCAGATGGTGCTGGGCATCACCATGCTGCTGGTGATCATGTTCCTGCCCGGCGGCCTCTGGTCGATCTTCGCGCGCGCACGCAAGGCGGCGTAGCGTGGCAATCGTCCTGGAAGCACGCAACCTCAACAAGACCTTCGGCGCTGTGACCGCCGCTGCGGACATCAACGTGCGCGTCGAGCGGGACAGCGTGGTGGGGTTGATCGGCAGCAACGGCGCCGGCAAGACCACCTTCATCAACATGGTGACGGGCTATCTTGCGCCCAGCTCCGGCAGCATCCACTACCTCGAGCGCGACATCACCGGGCTGTCTCCGCGCGCGATCACCCGGCTGGGCATCTGCCGCTCGTTCCAGATCCCGCAGCTGTTCGGCACGCTCAGCGTGCACGACAACCTGCAGGTGGGAGTAGGTATCGCCGCGCGCTCGCGCCGGGCAGCGGGCGGAAGCGGCGAGACCGAGCAGCAGCAGGTCGAGACGCTGATCGAGCGATTCAACCTGGCCGGCTACCGCGGTCAGGCCGCCGGGCTGCTGCCCGAAGGCGTGCGCAAGCTCCTCGACATCGCCATGGCGGTGGCGGCACGGCCCAACCTCCTGCTGCTCGACGAACCGACCAGCGGCGTGTCGGCGGACGAGAAGTTCCGGCTCATGGACATGGTGATGGATGCGCTCAAGGCGCAAGGCGTCACGGTGCTGTTCGTCGAGCACGACATGGAGATCGTCAGCCGCTACACGCACCGGGTGCTGGCATTCTACGAGGGCCGCATCATCGCCGACGGCGAACCCGGCGTGGTGCTCGAGGACGCCGAAGTGCGGCGCTACGTGATCGGCGAGGACATCCACGTACGGACGGGGCACCAGCATGCTCAGGCTTGAGGGGTTGGACGTGTCGATCGGCGCGGTGAGCATTCTGCGCAACGTCAACATGGAGCTCCCCGCGGGAAAGTTCACCGGGCTGGTCGGACGCAACGGCGCGGGGAAGACCACGCTGATGCGCGCCGTCATGGGCATCCTCAAAGCGCACAACGGCTCGATCCATTTCGACGCCGCGAGGTTGGACACCTGGCCGACCCACCAGCGCGCCCGCGCCGGGATCGGCTACATGCCCGAGGACCGGCGCCTGGTGCCCAACCTGTCGGTGGAGGAGAACGTGCTGATGCCGGCCTGGGCCGCGAAGCTGCCGAACGTGCAGGCGCGCCTGGCCAAGGTCTACGACATGATTCCGGAGGTGGAGGCCTTCGCCGGCCGCAAGGCGATGCAGCTCTCCGGCGGACAGCAGAAGCTGGCGGCCCTGGCGCGCGCGTTGATGTGCGGCACCAAGGTGCTGCTCCTCGACGAGCCTTTCGAGGGCGTAGCGCCGGTGCTGGCGCGCCGGCTGGCCGAGGTGATCGCCGATCTCAAGCAGGAGGGGCTGTCGATCCTGCTCACCGAATCGGATCTGTCCCACTCTCGGGAGATGCTGGACGCGCTGTTCACCATCGACCGCGGCGAGGTCAGCGCCGGCCGGCTCTGACTAAGGCTGCACCTAAGCGAGGAACGCGGAGGACGCGGAGGCGGCAAGAGAGGACGCGGAGACCTGAGACGACCAACGTGCCGTGGCGGAATGCACACTGGGCCTAGAGCAATCAGGATCGCTCAATCGTGTCGCAGCGGCAGCGCGGCGGCCTCTCGATCCCGGTTCTACTCTGCGCCCTCTCTGGCTGTCCTCCGCGTCCTCTGCGTTCCAGCTCTGAAAAAAAAGGGCGGGCATCTGCCCGCCCTGTTTCTCGCGCCTCGTGCCTCGCGCCTCGAGCCTTAGGTCAGCGTGCCGCCGCGGGTTTCCACGTACACCGCATACAGCGAAGTGCTCCCGGCCATGAACAGGCGGTTGCGCTTGGTTCCTCCGAAGCACAGGTTGCCGATGATCTCGGGCATGCGGATCTGGCCGATGCGCGTGCCGTCCGGGGCGAACACGTGCACCCCGTCGTAGCCGTCGCCCACCCAGCCCATCGCCGCCCACACGTTGCCGTCCTCGTCGCAGCGAACGCCGTCGGCGAACCCGGTCTTGCCGTTCATCTCCATGCTGGCGAAGGTGCGCGGATTGCGCAGTTTCTTGTCCACCACATCGTAGACCCAGATCACGCTCTTGGCGTTGGGGTAGTGCGACAGGCCCGTGTCGGCGATGTAGCACTTCTTGAAGTCGGGCGAGAAGCACAGCCCGTTGGGTTTGAACGGCTCGTCGGCCACCTTCTCGATCTTGCCTGGTGCGTCGATGCGGTAGGTCGCCTCCTTCTGGATCGGCTGCGGGTTGCCGGTGTTCAGGCGCTCGCCCTCGTAGTTCATCAACCCGCCATAGCCGGGGTCGGTGAAGAAGTACCAGCCGTCGGGATGCGCCGCTCCGTCGTTGGGCGCATTGAGCCCTTTGCCGTCCGGCGTTTTGTCGGCCAGCACGGTGTAGCTGCCATCGAGCTCGTAGCGCCCCACCCGGCGGGTGCCGTGCTCGAAGGAGATCTGCCGGCCCTGGTAGTCGAAGGTGTTGCCGTTGGAGTTGCCCGACGGATAGTGGAAGTTGCGTCCCACGTGTCCGTCCTCGTCGCACCAGCGCAACTGCTCGTTTGCGGGGATGTCGCTCCACACCACGTAGCGGCCCACCCCGCTCCATGCGCAGCCCTCGGCCCACATCGTACCGCGGTACAGGCGCACGATCGGCGTGTTGCCCAGCTTGTACTTGAAGCGCTTGTCCAGGACGATGACATCCGGGTTCGGATAGCGGGCGATCGGCCCGTCCGGGTCGTACTGGTCGATGAAGTTGCGCGCGAAGGCCGCCGGGGCCATCGAGGTCAGTGCGGCGATGCCGGCGACCTTGGCCAGAAAGCTGCGCCGCGTGTTCTCATCCGGTTTCCGGTCTACCGGCTTGCTCAGGTCGACGAAGTTGTGCTCCTGTACTCGTTCCATAGCGTCGGTCTCCTCCGAAGTATTGTTCGGCAAGTTGCCTGCGGCGGTAGCAACGGCAAGCGAACCGAGCCGACTCGACAGATCCGCAGCAGCGTTCCTTCATACAGCAAAGCAAAATGAGCCGCAACCGGCCGCCCGTGGGCTAGCGTGACGCCGGCAGCCCGGTAAAACGCGAACCGCTTCAACCCGTGCACACGCGCGCGCAAAGCAGATCCATCGCTCCGTTGAGGTCGCCATGATGCGACGCAGCGGGCGCACGCCGAGGGCCGCCTCGGTACAGAGGAGAGTCGGGGCCGTCGCCGGTGCCCCGGCGGGCTGGTAAACTGCGCCTCTGACGGTCTCGGATGCGGCTGCGCGACCGCGCCGCACCATCCAGGCCTGAAAGTGGACCTCACATCCGACCGCGATGACGACCAAGCGCCCCAAGCCTGCCTTCGCCACCCGTGCCATCCACGCCGGCCAGGAGCCCGATCCGACCACCGGCGCGGTGATGCCGCCCATCTACGCGACGTCCACCTTCAAGCAGCGCTCGCCGGGCGAGCACACCGGCTACGAGTACGCACGCACGCAGAATCCCACCCGCATGGCCTTCGAGCGCTGCATCGCCGACCTGGAGGGCGGGGCTCACGGGTTGGCGTTCTCCTCGGGCCTCGGCGGCGATGGGCACGGTGCTCGAACTGCTGGAAGCCGGCAGCCACGTGGTCGCGGTGGACGACCTGTACGGGGGCAGCTGGCGGCTGTTCGAGCGCGTGCGCCGCCGTACCGTGGGGCTGCGTGTGAGCTATGTGGATCCCGACCTGCCCGGCAGCGCTCGAGCAGGCGATGCTGCCCGGACACCCGGATGATCTGGGTCGAGACGCCCAGCAATCCGCTGCTCAAGATCACCGACCTCGCCCGAGTGGCGCGACTTGGCCAGGTCGCGCGGGATCCTCACCGTGTGCGACAACACCTTCGCTTCGCCCATGTCTGCAGCGGCCGCTCGAGCTGGGCTTCGACATCGTGGTGCACTCGGTGACCAAGTACATCAACGGTCACTCCGATGCGGTGGGCGGCGTCGTGCTGATCGGGCGACAACTCCCGGCTGAAGGAGCAGCTCGAGTTCATGCAGAACGCGATCGGCTCGATCATGGACCCGTTCACCAGCTTCCTCGCCCTGCGCGGCGTGAAGACGCTGCCGCTGCGCATGGAGCGGCACTGCGCCAACGCGCTCGAAGATCGCGCACTGGCTGGACGCCCATCCCAAGACCGAACAGGTGCTCTATCCGGGGCTGCCCAAGCACCCGCAGCACGCGCTGGCAGCACGCCAGATGCAGGGCTTCGGCGGCATGATCTCGGCTTACCTCAAGCGCGGATCTGGCCGGCACCAGACGCTTTCTCGAGCGCTGCCACCTGTTCACCCTCGCCGAGAGCCTGGGAGGGGTGGAGAGCCTGATCGGCCATCCGGGCCTGATGAGCCATGCCTCGCTGCCGCCGGAGCGGCGCGCCGAGCTCGAGCTCACCGACAACCTGGTGCGGCTGTCGGTGGGCATCGAGGACGCGGACGATCTGATCGCCGACCTCGACCACGCCCTGGCGGAGCTGTGAGCGCTCGCCATCCACACAGCTGACCGGCCCATGCGAATCTCCCCGCGCCGGATGTTCCTGGCGATCTTCCTGGCCTGTGCCGGGCTGATGGCCTACGGGCTCTACCTGCAGCATGCGCAGAATCTGGAACCCTGCCCGCTGTGCATCTTGCAGCGCTATGCCTTCATCGCTGGTCGGCGCTGATTGCGCTGATCGCCGCCGTGCACGGTCCGGGACGGGTCGGGCGGCGATCTGTACGGCGCTGCTCGTCGCGCTGGCGCGCCGGCACCGGCGCGGCGATCGCCGGCGCGCCAGACCTGGCTCGCAGCACAATCCGCCCAACGTGCTGGATTGCGGGCCCGATCTGGCCTACATGCTGGACTCTTTCCCGTTGTCGCAGGTGCTGCCCAAGGTGTTCAAGGGCGAGGGCGACTGCGCCAAGGTCATCTGGACAGTTTCTCGGCCTGTCGATTGCGGAGTGGGCGCTCGATCTGGTTCGTCGCTGCTCGTGCTGGCAGGACTGTATCTTGTCTGATCGCCGCGCCGGCATCGCCGCGGCCGGTGGACCGCTCCGGCACGCGCCGCTCAAGGCCGGGCCTGGGACAACCGATGCGAGCTGACAGGTGCGCCCGGTTGGTACGACAGCGGCGAGAGCTGACCTCGACGTGACCGGCCAGTGGCGCGCACGCATAGGCGCCGCGCGCCCGATGACGCCGGACAGCCGCGAGCATCCGACCCAAGAATCTCACGCAGCGGCTGGCAATCCTGTTCGCGCTGCTGGCTGCTGCTGCTGCTGGGCGTCGCGGCCGCCTACATCGACTTCAGCTGGCACGCGGTGAAGCAGGACAAGGCTCAGCCGAGCTGCGCAACCTGGTGGAGCTCGGTGCGGCCTCCTCGGAGATGCTTCTGCAGCGCTACAGCGAGCGGGCATCGCTGCTTGGCCGAGGACGTATCGCTGCACGGGGCCGGCCGGCGGTCCGAGCCGCGCTGCGCGGCCGCTGCTGCGCTATCGGGCTGGCGATCCCAATCTCGCTGGCATCTACGCCTTTCTCCCCGACGGCACCCTGATCGCCGCGCACCACGCGATGAGTCGGCGAGCGGCGCACCGCGCATGTCGGCGGACGCCGATATTCCAGCAGGACTTCGCCGCAGGCCCTCGCCAGCGACCAGCCGGTCATCGGCCGCGTGCGTTACGGTTCGCGCGTGCAGGACTGGATCCTTCCCGTGCGCGTGCGCGTCACTGGACCAGCGCGGCCGGGTAGTCGCTGGTGCTGTCTCTGGTCGTGCCGCTCGCGCGCCACCAGGCGTTGTGGCGGGACCTGTCGCTCCCCGAACAGCTGGGCGATCGGACTGCTGCGCGACGACGGCTACCTGCAGGGCCGCTTTCCGGCGCCGCCCGACGCGCGCACGGCCTTCCTCGAACGGCACACCGGCGCGCTGCTGGACAAGCTCGAGCGGGAGCGGCTTTCCCGGCAGCCGGCTCAGTGGAAGGGCCGGGCACGTTCTTCAGCCAGGGCAAGGTCATCGTCGCGTTCAAGCGCCTGGACGGCGTTCCCGATCACCGCGTACATGCGCATGCCCGCGTCCGACGTCTGGACGCGCGTGGCTGCGGCATATGCAGGTGCCGGCCGTCGTTGTTCGGAGTCTCGCTCGCTGGCCATCGTGATCGCCGGGATTGTGGGCGGTGCGCCAGCAGCGCGCGCGCGAATCCGAGCGCGACGCAGCCGAGCTGTCCCTGCGGGCAGCGAGGCGGCGCTGCGAGCGCCAGAGCGTGCTGCTGGAGCAGTCGCAACGGGCCGCGCAGATCGGCGCCTGGGAGCTCGACGTGGCCTCCGAACGAGCTGTACTGGACGGCGCAGACCTACCGCATTCACGAGGTGACGCCGGAGGAATACACGCCGGGCTGGGAGAGCTCGCTGGGGTTCTTCGCCTCCGACAGCGCGCCCTTCATCCGCGAGGCGATGCAGCGCGCGCTCGCCCACGGCGAGTCCTGGGATCTCGAGCTGCAGCTCATCACCGCCAAGAGCCGGCGCATCTGGGTGCGCTCCACCGGCGCGGCCGAGATGGTTGATGGGCAAGCCGGCCAAGGCGTGGGGCTCGTTCCAGGACATCACGCAGCGGCGCAAGTCCGAGGAGCAGATCATCCGCCTGGCTCACTACGATGAGCTGACCAGGCTCGCCGAACCGCAACCTGTTCAACAGCCACCTGTCGCACGCGATCAGCCGCGCCGCGCGCAACGACGGCTCGCTCGGCGTGCTGTTCATCGATCTGGACCGCTTCAAGAACATCAACGATGCACTGGGCCACGACGTCGGCGACGAAGTGCTGCAGATCGTGGCGCAGGCGCTTGAGCGAGGGCCTGCGCGCCTCGGACATCCTGGCCCGGCTGGGCGGCGACGAGTTCGTGGTGATCGCCGAGGACGTGGTCGCAGCGCGATCGCGCTCGCGGCGCTGGCCGGCAAGCTGCTCGCGGCGGTGGACGAGCCGGTGATCGTGCGCGGCCAGGAGTTCGTGCTGACCGCCAGCATCGGGATCAGCGATCTTCCCCCGCGACGGCACCGACGCGCAGACCCTGATCAAGAACGCGGACATCGCCATGTACCGCGCCAAGGAGCTGGGGCGCAACTGCGTGGAGTTCTACTCCGAGCAGCATGGGCTCGGCCAACGTCGACCGGCTCGCGCTCGAGACGCAGCTCAAGAAGGCGGTCGCCGAGCGCAACCAGTTCGTGCTGCACTACCAGCCGCGCGTCTCGCTGCGGGACGGCCGCGTCACCGGCGTGGAGGCGCTGGTGCGGTGGCATGAACCCGGAGCGCGGGCTGGTGCCGCCGGCGCAGTTCATCCCGCTCGCGGAAGAGCTCGGCTTGATCGGCGCCATCGGCGACTGGGTGCTGCGCGCCGCGGCCGTCAGGCCGCGCAGTGGCGCAAGGCCGGACTCGGCGCGATCCGCGTGGCGGTCAACATCTCCGCCCAGCAGTTCTACGCCGCCGGCTTTCTCGATGAGCTGCAAGCGGCGCTTCGGGAGGCCGGGCTGGATCCCGGCGGGCTGGAGCTGGAGATCACCGAGAGCGTGATGATGCAAGCGCATCCAGCAGGTGGCCGAGCTGCTCAACGCGGTCCGCGCGCTCGGGGTGCACCTGTCGGTGGATGACTTCGGCACCGGCTACTCCTCGCTGGCCTACCTCAAGCGCCTGCCGATCCACAACCTCAAGATCGACCGCTCGTTCGTCAACGATATCCCTGGCGGACGCGGACGATGTGACGATCGTGCGCGCCGTCATCGCGCTGGCTCACAAGCTGCGACATGGAGGTGGTGGCCGAAGGCGTCGAGAACCGAGGCGCAGCTCGAGTTCCTGCGCGACGAGGGCTGCGACGAGATCCAGGGCTATCTGGTGAGCCGGCCGGTGCCAGCCGAACAGCTCGCCGAGTTGCTGGCCGCTCGCACGGCTCTGCCCGCGGTCGCTACTGCCTAGACTATGCTTGAACTCTAACCGCGAGGCGCGAGACGCAGAGGCCCGCGGAGAACCCCGAAGAACGAAACAACAGCGGCATGTAGACTCGCATTGCGGGCTGCGCAGGCCTACGCCCGATTCCGCAGTTGAAGTCCTCTGCGCCTCCGCGCCTCTGCGGTTGACTTGAGGGTTCAGATCGCCTTATCGCGTGCGAGGCGCGCGATGAACGCCTCGTCGAAGCCGAGCTCGCCAAGGATCGCGTGTGTATGCTGTCCCACTGCGGGGATCGGATCCATGCGCGCTTCCACGTCCTGCATGGTCACCGCGGGCACCAGTGCTTTGATCCTGCCTCTCGGGGTGTCCACCTCGCGCCAGCGGTGGCGGGCCGTCGAGCTGTTGATGCTCCCAGAACTCCTGCATCGTGTTGAGGCCGGGCGTTGGCGATCTGAGCGCGGTCCAGACGCTCCACCACCTGTGCCGCGGTGAGTCTGCAGAAGACGCCGCGCGATCGACCTCGGTGAGCGCTTGCCGGTGCGCGTCGCGGTGGCTGTTGCTGTCGAAGCGCGGGTCGGCGGTCAGGCCCGGCTGCTCGAGCACGGTGGCGCAGAAGCTCGCCCATTCGCGCTCGTTCTGGATGCCGAAGAATACAGTCTTGCCGTCGCCCGCGGCGAACGGGCCATACGGATGGATCGTCGCGTGCGCGGCGCCGGTGCGCGGCGGCGCGCTGCCGCCGTAGTTGGCAAAGTAAGCCGGGAAGCCCATCCACTCCCCCAGCGCCTCGAACATCGACACGTCGAAGGCCGTGCCTTTGCCGGTTCGTTCGCGCTGGAAGAGGGCGGTGAAAATGCCGGTGTAGCCGTACATGCCGGCCGCGATGTCGGCGATGGAGATGCCGGCTTTGCTCGGCGCATCGGCGGTGCCGGTCACCGACACCAGGCCCGACTCGCACTGGATCGAGCAGGTCGTAGGCCTTCTTCTGGCTGTAGGGCCCGTCCGGGCCGTAGCCCGAAACGTTGCAGACGATGATGCGCGGATAGCCGGCGAGCAGGGCTTCCGACGACAACCCCAGCCGCGCGGCTGCGCCCGGAACCAGGTTCTGCACGAACACGTCGGCTTTTGAGAGCAGCCGCTGGAGGATCTGTCCAGCCTCGGCGTGCTTCACGTCCAGCGTCAGGCTCTCCTTCGAGCGGTTCAGCCACACGAAGTGCGAGGACTGGCCCAGCACGGTTTTGTCGTAGCTGCGGGCGAAGTCGCCCACCTCCGGGCGCTCGACCTTGATCACGCGGGCGCCGAGGTCGGCAAGCTGGCGCGTGGTGAACGGCGCGGCGACCGCCTGTTCCAGCGAGACGACGGTTATTCCCTGCAGCGGCAGCATTTTCTTCTAACCCTTAACCGCAGAGGCGCAGAGGCACGCTAGACTGCGAATCAAAGACAGAGAAACTGAACCGCCGAGGCGCCAGGCCGCCAAGAAAGCACAGCGACGTCGTGACGACGACTCCGCGTCTCCGAAACCGGTCGGGAACGGGCCGGAACGCACACCGCGCGGATGAACCAATCAAGCATCGGCCTGGGGCACACGTTGTTGGTTTCTTGGCGGCCTTGGCGCCTTGCGGTCAAGTCAGCTCTCGAAGTTCTCCGCGCCTCCGCGCCTCTGGGTTCAGTGGTTCAAGGTTTAGGAACGGCAACGCCGATCATGGTGTCGCGCGTAACGAGCGCGGCGAGCCGCTCCTCGCTCCAGCCGTCGGTGCCGGCGGGGCGCAGCGGCAGCACGAGGTAGCGCATGTCGGCAGTGGAATCATGCACGCGCACGGTGACGTCGTCGGGTAGATCCAGCCCGAACTCGCCCAGCACCGAGCGCGGCTCGCGCACCATGCGCGAGCGATAGCTGCGGCTCTTGTACCAGTCGGGCGGCAGGCCGAGCAGCCAGCGCGGGTAGCAGGAGCACAGCGTGCAGACGATCACGTTGTGCACTGCAGGCGTGTTTTCGACCACCACCAGCTTATACGGTCCACGCTCGAGAGCGAGCTCCTCCACCGCCTCGTTGCCTTCGCTCAGCAGACGAGCCTTGTAGGCGGGGTCGGTCCAGGCCCGGGCCACGACCTTCGCGCCACGCAGCGGCGTGCGGTTGTCCATGTCTTCGACTTGCCGGCGGATCTGGTCGGCAGTCAGGATGCCTCTTCTCGATCAGCAGCTCGCGGACGGCAATCTCCATCGTCCGGTAGTAGGTCAGGCGGTCGTCCTGGTCGGGCCGCGCCGGGTGCGGATGGTCGTGGTCATCGTGATCATGATCTGCGTGTGCCATGAATCAGGCCGCCTCCAGCCAATGCTGATAGATCTCGATATCGACGCTGTCATCGGGTCCGCCCGCGTAGTCCGGCCAGACGTCGCGCTGCAGGAAGCGCACGCGATAGAGCGGCTGCGCGGGCAATCCAGGCCGCGCGTAGGCGAGCTCCTCGGGGTTGGGGTAGTTGCCGCAGAGCCGCTCCACGACGCCGCTGTGGCCGCGGATGTAGAACGGCGTGCGCAGGTGCCCCGGAGGGTATGCGGCTCGCACTCTGACCCGGTCCCCGGCCCGAAAGTGCGTGCCGATTGCCGCGGTCGTCACAGCTCTCCCCGCTGTGCACGGGCGTCGATCTCCGCCATCTTCCGGCCGAGCTCGTCGATGGAGATCACGCCGCGCTGAATCAGCGTCTGGGCGATGGAGTGCATCCAGCGCTCGTAATAGGTCATGCGGTCGTACGCTTCCGCCCCCAGCGCCTCGATATTGCGGCGCAGCTCGTCGACGGTCATGTGGCGACATTCCTTCCCGGAGAGCAGAACCAGCAGCGCATCGACCCGCTTCTCCCAGAGCGCGTAGTCGTGCTCGGTGCGATACCACCGGGCCTGCAGGCAGGCCGCCCAGGTCGTGGTGGGAACGGGGAACGTCTTGGGTCATGGCGACGGGATTATAGCCGCCGCCTGGTATCAGGCACTTATCCCCGCACGAGTGCAGAATTGTTGCTGACAGGCGACGAGACACCTCGAAATCGCGTGTGCAAATTTCCCACAAAACGATAGACTACGCGGTATGGCCCAGGCAACCTCGCCCAAACCCATCGTCGAACGACGCTCGCTCCATCTGCTGGCCACCACCCAGCGGACGCTGTGGCCATTGGTCAAGCTGCTCCTTCACCGAGGCATCGGCTATCCCCTCCTGGCGGAGGCCCTCAAATCGGTGTTTGTCGGCGTTGCCGAATCGGAGTTCCCGCTGCAAGGCAAGGCTGAGACCGACAGCCGGATCAGCCTGTTGACCGGTATTCATCGGCGGGACGTCAAGCGTCTGCGCCTGGAGAGGCGCGAACAGCGCGCGCTGCCCGTCGAGCCGACGCGGGCGGGGGCCGGACTGCCGGTCGAAGCCGAGATCTCCCTGTCCGCCCGCGCCATTGCCGTGTGGACCGGGCTCCCCGGCTATCTCGACGAACGCGGCGCTCCGCTGCCGTTGCCGAGGCTCGCGCGCAAGGGCGGCGAACACTCGTTCGAGTCGCTCGTGCAGTCGCTCAGCAAGGACACGCGACCGCGCGCGCTGCTCGACGAGTGGCTGCGGCGCGGGGTGGTGAGCACCGATGAGCAGGACCGGGTGCACCTGAACTTGGAGATGCTCGGAACCGCGCGCGACCTCGACCAGCGCGCATTCCACCTCGGCCAGAACATTCACGATCATGTTGCCGCTATCTCTGACGATCTCACCGGCGAGCGGCCCGCCTTCCTCGAGCAATGCGTTTCGCATAGCCGCCTGACAGAAGAATCGGTCGCGGAGCTCGCCGAGCTGGCGCGTCAGGAGAGCTTGCGCGCGCTCCAGGCGGTCCAGCGCCGGGCGCTGTCGCTAGGAGCGCGCGACGCCGGCAACCCCGCGGCGCGCGCGCGCATCAATCTTGGCGTGTATTTCTACGCTGCGGAAGCTCGGAGCAGTGTGCCTCAAACTCGCGAAGGCTCACCGCTGCCCGACGAATAAGACGATGCCACAGCCCGTACTGGCGAGCACGACCGCATGGCTACTCAGTGGCAGGAAGCTCCAACCACTGCGACGGCAACACCCGGGCGAGCAATGAGTAGCCGCCAGCTCCGTCCGGCCGGTAGACCGCCGCCTCGCCCTGTGTGCTGAGGTAGAGCCCCTCCAGGTCAATCAGGTTGAAGCCGTGCGACACCAGCACCGTATTTTCGCCAGCCGGCGGTGCGGTGGACAACAGCGCGCGCAAGCCATCCGAGGCGCTTCGTCGCGCCTGAGCAAACTCGGGGCCCCGCGCCACGCCGGTCAGCGCCGGCACAACCTCGAAGCGGCCGAAGGCGAGCTGCGCGGTGTCTTTGCAGCGGCAGAACTGGCTGGAGAGCACCGCGCCCACCGGGATACGCAGCCGCCGCAACTGCCGACCGATCTCCTGCGCCTGCGCCCGGCCGTTATCGTTGAGGTTGCGCTGGGTCTCGCAGCGCGTGAGATCCACCGTCGGCGGCTCGGGCGACGCGGGGCCAGTGTCGGCGTGACGAAAGTAGACGACGTTGCCGCCGCGCTGCAAGGCGGCCACCAGCTCCGCATCGGACAGCGGAGCGCCCGGCGCAGCAGTCGCCAACCCTGCAAACAGCAGGAAGAGCCAGGCAATCAGGTCGGCACCACGCTCCCCGCGCATCGATGTTTTCTCCCGATCCATCGCTGGGACGCGGTCCGGCCGGGCTCGGTTCCCCGCCCTGAACCAAAAAAAGCCCAGCCGCCGACCTAGTAGGATCGCGGCAGGCCGAGCACGTGCTCGGCCACGTAGGACAGGATCAGGTTGGTGGAAATGGGCGCGACCTGGTAGAGCCGCGTCTCCCGGAACTTGCGCTCGACATCGTATTCGGCGGCGAACCCGAAGCCACCGTGGGTCTGCAGGCACGCGTTGGCAGCTTCCCACGATGCATCCGCCCCCAGCAGCTTCGCCATATTCGCCTGCGGCCCGCAAGGCGCGCCGCGATCGAACAGCTCAGCGGCTTTGAAGCGCATGAGATTCGCCGCCTCGATGTTCACATAGGCGCGGGCAAGGGGAAACTGGATGCCCTGGTTCTGCCCGATGGGCCGATCGAACACGATGCGCTCTTTGGCATAGCCCGAGGCCTTCTCCAGGAACCAGTAGCCGTCGCCGACGCATTCAGCCGCGATCAGGATGCGTTCGGCATTCATCCCGTCGAGGATGTAGCGGAAGCCCTTGCCCGCTTCGCCCACCAGGTTCTCCGCCGGCACCTCCAGGTTGTCGAAGAACACCTCGTTGGTTTCGTGGTTGGGCATGTTGCGGATGGGGCGCACGGTCATGCCCTTGCCCGTCGATTCGTGCAGGTCCACCAGGAACACCGAGAGCCCTTCGGACTTCTTCTGCACGTCGGGGAGAGGGGTCGTGCGCGCCAGCAACAACAGCAGATCCGAGTGCTGCAACCGCGAGGTCCAGACCTTCTGTCCGTTGACGATGTAGCGATCGCCCTTGCGCACCGCCGTCGTCTTGAGCCTGGTGGTGTCCGAGCCCGTCGTGGGCTCGGTTACGCCGAACGACTGCAGGCGCAGCTCGCCGCTGGCGATCTGCGGCAGATAGCGGCTGCTTCTGCTCGGCAGATCCGTGCCGCAGCAGCGTGCCCATGATGTACATCTGCGCGTGGCAGGCACCCGAGTTGCCGCCCGAGCGGTTCACTTCTTCGAGGATGACGGAGGCCTCGGTCAGGCCCAATCCCGAGCCGCCGTACTCCTCGGGGATCAGCGCAGACAGCCAGCCGGCTTGGTCAAGGCCTTGACGAAGGCCTCGGGATAGGCGCGCTGCTCGTCCAGCTCGCGCCAGTACTCGGGCGCGAACGTGTTGCACAGCGCCCGCACCGCTTGCCTCAGCTCGGGAAAGTTGTCCGAGGAGCTGATCATAGGTCAACCTCATCTACCACGAAGGACACGAAGGCCGCACCACCCAGCCACACGAGGGTACCAGTTCTGATCTCTGACCGTCGCGCCAGGAAACGCCAGAGGAGCAGGTGGCTTTCTTCGTATTCCTCCGTGGTGAATGCGGCTGTAGTAGAAACGAAAAGGGCTGGCAAACGCCAGCCCTTTAGGCACCGGTCCCCGACTCACTTCAGCAGCTTTTGCAGCTCGCCGCTCTGGTACATCTCACGCATGATGTCCGCGCCGCCGACAAATTCGCCACCCACGTACAGCTGCGGAATCGTTGGCCAGTTGGAGAACTCCTTGATGCCCTGGCGGATGTCGTCATCGGCCAGCACGTTGACCGTGGCCACTTCCTCGGCGCCACAGGCTTCGAGCATCTGCACAGCGTTGGCGGAGAAGCCGCACTGCGGCGCATCGGGCGTGCCTTTCATATACAGCACCACGCGGTTTTCGGTTACTTGCTTTCGAATCAGGTCCTGAACGCTCATCGCTCACCTCGGAAACGAATGAAGGGTATCCCCGCGGACACCCTTTCGACAGGCTGATTATGGTATCGGTTTCAGGGGGCTGCCACAAGATCACCGCTCCTGCCATTGCCCCTGCAACGCCCATGGTCGCCCTCATGCGAGCGCCACCATCCGGGCGCCGCTCACGCGCGGCAGGCCGGCAAGATCCCGCTCGGTGAACACATGTAAAAGACCGGCGGCCCCCAGCAAGGCCGGCACCGCCTCGCCCTGATCGTAGCCGTGCTCCAGCAGCAGCCAGCCGCCCGGCCGCAGCCGCGCCGGCGCCTCGCCAACGATGGCTCGCAGCAGGTCCAGGCCATCCTCGCCGGATGTGAGCGCACTGCTTCGGCTCGAAGCGAAGGTCGCCCTGCCGCAGGTGCGGGTCGCTCTCCGCCACATAGGGCGGGTTGGATACGATCACGTCGAAACGCTTCCGCAAGCGTCGGCGCGAAACCGTCGCCACAACTGAACTCGACATTGTCCGCGGCGTGCCGGCGGGCGTTCTCCTGCGCCACCTCGAGTGCCGCAGCCGAGATGTCCGTGGCGATGACGCTCGCGAACGAGGACGCAGGTGCGCAAGGGTCACAGCGATGCACCCGCTGCCGGTACCGATGTCGAGTACCTGGCTGCTCTCGCCTTCAGGGACACGGGCCAGCGCGAGCTCGACCAGCAACTCCGTCTCGGGCCGCGGAATCAGCACATGCCGGCGTGACGCTGGAAGTCGAGCCCGTAGAACTCACGCTCACCGAGGATGTAGGCGACAGGCTCCCCGGCCAGGCGGCGCCCGATGTATCGGACATAGACGGGATTGCGCCGCGCTTCGGCAGCCAGCTCCGGGTGCGCAGCCAGGCGCGCCTTGCCTATCCCCAGGGCACGAACCAGGAGCAGCTCGGCTTCGGCGCGGGCGTCGCGGCTCGACAGCCCGAGCGCATCGGCGAGCCGCCTGGCATCGTCCATCAACCCGGCGAGCGTGCACGTCACCACGGCGTCGGCGCTTGTACGCTACGCCGCCGACTCCTCGGCCAGCGCCGCAAGCTGCTCGGTCTGATGTTCGGCGATCAGCGCATTGACCAGCTCATCGAGGTCGCCGTCCATGATCTGGCCGATCTTGTAGAGGGTGAGATTGATGCGGTGGTCGGTCACTCGGCCCTGCGGGAAGTTGTAGGTGCGGATGCGGTCCGAGCGGTCGCCGCTGCCGATCAGCGACTTGCGCGTGGCCGCCTCCTTGGCCTGGCGCTCGCGCGTTTGCTTGTCCTTCAAGCGGGCCGCGAGCAGGGACAGCGCCTGGGCCTTGTTCTTGTGCTGCGAGCGGTCGTCCTGGCATTCCACCACGATGCCACTCGGGAGGTGAGTGACGCGCACGGCGGAGTCGGTCTTGTTCACGTGCTGGCCGCCGGCGCCCGAGGCACGGAAGGTGTCGATTCGCAGCTCCGCGGAATTGATCACCACCTCGCCGATCTCGTCGGCCTCCGGCATCACCGCCACGGTGCAGGCGCTGGTGTGGATGCGGCCCTGCGTCTCGGTCGCCGGCACGCGTTGAACACGATGGCCGCCGGACTCGAACTTCAACCTCGAGTACGCGCCTGCGCCGACGATGCGAGCGATGAGCTCTTTGTAACCGCCCATCTCGCCGGGGCTCTGGGACACGACCTCAACCTGCCAGCGCCGGCGCTCGGCATAGCGGGCATACATCCGAAACAGGTCGCCCGCGAACAGCGCCGACTCGTCGCCTCCGGTTCCGGCGCGGATCTCGAGGAAGATGTTGCGCTCGTCGTTCGGATCCCTGGGCAGCAGCAGGCGCTGCAGCTCGCTCTCCAAGGCTGTCAGGCGCTCGCGTCCTTGCCGCACTTCGGTCTCGGCGAGCTCGCGCATCTCGGGGTCCGCGGTCATGTCCTGCGCCGACTGGATATCGGCCTGCGTGCGCTGGTAGGCGCTGTAGAGCTCCACCACCGGCCCGATCTCGGCGTGCTCGCGCGAGAGCTTGCGGTAGTTGTCCAGGTCCCGGGTCACGCCTTCGCTGGCGAGCAGGTGATTGACCTCCTCGAAGCGGGCACTCAACTGGCCCAGCTTCGCTGCGATGCTGGCTTTCATTCCTTGGTGCGGATCTGATACACGCGCTCGAGCAGGCGCACCAGCGCGTCGCGGTCCGGCTCCTGGGCGTGGTGCAGTGCCGTGGTGGGCCCGTGGATGAGCTTGTTGGTGAGCGCCTGGCTGAGCGCTTCCAGCACCTCCCCGGGCGGCTCGCCTTTCTCCAGGCGGCGCAGCGCCCGCTCCAGCTCGTGGCGGCGGGCGCGCTCGGCCTGGTCGCGCAGCGCGCGGATCGTCGGCACCGCGTCGCGGGCCGCCAGCCACTGCATGAAATCGACGACCTTGGCGTCGATGATCTGCTCGGCCTGGCTCACCGCCTGCATGCGCGTGTCATGTCCCTCCTGCACGATCTTGCCGAGGTCGTCGACGGTGTACAGGAATACATCGTCCATCCGGCCGACTTCGGTCTCCACGTCGCGCGGTACGGCGAGGTCGATCATCAGCATCGGGCGGTGGCGCCTGGCCTTCAGCGCGCTTTCCACCATGCCCTTGCCGATGATCGGCAGGGGACTGGCCGTACAGGTCACGATGATGTCCTGCCCGGCGATGACATCGGCCAGGTCATTCAACGGCACCGCCTGCCCGCGCAGCCGCGCGGCCAGCTCCTCGGCGCGCTCGAGCGTGCGGTTGGCGAAGGTCACGCGTGCGCGGATGCTGCGCTCCGAAGTGCGTGGCGGTGAGCTCGATCATCTCGCCCGCGCCGATGAACAGCACCTTCTGTTCGGCCACGCTGGGAAAGATCCGCCCCGCCAGCCGCACCGCCGCGGCGGCCATCGACACGGAGCTCGCGCCGATCTCGGTGCGGCTGCGCACCTCCTTCGCCACCGAGAAGGTGCGCTGGAACAGCTTGTGCAGCACCAGCCCCAGCGTGCCCGCCTTCTCGGCGCTGCGCACCGCCTGCTTGATCTGCCCGAGAATCTGCGGCTCGCCCAGGACCATGGAATCCAGGCCGCTCGCAACCCGGAAGGCATGCTTCACCGCACGCTCGCGCGGAAGCGTGTAGACGTAGGGCTCCACCGCCGAGGTCTTGAGGTGATGATAGCCGGCGAGCCAGCCCACGGCCTTGGCCGGTTCCTGGGTGCTGCAGTAGACCTCGGTGCGGTTGCAGGTGGAGATGATGGCCGCTTCGCGCACCGGCTCGCGGTCCACCAGGTCACGCAGCGCCTGCGGCAGGCCCTCTGCGTTGAAGGCTACCCGCTCGCGCACCTCGAGTGGCGCGGTCTGGTGGTTGATGCCGAAAGCGAACAGCTGCATGCAGAATCACCTGCCCGCCGAGCGCGTTGCGGCACCGCCCGCGCCCGCGGGGTGGCGGAGGGCACAGGCCTACAGGCGCTCGATTGAGAGTTGCAACACATCTGGTCAGCCACTCGCTCCGGACCGGGGTTCAACAGCATTCCCAGCGCGCGGAGATTATAGGATAACTGGGTGTTGCAGGCGGGCGTTTTGATCGGGCTCAAAGCTGCTCGAGGCTGCCGATGGTGCAGCCTGATGCGCGTTCGCGGCTCACACGCGGTCCCAGTCGAACTGGGCCTTTTCGCCTTTGCCGTAGACCTTGAGCGCGCCCTTCTCGCCGACGGCGTTGGGACGGGTGAAGATCCAGTTCTGCCATGCGGTGAGGCGGCCGAAGATGCGCGTTTCCATCGTTTCCTCGACTCCGAAGCGCAGGTTGGCCTCCATTCCAGTCAGCGCGTCGGGCGACAGGCTCGCGCGCTCCTCGATTGCAAGGCGCATCTCGTCGTCCCAGTCGATATCGTCGGGAGCCGCGGTGATCAGCCCGAGCGCGAGGGCCTGGTCGGCGTCCAGGGGTTTGCCGATCGCCTCTCGCGCCGCTTGCAGCGGCGCCGCCTCCGCGTAGAACCGGCGCTCCAGCCGCGCCTGGCCATTGACCATCGGGTACGAACCGAAGTTCACCTGGGAGAGCGCGAGTTTCGGCGCTCTCTCCGGTTCATCCGGGAGCGCGAGCATGTAGGTACGGTCGGCTGCAAATGCCAGCTCGGCGAGCGTGCCGGCAAAGCAGGAGCCCGGCTCGATCAACGCAAACAGGCTGCGCGAGGATACGTCCAGGCGCGCCAGGGTCCTTCGCAGCATGCCGATGGTCTCGCGCACGAACCAGTTGTCTGCGAGCGCGCACAGCAGCCTGTCGCACGCAAGCACCGCGGCCGCGTCTCCCTGCGTCTTCAGCAGCCAGGTGCCGATATCGAGCTCGTTGCTGCGCATCCACAGAATCGCGTCGTCGAGCTCTCGCGCCATCGCCAGCGGCCACCAGCTCGCGCCCGCGGCCTCGACACTCGCCAGATCGCCCGGCTGCGCAGCCTTGGGCGCGAGCACTGTCAAGATGGCAATACGCTTCGCGCGGTCGATACCGACGCTGACGTGCTCGTACTCGAGCGAATCCGCGCCGATGGTGCGCTTGAGCGGTGTCAGCTTCACGCCGGTTCCGGCGGCGGGCCGGTCGCTCTGCGCGGCCAGCTGGTGCGCGCGCTCCCGGACCGCCTGCACGAACTGCGAGGGCTTTGCCAGCGCGTCGACCAGCCGCCAGTCCAGGGCCCGCTGGCCGCGCACCCCCTCGGCGGTGGTGCAGAAGATGTCGGCGTGATCGTGGCGCACCTTGCGCTTGTCGGTCACACGGGTGAGTCCGCCGGTCCCGGGCAGCACGCCCAGCAGCGGCACCTCGGGCAGCGACACCGCAGAAGAGCGGTCGTCGACCAGCAGGATCTCGTCGCAGGCGAGAGCGAGCTCGTAGCCGCCGCCGGCGCAGGCGCCGTTGAGCGCGGCCAGGAACTTCAGGCCCGAGTGCCTGGACGCGTCCTCGATGCCGTTGCGGGTCTCGTTGGTGAACTTGCAGAAGTTCACCTTCCAGGCGTGACTGGACAGCCCGAGCATGAAGATGTTCGCACCCGAGCAGAAGACGCGGTCTTTGAGGCTGGTGATCACCACCGAGCGCACCTCGGGATGCTCGAAGCGGATGCGGTTGAGCGCGTCGTGCAGCTCGATGTCCACGCCCAGGTCGTACGAATTGAGCTTCAGCTTGTAGCCCGGGCGAAGGCCCCCGTCCTCGGCGACGTCCAGCGCAAGCGTGGCAACCGGACCGTCGAAGCTCAGCGTCCAGTGTTTGTAGCGCGACGGATCGGTCTGGTAGTCGACGCGCGCAGAGGTGCTCATCGGGTTCTCCTGGCGGTATCTGAATGATAATGCAGCTCAAGTAACGAAGATGCATTATAGTGCTCGTCTCTCGCGAGCGTCAATCTCGCGCTGGAACCTGCACCCGTGCGCCGGAAAGCGGCCAGACTTGGGCTGAGGCGGCGCTCGGAACGGTGCACAGTTCCGAGAGAGCGAAACATAAAGGGCTGCCATGGCAGCCCTGATTGCTGATACGACCGCTGCGCTTAGCGGTTGTAGATGTACATCGTGACTTCGAAGCCGAAGCGCATTTCGGTGAATTCAGGCTTGGTCCACATAGCAGTTTCCTCTCAGGTCAAAGTAGCGTCGCTCGGAGCAGCGCTCTGATGAACTGACCAGTCACATCAGCCAGTTGTCGATGCTCAGTTTCCTTGTTCCAGGCCCGATGCGCCAGCGCAAAACGCTGAAGCGTGGCTCATGATTTTCATTAGACAACGCGACTCGCGGCGTTGCGGGTTCATCTCGCGAGCGGATCGGGGCGAAGCTGGAACTTCACCACCTTGCTCGTCGTGCCTTTGCCGCCTTCGAGGTGGAAACGGCGTTCGCGTGGCGTAGGTCGACCACAATCCCTTGCCCTTCCAGCCCGCATTCGGATCGTCGATGCGCCCATCCATCCATTTGGCGTAGAAGCCCATCGGATAGGGGACGCGCAGGTTGACGAACTTCCCGTCCACGAGCGCCAGCAGTGACTCGTTGGCGTTGCCGGTGGCGATCGGCACGTTCTTGCCCAGCCCGAACGTGTCGAACTGATCCACCCAGGTGTAATAGCTCGCCTCGGCGCTGCCTGAGTCCGTCACGTTCTGCAGTTGCGGTCCGGGGAACGGATAGAGCGTCCAGCCTTCAGGGCAGTGCTGTCCCGTCGCAGTGGGCCCGTTGAGCGGCCCTTTGCACTTGCGCCGATCGAAGCTGGCGAGATGTCCGCTCGCCAGCGGCGCCCAGACGACGCCGTTGCGATCGATGTCCATGCCGCGCGGCCCGTATCCCGGGCAGCGGCGGCTCGAACACTTCCGCCAGAGCGGTCGCCGGCGGATTCGCTCCCGGATTGAGCCGAATGACGTAGCCGGGGAAGCCGAGCACCGTGCCCCAGATGGTACCGTCGACCGGGTTCACGGCCGACGCCGTAGAAGGCCGCCGCGATCCGCTTGTCCTTCGTGGGATCGACCGGCTGGTCGGGCTCGACATAGTCGTCGCGCTTGCCGTTGCCGTTGGTGTCGAGGATGAGCGCCGTCCAGCCTTGCGACTTCTCCTCGTCGCCGGTCTCCTCGAACATCTTCCGGTTCAGCCAGCCGACGACGCCGCTCTGCCGGGCCGCCGGCGCTGGTCCACAGCGTGTTGTTGGCATCCTCCGCGAACACCAGATGGTGCGTGGGGAAGCACGTGCTGATCAGCGTGATCTTTCCGGTCTTCGGATCGTACATGGAGAGATGGCGGTTGCGCGTTCGAGCGGGAAGAGCTTCGCCGACGGATGGTCCGAGCCCTGCTTGCAGAAGGCCGGATTGTCCGGCGGCACGGACGCGCGAGGTGAACCAGACCCGCCCCTTCTCGTCGAACATCGGGTTGTGCATGCTGGTCTGGCTGTCCCAGATCGGTTCGTCGCCCCAGTACGGCGACGGCGTCATCGGGTTGCTGCTTCGACGAGGGCGTCTTCGGATCGCGCACCGGCATCTTCACCTGGCGTCGCCGTGTGCGCACCGGGTCGAGGATCGGGAAGAGGTCCGTGCTCTCCTCGGGAGCGCCGTAGATCAGGCCGTTGGCGTTGACCGTGGGGTTGCGCTTGTCGGTCGAGATCTCGTCATGCAGGTAGTCCTTGGGTCCGGCCCAGTCCCACAGGGTGATGACGACGTTGCGCTCCACGCCTTGCGGCCGTGACGGCTGCGACGCGGGCAGTTCGCCGGCGGCGATCCGATCGGTCCAATCGGCGAACAACGTCGAAGCGCCCGCTGCGGCCGAGCCGGCCGATGTCGTTGACCATCTGGGTCATGGCTTGTCCGGACTGGATGCGCCGCTCCCACGCTTCCGTCGAGGATTTGAAGTCGCCCAGCTCCTTCGGGAATCGTGCGCGTCGCCTTGTTGCCCAGCTGGTGGCACGTGTAGCAGCCGTTGGTCTTGACGACGTCCAGCCACTGCGCCTGGCTCTTCAGGCCTCCGGCGATGCCGTTGCCGTCGGGCCCGGTGCCGGGGAACTCGCTCTTGTCCGGAACCTTGAGCATGGAGTACCAGTAGATGGCCGGATAGTATTCCGCCGCCGCGGCCGCGTTCGGCGCGACCACGCCTTCAGGTTGAGGATCTTGCCGGGCGCGGTCTGCACCTTCGGCGAATCGACCAGCCCGTAGCCGCGCACCCACACGCTGTAATTGGCTTTCGGAAGGTCGGGCATGACGTAGCGCCCGCGATCGTCGGTGACCACGATCTTGGCGAATTTGGTGGGCAGGTCGGTCGTCTCCGCGATCACCCAGACGCCGGCTTCCGGTCCCTTCGCGCTGGTGACCACGCCGCCGAGGTCGCCGGCGCCGATGCGGATCGCCTCCCCGGGGTTTTGCTGAGCGCTCAGCGGAGCCTGGCTGGCACCCAACAACACAGCGATGGCGAGCGCTACCATCCTCGAGTTCGACACGTTCTTTTCCCCGTGTGCAGGAGATTCAACCGTATCACGCGTCCCGAAAGGACTCAAGGTGGGGTGTGAGACCGGCGCACGATGGGAAATCTCACGAGTTGGAGGCAGCTACCGACTCGCGAACTGGGATGCCAGGCAGGTCGTACGTCGGCGCACAAGACGCTGCAAGCGCGGACCATCGGGCCTGAAAGCTCGCTGCCAAGTGCGACGTGAGTTTGTCGAAGTTGGTGGCCAAGGGCGGAATCGAACCACCGACACAAGGATTTTCAGGCATTTGGTTTGGCGTTTTTTAACGTCCGTTGAGATCCTGCCGATGGCCGTCGAACTCCTCTATCTCTATTCTTAGAGGGAAAATACGTCCGCCGCTGTCCAAAGTCATCCGTTCAGCGGCTACAATATAAACGGGGACTAGTTCGGGGACTGATGGCCATGGCGCAGCGGACCTTTACCGATTCGTATATCCGCAATCTTAAGCCCAAGGCCCAGCCATACAAGCGCGCCGAGGCCGCGCCCAAAGGCGAGGGCCGGCTGATCGTCCGGGTACTGCCGAGCGGAGTTAAGGAGTTCTTCTACCGCTACCGCGCAAGCGGGCAGGACAAGACCGTGTCCCTGGGCCGCTACGACGGCGCAGGGCGCAACGGATTGACGCTGGCGGGGGTACGGGAGCGGGCGCACGAGATCCGCGCCCTACAGCGCTCGACGGGCGACGTAAAGGAACACCTACGGGCGGAGGAGCGGCAGCAGGAGATCGAGGCCCGGCAAGGCAGCTTCCGCCAGCTCCTGGCGGCCTACGTAAAGGCGCTTCGGGACGCAGGCAAGCCGAGTGTCGATCAGGTGGAGGGCATTTTCCGCCGCAACATCCTGGAGCCGTTCCGGGTGTTGGCCGACGCCAAGGCGAGCGAGATCGAGCCGGGCGACATTCAGCGTATTCTGGCTCGCCTGGTGAAGCAGGGCATCAAGCGGCAGGTCAACGTGACCCGATCCTATCTGCGGGCCGCGTTTGCTTACGGGACCAAGGCCGACCACGATCCTCGGACGGTAGCCGAGGATGGCGTGCTCTTCGGCCTGAAATACAACCCGGTCTCGACGGTGCCGAGGATCAAGGAATTCGAGCAGGTCGGTGAGCGGACGCTGACCGACGAGGAACTGCGCGCGTTCTGGCGCGGCCTTGAGAAGCAGCCGCTCGTCCAGCGCCAGTCGCTGCGCTTCAATCTGGCCATCGCCTGCCAGCGCCCGCAGCAGCTTCTGCGCGCCGACTGGACAGCGTTCGACTTCGAGGCGGGAACCTTGCTCCTCAAGGACGCCAAGGGCCGAGGCGGATCGAGGGATCACCTGCTGCCGCTCACCCCCTTCGCCCTGGAGCAGCTCAAACCCCTGCGAGACCTAAACAAGGATGCCCCCACCCCGTTCACTTCCGACGGCAAGCGGGCGATGGTGCTGACGACGCTATCCGTGGCCGTGCGCGAAGTCTCGGATGCGCTCAAGAAGTCACACAAGGTGCCGCGCTTTCAGCAGCGTGATCTGCGGCGCACCGTGGAAACCATGCTCCAGAAGCTCGGCGTCGATAAGGAAGTCCGGGCGCATCTGCTCTCGCACGGCCGCACCCGCGGCGTACAGGGTCAGCACTACGAGCGCTACGACTTCCTGGACGAGAAGCGCAGGGCGCTGCGCAAGTGGGCGGCGCACGTCGAGCGCACCATCGAAGGCAAACCGCAGTCCAAGGTGGCAGCGATCCGTGCGGCATAGCACCGTGAGGCCGTCGACCTGGTGCGCGCGCCGTCAAATCGGCAAGCTCACTGGCTGGGCCAATTACTTATGTTTCGGCTCCCCTGTCGCGGCCTGTGAGTCTCGCGAAGATCAAACCGGCGGTAGTCCGCTGCTGCTGTTTCGGAAGCCGAACAGCCCTTCCTCACGTCCCCCACGCCTGAGTCTCTTCGCCAAGCCGACGAGAAACGTCGGGCCGCCGAAGCTCAAGCTGCTCGTCAAGCCGCAGCACCCGCCCCAGAAGACTTCATGCTGAACGGCGGCAACCGAGCGGCTGATCTGGCGCGGGCGCAGGGGCACAATGAACTGTTCGCGGTGGGCCTGGCACATGAGCGCGTGGACGAGGTGATCCGATGACTCGACGGGTTACCCGGCGCGCGTTCTCCGGCGACCTCGCGGCCTTAGTCGGCTACATCGGGCTGTATTGCCTGTCAAGGCCTACCCACAGCAGCCGGCATCGCCGCGGCGCGTCGGGGTTCTCCTCGTGATCGTCTCACCCGAGAGCAAAGAGGCTCAGGCGTTCCGACAGGGGCTACGGAACGCGGGCTACGACGAAGGACGCGATGTGATCGCTGGCGATCCCGCGTCGTTGCGCCGGCATTGCCCTTGGCGCGGCTCGAACTCTACTCCACCAAGTACTCTTTCGTTAAGGATCAGCGTAAATCACGCTTATGCATCAATGACTTGCCGACGAGTCTGCTACTCTCTGGAGCCTCCAAAGTAGCAAACTGCATGTGCCCGTGGGAACGGCTCCCCGAGGGGAAGACCAGCTTCGGGGGTAAGGGGCGTGAATATCTCACACCTTAGCCGGTAGCAGTTCGGCGCGGTGCGGGGGCCCCGGCCGTAAAGTGCTTACAACACAAACGCACTGACGAACGGACCCAGACCATGACAACCAAGACCCTCCAAGCCCTGCTGATCGGTGCCCTGCTGGCCTCCAGCGCCGCCTTCGCCGACCAGAGCATCGAGGTGAGCGTGGTCAACGGCAAGCAGCAAGCGGCCTTCAGCGTGGGCGACTCCAAGTGCGTGCTGGTCAACGACGTGATCCAGTGCGCCCCGGTGGTCCTGGCCTCCAACTGAGCCGCCCGAACCGAATTTTCTTCAACCAACACCCGCGCAGAAGGAAACCACAATGTTCAAGTCCGAAAACACCCTAGCGTTGATCTTCGCCGCGCTGGCCTTAGCGCTTGGCTCGGGTCTGATCACCGGCGAAAGCTACGCCGCGATTCCCGAGCAAGCCTCCTCGCAACTTGAACAGGTCGCCTCCACCCGCTGATCGGTTCAGCCTCAAAGGCCTGAGACCAACCTCGGGGGGCAGCCGAAGGCGAGGACCTGGCTTCCGCCTGACCGTTCACCAAGGGTTGGACCTTTGAAGGGTGTTCTGGGATGGTCCACACCTCTCCACCCAGCCACGCCCACCCTCTGGGGGCCAGCCAGCCGCCCACCTTCCAGGCCAAGCCAGCGGTTCCGGCTAGCGCGCCCAGAGTCTCACCTTCAAAGCTGCGACCTCCCATCGGGAAAGATGAGGCAGGTGTGTGGTCACTGGTTGCGCGAGGAGTTGGGGATTCTGTTCCTGCGAATCGCTGACCCAATTCAGAAGGTCGCGCCGCAGATATACGCGAGCAAGTCGATCCCTATCAGCTCCAAGTCGGGTTCGGCATAAACTCGGCGGCTAGCCGATCGCGACTGCGCGATTCTTGTTCTTCCACAACATGTGCCGGAGACAGGGTCACTGGGTTTGGGATTCGCGTGCCTTACGCTGCCGATTGCTGTCCCGCAAGAATTCGATGATCTTCCAGATGTCGTCTGGCGCGAATTTACTTTCGAAAGCTGGCATGAGCGTCCCCTTCCGCCCCTTGGTGATGGTGCGAAAAAGCATTTCGTCGGTGGGTTTATAGCGCCATTCATCGTCGGTCAAATCGGGCCCGGTACTTCCCCGCGCTTCCAGTCCGTGGCAAGGGGGGCAGCCCGCCTTTTGAAATAAATCGTGACCTTCTGCTGCCGCCGCGGGATCTTTGTCGAATGGATTGCGTACCTCTTCCGCTCCAACCGCCGCCACTGCAACCATCAGCAAGATCGTAGAAATCAGCAACGCTCGCGGCACTGTGTTCCCCGTAACCTAATAATTCCATCGAAACCATCTTGTCCCTGAACCCTCACCACAAAGCGGCCGGCGCCACGAACGCAACCGGCCGCAATGTGAAAGAACATGTTTTCTAGTTAGGTAAAGCAAAGACGTGAAGCGAACCGCCCTTGGGAAGATCTTTCAAGTGGGGTGCGCCACCTTGACCGATTGTAGCCCAGCCAACCCAACCTCCAAATCCTGAAGGAACGGCGACATACTGCTTACCATCGACGGAGTAGGTGATCGGCCCGCCCACGATTCCGGAGCCGACGCGGTGCTTCCATAGCTGCTCACCGTTGTTCGCGTTGAACGCCATGAATTCTCCCTCAGGAGATCCGGCGAAAACAACATTTCCGGCAGTGACCAACATGCCGCTCATGACGGGCGAGCGCATCTTCACTTCCCAAACAGTGTCGCCCGTCTCGGTGCTCATGGCCAGGATCCTGCCGTAACCGCGCTGAAAGTCGATGCTCTTCACGCCCCAGTAAGGTTCGCCGCGGGTCGGTTCCTGCTGCAAGCTCATCAGGTTGGTCACGCATACTTCTCGCAGCGGCATATAAACGATGTGCGTCTGAGGATTGAACGCCATCGGGTTCCACTCCTTGCCGCCGTTGGGTCCTGGGCAAACGTTTGAGGCAGCTTTCGTTCTGGTTGGAACCTTGGCCGGATCGACCACCGGACGGCCATTGGCATCCAGCGTGGCCCAGTTCACCACGGCGATAGGTTTGCCATATATGAACTTTCCGTTTGTGCGATCTATGGCGTAGAAATAGCCGTTGCGATCGGCGTGGATCCATGCTTTCTTGCCCCGTACCGTCGTCAACACCTGCTCATTTACGCCGTCGTAGTCCCACGTATCGTGAGGCGTGTATTGAAAGTGGAATTTGATCTTGCCCGTGTCGGGATCCAGTGCTAGTGTGGAGTTCGTATAGAGGTTGTCCCCTGGGCGCGACTCCCCGTCCCAGTCGGGGGCAGGATTGCCCGTGCCCCAGTACAGCGTGTTGTTCTCGGGGTCATAAGCGCCGGTGACCCATGCCGAACCACCGCCGAACTTCCAGGACTCGCCGCCCCATGTCTCGCCTCCCGGTTCCCCCGGAGGTGGCACGGTGTACGTGCGCCATACTGAATTTCCAGTGGTCGCGTCGAGCGCCTCGATAAATCCGCGAATAGGGTATTCGCCATTGGACGTGCCCACGTAGACCTTGCCTCTCGCGACCAGTGGCGCAACAGTGAACGTATAGGCATCTTTGTAGTCCGCCAGCGTCTTGTCCCATACGACCTTGCCGGTCTTGGCGTTCAAGGCGACGACATGCATGTCAAGGGTCGCCAGGTAGACCTTGTCCTGATACAGGGCAACACCACGATTGACGACATCGCAACATGCATACTTCGCGACGTCCTCAGCGAGCGCAGGGTCATAGCGCCACAGCATCTCGCCCGTCTTGGCATCCAGAGCGAAGACCTTGCTCCACGAGGAGGTAACGTACATCACCCCGTTGTTGACCAGAGGGGTAGTGGTCTGCCCCTCCAGGACGCCGAAGGAAAAACTCCACTGAGCGGTCAACTGCTTTGCGTTGTTGATCCCGATCTGTTTCAATGGGCTGAAGCGGGTGTTCGAATAGTCTCGGCCATAGGTGATCCAGTTATTGGGTTCGTTGGCCGCGTTCAGCAGCATTTCATCCGAGATGGGAAGCGGATCGGCGAAAGCCGACCAACAGAGTACAAGCAATGCGGCTATCAAAGCCGCGCGAACGGCAGGCTTTCTCATCGTAAACTCTCCTCGCGTCACGTTTATGAAAGTCGGCGCCTTCATGGGGCACTGAAGCGGTCCGGGCGCTCTGATATTTGAACTGGGTACGCATCCAAGACGTTGCATGTAGTGTATACCCGTCAACCCGAATTGGCAGGCTATGGCCCGGCGAACGCCACGTGACCACGCATTGCGCGCGACTATGCATCCCTTCTTCGCTTTGCGATGAACTGACGCGCGATGATGGCCCGCTGCTCAATGCACCGGGGCCGAATCCATCGCGTCATGGCTGCGCTGAATCTGTCGACGGAGGAAACTGACGCGATGCTTGTCATGCTGGACGGCGCCTTGCGCAAGGCTAAGGAATCCCAGCCACGCCGACTTTCTGACGTATGCGTTCGGCAGGCAGTTGCCCGACGTGCGCAGCCCCGCCGCGCCCGCTAACACAATGTTGACGTAGATGGCGGGCGGACGGCCGCGGACTGTAGTGTCCTTTTCGGTGGGTGCCGCTGACCAACCTGGGTTCCCTCGATGCCCTTCGAGCCCGGGTAGGGCGTGGCGCCCACCACCGCATTGATCGGCAGGCAGCGGAGTAGGATCTCCGCGAGCGTGTGAATCGCTCTAGCGAGCCACCAGGCGAGGCGGGCACGCTCAAGCACGCGCTCGACTGGGCATTGCGGCGAGGGATGCTTTGTGCCCACCGCACCTATTGCGGTTTCGAAGGGCCACTTGCTCCAGCCGCGAGGACCGCCGTGAAGTCGGTTGCAGGCACTGACTGCGTTGAGCCGGCGTGGCGGCTTGGCTCGCCAGGGATTGGTTCGGCCTTGGCAACGCAGCGGCGGCCTGGACGCAGTTGCTGTCGACTGTTTCAGGCCCGGAAAACCCACTTCGGCACGCAAACAGCATCGGTGCACCTCCCCGGCTGTCACATCGGGCATGCCATCCCTTTGACACACCAGCGCCCTGACTTACAATCCCCATAGTCACCGCCTGCCTGGCGGTTCGGTCCAACAAGGTTTATCCGCCGCCATGACCACTGCGACCAGATTTAACGTTGTGCGGCGGCAGATAAACGCTATTCGTTGGACGTCGGTCGCCTGTTCTCGAAGTCCATCACGGTGATGGTGTCGCCGTCGGTCACGTTGACCACCTTGCCGGTGAAGGACTCGGCCGCCGCTGTGACGGGGAGGAGGGAAAGGAGGAAGGTCGACAGACAGAAAGCAAGCAGCGTGCGCATTTTGGTCTCCTACTCCTGGATCACCCATTCCGCCGACTAAGCGAGCATGGCCGCGACAAAACGTGCTCGCCAGCAATGCGGCACGATGCAGCCAACGTTGTCCAACCCGTCATTGTGTGCGATGGCCGCAAGACGCCGTGCCGGCACAATGGCCAACGCAAGGCTTCCTACGATGGTTCCCCTCCCTCTCACTCCCGCGGCATGAGGTGCCCGGAAGCTTTCCTACCAGTGTACGCCTATCGTATTAGCCTCACGCGGCATCGCTTTGTCAACCCATTGTCACCTAAGTCTGAATGACGCTGGCAATCCAGTGGCGGTCACTTCTATGCTTGGCTTGGTAAGAACAGCAACAGGAAATGATTTCACCTTTCCTTGAGGGGTGCCTGCAAATGTCCTTATGGAGCGACTCTTGCGTATGAGTCTCCAGTGGAAGCCTGACGGGAGGCGCCGCGTGCGAGGCCGGTCTTGGTGACCGGGGGTGTATTCCGGCCTCCGACAGCGGCCACGTAGGCTGACACAGAGCACCGCTCTTGATCTGCTGTTCGCCAGCGCAGCGGTGGCGCTTGTTACGACTGGTGTTGTGCTGTAGCTCTGTCCCCACCTGTTTGCGATGACCCGCAACCTCGCAAATGTTTACTGGACCGCAGGTCATTGGATCGGTGCGAGGGCTTCCTAGCTGTGATCTCTCGCTGGCTCGCACGCCTTCACGGTGCGGAAACGCGGCAGATAGTCCAAGACTACGCGGATCTGAGACTTGCGCCGTAAACCCAGTGTCTACAACTTCAGCCCGAATGGCGCTTTGGTTTCGAAGCTAGCTCTCACGGGTCTGTACGACGTTACTCGAAGAGATTGGGTGGGATGAAACGTTTGGTCGTCGGGGCAACCTTGCTTTTGTGCCTCGTTGTTGCGGCATTTATCCGTACGTCGTTGCTGGATTCTCCACAAGCCGATGGATCGGATGTCTCGGCCCCCGGCCTAGATTCACTGTCGAGCGACTCGACGGGGCTGAAATCTGCTCGTGAATCTTTGCCCATCGCATTACAGCCAGCCATCGCGGACTGGCCAGGAGTCGGGCATATGACCGTCATGGCCATGCAGCCCCAAGCCCCGACCCGTTGGATCGTCGGCGACAGAAGCGGTCTCATCTACAGGTACGAGACTGGCACTCCGTTCCGGCGCCTCGGTCTGTTCGCGGACTTGCGCGATCGAGTAACAACGCAGTTCGCTTCAATGGATTACGGCGAGCTCGGCCTGCTCGATGCAGCGTTCCACCCGCATTTCGCCGACAACGGCGTCATTCTGATCTACTACACGGCAAAAGGCACCATGGCCTGCTGCCCGGTGGACGCGCGTTTGTCGAAGTTCAAAAGCCGCGATGGGGGACAGACACTCGACCTCACCAGCGAGGAGGTGTTGCTTCAGGTGCCTCACACCACCCGGTATCACAAAGGAGGTGCCATCCGGTTCGGTAAGGACGGCCAGCTCTACATTGGGCTGGGCGACGGTGGCATCCCGTCCAGCGCACAAGATCTCTCCGACCTCCGCGGCAAAATGCTGCGCATCGACGTCAGCAACGACGACCAATCCTACACCAGCCCCCCGGACAACCCCTTTGTCAGCATTCCGGGTGCACGCCCCGAAATCTACGCGCTGGGTTTTCGCAATCCCTGGCGCTGGAGCTTCAACAGCGATACTGATGAGATCTGGCTAGCGGACGTGGGCCAAGACCGATGGGAGGAAATCGATGTCGTGCGCAAAGGCGGCAACTACGGATGGCCGACCCGAGAAGGCGCGCACTGCGTTGCCGGAACCTCCTGCACAACCCCGGGGCTAGCGGATCCCGTCTACGAGTACGATCACAGCGCAGGTGGGGCCGCGATCATCGGCGGCTTCCTCTACCGGGGCAGCGCGATCCCATTCCTGCGTGGCCACTACGTCTTCGCGGATGGTCCCAGTGGAAGGTTGTTCGGTTTGTTTGCTGGGCCGGACGGCGAGCTGAGCGCAAAGCTGCTCGCCGTCAGCAATGGGCAATACGTCACGTCGTTCGCGGAAGACTCCACTGGCGAGATCTATGCGCTTTCCAGCTTACGGGTGTTCAAACTCGCCTTGCCGCGAAACAGTACACCTTGGTCTTCTCGCTGAGAAAGGTCTCGGAGCGCCAGGCAGCGGTCTCCAAGAGCGACAAATCCTGTTTCCCTTGGGCTGGTATTTGTCCGGCAGGGCGAGGGACGGGATGCTTGCCAGATGAGCCTGTCACCACAGACAATGTCTCCCACCTGTCGCTGCGCTCCGCGCCCAGGCCATCGCCGCGGTCCCGGAGAATGAGTTCGAGGCCGAGCTTGAACTCCGCGCTCGGCAGGAACCGGAAGTGAAGCGTCCCGCTTCGAGCTCGGCGTGTCCACGTGTCTGAACAACCGCAAGGTTGCCCCAAGGGTCGACGTCTTACATGGTTGATAAGGTGAGGCTGATCAGAATTCGCGCTGAGCGCCGGCTGGGCGAGATGATCGTGGCGCAGAAGGCGGCGGAAGGGCTGAGCAAAGGCGCGGCCGGCAGCGGGATCAATCAGCACACGCCGAAAGAGGTGCGGTCGTCTGGGAACGACCGCACCAAAGTTGGCCGATGCTGGCATCAGCTACGACCTTTCAAGCCGCGCCCAGGCCATCGCCGCGGTCCCGGAGAATGAGTTCGAGGCCGAGCTTGACTCCTGGCGGGGCCGGGTTTCGAAGGAAGGCGAGCGCGTCACCGCGCGCCTGGTGGCCAAAGGCAAGGGCACTTTCGCGCCGGCCGATGACATCGTTGCGAGACTCAAGGCCGAGTGCACCGGGCTGCGGGATGAGACAGACGCCTACCTGCGCGAAGAGATCGATTCCATGATGCGCATGCTCGAGGCGGACGAACAGGTGACGCAAGCCCTGGCCGAGGCGAAACGATTCCGCGAACTGAATCGCCAACTGAACGAGCGCTTTCGCGGGCTGCAAAACGAGCGCAACGCCGCTGTGGGTGCGGCCAAGGCGGCGCGCAGAGCTGCCGCCGGAGTGAATTGATGGAACCGCAGAACCGCTTCCCCGAGCCTCGCGCATTTTAGGCCGCCGCGCTACCCACAACTGCGCATCCGTGCAGCAGTCTGCTGGCGGTGCTTATCCTGGTTGTTTGCTTCCCACTTGCGGCGACGGTCTGTTACGGACGGCGTTACGGACGCTTCGGTTCGAACAGGCTTCGCAGCCGCCTCGTTAGTCGCACAGACGTGAGTCCTGATCGTGTTGGTCGCATCAAAGGCGCCGCAGAGGTGACAGAAGTAGTGTGTGGTCAGGGCAGGCACACGTGAGACGTTGCCTGCACGCAAATACCTGGGAAGTGAAAATGAGCCGCACCGAGCAGCCTTCCTTACCTTGCTCCGTCACGACTCCGCGATGACATCCCTTATGCACGCCGTCTACTCCTCGGGGGAGCCTCTGGCGCGCGGCGGGCGATACAGCGCCGCTGCGCCGACAATCGAGCCTGAGATTGTCGCTTGGTGAGAACGTAGCCGGTGTCTCAAGGTCGCGTCATTGAAATTTAGCGAAAACAGTGGATACTGAGTTTGACGTTAAGCCGGCCGGGGGGCTGATGCTCCGCCGCCTGTCTTGACGTCCTCACAGCCACGTGTCGCAAAAAGGATAGGAATTCCAACGGTATCACGTGTCGCAGGGGGGGCCAATGCAGGGCGTCGCGTTGGCCCCTCCTGGGGGGTTGGGTCGGATTGAGCCCTTCGAACTGAATGTAGTAGACCGGCTACCTAGCCCATGTCATGGGGTGGCGCCGTTCAATCCCGTCGGCACCGATCATGAAGAATGCTCTGCAGCGCGGTGCGCGGAATGCCCATGGCGTCCTACGTGCCAAGCGGACCAACGCGAAAGCCGCGAGCGTCCAGGCTTCGCACTTGCGGTGGGCGCTTTCCGAACTCGCAGATGTCATGCGCGCGCTCACAATCAGTCGGCAGCAGACACATGCCGCCCTGGAGCGCGTCCAGAGCCTGACGGAGCGCAATTCGCTGCTGGAGCGGGAATTGACCGAACTTGCGCGAAGGGAAGCGCAGGTCCGCGAATTCGCCTACCACGACGAGCTTACCGGACTGCCCAACCGTAGGTTGCTGCTGGATCGACTCAAGCAGGCGATGGCTCATGCGATGCGGCAAAACAAACAAGTGGTCCTGTTCCTACTGGACCTAGACGGCTTCAAGATTGTCAATGACAGACTCGGGCATAGTGGGGGCGACAAACTCCTGCAGGCCGTGGCGAAACGGCTCACCGATGGCTTCCGTGGCGCAGACACCGCGTGCCGTTACGGCGGAGATGAGTTTTTGATCATGCTGCCAGAAGTCGATAACCCGGGTATAGCGGCTACGGTCTGGACGAAACTCAAGCTAGCTCTGGGCGAGCCTTACATCATCGATGGGTACCAGGTTCGTCTGACAATCAGCATGGGGGCTGTGGTGTATCCGACCGATGGGCATACCGATCAAGAGCTGATCCGACGGGTCGATGGGGCTCTGTATCGTGCCAAGGCCAGGAGCGAAAATGCGCTCATTGAAGCATTGACCACTACTGTTTCACGTTCTCTTTGCAGTGCAGACACAGCCGTGAACGATTTACTAGTACGCGGGGACTAGCCGCACTATATTAGTCGCATGGCGCTGGCGAGGATGACAAGGTTGTCTCATGTGGCAATGCGAGAGGACCTTTATGCTTCGCACCACACTAAACGCGATCGGAGCATGACCGCAGACGCAAATGCCGCAGCTCACTGTGCTGATCCGAGTTCTGTTGTTCGCCACCACGAGCACCCGCTATGAAGGCATGGCAGGCTCATTGGGATTTGTGCAAGGACAAATAGCCTCGTCTGTTTGGCGGAGTTATTCGACTTGTTCGACTACGATCACGCACGTCGCAGCGATGCATCGACCCCCGAAAACATGACATTGCGAATGACTCTTGCCGGCTGGCTCGCCGCCCTGGCACTGGGATTCCCCGGCGCAGTGATCGCCGACGGCGCCCTGCTCGTCCCATGGACTACCGTCTCCGCCCTTCCCTCTGGAGCAACGCAGCGAGAAGCGGCGCAGCCAGCCGTCCCCGCAATCGAACTGCCGGCCGAAGCCGAGGTGTACGCCACGGGCGAGCCGCTGATCGAACGGTCGGAGCCGGGACAGGCCGATGCCCAGAGTGACCTCTGGCAGCGTATCCGTGGCGGCTTCGCGATGGAGGAGATCGACAGCCCCCTGGTTCAGCGCCACGAGGCGTGGTACCTGAACCGCCCGGACTATGTGCAGCGCATGATCGAGCGCAGCCGCCTGTACCTGTTCCACATCGTCGAGGAAGTGGAGCGGCGCGGGATGCCCACCGAGATCGCGTTGCTGCCCATGATCGAAAGCGCGTACAACCCGTCGGCCAACTCGCACATGCGGGCGGCGGGAATGTGGCAGTTCATCCCGTCCACCGGGCGCAGGTACGGACTGCAGCAGACCTGGTGGTACGACGGCCGGCGCGACGTGCTCGCGGCTACCCGTGCCGCCCTCGACTATCTGCAGTTCCTGCACGACAGCTTCGGTGACTGGGAACTGGCGCTGGCAGCCTACAATTGCGGCGAGGGCAATGTCCAGCGCGCCATCGACAAGAATCGCAAGAAGCGCAAGCCGACCGATTACCTCAGCATCAAGCTGCCCAAGGAGACGCGCAACTATCTGCCGAAGCTGCAGGCGGTGAAGAACATCATCGCCGACCCCAGTCTGCTGCGATTCGAGCTGGCGCCTATCCCCGACCGCCCCTATTTCGCGGTGGTCGAGGCGCCACCCCACATCGATGTGGCGATGGCGGCGAAGCTTGCCGACATGCCGGTCGAGGAGTTCCTTTCGCTCAACCCCGCACACCGGCGCCCGGTGATCACGCCGGTGGGCAACCGGCAGCTCCTGGTCCCGGTGGAAAAGGCGAACCTGTTCCAGGCCAACCTGGAAAGCAACGACCAGCCCTTGGTGAGCTGGCAGACCTATGAGCTGAGGAAGGGCGAGAAGCTGGACCACGTCGCGGCCAAGTTCGACATCGGCGTGCAGCGGCTGAAGGAAGTGAACGGTCTCACCGGCCGCAAACGCATGCGCCCCGGCCAGATGCTGCTCGTGCCGCTCGAGGGCGACGGCGAGCAGAGCAACCTGGACGAAACCTACACGAGCCCGGACTTCCAGGCCCCCGCGCAGGAGCACCGCGTCGTGCACCGCGTGAAATCGTGAGACACCCTGTCGAGCGTCGCGAGGCGCTACGGCACCACGGTGTCCCAGCTCAAGAAGTGGAACGGCCTGCGCAGCAACGCGCTGCGCGTGGGCCAGCGCCTGACCATCTGGCGCGAAGCCGACAAGCCGCGCCGCACCATCGCGCGCGGCTGACGCCCGCTCCTACCCCTTACTGCTAACCGCAGAGGCGCGGAGGCGCAGAGTCTTATCTCTTCTCCGCGCTCCTCTGCGCCTCCCCACCCTTGCGGTTCTGCACTAGGCTTGAGAGCAAGTGACAGCGCACCTGATGGGTGGCGCTGGCTTGGGTGACCTCCGCATAGGACGGCGGCAGACCGGCATCGCCTCCGGGCAGCGCGGATGGAAGTGACAGCCGGAGGGGGGATTGACGGGGGCAGGCAGCTCGCCCTGCAGGCGGATGATCTCGCGTTTGAGCTGCGCGTCCACTGCCGGCACCGCCGAGAGCAGCGCGCGGGTATAGGGATGGCGGGGGCTGCCCAGAACTTCCTGCACCGAGCCTTTCTCCACGATGCGCCCCAGATACATCACCGCGACCTCATGGGCGAGGAACTCCACGACCGAGATGTTGTGCGTGATGAACAGATAGGCGAGTCCCAGATTTTGCTGCAGCTCCTTGAGCAGGTTGAGGATCTGAGCCTGCACCGACACGTCCAGCGCACTCGTGGGCTCGTCGCAGATGATCAGCTTGGGCTCCACGGCCAGAGCGCGTGCGATCGCGATGCGCTACCGCTGCCCACCGGAGAACTCGTGCCGATAGCGCAGCTTCATTTCCGGTTGCAGCCCGACCTGCGCGAGCAGCGCGTCCACTCGCGCCTGCCGCTCGGTGCGGTCGGCACCCACGCCCAGGGCGGCCATCCCCTCCTCCACGATCTCCATGACGCGCATGCGCGGGTTTGACCGCTGCCAGAAGTGTGCGACTCTTTGCTGGCCGAGTGTGGCAAGAGTGTTACGTGGTGAAAGTTATTCGAAAAGAGCTTCAAGGATGGGTATATGTTCGTCTCCGTGGAGTGACAAAGACGGACACAGGTGGACAGAGAAGTAGCAATAGCCGAACTCCGCATCCTTTTACCGCCAGGTTCCACCGTCTACACGGAGATCGCTCACGTAGAACCTCGCGGCCGGCGGCGCGACACGCACATCAAGTTATATGTCCTTGAGGACAATGAACCGCGCTCGATCACTGCCATAGCGGGGTGCGCGATCGGCTCTCGCATGAATGAATCGGGTGACGCGATAATCTCTGTCAAGTTTCTTCGCGACGCAGAATTCTCTGTTGTAGCTGACCTTTCTGCCGCGCTGTTTCCCACTGGGTTTGAGTGTATCGGGAAGGGTTGTCCGTCCCATGAGCATCCCAGGCGCGACTCGAACTATGCACTGTATCGGCATAAGGACGGCCGAGATGCGCTTAAGACGCTCGGGTTGAAATACAGGAACGACACATAGAGGCAACACGGCGTGCCGCTCGTCGATGCCGGCCCTCGGGTGAAGACAGGGCAAAGACGACAAATACCCTATTCTGGCGCGAGACTTCGATGCTGAACGGCCAGCGGGATCCTTTACGTTGCGCTTGCAAAACTCCAACGGATTCCCAGACTCCCGCGCCATCACGAAGGCGGAGCCCGCGGAGGACGTGGTCAAGTGAAAACGGGAGGGAACCTCATGGAGTACCCGAGCAAGAGTAGAGTCGAGTTGGCGCTTTCTGCGGCCCTTCATTGCGCTCTCCTCGTGGCGCGGATCGCCACCATCACAGTCCACATGAGCGACATCTGGTCTTGGTCGAGGGTATCCTTGGTGTATACCTTCGAGTCCCGTCAAGGTTACGTGCCACGTTGTGGATGCCGCTGAGGGAGCGATGAACTAAAGCAGAAGTAAAACATTTTAAAGCGCCCTACCAGTACCTCATCAGCATAGCGGACCACCTGGCGCTCGGAATGAAGCAAATGCAAACATTTTCAAACATTCAGGGCAGCGCCTGATTCTGGGTGGCCGAGGCGACCCGTCGCTCCGCCGCCAGGTGATTCAGGAATGCCGTGACCCCGGCTGCACCCATGTCACGGGGATGACGACGGCGGTGGAAGCGCACAAAGCGGCGCATCCAGTGCAGATAGCTCTGCTCGCTGCCACAACTGTAGTGACCGCGTCGCAGCGCCAGGCGCACGACCTGCAGAGTTTGAGCTGGGCCGGCTGCTGCGGGCCGATAGGGGTAGAACTTGGCGCCATGCAGCGTATCCCGGTGACGACCTGACTGAGAAACCACGGTAACCCCTTGACTGGCTTGCCAGATGAGCCTGTCACCACAGACAATAGCTTCCGGGATATGCTGCATTCCTGCAGTTGATTTCAAAGTTAGGGCTCAGAACGGTAGCGGGAGGATAAATGGAAAATGACCGCAGTTCGGTAGCCCGCGCATTTCGGGACACTTGCGACCGGTGGCCATTGATGACGGCCTACGAGCGCTTCGAGCAAGTCATCGTCCTTGCGCTCAGTTTCATCATCGCAGTCGTTATCGTGATCGCGCTGATTCAGTTAGTCATTCGCGTGCTGCCGTTGTTGATCGGCGGTGCTGTGGACATCTTGGATCATGAGGTGTTCCAGGCGCTGTTTGGCACGATCATGACACTCCTGATCGCAATGGAGTTCAAGCACTCGATCATCCGCGCCGCACTGCGACAAGAGAGCATCGTTCAAGTCAAGACCGTCATTCTGATCGCTCTACTCGCGCTTAGCCGAAAGTTCATCATTCTGGACATTGCAGCCACGGGTGCTGCAACCATCGCGGCTCTAGCTAGCGCGACCCTGGTGCTTGGAATTGTGTACTGGCTGTTGCGGGAGCGTGACGATCAATCGCCGGTTTCAGCACCGCGCCACGATATAGCGCCGCGCTAGAGACCGATGAAGCCCTAACCTCACAATGCACCGGAGCGGCAACAACCGGCTTCGCCGCCTGTTGCCGCCCGGTGATTGTGGGCGATTAGCTTGCACGCGAATGGTTGTGGCAAGCCACATTGGGCGACACAGGCCCTTGGAAGCGCGAATCGTGCACCTCACCAAAGGAGGTAAACGTATGAACGAACCTAATGCCACACAGCGCTCCGGATTCACCAGGCGGACGTTTCTCGCCAATGCATCCGCATTCGCTGCCGCTTCTTGCCTCGGGATTGCCCGTTCAGTCGCCGCTGACCGCCGCCAGAGGTGAAGAAGATCCGCCTCGTCCACGTCCCTGCGATCTGCCTAGCGCCGCAGTACCTCGCCGAAGAGTTATTGCATTTGGAGGGGTTCTCCGAGGTAGAGTATGTGGAGAGACATAACTATCCCGCGAAGGTCGTTGAAGCAGGTGAAGCGGACTTTACGCAAGACGCAGCCACATCCCTGCTTCCGGCGCTCGATTCGGGCAAGCTTGCCGTCGCACTCGCTGGAGTTCATGTAGGTTGTTTCGAACTAGTCGCACACAAGCGAATCCGTGCGATCCGGGACCTCAAGGGGAAGACCGTCGCCATTAGCGAATTCGGTGCGCCCGAGCATGTCCTGCTTGCGAGCATGCTGGCCTATGTCGGCATCGATCCCCGCAAGGACATCAAGTGGGTCGCCGGACAGAAGGGCACCGATTCCATAGCCCTTTTCATCGACAACAAGGCTGACGCTCTAATGGGCTTTGCTCCGCAGCAGCACGAGTTGCGGGCAAGAAAGGTTGGGCACATCATCGTCAATACGGCGCTAGACCGTCCGTGGTCGCAGTATTTCTGTTGCATGGTCGTCGCGATCGGGAATTCATTGCCAAGTATCCCGTCGCCACCAAGCGCGCCCTGCGGGCGTTCTTAGAGCCGCCGATATCTGTGCTCAGGACCCCGAGCGAGCAGCAAGACTCCTCGTGGCGAAGGGCTACGAGCCGCGCTACGAAATCGCTCTGGAAGTACTGAAGGAGCTTCCGTATAACCGGTGGCGAGATGCCAGTCCGGAGGACACACTGCGCTTTCACGCCCTTCGGCTGCACGAGCTGGGGATGATCAAAACGAGTCCCAACATGCTCATCGCGCAGGGCACGGATTGGCGGTTCTTGAACGAGCTAAAGAAAGAGTTGAAGGCCTGAGCGCGCTCTGAGCGGTCGGGATATCGGTAACAGAATAGTCCGGAGACATCGGTTACACAAACCAAGTGTCTAACAGACCCGCTATGTCCGACAGGGGCTTACTCATCAGATATCGCAGTACTTGCTCCACGTGTTCATGAGCTCGCGGCGGCGCTCGAATAGGTCGCCGCGGCGGTACACAGCCTCAGTCTTGTTGCCGACGGTATGCGCGAGCGCCATCTCCGCCAACTCGCGAGGCGCGCTCGCCTCCTCGGCAACCCAATCGCGGAAAGTCGATCGAAAGCCATGGACAGTGAGATCATGGCAACCCATGCGTCGTAGCAACATCAGCATGGCCATGTTCGAGAGTCGGAACTGACACCCGCCTTCGCGGGCGATCTCCACTACCCTGCTGAGAGCGGGACACGATGCTCACGCTTCGCCTTCTTCCGTGAGGCGGGGATCGTCCACACCGTGTTCTCGAGGTCGAACTCCTCGGGAAGGGCACCAATCACCTCGTTTGTGCGGACCACGGTGAGGATGGCGAACTCCAACGCCCGCGCCGCGTATCCGTCCGTCGCGCGCAGCTCGACGAGGAATGCGGGGAGCTTTCGGTATGGCAGAGCGGAATGACGCTCAACGGCCCGCCCTTTCGCTCACGTGGGAAGCAGGTGGTCGAGGCGCCCGCGCCACCGCGCCGGATTCAAGGCTGCAATAGAAATCCAGAAGTCCCTCGAAGGCCACAACATGGGAGTCGAGTTGGAACGCCGCATGCAGTTCCGCTCCCTTGCGGATCGCCTCCGCGCCGCTCCGGTCCCGTCCTTCGTCTCGTACCACTGCCATCTGCTGTCGCGGTAGGTGTGCGAGCATGCACCGGTGTGACGCCGAAGTGTGGTTGAGGTGGCCGGCAGATTTGGTGCGTGCTCTAATCGAACGGGAAGCGCAACTTGCTGTTGGCGTGTGTTAGCTCTGCAAAGGTTCATTGCACAGAGGCCGAGCACCGAAAAGATGAATGGGGACTAATTCGGGGACTTGGCACCGATGATCCTGTTGGAATTATCATTAAATGATTGATTTTATTGGTGGCCAAGGGCGGAATCGAACCACCGACACAAGGATTTTCAGTCCTCTGCTCTACCAACTGAGCTACTTGGCCTTGCCTGCACAACTACAAAGCGGCACAAGGATCCGGGCTCCAGCCGCGGGCTGAAGCCGGCGCAACATCCGCAACCTGGATGTCAGCCTGCGCCCCAACGCGCCAAGAGGCCGGCGCGTTGTCAGTTCCTCTGCTCTACACCAACCTACCCCACCTGGCCACTTCTCCAGGGATTGGAGCTCGCCGCCGGTAGGCCTCCAGCGGCGAAAGCCGCGCATTATAGCGGCTCTGCCGGGGGGTTGTAACGGTGCCCTGGAGACGGTGGGCCCAGGCCGCTGGAGGGACTGTCTCCAACCTCCGCCAGCCAAGGTGGCGAGCGCCTCCGCCCTCGGGCGGATTCCGCAGCTTTCAGCCGGCACGGCAGTATGGTACGGTTGAAGCTATTATGTTCCTCTCTACCCACCCGTCCCCCTTTCCCTCGACCGGCGAACGCTAAGGGACCCGACCTTGACTTCGGCCACCACCGGGGCTGCCGATGCCGCACATGCGCTCGAGGTCCTGCGCGGGCCGCGGCACTGGCGCAGCCGGTGCTGGATCAGCCGCTCGCGAGCTACGCGACCCGCGCGCCGGTGAGCTGTCGCCCGATGCGCCGATCCAGACGGTGCTGGAGACTATGGAGCGCGAGCCGATCGGCGCGATGGTCGTCGTGGATGCGCGCGGCGCCCGGTGGGCGTGTTCACGCTGCGGGACGTGCTCGAGAAGGTTGCGCTGCCGCAGACCGATCCGCCGTACCCATTCCGAGGTGATGGGCGAGCGGTGTGGACCCTCCCGTCACCGCGCCGGGGTTCGAGGCCGCGGTCCTGATGGCGCGCGAGGGAATCCGTTACGTGCTGGTGGTGGAGGCGGACGGCTCGCCGGCGTGGTGTCGGAGTCCCGATTGTTCTCGGCGTGGCGCGGAGGTATCGGCGACACCGGCGCCGTGATCCGCGCTGCGCGCAATGTCGACGCGTGGCCGCGGCCGCCGCCGGCATCGCTGCGCTCGCCGAGCGCCTGCGCGAGCAGGGATTCCCCCCGAGTCGGTGACCCGCGTAATCACCACGTTCAACGACCTGATCACGCAGCAGCTGATCGAGATCGGGGGGCGGGGCCCGCTGCTCGATGCGGCCGGCGGCTGCTGGATCGCGCTCGGCAGCCAGGGCCGCTCCGAGCAGACGCTCGCCACCGACCAGGACAACGCCATCATCTTCGCCGACGCCGACGAGCCGAAGGGGACGCGGGCGGCTGCTGCCGTCGCGCGAAGGTGAACGAAGCGCTCGACGCAGCGGCTTCCCGCTGTGCCGCGGCGGCATCATGGCCGCAACCCGATGGTGCCTGACATTCTCCGAATGGCGGGCCGGTTCGCGCGCTGGATCGACAGCCCGATCCGCAGGCGCTTCTCAATGCGGTCATCTTTTTCGACTTCCGCCCGATCTACGGCAAGACGCTGGCGCCGGACCTGCGCGCCTGGCTCGACGACTACGCGCCGGACCGCGGCGGGTTCCTGTTGCCAATGGCGCGCAACGCGCTCGAAACCAGCCCCCGCTCGGCCTGGTGCGCGATTTCGTGCTCGCGAGCGGAGGCGAGCAGCCGGCACGCTGGATCTCAAGGTGAACGGCGTCCAGCTCTTCGTGGAGACCGCGCGAATCTACAGCCTGCCGGCGGCGTGGCCGCCACCAATACGCTGGAGCGGCTTGCGGCGCGGGCGCAGGCGCGTATTCGCGCGGCGAGGTCGACGAATGGTGGAGCGTTCCGCTTCATCCAGGCGCTGCGGCTGCGATCAATGCGGCGCAGCGGGGGCGTGGCGAACCGCTCCATAACCACCTCGATCCGGCACGCTGAACGACCTGGATCGCGCATGCTGAAAGAGGCGCTGCGCCAGGCCCGCAGTTTGCAATCGCGCCTCGCGCGCGACTTCTCGGTGACGGGCGCCGGCTTCGGCGCGTGAATCGCCGATGGACACTCTGGCCTTGATCCCGACCGACAGGGACCGCAACTTGCGGCGTCTCGGGGTGGCGCGGCCGCGGATCGTCGCCGCTACCCCGTCCTGCGGACCGAGCGGAGATGGGCGTCCGGACCGTCGCTGGTGGGAAAGCGGGGGCGTCCACATGAAGTGGAATAGGGAGACACCATGGAACCGACAATCAACTGGTCGGCGATCGAGGCCGATCCGCGATTTCAGGAATTGCACGGCACGAAGACGCGCTTCCTGTGGGGCCTCATGGCGTTCTCGGTCGTCTATTACTTCCTGCTGCCGATCGGCGCGGCGTACTTCACCGATCTGTTCAAGGTCAAGGTGTGGGGGCCCATCAATGTCGGCCTGCTCTTCGCGTTCTCCCAGTTCGTCGTGGCCTGGGTCATCGCGTTCATCTATGCGCGCAAGGCGCAAGACCGTTCGACGAGATGGCCGACGCTGATGCCGCAATGCCGAACGAGGGGAGGCCGACATGAACGCGCGCAATCTTTCCATGTCGTCCGCCGCTGCGCTCGGTGCGGCGCTGCTGCTCGCCGCCGAGCCCGCCTTCGCGCAGGCGGTCGCGCCCAAGTGGCAGGTTCCTCACCTTCGGCGTGTTCGCCGCCATCATCGGGCTGACGATGTACGTCACCTACCTCGCGGCGAAGCGCGTGAAGACCGCGGCCGATTTCTACGCCGCGGGCGGCGGCGTCTCGGGCCTGCAGAACGGCTGGGCGATCGCCGGCGACTATCTGTCGGCCGCCTCGTTCCTCGGCATCGCCGGGCTGATCTCGCTCTACGGCTACGACGGGTTCATGTATTCGGTCGGCTGGCTGGTCGCCTATATCACCGTGCTGCTGGTGATCGCGGAGCCGTGCCGCAACATCGGCAAGTACACGATGGGCGACATCCTCGCCTTCCGCAACAACCCGAAGACCGTCAAGACCTTCATGGCGATTTCCACCATCACCGTGTCGACGTTCTACCTCACGGCGCAGATGGTCGGCGGCGGCGTGCTGGTGAAGACGCTGATCGGCATCGACTACGAGATCTCGGTGATCGCCGTGGGCGTCCTGATGCTCGCGTACGTGATCTTCGGCGGCATGGTGGCCACCACCTACGTGCAGATCATCAAGGCGATGCTGCTGGTGATCGCCTCGCTGGTCATGGTGTTCTGGTGTGGTCGCAGTACGGCTTCGGCGGCCGGCGTACTTCCAGCAGGTGGTCGGCGATCCGAAGATCCAGGCGCGGGTCGCGTCGCTCCTCGGCGACGCGGCCAAGAACATGACGCCGCAGAGCTCGGCCAGCGGTTCCTCGAGCCCGGCATTGTCTTCAAGAACCCGATCGACCAGATCTCGCTCGGCATGGCGCTGGTGCTCGGTACCGCCGGGCATGCCGCACATCCTGATGCGGTTCTTCACCGTGCCGACGGCGCAGGCCGCGCGCATCTCGGTGATCTGGGCGATGGCGATCATCGGCGGCTTCTACGTGCTCACGCTGTTCCTGGGCAATGGCGCGGCGATGCTCGTCGGGCCGCCCGCGATCACCGCGATCGATCGCGGCGGCAACATGGCGGCGCCGCTGCTCGCGCAGTTCCTCGGCGGCGGTCCCGACTCGATGCTCGGCAACCTGATGCTCTCGTTCGTCGCGGCGGTGGCGTTCGCCACCATCGTCGCGGTGGTCGCCGGGCTCGTGCTCGCCGCGGCTTCCGCGATGTCGCACGACATCTGGGTCGGCGTCATCAAGGGCGAGCATGCGACCGACGAGGAAGAGCGGCGCGCGGCGCGCATCTGCTCGCTGATCGTCGGCGCGCTGGCGATCGTGATCGGCATCCTCGCCAAGGGGCAGAACGTCGCGCATCTGGTCGCGCTGGCATTCGCCGTCGCGGCCTCGGCCAATCTGCCGGTCGTGTTGCTTACGCTCTACTGGAAGAGGTGCAACACCGGCGGCGTGGTGGCGGGCCTGGTCGTCGGCACGTTTACAGCGATCGTCCTCGTGCTCGTCTCGCCGAACATGACCTATCCGCTTCAGGTCAAGGCCGCGCAGCAGAAGATCATCGAGACCAGGACGCGAGCGGATCCAGAAGCTGAACGCCGATGCTCGCGGCGGCGACCGACCCGGCGGCGCAGGAGAAGATCAAGCAAGGAGATCGCAGCGGCGGAGAAGGCGAAGGCAGCGGCGGAGGCGACGATGCAAGGATTCGGCGACTCGCGAGACGAGTTTCGTGGGGCTGGAGAAGCCGCTGATCGACCTGCGGAACCCGGGACTCATCTCGATCCCGCTCGGGTTCCTGGCGGTCTTCCTGGGATCGTTGTTGTACCGCGACAAGCGGGCGGAGGACATCTGGGACGAGCTGTACGTGCGTTCGAACACGGGCATCGGGCGGGCGGCTGCAACGGCGCACTGAAGGCGTCGACACGGCCAAGCACGAACCGAGACCAGCACCACAGAGCACAGCAAGCCGCGGGGCGGGCAGGCAGATGGAAAGAAACGCGCATGAGCGCACTAACTCGTCAGGCTTGGTGTGCCAGCGCTGCTCGGGGGAGACCCCCACCACCCCGTCGCGCTGCGCGCGCCATCCCTCCTCGGGCAGGAGGGGATTTTTTTCAAACCGCCGGCTGGGGGCCGGCTGAGTTGCTTTCCAGAAACACTCCCCCTCTCCCCCTGCCCTCTCCCACCAGGGGGAGAGGGGGTTTCTTTCCAGACCGCCGGCCGGCGTGCCGGCTGAGTTGCGCTGTTGTGAATCGCCTGTCCCACTATGAAAGCACCTGAATCGAACGAGCGCGACCACCAGTGGCCCGATCGCCGTGTTCGTGCTCGGCTGCCTGCTGTTCAGCTACCCGCTGCTCGCGCTGTTCAACGTCCCCGCTTCGGTGGCGGGCGTGCCGTTGCTGTACGCCTACCTGTTCGCCGCCTGGGCCGGGCTGATCGTGCTGATCGCGGCCGTCAGCGACCGCTCGCGCCGCTGAGCCGGCCTGAGCGCCGCGCGCCGCATGCTCCAGGGCTGGGTCATCGGCGTCGTATCGATCGCATACCTCGGGGCGCTGTTCGGCATCGCCTGGTTCAGCGACCGCCGCGCCGATCAGGGGCGCAGCCTGATCGCCAATCCATATGTCTACTCGCTCTCGCTCGGCGTGTACGCGACCTCGTGGACGTTCTACGGAAGCGTGGGGCGCGCCGCCTCGAGCGGGGTCGGGTTCCTGCCGATCTACCTGGGACCCACGCTGGTCGCCGCGCTGTGGTTCGTCGTCGTAGGCAAGATCGTCGCGATCAGCAGCAGCAGGCCCAACCGCATCACCTCGATCGCAGACTTCATCGGTTCGCGCTACGGCAAGAGCGCACTGCTCGCCGGGCTGGTCACCGTGATCGCGGTGGTCGGCATCGTCCCGGATATTTCGCTTCAGCTCAAGGCGGTGTCGAACAGCTTCACCGTGCTGACGCACTACCCCGACATCACCATGCCCAGACACATCGGCGAAGTACCGCTGCTGTCCGACACCGCCTTCTATGTCGCGCTGCTGCTGGCTGCCTTCGCGATCCTGTTCGGCACGCGCCAGCTGGACGCGGCCGAGCGTCACGAGGGCATGGTCGCGGCAATCGCGTTCGAGTCGGTGGTCAAGCTGGCTGCGTTCCTTGCAGTGGGGCTGTTCGTCACCTTCGGCATCTATGGCGGCTTCGGTGATCTGTTCGGCCGCGCCGCCGCGCACCCCGGGCTCGCGGCAATGCTTGCGCCGCCCCAGGGGCCCGGCGGCGGATATGCGAGTTGGGCATGGCTCATCGTGCTGTCGATGTTCGCCATCGTGTTCCTGCCGCGCCAGTTCCAGGTCGCCGTGGTCGAGAACGTCGACCGGCGCCACCCGCCACAAGCGAGCTGGATGTTCCCCCGGTACCTACTGGCGATGAACCTGTTCGTGCTGCCGATCGCGGTCGGCGGCCTGCTGCACTTCCCGGGCGGCGAGGTCGATGCCGACATGTTCGTCCTGGCGCTGCCGATGGTCGAGCACCAGCAGCTGCTCGCGCTGGCGGTGTTCCTGGGCGGTCTGTCCGCGGCGACCGGCATGGTGATCGTCGAAACTCGCGCTGTCCCACCATGGTGAGCAACGATCTGGTCATGCCGCTGCTGCTGCGCCTCAAGCGGTTCGACCCCGGCACGCAGGGCGACCTGGCCGAGGCGGCTGCTCGCGATCCGCCGCGGTGCGATCGTGGGGATCGTGCTCCTGGGCTACGGCTACTTCCGGTTTGCGGGCGAGGCCGACGCGCTCGTCGCGATTGGACTGATCTCGTTTGCGGCAGTGGCGCAGTTCGCGCCCGCCATGCTGGGCGGCATCTACTGGAAGCACGGTACCCGCGCCGGCGCGCTCGCCGGTCTCGCCGCGGGATTCACGGTGTGGCTGTACACCTTGCTGCTGCCCTCCTTTGCGCGCTCCGGGTGGTTGCCGCAGAGCTTTCTAGACCAGGGGCCGTGGGGTCTGCAGCTGCTGCGTCCGCTCGAGCTGTTCGGCCTGGCCGGGCTGGACCAGACCACGCATGCGATGGTGTGGAGCATGCTCGCCAACGTCTCGATGTATGTGGTGGTGTCGCTGCTCGGTCGTCCCGACTCCGTCACGCGCGCTCAGGCGGAGCGATTCGTCGACGCCGCGCGGGGCGCGATCGGGCCACCGGCGCTGTGGCGTGGCCAGGCCTCGCTGCGGGACCTCGAGGGCCTGCTGGCCCGCTTTCTCGGCGCCGAGCGCACCCGCGAGGCGCTTGCGGCCTATGCCGCGCGACAGGGCGCGGCCAGCGTCGAGGGGCTCGCCGGCGACGCCGGCCTGGTCGGGTTCGCCGAGACCCAGCTCGCCGGCGCGATCGGCTCGGCCTCGGCGCGAGTGATGGTGGCCTCGGTCGTCAAGGAGGAAGCCCCGGGCTGGAGGAGGTCCATGAGCATCCTCGACGAGACCTCCCAAGCGATCGCCTACAGCAAGGCCGCTCGAGCAGAAGTCGCGCGAACTCGAGGCGGCCACCGCGGAGCTGCGCGCCGCCAACGAGCGGCTGCAGGAGCTCGACCGGCTGAAGGACGACTTCGTCTCCACCGCGTGGTCACCAGCTGCGCACGCCGCTCACGTCGATCCGGGCGTTCGCCGAGATGCTGTTCGACCGGCCCGCCACGCCGCCGGAGCGGCGCCAGCAGTTCCTCGGCATCGTCCTCAAGGAGACCGAGCGGCTCACCAGGCTCATCGACCAGATTCTCGACCTCGCCAAGATCGAATCCGGACGCGCGGAGTGGCACAATGAGGCGGTCGACCTGTGCGAGCTGGTGCGCGATGCCGCAGCCGCGACCAGCCAGCTGTTCGCCGCCAAGGGCATCCAGCTCGAAACGCGGCTGCCCGAGCCGATGCCCCCCGTTGTTGCCGATGGCCACTGGCTTCAGTGGGCGCCGCTGAACCTGCTGTCCAACGCAGTAAAATTCTCCCCGAGCCGCAGTGGGCTGG
>CAWHCG010000054.1:0-204708 GCA_963827575.1 uncultured beta proteobacterium
GCCGGCGCTCGGTGGTCCCGGCCCGTCGCTCCGGCGTTTCTCTATTCTGCCGCAAGAAACGGAGCGCTTTTCAGCAGCGCATCTGGATACTGTTTGTGGGACAGAGAGCGGTGGCCTCGCCGCTCTTCTATCAATCACGATCTCCTAAGGAGACTCGCTATGGCTAAGGAAGACGACAACAAGGCAATCGTAGGCCGCTGGTTCACGGATTTTTGGGGCAAGACCTGCAACCTCGACATTGTCGACGAGCTCGCCGCGCCCGATATGCTATTGCAGTATTCACTGCATGAGCCGCGCCGCGGCCATGAGGACATCAAGGCCTTTATGACCGGCTTCCGCAAAGCGTTCCCCGATCTTAATTTCTGGGGCGCGGCCGAGCTCATCGCAGAGGGTGATTACGTCGTTGGCCGCTGGGAAGGGGGCGGCACGCACACGGGTCCGGCTTTCAGCGACTTCCCCATCGGATCGCTGCCTGCAGCGACCGGCCGGAAGATGCATTCGCCGGTACGACCGTACTACGCCTTAAGGGCGGCAAGATCGTTGAAGAGGTCGGCCTCGACGATGGTGTCGAGGCGCTGCAGCAGCTGGGTCTCATCACCACCGTCTGAGCCGGGCCAAAGGCCGCCCTCCTGCATCAGCAGGAGGCGGCTCTTGGATTGCAGCACTCACGCAATGACTTGCGCGCAACGCCGCGGCTGTCACCAGCCACGCGATCGAGGAGCTCCTGGTGAATGGGGCCGCACTGACCTGGAAGGCTGAAGCCATCACCGGCCCGGCTTGACATCGCTTGTCGGGAAACACAAATATCGCCACGGTATGAGCCAATCCATCCGCGTCCACTTGCGCTTCCCGGCACTGCACCGATGTCCCAGCTCACGCGGCTCATCCAGGACGTCGAGGCCGCCGGCTTCGACGGCGCCGGGATCCTCGACAGCCAGCTGCTGTCGCGCGACGCCTTCGTGGTTCTGGGCAGGCCGCCAGCCACACGTCCCGGCTGACGCTGTTCCCGGCTGTCACCAACCCATTTACGCGCGACGCCTCTGTCCTCGCCAGCGCCATCCAGACGGTCGAGGAGTTGGCGCCGGGACGGGTGAAGTTCGTGATCGGCACCGGCTACACCTCGGCGAGCACCATCGGCCGCAAGCCGGCGACGCTCGCCGAGATGCGCGCGTGCATCTCGACCGTGAAGGCACTGCTGGCCGGCCAGACTGTGGATTTCGACGGCACGCCCGGCCGGCTCGGCTATGCCGCGGGGCGGCACATCCCGGTGATCATGGCCGCCTCGGGCCCGAAGGCGATCGAGGTCGCGGGGGAGATCGCCGACGGGGTGCTGCTGCTGGTCGGGTTCAACCGCGGCATCGTCGAGCGCGCGCTCGACCATCTCGAGCGCGGCGCCAGGCGTGCGGCCGGCGGCTCGACGAACTCGAGATCATCTGGGCGGTGCGCATCGGGACCGCGGCCACGACCGCGCGGCGCGCCGCTACGCGCGGCCGACCGCCGTGCATTGGGGAGTGCTGCGCTGGGGCGGGTACTGGCTGGAGCCGGCGGGACTGGAGCTTCCCGATCTCGAGGTGCCCGACGCCGTGCTGCGGATCTATCCCGATCTCTCCCACGCCCACGACTGGGAGGCTGCGATCGCCGCCACCTCGTTCGTCCCCGACGAGGTCGCCGCCCAACTCTGCGACGCGATCGGGCTCATCGGCACGCCGGCCGACTGCGCCGAGCGTATCCGCGAGATGGCGAAGCTCGGCGCCCACAACCTCTACCTGATGCCGCTGGAGACCTTCGCGCCGCCGGAGGCCGAGATCGCCGCGTTCCGCGATATCGTGTTCCCGCGATTGCGGGTGAGCCCGTAGCACGACCCGAACGAAAAGGGAGCACAGATGGGCATTTTTTTTTTTTTTTTTTTTTTTTTTTTTTTTTTTTTTTTTTTTTTTTTTTTTTTTAAAAAAAAAAAAAAAAAAAAAAAAAAAAAAAAAAAAAAAAAAAAAAAAAAAAAAAAAAAAAAAAAAAAAAAAAAAAAAAAAAAAAAAAAAAGGAGCGCACACGGAGCCTGTCGCTCACCGCGCACGCGTCGCGTATTCTCTTGCGTCCTGGCGGTGGGATGTTTTCCCACCTCTGCAAGACGCGCCGCCCTGCGCTACCATCCAAGGCATCGTAACCGGAGGAGACCTGAATCATGCCGGCACACAACAGAGTTGCCATTGTCACCGGAGGAGGCACCGGCATCGGCAAGGCTGCCGCACTCGCACTGCTCAAGGACGGCGTCGGGTCGCCCTGGCCGGGCGGCGGAAGTAGCCGCTGGACAAAGCCATCGCCGAGGCCGGTGTCGAGGCGGGACGGGCGCTGGCGGTACCGACCGACGTCGGCGATCCCAAGTCGGTCCAGGCGCTGTTCGCGCAGGACGAAGCAGACCTTCGGCCGGCTCGACGTGCTGTTCAACAACGCGGGCGTCGGCGCGCCCGGGGGTGCCGATGGAGGATCTGACCTTCGAGCAGTGGAAGACGGTGGTGGACATCAATCTCACCGGCGTGTTCCTGTGCACCCAGGAAGCGATCAAGCTCATGAAGAGCCAGGATCCGCGCGGCGGGCGCATCATCAACAACGGCTCGATCTCGGCTCACGCCCCGCGCCCCAATTCGGCCCCGTATACCGCCACCAAGCACGCGGTCAGCGGGCTGACCAAGTCCACCTCCCTCGACGGCCGCAAGTACGACATCGCCTGCAGCCAGATCGACATCGGCAATGCCTCACACGGAACTCGCCGCGCGGATGGCCAACGGCGTGCCGCAGGCTAACGGCACCGTCGCGGTGGAACCGCTCATGGACGTGCAGCACGTCGGCAATGCCGATCGTGCATATGGCCAACCTGCCGCTGGACGCCAACATCCTGTTCCTGACCATCACGGCGACGAAGATGCCTTTCGTCGGCCGCGGCTGAGCACCGGCGACGGCAAACCTGCGGCCGAGCTCACCGCCTCGAATCGCCGCAGGGTCGCACTCGAGCTCAAGTCTATACCCTCCGCAATATTGCTCGCCCGCGAGCGCACTTCGAATCCGCCCCCGAGTGAAGGTCGGTTTCCGCGCTCCACCAGTGAGTCGGGGCAGCCGGCCGCGCGCCGCTTCAGCCAGTCCCACACCAGACCAGGGAGGTCACGGGTGCTCAGGAAGGAGGACGTTCAGGACATCTACGGCCTCGCGCCGATGCAGGAGGGCATGCTGATCCAGCATGCCAGGGCCGCGTCCTCCGACGCCTACGTAGAGCAGTTCGACTTCGTCCTGGAAGGCGAAATCGACTGCGCTGCGCTCAAGGCGAGCCTGGACGCTCTGGTGAGCAAGTACGACGTCCTGCGCACGATCTTCAGCTTCCGCAAGACGGACCTCCCGCGGCAGATCGTCCTGAAATCACGCGCGCCCCAGCTCGACTGCGCGGACTACTCGGGCAGCGAGCCGCGCGCCGCTGCCGCCGCCGTCGAGGACTTCAAGCTACAGGACCGGCGGCGCGGCTTCGATCTGTCCTCCGATATGCTGCTGCGGGTAGCCGTGCTCAAGGTCGCGCCCCCGCGCCAGCACATGATCCTGACGTTCCATCACATCATCCTGGATGGGTGGTGCCTCGGGACGCTGTTCCGCGATCTGTTCTCCTACTACGAGCGGATCGTGGCGCAGCCGGGCCTGCACATCGAGGAGCGCGAATCCCATCCCTATGCCGAGTACGTCCGCTGGGTGCAGGCCCAGGACAGGGAAGCCGCACAGGCCTACTGGAACGCCTATCTGCAGGGCTACCAGGCCGAGGCAGGCCCCCCGATTTCGATGTTCCGCCGCCGGCGAGACGCGGCACGCCGTGCACGTGTTCTTGCTCGGCGCGACCCTGAGCCAGGCGCTGGCCGATCTCGCCAAAAGCGCTGCCTCACCGTGAACAGCCTCTTCCAGGCCGCCTGGGGCGTGCTGCTGCAGAAATACCAGAACACCGACGACGTGGTCTACGGCGGTGTGGTGTCCGGACGCCCGCCGGAGCTGCCAGGCATCGAGGACATGGTGGGCCTGTTCATCAATACCCAGCCGGTGCGCGTCGCCTGCAAGGGGAATGAATCCTTCGCAGCCGTCGCGGCCAGAATCCAGCAGGCCGCATTCCAGTCGGCTGCGTACGAGTACCAGCCGCTGTTCGCAATCCAGTCCGCCTCCCCGCTCAACCACCGCCTGCTGAACCACATCGTCGCCTTCGAAAACTACCCGGTCTCGGAGCAGATGAAGCAACTGGGTGCCCTGGGCAATGGACTGCGGGTCGTCGATGTGAAGGTCTTCGAGCAAACCAACTACGACTTCAACGTCATCGTCAACCCCGGCGCCGATATCCGCGTCAACTTCACGTACAACCGGGCACGCTACGACGACCAGATCGTCGCCGGCCTGGAGCGCAGCCTGCGCGAGCTGCTGGCGCAGGTGGCCGCAGCGCCAGACAGCGCGGTGCGTTCACTGCGCATCTGCTCGCCAGCGGACATGCGGCGGATCCTCGATGACTTCAACGCGACCGCGACGCCATACCCTGCCGGCAGCTCGCTGCCAGAGCTGTTCACCCAGGCCGTGAGCCGCTGTCCCGATGCAGTGGCGCTGCGCTACTACGGGCAAACGTACTCCTACGCGCAGGTGCACGAGACCGCATGCACGATCGCAACTGCGCTGCTTGCCCGTGGAATCCGTCCCGGCGCCGCGGTGGGGCTCATGACGCCGCGCTGCCCGGAGATGATCTTCGGCATCCTCGGGATTCTGTACTGCGCAGCCGCCTATATTCCGATCGATCCGGGCACTTCCGCCGAGCGGATCCGGTTCATGCTGGAAGACGGCGACGCGTCATTGCTCTGCACCGTCGGCCCGCTGCGCGCCGGCATCCCCGGGGACATCGCGACATGCTTCCTCGACGAGATCGGCGAAACCCACGGCCTGCGACCAGCGGCCCTGCCGCTTGCCGCCGACCCGCAGGCGCCGGCCTACGTCATGTACACCTCCGGCTCCACCGGTCAGCCGAAAGGCTGCGCGGTAAGCCACCGAAACATCGTGCGCCTGGTACACAACACCGACTACGTCGCGTTCGGCCCGGAGCACCGCATCCTGTAGACCGGGGCACCGGCGTTCGACGCCAGCACCTTCGAGATCTGGGGCGCGCTGCTGCATGGCGCGCAGCTCTGTCTCGCCGACGAGACCGACCTCCTCGACCCGGTCAAGCTCAAAACGCTGCTCCGCGCGCAGGAGATCACCATACTATGGCTCACCTGCGCGCTGTTCAACCAGCTCTGCGAAGCCGACCCGGAGATGTTCGGGCCTCTGCGCTATCTGCTGATCGGCGGCGACGTGCTGTCGCTGCGGCATGTCGAGCAGGCGCGTGCGGCCAACCCGAACGTCAAGCTGATCAACGGCTACGGGCCGACCGAGAACACCACGTTCTCGACTACCTTCCCGATCGAGCGGCCTAGGCGACCAGGATTCCCATCGGCCGCCCCATCGCCAACTCCACCGCCTATGTCGTGGACGCCGACCTCAATCTCCTGCCGCCGGGCGCCTACGGCGAGCTGTGCGTGGGCGGCGACGGCGTGGCGCTTGGCTACCTCAAGCGTGCCGAGCTGAACGCGCAGAAGTTTCTGCCGGATCCGTTCAAGGCGGGCGGCAGCCTGTACCGGACCGGTGACATCGCGCGCTGGCTGCCCGACGGCAGCATCGACCTGCTCGGGCGCAACGACTTCCAGGTGAAGATACGCGGCTTCCGTGTCGAGCTGGGAGAGATCGAGCGCGCCCTGTGCACCTTGCCGGGCGCCAAGGAGGCGGTCGTGCTGGTGCGCGAGGGCACCGGCGGCAAGCAGCTGCACGCGTTCTACGTGAGCGACGAGCAGCTTTCGGTCCGGGAGCTGCGCGCCGGACTCGTGCGCGCCTGCCGAGCTACATGGTGCCGGCGTTCTGGCTGCGCCTGGAGCGCATGCCGCTGACGGTGAACGGCAAGGTGGACCGCCACGCACTGCCGACACTCGGAGCCCGGCCTCGGCGAGCGCAGCCCTGCCGAGGAGCCGAGAAGCGCCACCGAGCTGCGCGTCGCGGCGATCTGCGCGAGGTGCTCGGCATCGAGGATTTCGGCATCCACGACAACTTCTTCGAAGTCGGCGCCAATTCGCTGAACTTGATCACGATCCACAACCGCCTGAAGCAGGCGTTCGCCCAGGACATCCCGCTCACCGCGCTGTTCGAGCACACCAACATCGCGCGACTGGCCGAGCTGCTCGGTGCGGACCCGGCCGCCGAGCAGGCCAGGCTGGAGCAGGAAGCCGCGGAGCTGAAGCGGCCCGACAGGCGCTGCTCAAACCAGAAGGCTGATGGGCGCGCTGGAGCAGGCATGAACGTGCAAACGACCCGCAACGGGCTGGAGATCGCCGTCATCGGCATGGCCGGGCGATTCCCCGGCGCCACCGACCTGGAAGCGTTCTGGGCCAATCTCGTCGGCGGCAAGGACAGGATTTCGTCCCTGAGCGACGAGGAACTGCGTGCGGCCGGCGTGCACCCGGCGCTCATGCGCCAGAACAACTTCGTCAAGCGAAAGGGCTGTTCCCGGACCTCGAGTACTTCGATGCCGACTTCTTCGAATACACCCCGCGCGATGCGGCGGTCATGGACCCGCAGGTCCGCGCGCTGCACCAGTGCGTCTATCACGCGCTCGAAGACGCCGGCTATGCGTCCGAGCGCTCAAGGGCACGATCGGTCTGTTCGCCGGCGCCTCCGGTAACTTCGCCTGGGAACTGTCCACCCTGCTGGAAGCAAAGGAGGGCAGCGCCGCGCAGTTCGCCACGATTCAGCTGAACGACAAGGATTTCGTGGCCACGCGCATCGCCTACAGACTCAACCTGTGCGGCCCCTGCGTGACCGTGCATTGCGCCTGCTCCACCTCGCTGTACGCGATCGACGCGGCTTGCCGCAGCCTGCTGACGGGCGCCTGCTCGATTGCCGTGCGCCGGCAGCGGACTCACCCTGCCGCACCGGAACGGCTATCTGTACGAAGACGGCATGATCAAGTCCGCCGACGGCGCCTGCCGGCCCTTCTCGGCGGACGCCAACGGCACGGTCGAGGGCAACGGCATGGGGGCCGTCGTGCTGAAGCCGCTGGAGGAAGCGATCCGCGATCGGGACCGCATCTATGCCGTCATCCGCGGCACCGCGGCCAACAACGACGGCAACCGCAAGGTCGGATACACCGCGCCCAGCGTCGAAGGCCAGGCCGAGGTGATCCGGCGCGCGCTGCACATGGCCGATGTCGAGCCGGGCAGCATCGCCTACGTCGAGGCGCACGGCACCGGAACGGCGCTTGGCGATCCGGTCGAGGTCGAAGGGCTGAAGAAAGCGTTCCGCACCGATCAAGCGGGCTTCTGCGGTCGGGCTCGCTCAAGTCCAACATCGGCCACCTCGACACCGCGGCCGGCATCTCGTCCTTCATCAAGACCGCTCTCGCGCTGGACCGGCAGGTCATCCCTCCCAGCATCAATTTCCGCGAAATCAATCCGGCGATCGATCTGTCGCGCAGCCCGTTTCACATCGTGACTGAAGCCACGCCGTGGACGCGCCGGCCGGCCGCCGGGGGTACGGACGGCGAGCTGCCCCGCCGCGCAGGTGTCAGCTCGTTCGGCATCGGCGGCACCAACGTGCACGTCGTGCTCGAGGAAGCGCCGGCCCCTGAGCCGTCGCGCCCGGGGCGGGAGTGGAAGCTGTTGTGCCTGTCGGCGCGCGACGAGGCGGCCCTGGGCAGACTGGAGATGGCGCTGGCGCAGCGGCTCGAACGTGAGCCGCAGCTCGATCCCGCCGATGTCGCCTATACTTTGCAGATCGGCCGGCGCAACCTCGCTGCTCGCGCGGTCACAGCCTATCGCACTACCGCGGATCTGCTGGCTGCGTTGCGCGGCTCTTCCGGCGACAGCGGCGCTCAGCCTCGCCGCTTCTACCAGGTCCCGGCGCACCCGCGGGTGGCATTCCTCTTCTCAGGACAAGGCACCCAGTACGCCGGGGATGGGCCGCGGTCTGTACTTGACCGAGCCCGTCTTCAAGCAAGAGGTGGAGGGCTGTCTGGCGATGTGCGAACGCCTCGGGCGGCCCAGGTGCGCCGCCTGCTGTTGGACCCCGAGGCGGGCGATGCGCAGCGCATCGAGCGTACCGAGCTCGCGCAACCCTGCCTGTTCGTGCTCGAGTACGCGATGGCACGCCTGCTGATGGACTGGGGCGTCGTGCCCTCGGCCATGCTGGGCCACAGCCTCGGCGAGTACGTCGCGGCTTGCGTGGCGGGCGTGCTCGCGCCCGAGCAGGCTTTGGAGCTGGTGATCCTGCGCGGTCGCTTGATGCAGGCGCTGCCCGGCGGATCATGCTGGCGGTGGCGGCGCCCGAGGACGAGGTGGCCGCGCTGCTGCCGAGGGCATCGATCTGGCAGCCGTCAACGCGCCGGGGCACTGCACAGTCTCGGGCCCCGCCGATTCGATCGATGCGTTCGAACGGATTTTGCAGGCGCGCGGCATCGCCGCGACGCCCCTGCACACCTCGCACGCGTTTCACTCCGCGGCGATGGAACCGGTCATGGAGCCGCTGCGCCGCGCGCTGTGCGATATGACGCTGCAGGCCCCTGGCATTCCTTATGTTTCGAACCTCACCGGGACTTGGATCGAGCCGGACCAGGCGCAGGACCCGGGTTACTACGCAAGCCATCTGCGCGCAACCGTGCGCTTCGCCGACGGGGCGCGCCGCATCCTCCAGGACAAAGGCATCGTGTTCGTGGAGCTCGGGCCGGGCGCGGTGCTGGGCACCTTCGTGCGCAACAGCGCTGCGGACGCTTCGGTGGGCATCGCCTCCATGGTGCGGCACGCGAAGAGCGCCACGGATGACGTTCAGCAGCTCGCCCGGGGGCTGGGCGATCTCTGGGGCTTCGGTGCGACGCCCGACTGGCAGCGCTACTATCGGTTCGAGACGCGCTCGAAAGTCGCCTTGCCGGAGTACCCGTTCGAACAGCGCCGCTTTCCCATCGGCCGCGGCGACGTGTACAGCCTGCTCGATGACGCTCCCGCCCCCGCCGCGTCGAAAGCGCAGGCGTCGATCGGGCCTCAGGCGCTCGGCTGGCAGACGGCGCTGCTGCCTGCGGCCGAGGACTCCTTTGCCGTGCAGCCCTGCCTGGTGTTCGGCCGCAACCGCAAGCTGAGCGGCGCGCTGGCGCAGGTCAGCGGGCTGCGGGTAGTCAACGTCCGCGCAGCCGATACCTTCGGGCGCAAGCGCAGGGCGGACTATCGGATGGATCTCGACCGCGTGTCGGACTACCGCCGCCTGATCCGCTCGCTCAAGGGCGCCGACGGCGTGCCCGAGCTCATCGTGTGGATCGCAGGGGACGCTGCGGGCGCGCTGTCTTCCGAGCTGGAGAACCGCCTGCTGCGATTGGCGCTCTGCCTTCGGGACGAGTGTCCCGGCCAGCTGTTCCGTTGCGTCGTCTTGACCCTGGCATCCCATCGCGTGGCGTTCCCGCCTCGCCTGCCCGAGGAGATCGAAGTCGATGGGCTGGTGCGTGGCATGCGGGGCAGTTGTCCCGAGCTGGACCTGCGCTGCGTCCGCCTGGACCAGGCGGCCGAGCCGCGCGCGCTCGTGGAGCTGCTCGAAAGAGAGATCCACGATGCCGACTCGAGCACCCATCTGGCGGCCTACGAGGGAAAACGGCGCTGGGTCTACCGCCCGTTCCCGGCGCTGGCCTTGGGGGCCTCGCCAGGGGCCCCGTTCCGCGGCGCAACCCTGGGGCTGATGGCGCCAGAACGCTATCCCATCGAAGCGCTTGCCGCGCGCGTACAGGAGGTGAGCGGCGCGCGCGTGGTTCCACTGGCTTACCGGTTGCCGGAACCGGCCGGCGCGCCGGCGGCGCTTGCGGCGGACAGCGCCGAGCTCGGCGGCTATCTGCACAGGATTCAGCAGCGCTACCTCGCGCAGTACGGGCTGGACGACCACGAGCCTTGCCATGCGCTCATGGACCGGCTGTGCACCGCGCTCGTCGCGGCCTATATCCACGAGCGCATGCCGCTGGTTCCGGGCGGTCGCTTCGAGCGCAGCGAGCTGGGGCGGTGCCTGCGCGCCACGGCGCGCTTCGAGAAGTACCTCGACTATTTCCTGTCCATGCTGCGGGAAGACGGCCTCATCGCGGCCGCCGGCGACGGCTACCAGGTGCTGCGCGGACCGCAGTCGCTGGAGCCGGTGCAGTCGATCAAGCAGGCGCTGAACGCGGCCAGCCCGTTGTTTGCCGGGCAGATCCGTCTGCTGGAGCATTGTGTGGGCGCGTTCGGCTCGGCGCTCAGCGAAGACGTGCCCGCGATCGAGGTGCTCTATCCGGAGGGACGCAACGCGCTGCTGCGCAGCACCTATGTCGGCTCGATCCAGGAGCGCGAGGACGAGTACATCCGCCTGCTGTTCGAGAAACTGATCGCGCAGGCCCTGCGCGACGCTCGCGGCAAGCGCCTGCGCATCCTGGAGGCGGGCGGCGGCTACGGCGTGATGATGCGGCGCATCGTGCCGCTGCTGCGCGGCATGGATGTCGAGTACTACTTCACCGACATCGGTAAGACCTTCCTGGCCGAGGCCAAGGAGTTCGCGCTGGCGGAGGGCTACGACTTCATGACCTTCGGCGCGTTCGACATCAGCCGGGCTCCCGCCGAGCAGGGGCTCGAGCCCGCTTCCTTCGACCTGGTGTTCGCGTTCAACGTCGTGCACGCCACCCGCAATGTCGGAACGAGCATCGCCAACCTGCGGCGCCTGTTGAAGGACGGCGGCATGCTGTGCCTGCTCGAACGCACCAAGATCCGGCGCTACGTCGATCTGATCTGGGGCCTTGCGGACGGCTGGTGGCATTTCGACGAGCAGGAGCGCTCGCTGTCGCCGCTCATGGACCTCGCGCGCTGGGAAGCGATCGCACGCACGGCCGGCTTTGCCGAGGTGCTGGCGTATCCCGACGCAGGGCAGATCCGCAAGCGGCTCGACGTCGGCCTGTTGATCGCCCGCACGGCATGCGCGCCGGCGCAGCTCGCCCAGAGCACGGTCGCGCGCGCGGCTGCGCAGCTTCCAGCCGAGCCGCTCGAGGGCGTGATCTTCATCGACTCGCCCGACGCGGGCGCGGCCCGGGTGTTCCAGCCTCTGGGCGAGCGCCTCGTGAGCGGTGAGGTCGACTACGATAGCGGGGTAACGGCCCTGCTCGACTGCATTGCCGTCCAGCGGCCGCGCTTCGTCAGCGTCTGGTCCAGCGGCGCGTGCGCGGCGGACCCGGCCGACGAGGTCGCCAGAGCGCGGGCCAGAGCGACGCTGCAGCGACGCGGAGCAAGCTTGCTGCCCAGCCCCTCGGCATGGTCGCACGTCTATCTTCCGTTCGACGGCGATGGCAGCGCCGCTGCGGTTGTGCCGGCAGCGGCGGTCATCCGGGAAGCGTTACGCGCCGTGGAGGGCGGGCTCACGCCGGCGGTCGTGTGCCCGGAAGCCCAGGCCGCGTTCAGTTTCCCCGCGCGCGCGGCAGTCGACGTGCGCGCGCGGCGTGAGACCGATGCGCCCGGGCCAGCCGGCGACGCCGGTGCGCCGCTGCCCACCGATTCCGATGCGTATGCGGCGCTGATACGCGGCCTGTGGACCGAGCTGCTGGGGATCGAATCGATCGGCCTCGACGAGGATTTCTTCGCGCTGGGCGGGGATTCCCTCAAGGTCGCTCAGCTTACGACCGAGCTCGAGAAGCACGGCATCAAGCTGCTGTCCAACGAGGTCTACAGCCGGCCGACCATCCGCAGCCTCGCTGCCTACCTGACGGCGAATCGGCCGCAGGCACAAGCCCGCATCCGATCCGCCGATGATTTGCTGGCGCACTACCGGCAGACGCGGGGGATCAGCGGCGTATTCCAGACCTGTGCGCTCGCCGGCCGCGAGTATCGCGTCCTGTTCCTTGAGGATGCGGCGTTCGCGGCGGCGGCCGAGCTGGAGGAGGAGTTGCGCGCGCTCGCCTTGCCCGACCCCGTCCAGCCCCACTACGTCTATCCGCTGTCGCGCTTCGACGCCGCCGTCGAGCAGTCCGACGCTGCCGGCTTCTGGCGAGCGCTGGGGCTCGACGAGCAGGCCGGAGCGGACGTGCTCGAGACGCACCTCACCGATACGCGCGAGCAGCTGCAGCACTTGAGCCGCAGCGTCTGCCGGGGTGCGATCGTGGCCAGTTACGCGTTGAGCCCCTTCCAGAAGATGTACCTGAAGAGCGCCGCGCGAACCTCTCTGTATCTGATCGAGTTCGACGAGCCGCTCGATCTGGGCCTGCTGAACCGGGCTTTCACCGACATCGTTGCCGCGCAAGGCCTGCTGAGAAGCAGCCTGCGCTCCCGCCTGGGCAGACTGCACTGGGCCGAGCACGAGGCGCCCCCCAGCCTGAGCCTGCCGGTCGTGGACCTGTCGGGCTATGCGCCGGCGGTGCAGACGCAGCTCTTCGAACGGTTGATGTCGGCCGAGTACGAGGCCGAGGGCGCCGGGGAGCGGGCGCTCATGTACCGGGTGTCGCTGATCCGTTTCGATCGCCGCCGTCACACGCTGCTGTTCAACCTCGACCATTCCATCTTCGACAACATGAGCGGGCAGGTCCTGCGACGCCAGCTCGTGAACCGCTATCGCGCCCTGCGCGCCGGAAGCACTGCGCCGATGGAGCCGGTGAAGAGCTTCCGCGACTACCTGGAGCAGCTCAACCAGGGACCGCAGGGCATCGGCAAGCAGCGTCTCATAGATCTGTTCGAGCTGCGCCAATACGAAACGGTCAAGCACGCAGTGGAGAGCCGCATCGTGTCGCGCCGGCAGCCGGCGATCGGCAGGCTGCGCTACGAGCTCGATCTGGCGCAGCTCGAGCTGTCGGACGACGAGGAGGCCACCTGGGAGATCACCATGCTGCTGATGTGCTGCGTCCTCGCCCGCTTCCTGGAGCAGGCAGCCGTGCCGCTGAAGATCGTCTACCAGGGCCGCAAGTACCAGGACCAGTCCTACTTCGATACCCTGGGACTGTTCATCGACGTCCTGCCGCTGCTGGTGCACGTCGATCGCAACGATCCAGCCGCCATGCTCGACGGCATCCGGCGCAAGATCCGGTTCGTGAACCGCTACAACGTCAGTTTCATGAACCTCCTGCTCAACTTGAAGATGCGGTTCAAGTGGTGGGACGTGCTCGCCCCGGTGAGCCCGAAGAAGCTGGCGCAGCGCGATCCGATGATCCTGCTCAACTACGTCGGCAAGGCCGAGAGGGAATATCAGAAGATCATCGACTTCGCCACCCGCGAGATGCTCAACTCGGGCAAGAAGCTGGAGTATGCGAGCTTCTACGCCATCGCGACCGTGGTGGACGGGCGCCTCGCCTTCGACGTGCTGTGCAATTTCGAGCACAATATGGACGTGCTGCAGCAACTGTTCGAGGAGGAATCCGGCCGGCTGCTCGCCAGTCATCGGCGGGATGCCGTCGCTTCACGGGCAACGGCGAGCGCGACTGCTTGACCGGTGTGTGGAAGCGTTTCGAACACCCCGGGTTCTTGCGGAGCAACCTCGCGCTACCGGACGACGTGGGATCGGGCGGAGAGTCTCGTCTTGAACAAGCTATGCGCTCTCGCGGCCGCCGCCGCGCTCTTCCCGGGCATCGCGCTGGCGCAGGTCTTCCCGGGCGTGGACGACGACAAGGTTCATTTCAGCGGCAGCGTGACGGGATGGCTCGGCTTTCAGGACGTCAACCCGGAATCGATCTATCCGCCAGGGTCGCAGTCGCAGCCCGCGCTGGTCGACGCCAAGCTCAATGCCGTGCTGAGCGTGAGGAAGCCGGGCTCCTTTCTGGGGGTGTTCGACGGCCAGGTCGACAGGCAGCCCTATGCCACGGACAGCAATCAGAACAGGCTGAATCAGCTCTATGGGCTGTTCGACCTTTCCGACACGTGGAAGCTGCGGGTCGGCAAGCAGCGCGTGCTGTGGGGTCACGGGTTCGCGTACATTCCCACCGACTTCATCAATCCCCCGCTCGATCCTACCGGAATAGACCTGGTGAAGGAGGGCGTGGTGGGGGTTTCTTTCGACTATATCCGGGAGTCGTACGCTGTGACAGGGCTGGCCACGCGCTACGACGCCGTGACAGGCACTAAAGCGGGCATGGGCTTCGGGCTGAAGTTCGCCACCAGCGCATGGTCCGGGGTGGACCTCGACGTCATCTATTACTACACGGACGCAGTCGGGCATGCGGGGGGCATTTCGTTTGCGGCCGATCCCTCGCAACTGGGATTCCCGTGGTCGACCGGTCTGATCCTCACCGGTTCGCTCGCCGTGAACCAGAAATCCCGCTATCCCCAGGTGGTGACTACCACGCAGCCCACACCCGCCGGCCCGGTCTCCTTCCCGGCGGTGGGACCCACGGGCGTAGACGGGCCTTACGTTTCCTATTTGGCGGGTGTGGCCTACGACGTCCCCAAATGGCGCCTGCGCGCCGCAGCCGAGTACTACTCCATCGGCGATGCCTACACCGAATCCGGATACGACAGCATCCTGAGTGCCCTCTCCAATCCCGCCAGCCTGCAGGCGCAGCTCGCCTCGCCGTGGCTCAACCGGCTCGCCTACGGCAGGAATCAGCGTCAGTATCTCACCATGACGATCGGCCAGAGCTCGATCACGGAACGGGGCAGCCGGTTCTCCGACACGCTGGGTTACGAGTTCGGGCTGCTGCGCGGCCTGGACGACTACTCCAATCAGGTTTCCCTTTCGGTCATATCCAACTACTGGAATCACGTCGCGGTCACGGTGAGCGCGTACGTTCCAATCGGCCAACCGGTGACGGAGTTCGGGACGACACCGTACGATTGGTATCTGCAGATGCAGGTCAAGGTCGGCTTCTGAGAAGCGAGGTCAAGGTGAGCGAAATGGTTCTATTCGGTGTCCCGTATGCGGGCGGTTCGGCGGCGGCGATCTACGGTAGATGGGCGCGGGATCTGCCCAAGCAGATCAAGGTGGTGCCCCTGGAGCCCGCGGGGCACGGCCGCCGGATGAACGAGCCGTTCCACCAGAGCATCGCGGAGACGGTGGAGGACATGCTGAGCGCAATCCGGCCCGTAGCCAGATCACGTCCCTACGGCATCTACGGCCACAGCATGGGTTGCATCCTCGCCTATGAGCTGGTGAAAGCAGTGGAGACGGCCGGCCTGCCCTCGCCGAAGGCAGTCTTTCTCTCCGGCCGCCAGCCGCCGCATTGCGCGTACACGCAGCGCAACCTGCACGTGCTCTCCGACGAGCGCTTCCTGCAGGAGATCAGACAGCTCGGCGGCACGCCCGCCCAGCTGTTCGAGATGCCGGATCTGATCGGCACCTTCCTGCCGATCCTGCGCAACGACTACCGCATCACCGAGCTCTACCGGTTCAGCGCGCCGAGCCACGTCACCAATGCCGACGTGATCTTTCTGTACAGCGATCGCGATGCGATGGTGGGCAAGCCGCAAGCCTGCGAATGGCAACGCTATGGGCGCGGCCGCTTCGAGCTGCGGGAGTTCCCCGGCGGCCACTTTTTCATCAACGACTGCGGCCGGGAGATCTGCGCACTAATCGAAGATGTGATGCTGGCGGGTGTTCGTAGCCAGATGGTGGCGTAGGGTGTGACGCCGCGGCCGGTCGCGCGTCCGAAGCGACGGCGCGGCGGAGCGCCCCGCGGTCCGTCCACCCTGCGCTAGATCAGGCGGCGTCGAACACCCTGACTGTCCCGAGCGTGCCGAGGCGCGCGACGGCGACGTGATACCCGCAGGCGAGATCGTGCCAGTGCCGCGCCTCGATGCACACGCCATCGCTGCCGGGCCAGGGAATGACATAGCGCGCAGCCGCGACTGCCACGTCGACCGCTTTCAACGGCAGCTGCAGGCCGGCGCCGATCGCCTTCAGCGCCGCCTCCTTGAGGGTCCACATGCGGAAGAACTCGCGCAGCCGCACGGCCGGGTCGCGGTGCGCGAGCGCACGTTGCTCCGCCGGACAAAAGTGACGGGCAGCGATCGCCTCCAGCTCGGCTGACAAGCCTTCGTTCACAAGCTCAACGTCCACGCCGACTTCTGCCTGCGGCGAGAGCGCGATCGCGAGCAGGTCCCCCGAGTGCGAGAGGTTGAACGCGAGCCTCGCGCCGACTCGAGGTCCGGCGATGCGCAGCTTACCCTGGGCATCGGGCTCGATCGCGAGTGCGCCGACCGGCACCGCCAGATAGCGCGACAGGATGGTCTTGGTCGCGTAGCGCCCCAGCAGATATTCAGTGCGGCGGCTGGGGACCCGGATCCGACCGTAGGCTTCCTGCTCCGCCGCGCTGAGCAGCGCCCTCGCCGCTGCGCCAAGGCCCGCGTCGCTCAGTGCCGAGAGCGACAGCAGGTACAGGTGCGTTTCGTCGGTGGCGATGAACATTGCGATGGGCCAGTTGCGGTGCGCGACGTTGTACGCGAAGCCGCTGCGCGGGGCGCTAGAGCGCCTGCCATATGCCCTCGGAGATATTTGCGGGAGGCCACCGTCTGACAATAATGCACGCCGAAACGCAGCCCCCGTAGCGGGCCAGAACCGAATAACTTTCCGATTTGCACCTTTAATCTGTACCCAGCGGCGGCGCGTCGCGGGTGCTCTCGCGAGGCGCGCCTGCTGGCGCCGACGCTGGACCGTGACGCCGCCGCAAACCAACTACACCCGATGAAACCATCCTTGAAACGACGCAACGTCTGGATCCTCGCCGCGCTCTCGATCCTGACGCTATCGGCCTACATGCCGTTCTGGCTGTACACCCGCACGCGCATCGTGAATGCGATCGCGAAGACCCGGATCAGCCCGGGCTTCATGGCGGTGGCGCTGGCGATGTACTGCGCGGCCTTCGTCCTCGGGCTCGGGCAGGCAGTGTTCGTCTACGACGACGTGCACAAAGCCGCCGCCGGTCTCGTCGGCCTCACGGCCAACACCTTGCTGCTGCTGTGGTGCCTGATGCTCCGCACCCGGCTCTCCGATGACGTGCTGCACAGCGGCGAGCGCATCAACCTGATGGCGACCGCGTTCCTTTCCATCTTCTACATGCAATGGAAGATCAACGCCGCGATCGACGCGGCGCGTGCGCGGCGCCGGCCCCCCACAGCGCCGGATGCGCAGGCGGCTCCTGCGAGGCTGCCCCAGCCGATCGCTTGCGTGCCTGCCGAAGAGCACACCGGTCTCGAGATCGACTCAGCGGCGCTGCCGCACCCGTCCCGCGCCAAGGGCTGGGCGCTGATCGTGCAGCTCGGCATGCGCAACGTCTTCAGGAGCCGAGGCAAGTTCTGGCTCAGCACCTTCGTGATCGCAGTGTCCTGCCTGCTGCTCGTGTATGCGACCGGGCAGATCGGCGGTGTGAGGCAGACTTTGATATCCGGCATGACGGACACGCTGACCGGTCACATCCAGATCAAGCCCAAGGCCGCGCCGATCGACTTCTTCGACTTCGCATCCGCTCGCCGCCTGGAGCTGATCCAAAACCAGGACGTGGAGAGCATCCTGGCGGCGGTACGGGCTGTGCCCGCGGTTCAGGCCGCCGCCCCGCGGCTGCGCTACGGCGCGCTGGTCGGCGACGACGAGCGCTCCGTCCCCGCCATGATCATGGCAGTGGATCCCGCGCGCGAACCTGCCGTCACGCCCGATCTCGGTACTTTGATATCGCCGCTCGCCGATCCAGGCGCCGCGCTGATCGCGCCGTATCTCGCGGAGAAGCTCGGCATTGCCGCCGGCGGCGAAGTGCTCGCCCTGACCGACACGCCGGACGAGAGCGTCAATGCGGCGCCCTATCGCCTGGCCGGCCTGGCGCAGGCGCCGGTGCTGATCGACGAGTTCATGAACTCGATCCTGCTGGTGAACCTGTCCAGCGCCAGGCGGATGCTGTACCTGGAGGGCGGCGCCACCGAGATCGCGGTACGCGTTCGCCCCGGGCAGGAGGCGCGGCTCGCCGAGGTGGCGGCGCAAGTCGAGGCAGCGCTCACACCGCGTCAGCGCTCCTATCTGGCCGTGTATCGATACACGGACGTGGTCAAATCGATCGACAACATCGCGGGCATCGCCGCCGGCATCGGCGCGATCCAGGTCGGGACGGTCATGCTCGTCATGCTGGTCATCGTGCTCATCGTCACCAAGATGAGCCTGCACGAGCGCCGCGCCGAGATCGGCACGTTGATCTCCATCGGCATGACCCGCGCGAGGCTCACCTTCCTGTTTCTGTCCGAGGTCTTGATCAAGATCCTGATCGGCTACGGCGCCGGGCTGGTGCTCGCGCTGCTGATGCTGGAAGGCGTGCGCCAGGGCGGGGGCATGCGCGCCGCCACCGCGGTGGACCAGTACCTGTATGGCGGAAAGGTCATGTACCCCGTCATCGATCCCGGCAACATCCTGCTCGGCTTCGTGCTGGTCCTGACCGCCGCGCTGCTCACCACATTGGCGAGCTGCTGGAAGGCGGGTGGTCAGGATGCGGTGCTCCTGCTCGGCAGCAAGAAGTGAGGCCAAGATGAACAGCTACGTTGATACTGTCAATCGAGTCGCGTCCACTCGAGCCACGTCCGCGGGCGCCGCGCAGCGCAGCCGCAACGTCGATGCCCGTTCCGCCTCGGGCGGTGGCCTGTGGAAGCTCGCCGTCCGCAACGTCTTCCGGCAAGGCTCCAGGAACCTGTTGCTGGGCCTGCTGATCCTGTTCGCCAGCCTGGTGATCGTGTTCTTCTCCCAGTTCCTGGAAGGCGTGTCGCACAACTTCACGCGCAACCTGATCCATCTCGCGAGCGGGGAGCTGTACGTCTCTTCGCATGTGGAGCGTGCCGTCGAGCGCAACGTTTTCGACCGCACCTACGAGTACTTCAAAGTGCCGGCCGCCTTCCGCACCGAGCTGGCCGCGCTGCCCGGATACGAGTCGGTGGACGAGCGCCTCGATTTCGACGCCAAGCTGATCACGGAGCGCGACACCCTGCCCTATCAGGTCAAGGCCTTCGATCCCTCACGCGACACGGCCCTGGCGGCCAACTTCACTTTCGTCACCGGCCGCATGTTCACGGCCGGCGAGTACGGCATCATCGTTCCAGCCGACTTCGCTCGCCGCCACGGTATCGCGGTCGGCGACCACGTCAGAGTGCTGGCCAAGGCGGTCAGCAAGCAGGTGAACCTCATCGACTACGTCGTGACCGGGACGTTCCGCACGACCAACCTGTCGGCGTGGTTCGACCACTCGGCCTATCTGGATCTGTCCGCGGCGCGCGTGCTGGTGGACGATCCGGGGGCTCTCACCAGGCTCAACATCCATCTGGCCGACGGCGCCGCCTCCGAGGAGTTCGCAACGGCGCTGACGCGGCTCATCCAGGCTCACCGCGTGGCGGGCAACCCGGAGCTGGACGCAACCCGCTGGACGGAAGGCGCGAGCTTCTTCGTCGAGCTGACCGGTGCGATGAAGCTGGGCTACCTCATCATCATCGTGATCGTGACGGTCATGATCGCCGCCAGCCTCGCGTTCACCACCATGATGACGATCCTGGACCGCACCAAGGAGATCGCGACCCTGGGTGCGCTCGGCGCCACGCCGCGCACGATCCGCCGCCTGCTGGTCGGCGAGAACCTGGTGCTGGCGGCGGGAGCTGCCGCACTCGGCACGGCTTGCGCCGGGCTGCTGTTCCTGGTCACGTCGCACACCGGCATTCCCATCGGCATGGAGGAGCTGCGCGGCTTTCTCGGCTCCGCCCGCTTCTACCCCGCGTTTCAGCCCGGTGGCTTCCTGAGCGGACTCATCGTTCCGGTGGCCGTCGCATTCGCCGCGAGCTACCTGTTCGCGCGCCGGGCTTCGCGCCTTCCCATCGCCGAAGCCATGGCGGACCGCTGACCAACGCATCGAACTCGAAGGAGCTGCAAACGATGGAGATCCAGCTACGCAACGTGAAGAAGGAATACGCGCTCGGCAAAGCCAAGGTGCGGGCCCTGAACGGCATCGATTTCGACATCCGCCCGCGCGACTTCATCACCATCGCCGGCCCGTCGGGCAGCGGCAAGACCAGCCTGCTCAATCTCGTCGGCTGCCTGGACACCCCCACCGAAGGGGCGGTCCTGCTCGACGACGTGAACGTGACCACGCTCAACCTCGCGCAGCGGGCTCACCTGCGCAACGAGAAGATCGGTTTCATCTTCCAGTCCTTCAACCTCCTGCCGGTGCTCAACGTCTACGAGAACGTCGAGCTGCCGGCGCGGGTGGGCAAGAAGCGGCGGGTCAGCCGCGAGCTGCACGACTGGATCATGCATCTCATCGGCGCTGTGGGCCTGCAGGACCGGGTCGACCACAGGCCGGAGGAGCTCTCCGGCGGGCAGCGCCAGCGCGTGGCCATCGCCCGGGCGCTGGTGAACAACCCGGAGCTGGTCCTGGCCGACGAGCCCACCGCCAACCTCGACTCGGATACTGCGGTGAGGATCCTGGACCTCATGCGCAAGCTCAACGAGGAGGAGCACACCGCCTTCGTCTTTTCCACCCACGACCAGGACATCATCGAACGCTGCAGCCGCGTGGTCCGCATCAAGGACGGCGTCCTCCACTGAACCGCCGTGCGCGCAGGCGAGCAACTCCCGTCAACCTCCGACAGCAAGGAGCAAACCCAATGCGATTGCTAACCATCGTCCTAGCGGCAAGCATGGCCCTGTTCGCCTCGAGCGCGGGCGCCGGACTGGACACGAAGCAGGTGCAGCAGATTCTGAAGACCATCGACGACGGCATGTTCCCGCACGTGGCCGCCTCTTCGATGAAGATGATCACCTACCGCAACGAGGCGGTGCACAAGGAGCTCGCGATGGAGCTGATGATGAGCGCGGACAATGCGCTCATCGGCATCACCTCGCCCGCTACCGACAAGGGCAAGTACATCCTGAAGTCGGGCAAGAACCTGTGGATGTACTTCAGTGACGTCAAGCGCTCGATCCGTCTCTCGGCCCGCGACGCTTTCATGGGCACGGACGCCAGCAACTACGACATTCTGCAGTTGAACCTGCTCGGCGACTACGACGTGCGCGACTTCTCCGAGACCACTCTGGACGGGCGTCCGGTGCTGAAGGTCGAGCTGGCGGCGCGCCCGGGCACCGAAGGCTATAGCCGGATCACGAGCTGGATCGACCCCAAGGACCAGCGGCTCATCAAGAACGACTGCTACTCGATCTCCGGGACGCTGATCAAGACCCTGCAGTACCAAGACGTGAACCGGATCTCCACGTTCCGCGTGCCCAAGTCGGTGCTGATCGTCAACCACCTCGACAAGGATCGCAGCACCCGGATCGAGTTCGAGCGGGTGGAGCCGCGCGCCAGCATCCGCAATTCGATCTTCACCTTGGGCTACCTGGAAGCCCTGAATTGAGGCCGGAGATCGGCTGACGGAGGTTGACGATGGCGGTGATCGGAGTGATCGGCGCGGGCGTGATGGGCACGGACGTCGCCCTGAACTGCGCGGCGTTCGGGCACACGGTGGTGCTGAAGGACATCGACGCGGCGGCGTTGCGCGCCGCCGAGGCCAGCCTGCCGCAGAAGCTGCGCGCCTACCGCATGCTGGACGGCGCGCTCAAGAGCTGGAACACGCAGGAGATTCTCCCACGCGTGCGGTTCAGCCTCGACTACGGGGATCTCGCGCAGGCCGACTGGATCGTGGAGAACGTGGTCGAGGACTGGGACGTGAAGAGCGCGGAGTACCGCCGGCTGCGGGAGTGCTGCCGCGCAGACGCCTACTTCGCCGTCAACACGAGCTGCATCTCGGTGACCCGGATCGCGGCGCTCCTGCCTCACCCCGAGCGCGTGGTGGGAGCGCACTTCATGAATCCAGTGCCGCTCAAGCGCACGGTCGAGGTGATCCAGGCGCATCACACCTCGGAGCAGACCCTGGAGGCAGCCAAGGCCTTGCTGCGGAGCATCGGCAAGAGCGGCATCGTGGTGAAGGACTTCCCGGGCTTCGTCTCGAACCGCCTGTCGCACTTGTTCATGAACGAGGCCGCCTTCCTGGTGCAGGACGGCGTGGCGAAGCCCACCGAGATCGACGCGATCTTCCGCGAGGGCTACGGGCACAAGATGGGGCCGCTGGAAACCGCGGATCTGATCGGGCTCGACACGGTGGTGGCCTCGCTCGACGTGCTGTACCGCAACTATCAGGACAGCAAGTTCCGTTGCTGCCCGCGGCTGCGCCAGATGGTCGACGCGGGCGATCTGGGCCGCAAGAGTGGAAGAGGATTTTATGACTACCGTCAGTGACAAGCTGCCGTTCGCGCAACTCGAGCAGTTCGAAGCGCGGGCGCGCCTGCCGTCCAAGCCCGTCAAGTGCGTGATCTGGGATCTCGACGACACGCTGTGGCACGGGACCCTGGCCGAAGGCGACAACGTGACGCTCAAGCCGGGCATCCGCGAAACGCTGGCCACGCTCGACTCGCGCGGCGTGCTGCACTCGATCGCCAGCAAGAACAACCGGGCGGACGTCCAGCGCAAGCTCGAGGAGCTGGCCCTGGATCACTACTTCCTGTATCCGCAGATCGGCTGGAACCCCAAGTCGGTCAGCGTCGCCAGGATCCAGAAGGATCTCAACATCGGCATGGACAGCCTGCTGTTCATCGACGACCAGGCCTTCGAGCGCGACGAGGTCGCCTCCGCCCACCCGGCGATCAATTGCATGCCGGCCGAGCTGTACGACACGATCGTGCATGACCCGCGCCTGAATCCCGAGGTCGTTACCGAAGATGCGCGGCGCCGGCGCCGGGCGTACCTGGAGGACATGCGGCGCAAGCAGGACGAGGAGGACTACCAGGGTCCGCGCGATGAGTTCCTGGCGACGCTGAACATGGAGTTCGTGATCGCCCGGGCGCAGCCGGTGGATCTGGTGCGGGCGGAAGAGCTGACGGTGCGAACCAACCAGCTCAACTCGACCGGCATCACGTACGGCAAGGCCGAGCTGGAGGCGTACATGCATTCCGACAGGCACAGCCTGCTGGTCTGCGAGCTGACCGACAGGTACGGCTCGTACGGCAAGATCGGTCTCGCCCTGGTCGAGCACAGTGCCGCGTACGACCACATCCGCCTGCTGCTGATGTCCTGCCGCACGGTGTCCCGCGGCGTTGGCAGCGTGCTGCTCTCCTACTTGATGAAGCAGGCGGCGGGCAGGCAACGCAAGCTGCGGGCGGACTTCCTGCGCACCGAGCGCAACCGTCAGATGCTGGTGACCTACCAGTTCGCCAACTTCCAGGTGGTCTGGCGGGACGAGCGCGGGGCGATTTTGTTCGAGAACGACTTGAGCGCGATCCAGGACTATCCGCCGTACATCAAGGTGCGGGCGGACTGACACAACCCACGACCAAAGGACGAGTTGCCATGCACGAGACCGAGCAGCGCTGGCGCAACGAGCTACGCGAGTTCATCGAAGCCAACATGTGCGCGCTGGACGACGACGTGCGCCTGCGCGACGACGACAACATCTTCGCCAAGGGCTATGTGGGTTCGCTGTTCGCGATGCGCCTGCTGGGCCTGGTGGAGACGATCAGCGGCGCCACCGTCGCCGACGAGGACATCCAGCTCGCCAACTTCAGCTCGATCGACGCGATGCTTGCGTTGATCCGCCGCCAGGCCGTCGCCGTCTGACCATGAGCGCGCACGACATGCATCCGCTGGTCGCGGCGGCCAGGGCTTTCGCCGAGCGCGTGTTGCGTCCGCGCGCCGGCGAGTTCGACCAGAACTGTGCCGTCCCCCGCGAGGTGCTGCAGCAGATGGCGGCGCGAGGGGTTTCTCGGCTCGATCCTGCCGCGCGAATATGGCGGGGCCGGGCTCGATCCCCTGTCCTACGGCAGGCTGACGGCGGAGATCGGCAAGGGCTGCAGCTCGGCACGCGCGCTGCTCACGGTGCACACCAGCCTGGTCGGCGAGTCCCTGGTGCGCTTCGCCTCGCCGGCCCAGAAGCGGCGCTGGCTGCCGGAGCTGGCCGCGGGCCGCAAGCTCGGCCTGCTTCGCGCTGTCCGAGCCGCAGGTCGGATCCGACGCCGCCGGGGTCAGGACCAGCTACGGGCGCTGCCAGGGCGGCTATGCGCTGAACGGTGCGAAGAAGTGGATTTCCTATGGCGCTATCGCCGACCTGCTGCTGGTGTTCGCCGCCGGCGACGAGGGCCCCAGCGCCTTCCTGGTCGAACGCGACAGGCCGGGCGTATCGTGCGAGCCGATGACCGGGTTGCTCGCGAATCGCGGTGCGCATATGGCGCAGCTGCGCTTCGACGACGTGGTCGTGCCGCCGGAGAACGTCGTCGGCCGGCTCGGTGCGGGCTTTACGTTCGTGGCGAACACGGCCCTGTTCTATGGCCGCTACAGCATCGCCTGGGCGGGCGTGGCGATCGCCGAGGCGGCGCTGGAAGAGATGGTCGGCTACGCGCGCGAGCGCGAGCAGTTCGGCAAGAAGCTGCGCCAGTATCAGCTGATCCAGGAGATCATCGCCGAGGCCGTCACCGGGGTGCACACCGGCCGGGCGCTGTGCGAACGTGTCGGCATGCTGCGCAACCAGGACGACCCGGAGGCGATGGTCGAGACCAACGTGGCCAAGTACTTCACGTCCAAGGTCGCCATGAGCGTCACCCTGGGCGCGGTGCAGCTGTTCGGCGGCAACGGCTGCTGGAGCCGCTACCCGATCGAGCGCCTGTTCCGGGAAGCCAAGATCCTGGAGATCATCGAGGGCAGCTCGCAGATCCAGCAGTTGCTCATCGCCGATTTCGGGATGCGCCGGTATCGGCGGCGCAAGGCGGCAGACGACGACCATGGCGGACCTTCCATCGGGGAGCGGGAGCATGTACGCAACGCTGCTTGAAGCGCTCGAAGCGAGCGCCCGCACCGACAAGGGCATCCACTTCGTCGAGAGCGCCCAGCATCAGCACTTCCTGTCGTATCGGCAGCTGCGCCTGGATGCGCTCGGCCTGCTTGCGGGGCTGCAGAAGCGTGGCGTGTGCCCCGGCGACGAGCTGGTGCTGCAATACGCCGACCTCAAGGGGCTCGTCACCGCGTACTGGGCCTGCCTGGCGGGCGGCATCGTCCCGGTCCCGCTCGAATACGCGGACAAGCCAGCCAACGCGGAAAAGGTCCTGACCGTATGGCAGGTGTTGGCCAATCCCTGGCTGGCAACCGACTGCAGCAAGCTCGCGGGCAAACTGGAGAAGTTCGCGCTCGAAGCGGGCTACAGCGAGCGATGGGGCCGGGTGCGGGAACGGATGGTGTTTCCGCAGCGCGAGGAGGCCGATGCGGAGAGCTGCCGGATCGCAGCGATCACACCACGGCGACATCGCCTTCATCCAGTTCTCGTCCGGATCCACCGGCGCGCCCAAAGGCGTCGCCTTGACCCATGCCAACCTGCTGACGAACATCGGCGATCTGCTCGCATCGATCGACCACGTCGGCGAGGACTGCTTCCTGAGCTGGAAGCCGATCACGCACGACTTCGGGATGATCGCGTTTCACCTCGCCCCGATCGTGGGCGGCAGCGAGCAGGTGCGCATCTCCACCGACGCGTTCATTTGGAACCCGTCGCTGTGGTTCAGCATGGCGACCAAGTTCCGCGCGACCATCCTCGGATCGCCCAACTTCGGCTATCGCCATCTGCTCAAGCTGTACCGGCGCAACCGCTCCAAGCGCTCCGACTGGGACCTATCGCATGTGAAGGCTGTGATGAACGGCGCCGAGCCCATCTCCGCGCAACTGTGCGAGGAGTTCAGCGGCGAGTTCGCCGAATACGGTTTGCCGGCGAACGTGATGACCTGCGGCTACGGACTGGCAGAGGGTTCGCTCGTGGTCTCGAAGTGCCCGCGCGGCGAGCCGGTGCGCACTGTTGCGGTGGACCGGCTCAAGCTCGGGGTCGGCGAGCGCCTGCGCGAGGTGGATCCCGCCGCACCGGAAGCGATGAGCCTGGTCGACTGCGGCTTCGCCCTTCCGCGCACTGAGATTCGCATCACGGGTGCCGGCCGGGTGCCGCTGCCCGAGCGCCACGTGGGGCGTATCGAAATCCGCGGCGCCGCTGTCACGGCGGGCTACTACCGCAACGCGGACGCAACCGCCGAGCTGATCTCCGCGGACGGCTGGCTCGACACCCAGGACCTGGGCGCGCTGCGAGGCGGGCGCCTGGTGGTCGTCGGCCGCCTCAGGGAGATGATCATCAGCGGGGGCGTCAACTACTTCCCGCACGACATCGAGCAGGCCATCCTGCGGGCGAAAGGGGAGAGCGCGCTCAACAAGTTCATCGTGTGCGGCGTCTACAACCCGGACCGCGGCAGCGAGGAGCCGCTGGTGTTCGTGCACCACAAGCCGGGCGATGGCGATTTCGCAGCGCTGGCGGCGGAGGTGCGCAAGCTCGTGCTGGCGGCGTTCGGGTTGCCCGTCGCGCATGTCGTGCCGGTGCGCAGGATTCCCAAGACCACCAGCGGCAAGGTGCAGCGCTTCAAGCTGTTGCGCGATTTTCTGGCCGGCGAGTTCGACGGCGCGCTGCGCGAGCTCGGCGAGACGCGCAACAGCGGCATGTGCGAGGCGAGCCCGACGGCATCGACAGCGGGGAGCGCCGCTCGGACCGAGGACGCGGTACCGGAGCATGCCGATATCGTGGACCGTACGCGCCGCATCGCGGCACGGCTGCTGGGGCAGGATCGGGTCGATCTCGACGCGCGCTTCATGGACCTGGGGCTCTCCTCGCTGCGGCTGCTGACCTTACGGGAGCAATTGGAGCAGGAGTTCGGCGTCGCGCTGGACAGCACGAGCGCGCTGGACTTCCCCAGCGTGCGCAGTCTCGCGGCGTACATTGCTCGCGCATCGGCCGACGCGACCGTGCCGGCGGCGACGACACCACGTGCCGCCGCGCCCGTCTCGGATGCCGGGCGCGATGCCGTGGCGATCGTCGGCATGGCCTGCCGCTTCCCAGGAGGCGCGGACTCGCCCGAAGCGTTCTGGGAGCTGCTGAGCTCAGGCCTGGATCCGGTCGGCGAAGTTCCGCCCGAGCGCTGGCGCAGGGATCCTCACACCAGGGCGGAAGTAACCACCCGCGAGGGCGGCTTCCTCGACAGCGTGGATCGCTTCGATCCGCTGTTCTTCGGCATCTCGCCGGCCGAGGCGCAGGCGATCGATCCGCAGCAGCGCCTGCTGCTGGAGGTATGCCACGAGGCCATCGAGAACTCGGGGCGCAATCCGAGCGATCTCGCCGGCACGCGCACCGGCGTGTTCGTCGGCATCTCCGGCAGCGACTACGCTGCAGTGGGCAAGGACCTCGGTCACGAAACGGGGCCGTATACCTTCACCGGGACGATGTTCAACACCGCCGCCGGCCGGGTGTCCTACACCTTCGGCTTGCAGGGCCCCAGCGTCGCCGTGGATACGGCGTGCTCGTCGTCGCTGGTGGCCGTGTACCAGGGGCTGCGCGAGCTGCGCGCCGGCAGCTGCGATTTGGTGCTGGCCGGTGGGGTCAGCCTGATGCTCAAGATCGACGGGCATGTCAGCTTCTCGCGGCTGAACGCGCTGGCGGCTTCGGGGCGCTGCCGCAGCTTCGACGACAGCGCCGACGGCTACGTGCGCGGCGAGGGCTGCGGTGTGGTGGTGCTCAAGCGCCTGTGCGACGCGCAGCGCGACGGCGATCCCATCCAGGCGGTGATCCTCGGCGCCGCGGTGAACCACAACGGCGCGAGCGGCGGCCTGACGGTGCCGAGCGGGCCGGCGCAGGAGCGCCTGATCGCGCAGGCGCTCCAGGATGCAGGCGTGGCGCCCGCGGACATCGACTACGTCGAGGCCCACGGCTCCGGCACGCGGCTGGGGGATCCACAGGAGCTGAACGCCTTGGCGCGCGTGTTCGCCGGCCGCGACCGCCGGCTCGTGCTCGGCAGCGTGAAATCCAACCTCGGCCATCTCGAGAGCGCGGCCGGCGTCGCCGGATTGATCAAGCTGGCCCTGTGCCTGCGCCATGGCCAGTTCGCGCCGAATCTGCACTTCCGCACGCCGAATGCGCTTGCCGACTGGACCAAGGTGCCGTTCCAGGTGGCGAGCCGAGCTGCTGCCGTGGGAGGCGCGCGGCGAGGTGCGCACGGCGGGTATCAGCTCCTTCGGCATCAATGGCACCAATGCGCACCTCATCGTGCGTGAATACCAGGCGCCCGCGCCGCAGGCCGCCGCCGGCCGCACCGACGGTTCGTTCGTGTTCACCCTTGCGGCCAAGTCGCGCGCGGGCCTCGAGCAGACCGCGCTCGCCTTCGCCGAGCACCCGCAGCTGGATGCCATCGCCGTTCCCTGCGCTGTGCCAGACAGTCAATCGCCTGCGTGCGTCGCACCCGGTGCGCTACGCTTGCGCGGCGGCCAACGTGGAAGGGCTGCGGCGCAAGCTGCTGCGTTTCGCAGCCGACGACAAGATCGGGCCGACGGCCGCGGCGGGTGCGCAACCCGAAGCCGAGGGTCCGGTGTTCCTGTACACCGGCCAGGGCTCCTGCTATGCCGGGATAGGGCGGCGCCTGTACGAGCACAACGCGGTCTTCCAACAAGCGTTCGACCGCTGCGACGGGCTGTTCTCGGCCCTGATCGGCACATCGTTGCGAGAGCGCGCGTACGGACCGGGTGCGCATCCGCTGCAGGACCAGCGCATCGCCCAGGCGCTGATCTTCACCGTCGAGTACGCGCTGACGCGGGTCTGGGAGTCGATCGGCGTGCGGCCGGTGACCGTCATCGGCCACAGCATCGGCGAGTATGCCGCCGCCTGCGAAGCGGGAATCGTCAGCCTGGAAGAGGCGGTATGCATGGTGGCGCTGCGCGGTGCCATCATGCAGGGTGCGCCCGCCGACGGCGCGATGGCCGGCGTGCTGGCCGACGAGGCGAGCGTGCGCGCCCTTTGCGAGGCGCACTCCGATGTGTATGTTGCCGCCGTCAACGCCGCCGAGAACATCACCGTGGCCGGACGGCATGAGGGTGTCGCCGGGCTGCTGGCGCAGGCGCGCAAGCAGCGCATCTTCACGGAGCCCATGCCGATGGCGCACGCATTCCATTCGCCGCTGATGCGAGCCAGCGCGGCGAAGCTGGAGGAGGGTCTGCAAGGGGTCCGCTTTGCCCCTCCCCGCATCGCGTACATTTCGACGCAGACGGGCGCGGCGGTCACCTCGGCGAGCGAGATCGGATGCAGCTACTGGAGCGCACATCTGTGCAACCCGGTGCGCTTCCGCCAGGCGCTGCAGGTCGCGCTCGAGCGCGGGGCGCGCACCTTCGTCGAGATCGGCGGCACCGCGACCCTGAGCGGGCTGGGCGCCCAGAACTCAGCCGAACCGGGGCTCGCCTTCCTCCCGTCGCTGCGCGAGGGGCGGGACGCCTGGGAGCAGCTGAACGAAAGCATCGCGGTACTGTTCCAGCGCGGTCACGCGATCGACTGGGACGGCTACCACGGCGGGCACTACACCTTCGTGGCGGGGCTGCCGAACACAGGGTACCACCGCACTCGCTGCTGGTACCCCGAAACCGAACGCAGCGCAGATCTGACGGCCTGCGCACTTACGGTCGAGACGGCGCCGGTCGCGGCGGGGGAGGCCTGTGCGCCCGCCGGCGCGAGCGTGTGCGCCAGTTCGATCAAACCCGTCGCAGTCGAAGCCGTGGCGGCCGAACCCGTAGCGATCGAAGCAGAGGCGGTGAAAAGCGAAATCAAGGAAATGGTGAGCCGGGTCACCGGTGTCGCGCCCTCGGAGATCTCCGACCACGTGCACCTGTTCTCGCTGGGGGTCGATTCGCTCATGCTGGTACAGCTCGACAAGCAGGTGATCGCACGCTACCGGGTCGACATCCCGCTCAAGCGCTTCTTCACGGATCTGCACACCCCGGACAAGATCGCCGCCTACGTGTACGCAGAGATACCGCGGGAGCTGCGCACGGCCCATGCGCAGCCCGCGCTCCCCGCCGCGGTGCTGCCGCCTGCACAGACCCCGCAGGCGCATTCCGCCGCGCAGGCGTTGCCCGCGGATGTCCCCGCGGACGTGCAAGCCATCGTTCACGCGCAGCTCGACATCATGCGCGAGCAGCTCGCCTTGCTGCGCGGCGGGGGATCGGGCAATCCGGTAGTCCCTGCTGGGCACCGGCCGGGACGGACCGACCGCGCGGCCGGCGCTGGGGCTCAGCCGGCCGCACGGGCGAGGACCAATCTGCGCGACATCACGCTCCACGAGGAAGACGTCAACGCGGAGCAGCTTGCCTTCGTCCGCGATCTGGTTTCCCGCGTCAACCGCATGACGCCGCAGTCGAAGGACTACGCGCAGCGCCATCGCGCCGGCTTCGCGGACTGGATCGCAACGCTCAACTTCAGCCTGACGATGAAGGAGCTGGCCTACCCCATCGTGTCGACGCGCTCGCACGGCGCACGCATCTGGGACATCGACGGCAACGAGTACATCGATACCGCGATCGGTTACGGCGTGTCTTTCTTCGGGCACAACCCGGACTTCATCGTGGGCGCGCTGAGCGAACAGCTCGCAGCAGGGTATCGAGCTGGGGCCGCAGTCCGCCCTCGCCGGCGAAGTCGCGGAGCTGGTGCGCAGCCTCACCGGGATGGAGCGGGTCGCCTTCTGCAATACCGGCACCGAGGCAGTCATGGTGGCGTTGCGGCTCGCTCGCACGGTGACCAGGCGCAGCAAGATCGTCCGCTTCATCACCTCCTTCCACGGCAGCTTCGACGGCGTGCTGGCGGAAGCCGGCGACGGCGGCTCGGTCCCGATGGCACCCGGTATCCCGCAGTCCATGGTGGACGATACCCTGGTGCTGCACTACGGCAGTCCAGAATCGCTGGAGACGATCCGCGCCATGGGCGACGAGCTGGCCGCCGTGCTGGTGGAGCCTGTGCAGAGCCGCAATCCCGGGCTGCAGCCACGCGAGTACCTGCAGGACCTGCGCCGGATCACGGCGCAGGCCGGCATCGCGCTGATCTTCGACGAAATGGTCACCGGCTTCCGCATCCACCCGGGCGGCGCGCAGGCCTACTTCGGGGTGCGCGCCGACCTGGTCACCTACGGCAAGATCGTGGGCGGGGGCATGCCGATCGGCATCGTCGCCGGGCGCGCCGACTACCTGGACGCGATCGACGGCGGCACCTGGAATTTCAACGACGCATCCGGACCGTCGCAGGAGACCACGTTCTTCGCAGGCACCTTCTGCAAGCACCCGCTGGCCATGGCGGCCGCGCGCGCGGTGCTGAAGAAGCTCGCCGCTGAAGGCCCTGCGCTCATCGACGGCGTGAGCGAACTCACGCGCCGCTTCGTGGACGAGGTCAACGCTTTCTGCCAGGCCGAAGGCGTGCCGATGCAGGTGAAGCGCTTCGGCTCCATGTACCGCTTCGAGACGCGCGTGTCGCGCGATCTCCCCCGCCTGTCCCTGGAGATGAACCTGCTCTTCCGGCTCATGTTGCTGCACGGCATTTACGTGTGGGAGCGGCGGACCTGCTTCTTCTCGACCGCCCATACCGAGCAGGATGCGCAGCGCATCGTCCACGCCGTGAAGCAGTCTGTGCGGGAGCTGCGCGCGGGCGGCTTCAGCTTCCGCGCCCCCAGCGGCCCGGACGGCGACGCGCCGCGCAGCGGCGCACCGGAGCGGTGCGGCACGCCGCCGCGCGCACGCGACCCCTTTCCGCTGTCGAGCGAAGAGCGGCGCGTCTATGTGCTGAGTCAGATGAGAGGTGGCGAGGCGGCCTACCACGTCACCGGCGCGTTACGCATCGATGGGGACCTGGATGCTGCCAAGGTGCAGGATATCTTGCGCGCGCTCGCCGCGAGACACGAGGCGCTGCGCACAGCCTATGCGATAGAGGACGGCGAGATCGTGCACCAGGTGCAACACGACGTGGCCGTGGTGCTGGAGCATTACGAGTCGACGGAGGCGGACCTGCCGGCCACGCTCGCGCAGGTGGTGCGGCCGTTCCAGCTCGCGCAGGCGCCGCTGTGGCGGATCGGGTTGATCAGTTGTGGCAGCGCGTGCCACGTGCTGGTGTTCGACTTCCATCACCTGATCGCCGACGGCACCTCGATGTCTATCCTGATCGAGGAGTTTCTGGCGCTGTACCAGGGCCGCGACTTGGCGCCGGTCGGCTCCACCTATGCGGATTTCGTGGCCTGGGAGCGGGCGCTCGCCGCCGGCACCGAGCTGAAGTCGCCAGAAGGACTACTGGCGAGAGCGGCTCGAGCCGCTGCCCGCGCCGCTCGCCCTGCCCTGCGATTTCCCGCGCCCGCCCCACAACGATTTCGCCGGCTTCAGCGTGCACTTCGCGCTCGCAGCGGGCACGACCCGCGCCGTCCGCGAGCTGGCGAAGCAGGCGAAGGCCACACCCTTCATGGTCCTGCTGGCGGGCTACTTCGCCTTCCTGCACCAGCTCACCCGGCAGAATGATCTGTGCGTGGGCACGCCGTTCGACCGCCGCAGCAGCGGCGCTTTCGACGGCACCATCGGGATGTTTGCGCAGACGCTCGTCATCCGCGCCGGCGCAGACCGCGCGACACCTTTCGCCGAGCTGCTGGAAATCGTCAAGCAGGACTGCACCGCGGCCTATGCGCATCCCGATTGCCCGCTCGACGAGCTGCTGCAGGAGCTGGCGGTAGCGAGGGATTTCAGCCGCAACCCGCTGTTCGACACCCTGTTCATCTACGAGCGCGGCGACCGCCGCGTGTTCAGGACGGATCGGCTGCGGGCGAAGACGCTGCCGGTGGACGCGGGCGGGGCGGCCTTCGATCTCACCCTGGAGATCAGCGAGGAGCACGAGGTTCTGCACTGCTCCTTCATTGCGGCCAGACGGTTGTTCGCGGAGCACACCGTCCGGGGCTGGGCGAGCCAGTTCGAGAACCTGCTGAACGGGGCATTGGCGGTCCCGGACACGCCGCTGGGCGAGCTGCAGGTCCTGAGCGAGGAAGAGCGCGACCGCCTGCTGCGCGCCTTCAACGCCACCGAGCGGACGTACCCGGCGGGCCAGACCGTACACTCGCTGTTCCGCGAGAGCGCTGCGCGTTTTCCTCAACGCGTGGCGGTTCGCTTCGACGATCATGAGATGCGCTACGCTCAGCTAGATGCCGCTTCGGATGCCCTGGCGCAGCGGCTGCGCGCGGCCGGTGTCGGGGTGGGGGACCGGGTCGGCATCCTGCTGCGCAGGGGCCCGTCGCTGATCGTCTCCATGCTGGCGGCGCTCAAGGCGGGTGCGGCGTACGTCCCGCTCGATCCAGACTATCCGGCCGCACGCCTGCGTTACATGCTCGAGAGGAGCGAGTCGAAGGCGCTCCTCGGCAAGGCCGAGCTGGCCGCGGCGCTCGAGTTCGACGGCACGCTCATCGATCCGGATGCGAAGGACGCTGGCGGCGATGTGGCGCCGGCCGGCACGGCGGGCCCGGAAGATCTCGCCTACGTGATCTTCACCTCCGGGTCCACCGGCCATCCGAAAGGCGTCATGATCGAGCACCGCAACGTCGTGAACTTCATTCACGGCATGCGCGAGGCGCTGGCGCTGCCGGAGCATCCGGTCACCCTGGGCCTGACTACGATCTCCTTCGATATCTTCGTGCTCGAAGTGTTTCTCACATTTGCTGCGGGCGGCACGCTGGTGCTGGCGTCGGAGGCCGCGCAACGCGATCCGAAGGGGCTGACCGAGCTGATCCAGCGCAGCGGCACCGGCGTCGTGCAGATCACGCCCAGCCGCTTGCAGATGCTGCTGGCGTCGCAGCCGGCGCAACGCGTGTTCTCCGGCGTGCAGGTGCTGCTGGTCGGGGGAGAAGGGTTCCCGGCGCAAGCGCTGCCGGCGCTGGCAGCCGTGGAGGGACTGCGGATCTTCAACGTCTACGGCCCGACCGAGACGACCGTGTGGTCTTCCCTCAAGGAGCTCTCGGACACGCAGCGCATAACACTCGGCAAGCCGATCGCCAACACCCGCATGTACGTCCTGGGCGCGGCGGAGGAGTTGCTCCCCGCCGGCTGCGTGGGCGATCTGTACATCGCGGGCGCCGGGCTAGCACGCGGCTATCTCAATGACGAGCGTGCGACGGCGGCTGCCTTCAAGCCCGATCCCTTCGTCCCGGGCGAGCGCATGTATCGCACCGGCGACCACGCCGCCTGGACCGCAGAGGGCGAGCTGGTCTGCCACGGGCGCAGCGACGAACAGGTGAAGCTCAGGGGCTACCGCATCGAGCTCGCGGAGATCGAGTCGGTGCTGCGGGCGCACGCTCAGGTGAAGAACGCCGCGGTGGCGGTGCGCGAGCTGGGTCCCGGCAATCCTGCGCTGGTGGCGTACTGCATCCCTGCGGCCGGTCCGCTGGGCGAGGCAGGCTATGGCGAGGCGCTGCGCACCTATGTAGCGCAGCACCTGCCCGAGCACATGGTCCCGGCCGTGGTCGTCGCCATGGAGACGCTGCCCTCCACGCCCAATGGAAAGCTCGACCGCAACGCGCTGCCTGCCCCGGTGTCCGCCCCGCCCGCAGCCGTACCCGCCACCGAGGATGCCGCAGACGAGCTCGAAGGGCAGATCGTGCAGGCGTGGAAGCAGGTCCTGGGCGAGCGGCCGATCGGCCCGCGCGACAGCTTCTTCGATGTAGGCGGCAACTCGCTCAGCCTGGTGCTCATGCACACCGCCCTGGCGCAGAAGTACCCCGGCCTGCTGGAGGTGGCCGACGTGTTCGCCAACCCGACCGTGGCGGCGCTGAAGCGGCATCTGCGAGATCGGTTGGCCGCCGGCGAGCGCGCGGCTCAGGAACTGGTCTTCCCGGGCGAGTTCTTCCGCACACCCCCGCAGCCCGCGGCGGCGCACAGCCTGCACGTGGAGTTGGCGGTGGATTGGTCGCAGCGCATGCACGCCGCTGCGCAGGCGCAGGGCTGCGATGCCTCCGAGCTGGCGCTGGCCGTCTATCTGCTCTACTTGAGCAAGCTGCTGGAGGCCGACACCGTGGCCATGGCGGCTGCGGTCGATCGCAATGCCGGCTATGTCGCGGTGGAAATCGACTTTCGCCGCGTGCAAGGACTCGGCGCCATCGTGCGGACCTTGCAAGCGCAGCGCGGGTCGAGTGGCGCCAGCATGCAGCCGCCAGCCGGGCCGGCGCGGGCACGAGCGCGGTGTGCTGTCCGTGTTCGCGAGCGGCGGCTCGGTGGGTCCGGCGGAGCGTCACGGGTTCGACCTGGTGCTGCGGGTCGGGGGCGCCGCGGACCGAGTGCGCATCGAACTGGGCTGCGACTGCGGCCGCTTGAGCGAGGCCAGGCTGCAGCGCTTCCTCGCCGACTACGTGAAGCTGATCAAGGTCGTCGTCGGCGCCGCTGCGGCGCCGGCCCCGGGAAGTACGGAACCGGTTGTGTTGCGCGCTGCGTGAAGTCGACGGTCAGACGCTGTCTCCCCCAACTTTGACGCGGAGTGTCAGGTAATGAAGCGGATCGCGATGTTGTTCCCGGGCCAGGGTTCTCAGCATCCCGGGATGGGCAAGGCGCTCTACGAGCGGGACGAGCCCATCAGGGAGTTGTTCCAGGAGGCCTCGCAGGCCCTTTCGGTCGACATGGCCGGCCTGTGCTTCGAGGCGGCGGCCGAGGAGCTGAACCGCACGCAGAACGCGCAGCCCGCGCTGCTCTTGTGCAGCCTGGCGTCCTACCGCAGCTTCCGCGCACGGACCGGTCTCACCCCCGCCTTCATGGCCGGCCACAGCCTGGGCGAGCTGAGCGCGCTGGTCGCCGCCGAAGCCATGTCGTTCGAGGACGGGCTGCGGCTGGCGCGCCGCCGCGGCGAGGCGATGGCCCGCTGCACCGAGGAAGGCCGTACCGGGATGCAGGCCGTGACCAAGCTCGAGCGGGCGCGCGTGGAGGAGGTGTGCCGCACGGTCGAGGGCTTCGGCAACAAGTTCGTGATCGCCAACTTCAATGCCGGCTCGCAGCTGGTGCTGTCGGGCACGCTGGCCGCGATGGAGACGGCGGCCCAGGCGTTGAAGGCGGCCGGCGCGACGCTGATCGCGCTGCGCGTGAGCGGCGCCTTTCACAGCCCCTTCATGGCGCCGGCGGCAGAGGCGCTCGCCGAGCTGCTCGCGGACGTCGAGTTCAAGCAGCCGAAGATCCCGGTCGTCGCCAACGTCGATGCATTGCCGTATGGCGATCCCGCTCACATCGCCGATGGCCTGATACGCCAGATCGCCAGTCCCGTGCTGTGGTCGGACACGCTGCACTACCTGGAGCGCAGCGGCGCCGAGGTCTACGTGGATGCGGGGCCGCGCGAGGTGCTCAAGAAGCTCGCGGTCGCGAACGTTGCCGCAGGCAAGGCCTATGCGCTGGGCGAGGCGGGCGACGAGGCGCTGCTGGAGCGCGAGCTCGCCGCGGACATCCGCAGCATCAAGGAGCGGCCCAGCGTGATCGGCAAGTGCATGGCGGTGGCCGTATGCACGCGCAACCAGAACTGGAACGAGGACGAGTACCAGCGCGGGGTGGTGGAACCGTACCGGCAACTGCAGGCCATGCAGGAGAAGCTGGAGCAGCACGCGACCGAGCCGACGCCCGAAGAGATGAAGCAGGCGCTCGGGCTGCTGCGCCGTATCTTCGCGACCAAGGGCGCCTCCCTCGACGAGCAGCGCATGCGCTACGCCCAGATCCTGGAGGCGACGCACACGCAGGAGCTGCTGGGCGAGTATCTCTCCGCCACGTCGGTCCAGTGAGGGCCGGATGACGCAGGTGATGGTGGGCCTCGACGCCGCCGACCTCTCGCGGCTCGCGCTGGACGAGCTGCTCGCGCTCTCGGACGAGCCGGCCGAGGCAGTGCGCACTCAGCCGGAAGCGGCTGCGGGGGCGATCGCGGTGATCGGCATGGCGGGAAGGGTCGCCGAATGCGAAGACCTCGCCGCCTTCTGGCGACTGCTCAGCGAGGGCCGCGCCGCGCTCCGGGATCTGCCCGCGGCGCGGGCAGCGGATGTCGAGGCGTTCCTGCGCCTGAAAGGGGCGCAGGGCGCGCACAGCAAGACCCTGCGCGCGGCCTACCTGAGCGAGGTGGACAAGTTCGACCATCGCTTCTTCGGCCTCGCCAGGCAGGAGGCCAATCTTATCAATCCGAACCAGCGCCTGTTCCTGGAAACCGCGTGGACCGCGCTCGAGCACGCCGGCTACGGCGGCAGCTCGGTGAAGGGCTCGGCCACCGGCGTGTACGTCGGCTTCAGCAGCGATTTCGGCGAGGACTACCGGCGTCTGATCGCAACCCATGCGCCCGACGCGCCCGAAGTGGCGGTGGCCGGCAATGTCAAGTCGATCATCGCCAGCCGCATCGCCTACCATCTCGACCTGCGCGGGCCGAGCCTGCTCGTCGACACCGCCTGCTCCTCGGGTCTGGTCGCGGTGCACCTCGCCTGCCGGGCGTTGCGCAACGGGGAATGCGACATGGCGCTCGCCGGCGCGGTGAAGATCGACCTGATTCCAGTGGCGGAGGACGGCGAGGCCGGCGTGGGCATCAAGGACATCCAGGACACCATCGCGCACGACGGCCGCACGCGGACCTTCGACGATTCTTGCGACGGCACGTCGGCCGCCGAGGGTGTCATCGCCCTGGTGCTGAAGCCGCTGGAGAGCGCTCTGCGCGACGGCGACACCATCCATGCCGTCATCCGCGGGAGTGCGGTCAACCAGGACGGTCAGTCGGTCGGCATAACGGCGCCGAACTCGGCGGCGCAGGAGAGCCTGATCGTGCGCGCATGGCGGGACGCCCAGACGCCCGCGGAGTCGGTGTCGTACATCGAAGCTCACGGCACCGCGACGCGGCTCGGCGATCCCGTCGAGGTCAGCGGCATCCAGCGCGCGTTCCGTCACCATACCAAGCGGCGCCAGTTCTGCGCGGTGGGCAGCGTCAAGAGCAACATCGGCCACATGGACAATGCCGCCGGGCTGGCCGGTCTGGTGAAGGTCATCCTGTCCATGCAGCACCGGCAACTGCCGCCCACGCTCAACTTCGCGCGACCCAACCGCAGCATCGCCTTCGAGCATTCGCCGCTCTACGTCAACGACACGCTGCGTCCGTGGCATTCCGAGGCGGGACAGCCACTGCGCGCCGGGATCAACGCCTTCGGGCTGAGCGGCACGAACTGCCACGTCGTACTGGAATCCGCACCCGCCACCGAGCGCCGCCCTGTCCCGCCGAGCGGACCCTACCTGCTTCCCCTCTCGGCCCGCACGGAGGCTGCGCTGCGGCTGCTGGTCGAAGCCTACCGGGCGCACGTCGTCCAGCATGACGTTGCGTTGGAGGACCTCTGCTATACCGCAGCGGTCGGGCGCATGCACCACCCGTATCGGCTCGCGTTCGCGTTCGACGATGCCGCCGGTCTGTTGCGCCTGTTCGATCGGTTTCTCCAGCAAGGCGCGGGCGTCCAGAGCGCAGGCATCGCCTACGGCTGCTTCAAGCTCGTGAACGACGGGAAGCAACGCGACAGGGGGCCGGGCGAGCTGACCGAAGGCGAGCGCAAACACCTCGACAAGCAAGCCGCCGAGCTGGTGGCGCGCTATCGAAGGGCGCATGCCGCGGACCAGCCGGCGCTCGTGAGCGAGGCGCTCGCGCTGTACACACGCGGCGCCGAGATCGCATGGGAGGGCTGGTTCGAGGGGCGTCACGGCAGACGGATCCCGCTGCCGACCTACCCGTTCTCGCGCACGCGCTGCTGGGTCGAAACCAGTCCGGCGGCGGAACGTCTGATGACCGCACCGGCGCTTCGAAACGGTTCGCACCCACTGGTGCACCGACGCGCGGTCTGCACCCAGGGTCTGCGGGTGTACCAGAGCGTGCTCGGCGCGGACTCTCACTGGGAGCTGGCCGACCACAAGGTTCAGGGAGTGCACGTGCTTCCCGGCACGGCCTTCATCGAGATGATGCTCGAAGCCGCGGGCGACGCGGCCGGAGCGGAACCGTCCCGGGCTCGCCTAGAGAATCTGGTGTTCGTGCGCCCGCTCGTGCTCGCCGCCGGGGAGCGGAGAGAGGTCCACGTATTGGTGCAGCAGGAGGGAGGCGTTCGCACAGTGCGCATCGTCAGCGCCCCACGTCCGAACGCGGACGATTGGGACACGCATGCCGAGGCCACGCTCGGGCCTGCGGCGCAAGCCAGGCCCACCGCGGTCGATCTGACAGCCCTCCAGGGTCCCCTGGTCGTGCCGTTGTCCTTCGCCCGCGACGAGGATGTGTCCAAGGGCCTGGACATCGGCGAGCGCTGGAACTTGTCCTTCCGCGAGGGCTGGACCAATGCGGCGCGCGACGAGTTTCTCGTGCGCCTCGCGCTGCCCGCAGGCTACAGCGGCGAGGCCGCGCTCTACCACTGCCACCCCGCGCTCCTCGACACGGCCGTCAACGCGGCCAACCACCGCGTGGGCGACGGCGGCCTGTATCTGCCGCTGTCGTACAAGCGTCTGGAGGTCTACGACCGGCTGCCGGCGGAGTGCCATGTCCATCTGCGCAGAAAGACCGCGCCTGCCTCGAAGGAAACGGTCACCTTCGACATCGACATCTTCGATCTGGACGGGGTGCTGCGCGTGCAGGCGGTGGACTACACGATCAAGCGCGTAGCGGATGTCGAGCTGGTGCCGGCGCGCGCGCACCCTCGCTCATGCACGCGGTGCGGCTCGTCCCCTGCGCGCCTGTGCAGTCCGCCGCAGCAGCACCGGCCGAGCCTGTCCTGCTCGTGGGGCGGGACGATCCGGCCACAGCGGCGCTCGCCGCTGCGTTGCGCGAGCGCGGCGCAAAGGTCGTCGAAGCCACGGTCGAGCAATTTCGTGCAGGCGCGCAGTCGAGCCTCGACGGCATGCGCTTCGGCGGCGTGGTGTACGCAGCCGCAGCCAGTGTGCTGAACGAAGCGCATGCCGATCCCGAACCGGCGCTGCACGACTGGTTCGATTTCGTCACCGGCTGCGTCAAACGCAAGCTGCGCAGCAGCGGGCCGTTGCTCGTCCTGACGGCAGGGGGGTTCGCCGTGGAAGGCGCAGCAGCGCAGCCCGTCCCAGGTGCTGCGGGAGTAGCTGCGTTGGCTCGCGTCGCCGGGTTGGAGTATCCGCACTTGCGCGTGCGCTGCCTGGATACGGATCGGCCGATCGACGCGGACCTGTTGCTGCAAGAGCTTTCCGACGATCGCTCCGGCGATCTGTCGGTGCATCGCCAAGGCGTCCGCTATGCGGAGCGCCTGGACTCGCTCACCGTCGGCGAACACCGCGAGTTCATGCCACGGCCCGATGGCGTTTACGTCATCACCGGAGGTATGGGCGCGCTCGGCCTGGCGCTCGCAAACTGGCTGGCGGCCAAGGGCCCGGTGAATCTGGCGCTGATCTCCACGACGCTCCTGCCACCGAGAGAGCAGTGGGCGACCAGCGGTGGCTCGCACCGGGACGACAAGACGCGGCGGCGCGTCGCCGCACTGCTGGCGCTCGAAGCCGCGGGCGCCTCGGTCGAATGCTTCGCCGCGGACGTGGCCGATGCCGTGCGCATGCCGAGGTGTTGGCGGGTATGCGCGCCAAGTACGGCCGCATCAACGGGGTCGTACACGCGGCCGGCCGCGCCGGCGAAGGCTATCTGGTCAACAAGGACCGCGAGCGGCTGGACCGGGTGCTGCGACCGAAGGTCGAAGGCGCGCGGGTCCTGCATCGGTTGACGGCGGCGGACCGGCTGGACTTCTTCGTGATGTTCTCTTCGATCGCCACGGTGCTGCGCAATCCCGGACAGGGCGACTACACGGCGGCCAACGCCTATCTGGAAGGGTTGGCGCATTTGCGCAGGCGCGAGGGGCTGCCGGCGCTCGCCGTGTGCTGGCCGGCGTGGCGTGAGATCGGCATTGCGGTGGAGCACGGAGCGGTGGACGAAAACGAGTTCTTCGCACCGATCGACAACGTGACGGCGCTGCGCCTGCTCGACGCGGCGCTGGCCGACCAGGGCGCGCTGCCGCCGGCCGTCATCTGCGCCGCCATCAATCCGCGCACGCCCGTCTCCGAGGTGGAAGCGTCAGGCCTGCAGCTTTCGGAGGAGATCCGCCGGCAGGCCGCTGGTTCGGGCGGGCGCGGGGCGGCGGCCGAGACGTCGCCGCCGGCGCCCACCGTGCGCCGCGTGGCGCTGAACGGGATCCACCAGCCCGACGACATCGACCGTACCGTGGCGCGAGTGTGGGCGGCGGTCCTGGGCGTGGAGGAACTGGAGGCCGACGACGGGTTTACCGATATCGGTGGCAATTCGATCCTCGCCACGCAGATGTACAGGGAATTCGACCGCGTGTATCCGGGCGTGGTCGAGGTGGCCGACCTGTTCACGCATACGACGGTACGCGAGCAGGCCGCGCACATCCGCAAGGCATCGACCCCGCCGCAATCGACGCAGGTCTTGCCAGGAGGCCCGACCGAGATGGACGCGATCCTGGCGATGCTGGCCAACGGCGAGATCTCCGCCGACCAGGCGCAGTCGATCCTGGCGGCGTGAGGTGCAAGCCGTCCACGCCGCAACCAAAAGCAGCCTCGAACAGACAGCACAACTGGACAGGACCACCATGTCGTCGATCAGGAAATACATTCTGGAGCAGGTCGCCAGGCGGGCACTCAGCCAGGAGGAGGCCAAGCAGCTTCTGACGGAGCTCGCTGCGGCCGCTGCGCCATCGGCGCGCGAAGAGGAGATCGCCATCGTCGGCATGGCCGGGCGCTTCCCGATCGCGCGCAATGCGGAGGAGTTCTGGGACGTGCTCAAGCGTGGCATCAACTGCATCCGCGACTATCCCGAGTCGCGCCGCAAGGACTTCGAGCACATCCTGCGCAACCCGCACTACACCGAGTTCCTGACCGGCGACGCCATCGATCCGCAAGACATCCCTCACGCCCACGCGCGCGCCGGCTATCTCGACGAGATCGACAAGTTCGACGCGGCCTTCTTCGGCCTACCGCCGGCGGAAGCGACCTACATGGACCCCTACCAGCGCATGGCGCTCGAGATCGCCTGGGAGGCCATGGAGGACGCCGGCTATGGCGGCAAGCGCCTGTTCGGCACCAACACCGGCGTGTTCATCGGCAAGGAAGGCACCAACTACTCGCTGTATCGCTACTGCTCGGTGAAGGACCCGATGCAGCTCACCGGCTCGTGGGAGAGCATCATGGCGAGCCGCATCTCCTACCTGTTCGACTTCCGCGGGCCGTGCATGGTGGTGGACACCGCCTGCTCCGCCGGGCTGGTGTCGATCCACATGGCGGCGCAGGCGCTGCTCACCGGAGAGTGCGACCTCGCCATCGCGGGCGGCATCAACCTGAGCATCACCGGCGAATTCAACACGCGTTTCCAGGGCGGCATGAAGATGGACGCGGTGGAGTCGCAGGACGGCGTGATCCGCACCTTCGACGGCCGCGCCAACGGCACGGTGTGGGGTGAAGGCGCGGCCCTGGTCGTGCTCAAGCCGCTGTCGCGGGCGCTCGCCGACCGCGATCACATCCGCGCGGTGATCAAAGGCAGCGCGATCAACAACGACGGCGCCTCCAACGGCCTGACCGCGCCCAACGCGGAAGCCCAGGAAGAGGTCATCGTGAAGGCCTGGCGCAAGGCGCGCATCGATCCGGCGGCGCTCTCCTACATCGAGGCGCACGGCACCGGCACCGTGCTCGGCGACCCGATCGAATTCAAGGGCCTGACCGGCGCCTTCCGCCGCTACACCGGCAAGCGCCAGTTCTGCGCCATCGGCTCGCTCAAGACCAACATGGGCCACCTGGTGGCGGCCTCTGGCGTGGCCTCGCTGTGCAAGGTCGTCAAGTCGCTCGAGCATCAGCAGATGGCGCCCACCATCAACTTCGGCCAGCCCAATCCCTACATCAACTTCGTCGGCAGCCCGCTCTACGTCAACGACACACTGACGCCGTGGACTTCCGAGCACGGGCCTCGCTTCGCGGGCATCAGCTCGTTCGGCTTCAGCCACACCAACTGCCACATGGTCGTGGCCGAAGCGCCCGCGCGGGCGAGCTTGCCCGCAAGCAAGGCCGCGTATTGCCTGACCTTGTCCGGCCAGACCCGGGCCGTGCTGCTCGACTACGTGCAGCGCCTGCGCGCGTTCTGCGCCGGCGGCGCATGGAGCCTCGCCGACCTGTGCTACACGCTCAACACCGGCCGCGGCCACTACGAGCACCGGCTCGCGATCGTGGCGAGCGCCGAGGACGAGCTGCGGGAGCGCCTGGACGCGAGCGTGCGCGCGATGGAACAGGGCGTCCCGAGCGAGGCCGTGCACTATGGGCGCCACCAGATCGTCAGCGAGCGCAAGAAGCAGCGCGACCCCGGAGAGCTCACCGACAAGGAGAGAAACGAGCTGTCCAGGCGCGCGGCCAGCGAGCTCGATCGGTTCCTGCACGGCCAGGGGGACGCCGCACCCTTGCACGAGCTGGCGCGCTGTTACGCGCAAGGCGCGCAGATCGACTGGGACCGCTTCTACGCCGGGGAGCCGCGCAACCGGCTCGCGCTGCCCACGTATCCGTTCCAGCGCGTGCGCGTGTGGGCCGAGCCCAAGCTCAGCAAGCTCGCGTCCGCCGAGGCGCGCCTGCATCCGCTGGTCGAGCGCCTCGCCAGTCGATCGGCCGAAGAGGACATCTACGAGTCGGTGTTCGCCATCGACTCGCATTGGGTGCTGTCCGATCACAGGATCATGGGCAGCTGCGTCGTCCCGGGGACCACCTATCTGGAGATGGCGCGGGTCGCGGCCGCCAGCTCGCGCCGCTGGGACGCGATCGAGCTGAAAGACGTGTTCTTCCTGGTGCCGATGATGGTGGAGAAGGGCGAGCGGCGGCGCGTGCGCATACGCGTGCAGGCGAGCGGCGCGACGCTCGCCTTCCAGATCGAGAGCCTGGCCGGCGCGCGCGATGCGCAGTGGGTGCGGCACGTGGAGGGACGGATCGAACCGCTGAGCGCGACGCCGGGCGAGCGCATCGACATCGCGGCGCTGCAAGCGCAGGCCGACGAAGCGGTACTCGACTACCAGGGGCGAGAGCGATACCGGCGTGTTCCAGTTCGGTCCGCACTGGGACGCGGTGCGGTCGGCTTGGCGGATCGGGACGCAGGCGCTGGCGCGCCTGGCTTTGCCGCCGGCGCTGCAGCACGAGCTGGACACGTTCCGCATCCACCCGTCCGTGCTGGACAACGCTGTCAACCTGACGAGCCAGAGCACGGGCGCCACGTTCCTGCCGTTCACCTACAAGTCGTTCCGCCTGTTCCGCGCGTTCACGCCGGAGATGTACAGCCTGATCGTTCCGAAGGCCCACAAGGACGGCGCCGAAGCGCTCACCTACGACGTGATCCTTACCGACGGCGACGGCAACGCGCTCGGGGAGATCCGCGACTACGTCGTGAGGAAGGTGAAGAGCTTCGCCTTCGGCAGCCCGGGCGCCGGGGCGGAGGACGAGTTCCTCGGCGTGCGCTGGCGGCGGACCGAAGCACACGAGCCGGAGCGCCCGGCGGAGGGCCATCTGGTTGTGCTCGGCGCCGAGGGCGGTCCGGTGGGCGGATTGCTCGAGGGGTTTGCCGCTCTGGGCGTGCCGGTCCGGCACGTACCCCTGGTTGCGGCGGGGAGCGAGGCCGCGCCCGGCAGCGTGCCCGCCGACGACGAGGGCTTCGCGGGGCTGGCGGCGAGCGAAGTTCTGCAGCCATGCCGCCGGCATCATTTTCGCTGCCGGCTGCGCGCCGCGGGAAGGAGCGTCGTATCTCGCTGACGCCGACGGCTTTGCCAAGCGCCGGCATCTGGGCGTGGATGCCTTGTTCCGGCTGACCAAGGCATTGCTCGCCGCCAAGGTGAAGCTGCCATGGGGTCTGTGCGTGCTGACGCGGGAGGCGTACCGCGTGGATGGCAGCGAGGGACAGCTCGACCCGATCGCCGCGGCCACCGCGGCACTCGCGTCGGTCGCGGGCATGGAATACCGCCACCTGCCGTTCCGGGTGGTCGACGCGGAGGCAGCGTGCGACGGCAAGACGATTGCCGGCGCGATCCTGCGGACCAGGATCGGCCAGCCTGTCGCCTGGCGCTCGGGCGTCGCCTACGTGCGCGAGGTGCATTCACAGCGGCTGGAGCAGGCTGAGCCGATCGCAGTCCACGAGGACGGCGCCTACGTCATCACGGGCGGGCTCGGTGGACTGGGACTCTCGGCGTGCTCCTTCCTCGCCGATCGCGCCCGGGCGAACGTGGTGCTGGTAGGCCGCTCGGCGCTGCCGCCCGCGGCGCACTGGGAGCGGCTCGCGCTGCAGAGCGAGGATCCGCTCCTGGCCCGGCGCTGCGCCGCGCTCAGTGCGCTAGCGGGCCGGCTGCAATCATTGCGCTACATCCAGGCGGATGTGGGCGACGAGCGGCAGGTCGCGGCCATGCTCGCCGAGGTCACTGCCCAGTTCGGACGCGTTCGCGGCGTGCTGCACCTGGCCGGGGTGGCCGGGGACGGTTTTCTGATGCGCAAGGACTTCGAGCGCTTCGACGCCGTGCTGCGGCCGAAGCTCGAGGGCGCGCGCAACCTGCTCGCCCTCGTGCCGAACGAAGGGCTCGACTTCTTCGTGCTCTATTCGTCCATCACGGCGCTCATGGGCGGCGAAGGGCAAGGCGACTACGCTGCCGCGAACGCGTTCCTGGATGCGCTCGCCGACTATGGCCGCAGCGTGGGTCGCAAGGTCGTGTCGGTGAACTGGCCGAGCTGGAAAGACGTCGGCATGGCGGCGGAGTTCGGCGTGCGGGACGACGAAACGCCCTTCGTGCCGCTGGCACCGGAGGAAGCCTACGCGCGCCTGGAGCGGATCCTGGCGCACGATGCGACCCAGATCGTGCCCTCGCGGCTCAATTTCGCGGCCTTCGCCCGCATCCGGGAAGACGTGCCGTTCGTGCTGTCGCCCGAGCTCGCGCAGCGCGTGAGCGGCGGGAAGGCGAGCGTCGCACCAGGCGCCGAACCGGTCCGCGCCATCGAAGTGCACGCGCGCGGCAAGAGCGAGGACGAGCTGAGCGCGACCGAAACCGTCTTGCTGCAGGTCTACGCTGCCGTCCTCGGCCTGTCGGAGATCGACGTCTTCGCCAACTTCCAGGACCTGGGCGGCAATTCCATCATCGCCACGCACCTGCTCAAGCTCATCGACCAGCAGTTCCCCGGCGTGGTGGACATCTCCGACGTGTTTTCCTATCCCTCCATCGACGAGATGGCGGTCTACATCGACGGCAAGCGCTCGCCCCCGGCGCAGCACGCGAAGCGGGACGCCGGCGACGCGCGCTGGGAGGATGTCGTTGACCGCGTGCTGGAAGGCGACGTTTCCATCGATGCAATCCTGAACGAGGCGTGAGATTCAGTCATGGCTACCGCGACAAGCTCGCTGGGCGTGAAGAAGGAGCTGGCCCGCTTTCTCCTGCAGCAGGTGAAGGAGCAGCGGCTGGACAAGAGCACCGCGGCCGGCTTTCTCAAGGAGCTGGCCGAGCCGACCAGCGCCGGCGCCGACGCTGTCGCCATCATCGGCCTGGCTTGCCGCTTCCCGTTGGCGGACTCCAAGGAGGCGTTCTGGGACAACTTGCGGGCGGGACACCACGCCATGCGTGCGTTCCCGCCGCACCGCCGCGCCGACCTCGCCGGCATCGACGCCGGCCGCTCCGAGCTGTTCAGCGGCGGATTCCTCGAAAGAGTGGACGAGTTCGACAACGACTACTTCCGCATTCCGCCCAACGTGGCGCGGCACATGGACCCGTATCAGCGGCTGTTCATGGAGACGCTGGTCGAAACCATCGAGGACGCCGGTTACCATCGCGGCGCTTTCCACGGCAAGCCCGTGGGCGTGTTCGCCGGCAACGACCACACGCACCGGTTGTTCAACTCTTATCTCGACTTTGTCGAGCAGCCCGACTTCAACTCGGTGACCGGGTCGTGGACCGGCGTGCTGGCGAGCCGGCTGTCGTATCTGTTCAACCTCAAAGGGCCGGCCGTGGTGGTGGATACGTCCTGCTCCTCGGGGCTGGTGGCGCTCGACTACGCAATCAAGGCTCTGCGCGCCGGCGATTGCGAGGCGGCGCTGGTGGGCGCCGCCAACGTCTTCTTCGCCCCCGGCAAGGGCATCGTGGGTGAGATCGAGAACGCCGACGCGCAGGTGCGCGCCTTCGACCGGGGCGCAAGCGGCACGGTGTGGGGCGAAGGCGTCGCGGCGATTCTGGTGAAGCCTCTTGCGCACGCGCTGCGCGACGGCGACCACATCTACGCCGTGGTGAAGGGCATCGCGGTCAACAACGACGGCGCCTCCAATGGCCTGACCGCGCCCAATGCCAAGGCGCAGCAGGAGGTGATCCTCAAGGCCTGGGAGCGGGCCCGGATCGATCCCGAGGACCTGTCCTACATCGAGACCCACGGCACCGGCACGCATCTGGGCGATCCCATCGAGATCAAGGGGCTGATGGGCGCCTTCTCCCGCCACAGCGCGCGCAAGCAGTTCTGCGGCATCGGCTCGGTGAAGACCAACATCGGCCACACCGTGGGGGTGGCCGGGCTCGCTTCCCTGATCAAGGTGCTGTTGAGCCTCGAGCGCAACCTGCTGCCGCCGAGCCTGCACTTCGACCAGCCCAATCCGTTCATCGACTTCTGCAACAGCCCGGTCTACGTCAACGACCGCGCCACGCCGTGGCGGCCGGGCGACAAGCCGCGTCTGGCCGGGGTCAGCTCGTTCAGTCTGAGCGGCACCAACTGCCACGTGGTCCTGCAGGATGCGCCACGGCATGAGGCCGACGCGAGCCAGACCGGCAGCGCGCGCATCTTTCCCATCTCCGCCCGCAACCAGGACCTGCTGGCCGTGACGCTGCGCCGCTATCTCGACTGGTGCGGCGTCGAAGGTTTCGAGCTTGCCGATGCGTGCTACACCGCGGCGGTCGGACGCGAGCACCACGCCGTGCGTGCGGCCCTGGTAGTCGAGAGCGCAGCCGAGCTGCGCGCCGGCCTGGCAACCCTCCTGGAAGCAGTGGAAGCCGGGGCGGACGCGCCGCCGCACGGCAGGATCTTCTATTCCGGCACGGGCGAGGCCGCAGCGACGGGCGGCGCGACGCTGGACCGGGACGCGAAGCAGGCACTGGCTGAAACGCTGCAGCGCCAGGCCGCCCGGGCGAGCACCGGGCAGCGCACGCAGTCGCTCGGGCGCCTCGCTTCGCTCTACACGGCCGGCGCGGCGGTGAAGTGGCAGGAGCTGTACCAGGGCGAAGCACGCAGGCGCATGCCGCTGCCGCCGCAGCCCTTCCAGCGCAAGCGCTTCTGGGACAAAGCGCCCGGTGAGACTCGGCGCGTGCGAGGCGCGCGACCCGGCCGCCGGGCAGATGCCACGGCTCGATGCGGCAGAGCTGCTCGGGATCGTCCGGCGCGAAGCACCGCGCGTCGCAGGCATCGACGGCATGGACGATCCGCTGCCGTACCAGGCCGCGGCGTATGTATGGAGCGAGGTGCTCGGGTATCCGAAGCTCGGGTTGAGCGACGACTTCTACGCGCTCGGCGGCGACTCCATCACCGGCCTCAAGATCGTCCATCTGCTCAACGCCGTGTTCGCACTGGAGCTGAGCGTGAGCGATCTGCTGAGCGCGCCCACGCTGGCGGAGTTCGTGCGCAAGCTCAACCACGAGCACGACTTCGCCGGGCGTCTGGCTGCGGCCGACACCGGCAGCGGGCGGCGGGCAGCGCAGTGCCCCATCGAGGTCCTGCCGCCGGCGCCGGAGTATGCGCTGTCGCGCGCCCAGCAGCGCATGTTCCTGCTCGACCGCCTGAGCCCGGGCTCCACCCTGTACAACGTCAACGCCGTGGTGCGGATGGACGCGATGCCGGACCTGCGCGAGACCGAGGCGATCATCGAGCGCATCATCCAGCGCCACGAGATCCTGCGCAGCGGCTTCGAGCTGCGCAACGGCGCGCCGGTCCAGGTCCTGCACGAAGCGGCGCCGTTCGCGATCGAGTACTTCGAGCTGGAGGCGGCCGCTACACCGGAGGCGATCGAAGCGGGGCTGCGGCGCGTCGCGCGCGAGTTCATTCGCCCGTTCGACATCGCCCGGCCGCCGCTGCTGCGGGTGGCGTTCGTGCAGGCGCCCGGCGGCCCGTGCTACATGATGATCGACATGCATCACATCGTCACCGATGGCGCATCCATGGGCGTGCTCATCAACGATGACTTCGCGCTGAAGGACGGCGCCGGCTGGCGCCGCTGCCGTTCCAGTACAAGGATTTCGCGGGTGGCAGAACCGCCAGTTCGAATCGGGCGACTACCGGCGGCATGCGCAGTACTGGAAGAACCGTTACGCCGACGGCATCCCGGCGCTCGATCTGTGCACCGACTATCCACGGCCGGCCGTGCAGGACTTCCGCGGCGCGAAGGAGCATTTCCTCATCGACGCGGCGCTCGCCGCGCGCCTGCGCGGCCTCGCCCGCGCGCAGGGTGCGACCTTGTTCATGGTGCTGCTTGCCGCCTTCAAGGTGCTCCTCCACAGGCTGGGCGGCGGAGCCGGACATCGTGGTGGGGACACCGGTGACCGGGCGCAGCCGGCTGGAGCTGGACGCGCTGATCGGGATGTTCGTCAACACCCTGCCGCTGCGCAACCGCATCGAGCTGGAGGATACGTTCGCAAGCTTCCTTGCCGGCGTGAAGGCGAGCACCGTGTCCGCCATGGCGCAGCAGGACTACCCGTACGAAGAGCTGCTCGACGTTCTCGACGTGCCGCGCAGCGCGGGCCGCAATGCCCTGTTCGACGTGTACTTCGTGCTGCAGAACGAGGACATGGGGCTGGGCCGCGGAGCGCGGCGCGAGCGCGGTCGCAGCCGAGAGCACCAGCGCGAAGTTCGACATGACCGTGGTGGCGCGGGACACGGGTGAGGGCATCGCGCTCGAGTGGGAGTATGCCGTGTCTCTGTATAAGGCTCCACGATCCGCCGCATGGGCGCGCAGCTGGTCGAGCTGCTCCGCCGCGTCGCGCGATGATCCCGCAGCGCGGTTGGCGGCGCTGGCAGTGCTGACCGGCGACGAACGCCGACTGATCGTAGGACGATTACAACGCCACCGCCACCGCCTATCCCGGCGCGCGCGGCATTCCCGCCTTGTTCGAGGAGGTGGCGCAGGCGCGGCCGCAAGCAGTCGCCATCGAGATGGACGGGGCCGAGGCTGACGTACGGCGGAGCTGAATGGCGGGCCAACCGGCTTGCGCATCTGCTGCTGCAGCCAGGGCGTGCAGCGCGGCCAGCCCGTCGCCCTGCTGCTTCGAGCGCTCGACCGCGATGATCGTGGCGATGCTCGCAGTGCTGAAGGCGGGTGCGGCGCTACGTGCCGCTCGATCTCGACAACCCGGCGGAGCGTAGCCGAGGGCATCCTCGCGGACACCGGCGCCCGCATCCTGCTGGCCGGGGGCGACACTGGCGATCCCGGACCGCGTGGAGCCTGACCACCATCCGGCCTGAGCGCTCGGATCTTGCGGCGCTGCCCGCGGCCACGGATCCCGGTGTGGCCGTGGACGGCGAGGATCTGGCCTACGTCATCTTCACGTCCGGATCGACGGGGCGGCCCAAGGGCACCTTGATCCGCCAGAAGAGCGTCATTCGGGTGGTGCGCGACACCAACTACATCGCCGTTGCAGCCGTCCGACGCCTTGCTGCAGCTTTCCAACTACGCCTTCGACGGCTCGGTGTTCGACATCTTCGGCGCCCTGCTCAACGGCGCGCGGCTGGTGCTGCTGCACAAGCGCGACGTCGTCGACATGGACGCGCTCGCGCACATCATGCCGAGCGCGGCGTCACGGTATTCTTCGTGACGACTGCGCTGTTCAACGCGCTGGTGGACACGATGCTCGATGCGCTGGCCGGCGTGCGCAACATTCTGTTCGGCGGCGAGGCGGCTTCCACCGAGCACGTTGCCCGGGCTTTCCGTGCGCTGGGGCCGGGCCGCCTCATCCACGTGTACGGTCCGACCGAGACCACGGTCTTCGCGACCGCGCAGGCGATCCTCGAGCTGGACGAAGCTGCTCGGCGCGCGTGCCGATCGGCCGCCCGATCGCGAACACCCAGGTCTACGTGCTGGACGAGCGCGGCCGACCCGTGCCGCAGGGCGTGGTGGGCGAGCTGTACATCGGCGGCGACGGCGTCGCGCTGCGGCTACTTGAATCGCGACGAGCTGACGGCCGAGCGCTTCGTCGCCGACCCCTTCCGGCACGGCCGCCGCTGTATCGCAGCGGCGATCTGGTGAAGTGGCTGGCGGACGGCTCGATCCAGTTCCTGGGCCGCCGCGACCACCAGGTGAAGATCCGCGGCTTCCGCATCGAGCTGGGCGAAGTGGAAGGGGCCATCCATGCGCCATGCGGAGGTAAGGAATGCCTCGTCACCGCCGATCCCGATGCCGGCGGCCGCAAGCAGCTCTGCGCCTACGTGGTGCCGCGCCGACTACGCCGCTTTCTCGGCCGAGGCGCTGCGCGGCTTCCTCGGTGCCGCCCTGCCGGATTACATGGTGCCGCACGCGATCCTCGCGTTGCCGGTGTTTCCGCTCAACGCGAACGGCAAGGTCGACCGCAACGCGCTGCCTTCGGCGCAACCGGCGGCGCGGACCCCTGCGGACTCGGTGACTGCACGCGATGCGCGGGAAGCCGCGCTCTCCCGCGTGTGGGCCGCCGTCCTGGATGTTCCCGAGCCGGGCGTGCACGACAACTTCTTCGCGCTCGGCGGGGATTCGATCAAGGCCATTCAGGTGGTGGCGCGGCTGCAGGCGCTGGGCTACGCGGTCCGCATGCCGCTGCTGTTCCAGCACCAGACCATCGGCGAGCTGGCGCCGCACCTGGTCGAAACGGCGAGCAGTGCGGCGGACCAGGGCCTGGTCACGGGGGCGCTGCCGCTCAATCCGATCCAGAGCTGGTTCTTGTCCTCGCCTCGCAACGAGCCGCATCACTTCAACCAGTCGATGTACATCGAGCTGCCGAGCCTGCCTGCGTCGGAGGCAGTACGCAGCGCAGCGCAGGCGCTGTGCGCGCACCACGACGCCTTGCGCACCAGCTTCCGGCAGACGCCGGACGGCTGGCAGGCATTCGTGGGCGAATCCCCGGCCACGGCGTTCCGCTTGTTCGAGTATGAAGGCGAGGCCTGGGAGCCCGGCACTCCCGCCACCGACCGGCACCTGCGTCAGTTGCAGGCCTCGCTCGTGCTGGAGCAAGGTCCGTTGATGGCGATCGGCTTGTTCAGGGGAGCACGTGGCGCCGGCGTGTGCATCGCCGTGCATCACCTGGTCGTGGACGTAGTGTCCTGGAACGTGCTGCTCGAAGACTTCGAAACCTGCCTCGCCGCCGCGCAGGCGGGGCAGGCTCCGGTGTTGCCGGCGAAGACCACCTCGGTCATTGTCTGGAACCAGGCGTTGCATGAGTACGCGCAGCGCGTGCGGAGCGAGCCGAGCTTGCGCTACTGGACGCAACTGGCGGCGCTGCCTTACCCGGAGATCTATTCGAGGTCGCTGCCCGCGGGAACGATGGCCGACGCGCGCACCGAAACGCTCGTGCTCGACGCGCACAGCTCCAGCCTGGTGATGGGTGCGGCGAACCGCGCCTACGGCACCGAGCCCCAGCATCTGCTGTTGAGTGCACTCGGCCTGGCCCTGAGCGCCTGGCGCGGCGGCGATCAGCAACTGGTGCTGCTCGAAGGGCATGGACGCGACGCCTTGCCCGATGCACCGGATGTCGGGCGCACGGTCGGCTGGTTCACCTGCGCCTTCCCCTTCGCGATCGCTCGGCGCGACGACCGCGGCGAGGCGATCAAAGCGACCAAGGAAGCGCTGCGCTCGGTGCCGGCCAAGGGCTTGGACTACGGCGTGCTGGCCTACCTGACACCCGGCTTGGCGCAAGCCGAGCGCGCTGCGCTGCGCAGTCTCGCGCCACAGCTCGGCTTCAACTTCCTCGGCCATGTGGACGCGGTGCGCAGCCGCGACGGCGCATGCGTTCGGCCCCTGAGCCGGGCGCTCACCACCAGCCCGGCCGCCGAGTTGAGCTTGGGGCTGGACATCGTGGCCGCCTGCCGCGAGGGGTGCATCGAGCTGGAAACGCTGTATGACAGTTCTCGCCTGGCGCGGGCCGACGTGCAACGCTTTCTCGATCTCGTTCGCGAGGAGCTGGCAGCCGTGGTGCTGCATTGCATGGAGCAGGCGACCACGGAGAAGACGGCGAGCGATTTCACCGTCACCAAGCTGCGCCAGGACGAGCTGGCCGACATCTTTGCCGATCTGGAGATCGTCTAATGCTGCAATCCGTGTCAGTCCAAGCCAACCTTCCCGCCGCAGTGCCGCCCGCGCCGGATCACGCTGGAACCCTGGACGAACACGTGGTGGCGCTCAGCGCGTTAGGGGCGAGAATGCTCGACGCCGAGAACTGCTCCATCACGCTGTTCGCGGAGGGCGCTTCCCACGTGGCCCCAGCCGCCACGGCCGCCAACGGCCCGGCGGCGCGCACGACTGTTCGCCGCTGTCCATCGACGGCCAGCTGCTCGGCCTGATCCGGCTGAGCGATCCCAAATCGAAGGCCTGCTTCGACGCGCAGGACCTGAACCTGCTGGAGGTCCTGACGCTATACGTCAGCCGGTCCATCCAGGTGCTGCAGCTCAGAAGCGTTTTGAAGTCGCACTTCGCGCAACTGGCACTGGTGCACGGCGTCGCCGAGGCCGACGCCGATGCGCTCGTCCAATCGGCCCAGCACCCGGAGCAGATGCGCCGCATTATCGTGAAGTCGTTCTACCGCGAAATGGTGAAAGCCGGTTTCGGTCCGCGGCAAATCGTCAACGCGGCCTCGGAGATCATCGCCGAGCTGACCAAGAGCCTGCAACGCCACAGCAAGCGCCTGGACGCGACCGAAAAATCGCAGCCTGGCTAGGACCGCAATCTCGGATCGGCGTTGAGCTCGAGGAGGTCCAGCTCCTCTTCCACCGCCTGGAAAGCCCTATCGCCGATCACGTCGCGCGCTCTGAGATCCATGAGCGCCCGCCGCTGCTCCGCGACAGCGCGACGCTGCAAGGATGCGATGCTCGCCGCGCTCTCCGGCGCGCCTTCCCCAGCCGGACTCTGGTTCCAGCGCAGCCGCGCTTCGTACTTTTCGCGCAGCGTAGCCGAAGCGGGCGACGTTTCGGATGCGAGCGTGCGAAGCGCTGCGCGGGCGGTCTCGGTGCGGGCGATGCCGATCTCTCGTTCGACGAAGCCGTCGTCACGCACGCCAGTGCGTTCGATGAGCCAGCGCAGCGTCAGCCCCTGCACGACCAGCGTGGTCAGCACGACCGCGAAGGCGCACAGCACGACCAGGTCACGGTAGGGAAAGTCGGCGGGCAACGCCAGCGCCGCCGCAAGGCTGACGATGCCGCGCATGCCGGACCAGGAGATGATGAGGCCGCTGCCGAGCGTCGGAAGGAACATCGGGCGCGGCACACGCGCACCGAAACGGCGGATACGCCAGCGCGCGATCGTGTTGTGCGACATCCACCAGACGATGCGCGTGAGAATGACGGCTGCGCACACCGCCACCGCGCAGAGCCCGAAGACTGCGCCACTCGCGCCGGATCCAGGCGCGCGACGATGCCGCGCAGCTGCAGGCCGATCAGCACGAAGGCGAGCACGTTCAGCACGAAGACCGTGACTTCCCACACCGCGTACGACGCGATGCGCTGCCTCGCGCCCGTCCGAGCCGGCGCGTGGCGCGACAGGGTCATGGCGTAGCAGACCACCGTGATAATCGCGGAAAGGCCGATGCGCTCCGCCAGTATCCAGACCGCGAAGGTGCTGATGAACTGCAGCAGGATCGAGATCGGAATGTCGCGTAGCGCAGCAGTGATCCGCAGGTACAAGCGAGCGAGCAGGATGCCGGCGATGACGCCGCCGCCGCAGGTCAGCACCAGCATCGGGATGACTTGCCAGCCGACGAAAGTCCCGGTCATTGCTGCGGCCGCCGCAATGCGGTAGACCAGCAGCGCGCTGGCGTCGTTGAAGAGGCTCTCGCCTTCGAGCACGACCGTGACACGGTGCGGGAAGCTTCAGCCGCCGCAATACGGCGGTTGCGGCCGAAGCGTCCGGCGGCGCCACGATCGCGCCCAGTGTGATCGCGGCGGCCCATCCGAGCCCCGGCACCAGCTCGCGCGCAACGAACGCCACCGCGGCGATGGTGACGCCGACCGCGCCGAGCGCCAGGCTCAGTACCGGGACCAGATTCGTCGCGCAGGTCGCGCGGCGAAGAATCGTACGCAGCATCGAGCAGCGTCGGCGCGACGAACAGCGCCAAGGCGAGCTCGGGGTCGAGGGCAACGGTATGCATCCCCGGGATGAGGGCCAGCGCCGCACCGGCCAACGCGAGCAGCGCCGGGTAGGGCACGCCGATGCGCCCGGCCCACAATGAGAGCAGGGCGCCCACCAGCAGTAGTGCGATGACGATCTCGAAGACGGCCATCTCAAGAGCCTGCGCGCATTCGTTTCAAGTTGCGTCTGCGTCCCGACAGCTGCATAGCACGGGCTTCGCAGCCCTCAGTGCCAAGGCGTTTCGCTTTCCACTGTGCTTCTCGGTGTCCTCTGCGTCAAATGAGCTCTCCGTCAGCCGGCCCGCCGGGGCAGCGTGAGGATGGCGACGGCGCCGCCGTCGGGGTGGTTGCGCAGCTCGGCGCGGCCACGGTGCAGCCCGGCGATTTCCCTGACGAACGCCAGCCCCAGCCCGGTACCCTTGCGGCCCGAGTGGGGGCGCTGCAGCGAGTAGAACTTCTCGAATACGCGACCCAGGGCGAAGTCCGGCATGCCGGGACCGTGGTCGCGCACCTGGATCTCGACCGTGCGCGGCTGCGCCATGACGCAAACCTCGATGCTCCCGCCTTCCGGTGAGAAATCGATCGCGTTCTGCAACAGATTAGTCAGGGCGCGCTGCAACAGGAAGCGCTCACCGGCGAGCGTCACGCCGGCGGCGCCCGACACGGTAACGCTCACCCGCCTCGCGTCGGCCACGGGCGCCAGGCTCGGCATGACCTCCCCGAGCACCTCGTCGAGCGCGATTTCGCTCACGTCGCTCAAGCCGCGCCGCTTCTCCAGCGACGACAACTGCAACAGGCGATCGATCAGATCCTGGATGCGCTTGCTCTCCTCCCCGATGTTCCTGACGAACTGCGCCCGCCGCTCCTCGGTCATCGGTTCCTGCAGCAGCTCGGCGGCGCCACGGATCGCAGACAGCGGGCTCTTGATCTCATGGGTGAGGGTCTGGACGTACTCCTCGACGTAGCTGCGGCCCGCGAGCGCGTCGCGCATCTCGTCGTAGGCCGCGCCCAGGGCGCCCAGCGCGCGCAGGCCCAGCCGCGGGAGGTCGAGCTGCTTCTGGCTGCGTGCGTAGCGCAGGTAATCCCCGATCAAGCCGAAGGGCCGCACCAGCCACACCGAAACCAGGAGCGCCAGCAGTATCACCGACGCGCCGGAGGTGATGCCGACCACCAGCAGCTTGTCGCGCGCCGACTGCAGGAACTGCCCGAAGCTGCGCACCGGTTTGCCGACACTCACCGCCCCGACGATCTGGTTGTTCCAGTGGATCGGCGCGCCCACGTACATGACCGCGCTGTCCGGATTCGCGGGATCGTCGAGCGTGGTGCGGGCGCCGTAGCCTCCCCGCAGCGTGACCTCGACGTCACGCCAGCGCAGGTAGTCGCGGCCTTCGTCGCGCCCCAGAGAGTCGAACACCACGGTGCCGCTGCGGTCGGTGACATACACGCGCAGGTCCGACTGCGTCTTGGTCACGTCATAGATGCGGGCTTCGAAGCGGCGCGCGTACAGGCCTTCGAAGGCCGGGCGCAGGCGTCCCGGCCGGAACATGCCGTCGCGGATGTCGGTCTCGATGAGGCTGGCGAGCAGGTGCGCGGTGTCGACCATCAACTCCTCGGCCGACTCCTTGTAGCGCGGATCCAGGTCCATCATCACCCGCAACAACAAGTAGGCCACGCCCAGCGCGTAGATGAGCAGGATGCCGAGGAAGATGCGGTTGCGCTTGCTCACTGGAGTGGGTGAGGCGAGAGGCGTGAAGCGAAAGGTGAGGCGAGAGGCGTGAAGCGGAGGTGAGGCGAGAGGCGTGGCGAGAGGCGTGAGGCGAGAGGCGTGAACACCTCCACTCTTCGCATCGGTCCTACAGTAATACCATTCAGTGCGGACCCATCACTCCTTGAGCCGGTCAGGCTCGCCGTGCCACCTCCCACGCCTCACGCCTCTCGCCTCACGCCTCACGCCTCACGCCTCTCGCCTCATTCGCCTCTCGCCTCACGCCTCCCGCAGCGAATACCCCTCCCCTCGATGCGTGCGGATCGGATCCACATCGGCCGCCACCGCCTTGAGCTTGGCCCGGATGGTCTTGATATGCGCGTCCACCGTGCGGTCGTAGCTCGCGTCGGGCTCGTCCCAGGCCTGCTGCAGGATGTCGTCGCGCGAGAAGACCCGGCCGGGCCGCGAGATCAGCAGCTTCAGCACCCGGTACTCGTAGCGCGACAGATCCAGCGGCCGGCCGCGGTAGGTGATGATGCGGCACTCATCGTCCACGCCGAAGGTCGAACGCCGCGGGTTGGGCCTGGGGCGCCGGCAACTCGCCCTGTGCCGCCTTCGCGAGCCTGCGCAGGACCGCGCGCACCCGCGCGGTCAGCTCGCGCGGACTGAAGGGCTTGGCGATGTAGTCGTCCGCGCCCAGCTCGAGCCCGACGATGCGGTCCACTTCCTCCGCGCGCGCGGTGAGGAAGATCACCGGCGCACGGGTGCGCACGTCGAGCTGCTTGAACAGCTCGAAACCGTTGATGTCGGGCAGCCCGACGTCGAGGATGATCAGCCCCGGAGCGGCGGCGGCGAGCGCTTCCAGCGCCGCCGCCCCGGTCGCGCGCCAGTCCGGCTCGAAGCCGTCGGTGGCAAGCGCGTAGCAGATGGTGTCTGCAATGGCCGGCTCGTCTTCGACGACCAGGACGCGCGTGCGCATTGCCGGGCCTGCACTCACAGGGCTTGAGCCTGTGCGCGCAGCTTCGCGGCGCGGCGCAGATGCGCACCCAGGAGCGCCGCCGGAACGACCAGCAGGTCGCCGATGATACGGATGGACAGCGGCATGCCGGTGGGGTCGCCACTCACCATGATCTCGCCGATGATCAGCACGATCACCCCCACGATGAGGGCGTGCCTGCGCTCCCGGTGATTGGCCACCCGCGCCGCGACGTAGCCGCCCAGGACGGTGAAGGTCAACCCCACTGCCAGGCTCAGGAACAGGTACTGGTTGGATTGCAGCAGCATGGGACTGATCTCTTCCGGCGCCTGCCCCTGGGCCACCAGCATGCTGGAGAACAGGACCAGCAGCACCATTCCTCCGATCGTACTTCCGAACAAGTCGGTGGTGACGCCGAACAGCACCGCCTTCCAGGTGGCGCCGGTGCGCTCGGGGTCGCGGTCGCCGACCGGCGCGGAGGGCGGTGTGTAGGGGTTGTCGCTCATCGCAATCCTTGTCGAGATCCAGCCTGCATGTCCCACGAACGCGTCCCCGAACGCGAGGGTAGCTGGGACCAGCGCGTACCTCCAAGCAATTATCCGACCGGCAAGCTCGCACGAGGACTCCCGGACGCGCCTGCGGGTTCCTTCCTGCCGGTTCAGCCGTCTGCCTGCGACGCCGGCGGCGTTTGCGCATCGGGCCTGCGGCCCACGCAGGCGACCCATGCCTGAGCGAACATACCGGTGGGCTGCGCGCCCCATTCCCGCAGCGCACTTGCCTCGGCAGCCAAGCCGTTGCCGTCGAGCTGCCAGGCGATCAGGTCGGTGATCACCGTGAGCGGGTCGTAGTTCTCATAACGCGCAGTCGCCTTGGCCTGCTCGAAGCCGGCGTCCAGCAACAGGCCGAGCAGCTTGTGGCCGATGCGCGCATCGCCCCCGTTGCCGGTCTGCAACGCCTCGAAGGCGCGCACCGCAGCGAGCAGCTGAGCGGTGGCTGGCGAATACAGGAAACCGCCCCAGTCGGGTGTGCACACCCCCACCCAGCCGCCCGGCTTGAGCACGCGCCGGAACTGAGCGATCGCCCGCGCCGGCTCGGCCAGGTGCTCGAGCAGGGCGTGGGAGAAGACCGCATCGAAGGACGCATCGGGGAACGGCAGCGCGTAGGCGCTGGCCTGGCGAAAGCTCACGTTGGCCAGGCCGCGTGCAGCGGCAGCGCGGGTGGCCAGCTCGACCTGCGATTCGCTCATGTCCACGCCCGCCACACTGCCGTCGCCGACGCGCTCCGAAATGTCCAGCGTGATCGTTCCAGGGCCGCAGCCGCAATCGAGCACGCGCATCCCCGCGGCGAGATGCGGGAGGAAGAAAGCGCCGTTGAGGTCCAGCCGGCGCCGCTCGACAAAGGCCATGGCGGCACGGTCGTGGCCGAGCGTGTAGGTTTCGTGCATTGGCGAGAGACCCCGGGGCCGCACAGAATAGACAATGATTGTAAAGCCGACGGGCGCGGTGTGCCGGTGAACGCATGCATTGCACCCTCCCCCGTTGCGAGGGAAGGGTCATTGACGCGGCCTCGCAGGGCCGCGACTGCCGCGTCTGCCGGCGCTCGACGCCGTTGCTCCGAGCCGTTTCGCCGTCGGTTCGACGCGACATCTAAAGTTGTTCCGCACCTCGCCGTTACCCGTTCCGAGACAGGAGTCCAGAGGGAGCGGCGCAAATGGTTCGAGGGGCGGGGTGGGTTGTGGCGGTGGCGCTGGTGGCCGGTTGCGCAACCGACAACTCGGTGGGCGGCAGTTCACACATCGGCAAGGTTCAGGGCGTCTACGTCGAGCAGTACAACGGCATCTTCGTCGATCGGCAGATGGCCACCGGCGATGCCGGCAAGGCGGTCTGGGTGTACGTGACTTTCGACCAGCCCCTGGAGGACGGCAGCCGCCTCGCCACCGCGGTCCTCGAACAAGACCCGGGCGTCGAGACCGGCGACCTGGTCCAGCTGCGCTTCGCCCGCGACGGCGAGCCCCAGCCCGGGGCAGCGCCCGCCCATAACCGGATCATCGCACTGATCGCCAAGCACGGCACCGCGCGGGCGCGCGCCTTCGGCTCCGACCAGGTTGCTCCCCTCGAGACGCTCAAGCAGGCGGCCGCGGACTCCCGGCCATGAGGGGCTTGATGATCGTCCTCGCCATCGGCGCCGCGGTCTTGATCGTGCAAGGCTACGCCCGCTCCGAACAAGTCAGCGGCGGCAGCTATCTGGCCCGGGTGGACGAAGTCATCGTCGAAACAAGCCCAGGTGTCTATGCGCCTCGGCCGGCCGGCGCCAGGATGCCGGGCGTGCAGCAGTGGGTGAACGTCACTTTTCCCGAAGCGCTCGAGGATGGGCGAACGTCGGCGACCGCGCAAGTTCCCGACTCTCTCTACGTGAAGGAAGGTGACTTGGTGATGTTGCGGTTCGCGGCAACCGGCTTCCCGGAGGCCCAACCGGCCGTGAACGAGGTCTCGGCGGTCGCCTCGGAGCCGCACACCTGGATGCGTTAGAAAAGCAATTCACAGGATTAACAGGATTTCTCAGGATTAACAGGATTCAGGCGGATACGGGTCCTTGCATTTCACGCGGCCCGCAAGGCCGTGTCTGACGGTCTGTGGTAGTGGCTGAGATAACTGAGCTGGCGACTCGCGCAGTACCTCGATGTAATCCTGTTAATCCTGCGAAATCCTGTTAGTCCTGTGAATTTCTTTCTCTTAGCGCGTCGGGTCTAGGCCCTGACTGACCTCAAGCCACCGGCCGCTCCTTCTCCTTGATGGTGATCCGCCACAGAGTGCGCGCATCGTCCGGATCGGTCAACGTGGCCGAGTGCAGGACTGCTGCGTTGTCCCAGATCACCACGTCGCCCACCCCGTAGCGGACAGCGAAGCGGTATTTCGGCTGGGTCGAGTGAGCCGCCAGCTCGCGCAGCAGTGCGAGCGCCTCGTCCTCCGGCATTCCGACGACGCCCATCGACGTGCCGGACGCGGCGTACAAGGCCTTACGGCGCGTGAGCGGATGCCGGCGAACCAGCGGATGATGCAGAAAGCCGATGCCACGCTCGGCCATCTGGCGCTCGTCCGGCGGGTAGGCCTTGGTCCGGGATGCCAGATCCATGTCGTCCCGATTCCCGTAGTGGTGGATCGCCACCAGGCCATCGATGCGCTTCTTCGTCGAATCCGGCAGATCGTCGTAGGCGCACACCTGGTCGGCAAACAGGGTATCGCCCCCGACCTTCGGCGCCTCGATCGAGTACAGCGTGGTCGCCCGGGCCGGAATCTCCAGGTACGAGTAGTCGGTGTGCCAGTAGGTGCCGCCGTCGGACAGGCCGACGGGCTTGCCGTCCTTCACAACGTTGGACAGGACCAGGATGTCCGGGGAGTCGGGATGGTGGAACTGGTCCAGCACGTGCGGCTCGGGGCGCCCGAAGCGGTTGGCCCAGGCGAGGAACTGCCGTGCCGTGACCTGCTGGCTCCGGAACACGAGCACCTTGTGCTCCAGGAACAGGGCCAGGATCTTCTCGAACGTGGCCGCGTCCAGGGGCTGCGACAGATCGGCGCCGGTCACTTCGGCGCCCAGCGTGCCGCCGGTACGACGAGCGGTCAACATAAGCACTGAGAGAATCAGCAGGACGAACAGGCTCGGGACCCATGCAGCGTCGGGCGATTGAACTTCTGGGACGTGATCCTGTTAATCCTGAGAAATCCTGTTAGTCCTGTGAATTCGGTTTAGGTGATTGGTGGATCCTTCGCGCGAAGTTCCTTGAGCCCCTGGACCCCGAACCCTCGCCCCTGTTTTCACGCTACGCGTGAAAATAAGGCACCCGCCCCAGCACCTGCTGGTTCACGACGTTGCGCGGCACGCGTCCGTAGGCGAGCTCCCGGCAGGCGTTGAACACGCTGGCAGTGACGGTGTTGATGCATTCATCGGTCAGGCAGATGTGATGTGGCGTGACGATGATGTTCTCGAGCTTGAGCAGAGGGTTTCCGGACGGCGTTGGCTCCTGCTCGAACACGTCGATAGCTGCGCCGGCAATCCGGTTGCTCGCCAACGCCTCGTACAGCGCCTGCTCATCTACGATCGGACCCCGCGCCGTGTTGACGAAACAGGCTGTCGCCTTCATCAGCCCGAACTGCTTCGCGCTGACCAATTGGCGGGTTTCCTCGTTGAGCGGGCAATTGACGCACAGGAAGTCCGCCTCGCGGAACAGCGTGTCCATGTCGACCAAGGTCACGCCCAGCGGCCGAACCGACTCCTGCGTCACGTACGGGTCGCAGGCGATGTGACGCATCTGGAACGGTGTGGCCAGCCGGAACAGCTCCGAGCCGATGTTGCCCACCCCGATCGAGCCCAGGGTCCGGCCGGAAAGCCCGGTGCCCAGGTGATTGACCCGCTCGTTCCAGCGCCCCTCGCGCACCAGCCTGTCCTTGGTCGGGACCTTCTGCGCGAGCATGAGCACGAACGTAAGCGCGGCGGTCGCCACTGGACGGCGTACGCCGTCGGGCGTGATGGTGAGCAGCACGCCGCTCTCCGTGAGCGCTGGTACGTCGACCGTGTCGTAGCCCACCCCGAAGCGCGCAATCAGCTTCAGCCGCCGATCCGAGCCGGACACGGTCGCGCGCGTGATCCTGGCCAGCATGACGCACACCGCGTCGTAGTTCGCTGCCGTGCGCGTGGTGAGCTCCGGCTCGATCTCCGGGAGCCACTCCCAGTGGATGCGAGGATCGTCCAGCGCCTTCAGGCAGGCCTCGTCGAATATCGGTTTCCCGTCCGGCTTGAGGTTGTCGCGGGTGATGCCGACCCGAAATTTCTCCTGCGCCATCGGTTCTTCCTCTTCAAAACCCTTTACCGGCTAAGGACGCGAAGGTACGCGAAGGGCCGCGAAGGAAAGGCTGCTACGCCGGTACCGCGGGCCGAAGCCCGCCCATCGCCCACGGCTGAGCCCCCTCCCCGTCCCTCCCCCGCTGACGCAAGGGAGGGTGCCACTCCAGACCAGAGCCTGCATCTGCACGACTCGAGCCGTACTTTGCTTCGGGTTCCTTCGCGTTCCTTTGCGTGCCTTCGCGTCCTTTGCGGTGAAAGAAGTTCGTGCGGTGAAACAAGCTCGCCCTCGGTTCAGCGACCCGCGAGGGCATGCAAAGTCTTCATCCCGCTACGGATCGCGCTCTGCAGCAGGAAGTTGTCGACACCGACGCAGAACAGCCGGAACCCCAGGTCCCAGTACTCCCGGCTCCAGTTGTCGTCGGCCGTCATGCAGGCGAGCACCTTGCCGTGCTTGTTCGCCGCAGCAGTCATCTTTTGAATCGCCGCCCGGTACTTCGGGTGATCGAACTGCGCCGGGATGCCCAGAAAATTCGTGAGGTCGAAGTGGCCCAGCCAGAGCACGTCCACGCCAGGCACCGCCGCGATCTTGTCGACGTTCTCGATGCCCTCGGCGGTCTCGATGAGGCACATGACCAGCGTGCGCTCGTCGGCGACCTTGATGATGTCGGTCACGCTGCCGCCCACGTAATCGTCAGCGGTGAAGCCGAAGGCCGCGCCGCGCCGCCCCTTCGGCGGATAGCGCGTGCACGAGACGATGAACTCGGCCTCCTGCGCGGACCCGACCATGGGCGCCATGATCCCCATCGCGCCGCAATCCAGCGCACGGGCAATGTAGGTGTACTGGTTGGCCGGCACGCGCGCCATCGGCACCAGGTCGATGCCGCGGCACAGCTGCGTCTGGGTCTTCACGGTGTCGAAGTTCGCGCCGCTGTGCTCCATGTCGAGCAGCAGGAACTCCGCACCGGCCGCCTTGACGATCTGCGGCAGGCCGGGAACCAGAAATTCCCAGCCGAACGTTCCGAACACCGGCTGGCCTGCCAGGAGCTTTTTCTTGACTGGATTGTCTCTCATCTCATCCTCCTGCAGCTCACCCTCTCCCCAGCCCTCTCCCGTCAAGGGAGAGGGGGCTTAACGCCTCGCGCCTTAGGCGCCTCGCGCCTCTATTTATGCCACTTCCCGCCCCAGGAGGCGTGCGCCAGCGCCTTCTGGTTGACGATGTAGTTCGGCCTGCGGCCGTTGGCAAGCTCCACCGCCGAGGTAAAGGCGCTCTCGCCGAGCAGACGCATGCACTCGTCGGTGTGACACACGGCATGCGGGGCGACGATTACGTTGTCGAGCTTGAGCAGGGGATTGTCGGTCGACGTAGGTTCCTGCTCGAAGACGTCGATCGCCGCCGCGGCGATGCGCTTGTCGGTGAGGGCCCGGGTCAGCGCGGCCTCGTCCACTACCGGGCCGCGCGCGGTGTTGATGAAGAACGCCGTGCGCTTCATGAGCCCGAGCTCGCGCGCCCCGATCAGGTGATGGGTCTGGTCGTCGAGCAGGCAGTTCACCGAGATCACGTCCGCTTCCTTCAGGAGCGTGTCCAGATCCACCATCTTCACGCCCAGACTGGTCACCGCGGCTTGAGGCACGTTGGGGTCGCAGCCCAGATGCACCATGTCCCAGGGCTTGGCGAGCCGGAACACTTCCTTGCCGATGTTGCCCACGCCGATGACGCCCAGTTCTTTCCGGTCAGGCCGTAGCCGAGATAGTCGCCCTTGTCCTTCCAGCGCCCCTCGCGCACCAGTTGATCCTTGACGTCCAGGCGATGCGCCATGTGCAGCATGAACGCCATCACGCTGCTCGCCACCGGGCGGCGCACACCGTCCGGCGCGATGGTCAGGAGGATGCCCTGCTCGGTGAGCGCAGGCACGTCGACGTTGTCGTACCCGACACCGAAGCGCGCGATGAGCTTGAGGCGCCGATCTGGGCGCGACACGGTCTCCCGGCTCGCGCGCGAAGCGAACAGGCAGATGGCGTCGTAGCGGCTGGCATTCTCGGGGGTGAGCACCGGCACGGCCTCCGGCAGGTACTCCCACTCCACGTTCGGATCGTCGAGCACCTTGAGCGCCTCGCGTCCGAACACCGGCTCGCCGCTCGGGCTCAGCACGTCTCGCGAGATGCCTACCCTGAATTTCTCCTGCGCCATGCTTTCGTTCCTCCCGGGCTAACTAACCCAAAATCTTTCACCGCCAAGGACGCCAAGGACGCAAAGGGGCGCCAAGGAAATCGCCAACTGTTGGTCGTACGCGGCAGTTGAATCAGCTCACGTCACGACGCTGCGTTCGGATGAGGTGCACGCAGCCAACTCGTCCTTCTCAAAGGTTTCCTTGGCGTCCTTGGCGTCCTTGGCGGTGAAAGCCTTAGAGTGTCATCACATAGCAACGCTGAAAGCACCGTCTACGCTCAGGATGTGGCCGTTGACGAACGCGGCCTCATCCGAGGCCAGGAACACGGCAGCCGGGCCGATCTCCTCGAGCTTGCCCCAGCGCCCGGCCGGGGTGCGCTTGCACACCCAGTCGTTGAACTCCTTGTTCTCGATCAGCGCGGTGTTCATCTCGGTAGCGAAATAGCCCGGCGCGATGGCGTTGACGGTGATGTTGTGCTGGGCCAGCTCGATCGCGAGCTCGCGGGTGAGGGCATGCACGGCCCCTTTGCTGGCCACATAGGCGGAGATGGTCGGCCGCGCCAGGATGGCGCTCATGGAGCCGGTCATGATGATGCGCCCGGCTTTGCGCGGGATCATCGCCCGCGCGGCCTCCTTCGCGAGCGCCCACACCCCGGTGAGGTTGGTATCGATCACGCGCTGGAAGTCGGCGGCCTCGAACTCGGTGATGGGCTTGCGATGCTGGATGCCCGCGTTCGCCACCAGGATGTCGAAGCGCCCGTTTCGCTTCACGGCGCCTTGGATGCAGGCCGCGCCCGCGGCGTGATCGGTAACGTCGAACGCCGCCGCCTCTCCCTTCAAACCCTCGGCCTGCAGCTCCTTGACACGGCCATCCAGTGCGGCGGGGTCGCGTGCGTTGAGGATCACGTGCGCGCCAGCAGCGGCCAGCGACCGGGCCATCGCCCACCCCAGTCCGCGCGAAGCGCCCGTGACCAGCGCCACTTTGCCTGTCAGCGAAAACATCTAGTCCCCCCGGGCAATCCTGTCAATCCTGCCCACTATTGAGCCTTGCGTAATCGGCTAACAGGAGCCACACCACCCCCGGCCTTCGGCCGACCCCTCCTCGTGAGAGGAGGGGAGCCGTCCTCGTCTTCAAGGCAGCAGAACGGTAGAGCCGGTGGTCTTGCGGCCCAGCAGATCGCGATGCGCCTGCGCAGCGTCCTTCAGCGCGTAGGTCTGGTTGATCTCGATCTTGACCTTGCCCGACTTGATCACCTCGAACAGCTCCGCGGCACCCGCTTCCAGGTCCTCGCGCCTGGCCGTGTAGGTCATCAGCGTGGGCCGCGTGACGAACAACGATCCCTTCGCCGCCAGCACGCCGAGATCGAACGGGGGCACCGGGCCGGACCCGTTGCCGAACATCGCGATCAGGCCGCGCGGCTGCAGGCAGTCGAGCGAGCCCATGAAGGTGTCCTTGCCGACTGAATCGTAGACTACCGGCACGCCCTTGCCGCCGGTGATCTCCTTGACGCGATCCACGAACTTCTCGCGCGTGTAGACGATCGTGTGGTCGTAGCCGTGCGCCCTGGCGAGCTTGGCCTTTTCGTCGGAACCGACGGTGCCGATCGCCGAGACGCCCAGCGCCTTCAACCATTGACCGGCGATCAGGCCCACGCCGCCGGCCGCCGCGTGAAACAGCACCGTCTGCCCGGGCTGCACCTTGTAGGTCTGGCGGATCAGGTACTGCGTGGTGAGACCCTTGAGCATCGCAGCGGCCGCCGTCTGGTCGGAGATGCCCTCGGGGATCTTCACCAGCCGGTGCGCGGGAATCAGCCGCACCTCGCGCATACGCACCCGGCGGTCCGCCCGCGTAGGCGACGCGATCGCCTGGCTTGACCCAGGTGACGTTCTTGCCCACCGCTTCGACCACGCCCGCCCCCTCCAGCCCCAGGCCGCTGGGCAGAGGCAACGGATACAGGCCGCTGCAATGGTAGGTGTCGATGAAGTTCAGCCCGATGGCGTTGTTCTTGACGCGCGCCTCGTCGGGACCTGGATCGCCGACGCTCACGTCCTCGTAGACCAGGACCTCGGGCCCGCCGGGCTTGTGGAAACGGACAGCCTTCGCCATGTGCTCCTCCTCAAGAAGTACCGGTGATGTCGCGTGGTGCCCTTTTGGGGGTGGGGCAGTCGAGCCACGCGACGGGGTTTGCCCGGATTCTATCAGGCGCGCAGGAAATGGCTCGGCGAGCTAGCTGCGCTAAGACACTACTGCGCAGACGCTCTCATGGCCAGAGGACGCAGAGGACGCCAAGGACGACCTCAAGTAGATCGCAGTCGACTCGCGAACGGCTGCGCTCGAACCATCGAAGGAAGCACACTGAGAACGCCGTTGGACGCCAAGCGCCCGTCTGCCTAGACCATCCGATCGGAACGCCTCGTTGCGTTTTCCTTGGCGTCCTTGGCGTCCTTGGCGGTGAAGAGATTCGGGTCGTGAGCCTGAGGCTAAGCGGCCCAGCGCTTGATGAAATCGCGGATCTGCGGGTAGATCAGCTCGCGGAACTTGCGCCCGCTGAAGATCCCGTAGTGCCCGACGCCCTTCGCCAGCAGGTGCTTGCGCTTCTCGGAGGGGACCTTGCTGCAGAGGATGTGTGCGGCCTCGGTCTGGCCGTTGCCGGAGATGTCGTCGAGCTCGCCCTCGACCGTCATCAGGGCGGCGCCGCGGATCGCGGACGGATCGACGCGCGTCCCGCGGACATGCCAGTTGCCCTTGGGCAGCGCGAAGTCCTGGAACACGACCTTGATCGTGTCCAGATAGTACTCGGCGGCCATGTCCAGCACCGCGTTGTATTCGTCGTAGAAGCGCCGATGCGCGTCCGCGCTGTCGCCGTCGCCCACCACCAGGTGGTTGAAGAACTGCCGGTGCGCATCCATGTGGCGGTCGGCGTTCATGGCGATGAAGGACAGGTGCTGCAGGAAGCCCGGATACACCCGCCGCATGAAGCCCGGATACCTGTAAGGCACGCGTTCGATCACCTTGTCCTCGAACCAGGAATGCGAGCGGCCCATGGCGAACTCGTTCACCACCGTCGGATTGCGGCGCGCGTCGATCGGGCCCCCCATCATCACGATCGCCTTCGGGACGTTGGGGTCTTTCTCCTGCGCCATGAGCGAGATCGCACCCAGTACCGGCACGGTCGGCTGGCATACCGAGACGGTGGACAGCTCCGGGCCGAGCAGGCGGATGAACTCCTTCACGTAGTCCACGTAGTCGGCGAGATGAAACGGCCCCTCGGACAGCGGCACCATGCGTGCATCGACCCAGTCGGTGATGTACACGTCGAAGTCGTGCAGCATGGTCCTGACCGTGTCGCGCAGGAGGGTCGAGTGGTGGCCGGACAGCGGCGCGACGATCAGCACCCGCCGGCCCGGGCCGGGCATGTCCTTGCGGAAGTGCAGCAGGTGGCAGAACGGCTTCTTGAGCACCGCCTCGATGGTCACCGGCACCGACCGCTCGCCGATCTCGACGTGGTGGATGCCCCAGCTCGGCTTGTGGTAGGAGCGCATCAGCCGCTTCAGCACCTCGCTGCTGGCGGCGACGTGACGGCTGACCGGCGTGTAGGCGAGCGGGCTGTACGGGTTGCTGAACAGCCGGTGGCTGGCATCCATCCAGGCCACCAGGGGTGCAGTGATGGTCTTCTGGAGCTCGTGCAGGGCATAGAGCATCTGGGTACCGGACCTCCGTCAGCGTCCCCGTTTTTTCCGGCCGCGCCTGGACTCGACTCGCGTCGCGCCCATGCGCGGCTGCTCTTCTTGACGCCGAGGGCACCTGCAGGCTTCAAGCCGCGGGGGCGCGCTGGCCCGACTGGGTTCCGCTGGCATCGCTTCAACCGCCAAGCGGGACCACGCAACTCCGGCCGTACGCGCTCGAGGCCCGGTATCGGTCACCCGGCTCCAAGACTGTAATCAGCATGTCATACGCCGTCAAGCGTCCGGCACGCTCTTTCTGTCTCGACCAAGCCCGGACGAAAGTCCTATGCCTAGGCCTGCGCTAGGCCGCCGCGCGCGTGGCGAAGAAGCTGCGCCGGTTCATCAGCCGCAAGAAGTTCTCCTGGGACAGCAGGTGAGCGTACACAAGCTCCATGTCGCCCGATCCGATCAGCTCGCGCAGCGGCTGGAGCTCCAGCGCGCCGAGCTTGTCTCGGTCCACCCGGTACAGGTCCTTGAGCGACAGCGTGAAACCGTTGAACAGGTTGGCTTGAAGCGAGAAGGGGGTCAGCGCTCCCAGCCCGTGCAGAACCGCCGCCAGGCGGTTCACCCGTGCCAGCTCGTCCTCGTACTCGTTCAGCAGGCGGTCGATCACCACCCAGTGCGGCAGCGGCGTGCCCCCGTCGTCGAACAGCCGCGCGCCGTTCTCGGCGAGCGCCCACGGATCGACGTAGATCAGGCGTTCGGCCGGGCGGGAGTCGTGCCGTACGGTGTGCACGCAGAACGGGTAGCGGCGAATGTAGGCGGGGATGTAGGTGCGGCGGTCCCAGCGGCCGTCCGGCATCACGAACAGGTTCTGGCCTTCCTGGATGCCCAGGATCGCCACAGCCTCGAAGGCGCCGTCGCTCTTGCGCTGCTGGAACACGATCGGGTAGTCGCGCAGGGCGAAGGCCAGCTCCGAGGCCCCCAGCGGCACCGCATGGAGGTTCAGGCTGAAGGGCGGCGCCATGCCGGACTCGACGAGCTGCACCCGGTGCGACTTCAGCAGGGGCACGATCTGCTTGTAGCCCCAGGGCGGGGTGATCTGGGCGGTGTCCACGCGCAATCTCCGGTTTTGGGCCTCGAATGGGGGTGGCGCTGCAATTTGCGGGCCTGAAAGCCCTCCCCCTTTAGGGCCCAACGCCGGGAACGCAGAGGGCGCAGAGGAAAAGCAAGAGAGAGAACGCAGAGAAAGGCAGGATCGTGCGGGCAGGCGTGAGGGCAAGAGAGGCCGCTGTGCCGATGTGCTCCTTCCCCCTCCCAGAGGGGGAAGGCCGGGATGGGGGTGACGCGCCAGCCTCACCACCAGCGCACGCGCTCCCTAGAGGGGAGGGGTCGGCTATCTGGCAGCCGCCTCTCGCCCCCGGTTTCCTCTGCGCCCTCTGCGTTCCCCGCTTTTAGGCAGTAGTCGACCGAGATCAGCGCAATAGCGACAAAGGCGGCTCGTCCAGGGCAGCCGCCTGCTCGCGCAAGGCCAGGATGTGGTCCTGCCAGTAGCGCTGGGTGTTGAACCAGGGAAAGGCGGCAGGAAATGCCGGATCGTCCCAGCGCCGGGCCAGCCAGCCGGCGTAGTGGATCATGCGCAGCGTGCGCAGGGGCTCGATCAGACGCAGCTCGCGCGGATCAAGCTCCGCGAACTCGAAGTAACCGTCGAGCAGCCAGCCGACCTGGCGGCTGCGCTCCTCGCGCTCGCCGGACAGCAGCATCCACAGGTCCTGCACCGCCGGCCCCATGCAGCAGTCGTCCAGGTCTACAAAGTTGGGACCCTCATCCCACAGGATGTTGCCGGGATGGCAATCGCCATGCAGGCGCAGCAGCGGGAAATCGTGCTGGAAGTCGGATCGGATCTTCTCGAGCAACTGCTCCACCAGGCGTCCGGTACGCCGGCGCGAGATCGGACGGGACGAAGCCACGCTCCAGCACGAAGGTGGAGGGCTCGTCGCCGAGGGTTGCCACGTCGAGCGCGCGCCGATGCACGAAGGCACGCGTGGCGCCGACCGCGTGGATGCGCCCGAGGAAGCGTCCCATCCACGTCAACGTCTCCTCGGTTTCGAGATCCGGGGCACGCCCGCGTTGCCTCGGGTAGACCGCGAAGCGGAAGCCGGCGTGCTCGCGCAGCGTGGCTCCCGCGTGCACCCGTGGCGCCACCACCGGGATCTCGGCCTGCAGCAGATCCTGTGCGAAGGCGTGCTCTTCGAGGATCTGCTCGCTGGTCCAGCGCCAGGGACGGTAGAACTTCACCACCACCGGCGTGGACTCCTCGATGCCGACCTGGTAGACGCGGTTCTCGAAGCTGTTCAACGCCAGCAGGCGGCCGTCACAGCGCAGCCCGGTGCTCTCGACTGCGTCGAGAATCACATCGGGAGTGAGCGCTTCGTAGGGGTGAGCCTGCTGGTGTGGCATTCGGGCGTGTGGGTGCGAAACCGGCTGGATTATGGGTCCCACCTGCGGCGAGGGCAAACTCCGCTTGACCCGCGCGCAGCCGGGCCGCTACCTTACCCCTCCAAACCTTGAGCCACAGCAGAGGAGCGCAAGCATGACGCACAAGCCGTGGACGAGCATTCTCGCTGCTGCTGCCCTGGCGGCTACGGCCATCGCCGCGGTCGCGGCCCCCGGGCCTTGCGAGCGCTCCGGGGCGCCGGATCGTGCCCTGGTCACCGACAGCCGCACCATCGCATCCGACACGCCTGGCATCGAGCTCTATCTGCGCAACAAGCGCCCGGCGGACATGCGGTCCTTTCCGCCCGAGCGCATCCTGCTGTTCGTCCACGGCGCCACCTATCCGTCCGAGACCGGCTTCGACCTCGCGCTCGACGGCTTTTCCTGGATGGACTACATCGCCTGCCGCGGCTTCGACGTGTATCTGGTCGATCTGCGCGGCTACGGCCGCTCGACGCGTCCGCCCGAGATGGCCCAACCCGCCGAGGCGAACAAGCCGCTCGTCACCACCGACGTGGCCCTGGCGGACGTGGGAGCCGCAGCCGAGTGGATCACCCGGCATCGCAAGGTCGAGCGGCTCAACCTGCTCGGCTGGTCCTGGGGAACCACGCTCATGGCCACGTACGCCGCCGCCAACCCGCAGCAGGTAGTCAGGCTCGCACTCTACGCCCCGCTGTGGCTGCGCAACACACCGTTGACGGGCGTCGACACCCTGGGCGCCTACCGCACCGTCACCCAGGAGCAGGCGAAGAAGCGCTGGCTGAACGGTGTCGCGTCGCAAGAGCAGGCGGACCTGATCCCGCCGGGCTGGTTCGAAGCGTGGGCCGAAGCGACCTGGGAGACCGATCCGGACAGCGGCAAGCGCGACCCGCCAGCGTTGCGCGCCCCGAATGGCGTGATCCAGGACGTGCGCGACTACTGGGCGGCGGGGCGCCCCTACTACGATCCTGCCGCCATCACCGCCGCGACGCTGCTGATCTACGCCGAGTGGGACCAGGACACGCCCGGCTACATGGCGCAGGCGCTGTTCCCCCTGCTCACCAACGCGGCGTACAAGCGCCTTGTCGTCATCGGCGAGGGCACGCACACGGTCGTCATGGAGAAGAACCGCATGCAGCTGCTGCGAGAGGTGCAGCTCTTCCTCGAGGAGTAGCTACATCACCTGCCCCTTGCCTCCGGGTACGGGGCCAAATCCCTCCGCAGGTACCACATCCGGCAGCACCTGCACGTTCTGCACCCGGCACTCCCGCAGCAGCCCGAGGATACTGGCGGTGACTTCCCCCAGATCATCGAGCGGGTGCAGGGCCCAGGCGTGCACGTCGACGCGGTCCGCGATGAGCGCGGACGCGAAACGCACACCGACGGCAGCGCTGTCCAGTGCGGCAACGGTCACGTCCGGTTCGCCGATCTCGGCCCGGAACCGCCGCAGCACGCGGCTGACGAAGGCCTGGTAAGCCAGCTCCTCACGGGCGCGCCGGCCCAGCTCCGGCGCCCGCAGCAGCGCCGCTGGCGGACGCGCAATGGGCAGCACCGAGAGCCCCTCCACCCGCAGCTGCTGCGCCAGCTCGCGCGTGAGCGCCATCCCCCAGGTGGCGATGGCCGAGCCGGTCTCCAGAAAGCTTGGCGCGTGCGCCGGGGTCAGGGCGGCGCCCAGCAGGAAGCGCAGGTGCACCGCCTCGTCGCCCGTAGTGACCGCGATCGCGGCAGGCGGCAGGTCCAGCGCGCCGGGCGCGGCCTCCCGGGCGAGCGCATAGAGCCGGCTCGGCGGCAGCGACTCCAGCGCCGCGAGCGAGCACAGCGGGTTGCCCAGCCCGAAGTTGCGGGTTTGGCCGAGGACGCCGCCCGCTTCGAGGACTTCGCGCACTCGCTGCGGCGTCGGCGAGCACGCCCGGGACGGTCGCCGGGCGCCCCGCCGCCGGTCACGATCAGCAACGGGAACGCGAAGGGCAACGCCAGGACGCCAGCGCCGGCGTCCGGCGCCAACGCCCCGGCGAGCGATTCCCACAGGCAGCGATACACGGGCGCCGAGGTCGCAGCACGCAGGCTCGCAGCGATCTCGTCGTCTCTCCCCCCGGCCGCGCACTCGCGCAGGCGTGCGACCACCTCCGCACAGACCGGCGCACGTTGCGGCGCGGGAGTTGCGCTTACGCAATGCGCGGCCAGTCGAACGACGGGATCGTCGGTCGTCGCTGCAAAGCAGCGCGGGTCAGGAAGCGTGGTCACTGCGCGGGAAATTATCCCGGAAATGCCGGCGCGCGGCATCGGCCTTTCCCTGGGACGGCGGAGATTCACCAGACGGTTACACCGGCCCCGGCCGGCGCGGGATTTCCCCGTAGCCGGTAGTGGCTTGCAGTCTTGCCAATTACCTGCTATGGATAGGGGTGGATGCGAGCGTTTTGCCGCCGTTTACGCATCCCCCCTTCAACGGCGGCCCGGCACTCAACAACCGTTTCGGAGGAGAACACAATGAGTGAAAGACCAACAGGGTGGCTGTCTGACCGCGAGATCGGGGAAGTCGATCCAGCGGACAAGGCCGCGTTCCGCTCGCCGGTGCCCACACAAGTGGTGTCCAACGGTGAGTACAACCCCATGCCGCAGACCGAGCAGCAGCGCCAGGTCGAAGGGTTGATCAAGGAATACGCGGACAAGTACTCCAAGTATCACGGCGTGGACCGGCGCAAGTTCCTGAAGTCGGCGTCCGGCTTCGCCGCTGCGTTCCTGGCCATGAACAAGGTGTTCGGTCCGGTCTTCGAAGTTTCCGAGGCCGAAGCCGCCGACCGCGACATGGCCGACGAGCGCGCCAAGCGCCTGTCGGGGCAGTTCATCTTCGACGACCAGACCCACTTCGTGCGGGACGACTTCGACAAGGAAGGGATCCTGGGGTTGGGCAAGTATGCCGTCGAGCACTGGAATCCGGGGATGGCCTCGACACCGATGACTTTGGCGCGGTACAAGTTCGAGAACTACCTGAAGGAGATCTACCTCGACAGCGACACCAAGATCGCACTGCTGTCCGGCGCACCGTTCGACGACCCGAGCTGGTGGCTGCTGTCCAACGGCCAGATCCGCGACGCGCGCGGAGCGATCAACAACATCGCCGGCACCAAGCGCATGTTCGCCCACTCCGTGTTCACGCCCGGCCAGGAAGGCTGGATGGAGCAGGTGGACCTGGCCATCGCCGAGTACAAGCCGGATTCCTGGAAGGGATACACGGTTGGCGATCCGCTGTCGCCGTCCACGAAGAACACCACCTGGCGGCTGGACGACGAAAAGCTGGTCTATCCGTTCTACGAGAAGGCGCGCAAGTCCGGGCTCAACAAGATCATCTGTATCCACAAGGGCTTACTGCCGCGCGACTACGAGCAGTCCTGGCCCGGAGTCTGGGAGCATGCGACCGTGTCCGACGTGCCCAAGGCCTCCAAGGACAACCCCGACTTCGCCTTCATCATGTACCACGGGGCGCTGCGTCCGTTCCTGGAGGACCCGTCGTTCGAACTGGACCTGTTCGAGAAGACGGGCGAGATCCGCTGGGTGACCGATCTGGCGAAGATCCCGCAGAAGACCGGGGTGAACAACGTGTACGGAGAGCTTGGCACGACCTTCGCGACCTGTGCCGTGTCCAACCCGCGCTTCGCGGCCGCCGTGGTCGGCTCGCTCGTGAACGGCCTGGGCCCGGAGCGAGTGGTCTGGGGCTCCGACTCTGTGTGGTACGGTTCGCCGCAGTGGCAGATCGAAGCCATGCGCCGTCTCGAGATCCCCGACGACATGATGAAGAAGAACAACTGGAAGACCAAGCTGGGCGGCGCCGACAGCGCCGTCAAGAAGAAGATCTTCGGCGAGAACTCCGCCAGGCTGTACAACTACAAGATCGCGGATGCCTACGACAAGCTGGGGACCGACAAGCTGGCCAAGATCAAGGAAGCCTACGAGCTGGCCGGCGGCGAGCGGGATAACAAATACTACGGCTACATCGGCAAACAGAAGACCGTCTGATTGAGCCGTAATTGCTGTAGCTCGAAACCGGGGACGCGAGTCCCCGGTTTTTTTGTGGCGAGCGCTGCGGCGGCTTGCAAGCGGCAGGGGCTGAGCCGTCCCAGTCCCGAAGGTTTCCCGGATTCGCACCTTCAGAGGGCCCCTGCAGGAAGCCAGCACCCGTGCAATCCGAACGGGACGCGTTGGGGGAGTTGGAGATACAGCCTGCAGTCGACCTGGGCATGCACGGCGCCCGGATATTCCGTAGGATGCTCGTCCAATGTTTCAAATGAGGAGCGCCGCGATGCAGCTACGGGGAACAGTCGCGATCGTGACCGGCGGCAACGGTGGATTGGGTCAGCGGATCTGCCACGCCCTTGCTCGAGCCGGCAGCGATGTGGCCGTGGTCTACGCGCAGAGCCACGACAGCGCCAACGCTGTGGCCGCAGAGTTGCGCAGCACCGGGGTGCGTGCGCAAGCGATGGCATGCGATGTCACCAGCCCGGCGGACGTGCAGGCGCTGGCCTCCCGCGTGGTCGATACCTTCGGGCGCGTGGATATCCTGATCAACGACGCGGCATACAACAAGTGGATTCCCTTCAACGACCTCGACGCGATGACCCATGAGGAATGGCAGAAGATCCTGGCCGTGAACCTCACTGGTCCGATGCTTTGCATCAAGGCCGTGGCGCCGGCGATGCAGCGCGCGGGCGGCGGGCGCGTCGTCAACATCGCCTCCGTCGCCGGGCTGGCGCCTTCCGGGTCCTCCATCCCCTACGCCGTCTCCAAAGCCGGATTGATTCACCTGACCCGCTGCATGGCGGTGGGGCTTGCGCCCGCGATTCTGGTGAACTGCATCGCCCCGGGCTATCTGGAGGGGACGCGGGCGACGGCGAACCTCGACCCGGCGTACCGGGACCGGGCCAGGGACGCGGCACTGCTCAAACGCGCGGCCGACAAGGACGATGTCGCTACCCAGGTCGTGGCGCTATGCCAGACCGACAGCATTACCGGGCAGACGCTGGTGATCGATGCGGGGCGCTTCTTTCACTAGGCGTCCTCCGTTTGGTCAGCCACCTTGCGGCGTTGCCGTCCCCCGAACCCTATCTTCCTACAGCAGGTGAATCCGGAGCCCGTAGCGCTCGTAGACAGGCGTCGCCCTGCGGTCGCATGTGACCAGTTCGGCGCCATGTTCTGCCGCAGTAGCCGCCACGAGCGCGTCATATGCGGCGCCACCGGTCACCTCTCGCTCGGGCAAAGACGCTAGGAAGTTCCGATAGGCCCTGACGCTCATCCGCAAGAGCGGCTCGGAAAACCGGGCGGCGAGGAAATCGCAGACCAGCTCGCCGCGAGCCCGGTGCGGCGGCGGCAGCCGGGTCAGCACAGAGTAGCTTTCGAGGGCGCAGTGCTCAGCGAGGCGCAGGCCGCTGTCCAGGGCTCGTCGCGCGCGCTCGTGTTTGTCGTGCCAGGAAGCAAAGGCGGCGACCACCAAGCTGGTGTCGGCGGCCTTCACCGCCGCGTGCGCTCCAGTGTTTCGCGGACCTGTTCGGCCGTCAGCGCCGGCAGTTCGGCTTCCGGTACCGCGACCACGCCCTTGCCGCGCTTTTCCAACCGCATGGGTGTGGCAGCGATTTCGATCTCCAGGCGACCGTCGCCTGCCCGAATCTCGAGCATCTGGCCCGGTTTCAACCCCAAGGCCTGACGCAACGATTTGGGAACTACGATACGCCCGGCTGCGTCGATAGCAACTTTCATGGGTTGCATTCTGCCATGATAATGCCACGCTTGCAACCAAGCCGGTGCCAAAGGCGCATCTTCGCGGGTGTGGACGGCGTGTTCCACCGGCCCGTGGCGCGGTTCGCTTGCTCGGCGGGATCAGCTCATGCGCCCCGGGGCAGCGCGGCGCACGCCCGCCTATAATCGCGGCTGCGCCCTCCTGCCGCCTTCATGCGCAAGCTCCGTATCCCGCTCCTCAACCGCCGGGCCCTGGTGGTCACCATCACGCCGCTGATCGTGCTCACCATCTTCGCGTTCGCCGTCGCGTTCTATTTCGTCGAGCCGGCGCCGCCCAACCGCATCGTGATGGCGGCCGCGCGGGGCGAGGGCCGCTACAACTACTACGCCAAGCTGTACCAGCAGTTCCTGGCCAGGAACGGCGTGACCCTCGAGCTGCGCCCTGCCAGCGGCGCGGTGCAGAGCCTGACGCTGCTGATGGCGGGGGACTCCGGAGTCGACGTGGCCTTCATTCAGGGCGGCACCGGCTACGGCGCCAACGCGCCCGACCTGGTCGCGCTCGGCAGTCTCTATTACGCGCCGCTGTGGGTGTTCTACCGAGGCAAGCCGATCACGGATCTGGATGGGCTGCGGGGCCGCCGGATCGCAATCGGTTCGCAGGAGAGTGGCACGCACGCCCTGGCCCTGCAGCTGCTCGCGATGAACGACGTCGTGCTGCCCCCGACCGAGCTGTTGCCGTTAGGCGGCAAGGAAGCCGTCGAGCAACTCACGCAGGGCAAGATCGATGCGGTCCTGACGGTGACCACTGCGGACTCGAAGCTGGTGGAGCGGCTCATCGCCGCCCCTGGCGATCAACCTGCTCAGCTTCGAGCGGGCCGAGGCCTACACGCGCCTGTTTCCCTATCTGACCAGGCTCGTCCTGCCCCGCGGCGTGTTCGACCTGGCGAGGAATGTCCCTTCCCACGACGTCGTGTTGGTCGCGCCCACGGCGAACCTGATCGCCAGGACTACGCTTCACCCCGCGCTGGCTTATCTGCTGGTGCGCGCGGCCACCGAAATCAACGGCCCTGCGAGCACGCTGAACCGCGAGGGCGAGTTTCCAGCACCACGCAACACCGGGTTCCCGCTGAGCGAGGTGGCCGGACGTTACTACCAGTCGGGGACGCCGTTCCTGCAGCGCTATTTGCCGTTCTGGGCCGCCAACCTGGTCGATCGGCTGTGGGTCGTCTTGGTGCCCGTGATCGCCGTGCTCGTGCCGCTGATCAAGCTCGTACCGCCCGCCTACCGCTGGAAGGTGCGTTCGCGCATCTATCGCTGGTATGCGCGCTTGAAGGAGCTCGAGCTGCAGCTGGAAGACGCTCCCGACAGGATCCGCCTCGAGGAGATGCTGGACAGGTTGGAGAACATCGAGCGCTCGGTCAACCGCATCCCCACCCCGCTCGCCTATTCCGAGAATCTCTACTGCCTTCCGCACCCACATCGATCTGGTGCGCCAGAGAGTCATCGCAAAGCTTGGGAGAAGCGCGACATGAGCAAGCTGGGCATCGTCGGCCTGTGCGGCAGCCTGCGCGCTGGGTCGTGGAATCGGATGGTGCTGGAGCTCGCCGGCACCCTGATGCCAGAGGGAATGGCGCTCGACATCGCTGAGACCCGGCCGATCCCGCCGTTCGACGCCGACGTCCTCGCGCAGGGCTTCCCTGCGCCCGCGGCGGCGCTGCGCGAGCGCATCCGCAAGGCAGACGGGGTGCTGATCGTGACGCCGGAGTACAACTTCTCGATCCCCGGAATGCTCAAGAACGCGCTCGACTGGGTGTCGCGGGGCGACGATCAGCCCTTCATGATGAAGCCGGTCGCGATCGCCTCGGCCTCGCCGGGGCCGCTCGGCGGCGCGCGGGTGCAGTACGACTTGCGCAAGGTGCTGCTGTTCATGAACGCAATGGTGCTCGCCAAGCCGGAGGTCTTCATCGGCGCGGTCAACACCAAGTTCGACGCGAATCGCCAATGCACCGACGAGAACACCCGCAAGTTCCTGACCGACCAGATGCGCTCGTTCGAGCGCTGGATCGAAGGGGTGCGTCGTCTGGCGGGCCCCTGATCCCGGGATTGGGATAGCTGGGATTGGTTGCTGGGTACCCGTTGCAGGCTAGATTCGGCGGCGTCCCGCGGCCAGGAGTCCTACGAGGCCGACCGCGAGAAGCGCTATCGTCCCGGGCTCGGGCACCACCGTGATGTCGAACTGGTAGCCAGTTAGCACCGCGTTCGTCTGCTGGAGCCACAGCGTGTAGGGGCCCGAGCCCAGGGGCACCTGGAACCCGATCGCGCCGAGGGCAGTGCTCATGGGCACGAGCGTGTTCGTCCCGACATCCGCCCCGCCGAACCCAGGGCCGAAGTGGGTGTAGCCGAGCAGGTTAGCGGGGTTCGGGCCCCCGCCGGTTCGGTTAAGGTTGCACCGGCCTGAATCGCCATGAACCCGAGTTCGTTGGTCGATACGTAGTCCGCGAGTGTGATCGCAGTGAGCGTGGCGCCCACCGGCACTGTGAACGTCAGATAGTCCAGATCGCCCGCGGTAGTCGTCCCAAGGACGGAGGTGAGCCCGTTCGCCAGCTGGCCGAGGCTGGTGGGCTCGAGGCGGTTGCCCGAAAGGTCTCCATCGACTGCTTCGTCATAGACGGCTGCGGCGGCAGCGTGCGCCAGGAAAACCGCAGTGATTGCGAGGTGAGCAAGCTTGCGCATCGGTCTCTCCACTTGAAGATCCAAACCCCCCTCACCGATTCAACGCTACCACGACGAGCTTCCGGGCTCAAGACGCTGGCAGGAATAAATTCTCTTCTAGCTGTCCCCGTCGCTTATCGGCGAACGCCACCGGGGCGTACAGGTGAACCGAATGCGGTTCCGGTGATCAATGGGCTATGTCGTGGTGACGCGACAAGCCCACATGGCGCTCAGATCTAGAATTCAAAAGCAAGGCTCGGAGTGCGAAGCCTCACGGCACCGGCTACAGTGCAGCCATGACTGAATTCTCGAAGGAACGGACATGAAAACCTCTGCTAGCACCCAACGGCTTGCCGCTGCCACGGTAGACGACCCGCGCTGGGCAGCCGTTGTCGCCCGCGACCCCGCGGCGGACGGCAAGTTCTTCTACTCGGTTGAAACAACCGGTGTGTACTGCCGGCCCTCTTGCGCAGCTCGCCTCGCCAGACCCGAGCATGTGCAGTTCCATGCCACCTGTGCGGATGCCGAACAAGCGGGCTTCCGTCCCTGCAAGCGCTGCAAGCCCGATCAGCCTCCGCTGGCCGAGCAGCATGCGGCGACAGTCGCCCGGATCTGCCGGCTCATCGAGGACGCCGAGACGGTGCCTGCGCCTGGAGGAGCTGGCGAGCCAAGCGGGCCTGAGCACCTACTACTTTCATCGCGTCTTCAAGGCCGCCACCGGGCTGACGCCCAGGGCCTACGCGGCGGCGCATCGCGCCAAACGAGTCCGCGCCGAGCTCGAGCGCAGCCATACGGTCACTGCCGCGATTTTCGAGGCCGGATACAGCTCCAACGGCCGCTTCTACGAAACATCGGATGAGGTACTGGGAATGACACCATCGACCTATCGCGCAGGCGGCGCGAACACGGAAATCCGCTTCGCCATCGGCGAGTGCTCGCTCGGCTCTATTCTCGTAGCCGCCAGCAAGCGCGGGGTTTGCGCCATTCTCGCTGGGCGATGACCCCGATGCGTTGGCGCGCGATCTACAGGACAGATTCCCCCGCGCCCAACTCATCGGAGGCGACAAGGAGTTCGAGCAACTCGTGGCGAAGGTTGTGGGCTTCGTCGAGGCCCCCGGACTGGGTCTGGACCTGCCGCTCGATGTGCGCGGAACGGCGTTCCAGCAGCGCGTGTGGGAAGCGCTGCGAAAGATCCCGGCAGGCTCCACGGAGAGCTACGCAGAGGTTGCGAAACGCGTCGGCTCGCCGAAGTCTGTGCGAGCGGTGGCGCAGGCCTGCGCAGCCAATGCCCTGGCGGTGGCGATACCTTGCCATCGCGTGGTGAAGACAGACGGTGCGTTGTCGGGTTACCGATGGGGTGTCGAGCGCAAGCGCGCTCTGCTCGAGCGAGAAGCACGTCCATGAGTGCGCAGGCTCAAGCCGTCCTGGCTGCCACCGCCGCGCGAAGCCTCGCGGAACGGATCGAGGCGCTCGACTGGGAAGAGGTCTGCGCAGCTCTCGACGCGCAGGGCAGCGCGGTGCTCGAGCGCCTGATGTCTCCGGACGAATGCCGGGCAATGGCGGGCGCTGTATCGTGACGACGGTCGCTTTCGCAGTCGGGTCGTCATGGCAAGGCACGGCTATGGACGCGGCGAATACAAGTACTTCTCGTATCCGCTGCCGCAAGATCGTCGCCGACCTGCGCTCGGCCTTCTACCCTCGTCTGGCGCCGATAGCCAATCGGATGGAACGCGGCGCTGGGCATCGACGTGCGGTATCCGCAGACGCATGCCGATTTTCTGGCTCGGTGCCATGCAGCCGGGCAGGTCAGGCCGACACCGCTTCTGCTCCAGTACGGCGCTGACGACTACAACTGCCTGCACCAGGATCTCTACGGCGAGCATGTCTTTCCGTTGCAGGTCGCAATCCTCCTTTCGGAGCCCGCACGCGACTTCACGGGCGGCGAGTTCGTGCTGACCGAGCAGCGTCCCCGCAGGCAATCGCGGCCCGAGGTCGTCCCGCTTCGGCAAGGCGACGCTGTCGTGTTCGCCGTTCACCAGCGTCCCGTCCAAGGGACTCGCGGCGTGTACCGGGTCAACCTGCGGCATGGCGTGAGTCGCGTTCGCAGCGGGCACCGCCATACGCTTGGGATCATCTTTCACGACGCGACCTGATCCTCGTCCGTCCTACCGACAGTCTCCTATTCTCTTGCCAGTCTGCATCTCGGACATGGTCATGTTCTTCCCTCCCATGTTCATCTTGATGCTGCCGCGATAGGCGTTCGGGGCAAGGTCGAACACGCCGGCCGCACTGCCCATGTTCGGTCCCGGGCAGGCTATCCGATAGGTGGCTGCATCCGCAGTCACCTGGTAGTCGAGCAGCGCACAGTTCTTCAGCGGGTTGTCGCTCAAGACGAAGAACGCCCGTCCCGATTGCAGATCCGCAGGAGTGACGCAGCGGGTCAACACCAGGGGCGCCGCTATATCCTGCACGTTCGGCAAGGCGATACGGACTTCGACCCGGTACAGACCTGGGGTCAGGAGTGGCTCGGCCGCGCCGTGGCCAGTTGCAGCCAGACCAGCCACTACGCTCGCCCGTACGATGAGGGTGCTCATGGGATGGTTTTCAATGCGTCAAGCCAAAGCTGATGATAGCTCCCTCGACCGATGCAGGCACTGCGTTTGTTGCTGCCACGCGCCCGGCAGCATTCAAGAGCCGTTGCGGGCCCGGCGGGCTGCAAGTATGCTCATGCGAGAGACATGGAAGCCGATCTCACCACGCTGTTCCTGGTCGCAGTGATCGCGGTCGCCGCGCCCCTGGTAACCGAGCTGCCCATCAGATTGCGGCTGCCCATCGTCGTTGTCGAGATCTCTCTTGGCATCGTCGCGGGTCCGCACGTGCTGGGATGGGCGCAGCCGGCCGGGGTGCTGGCCTTTCTGGGAACGCTCGGGCTGGCCTTCCTGTTCTTCCTCGCAGGACTCGAGCTCAACTTCAAGGAGCTTGGCGGCCGCCCGCTACGACTTGCAATCAGCGGATGGGTAGCGACGATCGCGCTCGCGCTTGCGGTGACGTTCCTGCTGCGCACAGCCGGCTTTCTCAATGCGCCGGTGATGATCGCGACTGCGCTGGCCACGACCGCCGTCGGGGTCTTGTTGCCCATCCTGCGTGATTCCGGCGAGTTGAAGACGCGCTTCGGCAACCTGGTCATGGGCGCCGGTGCGGTGGGCGAACTGGGCCCGATCGTGCTCGTGTCGATCGTGCTGACCCGAGAGCACACGGCTTGGCATCAGACTGCTTTGCTCCTCGCGTTCGCCGGCGTGGCGCTGATCGCGGCAGCCGCGGCATTGCACGTGCGGCTGCAGCCCATCGTGCAGCTTCTCGGACGCACCCTCCATGCGAGCAGCCAGCTCCCCGTGCGCATCTGCATCCTGCTGATGATCGGCCTGGTCGTGCTGGCCGGCCAGTTCGGCCTCGACTTGATCCTCGGAGCTTTCGCCGCGGGGATGGTCGTGCGCCTCGCCAGCGAGGGCGAGAAAGGCGAAATGCTGCGCGAGAAGCTGGAAGCGATCGGCTTCGGGTTCCTGGTTCCCCTGTTCTTCGTGCTGAGCGGAATCAAGTTCGATCTTGCCTCGCTGCTGGAGAGCCCGCAAGCGCTGCTGCGGGTCCCGGTTTTCCTGGCGCTGTTCCTGCTGGTGCGCGGATCGCCATCGCTGCTGATCTATCGCAGCGACCTCGACAAGAGCGAGCGGCTGCCCTTTCTGCTCTACGTTTCGACCGCGCTGCCGCTGGTGGTGGCGATCACCGACATCGGCGTAGCGACGGGCCGCATGCGCAGCGACAATGCCGCCGCATTGGTGGGTGCCGGGATGCTGTCGGTGCTGCTCTTCCCACTGCTCGCGCTCACGCTGCGCAAGCGCTCCGGCGCCGCGCGGCCCGGGCGGGGAAGGGGTGACGATGAGGATGCGCTGTGACCCTCTTGCGAAACCGGATTGCGCACGTGGCGTTTGCAGCCGGGTTGGCGGCTCTTGCATGCAGCTGGCCTGGGCCGCCCGCCATCGCACAGACGATTCGGACCGGAACCGGCTTCGCGGTATCCACCACCACGCACGTGGTTACCAACGCGCACGTGGCCGCCGGCTGCAGAACGTTGAGAGTCCTGCAGGGCAGCGCAAGCGCTCCGGCCAGCCTGGTGGCCGTGGACACCGAAGCGGACCTGGCGCTGCTGCGCACCGATCTGCGCGCACCGCGCATCGCAATCCTGCGCGACACGCCGCCCCTGCGGCTCGGCGAGATGGTCGTGAGCTTTGGTTTTCCGCTGTCCGGCGCGCTGTCCAGAGAAGGCAACCTCACCACCGGGAACGTGAGCGCGCTGGCCGGCCTGCGCGACGACCCGGCTTATCTGCAGACGACCGCGCCGGTGCAGCCGGGCAACAGCGGTGGACCTCTCCTCGATTCGAGTGCACATGTGATCGGCGTGGTCACCGCCAAGCTCGACGCCGTCGCCGTCGCCAAGCGTACTGGGGACATCCCTCAGAACGTGAATTTCGCCATCAAGGCCGAGGTACTGCGGACGTGGCTGCGCGCCAGCGGCGTGCCTTTCGACGCGCGAGCGTCGGATCGCACGCTCGAGGCAGCCGACATCGCCGAGCTCGCCCGCGGCTTCACCGTGCAAGTGGAGTGCGTGCCTGGCCGCGGCGCCGTGCCTGACTCGGTGCGAGTCGAAGTGACACCGCGCAGCCCACCGCCGCCAAGCTCGCCGCCTGAGCCGCCCGCGGCGGCGCCCAACGCGCCTGCGCCCGTTGTCGCCGACGCCGCTCGGGAGGAACTGGTGCAGCAGGTCCAGCTGATTGGCGTACGCACGCCCTACCCGGGGACGGCCCCCGAGACGCGCGAGCTGGCGATCGCCAACCACTCCGACCAGAGCGTCTACAAAGTGACGGTGGGCTGGCTCGACCAGGCGTTGCAGCGCTGCCCGTTCTCGCCGTCTGCCTACAGCGGGCGGCGCGAGCTCTACGTGAGCGTCAGGGCGGGTCAGCAAGGCAAGACCCTGGGCGATTTCCCGGCCGAGGCGAAGCTGTTCTGCGTGATCGATGCGGCGTTCCTGCAGCCGGCACGCCCGCCCGCGCAGCCCCCGCTGCAGCCCGTGGAACCGCAAACCCCCCTTCCCCTGCCCCCGGCGACGGACGCCCTGCCCCCGGCGACGGAGGCCGCGCCGGCGCCTGCGCCGTCTCCACCCACGCCCGCGCAGCCCAAGGCCCCGCGCACCGGACCGGGACGGCAGTAGCGCTCACGCGTCCTCGATCGCGATCTCGACGCGCCGGTTCTGCCGGCCCTTCTTCTCCATCTTCACGATGCGCGCCCGGCCGATCTCGCCGGTGGCCCGCAGATGGCTGCCGCCGCAGGGCTGCAGATCGATACCCTCGATGTGTACCAGGCGGACCTTGCCGTCCCGGGCGGGCGGGCCCACCTCCAGCGTACGCACGAGCTCCGGCCTGGCGCGCAGCTGTTCTTCGCTGATGAACTGGAAGCTCACCGGCGCGTTGCGTGCAATCAGCTCGTTCAGCTTCGCCGTCAGCTCCTCCTTGTCGAGGATCGGTTGCGGAATATCGAAGTCCAGCCGTCCCGAACCGGCGCGCACACTCCCGCCGGTGACCGGGAAAGGGATGAGCGCGCACAGCAGGTGCAGGCAAGTGTGGCAGCGCATGTGCGCGTGGCGCAGATCCCAGTCGATGCTTGCGGTTACCGCGTCGCCGGCTCGCACGCCCACCGCGCTTCCTTCTGTGGGCAGATGCAGAATCTCGCCGGTGTCTCGGTCACGGACCGTCGTGGCGACCTCGATCCGGCGTCCGTCCGGCAACACCAGCGTGCCGCGGTCGCCGGGCTGCCCGCCGCCCAGCGCATAAAAGGGCGTGCGCTCGAGCTGGATGCCGCGCTCGTCGACTCGCGTCACCACGCTCTGGTCGGTGCGCAGATAAGCGTCGTCCAGGTAGAGCTCGGTGGTCATGATCGCTTCATCCGGCCCCGAGGCTGCAAGAAACGCGTACCGGCGCTCAAGGCGACGTGGTGTTGCAGTGCACCTACCACCCAATCAAGTGCTGGGTGCGAGCGTTTCTTGAGAGAGGCGGGGAGCTTTGACTGGACCTCCCGTCTTGCCCGAGGAGGGGTGGCTCGCGCCGCGTCGGGGCGGCGGGAGCCTCCCGAGCGGGTGGCACGCGCAAGCGTGACGGGGTGGTGGGAGCCGCTAACCAAATTTCGCGCGACGAGGGACTACAGCGGCGTGCACGATCCGAAGAACACGAAGCTTCCGCCACCGGTGGTCATGGTCACTGTCATCTCGCCGCTTGCCTGGTCGAGCGCGAAGGTCCAGCCGTAGCCGAGCTCCGTTCCCATCAGCAGCAGCTGCTGCTCGCCCTTCTCGGTCAGCCTGATGGGGGAGGCCCGCTTGGGCCCGACCATCGCCTGCTGGCCGAAGTCGATGCGGATGAACGACGGCGCACCCACCTCGCTCGGCACGGTCTTCGTGCATCCGTCCACCGCGACGCAGTCGCTGGCCTCGACCGGCGCGCAGATCAGGTTCTTCGACCCGTCGAAGTCGCCCGCCTGGGCCGTGGACGTGGCGAGCAGCAGGGCCACCCCGGCCACCTGCGCAACACGCTTCATTGGCGACCTCCGCTCATTTGACGACATAGCCACGCCCTTCCATGCATGCCGCGAACGCCCGGTTGTAGCTGGCCAGCGCCCCCTGGGTCTGCTGCTGCACCTGCTGCTGTTGCTGCTCCTGGCTACGCGCAGCGCGCCGCTGGCGCGAGCCGCCGGCCATGGTTCCTACCACTGCCCCGGTCGCGGCGCCCTTGCCGGCATCGTCATTGGCGACTCCGCCGATGACCGCCCCGGCCGCAGCGCCGCGTGCGGCACCCCGCACGCGCTCGCCCTGCGGCCCCGTCGGAGGCGGCTGGCTGCTGGAGGCCTGAGCCACTGCCACCGGGTCAACCCCGGTCTGCTGCTTGGCCCAGGTGTAGCACTCACCCTCGTCCTTGTTCTGCTGGTCGGCGCTCTGGCCTTTGGAGGGATAGATCAACGGCTGCTGAGCAAGCGCCACCGCTGCTGCGACCAGCGCCAGGACAACGACTGCTCCTTGTGCAATCCTGCTCATTTGTTCCTCCAGTGTCTGTTCGAAACCATACGAGAAGCCATCGATTGTACTGGATGAAGGCGCCGTGCTTTCGATCGCGAGCGGACAAGGGATCGGCGCGACGGTTGCTGCCCCGCCAGACGCTGAACGGCGACACGCGTGGATGAACTCCGCCGTGCTCGCGAGTCAGATCACACCATGACAACGTAGCCACTTCGACGCGACACCGCAACTCGGGAAGCGCTAGAATGGCGCTCGCGATCAGGCTGTCGCGTGCTTCGAGATGCCCGTTGCGTCCCCACATCCGGGCAGTCCACCAACCCCGCGTTGGGGAACACCTTCAATGACCTGGTCGCACAGATCGTCACCTTCTCACCGCAGGAGATCGACGATCTGCGCGTGCTGCTCAGGCGCGCGACGCTGGACACCGCGTCACGCCAGAAGCTCGCGCACGTGCTCGACGCTTCGGTGCAGATCTCCAAGCTGTTGTTGCGTGTGGCGGGGAAACTGGTCGCGTAGCCCCTGCCGGCGAGCGGGAGGCCGAATCTCGAGTCGGCCGCGCTGGCCCGGGACGTTCTGGGGAGCCGGCGGTTTGCGGCAGGCGCCGTGACCCGGCTCGAGTATGCCGAGATCATCCGATCCACCCAATGGCGCCGCCACGATGCTCTTAGCTTCCTTGCCACGCGCACTTGCCGTGGGCGCCTGCGCGCTGGGCGTGGGGATGACCACTGCGCTGGCGCAGGCCAGGCTCGATACGGACCGGTCCGATCTGACCGAGGCCTATCTCCAGAGCCGGCAGGCGGTGGTGGAGGCGCGCCGGGACATTGCGCCGGAGGCGAAGGCGAGGCTGGTCGATCTGTACCGGCGCGCGATCGGCGATGTCCAGCGGGCGGGGCTGATCCGGTCGGAAACGGCGCGGCTGCGGGAGGCTTCGCGTGCCGCGCCGCTGGAGCGGCGGCGCCTGGCGAGGCTGCTCGACCAGGAGGAGAAGACCGCAGCCAATGCCGCGGCGGTGCCCAACCTCACCGGGCTCCGCGACGACGAGCTGGAGCACCTGGAAGTGTCGGCGCGCGCCGACTTCGACGATGCCCAGCTGCAGGTCGACCGGGTAGAAGGCGAGCTGGACCTGGCGGTCAACCGGCCGTACGCGCTCGCCCAGGAGCAGGACGAGGCGCGCAAAACCCTCGACGAGCTCAGGAATCAGCCGCAAGCGCTGACCGGCACGGATGGAGTCGGCACGGAGCCGCAGGCGCAGCAGGTCGCGGCGCGCGCGCGGATCATGGCATTGCAAGCCGAGCTCGAGCGGCTTGGCGCGGAGTCGGCCAATCTGCCGGCGCAGCAGCGCATCCTCGCGCTGGAGCGCGATCTGGCACGCGTTCGTCTGCGGCGGGCGGAAGCGCGAGCCAGGCTCCTTCTGCAGGCCGCGGCGGCCCGCCAGCGGGCGGAAGCGGACCGGGACCTCGCACAGGCGGCTCGCAGCGACTCGCGGCCCGGGCCGGTGCGCGAGCTCGCAGTGGAGAACGCGAAGCTCAAGGGACAGCTGCTGGATCCGACGCTCGATCAAAGCTTGCTCGAAGTCTCGGCGTTGCGCGCGCGGGCGGCGGAGATCGAGACGCGCAGCGAAGCTATCCGCCGCGCCACTGCCAACCGGACGTTGCAAGGCGAGCTTGTCGAAACGCTGCTGGAGCGCTTGCACGCGCTTCCCACGGGGGAGGCCTTCGCGCGCCAGCGGGAGGCGCGGGACAAGCTTGCCGCCGCCACCTTCGAGGCCAACCTGCGCAATGCGCGGCTGCTCACGGAGCTGAACGACCTGGACGCCGCGGCGGCCGCAGTCCTGCGCGCTGCAAGCATGCACGCCGCGGATGCGACCCTCGAGCCCGCCGTTCGCGAGCAGCTCGCCATCAAGCGTGAGCTGCTCGCCAGGCTGGACGAGCAGGAGAAAGCGCTTCTGCGCACCCTGCGCGAAGCCGAAGCGGCGGAGGAAGACGTGCTAGCCGCCTCCGCACAAGCGCGCGACGAGGCGATCCGGCTGCTGGTGTGGATTCCTCTCGACGCGCTCGGCACGTCCAGCCTTGCCAACCTGAAGCTCGCGCTGGAGTGGGCGCTCTCGCCCGGCAACTGGCGCAGCACCGGCAAGCTGCTGCTGGGCGAAATAGCGGCCAGGCCCTACCTGGCGGCAGCCTGGGGCCTGCTCGTGGTCGTTCTCTACGCCCTGCGGCGAAGGCTCTTGCGGGGACTCGCCGACCTCGCCCCTGCCGCCGTGGCCGTCGAGCACTATCGGATCGGCCACACGCTGGCAGCGCTGATCTATACCGCACTGCTGGCCTTGCCCGGAGCGCTGCTGCTTTGGGGGGTGGGCGGGGCGCTCGAGCACGCCCATGCCGCCAGCCCGTTCGCGCAATCGGTCGGCCACGCGCTGCGCACCATCGGGACGGTCTTCCTGGCGATGTACGGCTTCTCCTGGCTGTTCGACGCGCGCGGGGTGGCGGTGAAGCATTTCCTCTGGCCCATCGAGGCGATGCAAGCGGTGAAGCGCGCAATCCGCCGCTTCATGCTGATCTACGTTCCGCTGTTGTTCGTTGCGCTCATGAACAGCTCCGTGTACGCGCCGCACCCGAACCGGGAAAGCCTCGGCCGGATCGCTTTCATCGTCGGCATGGTCGCGCTCGCCGTGTTCATGTGGCGCCTGTTCCGGCGCTCGGGTCCGGTGATGCAGGCACTCTTGCCGGACACATCGCGCAGCTGGGCGGCACGGCTGCACCCGCTGTGGGCGGGTGTGCTCGTCGCCCTGCCCATCGGCCTGGGTGTGGCCGCCGCCGCCGGCTTTTACTTTGCCGCCAGCATCATCTACCGGCTCACCATGCAGACCCTCGTGCTGGTACTGGCTGCCGTGGTCCTCTACGGCATGATCGCGCTGTGGGTGCTGATCCAGCGCGCGAGGCTGTCCAGGCGCCACGCGGCACAGCCCGAAGAGGGCGCGCTGCAGGTCGTATCGGAGGACAGCACGACGCTGCGGCCGCTCAAGCTCGATATCGCAACGCTGGGCGAACGCACCAGTCATCTCCTCAACCTGGTGACCACGCTGATCCTGCTGGCCGGGTTGTGGGCGATCTGGCAGGACTGGGTGCCGTTCTTGAGCGCGATCGGCGATGTCCAGCTGTGGAGCCACGGCGACGCGGTCCAGGGCCAGCCGGCGATAGGCGCGCTGACGGTTCGCAGCCTGGTGCTGGCCCTGCTCACGCTGGCGCTCACCTACGTCGCGGCAACCAACATCGGCGCGGTACTCGACATCGTGGTTCTGCAGCGGCTGGGGCTGCAGCGCGACATCACCTACGGCATCAAGACGGTGCTGCGCTACGCGATTGCGGCGATAGGGCTGGTCGTAGCCACGAACATCCTCGGCGTGAGCTGGAGCAAGGCGCAGTGGCTGGTCGCGGCGCTGGGTGTGGGGCTCGGCTTCGGCCTGCAGGAGATCGTGGCGAACTTCGTGTCCGGTCTCATCGTCCTCGGGGAACGGCCAATCCGCGTGGGGGACGTCGTAACGGTCGGGGACGTTACCGGCACAGTCACCAGCATCCGCGCCCGCGCCACCGTGGTGACCGACTTCGACAACAAGGAGATCATGATTCCCAACAAGGCGTTCATCACCGAGCGGGTCATCAACTGGACCCTGTCGAACCAGACTACCCGCCTGCTGATTTCCGTGGGTGTGGCCTACGGCACGGACGTCGAGCAGGCACAGCGCGTGCTGCTCGCGGCTGTGGAGAGCATCGCGGACGTGCTGCACGAGCCGGCTCCGTCGGCCTTCTTCGTCGGCTTCGGCGACAGCTCGCTCACCTTCGAGATCCGCGCCTTCGTCGATGCGTTCGACAAGCGCCTGCGCGTCAGGCACGAGATCCACGTCGCGGTGGCGCGCGCGCTCGCCGATGCCGGCATCGAGATCCCGTTCCCGCAGCGCGACCTGCATATCCGCTCGGCCGAGGGGCTGGGGCCGCTGCTGCCGCGGGCAGGCGGGCGCACCAGCTGAAGCCGAAACCGGTAACGCAGCGCGAGAGGCTGGACCCTGGGCGCGGCTTACCGCGCCGGTGCCCACGGCGGGCCACCGCGTCCGTCGCAGGGTCGTCGCGGTCCGCGTTACCAGCGGACAGACCCCGGATTGCGGCGTGCCTGACATGCGGCGGCACTAACGGCCCATGACAAGAGGGCTAGCGAAGTACTGCGCTCCTTCCCCCTCTCAGGACCTCTCAGGGGGAAGGCTGGGATGGGGGTCAAGCGCGCACATAGCGGCAGTGCACGCGCTACACCCCCACCCTGGCCCTCCCCCTGGAAGGGGGAGGGAACGTAGATCACACGGCTTCGCTTCTCGCGACCGCTGCATAGGTCAAACCTTTGCCACTCCCCCCGGTAGAGCCGGGGTTTACCTGACTGAATTACCCGACAGCCCTTGCCGCTGGCCGGTCCTTCAGCCTATGACGTCAGTCTGATTCCGTTCTGCCCTCAGCAGAGTCAAAGTGCAGTCTGAGCCGGCCCGCGGGGGCCGGACGAGGCACCCGGACATGGGACGCAGCTGCCGAGGCGGACCGCTCGAGCTGGCCCATAACTTGCCCGTACTTCCGGCAAGAGCCCGAGCGCACTCGTTGCGCATTCGTGAACAATCGGGGCTCGCCTCCTGGCAGCCTTTCGCTAACGGTAAGGAGGGTTTGCTATGCGTCACCTGGCCATCAATGGGCCGAACCGCCCCGAGGCGGTGTCTGCCATCGCTTCTCCCGCGTGGCTCAGCCATGCGGGCGCGGACGAGAACTATCGAAGCTACCTGCACGCGCACGTCCGCACGCGGCCGATCCTGACCGCTTGCGCCGTATGGGGCGTGGTGCTGCTGGGCTACTTCCTGATACTGGCACCGGCGAAGGCCGACCCGCTGGCGGGCGAAAAGCATGCGCTCACCCCCGCCGTGTGCTACGAACTGGTGCAGGATGCCGGTCGCATGATCGCTTGGGCGCGTTGGGAGAAGGGCTTCACGCTCGAGAAGACCCGCTCCGCGCCGTTCCCGGCGAACACCCCGCCCTGGATGGTCGCCCTGGTGCAGGACTGGATCACCGATGCCTACCAGTGGCAGGCGACCGACGAGCAGATCCTGCAATGGGCCTCCGAGCTGGGCAATGTCGACGACCTGCCGCCCGCGGCCCAGCTCAGCCGCCACGAAACGATCGCGATCTGGATGCGTCACATCGCGCGCCAGTGCAGCGCACGCAGCGTCTGATCGACGGCTATCCGAACAACCTCAGACCTGGGTACCTGCGCCCGCTGAGGTAACCGAACGCTGTCCTGAACCACCCCGCCCCTTCCCCCTCCTGAGGGGGAAGGCTGGGATGGGGGTGGGAAGGTTGATGTGCCGGAGCGCATGCACTCGGCCGTCAAGCCCGCGTCAGCGCAAATCCTTCGTAGCCATTGCGAACCACCGCTTCGCATTTAGCCTTGTAGCTGTGAACCCCGCCGACGTAGGGCATGAAAACACGCGGCTTGCCAGGAATGTTCGCGCCCATGTACCACGAGTTGGCGAGCGGATAGAGGGTTGCGGCGGCCACGTCGTTCACATGCTTCACCCATGCGTCCTGCGCCGCGGCGTGCGCTTCGATGCGATTGAGGTCGCGCGCGTGCAGGTACTGCAGACAATCGACGATCCAGTCCGCGTGCTGCTCGATGGACAGGATCATCTGGCTCTTCACGCCGGGACTCCCCGGCCCGGTGATGAGAAACAGGTTGGGGAATCCCGCGATCATCAGGCCGAGATAGGTTCGCGGCCCCGCTGACCATTCATCCTTCAGCGTTGCGCCGGACTCGAGCCTGACGTCGATCTCGGCCAGCGCTCCGGTCATGGCATCGAATCCGGTCGCGAACACGATGGAATCGAGCTCGTACTCGGCCTCGCGCGTGCGCAGGCCCTTCGCAGTGATCTCCTCGATAGGCGTGCGGCGCGCGTTGACCAGGGTGACATTGTCGCGGTTGTAGGTCTCGTAGTAGCTGGTGTCCAGACACAGACGCTTCGTGCCGATCGGATGATCGCCGGGCGCCAGAAGCTCGGCGACGGCCGGGTCGCGGACGATGCCGCGGATCTTCTGACGGACGAATTCGGAGGCCGTCTCGTTCGCCTCCTTGCTCACCAGCAGGTCCGTGTAGGCGTAGAGAAAGCTGATGCTGCCGCCCTCGGCCCATTTCGCCTCGTAGGTGCGCTGCCGTTCTTCGGGCGGGACTTCCAGCGCCGACTTCACCGGGGCCGGATAGCCGGCGATGCCGAAGGGTGTGTCGAAGGCGGCCCGCCTGCGCTCCCGGTATTCCGCCTTGTGCCGGCGCTCCTTCGCAGGATCGAGCGGTGCATTGCGCGCCGGCAAGCTGAAGTTGGCCGTGCGCTGGAACACGTGCAGGTGCTTCGCCTGCCTGGCGATGTGCGGGATCACCTGGACGCCCGACGAGCCCGTGCCGATCACTGCCACGCGCTGACCGGTGAAATCGACGCCCTCCGTGGGCCACATGCCGGTGTGGGCCCACTTGCCTTCGAAGCGCTCCAGACCCCGATAGTCCGGCACGCGGGGCGTCGACAGGTTGCCGGTGGCCATGATGCAATAGCGCGCATGGACGACCTCGCTCCGGTCCGTAGTGATCTTCCAGCGGTTCGCCGCCGCATCGAAGACGGCGGACACCACACGAGTGTTCAGCTGGACATCGCGCAGCAGATCGAACCGCTGCGCCACGTGATCGATGTAGCGCAGGATCTCGGGCTGCGTGCCGTAGCGCTCCGGCCATTTCCATTCCTGCTGCAGCTCGTCCGAAAACGAGTAGGAGTACTCCATGCTCTCGACATCGCAGCGGCAACCGGGGTAGCGGTTCCAGAACCAGGTGCCGCCCACACCGCCGCCGGCCTCGTAGACCCGCACGCTCATCCCCAGCCCGCGCAGCCGGTGCAGCGCGTAGAGCCCGCCCAGCCCCGCGCCGACGACGATCGCGTCGAACTGGGCGGGGTTCCGGCTTTCGGCTTGCGCCACTGCTGGTTGCGTCGGCATTGCTCTTCTCCACTAGTGCACGGCAACGGCTGATACGGTAGTGCGTCGTCGGACCCCTCTCCCCCGCCCTCTCCCGCAAGGGGAGAGGGAGTGTTGTCGCTCGCACGGTCGAGGGCCACGCGCGCCTCCACGGTCGCATCCCCGCCTGAGCGGGGCCCCTGCTCCGCGCTCCGGCGCGCCCTCTCCCGCAAGGGGAGAGGGAGTGTTGTCGCTCGCACGGTCGAGGGCCACGCGCGCCTCCACGGTCGCATCCCCGCCTGAGCGGGGCCCCTGCTCCGCGCTGCGGCGCGCCCTCTCCCGCAAGGGGAGAGGGAGTACTCGGTGGTGCTCCCAACGTTACTGTCACAGGCCAACAGGGACAGCGCGAGCCCAAGTATTTCGGGTTTGCCAGCGCCGGTCAACCGACAGCGGGTGGCAGTTGCGGTCTGGATCCCCGCCTGCGCGGGGATGACAAGCAGCCTGTCGTTCCCGCGGAAGCGGGAACCCAGGATACTCGACCACTTCTGGATCCCCGCCTGCGCGGGGATGACCACTAAGAGGGATGATCGCTACGACGAGACCTTGCGATCCCGCGCCGGAACCAGCCACTCCAGCGCCAGGTCGGCGGGCAGCGGCTTGCTGAAGAAGTAGCCCTGCGCCGCCAGGCAGCCGCGAGCGCGCAGGAAGTCGACCTGCTGCTGCGTCTCGACGCCCTCCGCGACCACCTCCAGCTTCAGGCTCTGCGCCATCGTGATGATGGCGGTGACGATGGCCGCATCGTCGGGATCGGTGGCGATATCGCGCACGAAGGTGCGGTCGATCTTCAGGCAGTCGATCGGGAAGCGCTTGAGGTAGGACAGCGACGAGTAGCCGGTGCCGAAGTCATCCAGCGCGATGGTCAGACCCATATCCTTGAGCCGGCCCAGCGTGGCGGCCGCATTTTCCGGATCATCGATGAGCGCGCTCTCGGTGATCTCCACAGCCAGGGCGTCGGGCCGCAGCCCCGCCTCTTTCAGGCTGCTGGCGATGAAGTCCACGAGTTCGGGCTGGCGGAACTGGCGTGCCGATACGTTCACGAACACCCGCACCGACGCCCCGCCCCACTCGCGCAGTTGCCGGCAGACCTCCCGGAACACCCACTCCCCGATCGGCACGATCAGCCCGGTCTCCTCGGCCACCGGGATGAACGAGCCGGGCGAGACTTCGCCCATGTCCGGATGGCTCCAGCGCAGCAGGCACTCGGCGCCCTGCACCTGCCGGTCGGAGAGCTGCACCTGGGGCTGGTAGACCAGCCGGAACTCCCCGCGCTCCAGCGCCCGCCGCAAGCCCGACACGAACACCAGGCGCTCGAAGGCGCGCGCGTTCATGTCCTCGCGGAAGAACTGGAAGCCGTTCTTGCCCTGCTCCTTGGCCTTGTACATCGCCGTGTCGGCGTTCTTCAGCAGCTCCGACGTCGTCTTCCCGTCGTTGGGGTAGACGCTGATGCCGATGCTGGCGGTCACGAAGATGTCGTGCCCGGTGATGTGGCAGGATTCGGAGATGGCCTGCGTCAGGCGCTGCGCGGTGCCCACCAGCGCCTGCGCGTCGACGAAGTCCTCGATGTAGACGGTGAACTCGTCGCCGCCCAGCCGGCACACCACGTCCTCCTGCCGCACGCAGGTCTTGATGCGCTTGGCGATCTCGGAGAGCAGCACGTCGCCCACATCGTGGCCGAGGGTGTCGTTGATGACCTTGAAGTTGTCCAGGTCGACGAACACCACCGCGAGCTGGCGGCGGTGGCGCGAGGCCCTCTCGATCCCCACCTTCAGGCGCGTGTAGAACAAGTTGCGGTTGCCCAGGCCGGTGAGGGCGTCGTAGTTGGCCAGGTACTCGAGCTGCTGCTGCGACTGCTTGATGGTGGAGATGTCGCGCAGCACACCGACGTAGTTGAGCACCGTGCCGAGTTCGTCGCGCAGGGTGCTGATGGTGATGAGGTAGGGGCGCACCTCGCCGGCCTGGGTGCGGTTCCAGACCTCGCCGTGCCAGCGCCCGTTGCGGTTGATGCCTTCCCACATCTCGTCGAAGAAGCGGCGGTCGTGGCGCCCGGAAGCCAGCAGCGAGGGTTGGCGGCCACGCGCCTCCGCCTCGGTGTAGCCGGTGAGCTCGGTGAAGGCCTGGTTGACCGCGACGATGCGGCTGCGCGGATCGGTGATGAGAATCCCCTCGGCGGTGCTCTCGAACACGCGCGCGGCCAGGCGCAGCGCCTCTTCCTGCTCCCTCTGCCGGGTGACATCGCGCGCCACCATGATGACGCAGCGCTTGCCGTTGAGCTCCAGCATGCCACCGGACATGCGCGCGGTGCGGATCTCCCCGTCCGCGCGCCGGATGCTGGCGTCGAAGTCCTGCACGATCCGGTCCTGCTCGAGGCGGCGCACCAGGTCGCGCCGCTCCAGCGCATCGACCCACACTCCCAGGTCCAGCGCCGAGCGGCCCAGCATGCGATCGCGCCGGTAGCCGAACACCTGCTCGTAGGCATCGTTGACGTCGATGTACACGCCCTCGTCCACGCTGGAGATGGAGATGGACTCCGGGCAAACGCGGAACACGGCCGCGAACTTTGCTTCGGACTCGCGCAGCGCCGCCTCGATGCGCTTGCGCTCGCCGATGTCGAGAATGCTCCCGCGCACCAGCCAGCGCTCGCCCGAGCGCAGCCGCACCAGCCGCACCTCGCAAGTGATGTCCCAGCCGTCGACGTCCCGGTGCACCCATTCGAACACGGGCGTTTCGCCGCCCACGGCGGCTGCGATGTAGGCTGGCGCGGCCTCGGCGGAGCTGCGCCCGTCGAGCTGGACCGGGGCGGACAACTCCAGCGGCCCCAGCGCAAGCAGGGCCGCGCGCGGCAGGCCGAACAGCCGGATGGCGTTTTCGTTGACGTCGACGAAGTGCCCACTGGCCGGATCGAGCACCACGATTGCCTCGGGTGCATGCTCCACCAGCGTGCGATAACGCTCCTCGCTTTCGCGCTGCGCGGACTCGGCGGCCATGCGGTCGGTGACGTCGGTGAACGATACCACTACTGCATGCGGGCGGGCTTCACCGGCGTGGACGAGCGCCTTGGTGTTCATGGTGATCCAGCGCAACCCGTCGCTCCCGGGGCGGCGCACCCCCATCAGCACCTCGCGGCAGGGATGCCCGGTCTCGAGCGTGCGCGCAGCCGGGTAGTCGGAAGCCGGGAACGGCGTGCCGTCTGCGTACACCGTGTGCCACGCCGGGTCGCGCAGCTTGCGGCCCATCAACTCATCCCGGGTCAACCCGAGAATGCGCTCGGCGCTCTCGTTCGCGGTCAGGCACTGCCCGTCGGGCGCGATCAACATCACGCCTTCGGCCAGCCCGGAGATGACCGATCGATAGCGCTCCTCGCTCTGCGCGAGCGCGAGCTCGGCGAGCTTCTGGTCGGTTACGTCGGTGGTCAGGCCCGCCATGCGCAGGGGCTCGCCGGCCTCGCTGCGGTAGAGCCGGCCGCGCGCCTCCAGCCAGCGCACCTTGCCGTCCTGCCTCACCACCCGGTACTCGGCGAAGAAGTCCTGGGTCCGGCCCTCGATGCAATCGTCCACCACGGCCCGCACGCGCTGGCGGTCGTCCGGGTGAACCATCCGCATCACGGTGTCGGCGGAGCCGTCGAACTGGTGCAACGCCATGCCGAACAGCGCCGCTGCTCGCTCGGACCAGCGCACCTCGTTGCTGGGCAGCTCCCATTCCCACACGCCCATGCGCGCCGCATCCAGGGCGACGCGCAGCTGATCCTGGCTGGAGCGCAGCGCGCTCTCGGTGCGCTGGCGCTCGGCGATCTGCTGCTCCAGTTCGCGGTTGGCCTCTTCCAGTGCGGCAGTTCGGTTCTGGGCCCGCTGCTCCAGCACCTCGGCCAGCGTCTGCAAGTCCGCCTGGGCGCGGCGCCGCTCTGTCACTTCGGCTTCGAGGCGGCGGTTGATCTGCTCCAGCTCCGCTTCGCTTGGCACGCGCAGCTCAGCGGGCAGGACTCGCAGCAAGTAAGCCCCGGTAGCCACCGCGATGACGGCCATGCCAAGATCGACGATGCCCGAGAGCCAGGCGTTGCCGCCACCCTGCAACCAGACCCAGTAGAGCAGATGACTGGCGCCCACGGCCAGCACGAACAGGGCGAACAGCAGGAAGACACCCCGGTACCGCAGGTCGCTGCGCCGCCGATAGAGGTACAGCAGCAACACCGAGATCACCAGGCTCGCCAGCACCAGCGTCAGGTCGGCGACGCTGTGCAGCAGGGCGTGCCCGCCTTCAATGCCGCCGGGAGCGGCCTGCGGGAGCGCAGACAGGGGGCGGGACGCGGGTTCCAAAGCAGGTCTCTGTGGTGTCTTTTTGGGAGGAATTCGCCAGTGTAACAACGGCAGGTCCGCGCGATTCCTGAGAGATGCAAAGCGGGCCCGAAAGCAGACGTTGGACGCGCGCCGTATGATCTACCGGCCATGAACTACCTCGCCCACCTCCTCTTGGCCGGCCCCGAGCCCGAAGCGCTGCTCGGGGCCTTGATGGGCGATTTCGTCAAGGGCGTCCTGGGCGAACGCTACCCGGCCGCGATCACGCGCGCGTTGTCACTGCACCGCCGGATCGACACCTTCACCGACGCTCATCCGGTCACGGCGACAAGCCGGTCCCGGATCAGCCCGCAGCGGCGGCGGTTCGCCGGGATCATGGTGGACCTGTTCTACGATCACTTCCTGGCACGGCACTGGGACGAGCACTCCCGGGAGCCCCTCGATGCCTTCACGGCGCGCGTCTACACGCTGCTACAGGAGCACGACGCGTTGTTGCCCGACCGGCTGCGATCGATCGCGCCCCGCATGGCTCAGGCCGACTGGCTTGCATCTTATGCCCGGCTGGAATCGATCCACGCTGTGCTCGACCGCATGAGCCTGCGGCTCAAGCGCGAGAACCGGCTGGCGGGTGCCGCAGCCGAGCTGGAAGCGAACTATGCTGCGCTGGAAGCTGATTTCCAGGCGTTTTTTCCCGATCTGGTGCGCTTTGCCCAAGCCAGCCGTGAAACCTTGGCCAACCAGGGCGCGCAGCGCACGCAGTAAAAAGCATCCACATCCCGGGTAAGTCGGGTGCAGCGTCGGCATTGCCAGGGCGCATCGGTGCCGGCGCAGCCAAGCCTCTCTCGAAAGAGGGAGGAGCAGACCCGGGCGGCGGCCTCAACGGCCGAGCATCGCCTCGACTTCCGCGAAGGTGGTCGCCAGCTCGAGGCTTTGCAGATTCAGCCCGAGCTGGCGCGCGATCTGCGTCGTGGAGAACAGGCCGCGCACGGTCTGCGAAGCGCTCACCTGCGGCAGCATGACCAGCCTGTCGTGGAAGCTCGGCTCGTGCAGCTCGACCACGATCGCGTGCTGCCGGCCGGCCTGCTTGAGGGTGGAGAGGACATGACCCACCTTGGCGCCAAGCACCTCGTGCATGTTGATGGCTTCCAGGCCGGCCCGCCGCGTCATGATCTCGTGCACCAGCACTTCCTGCCGCGACACGCCCCGCTCCAGCATGGCCTGGACCACCTTCTCGCCGAGGATGTCGGTGGCGGTGATCAGGCCGGCGACGCGATGCTGGGCATCGGTGACGAACAGCAGGCGCACGCCGTTGCGGATCATCTTCGCGTTCGCGCTCTCGACCGAGGCGTCCGGCTCGATCGTCACGGCGGCCACCTGTTTGAGATCGGTCATTACCTCCAGCGCGGGGCTCTCCAGGGTGACCCGCTCGGGCAGCCGCTGCACCGGCTGGAAAACGGCGGCACCGTCGGCCAGGGAGATGAGGGGCAAGGGCAGGAAAGTGTTGCGTATCACGGTATCACCTCCGGTCGTGAGCTCGCGCCACTGGGCACACCTTAGCTTCGACTGCCAGCGCGCGACCGTGTTCCGGAAAAGAACCAGAAGGCAGCCATCACGAGGGGATCCCGCCCCCTGATCCGTTCCTCTGCGCCTCTGCGGTTGGCCGTATGCTCTAAGGAGCCGCGCGGCGCCGCGCGTCACGCGCGCGCAGCGTATTGTAGATCGGCGCCTCGCCCAGCGCAGACGGCACGACCAACGCTGCCGCACATGCAGTGAGCAACGGGATGAACAAGCCGGTCGAGCTCGTCATCTCGACCACCAGGGCAATGCCGGTGATCGGCGCCCGCACCACGGCGACGAACAGCGCGCCCATGCCGACTGCCGCAAACGCCGCCGTCGGGGTCGTGAGCGCCGGCAGCAGGCCTTCGCACGCAACGCCGTACAGCGCGCCCGCGGCAGCCCCGACCACGAGCAACGGCGCAAACAACCCGCCCGGCAGGCCCGGTGCGTAGCACAGCGGCCCGAGCATCAGCCGCACGGCTAGGATCAAGGCGAGCATCGCCACCGAATGGCCGCCGTCGAGCACGCCTTGCACCAGTGTTTCGCCGCCACCCACCAGCCAGGGTGCGAACCATGCGATCACGCCGACGACTGCGCCGACAACGGCAGCACGCGTGGCAGGCCCGACCCGATGCATGCGTTCGGCGGCGTCGAGTCCCGCCACGACCATCCGGTTGTAAGCCACACCGAGCAGTCCGAGCAGACCTCCGAACAAGAGCAACAGCAGGTAGCCCGGAAACAGCTCGAACTCGATCGCCGGCAGCGGGAAGGTGAGCCTGTTGCCGATCAGGGTACGCATCAGCGCGAGTGCGGCACCGCAAGCAGCAAGTGTGGCAACGGCGACGCGCAGCTCGAAGCGGCGCACCAGCTCCTCGAACACGAAGATCACGCCGGCGAGCGGTGCGTTGAACGCCACGGCCAGTCCCGCACCCGCGCCCGCCGCGAGCAGCGCGCGTGCGTCCGTGGCAGGCAACCCGAGTCCGCGCGCAAGCAGGTGCCCGATCGTGGCGCTCATCTGCACCGTCGGCCCTTCGCGGCCGAGCGCGAGGCCTGCGCCCAGGGCCAGCGTGCCCCCCACGAACTTGACCGGAAGCACTGCTGCGCGCATCGGAGGCACCTCACCGCGGGTGACGGCCTCGATGTGCTGCACGCCGCTGCCCGAGGCTTCGGGCGCGAATCGCAGCACGAGCCAGCGCGCGACGAAGGCCGCGACCGCAGCAAGGCCGGCGGGGACGAGCCATCCGATCCATGGGGCCGCCTGCGACCAGGCAACGACCACGCCACGCAGCGCATCGGCACGGTCGAGAACGAGATGGAACGCACTGCCGACGAGCCCGGCCAGGGCGCCAACCGCGAGGCCCGCGGCGGCGAGCCCGATCAGACCGGAGCGATCCTCGCTGTCCTCCGGCTCGAGTGCGCTGTTGCGATCTGCTGGCATCGGGAGACGTGCATTGTACAGATCATGCACCTTGCAGCGCCGGACAGGCCGGTGCACGGTCGTGGGCCGTCAGGGTGCAATTTTCGCGACGCGGCGCTTGGCGATCAGCGTCCCGGCCAGTGCCGTCCATCCGGTCTGGTGTGACGCTCCCAGGCCCTCGCCGGTGTCGCCGTGGAAGTACTCGTAGAAAAGCAGTCGATCACGCCAGGCCGGGTCGGTCTGGAAGCGCTCGACTGCGCCGTACACCGGTCGGCGACCGTTGGCGTCGCGCAGGAACAGCCGCAGCAGGCGCCGCTCGATCTCGTCGGCCACCGCCCCCAAATGGGCTTGCACACCCGAGCCGGTCGGCAGCTCGACGGTGAAGCCATCGCCCAGGCAAGCGTGCAGATGGCGCAGCGATTCGACCGCAAGGACGTTGAGCGGAAACCAGATCGGCCCCCGCCAGTTCGAGTTGCCGCCGAAGATCCCGCAATGGGACTCGGCCGGCTCGTAGTCGAGCCGCGCCACCCCGCCGGGCACCGCGAACACCAACGGATGGTCCCGATGGTAGCGGGACAGCGAGCGCAGCCCGTAAGGCGAGAGGAATTCCGCCTCGTCGAGCATGCGCGCCAGCACGCGCCGCAGCCGTGTCTCATCGACCAGCGCGATCAGCTCGGGCCGCTCGCCCTTGGCAAAGTAGCGCAGGAAGCCCGCAAGCTGCGGCTTGTGGGCGACGAACCAGTTGGCGTGCTTGCGGAACTCTGACAGGCGATCCCACAGCGAAGCCTCCAGCTGAACAGCGGCGAACAGCGGCAGCAGCCCGACCATGGAGCGTGCCCGCACCGGCATGATCGAGCCGTCCGGCATGCGCAAGCGATCGTAGAAGAAGCCGTCGCGCTCGTCCCACAGCTCGCTCATCGCCGCCGCAATCGAGGCGAAGTGCTCGAAGAACTTCAGCGCCACGTCCTCGTAGGCGCGGTCGTGATGGGCCAGCCGCAGCGCCATCTCGAGCATGTTCAGGCAGAACTTCGCCATCCAGGCGGTGCCGTCGGACTGCTCCAGGGTCTGGCCCGCAGGCAACACGGCCGAGCGGTCGAATGGCCCGATGTTGTCGAGCCCGAGGAAGCCGCCCTCGAAGATGTTGTCGCCGAGCGCGTCCTTGCGGTTGACCCACCAGGTGAAATTGATCAGCAGCTTCTGGAAGGCGCGCGCGAGGAACTCGAAGTCGCGCCCGCCATCGATGCGGAATACCGTCAGCGCCGCCCACGCGTGCACCGGCGGATTGACGTCGCTGAAGGCCCATTCGTACGCTGGCAGCTGGCCGTTCGGGTGCATGTACCACTCGCGGCACAGCAGCAGCAGCTGGTCCTTGGCCGACGCCGGATCGATATGCGCCAGCACCACGCAATGGAATGCGAGGTCCCAGGCCGCGTACCAGGGGTACTCCCACTTGTCCGGCATCGCGATGACGTCGTGATTGTCGAGGTGACGCCAGCCGGCATTGCGCCCGCCCTTGCGGCCCGCGGGCGGCTGCGGCTGGGCCGGATCGCCATCGAGCCAGCGCGCAACACCGTAGTGGTAGAACTGCTGGCTCCAGACCATCCCGGCGAAAGCCTGGCGCATCACGGCGGCCTCGTCGTCGGTCGCGTCCTCGGGTTGCAGCGCCCTGTAGAACTCGTCGGCTTCGCGCTCGCGCTCGGCGAGCGTCACGCTCGAAGCCGGCGCCCAGATCCGCGGTGAGGCCGCCGTCGTCGCGCGTCAGGCGCAGGCGCAACTCGACGGCTTCGCCCGGGCCCATGCTGAGCCGATACCAGCATGCCATCTTGGTTCCGCGCTGCGCCGGGTTGACTGTCGCTTTCCCGGCGACGACATGGTCGTTGATGCCGTCCTTGGGGTATGGGGTGGCCGCGTGCACACCAAACAGCCGCGCCAGGTTGGTGTCGTTGTCGCAGAACAATAGCTCCGGCAGCCGCCCGGCGGGATCCGGGCCCGCCGCCAACCGCCAGCGGCCGAGCAACTCCTCCTCGGCGATCGCAGTGGTGGTCGCGTTGTCGTGCGGCGCGGCTACGCCTATCACTGGGCGCGCAGTGCCCTCCTCCCACGACCATCGATTGCGAAACCAGAGCGTCGGCAGCACGTGCAGTTGCGCTGGTTCCGGTCCGGCATTGCGCACGCGGATGCGCACGCACACATCCCTCGGTGCCGCCTTGGCGTAGTCCACGGTAATCTGCCAGTAGCGGTCATCGTCGAACACCCCCGTGTCGATCAGCTCGAACTCGGGGTCCCTCTGGCGGCGCCGGGCGTTCTCCTGGCGCAGCCGCGCATAGGGGAACTCCGCCTGCGGATAGTGGTAACGCCACTGCAGCCACGAGGAGGTCGGCGTCGCGTCGGCATACCACCAGTACTCCTTGACGTCCTCGCCGTGATTGCCCTCGTTGCCGCTGAGGCCGAAGATGCGCTCCTTCAGGAACGGGTCGCGGCCGTTCCAGAAGGCGAGCGCGAAGCACATGCGCTGCTCGAGGTCGCAAATACCCGCCAGGCCGTCTTCGTTCCAGCGGTAGGCGCGCGAGCGAGCGTGCTCATGCGGGAAATAGTCCCAGGCCGTGCCGTGATCGCTGTAGTCCTCGCGCACCGTGCCCCAGGCGCGCTCACTGAGATACGGGCCGAGCGCCTTCCACTCCCCGGGCCGGCCGGCGGGCGCGAGGGCGAGGCGTGCGTGTTCAGCGGATCGGGGCGCGGACTCAGGTTTCACTGCTGGCCGGTGAGCTGCTGCGCCCGGTCAAAAATCTGCTTCTTCTCGTCCTCCAGCTCCTTGTACCGGGCGTCGAGCGCCTCCAGCTTGGCGTCATAGTCCTTGATCCGGTCTTCGCGCTCCTGCTGAGCGCGCACCATGTCGTCGTAGCTTGGCGGTTCGCCGTCCGGATAGACCGGCGCGTTGGTGATCACCGGTGGATTCTGGGCCTGGACCTGGTTGTTGCGCAGCTGCTGGAGCATTTGAAACTGCTGATAGATCGACTGCTGTTCCTGCTGGATCCGCGCCAGTTCCGTGCGCAGCTGCGCGAGCTCGGCGGCGGCATCGGACTGCGGCCATGCGGGCAGGGCGATCAAGCCAAGCAGGAGCAGGATTGCGCGCATCATCGATATGATCTCAGTCATCCTTGCATTCCAACCATATCGGTCGATCTCCGTCATTGTTTTCCGGCGTCGCCAATGCGGGTGGACGGGGGGAAATACCCGGTGCTGCTGCCCTATACTACACTACGAGTCGGCAGCTTCGGACCGGCAAGCTGCTGCCGAGCAATGCGGCGCTCCCGCAGGTCCAACCATGCAGTCGAATGAAATGTCCACGCTGTAGCCACGAGAATCGCGCCACCGCCAGATTCTGCGAACAGTGCGCCAGTCCGTTGTCGCGTACCTGCAGCAGCTGCGGAAGCCCGCTTCCCGACAAGGCCAAGTTCTGCCCGGAGTGCGCCCACCCGCGGTCCGCCGCGACAGCGGATCGATGCGCAATCGGCGGACTCGCCCCGGGCCGTGGCGGCCCCGCCGGCCGGCGAACGCCGCCAAGCCGCCGTGCTGTTCGCCGACATCTCCGGCTACACCGCGCTGTGCGCGAGCATGGATGCGGAGCACATCCAGGCCCTGCTGAACCGCTTCTACGCGCTGACGGACCGCACCGTCGCCGCTTACGGGGGCAGCATGATCGACCATGCCGGCGACGGCGTGCTGGCGGTGTTCGGCGCGCCAGTCGCTTACGGCAACGATCCCGAGCGCGCGGTGCGCGCGGCGCTCGACATGCACTCGGACGCGACGCAGCTACACGACGCGTCCGCGAACCCGCTCAAGCTGCACATCGGCGTCGCCAGCGGCGAAGTGGTGGCCGCCGTACTCTCGGGCGGCGCCACGCCCAAGTACGCGATAACCGGCGACGCGGTGAATCTCGCCGCCCGGCTGGACGCGCTCGCGGCGGCCGGGCGACACGTTGGTATCGCAGCCGGTGTATCGCAGCGTGTCGAACCGCGTCGACGCCGAGGATCTAGGCGAGAAAGCGTCAAGGGCTTCGACGACCCGGTGCAGGTGTACCGCATTACGTCTCTGCGGCACGGCATGGGCGAGCGCCTCCCGTTGGTCGGCAGGCAAGCCGAGCTGCGCCAGCTCGAGGGCGTGCTCGACAGCGTCCGAGATACGGGCGCCGGAACGGCCGTCGTGATCCGCGGCGAGCCCGGCATCGGCAAGTCCAGGCTGGCGGAAGAGCTGCAGCTGCGGGCCAGGGCGCAAGGCTATGCGTGTCACCTGGGACGCGTGCTCGACTTCGGAGTCGGCAAGCGCCAAGAGGCGCTCCCGGCGGTGATCGCCGAGCTCCTCGGCCTGGCTGGGAACGCCGAGGATCCTGCGCGACGCGCAGCGCTCGACCCGCGCGCTCGAGTCGGGCCTCGTCGCGCCCGAGCACGAGATGCTGATCTGCGACCTGCTTGGCCTGGAGCAGAGCGAGGACCAGCGCCCGATCTTCGATGCGATGGACGACGCCACTCGCCGCCGCCGCGCCGCGGCGGCGGTGTCCGAGCTCGCCCGCAACGCGGCGCGCGAGCGGCCGCGCCTGATCGTATTCGAGGACATCCACTGGGCATCACCGCTGCTGCTCGAGCTGTCTCGCCGCTGCGGCTGATGGTGGCGCGCGAATGTCCGCTGGTGCTGGCGATGACGACACGCTTCGAAGGCGACCCGGTCGACCGCCAGTGGCGTGCGGCGAGCCACGGCGGTACCCCTGCTCACCATCGACCTGGGGCCGTTGCGCCTGGAGGAGGCGCGCGTGCTCGCCGGCGGCCTGATCGAGGCCTCCAGCCGCTTCGCCATGCAATGCATCGAGCGCGCGGAGGGCAACCCGCTGTTCCTGGAGCAGCTGCTGCGCAACGCCGAGGAAGGCGAGGGCAGCGGCGTTCCGCCTACCATCCAGAGCCTGGTGCTCGCGCGGATGGATCGCCTGGCCGCTCGCGACAAGCGCGGCGCTCCAGGCGGCCGCGGTGATCGGCAAGCGCTTCCCGCTGGAGGCGCTGCGACTATCTCATCGACGACGCCGGCATACGCTTGCGAGCGCCCTGGTCGCTGCCGACCTGGTGCGTCCCGACTCCGGCGATTACCTGTTCGCGCATGCGCTCATCCAGGAGGGCGTGTACACCTCGCTTCTGCACAGCCGCAAGCGCGAGCTGCACGCCAGGGCCGGCGCAGTGGTACGGCGAGAAGGAGCTGGCGCTGCACGCCGAGCACCTGGATCGCGCCCAGGATCCGCGCGCGGCACGCGCGCATCTGGTCGCGGCACAAGACGAGGCGCAGCGCTTCCGCTACGACAGTGCGCTGCGGCTGGCGCAGCGCGGCTCGGTGCTGGCGCAGGATGGCGAGCTTCGCCACTCGCTCGCGATGCTGCGCGGCGATCTTCTGCGCGAGATGGCGCGGACGCATGAATCCATCGCTGCATTCGACGAGGCGCTGCAGGCGGCGCAGGACGACGCGCAGCGTTGCCATGCCTGCCTGGGGATCGCCGCGGGCCGCCGCGTCACCGGCGAGTTCGCCGAGGCGATGCAGGCGCTGGATCGAGCGCAGCCGAACGCCGAGCGCCTGGAGCTGTGGAGCACCTGCTCGCGCATCCACAGCACGCGCGGCAACCTGCATTTCGCGCAGGGCAATGTCTCGGCCTGCCGCCGCGAGCACGAGCTCGCGCTCGAGTGCGCGCAGCGCGCCGGCGACGTGGAATGCGAGGCACGCGCGCTGAGCGGCCTGGCGGACCATTGCTACGCGGTCGGGCGCATGCATAGCGCGCTGGCCTATTTCCAGCGCTGCGTCGAGCTGTCCCGCAAGGCCGGATTGATGCGCGTGGAGATCCCGAACGCGGTCATGGTCGGACACTGCCTGACCTGGACCGGGCAGGGGCAGGCCGGGCTGCGCGAGGTGCGCCACGCCGTCGAGCTGTCGAACCGGGTCGGCCTGGCGCAGACCGAGGTGATGGCGCTGGAGTCGATCGGCTTCGCGCTGGTTTTCCACGGCGCCTACGACGAAGCCCAGCCGTGGATCGAGAAAGCGATCGCGGCGGCTCGCCAGGCTGGGGCCCGCCGCTACCTCGCCACGAACTACATGCTCATGGCGGTATGCCGGGGCAAGACCGGGCATGTCACCGAGGCCCGCGCGCTGTTGGTTGAGGCGTTCGGGCTGGCGCAGCAGATCGGGATGGGGTTTTTCGGGTCGTCGCTGCTCGCAGGGATGGCCAGGTCGGCCGAGGCACCGGCGGAACGCAAGCGCCTGCTGCACGACGGCGAGGCGATGCTCGAGTCCAGCCTGGCCCATGCGCGCCTGTTCTTCTACCGGGACGCCATCGACACCGTACTGGAGAATGGCGACTGGGACGAGGCGCTGCGCTACGCCGAGGGGCTCGAACAGTTCGTGCTGCCCGAGCCCCTGGCTTTTGCCGAGCTGGTGGTCGCACGCGCCCGCGCGCTGGCGTCCCTGGGCCGGCGCGGACCCGAGCCCGCGATCCTCGCGGAGCTCAACGGCCTGCGCGAGCGCCTTGCGTGTGCCGGTTTCGGCGGCCTGCTGCCTGGGATCGACGCGGCTCTCGCGCGGATTCCCCAGCTTCAAGGTGGAAGTTAAGCTTTCATCGCGAGCAGCTCACTCAGGTGCTTGTCGAGCTGACTGAGCGCCTCGGGATCGGCACCGAACAACGCGAGATGCCCATCGAGGGTTTGGATCGGCCGGAACTCGGCGTCTGGGATGAGGCGCCACTCCGCCTGGCAATCGGCCGGAGGGAAGAACATGTCCGAGGACATCGGCATGACAAAGGTCTTGGCTTTGATGCGCCCCAAGGCGGCCCGCAAGTCGCCGCCGGTGTGGCGGCTGACGTCGCCGCGTTGCCATTTCCACGCCATGCACAGCAGATCGTTGGGATCCATCACGCTGAAATAGCCGTTCATGAAGTTGATGATGAAATCGTCCATGGACGAGAAGCCCAGCGCCTTGTGCCGGTTGGCCTGGAAGAATTCCGTGCTCCAACCCATCACCGCCCACATCTTGGCGTGGCGCAACAGACCTTCCCGAACGTCCGCCGAGGATGCATAGAAACCCTTGTTGAAGCCGGGGTCGGAGGTGATCGCCTCGGCCAGGGTTTCGGCGAACAGGAAATCATGGCTGGTATTCCTGGCAGTGCCGGCGATCGGTGCGGCGCGCTTCACCATGTCGGGGTAGCGGACCGCCCATTCGTAGGTCTGCTGCGCGCCCATCGAGCCTCCGACGACCAGCGCGAGACTCTTCAAGCCGAACTTTTCCGTGACGAGCTTGTGCTGCGCGCGCACGTCGTCGCCGATGCGCACGTGCGGAAAATTCGCCATCCCGGCCGGCGCCGGCGTGTTGTGCGGCGAGCTGGAAAGACCGTTGCCGATCTGATTGACGATGAGGATGAAATACTTGTCGGGGTCGAGCGCACGGCCTTTGCCGGTGTACACCTGCTCCAGAATCTTGTTGGTGCCGGAGTACCAGGTGGGAATGAGGATGGCGTTGTCCCTGGCGGCATTGAGCGCACCGAACGTGGCGTAGGCGAGCTGGCAGCCGCGGATGGTACCGCCCTCCTCCAGTTCGAGATTACCGACGTCGTGCAGCTCGTACGGGCCGTGCACGTCCTGCGAGTAATAGCTGTTATTGATCATCGTCTCCTCCGATTCCGCTGAAAGCGGGCGGGTTGAGGCCGCTGCCCTCGACCCGCCCATTGCTCATTGCCAAGAAGGCGGCTATGCAAGCTCGAATCCTTCGTAGCCCTTGGCCGCGACCTCGTCGCACTTCTTCCGGTAGCCGCCCACGCCTTCCGGCGCCAGGTAAGGCAGGAACGCGCGCGGCTTGCCTGGGATGTTGGCGCTCATGTACCAGGAGTTGGCGCTGATCATCAAGGTCGCGTTGACGACTTCGTTGACATGCGCGACCCATTGATCCTGAGCCTGGGGCGTCGCCTCGATGGTGGTCTTGCCGGTCTTGCGCAGAGTGTCGATGCAGTCGGTGATCCAGTCCACGTGCTGCTCGATCGACACCGGCATATTGGAGAGCACGGACGGGCTCTGCGGTCCCGTGATGGTGAACAGGTTGGGGAAACCTGCCACCGAGATGCCGAGGTAGGTACGCGGACCGTCGGTCCACTGTTCATCCAGCGTGTGGCCACCGCGGCCCTTCAGATTCAAGGCCTTCAGCGGGCCGGTCATGGCGTCGAACCCGGTGGCGAAGACAATGATGTCGAACGGGTATTCCTTGCCGCCTGCGCGGATGCCGTTTTCGGTGATTTCTTCAATTGCCCCGTCCACCTTGGCATCGACCAGCAGCACGTTGTCCTTGTTGAAGGTCTCGTAGTAGTTGGTGTCGAGCGGCTGGCGCTTGGTGCCGTAGGCGTAGCCCTTGGGCACCAGCTTTTCGGCTGTCGCCGCGTCCTTCACGGTCTTGCGGATCTTGCGCTGGAGGTACTCGGCGCACAGGTCGTTGGACTTCTGGCTGAAGAACATGTCCTGGTAGTTGGCCAACCAGAACGCGAATCCTCCGGCATCCCAGCGCTTGTCGAACTCGCGCTCACGCTCGTCGCGCGTGGCTTCCACGGCCGCCTGCGGGATGAAGTAGTGCTCCTGGCCGAAGAACGATTCGCGGATGCGCTTGACGATGCCCTCATAGTCGGCCTTGCGGGCCTTGACCAGGTCGGGGTCGACCTTGCCGTTGCGCGCCGGCACACAATAGTTGGCGGTGCGCTGAAACACGGTCAGCTGCTTGGCCTGCTGCGCGATTTCTGGAATCGCCTGGACCGCGGTGGCGCCGGTGCCGACCATGGCCACGTGCTTGCCGGTAAAGTCGACGCCGGCGTGAGGGAAACGGCTGGTGTGGTAGCAGTTGCCCTTGAACTTCTCCAGGCCCTTGAAGGGCGGAATGTTGGTCTCCGACAGGCTGCCCACCGCGGCGATGAGGTAGCGCGCCGTCACGGCTTCGCCCTTGTCGGTGTGCACCGTCCACAGGCTGGTTGTCTCGTCGAATTCGCCGCCGGTCACGCGCGTACTGAACTGCATGTCTCGCTTCAAGTCGTGGCGTTGGGCCACATGCTCCAGATAGCGCAGGATCTCGTCCTGCTCGGGGTAGCGTTCGGACCATTCCCACTCTTGCAGCAGCTGCTTGTCCCAGGTGTAGCAGTAGATGTAGGAGTCGGAATCGCAACGCGCGCCGGGGTAGCGGTTCCAGTACCAGGTGCCGCCGACGGTTTCGCCGGCTTCATACACTCGCACCTTCAGGCCCAACTTGTCCCGCAGCGTCTTCAGCATGTACATGCCGGAAAAGCCTGCGCCGATCACGATGGCATCAAAGTCTTGGGTTGCGCCAGCCATTTGCTCCTCCAATCAGTTTTTGACGACAGATCCCCGCCTGTTTGAAGGCGAGCCGCAGCGCGCGTTCGCGACGCGCGAGCCACCATGACTGCTGCGCGCAGCTCAACCCAAAGCCGTCCACCCAGGCAGGGAGTGAACATGGTAATCCTGTTCGGGGAAGTCGGGTCGCTTATCAGTTGCATTGCGACACCTCGTTAGGGAGACTCTAACGGCTGACTCGGCAGTGCGCCCGGGCGGGGGTGAGGGTCCGGCCGAGCGCACTGCCGAATCAGCCGTTAGAGTCCACTATTGAGCCTTGCGCAATCGGATAACACCAGCCACACCACTCCAGGCCTTCGGCCGACGCCTCCTGTGAGGGGGAGAGATCGTTCTCCCCTCCTTTTTCAAGGAGGGGTGGCACGCGAAGCGTGACGGGGTGGTCAGGCATTTGGCAAGCTTCAATAGGATCCCATGCCGATCTACCGCGTCATCGAGCCCGGCTCAGGCCAGCGTCACCTCTACGAGTGGCGGCGGGGCGCGTTGCGCACCCTTGGCCTCCTGCTGCTCGCCTTGGCTGGGTGCGCGATGGGGCTGATCGCCCTCGACAACTCGGAGGCGGCTCTGCCCGAGAAAGTCTTCAGGTCGGTGTGGAATGCCGCGAACCTGGTCACCACGCTGGGCGACTTCACCGGCTTCGACGAGCGCCAGAAGGTGTTCATGATGGCGACCATGCTGGTCTTCCTGATGATCGGCGGTTACGCCGTGTCCCGGCTCACTGGTATCCTTTCGAGCGACGCCGTACTGGCGTTACGGGAGAACAGGGCCATGGAGCGCCAGCTGCAGCGTCTCGTCGACCACGTCATCGTCATCGGTTTCGGCCCCCTGGGCCGGCTGGTGGCGGGGAGGCTGCGCGATGCCGGCAATGCCGTGGTCGTCGTCGATCGCTCCGACAGCCTCTCGGCCCAGGCCTCGGACGGGGGTTTTCTGGTGGTCCAGGGCGATGCGGGGGTGGACGACATCGCCCTGAATCGGGCGGGCGTGGACCGCGCGCGGGCGCTGGTGGTAACCACCGATGATCCGGATCGCAAGCTCGCCATCACGCTGATGGCCCACGCCCGCAACCCCAGGCTCAGGATCGCCGTGACCGGCGCGAACAGCCAGCGCGGGGAGTTGCTCCAGCGTGCCGGAGCATCCGAGGTGGTGGTGGCGGACGAACTGATTGCCGGCGCACTCGTCGCTCGTCTGCGCGACGGGACCGCCTGACGGCTCCAGCCGGCGCTCGCGCGGACCTGGGAACCTCCGGCAGCGTGCCTGCATGTACTGCGGGGAGCCCGTGGGGAGTGGGCATGTTGTTGAGAAGCCGTAACCAGCGGTACGCAAGGAACGCCGATCAGCAGGGTTCAACCAGGTGGGCTTGCCCTTCCAGCAATGTCCGGCGGCATCACAGAAGGAGACGATGAATGCGCAAGGTCCCGAGACGTGATGCGCTGAAAGCGCTCGGTGCAGCAGCCGTTGCAGCAAGCGCTGGAATGAGTTTGCAGCAGCGGGTCGCGGGCGCGGCCGAAGCCCGATATCCGCTTGAACGAGGTGCGCAGCTCAAGGTCCTTAGATGGAAGCGCTTTGTTCAGGGCGACGAGGACGTGTGGATGGCGAATACCCGCAAGTTCACCGGGCAAACCGGCATCCAGGTCCAGGTCGAGAGTGTCAACGGAGAGGAAATCCGCCCCAAGGGCGCCATGGCAGCCAGCGTTGGAGCAGGACCGGACATCGTCATGGGCGCTCCTGACATGCCGCAACTGTATGCCGACAAATGCGTAGATCTGTCAGACCTGGCAACCTATCTGGGACAGACGCATGGCGGCTGGTATGACGTCTGTCAGCGCTATGGTATGCGCAACGGTCGCTGGATCGCAGTGAGCATGGCCGTTGTGACCTTCTGCGTGGTCTACCGGGAAAGCATGGTGAAAGCGGCGGGTTTCGGCGGAGTTCCACGCGACCTCGACGGGTTCCTCAAGCTTTGTCAGGCATTGAAGCAACAGGGAACGCCTCCCGGCTTCACGCTGGGAAACGCCCTGGGAGACGTCACCTGGTGCGGGTGGCTGCTGTGGAGCCACGGCGCCAGCCTGGTCGACGCGCATGATCGAGTCGTAATCAACTCCAAAGAGACCATCGCGGCGCTGGAGTATGCGCGCGCGCTGTACGCGACCTTTGTACCGGGCACACTCGCCTGGCTGGATCCCAGCAACAACAAGGCCTTCCTGGCAGGGGATATCAGCCTCACCTGGAACCCGATTTCCATCTACTATGTCGCAAAGACCTCGAACGACCCCGCCATGAAGGCGATGGCGGCCGATATCCAGCACGCGCATCTGCCGATCGGTCCGGTCGGCCGACCCACCGAACTGCATGGCGTGCTGAGCGCTTTTGTTTTCAAGTACACCCAATACCCCAATGCCGCGCGCGAGTACCTGCGGTTCATGCTGGAACGGGACCAGTATGAGGCTTGGCAGCAAGCCTCCCTTGGGTTCATGTGTCAGACGCTGCGCGCATACGAGTCGAACCCCATCTGGACCAGTGATCCGAAGATCACACCGTTCCGCGATGGTCCGCGTCTGACCCTGTATTCGGGATATCCTGGGTCGGTAGGGGCTGCGTCGGCCGCAGTTGCCGCCGACGGCATCATCCCTCAGATGGTCGCCGAGGCCGCGTCCGGACAGGCGTCACCTAAGGATGCTGCCGCCCGCGCCGAGCAGCGCGCACGAAGGTACTACAAGGCATAAGCACCCGCGGGCGCTCCGGCAAGGCCGAACCGTGTCGACGGCGACCTCAGCCGCCGCCGAAGTACGGCCCGGCCCGCAGCAAGTAAGGCGGACGCGTTACGCGCATCAGGACGTGCGGGCTATTGTCTGTCCCTTGACTTCGCGAGGATACTCTCCAGCGCCTCTGCGGCTTCTGAGCCCCACAGGCCAATGAATGCATGGTAGGCGGTTCGAACCGTCTCGTCTTCCTTCAGAAGTGCGTCTACCTCCGGCCCCAAGCGGAAGAAGAGCAGGGAGAGATAGCTGAACCACACGTCAAAATGAACGTCGCGCACAGCCACCAACTGGGACAGCAATCTTCGGGTATTTGACCTGCGCAGATTGCGCACCAGAGACCGTTCAGCTGCAGATAGCCCGCTCTCGTCCTCCGATGCGGCGTCCAGCAGATCGAGGGCTTCTTCCAACGCGGCGTGCTTACGCCGCGGATCGGATTCGCGCTCCGCGCGGTCGAACAGTTCGCGAATCTCCCGGGTCTCCGCGGCGTCCATGGGCATTGCAGGCTACTTGACGTGTTTTACGAGTTGCCTCGGTCCGACCTCTCCACCGTACACATTGCCCTTCGCATCCACCGCGACACCCTCCGCCGCGCTGGTTCCTTTCATCTCAAGGGGATCGGGGATGCGGTACAGGACACGGCCATCTTTGAGGCTTCCAATTCGAATACCTCTCTTCCATCCTGGGTGGGTTGCGGATGGAAATCCATTCGATTCGGAATCGGCCACATAGATCATGTCGTCCCGTATGTAAATGCCGCTCGGACGGCTGAACTGCTTCCATTCGGCGATGAACGCGCCGTCCTGATCGAGAATCTGGATGCGCATGTTTCCCCGGTCAGCGACGAACAGCCGTCCTTGCGAGTCCATGGCGATATCGTGAGGCGTCCTGAACTCTCCTGGCCCCGATCCCAACTTGCCGAAGGACTTGATGAACTTGCCGTCCTTCGTGAACTTCGAGAGGCGAGCGACTGTGTCCGGTCCAGCGTCATCATTCTGGCCTGAATGGCCTTCTGCGATGAAGATGTCACCATTGGGTGCGATCACAACACTGGTCGGTTCGGTCAAGGCGTGCGGCGGATGCCCTGCGACTCCGGCTTTGCCGAGCGTCAGCAGCACCTCGCCATCCGGACTGAATTTCACGACGACGTGCCCCTTTGCCTTCTCTTCGGGATTCTTCTTGCGCTCCCGCTCGTTCGCACTTCTTTCATCGACCACCCATACGTTGCCATCCCTGTCCACGTAGATCTTGTGGGGAAAAATGAACATGTCGGCGCCAAAGCTTTTCAGGAGCTTGCCGGATGAATCAAACTTAAGGACCGCTGGTGCCGTGGAGCCGGCGCAACTGTCGTACGCGAACGGGGATGCTCCAGGTGGGATGTCCGGATTCGCCCCGCACCGAGTTGCCACCCACACGGATTCGCCATCGTTGTCGATTGCGACGGCATTTAGCGCCCCCCACGTCCTCCCCTCCGGAAGTCGTCCCCACGGGGCGAGGGTCTGGTACGGGTTGGGAAGATCATTCGTCGGTTGGAGGTCGCTCTCCCCGTATACGCCAGGGCCGAACAGCGTCATCGCGGCAACCCCTATCATCAGCGACATCAATCGATCTTTCTCTGGCATGAGACGGCTCCTCGAAAAGATAGTCCTCCAACGACGTTCGTGCTTTGTCTGTTTCAGGTATTCCAACCCGCACCGATCCGAAACACTGCGCGGAACGTCCCGCCCGGTGGGACGAGGTGCAACCCGTTACCGCTGATGAGTGCGTTGGTGGGTGCACTCATCGGTTCCAGTGCTACGTAGTCGTGGTCATTCGGTGCGAAGATCTGGGCGTAGCCATACCCGGCCAGCAGTTCCACTGCGATCCGCCGTCCGCCGCCGGTGAGCGTGAGCGAGGCGGGTTGGTCGAGCAACGCATAGCCCTCGTCGAGGTGGAGCGCGCCCAGCGGCGCGTCCAGCCCGCGGAACGGCTCCTCCTGACCGGTCGGAATTCCACGCCGGTCGAGCGCGAGCTTGCGCATCGGCGGCAGCGAGAGCCGCCACTGGCTGCGCGAGAGACCGGGAAGCCGGAGATAGGGATGGAATCCGAAGCTCACCGGCACCGGCCCCTCGGGGCCGGCGGTCAGGATCGTTTCCAGCGTCAGCGCGTCAGGCCGCAGCGTAGCCGTCAACTCGAGACGATGCGGGAACGGGAATACCGAGAGCAGATCGCTGCTGCTCCAGTCGAACCGGGCGGCAAGGCGGTCGTCCCGCGTTTCGATCGCTTTCCAGGCGAGCAACGACCACGGCACACCGTGTATCGGCAGTCCGTTCGCATCGAAGTGCAGCAGCCTTGACTGTGGATCGAGAGCAACGTCGCGTCCTGCGGCACGATAGCGCAGACCCGCGAGGCGGTTCGCCCACGGATGCAGCAGCGGCACCCCTGCTGTGCTGCCCTTGGCGGCCGCCGCTGCGAGATCCTCGACACGCCCCAGCATCTCCACGCCCTGGTGGCGCAGCGACGCTCCCACCATTCCCGCACCGGGCAGCAATACTGCCTCCAGATCGCCGGCGGCCAGCGTGTGGGCGGAGGGTACGTTCAGGTCGCTCGGTGGGCACATGTCGGGCACTCGGTCTCGACCTGCGCAGGGTATGCAGAAGTCCCTGAGGCCACTGGCTGTCCTCCCTCGACTCGACCGGCGCCGGGAACGAGAATGCGCCGATTCAGCCAGCGTCCCCTAAGGTTGCGAGGCGCTCAGCGCCGCCTGAAGCTTGGCTTCGTCTTCGTGCGTGAGCGAGGTCTTCAGGATCTTGCCGCCCGTCCCCTTCAACTCTTCCACCACCCGGTCCGGCGTCACCTTTCGCACGAGCACGAACAGCACCGAGCTGCCGGACTTCATGGTGGCCGCCAGGTCCTTCATGAAATTGTCATCGATCCCCACGTCGGTCAGGGCCCCGGAGAGCGCGCCCGCGGCCGCTCCGGCCGCCAGGCCCAGCAGCGGATTCAGGAAGATGAGGCCGATCAGGCTTCCCCAGAAGCCTCCTGTGACCGCGCCGGCCGCCGTCAAGTTGATGGCCTGGTGTAGCTTGACCTTGCCCTTCTCGTCCTTCACGGCCACCACCGCGTCCTCCATGTCGATGAGATAGTCCTTTTGCAGCTTCTTCAGTTTCAGCCGGACTTCCTCGGCCTTGTACGGATCGTCGTAACCGACTACCACCAGCGTGCTCATGAGGTTCTCCTGTTCGGAAGGGATACAACGGTCAACCTATCACGGCTCGCGGCACGGCTCAAGGCGAAGTGCAGCGGGTCGGGCTGCGCAACCTGATCTGGCAAGATCAGGACCTGGACGGTCACTTCCTGGCGAGCACCTCCTTGGCGGTCTTGACGACGTTCTCGACGGTGAAGCCGAACTCCTTCTGCAACTCCTTCAACGGCGCCGAGGCACCAAAGGTGTGCATGCCGATTACGCGGCCGGCATTGCCCACGTAGCGCTCCCAGCCGAAGGTGGAGGCCTGCTCGATCGCAACCCGCGCGGTGACGTCCGGCGGGAGCACACTGTCGCGGTAGTCCTGCGGCTGTTGCTCGAAGATGTCCCAGGACGGCATCGACACCACGCGCGAGCGGGTGCCCTGAGCGACGAGCTGCTCGTGCGCCTGCGCGGCGAGGCTCACTTCGCTGCCGCTGGCGATCAGGATCACGTCCGGCCTTGCTGCAGAAGTGTCCGCGAGCACGTAGGCTCCCCGCGCAACGGCCGAGGCCGGCGCGTACTTGCTGCGGTCGAGGGTCGGCAGCGGCTGGCGCGACAGCACCAGCACTGCCGGGCGGTGGCGCAGCTGCAGGATCACGCGATACGCCTCGACCACTTCGTTGGCGTCGCAGGGCCGCAGAAGCGTCAGTCCGGGAATGGCGCGCAGCGAGGCGAGATGCTCGACCGGCTGGTGCGTGGGACCGTCCTCGCCGTCGCCCATCGCGTCGTGCGTGAAGACGAACAGGGTGGGCAGCTCCATCAGCGCCGAGAGCCGGATGGCCGGCCGCGCATAGTCGCTGAAGATGAAGAAGGTTGCACCGAACGGCCGCAGCTTCGACAGCGACAGCCCGTTCACGATCGCACCCATGGCGTGCTCGCGGATGCCGAAGTGCAAGGTCCTGCCGCCCGGGCTGCCGGCTTGGAAATTGCCCGCCCCCTCGAACGTCAGCGTGGTCTTGTTCGACGGTCCCAGGTCCGCGGAGCCGCCGAGAAACCAGGGGATCGTCTGCGCCAGCGCGTTGAGGACCTTGCCTGACGCGTCGCGTCCGGCCAGGCCCTTGGCGTCGGCGGGGAACATCGGGAGGCTGAGGTCCCATCCGGCCGGCAGCTCGCGCCGCTGCATCTGCTCGACCTCGGTGGCGAGCTCCGGGTACTTGGTGCGATAGGCTGTGAACAGATCCGTCCACTTGCGATGCGCTTCTGCGCCCCGCGCGCCGATCCCGGCCGCGAAGTGCTCGCGGACGGCCTGCGGCACGAGGAAAGTCGCGTCCTCCGGCCAGCCGTAGGCGCGCTTGGTGAGGCGGACCTCGTCGGGCCCGAGCGGCTCCCCGTGAGCCGCGGCGGTGTCCTGCCGGTTGGGTGAGCCGTAGCCGATGTGGCTGTCGAGGATGATCAGCGTGGGCCGGCCCTTGGTCTGCTTGAACATTCCCAGCGCGTGCTCGATGCGATCGACGTCATTCGCATCGCCCACGCGCATCACGTTCCAGCCGTAGCCCATGAAGCGTGCGGCGACGTCCTCGGTGAAGGCGAGCTTGGTGCTGCCTTCGATCGTGATGTGGTTGTTGTCGTAGATCCAGCACAGGTTGTCGAGGCCCAGATGCCCGGAGAGCGAGGCCGCCTCGGACCCCACTCCTTCCATCAGGCAACCGTCTCCGCATACGGCGTAGATCGCGTAGTCGAAGATGTCGAAGCCAGGCCGGTTGTAGCGGCTGGCGAGCCACTTTTGCGCGATCGCCATGCCCGCGCTGGTGGCGATACCCTGGCCAAGCGGACCGGTGGTGGTCTCCACACCCGACACCCAGTGATACTCGGGGTGCCCCGGCGCGTGGCTGCCGAGCTGGCGGAAGCGGCGAATGTCGTCCAGCGTTACCGCAGGCTGGCCGAGGCGCTCGTAGTCGGCACTCACCGCTTTGGTACCGGTGAGGTGCAGCACGGACCACAGCAACATCGAAGCGTGCCCGTTCGAGAGCACGAACCGATCGCGGTCGGGCCAGATCGGATCCTGCGGGTCGAACCGCATCACGCGGTTCCAGAGCGTGTAGACGAGCGGCGCGAGCGCCATCGGCGTACCGGGATGGCCGGAGTTGGCCGCCTGCACTGCATCGATCGACAGCGTGCGGATAGTATTGATGGACAGCTGGTCCAGTTGTGTATCGGTCATGTGGGTTCCTTCGGTTGCCTTCACGCAGGCGCGCCGGGTTGCCCGGCAGCATTCGATTTCGAAATCAGCATCACCACCGAGCGCGGTTGGACCAGGTAAGCCCGGTCTTGGACCGTCGGCGCCCGCCCCCAGGCGCAGACGTCGTCGGGCGAATCCAGGAACGTATCGAGGCAGCACCGCCATGGCTCGTGCGCCGCACCGAGCGGCGGGACCTCGAACTCGAGCGGCTCCCAGTAGGCGTTGAAGATGGCGTGGAGGCATAGCCGGCCGCCGAGCGCGCGCACGGTGGCTGCAAGCGCATGCGACCCCTCGCCCCAGTCCGGCGCGTTCAACCTGACGCCGTGCCATTGCACCGGCTGCTCGCGCAGCAGCTCGTTGAGCGTCATGCCGAAGCGCTCGACCGGCAGATCGCGCATCATCCGCAAACCGATGAGCTGCTTTGCGAAGCGATGGATATCGGCGTGCTTGGCGACCAGCGTCCAGTCGAACCAGGACGTGTCGTTGTCCTGGCAGTAGGCGTTGTTGTTCCCACCTTGCGTGCGGCGCACCTCGTCGCCCATCAGCAGCATGGGCGTGCCGGTGGCAAACAAGGTGAGCGCGAGGAAGTTCTTCACCTGGCGATTGCGCAGCTGCTCCACCGCAGCATCGGCCGTGCGCCCCTCGATGCCGCAGTTCCAGCTCAGGTTGTGGTCCGTTCCGTCGCGGTTGGCCTCGCCGTTGGCTTCGTTGTGCTTGCCGTTGTACGACACGACGTCGTTGAGCGTAAAACCGTCGTGGCAGGTGACGAAGTTGATGCTCTGCTCCGGCTCGCGCTGCTCGTCCGCGTACACATCCGGGCTGCCCGTCAGGCGGTGCGCGAGCGAGCGGACCGTTGCGTTGTCGCCTTTGAGGAAGGCGCGCACGTCGTCGCGGAACTTGCCGTTCCACTCCTTCCAGCTGTCGCCGACGAACTGGCCGACTTGATACAGGCCCGCCGCGTCCCAGGCTTCCGCGATCAGCTTGACATTGGCGAGCACCGGGTCCGACTCGATATCCCAGAGAACCGGCGGCGAGGCCATCGGACGGCCCTGCTGATCGCGCGACAAGATCGAGGCCAGGTCGAAGCGAAACCCATCCACGTGCATCTCGCTCACCCAGTGGCGCAGGCTGTCGAGGATCAGGCGGCGGACGATCGATTCGTTGGCGTTGAGCGTGTTGCCGGTGCCGGTGAAGTCGGCGTACGTGGCCTTGTCCTCGCCGAGCAAGTAGTAGGTGTCGTTCGCCAGTCCGCGGAAGCACAGCGTCGGACCGGTGTGGTCGCCCTCGGCGGTGTGGTTGTAGACCACGTCGAGGATGACCTCGATGCCGGCGCGGTGCAGTGCCTTGACCATGTCCCGGAACTCGTCCAGAACCCCGAGCGGCGTCGCGGGCGGGAACTGTATCCCGGGTGGGGCGCGAAGAACGACAGCGGGGAGTAGCCCCAATAGTTGCTCAGCCCGGGCGCGGCATCCTGCTCGTCGAAGGCAAATACCGGCAACAGCTCGACGGCGCTGACGCCGAGGTCCTGAAGATACGGGATCTTGTCGATCAGCCCCGCATAGGTGCCGCGCTTGTCCGGCGCAACGCCGGAGTTGGGATTGCGCGTGAACCCGGCGACGTGCATCTCGTAGATGACGGTCCTGGCGAATGGCCGGCTCGGAGCGGTGTCGCCCTCCCAGTCATACGAGCTGGTATCGACGACCACGCTCTTGAGAGCCGATGCGGCGTTGTCGCCCGCATGACGCGCCGCGTCGCGACTGCGGCCAGGCGGCCGTGCTACACACTTGCCGTATGGATCGAGCAGCACCTTGTCGCGGTCGAAGCGCAAGCCCTGGCCGGGGTCGTTCGGACCATCGGCGCGAAACGCATACAGCTGTCCCGGCCCCAGACCCGACACGACCGTGTGCCAGTAGTGGTAGGTGCGTTGGGTGCGCGGGTCCAGGTCGATCACATGCGCGGGCTTGGGATCGTCCACGCGGTCGAAGAGGAGAAGCTGAACCGATGTGCTGTGCTTCGAGAAGACGCTGAAGTTGACGCCGCCCGGACAGAGCGTCGCACCGAGCGGAAAGCTGCGGCCCTGCAGCGAGGTGATTGCGGGCACCCTATCCATGTTCGTGGTTTCCTCGACGCTGCGCGCTGGCCCTCAGCCTTCCAGCCGCACCGCCTTGCCGAGCCTGGCGCATGCCGGTCAGCCTGCCTGCACTCGGCCCCGACAGAGGGCCGGACCCGCTCGGACGCTGCCGGTCAACGGGCGCGCAGTTGGAGTTTTCCGGCGGCAGCACGGTCGGCCAGTACCAGGGCATGATCCTGCCTGACGCGTCCGGCTGGGATCGAGCGGTCGCCCTCACGCAGGCGTACGAGCATCGGCGCCTTTTCGCTCCCCGTCACCAACCACAGGACTCGCCGCGCGTGGTTGAGCACCGGGTAGGTCAAAGTCATGCGGCGCCGGCCCTGGTACGGACCCGCCAGCGCGACGGCTGCATCGTTGACGTCGAGGACCGGATCGCCCGGGACCAGCGATGCGGTATGTCCATCGGGGCCGAGCCCGAGATGGACCAGATCCAGCAACGCAGGCGAGCCGGCCACCTCGCGCAGCGTCGCCGCGTAGCTGGACGCAGCGCGCCTGCAGGTCCTCCGACTCCACCGGCATGGCGTGGATCTGCTCGGGGCGCAGGGGCGCGTGCTGGAGCAGGCTCTCGCGCAGATGTGTGAGATTGCGGTCGGGATCGCCAGCCGGCGCTACCCGCTCGTCAACCTGCAACACGTGCACGCCATCCCACGGCACTTCCTTGCTCGCCAGGGCCCGCAGCATCACCCACGGCGTTTGACCTCCGCTCACGGCCATGACAAAGCGGCCGCGCGCCGCCACTGCCATCCTGGCATCGGTGGCGATAATCGCGGCGGCTTCGTCGGCCACCTCGTTGGCGTCGTTCAGCACTTCGATTTTCATGGTCTGGTCTTTTACCTGGTTGAATGAGCCTGCGCGTGCCGCGACGGCATGGCTGAAGCATCACGCTTTCACTTCGGGGTTCTCCCAGCCACCCGGAGGCGCAACCTTCTGGTCGACTTCCTTTGGCCCCCAGCTTCCCGGTTCGTATTCGTACACCGGCGTGTTCGCCTTCAGCACCGGATCGACGATGCGCCACGCCTCCTCCACATAGTCCTCGCGCGCGAACAAGGTGGCGTCTCCCTCCATGGCGTCGCCCAGCACGCGTTCGTAGGCGTCCATCTCCTCCGCGCCGGGGCGGCGGCTCGCCAGCAACTCGACCTGCTCGCCCACGCTTCGGTCCTCCGGGTCCATGATCGTGGCACCCAGAGCCATGGTCATATCGGGGCTGATGCGGAAGCGGACGTGGTTGGGCACCCCGGTGCACTCGGGAAAAATCTTGGGTGCGCGGCGCAAGCGCACCACGACTTCCGTGCAGGTCACCGGCAGGGACTTGCCGGCACGAATGTAGAACGGCACGCCTTGCCAGCGCCAGGAGTCGATGTCCAGGCGCAACGCCGCGAAAGTCTCCACCCGCGAGTCGGGCGCGACCCCGCTCTCATTGCGGTATCCGCGAAACTGCCCGCGTACGAGACTGTTTTCGTCGATCGGCGGGATCGACTTCAAGACCTTGACCTTCTCGTCCCGCATGGATTCGCTGTCGGTGCGGGCGGGCGGCTCCATGGCGAGATTGGCCAGCACCTGGAACAGGTGGTTCTGGATCACGTCGCGGACAGTACCGATCTGGTCGTAGAACCCGCCGCGGCCCTGGACGCCGAAGCTCTCGGCCATGGTGATCTGCACGCTCTTGATGAATTTCCGGTTCCAGAACGCCTCGAGGAACGCGTTGGCGAAGCGGAAGAAGACCATGTTGTGGACGGGCCGCTTACCGAGGTAGTGGTCGATCCGGAAGATGTGCGGCTCGTCGAAGGTCGCGTGCAGGACGCGGTTGAGCGCCTGCGCCGAGGCCAGATCCCGGCCGAACGGCTTCTCGACAACCACCCGCGCACCCTGGGTGCAGTTGGCCTTGGCGAGCTGCTCCACCACGGTACCGAACAGGACCGGCGGAATGGCGAGGTAGTGCGCCGGCCGCTGCGCCGAACCGAGCTCCTTGCGAATGGCCTGAAAGGTTGCCGCATCGTTGTAGTCGCCGTCGACGTAGCGCAGCAGACCGGTCAGCTTCTCGAAAGCCGCCGCATCGACGCCGCCGCCGTGCTTCTCGAGGCTGTCGCGCGCCCGCGCCTTGAGCTGATCCAGCTTCCATCCCGCCTTGGCCACGCCGATCACGGGCACGCCGAGGTGGCCCCGCTTGAGCATCGCCTGCAGCGAGGGAAAGATCTTCTTGTACGCCAGGTCGCCGGTGGCGCCGAAGAATACGAGTGCGTCGGAATGTGGTTGGGTCATGCTCGTCTCGCTTGCTCTATCCAGGGAGAATCCGCTCAAGCTCTACATCGTCGTTCCCGCGCAAGCGGGAACCCAGGCGGCTCAACTTCTCGTGGATCCCCGCGTGCGCGGGGATGACAGTTCGTCACTTGCCGGATTTCTCCAGGTGCCCGCCGAAGCCGTAGCGCATCGCAGAGAGCAGCTTGTTCTGGAAATCGGCCTCGCCGCGGGAACTGAAACGCTCGTAGAGCGCCGTGGTGAGCACCGGCGCAGGCACCGCCTCGTCGACCGCTGCTTTGATCGTCCAGCGACCCTCGCCCGAGTCGGACACCCTGCCGGCGAACTTCGTGAGCAAAGGGTCGTCGATCAAGGCGCTCGCGGTCAGGTCAAGCAACCAGGAGGCGATCACGCTGCCGCGGCGCCAAACCTCGGCGATATCGGGCAGATCGAGGTCGTACTGATAGTGCTCGGGATCGCGCAAGGGCGTGGTCTCCGCGTCGATCTCGTGTGTCTCCTTCCCGATGTTGGCGGAGTTGAGGATGCCCAGGCCCTCGGCGTACGCAGCCATGATGCCGTACTCGATCCCGTTGTGGACCATCTTGACGAAATGGCCGGCGCCGTTCGGCCCGCAATGCAGATATCCTTGCTCCGACGTGCCCCCGGCCTTCTCGCGTCCCGGAGTACGTGGGACATCGCCGATGCCCGGGGCCAGTGTGGCGAAGATCGGATCCAGGTGCTTCACCACCGGCTGCTCCCCGCCGATCATCATGCAGTACCCGCGCTCCAGCCCCCAGACTCCGCCGCTGGTCCCCACGTCCACATAGTGGATGCCCTTGGGCGCGAGCTCCTTGGCGCGGCGGATGTCGTCGACATAGTACGAGTTGCCCCCGTCGATGAGGATGTCGCCCTTCTCCAGATGCGGCAGGATGTCGGCGATGGTCTTGTCCACCACCGCGGCCGGCACCATCAGCCAGACTGCCCGCGGCTTGGCGAGCTTCTTCACCAGATCGGCGAGCGAGGAGGCGCCCACCGCCTTCTCCTTCGCCAGCTCTTCCACCGCCTTGGGCGACATGTCGAACACCACGCAGCTGTGACCGCCCTTGATCAGGCGCCGCACCATGTTCGCGCCCATCCTTCCCAGACCAACCATTCCGAGTTGCATTGCTGACTCCTGTGTCCAGTACCGGGTGTTCGAGTCTAAGCGTGTCTTGCCGGGAGGGTGTGCAGCGGTCTTGCTCGTTTGACCTCTCTCCCTAGCCCTCTCCCACAAGGGCATAAGCGTTAACCTAAGGCCACCCTCCCCTTCAAGGGGAGGGCTGGGGTGGGGATGGGTTTGTGTGCGAATCTGACCCATCCCCCTCCTAGCCTCCCCCTTGAAGGGGGAGGAAACGTGGCGTTCGCATGAGTTAAGTTAACGCTTATGCCCACAAGGGGAGAGGGGACTCGGGGGGGTTCTTTTGCTGTTCTTGATTTCGCGCCATCGAGGCGCACTCGGCGGGCACGCGCAGCGTGACGGAGTGGTGGGAGCCTGCCCCAAGGGCTGCCCGCGCAGCGTGACGTCCCCGACGGAACCGTCTCACCCATCACGACGACACTCCCTTGAGGCTACGGTACTTGCGGATCAGCGCATTGGTCGAGCTGTCATGCGTGAGCGCGGGCTCCTGCGGCGCCGAGCTCCGGGATGATCCGCTTCGCCAACACCTTGCCCAGCTCGACACCCCACTGGTCGAACGGGTCGATGTCCCAGATCGCGCCCTGGGTGAACACGCTATGCTCGTAGAGCGCGACCAGCTTGCCCAGCGCAGCAGGCGTCAGCTTCTCCAGCAGCAGCGTGTTGGAAGGCCGGTTACCCTCGAAGCTACGGTGCGGCACCAGCCAGTCTGGCGATCCTTCGGCCTTCACCTCGTCGGGCGTCTTGCCGAAGGCGAGCGCCTCCCCCTGCGCGAAGACATTCGCAAGCAGCAGGTCGTGATGCTCGCCCAACGGGTTGAGCGTCTGGCCGAAGCCGATGAAGTCGCACGGGATGAGGCGGGTGCCCTGGTGGATCAGCTGGTAGAACGAGTGCTGCCCGTTGGTGCCGGGCTCGCCCCAGTAGACCGGGCTGGTATCGTAGTCGACCACCTTGCCGTCGACCGTCACGTGCTTGCCGTTGCTCTCCATGGTGAGCTGCTGGAGGTAGGCGGGGAAGCGCTTCAGGTACTGTTCGTAGGGCAGCACGGCGACGGTCTGCGCATCGAAGAAGTCGTTGTACCAGATCGACAGCAGCCCCATCAGCACCGGCAGGTTGCGCTCGAACGGCGCAGCACGGAAGTGCTCGTCGATCTCATGGAAGCCGGCGAGCATCGCGCGGAAATTGTCCGGGCCGATGGCCAGCATCGTCGACAGGCCGATCGCCGAGTCCATCGAATAGCGCCCGCCCACCCAGTCCCAGAACCCGAACATGTTGGCGGTATCGATGCCGAACTTCGCCACTTCCTGCGCGTTAGTCGACACTGCGACGAAGTGCTTGGCGACCGAGGTCTCGTCGCCGCCCAGGCCCCGGATCGACCAGGCGCGGGCGGTGCGGGCGTTGGTCATCGTCTCCAGGGTGGTGAAGGTCTTGGACGAGACGATGAACAGCGTCTCCGCCGGATCGAGGTCGCGAGTCGCCTCCGCGAAGTCGGTGCCGTCGATGTTGGAGACGAAGCGGAAGATCATGCCGCGCTCGCTGTAGTGCTTGAGCGCCTCGTAGGCCATCACCGGTCCCAGATCGGAGCCGCCGATGCCGATGTTGACGACGTTGCGGATGCGCTTTCCGGTGTGGCCTTTCCATGCACCGCTGCGCACCCGATCGGAGAACTCGCTCATCTTGTCGAGCACGGCATGGACCTGCGGCACCACGTTCTCGCCGTCCACGACGATCGAGGCCCCCTGCGGGGCGCGCAACGCGACATGCAGGACAGCGCGCTGCTCCGAGACGTTGATCTTCTCGCCTTGAAACATGGCTTCGATGCGCGCGCGCAGGCCGGATCGCTCCGCCAGTTGCAGCAGCAGCTTGACGGTTTCGTCGGTGACGCGATTCTTCGAGTAGTCGAAGTAGATCCCCGCCGCCTCTACGCTCAAGCGCTCGCCGCGCTTCGGGTCCTCAGTGAACAGGTTGCGCAGATGCAGGCCCCGCACCTTCTCGTGGTGCGCCTGCAGGGCCTTCCACGCCGGGCGCTTGAGTAACGGTTCGGTCGACGCCATGCTCGCTTCTCCTTTGTCTAGCGCGACCGGCGGCCACCGGCCTTCGCGGCGCGCGGCTTGCGCGCGTGCTTCCACAACCGGAAGCCGCCGAGGAACGCGTTGCCATTCTCGCCGGCCCGGGACCCTGGAGGCAGCTCCTTGAGCTTCTTGACGTTGCCTCCGCCGAGCACGACGTCCTCGGGTTCCAGGGCTGCGACAAGTCGCTCGACCACGTCCAGTACGTTCCTGCGCCACTTCTTCGTGCCGACCCGCTCCAATGCCCGCAACCCTACGTAGTCTTCGTAGGTGCCTTTCTTGAAGGGCAGGTGGCCGAGCTCCATCGGCTCGACGATCTTGTCCACCACCAGGGTCGAGCCCAGCCCCGTGCCCAGCCCGAGGAACAGCATCTTCCCGCCCTTGTAGCTGCCCAGCGCCTGCATGGCCGCATCGTTGACGACCTTGACGGGGCGGCGGAAGGCGGCTTCGAAATCGAAGCCCATCCAGCCGCGCCCGAGGTTGTGCGGCTCGGCCACGGGCCGATTGCGCAGCACCGGTCCGGGGTAGCCGATCGACACCGCGTCGTACTTCCACTTCGCAGCCAACCGCTTGACCCTTGCAACCATCGCCTTCGCGGTGAGCTTCGGTCCGGAGGGAAATTCGCGCGCAGCGTCCTGACCGGTAGCGAGGATCTTGACGTGGGTACCGCCGACATCGATGACCAGTACGTTCATGAAGCCTTCTCGAGTGCAGCGCTCTTCGACGCGATCACGTCCATCAGCTCGTTCCACGACTTGACGAACGATGCCGCGCCCTCCTCCTGAAGCCGCGCCGCCAGCGCATCGATGTCGATGCCGGCCTTGGCGAACTGCGCCAGCACGGCCTCGCAGTCGCCGCCGTCGGGCGGAATGGGAGCGCCGACCTCGCCATGGTCGGCGAACGCCTTCAACGTCCCTTCGGGCATCGTGTTGACGGTGTTCGGCGCGGCCAGCGCCTTGATGTACAGGATGTCCGAGGCCTTCGGATCCTTGGTCCCGGTGCTCGCGAGCAGCAGCCGCTGCGGGCGAGCGCCGAAGTTGAAGGCGCGCTGCGAGCGCGCCGATGCCATCGAGTCGCGGTAGGCCTTGTAGGCACGCTGGCCGATGGCAACGCCGAGCCGGTTGGCCAGCCCATCGGGAACTTTGCCTGCGACCGCCGCGTCCCAGCGGCTGACGAAAAGGGATGCGACCGAGGCCACATCGGGCTTGAGCCCCGCTGCGATACGCCGCTCGATGCCACGCAGGTACGCTCCCGCGGCCGCCACGTAGTGCTCGCGGGAGAACAGCAGCGTCACGTTGACCGGCACGCCGGCGAAGATCGCCTCTTCGATCGCGGGTAATCCTTCCTTGGTGCCGGGGATCTTGATGAAAAGGTTGGGGCGTCCCGCGCGCGCGTGCAGCTGCCTGGCCACATCGATGGTGGTCTTGGTGTCGTATGCGAGCAGCGGCGAGACTTCCAGCGAAACCCAGCCGTCCACGCCGCAGGTGCGCTCGAAGACCGGCCGGAACAGGTCGGCGGCCTGGGTGATGTCCTCCATCGCCAGTTCGAAGAACAGGGCCTCTCCAGACTTGCCCTGCTTGAGCTTGCTGCGGATGGTCGGGTCGTAGGCGGCGCTGCTCTTGATCGCGTGGTCGAAGATCGTCGGATTCGACGTGAGTCCGGTCACCGACAGCTCGTCGATATAGCGCTTCAGCGTGCCGGTGGTGAGCAGGTCGCGGGTGATGTTGTCGAGCCAGAGACTCTGGCCGAGGTCGTGGAGCTGCTGCGTCGCTTTCATGATGTCACCGTGGCAGTGGATGAGACAGGTTGATGGGCGAGCAAGCGGGGCAGATCGTATGCGAGCAGGTCCCCGATGCGCTCGATGGTCAGGTCGGCGGGCGGGCAGGATGCCGTGACGGCCGGGTCGAAGGCGAACTTGCCCTGACGGGCGAACACGGTGGTGACTCGTTCGGTCCAGGTTTTCTTCACCGCCGTCAGGATGCGCAACTTGTCGTCTACCACCACGTAGTGCCCCGCTGGGTAGCGCTGCTCGATGTCCGCCAGCGCCCGCTCCTTGTGGATGTAGATCAGGACATGGCCGTCGACCGCCTTCGACAGCCCGGCCTGCTCCACCTTACGCGGCTGGAACACGACGTCCCCGTCGGTGAGGATCACCGTGCGCCCCCAGCCGGACAGCCGCTCCAGCACGGCGAGCGCACCCGGATAGACGCGCTCCGCGAAAGGATAGTCGATGAGGTAGGACGACATCGTCAGCACCCGGATGTCGTCGGGGTACTCCGCGCGGTATGTCTGCAGCGCACCCAGGTAGTCACGATAGCCGAGGTCGACGAACAGCCGCTCCTGGATGGTCCAGTAGCGCTCGCGGCACTGCGCGCCATACCTGTGCTCGAAGTCGCGCTGGATGTCGTCCTGGATACGGTCGTTGTCCAGCAGTGTGTTGTCTACGTCGACGAGGAAGACGACCGGGGTGGGCTGCGTCAAGCGCCTCTCCATTGCGATACCTTTGAACCACGGAGCGCCACCCCGCCCCTCCTCGGCCAGGCTCCCACCACCCCGTCGCGCTTGCGCGCGCCACCCCTCCTCGGGCAGGAGGGGAGGGTTCTTATCTCCCCGCCTCTCTCGAGGCGGGGAGGCGCCCACGGATCGTTGCTCGGGGCAGGCTCCAGCGACGGGGCGGTGTGGGGTTCGCGTCTCAGCATGCGCAGTTCAAGAACTAGATCGGCTCATGCATGGCCACCCCTCAGCGCGCTGTCCACAATCTGCTGCGCCTCGTCCACGATCGCCTGCAGATGGCGCTCGTCCTTGAAGCTCTCCGCGTAGATCTTGTAGATGTTCTCCGTGCCGGACGGGCGCGCGGCGAACCAGCCGCTGGCGGCCACAACCTTGAGACCGCCGATCGCGGCGTTGTTTCCCGGCGCCTTGGTGAGCTTGGCGGTGATCGTCTCACCGGCGAGCCGCGATGCGGTGACTGCTTCCGGCGACAACTTCTCCAGCCTCGCTTTCTGCTCGGGGGTGGCCGCCGCGTCGATGCGCGTGTAGTACGGCATGCCGAACTCCGCCGCCAGCGCCTGGAAATGCTCGCCCGGGTCCTTGCCGGTGCGCGCGGTGATCTCCGCCGCCAGCAGATTCATGATCGGGCCGTCCTTGTCGGTGGTCCACACCGTCCCGTCGCGGCGCAGGAAGCTCGCTCCCGCGCTCTCCTCGCCACCGAAGCAAAATGAGCCGTCCAGCAGACCGGGCGCGAACCATTTGAAGCCGACCGGGACCTCGCTCAGCCCGCGGCCGAGCTTTCGCACCACCCGATCGATCATCGTGCTGCTGACCAGCGTCTTGCCCACGACCGCCTGGACGGGCCAGCTGGGACGGTGCGTGAGCAGGTATTGGATCGCCACCGCCAGATAGTGATTGGGATTCATCAGCCCCACCGAGGGCGTGACGATGCCGTGCCGGTCGGCGTCGGTGTCGTTGCCGAAGGCCACGCGGTATTGATCCTTGAGCCGGACGAGACCGGCCATCGCATACGGACTGGAGCAATCCATCCGGATCTTGCCGTCGTGGTCGACGGTCATGAACGAGAAGGTCGGATCGACCCTGGGGTTTACGATCGCGATGTCAGCTTGTAGACGCTGTTGATCGGCTCCCAGTACTGCACCGCGGCACCGCCGAGCGGGTCGACGGCGAGCTTCAGTCCGGCCGCCCGGATGGCCTCCATGTCGACGACGTTGCGCAGGTCCTCGACATAGGGCATGAGGAGATCTTCCTCGTGCATGGTCGCCGCCTTCATGGCGGCGGCGAGCGGCACGCGCTTCACGCCGGCATTCCCATTGCGCAGCAACGCGTTGGCCCGGTCCTGAATCGACTGGGTCACGTGCGTGTCGGCCGGGCCGCCGTCGGTCGGGTTGTACTTGAAGCCGCCGTCCTCAGGCGGGTTGTGTGACGGCGTGATGACGATGCCGTCGGCGAGATGGCCCTTCCGGCCGCGGTTGTAAACGAGGATCGCGCGCGAGATCACCGGTGTGGGCGTGAAGCCGTCGTTGCGCTGGATCACGGTCTGCACGTTGTTGGCGGCGAGAACCTCCAGCGCACTGCGCTGGGCCGGGCCCGATACGGCATGCGTGTCCTTGCCCATGTAGAGCGGACCGTCGGTGCCCTGGGCAGACCGGTAATCGCAGATGGCCTGGGTGATGGCCAGGATGTGCGCCTCGGTGAAAGAGCCGTGCAGCGGCGAGCCTCGGTGCCCGCTGGTGCCGAAGCTCACCAGTTGCGCGGGATCGGCCAGGTCCGGTTGCCGCTCGTAGTACGCTCGCTCGAGCCGGCCCAGATCGACCAGCAGTTCCTTCGGCGCGGGCTTGCCGGCCAGGGGGGAGATCGCCATGGGATCAATCCTGTGTCTGACGAGTGCCCACGACTCGACCGCCTCTTGATTTCGCGCCCTCGAGGCGCACTCGGCGTGGCACGCGCAGCGTGACGGGGTGGTGCGGGAGCCTGCCCGAGAAACCCAAGCACGCGCAGCCCATCGCTGATCACCCGACCGGACACGCCTTCACATTCCATATCTGCGTCGCGTACTCGGAAATGGTCCGGTCGCTCGAAAACTTCCCCGAGCCGGCCACATTCAGGATCGCCTTGCGCGCCCACCCCTGCGGGTCGCCGTACAGCGCCACCAGCCGCTGGTCCGCGTCGAGGTAGGACTTGAGATCGGCCAGATGCATGTAGTGGTCTCCGAGCGTGAGCAGCGTATCGCGCAGCGGTGCGAAGATACCGGGCTCGTAGCGGCTGAAGTGATCCGAGAAGATCAGATCGAGCGCGGCGCGGGTTTCCGGCTCGTGGTCGTAGTGCCAGTGCGGGTCGTACCAGGTTCGGCTGTCGGCCACCTGCTGGGCAGTGAGGCCGAACAGGAAGAAGTTCTCCTCGCCCGCCTCCTCCGCCATCTCGATAGTCGCGCCGTCGCGCGTGCCGATGGTGAGCGCCCCGTTCATCATGAACTTCATGTTGCTCGTGCCGCTCGCTTCGTAACCGGCGGTCGAGATCTGGTTCGACACATCGGATGCAGGGATCAGCCGCTCCGCGAGCGAAACGCAGTACTCGGGCAGGAACACGACCTTGAGCCGCCCGGCCGCGACGGGGTCCCCGTCGATCGTGCCTGCGACGTTGTTGATGAACTTGATGATGAGCTTGGCAAGCCGGTAGGCCGGCGCCGCCTTGCCGGCGAAGAAGAAGGTCCGCGGTGACAGCGCCAGGCCGGGGTTCTCACGCAGCCGGTTGTACAGCACCACCACGCGCAGCGCATTGAGCAGCTGCCGCTTGTACTCGTGGATGCGCTTGACCTGGCAATCGAAGATGGAGTCGGGATCCACGCTTTGACCGGAGGTCGCCTTGAGCCAGTCGGCGAACTGCACCTTGGCCTGCCGCTTGGCCTTGCGGACCTCGTCCCGGAAGGCCGGATCGTCGGCGAACGGATGCAGCCCGCTCAATCTTGCGAGATCGGTGATCCAGCCTTCGCCGATGGCGCTCTTGATGACCGCAGACAGCGCGGGATTCGCAACGAGCAGCCAGCGCCGCGGCGTGACGCCGTTGGTCTTGTTGCTGAAGCGCTCGGGGAAGATCTCGGCCAGGTCCTTGACCGTCATCGTGCGCAGCAGCTCGGAGTGGATCGCCGCCACCCCGTTGGTGCTGTGCGAGCCGACGATCGCCAGATTGGCCATGCGAACCTTGCGCTGGGCGCCCTCTTCGATCAGGCTGATGTGCCGGACGCGATCCTCGTCCCCCGGGAAGCGGGCGTGCACATCGTCGAGCAGCCGGCGGTTGATCTCGAAGATGATCTCCAGGTGCCGCGGCAGCAGCAGTTCGAACCACGCGAGCGGCCATTTCTCCAGCGCTTCCGGCAGCAGCGTATGGTTGGTGTACGCGAGCGTTCGCCGAGTGAGATCCCAGGCCTCGCCCCATCCCAGGCGCGCTTCGTCGAGCAGGATGCGCATCAGCTCGGGCACCGCCAGGGTCGGATGCGTGTCGTTGAGCTGAATGGCGACCTTCTCGGGCAGCGCGCTCCAGTCGCTGTTGCCGCGGCGGAAGCGGCGCACCAGATCGGCCAGCGAGCAGGCCACCAGGAAGTATTCCTGCACGAAGCGCAGCCCCTGCCCCATGCTGGTCGAGTCGTCCGGGTACAGGACGCGCGTCAGGGATTCGGCGGCGAGCGTCTCGGCGACCGCACCGACGAACTCGCCGTGGCTGAACACCTGGAAGTCGAAGTAGTCGGGGGCAGCCGCTGCCCACAGTCGCAGAGTGTTGACCGTCTTGCCGCCGTAGCCCACCACGGGCCGATCGAACGGGACCCCGATCAGGCTCGACTGCCGGCCGGGGATCGCCCGTAAGGTCCCGCCGTGCACGTCGAACCAGCAGTTCAGCTTGATTTCCACTTTCTCCTGAGGACGTGCGACTTCCCAGGGGTCTCCGCGGCGCAGCCAGTTGTCCGGGCGCTCGTTCTGCCAGCCGTCCTGGATGAATTGCTTGAAGATGCCGTACTCGTAACGCAGCCCGTAGCCCATCGCGGGCAGTTGCATGGTGGCCATCGAGTCGAGGAAGCAGGCCGCGAGCCGGCCGAGCCCGCCGTTGCCCAGGCCCGCGTCGGGCTCCTGCTCGAGGGCGTCGCTCCACTCCACGTTGTGCTGCCTGGCGATCTGGGTAACGAGCGGATCCAGCCGCAGATTGATGATGTTGTTGCCCAGCTGGCGGCCGATGAGAAACTCCATCGACAGGTAGTAGACCCGCTTCGGGTTCCGGCGCTCGTAGGCGTTCTGCGTCAGCACCCAGCGTTGCGTGAGCACGTCCCGCACGGAGCGGGCCGCCGCTTCGAAGCGGTCGCGCGCATCGGCCGTCGCAGGATCGATGACGTTGTCGAACAGCAGGTGGCGGTCGTACAGCCCATCCGCCCCGGTGAACTGGATCGGCCCGCAGCCGTACTGTGCAAGAAGGCCCAACAGGTCCGGTACCGGCGCCGGCGCCGTGCTCTGATTCATGGTCTTGGTCCCCGCAGACTCAACCGTATTGTCTCACCTCTGCCGTAATCACGGGCTCACGTGGCGCGTGTCGTTCCACAACCGGATCGCCGGCTGCGCCAAGCTGTGCTCATAGCTCAATGCGCTGAGGCTCGCGGTACCCAGCAGAAAGTGCCGGCCGGACGCCGGTTCGAGGGCGAGCCAGCGGGCCGCCAGCACGCGCAGGAAATGGCCACTCGAGAAGAGCAGCACGTCGCCGTCGAGGCTGCGTACCCGGCTCACCACGCGGTCGGCCCGCGCGCCGACCTGGTCCGGCGACTCACCGCCCGGGCAGCCGTCGCGGAACAGTTGCCAGTCCGGGCGCTCGGCACGGATTTCAACCGTGCGCCGCCCCTCATAGTCACCGTAATCCCACTCGACCAGATCGCGATCCACCACGGCCGCCGGGCCGAACCCCGCCAGCTCGCAAGTGCGTGCCGCGCGCTGCAAAGGGCTGGTGAACACTTTGGCCATGCTCAATCCCCGCAGCCGCTCCCCGAGGGCGCGGGCGTTGCGCTCCCCGCGCTCGGTCAGCGGCAGATCGGTGAGCCCGGTGTGCTGGCCAGACAGGCTCCAGGCGGTCTCGCCATGCCGGGCCAGATAGACAGTCGGAAGCGCCGTGCTCATGTTGTCTGTTCCAGGATCGTGAGCCCCGGGGGTCCCAACCGGCAAAGCCGGGGCTTGAGTTGTGAGCGCCTCGAAGGCGCGAACACCCCGTGAGCCGCCTGAGGCGGCGAAGTGATGTGCTCCTTCCCCCTCCGAGGGGGAAGGCTGGGATGGGGGTGAAGCGCCGCATCACCACAGCGCATGCCTTTCACCCCCACCCTCGCCCTCCCCCTAAAAGGGGGAGGGAATCTTCTTAGGGTATCAGGTCCGGCTGCCGATGCGTCATAGCTTGGGGATGCGCAGCGTCTTGCTGATCATCAATGTCCCGGACAGCGCGAACAGCAGGGCCAGCGGATGCAGATCCGCTGGCCCGAGCGACCACACGCCCCCGAACAGGTCTTCACCCAAACGCTCCTGCCAGGCGGCGGCCGCCAGCACGCCGGTCAGCACCACGCTGGTGGGGATCGGGGTGCCTTCGAAGTAGGCAACCTTGTCTGCGCCTCGGGAAAGCTCTTCGGCGGTTACGTTGTAGCGAGCGAGGCGGCTCACGCCGCAGCAGACGAAGTAGATCAGCACTGCCCAGTCCCATCCGCCCCGCAGGCCGGCTGCGAATGCGAGCGCCGCCGGCGCGACACCGAAGGAGATGACGTCCGCCAGCGAGTCCAGTTCGCGCCCGAGCGCCGAGTGCGTGTGCCGCCAGCGGGCTATGCGGCCGTCGAGCACGTCGAGTACAAAAGCGGCCGGCGCCAGCGCGGCGGCGGCGAAGAAATACGCCAGCGACTGAGTGCCGACATAGACCATAGCGCAGAAGACGCCGGCGACACCACAGGCCGCGTTACCCAGCGTGAAGAGATCGGCCAGGTGCATCCCGCGGACCATGGAGAAGTGTTTGCGCAGCTTGCCGGGGTCAGGGTTCAATGCGGGCTCGAGCAAAATGGATCGCTGTCACTACAACAGTTCAGCATGGCTCACCATCTGACGATGAACTGGAACTGGAACACCACGGCGGGTCCAGGGTCGGGGTTGAATGCCGGGTTCCATACGATCTGCAGATCTGGCTGCAGGACGCTGGCGGGCGAGAGCTGCAGCGTATAGAAGGTCTCCAAGACGTACTCGTTCTCGTGGTACACGGTCTGCGTGGTGGCGGAGGGCTGGCTCCAGACGAACCCCACGCCGAGCAGGTCATTCGTCAGGCGCGGAACCCAGCCGGCATACTTGAGCGGCGCGTTCATGACGAAACCCGTGCCGACCTGTATCTTGGCGCCGCCGGACACCTGCGAGCCGCCCACGCCGAACCGCCCGAACCAGCCGAATGGCGAGTTGCGGCCCAGCCGCTGCTCCACGTTGAAGCCCAGCCCGCCCTGCACCGACCCGCCCGCGCGGGCCAGGAACGGCTGGATGCGGTAGACGCCGGGGCCCAGGCCAAAGACATCGTCCGGCGCATAGCCCACTTCCCATTGCAGCGACCAGGCTTGCCAGCTGAAATCCGTCCCCGGCCTCTCGCCGGCGGTGGCGTTGCCTACCGAGTAGCCGAGGATGCCGTACCAGTCGTTGCTCGGCTGCCACTGCAGGTTCAGACCGTAGTTGTAGGCAGGCAACGGCAGAACCATGCTGTTGACGAGCGCCGAGTTGATGAACTGGCCGCGGCCGGTGTTGGCGTAGCTGTTCACGTCGAGATAGTTGCCCTGGTCGATCACCCCCGCGAGCGCGACCCATCGCCCGGCGCCGAACGATTGCTGCCACGCCAGCTCGGGCACGCGCCAGCCGCTGTGGCTGGAGCGAAACGCTAACGGATTGGTCAGCGCGCCGATGTTGGCCTCGACGCTTTGCTCCGGCCCCCCGCCACTCAGCGTAGCCTGATACTGGATCTCCGCGCTGATCCAGCCGGCGGTGCCGCGGTCGCCACGCATATCGAACACCGCCCACTTGGCCGCGAGGTCGAGGTTGTAGTTGCCCAGGTCGTTGTCCCCCTGCATCACATCGCTCATGCCGGAGTAGGTAAAGGTCTGCGCCAGCGAGTAACGCAGGCCGCGTGCCGACAGCCAGGTCTTGCTTCCCTGCGCCAGCGGTTCCAGGGGGAAGACGTCGATCAGCGGCCCCGGCTGAGCGACCGTGTTGCCGAGCTCGTCTTGACTGAATAGATAGGGCATCAGACGCGGCGGCGCGGCCGGGAACCACTCGAACGCGGGCAGGCCCTCCCGCATCGACTCGAGCTTCTCCTCGAGCTCCTGCGGAAGCTTGCGGCCCTTTTGCGGGGCCGGCGTCTGGTACTTCAGCTCGGTCTGGGACCGTGGCCGCAGGCCCTGAGGCAGGCTTTCTACGGGCGTGTGGACAGGCCGCCCCAAATTGTCGAGGAGCAGCACGTCGCCGGAAGCGGGTTGGGGGGCTGTCTGTTCCGCGGCCCCGATGCTCGGGGCCGCGCCGAGGAAGAGCGTTCCGATCAGTACTTGCGTCTTGCTTCCTATTCGACTTCTCCGTCGTTCCTGATCTTTTCATTCCCGTACGTCAGCACCGCGACCCCAGATGCTGCTCTCCCGCCCGAGATGATAGAGCTCACCGGGCCCGTGGTCGTCAATGTGGATTTTGACGATGCTGGATCTTGTCGTCCGAATCCCCTTGGACGTACGGCAGGCGACGAGGGCACCCGCGGTCTTGGCGTGCGGCCTGCGCGATTCCGGGCGTCGCGCCGACGCCTGCGCAGCGGCGTACCGCTCCACCCGGTCTACGAATGGGAACTGGACGCGTCCGCGGCACGCAAAGCGGTCCGCCGCCGGAGCTTCTCGACCGCGACCTTTGCCCCCTGCGGCGCGCTGTACATCTCCAACTCCTCGTACTCATGGTCCTGCACCGGTGTCATGGCGAGATCCATGTAGGGGGTCGGGTCTGTGTCCACGCGCCGCCGGATGCGCACATACTGCCGCCACATCGCGGCGAAGCGCGCGTGCTTGGAGACGACTTCCCAGACATAGCGCGCGTAGAACGGCAGCGGGCTCTCGATCGGCAAGCCATTCCTGCGATCGCGGCGGTACTTGCGCCGGAACAGCCCGCCTTCCAGCGGATGCACCTTCTCCAGGGCCATCAGCGCGTAGAACGTGAGCAGCTTCATCGTCATGTCGCGTGTGTCGCGGCCCCACACCTTCGCGCGGCGCACCACCGTCTCGACGTGCTCTGGCGAGTAGTAGAGGTCCCACGCCCGGCGGTATATTCCGATCAGCTCTTCGTCCGACATGGCGGGGTGGCGGGTAGTGACATGCACCAGGTCGTACCGGTTCATGTCCGGTTCCATTTCCACCCCTGTCAGGTACAGCTTCTTGTGGTCAGCGGAGCCCGGCAACGGGGTCAGCAGGAAGAACTCGAGCAGATCGACCGGCAGCTCGCGCTGAATGATGCGGATATCGCGCTCGATCGAGGCCGGCGTGTCGCCCGGGAAGCCCAGAATGTATCCGGCATAGGTGATCGCACCGGCGCGGTGCCACGCTTGCAGCATCGCCCGGTACTCGGTGATCTGGTTCTGGCCTTTCCTGGCTCCTTTCAGCGCGTCCGGGTTGATGTTCTCCAGTCCGATGAACACGCGATTGACACCGGCCCGGGCCGCCTTCTCGATGAAGCCGCGAATCTTGTGGCACATGGTGTCGACCTGCGCAATCACCCGGATGCGCTGCCCCTCCTGCTCACGCAGCTCGATCAGCCGGTCGAAGATCGCCTCCCAGTTCTGATTGCGCGCGAGGTTGTCGTCGGTGATGAAGAAGCTGTGGATGCCTTGCGCCAGGTTGGCGCGCACGATGCGCTCGACGTCGTCGGCGCTGCGGCTGCGCGACTTCCTCCCCTGTACGTTGATGATCGTGCAGAAGCTGCACAGGAAAGGGCAGCCGCGGCCGGCATCGAAGCTGGTCCGTACTCCGCTGGTGCGGCGGACCACGGTGGCCGGAAGAAACGGAACCGGTGCCCCTTCGAGGCCCGGCAGATCGTTCATGAAGTTGTAGACCGGTTCGAGCTTGCCCGCATAGGCGGCCCGCAGCAGGTCGTCGAGCCGTCCCTCGGCCTCGCCCGCGAACAGCGTGATGCCCAGGTCGAGTGCCGCGCGCAGGTCGGCCGGCACGTCGGGCAGCATCGCCAGGCAGCCGCTGACATGGAACCCGCCGATGCACACCGGCACACCCGCAGCGCGCAGCGGGCGCGCGATATCCACGGCACGCGGGAACTGGTTGCTCTGCACCCCCACCAGCGCGACCAGGCAGCGCCCGCCGGCGGCCCGGACCTGGCGGATGATTCGATCGGGCCTGACCCGGGTGTTGGTTTCGTCCCAGGCGTTGATGCGAATCTCGACGTCCCCGCCCAGCACGCGGCGCTCCGCGCAGTCGAGCGCGAGCCCGTATACGGCCGCCAGCGTGTTGGCGGGAATCGACGAGCGCACCCACTGGATGACATATCCCTCGTCGTCGTAGTGGGATGGCTTGATCAAAAACAAGTGGAAGAGCATGCGAGGTGAACCTCCAGGTCGCGACCCGATCCGTCAGCGCTCGGAAATCGTCTTCAGGGCTTGCTCTGGCTCGTCGCCAGCGGCTGGCGGTGCGGCGTACACCCGGCAGTGTGGCGTACCTCGCGCGTCGAGTCAAAGGTCTCAGATGTAGAGGATCAGGGTGTTGTTTCCGTAGCCAAGGCGGTCGATCTCGTCCACCATACGGCCGACCTGCGCGTACCCTTAGACCCTTGTGTCTGATCCTCTTACGAATTGTCCAGGCTAGGGTTAGGCTAGGGTGCCACGACAGTCACGCCCTCGATCCTACTCGCCCGTCGAGCCAGCTTGTCGTCGAAGGTGGCGAACTGCTCAGCCGGCTTGCTGAACGCGAGGTGAAGTGCGTCGGCGAAGTCCAGTCCGCTCGCGTACCAGTCCAGCGCCTGACGGACCCGGTCCGGTGCATCGGTATGCAGGGTCGAAAGGCCCAGGAGGCTCACAAAGCCTTTGTGGATGTGCTCTTGAGCGAACCCGTACCCAGCACGCAGCACCCACTCGGTTTCGAGCAGCACAGTGGCCGGAATCAAGACCTCGTTGCCCTCGATCAGCCGACGGGCGCGACGGGCCTGTGCCGCGTCGTCGTTGGTGAGGAAGCGAACAACGACGTTGGTATCCAAGGCGATCATCGCCGCCGCCTGGCTTCGACCCGCACTGCCTCGTGCATCTGCTCGACGGTCTTCGCCTTCCCAGCGTAACGCAAGGAGCCGAACACTTGGTCCGCGCTCGTCGTGGCAAACGGCTTCAGCGGGCGCAGCAGGATCCCCTCCGCGGTCTCCTCCACGGAGAACTCCGTCCCGGGCTGAAGGTTACGGGCGTTACGGATCGACCTCGGAAGCACGATCTGACCCTTGCTGGACAGTCTGGTGGTTTCCATGAGCGGCAATAAAGTAAGACGTGGGTAAGACATCTTACGCCAAGGACGGGACGGATTGCAACCATGGCGGGATACGCTCCTGCGCACCACGGGCGTGCCGCTCGCGGGCTCGCCTGGCCGGCGCGCCGTGCGTCGAGGATCTCGCCTGCGGGGCCCTGGTAGTAGCGGTTGGTGTAGGAGCTGTACTTCTTGTCGACGTAGCTCGGGATGTTGGAGAGCCGGGGATTGGGGTTGGACTTTCGGGCGCTACTGAGGGTTTGAAGAGCTGGCGCGGACTTTCACATCACCCCACCGGTGTCCCGGGAGCCCCGCTCGGAGAGGTCCAAGGCTAGACCGCCGGCGCAATCAGCGCAACGCCAGGAAAGTAGGTTCGGTAGCGCGCCGTCTCACGTGTGAGAAGCGGCAACTCCATGACCGCCGCATGCGCACCGATGAAGAAATCCGGCAAGACGCCGGTCCTCGTGCCGCCCCGCTTTCGATAAGCCAAGAACACCTTGCCGGCGAGAAACAGCGCTTCGCGCGGGATCTCCAGCAGGCGCAGCTCGGCGGTGTCCACCGTGTCCTCCAGCTCCTCGATGCGCGCGTAGGCGATCGACAGCTCCGCGTAGATCACGGCGTTGATGCCGAGCTCGTCGCGAACCGCCCAATCGTCGAGCTGACCCTGCGACCATTCCGCCCAGACCGGGTCGTCCTGCACGACGTCGAGGATCACGTTGGTGTCTACCAGGACCAAGTGTGTCAGACCTCACCGCGGGTCAAGGCCATGATCTCTTCGGTCCGCATGCGCACGGTCGCTTTGCCGCGAAGCTTTGCGAAGCGGCTCTTGACCTTGCGTGGACGCCCGACACCCCGCAAGGTGACCCTGCCATCGGGATCCACCTGGAACTCGACCGCGCTACCCGGCTGGATGTTCAGCAGGTCGCGGACGCGCTTGGGGATGGTTACCTGACCCTTGGAAGTGACGTGCACGGCCATCTCTGCCCCCCGGTATTACTTGGATTCGGATGGTAATACAACCGGGGGCTCCCAGGCAAGCTTGCCAGCGGCGCTGGACCAGCATCACCCCAGACCTTGCTTCATAGCCGCGGATCGGTTCTTTTCACGATCGAACCGGGGTCACCTGGCATCTTCAACCACTACTGGGGATCCAAAACGCGTCGCACGTGCTGTCGCACCCGCTGCGAGGTGCGCTGTTCGAGAACCTGGTCGTTGTCGAGGTGCTCAAGTGGTTCTGGCATCGAGGACGCCGCGCGGCATTGCACTTCTATCGGGACAGCGACGGCAACGAGATCGATGTGCTCCTGGAGCTCGGCGACGGCGTCTTTCCGATCGAGATCAAAGCCGGGGAGACGGTGAGCGGGGATTTCTTCAGGGGCCTGAAGGCGTTCGCGCGCCTGTGCCCTGCGCCGCCCCCGAACGGCGGGGCACTCGTCTATGCTGGCGAAGCGAGTCAGATGCGCAACGGTACCGCGGTGATTCCCGTCTCTCACTTACCGGGACTCCTTGCTGCAGTTGCTGGCTGAGTGGCACCCTTGCCGCAACTCCGGCGAGCGGTAGGGTCTTCGTTTCCACGTAGATCCGCTGCAGCTTCGCCAGAACGAAGGATTGGGGCTAGCGAAGATGACCCGCCGCCGCGCGTCATGGGACAGCTCTGGCCTGCGGCGATCGAATGAGGCTCTGCTAAAGAGCGTGCGCTCCGTCCAGTTTGGCCAGGTTCTTGTCGAACGTGCCGAGCGGCAAATGGCCGGCTTTGCGCGCAATTTCCAGCACCATGCAATCCGAGAAACCCACGGAGGGACGCGCACGGAAGCGCGCCAACGCCGAGGCAACAACGTCCGCGTCCTGCAACGTCAGATTCTTGTGGTTGAGTAGCAGATCGATTGCCTTTGCGAGCTGTGCAGGGGTTCGCTCGTAGACCGCATCGAGCACCCACAGCGTTTCGGCCAGGACCAGGTGAGACACCCAAGCGCCTTGCTCGACAAAATTCTCCGCGGCATTTACTTGTGCCGCATCGTCTCGCGCCAATAGACGCACAAGCAGGTTGGTATCAACGGCGCGCATGCTTCTCGCGCATGTGCCTTCTGATACCTTCCTTGACGCTTATGGGTGCTCTTTGTCTCGGCTTGCCCTTGGCGAACAGTGCCTCATGCACCTCCGCCGAGGTATGCCGCCCGGCCCTGCGAACGACAACTTCATCATTGCGCTCATCCCATTCCAGGATGGAGCCGGGTCCAACGCCAAGCTTCTTGCGCACCTCGGCTGGAACAGAGATCTGGCCTTGCGCAGTGACTTTGGATAGAGCGAGCGGCATGCGGGCACATTACCATGGTAATGTAACCCAGTCAAGTGGCAGGACCGCATCTGTCGGTGGCCCGCTGCGTCGGGTCGAGTGACCGTATCCCCGAGCCGGCGTGCGCCGGCGTCGGTCGATACATGCACGATCGGAGCATGTCCCTTTGATCTCGCCTGGTGGTCCGCTGAGGCGCCGAGCGCGTTGCCTCCCGCGGGAAAGCGCGTCCGTGATCGAGCCGTCGACCTTGGCCGCCGGCAGGTTGATGAAGCGCGCTATGACTATCTGATAATGTGCCTATGATTGACATGGGAGCATCACGATGGCGGCCAAGATCACGGCAACGGAGGCGGCGCGCAGGTTCTCGGAGGTCCTGAACCAGGTGCGCTACCAGGGCGCCGAGTTCGACATCGTGCGCGGCAAGGAAGTAGTTGCGCGGCTCGTGCCGGCAGCCCCGCCAGGGGGTGTCGCCCTCGATCGGCTGGACGAGCTGGTGCGCTCGCTGCCCCGCCCGGGTCCGCGCGAGGCCGAGCTCTTCGCACAGGACATCGAGCATGGGCTGGCCAGAATGCGCCCGGACGCCGTCGCGTGGGATTGATCATCGACACCGGCGTGTTGATCAGCCTCGAGAAGGAGCCCGCCGCCGTCGATTTCTCCAGGTACAAGCCTGCATACGGCGAGGGTTTCATATCGGCGGCCACCTGCTCGGAACTTCTCGTGGGCGTGCCGTTCTTCACCTTTTCCAGTTGCCGCCCCAGCGGGTGCGGTTGGTGGGTCACCTCGTTGAGCAACTGCGCGCCGTGCGCATCCCTATTTCACACTGCCCGGGCCGATCTGAGTCGACAGCTCTGTGAGGATCTCGCCGAGCGCTTGACCGTAGCCGCGCACCAGCGCGTCGGGCGAGGCGTGCGGGATGTCGACGCGCCGGCCGATGAAACGTTCCAGCACCACTGTGGGTGTCGGGCCGCTCAGATCTACCAGGGCGAATTGCACCGTCATTACTGCAGCCGGTGCTTGACCCGGGCGAAAGTCCCCGTACAGCTCGGTGACCGTTGCTTCCAAGCGCATAGGGCGCGGGCACCGCGCCACCGGGCTGCGCGACGGTTTTGAACGGACCCGCGCGGTCGAGCCATTCGGCCATGCGCCCCCCCAGCATGGGCCCAGGCTCGGCGATGAAAGCGTGGTAGAAATCGGGCGTGAACTGCACATCGTCCATGCGGTAAACGAGCGCGCTGCCCGCGAACGCCGGTGCAACGCGGACGTTGCCCATCCGCAGCGCCTCCGGGCGACGTGCCGCCGCCGGCGCAGGAGCCGGGAGCGGCGGCTCGACGACGTAGGTAACCCTATTCGGGACAGGATCGCCGATCGAGCAGGCCCCCAGTGTCATGGCGGCGCACGCGGCAGCGACCAGGCGCATGGCCCTCATTTCGCCTCCTTCGGAAGCGGGACTTTCTGCGGCGGTCCGCCGACGAGCAGGCCGGGTGGATAGCGCTTGATGATCTCGGAGAGCGTGCGCAAATTGTCCGCAGTCACGCGCAGGTCCTGGACGACCCCGCGAACGTCGTACTGGTTCTCGCCCGAGCAGGGCGTCAGCGCGCTGGACGGTCCGATCGACGTTCTTCACGATCCGGTCGAGCTCCCCAGTCTCGGCGATCTTGCGCAGGCGCGCGATGACCGCCGAGGCATCGCCCACGGTCCGCCTGAGGGCGGGGTCGGCGAGCAGCTCGTCGAGCCGGGCGGAGGCGGCCGAGAGGTTGCGCACCGTCTCCTCGATCGGGGACTGGGCGATCACCCGGTCCACGCGATCGATGGTCGCGCGGGCGTCCTTTAGGACCGCCATGGCCTCCGCGGACAATTGCGCGACCGGGACCTCATCGAGCTTCTTGTTCAAGTTCACCACCAGCGCATTCAGGTTCTGGCCCAGCTGCTGGATGTCGGCCTTGTCGAGATTGGCAAACACTTTCTGGACATCCGCGATGATCTGGCTAGTGAGGCTTGGCGCCGAGGGAACGTACGGGTAGTCGGGTTTCCAGTCGAACGGGAGCGGGTGATGCTTCTGCGGATCGAGGAAGTCGACCGCCAGACGCTGCTGCCCCGTGATGCCGGCGAGCTGCGTCTGGACGCGCAGGCCGCGGTTCACGAATGCGTCCAGCTCGTTCCTCCAGATCCTCGTGCGGGCACCGGTCAGCGTTGCGCGCACCACGATGTAGCCTTTGCGCTTGTCGACCGGCACGTCGGCTTCGTACAAGGCCGAGGACACGGCGATTGCGCTCACGTGACCCAGCGGGACCCCGCGGTACCCTACCGGCGCACCCAGCTCGAGCCCGGCGACCGAGCCGTCGAAATAGGTCTCGAATGTCACACTGGGCTCGAACAGGGATCGCGCACCGAGGATGAACAGTACACAGAACAGGATGACCAGCGACGCGACGACAAAAATGCCGAGTCGAAAGTAGTGCTGCTTGTCGTTCATAGGGAGGGCTCCGGTTTCGGCATAGCCGCGTCGGGCTGGCGATTGAAGAACTGGCGCACGCGCGGGTCGCTGCTGTGGTCCCGCAGCTCAGCAGGCTTGCCGGTGGCGATAATGCTGCGCGAGCGCGAGTCGACCATGATGGCACGGTCCGCGATGGTGAAGATGCTCGTCAGCTCGTGGGTCACGACCACGAAGGTGAAGCCGAGATTTTCGCGCAGCGCCAGAATGGTCCGGTCCAGGTTCGCCGCGGTGATCGGGTCGAGGCCTGCCGAGGGCTCGTCCAGCATCAGGATGTCCGCCCCCAGGGCCATGGCGCGCGCGATCCCCGCGCGCTTGAGCATCCCGCCGGAGAGCTCGGCCGGCATCAGCGCCTCGGCATAACCCATCTCGACCAGGTGCAGCAGCATGCGCGCGGTGAGGTTCTTCTCCGGCAGCGCAATGGCGGTAAACTCGTCGAGCGGAAAGCGCACGTTTTCGAGCGTCGTGAGGGAGCCGAACAGGGCGCCGCTCTGGTACATGATCCCGAGCTTGCGCTGCAGCCGCGCTCTCTCGTCCCCACGTGCCTTCACGATGCTGCGCCCGTCGATCAGCACGTCGCCGGCCATCGGCTGATACAGGCCGATCAGGTTCTTCATCAGGCTCGACTTGCCGGAGCCGGAGCCGCCGAGGATCACCACGATCTCGCCGCGCTGCACGTCGAAGGAAGCGCGCTCGAGCAGCACGCGCGTGCCGTAGCCGATCGTCAGGTTGCGCACGCTGATCGCGGGGCCTCGCCCGGTGCTGGCGGCGGATGGCGTTGCGCCGGGCTCACGGGCTGCGCCATCGGGCTAGACGTTCCAGCGGCTGATCAGCACGGCGAAAAGCCCATCGAGCACCACGATCCAGACGATGCTCGCCACCACGGTACTGGTCGCCGACCGGCCCACCGAAGCGGCGCCGGCGCCGGTGGCCAGACCGCGCTGGCAGCCGATCCGCCGCGATCACCATACCGAAGACGATCGCCTTGCCCAGCCCGATGACGAAGTCGGACAGCGCGCACCGCGCCGAGCAGCTGGTTGTAATACTGGACGAACCCGATGTCGAAGCTGAGCAGCACCAGCGCGCCGCCGAACATCCCGATCACGCCGGCCAGCACCGACAGCAGCGGCATCACCAGCGCCGCCGCAAGCAATCGGGGCAGCACCAGGAAGTGGACCGGATCGAGGCCGAAGGTGACGATGGCGTTGACTTCTTCGTTGACCTTCTGAGTCCCGATCTGAGCTGCGAAGGCCGCGCCGGTGCGCCCGGCAAAGACAATGGCGGTCATCAGCGGGCCGAGCTCGCGCAGCATGGCGATGCCGACCCCGTTGACGACGAAGATCACGGCGCCGAACTCCTGCGCCACGAGGGCGGTCTGGAAAGCGAGGATCACGCCCATCAGGAAGCCGATCAACATGACGATCGGCACGGCGTTGGCGCCTGCCTCGGTGGCAACCGCCACGACTTCTCCCCAGCGGATAGTGCCGGGGTGGCGTAGCGCCTGCCACAGCGCGGCCGTGCACTCGCCCAGGAAGATGGTCATGGTCTTGATGTCGTCGACCACGAAGGCAGTTGCGCGGCCGACGTGCTCGATGATGCCGATGGGCGGGCGGCTTGCGGTAGGTCTCCGCGAAGTCTTTCGGGTCGTAGCCTTCGACCAGTGCCGCGAGGTTGGGGGCGAGGTTCTCGATCGCGACCTCGGCTCCCTGCGGCCGCTCCCGGCGCCGCAGATCGAACAGCAGCGCGATCCCCGTATCGTCGGCGTACTCGAGCCTGGACGCGTCGACGACGATGCGGCGGTCCGGGTTGCGGGACAGCGTCTCGAGCGCGGCACGCCAGATCGGCGCCACCGTATAGGCGGTGATCCGGCCTTCCAGCGCAATGCTGGCGGTATCCCCGGCAGGCTGGGCTGCGCGTGCGCTGGTCATGACTCGGAGTCTCTGCGTGATCAGGGCGCCGGTCCACGGTGCAACTGATCGGCTGCCATCCCCGGCCTCTTCAAGACCGACAATGATTACACACCGTATCGCCGGTTGCAGCACAGGTGGCGCTTCTCGGTCCACGCGCGCGGGGAAGAAGATTCCGAACCGGCCTGTGCCCGAACGCATGGGCTCGGCGAACCTTGGGGGATAATGGCATCCGAAGCGCCCGACACAGCTATCGGAGGATGCCATGGGCAGCACCACCGTCTACGAGTTCCACGCGCGCACCGTCGAGGGTAAAGAGCAGTCCCTCGCCGACTACAAGGGCAAGGTCCTGCTGGTGGTCAACGTCGCCAGCGAGTGTGGCTTCACGCCCCAGTACCAGGGGCTGGAGGAGCTGCACAGGGCGTTCAAGGATCGTGGCTTTGCCGTACTGGGCTTCCCCTGCAACCAGTTCGGGGCGCAGGAGCCCGGCAGCGAAGCGCAGATCAAGAGCTTCTGCGAGACCCGGTTCGGCGTGAGCTTTCCGCTGTTCGCCAAGATCGACGTCAATGGCCCCGCGGTCCATCCGTTGTACGACTTCCTGAAGTCGAGCGAACCGGGCCTGCTCGGCACCGAAGCGATCAAGTGGAACTTCACCAAGTTCCTGGTAGGCAAGGACGGCAGGACGCTCAAGCGTTACGCCCCGCAGACCAAGCCCGAGGCGATCGCCGCAGACGTCGAGGCGGCGCTGGCTTAGCCGGTGTCGAGCCTTCTCCGCGCGCCAGGCCGAGTGCGCCCGGAGGGCGCGGGATCGATAAGAGCCCGGTACGTCATTCCCACCACCCCGCGCGCGTTTGCGCGCGCCACGCCGGGTGCGCTGAAGGCGCGGGATCAATAAACCCGCATGGCTGCCGGCGACGGGACGGTGGTGTTGCGGTAGTTAAGCGATTTACTTCAGTTGCACCCCCAGCTTTGCGAGCGTCTCGACGGTGAGCAGCCCGGTGGGTTGCAGGCCGTTCTTCTGCTGGAACGACCGGACGGCATTGGTCAGCTCAGGATCGACCTTGCCATCTATCATTGTTGTCCGCAGCCGGGGCGAGGCGCCTTTCCGGTTCAGCGCCTCCGTCACCTCCTTGACCTTGGGCTCCGTCGCGTTCACGTCGCACAGCACCTGCGTCCACTCCGCATGCTCGGGCTTGACCATCACCTGCTTGTTGACCGTGGCGTACTCCGGTGCCACCGCCACTTTCACCGGCTCGGGCGCCTTCACCAGCTTGCGCACCTTGATGGTCTGGTACTCCGCCGGAATCTCGACCTCCTGCACGCTCTCCGGCTTGGTCTGCACGGTCTTCTTGACGGTGGCGTACTCGGCGGGAACGTCCTCGTAGCGCTTGCTCGCCGCGCGCGCCAGCTCCTTGCGCTCCACCGTCCTGTAGCTTGCATCCTCATGCACCAGGCACAGGATCTCCCCGGTGGCCGGGTCGATCTTCTCGACCGTGCCGCGGCCCGGCTTCCACACGTCGCGCGCAGGCTTGTCCATCACTCTGTCGTAATAGGTGTTGTACAGGGCCGGGATCTCAATCTCGCGCCGATAGGCCTCCCGAATCAGGACTTTCTCTTCCACCTGCCCATACTCGGCCGGCACCACCGTGACCTTCTTGCTCGCCGGCTTCACCAGTACGCGCTCCTCGGCGTCCTGGTAGACCGGCTCGGAATACTCGTTGCGCTCGCCCCCTGCTCTCACCATCTGCTGGATCGGCTCGTTGCGCCATTCCGCCGGCATCATGACCTTGGTGTAGCACTCCCCGGCCTTGTTCGGGGGCGGGCCCGGCTCGTTGATGACGACCGTCTTCTCCTTGGGCTGCTCGGGGGCAGGCGCAGCTGCAGGTGTGGGAGCCGCGGCTTTTGGAGCGGGTGGCACATATCCGGGGCATCCCGGATCCCTGGGATACGAGACGCAGTAGGTGTAGGTAGGTATCGCGTCCGAAAATGCGGGTACGGCGTACCCGCCCAGCGCTGCCGCCACCGCCACCACAACTGCCTTGAGTACTGGATACTGCTCCCTTTTCATGACGATCTCCTTGCTACTGGTTGAAAACACTCGGTTCCTTCCGCGATCGCGATGGGTCGAGCCGTCGCGACGGGAACGTTATCGACGCCCCGCGCCAGCGTTTCGCCGGAGTCGGCTGAGGCTCGCGCGCGGCGTCGGGCATGATGATCGGAATCGTATGCGGGATCGTCTGGCGGGCCAGCTCCTTGACATCGACCGTAAACACGCCGGCGCACCCTTGCGTCGCAAAGTCGAACAGGAGAATGTGTTTGCCCGGATTGAGGGCCTCGCCAGAACAGTGGCCCACGCCCACGCCGCCCTCCCAGCGGTGACGCTTCAGATCGAGGAGATTGTAAACCAAGACCGGCCGGTCATTTGAGCAAGTAGAAGGCCGAAGCCGCCGAAGGTCACGATCATTCCCTCCGGGCCGCCCTCTGGAATGGTCACCTCGGCAGTGAGGGTATAGTCCTTGCCAGAATGCTCGCAGCATCGCCGAGGGGAATCCGGAGGTCTGGCTGGCCACCACGCTTATCGGCGAGCCTTCGGAGCCGGCCGACTTCCGAATCCGCAGGGGCCGAAGCGGTCGGCGCGAAGCTAGCTAGCTGCCGGCGTCGCGCTCGAGCGCCAGCACGGCATCGGCGATAGCCCGGCTGAGCTGCGCAACGGCGCGGCTGTGAGCCGCGGCCAAGGCGTCGTAGCCTTTGCCCTGTGTCGTCTCGCGGATGCTGGTGCGCCCGGTCTGGGCCTTCGCGTCCTTAGACCGCCGCACCGTCCACACCGCGTCCAGCGTAGCGGCCTCGCCTGGCGCCGACTGGAACGTCTGCACCTGAATCGCGACACGATAGTCCGCATTCACGGCGTCGGTCTGCGGGAACACGGTCACGTGCGGCGTGCCCAGCATCCCCACCAGGTTCTCGGCGACAACGCGCCCGAAGCTGTCCTCCAGCGGGGACGCCCAGCGGTTGAACTCATCCAGCCACACTTCGTTGGGGCCCGTGCGCACTACGATCTCGGGGCGGTCCACCACCGCGGGTACCGAAACGGGGCCGACCGACACGGACACGCTGGACGACATCGCGGTGGGCCTGGCGGTCGCGCTCAGCGTGTAGAAGCGCGAGGGTGGCGTGGATCCACAGCCCGCAGCGGCAATCAAGGCGCACAGAACCATCGGCACGGCGACGCGGCCCATCAGTTTCTCCCGCCCGTCTGCTCGGTCTTGCCGCGGATCAGCGCCTCGGGATGACGCTCCAGATAGTCGGTCAGCACGCGCAGGCTGCGCGCGGCCCGGGCGACCTCCTGCAGCGCCTCGCGCAGCTCCTGTTGTCCCGCGGCGTTGGGGCCGACCAGCGTTGCTTCCGCGCCCTTCATCACGCGCTCGGTGGCGGCGAGTGTGCGGCGCGCCTCATCGAGGCTCGTCTTCAATGCAGGCACGATCTCGGTGTCGACGCGGCTCAACAGCCTGCTGGCGTCCTGCAGCGTCTGGTCGAGAGACTTCAGGTCCTTGCGCAGATCCTCGCCGATGGCCTCGAGCGGCAACCGGTCGAGCTTGGCGAGAATGCTGGTGAGCTTGTTCTCGATGTCGGGGAGCGTGCTCGGCGATCACCGGCAGCTCCGGCGCCTCGTGGCTCCACTCGACCTTCGCCTTCGGCGCGTTGGGAAAATAGTCGAAGGCCACATAGAGCTGGCCGGTGAGCAAGTTGCCGCTTCTGAGCTGCGCGCGCATGCCGCGCTGCTCCACCAGGCGTCGCAGCAGCGCGTGGCTCTGCTTCGGGCTCTGCTCGACGGCCGCCGCCACGCCCTGCTGGGCTGCCGGCAAGGTGGCGATCAGGCGCTCGGGGAAGAAGTCGATGTCCACCCGCGGGCTGACATCCAGCGTTACGGGGTCGAACCTGAGCCCCACGTCGGTGACCTCGCCCACCTGCAGGCCATAGAAGGTCACCGGCGCCCCGACCGAGAGCCCGCGCAAGGGCTCCCTGAAATAGAGCACGAAGTGCCTGGCGATGGATTGCGGCTGCTTCATCGCCGTGGTCCGGTCGCTGGAGAGGTTGAACACCGTGTTCGCGGCCGCCGGCTCGGCCTGCGCCAGGAAGGCGGGTGTGTCGAAGGCGAGCCCACCCGCCAGCAGCGCCACGAGAGACTCGGTGCGCACGTCGAATCCATTCGCGCTGAGCGAGATGTCCACTCCGCTTGCGTTCCAGAACCGCGTCTCGGCCTTGACGTACTTGTCGTACGGCGCGTTGACGAACACCTTGAGCTCGACCGACTTGCCGTCCGCGGCGAGGTCGTAGGCCACCACCTGGCCGACCTGCAGGCGGCGGTAGTAGACCGGGGAGCTGATGCCCAGCGATCCCAGGTCGCTGGCCTTGAGCAGGAACTGCCGGCCTGCCATCCCGCCGGTGATGATCGGCGGTACCTCCAGTCCATTGAACTTGCGCTCGCTGTCTTTCGAGCTGCCGGCTTCGAAGCCGATGTAGTTGCCCGACAGCAGGGTGCCGAGCCCGGAGATCCCGCTCAGGGTGATGCGCGGGCGCACGACCCAGAACTTGGCGTCTTCCACCATCAGGCCCGCCGCGCTCTTGGTGATCTTGGCGGTGACTTCCACCTTGCCGAAGTCCTCCGAAAGGCGCACTGCCGTAACCTGGCCGATGTTGACGTCCTTGTACTTGACGAAGGTCTTGCCCGCCTCGACGCCTTCGGCGGACCGGAACACGATGGTGATGCTCGGGCCCTCGCTCAAGATCCGCTGGACGGCGACCCCGATGGCCACCACCGCGGCCAGGATCGGGATGATCCACACCGGCGAGAGGCGCGTGCGCTTCGGCGGAACGACCCTCGCCCGAGGCAGCTCGCCGAGGTCAACGTCTTCAGCCATGCGCAAGCTGCCGGTGGCTGCCCGAATCCCAGAGCAGACGAGGGTCGAAGGACTGCGCCGCCAGCATGGTGAGCACCACCACCGCCATGAAGAATGGCACTCCCGGGCCGGGCTCCACGGACATCAGCGGCTGCAGCTGCACCAGCGCCACGACGAACGTGTCGACGAACACGTCCAGCATCGACCACCGCCCGATCAGCTCGACGATGCGATACAGGCGCGTCCGCTCGCGGTTGTTGGCGGCCGACCGGCGCTGGACGGCGATGAGCAGGTAAGCCCAGTGCGACCAGTCTTCCCAAGCGGGATCATGACGCTCGCGACCAGCACGATCAGCGCCAGCGGCCACGATCCCGTGGTGTACAGGTAGATCACGCCGCTCATGATGGTGTCCGGTTCGGAGGACACCAGCGTGTTGGTCGTCAGCACCGGCAGGATGTTGGCCGGCACGTAGCAGATCGCCGCCGCGATGACGAGCGCCCAGGTGCGCTGAACGGATTGGCGGCGGCGCCAGGCGAGGTGCGCACCGCAGCGCGGGCAATGCCCCGGCTGATCCGCCCGCGCGGGCCGCGACAGCAAACCGCACGTCTCGCAGGAGATGAGCCCCGCCTGCGCGGCGGTGAGGGCGAGCTCGCTCATCGCGTCGGTACCGCAGCGCGAGCCTCTGGAGCGGCCGGCGGGCGCAACTCCTCGTCGGCCCACTCGACGCGCTCCCAGATCGCGCGCGGATCGAAGCTGACCGCAATCGCCGCAAGCAGGACGACGAGAACGCCGACGGCATACATCCCGATCCCCGGGATGACATGCGCCAGAGCCGCGATCTTCGTCAGGGAGACCAGGATGCCGAGCATCATCACTTCGTTCATCGACCAGGGCCGCATGAACTCCGCCCAGCGCAGGAGCTGCCCTGCCCAGTGCGGGGCGGGCGGGCGCCTGACCGCGAGCAGCAGGGCCAGCATGCAGAGCAGATACACCGACGGCGAGACGACAGCGCAGAACGCCACCGCGACCGCTGTGATCTCGTGTCCCTGCACCCACATTTCGTGCGCGCCACCGATGATGGTCGTGCTCGCCGTTCGCCCGACCGCCTCGAGCCCCATCAGCGGCATCGTGTTGGCGACGATCAGGACCGCCAGCGCCGCGAGCGTGAGCGCCAGCGTGCGATCGAGCGGGTCGGCGGGAGCGGTGGCGAGCGTTTCGCCACAGCGCGTGCAACGCGCCTTCGCGCCGGGCGCAAGCGGCGGGACATGCTGAAGCAGGTCGCAGCCGGCGCAGGCGACGGGTTCCATCCTGGTGCTCGTTCCGCTCGCAGAATGTTGAAAGACCACCTGCACCAGTGCCCGCTGTTCTGGCGGGACAAGGGTCGGGGCGAGAAGGCCGGCGTGCAGGCGACCCCACCCCAGCCCTCGCCCATCGAGGGAAAGGGGGTCTCGCACCGCGACTCCGGTGTACCTCTCACTGCCGCAACTATAGCGCAGAGCCGATCCGAGGGCTGGTCCCTGGCGCTTACAGTTCCGGCACGCGCCGGTCTGTTAGCCCTCTGTAAGTGGCTTGATACGGCTGTATTGAAGTCTGCACAAATGCCTCACCACCCCGTCACGCTTCGCGTGCCACCCCTCCTTGAGAAAGGAGGGGAGAATGACCTCTCTCCTCCTCTCTCGAGGAGGGATCGGCTGAAGGCCGGGGTGGCGTGGCTCCCGTCAACCGACTGCGCAACACTCACAGCACGGGCCCGAGGGTGGCGATGAGGTTGTTCCACAGCCGGCGTGGCATGGGCCAGGCCGCCACCGCCTCTATCGGAACCGGGCGCGATCGGGCGATGTAGTCCTGCTGACGTTCGCGCATAGCGCCGGTGAGGGCGGGATCGTGGAACAGGATGTTGTTCTCGTAGTTGAGCTCGAAGCTGCGGCGGTCCATGTTGGCCGAGCCGATCAAGGTGACCTCGCCATCCAGCGTCAGCGATTTCGTGTGCAGCAGGCCACCCTCGTACTCGTAGATCTTGACCCCGGCGGCGAGCAGGTCCGCGTAGTAGCTGCGGCTGGCCGCTCCGGTAATCCATGAGTCGTTCCTGGCGGGAAAGACAATCGTCGTGTCGACACCGCGGTAGGCGGTCGTGCACAGCGCATTCTGCAGGGACTCGTCGGGCACGAAGTAGGGAGTCGTCACGACAGCCTCGCGGCGCGCCGCGAACAGCAGGCATTCGAACATTTCGGGCATGGCCGAGTAGCGCACCGTAGGCCCCGTGCCAATCACCTGCGCGGTCACCCCTCCCGGAAGGGGCAATGGCAGTGGCTTGCTCAGGATGTCGTCGAGGTTCTCATCCACATATGTCATCCAGTCGCTTGCGAACAGGAACTGGTTCTGGCGTGCGATGGGACCCTCGAAGCGCATCACGGCGTCCACCCAAGGGGCGTACTTCGCCTTCACAAGGAACTCGGGATCGGCACAATTCTGGCTGCCGCAGTACGTGATGCGATCGTCGATGACCACGATCTTGCGATGGTTGCGCAGGTCGATGCGGCCATGCAATGGACGCAGCAGTGGATTGCCTATCGGCAGGCCTGCAGCCACGCGCACGCCCGCCGCGCGCATCGCCTGCCAATGCTCGGAGCGAATGATCGTACGCGAGCCGAGGTCATCGGCCATGGCCCGACAGGTCACGCCACGGGCAGCGGCGCGCTTCAAGGCCTCGACGATCTTGCGGCCGTTGTGGTCGGGCAGCCAGATGTAGAACAACACATGGACATGATCCTTGGCGGCATCGATGTCGGCCACCATCGCGTCGATCGTGGCGTTGGAGTTGGGCAAAAGGTGCGCGGCGTTGCCACGAACGGGGTCGAACCCGCTGATCGAACGGCCAAGCTCAAAGAGATGCCGGTAGCGCTCGGGGATGGTGGCCGCGAGGTCCGCCACGTCCCCGGCGGGTGGTGACGGGAACGGCGGCATTCGCTCGAGAACTGCGTGCAGCCGCGCCACGCGGCGGCGCCCGATGCTCACCTCACCCAGAAGCAGATAGGCGAACATCCCCACCATAGGAAGCACGCCAACCACCACCACCCACGCGATTCGGGAAGCGGGGTCGCGATGAGGCCGAAGCAGGATCCGCGCGATGACCGCCAGCTCGATCAGCGTGATGAGCGCGAAAGCGACCAGCGAATGGTGGAGCGTGGCCATCCTCCTTCTCTCGCGGCTGCTCGCTTTGGATTCCGCCTGCGCGGGGATGAAAGCTGTTCAGAGGAATCACTGCTGCTGCTTCTTGCTGCCGACCGGATCGTTCTCCATGTCTTTGTAGTACGGGTCGTACGCTTCCTGGGACCGCGGCGACACGTTGATGTCCTGAGGCACATCCTTGATGCCTCCGTTGCAGCCCGCCAGCACTGCCACCAGGCCCGCCCAAACACATACCTTGCTCCGAACGCTTTTCATAGCCCTCCTGCTTAGTGGACTGCGGCACCTGGTTCGGCAGGTACCCCTCACCCCCGCCCCCCGCCCTCTCCCGCAAGGGGCATAAGCGTTTACTTAAGGCCACCCTCCCCTTCAAGGGGAGGGCTGGGGTGGGGATGGGTTTGTGTGCGAATCTGACCCATCCCCCTCCTAGCCTCCCCCTTGAAGGGGGAGGAAACGTGGTGTTCGCATGAGCTAAGTTAACGCTTATGCCCGCAAGGGGAGAGGGGGGTACTGTGGCACCTAGGGCTTTTCCACGAGAATCGCGATGCCTTCGGTTTCAGTTCCCCAGCCCCGGCTGGTAGGCGAACTTCTGACCGCCGATCGAAGCCTCCACCATTGCGCCGCCCAGGATGTGCACGAAGACAGCTACGCCGGTATTGTCATACGAGGTTTTGGCCGCCGCTCCCTCGCGGGCGATGACAGCCGAGGCCTGGGCAGCGAACTCGTAGTTGCCGGCCTGAAAGTTCTCCAGCGCCGCCTTGTCTCTGAAGAACAACAGCTCGCTCGAGGTCTGGCCGCCGATCGTGAACCCTACGCTGGCCGACGTCACACTGGTCGAGCCCACCGGCACACCCTTCTGGTACACCGTGCCCGTCCCGTACGCACCGGAGAAGATGAAGCCACCCTTGCCGATGGTCGGAAACACGGCATAGCCGTAGGCCTTCTTGAAGTATTCTTCCAGCCCCGAGTCCGTCGCCTTGAACGTGGCGATGGCCGCCGCAGCCGCTTCGAGCTGCTGGCTCTGTCCTTGGGGGTTCCAGCCGGCCGCACCTGCCGGTGCAACCCAGGCCGCCGCCATCATCAATACCGCCAAACCCCAATGCTCTGGTTTCATCGTCGGTCTCCTTTACGGTTTGTGCGACGCTTTTGCGCCGCGTGTGTGGTGCAACCGGCTCACGCTACTGCTCACGTCCACAATCGCCCCAGCCGGCGCTCGAAAGGTCGGGACACCGTCTCGACTACGGTCGACATCCGGCATGGAGCCAAAGGGCATGACGCAGGGGTTTGCAGGGTTGTCTCGCGCGCGACTGTTACCGCAGGGTGTCGGCGCAGGGCAGGAACGCGTCGGTCCGTTGCTCGCAGTTGCGGAGCTCCTGCGCGAAACCGGGCAAGATCCCGCCGCGATTCTACAGCTTGTCGGGCTGTTGCACAGCGGCCCCACGCTGAACACGTTCGCAGGGGCGCCATGGCTGAGCGCATTGCGCGCCCATTCGAGCTTCCTCAGCTCAAGAGCCGCCCTGCAACTGCCGCATGAGCTGCTGGACGCCCGGCTCTGCCGGCAGCTGTTGCAGCAGCTGCTGGGCGTAGCGTAGCGCAGCTTCGCGGGCGCCCAGATCGCGGTTGATGGTGGCGAGCGCCAGCAGCGTGTCGCGGTCGGCCGGATGCCGGCGGTGGCTCGCCTCCAGTATCTTCAACGCTTCGCGCCGCTTGCCGGTGGAGTCCAGCGCAACGGCAAGAACATAGGCGTAGCGGGCATCGGCGGGCGCCAGCCGTGCGGCCAGCGCCAGCTCGGCAATCGCTTCCGGGTAACGCTTCTGCCGGACGAGCAGCAGGCCGAGCGTGTGATGCAGCACCGCTTCGCGCGGCGAGCCCTGCAACGCTTCCCGCAGCAGCTTCTCGCCATCGGCCTCGCGGCCCATGCCGCGGTACAAATCGGCGAGATTCACATACGCGCGCACGAAGGCGGGATCGAGCGCGAGGGCCGCCTGGTACTGTGCTTCGGCCTTGTCCGGCTGGTTGCGCAGACTGTAGAGCAGGCCGAGATTCATGTGCCCCTCGGGCCGGTCGGCGTTGACCTGCTGGACCGCAATGTACTCTTCGACGCCCCGGTCGAGCGCCGCCCGCTGTGCGGCCGTGAGGCTCTCGCCGGGCACCGGCAGGAGGAAGGAAACCGCTTCGATGCGCACCGCGCGCACCGGGTCACTCAGCAGATGGTTCGCCAGGCCCCAGCGCTGCTCGGTGGAGACACCGGCCAGGCCGCGCAGCGCACCCAGGCGCACCAGCTCGTCCGCATCGTGCAGTCCTTTCTGGACTTCCGAAACGAGATTGGGCGACAGGTACTCGGCCAGCTCGGCGTAGGCGGTAGCGCGGCCGATCGCGGGCTGCGAGCGGTCCTGCGCGATCGCCAGCAGAAGGTTCTTCGAGTCGCTCGACCCGCTGCGGGCTGCATGAAACGCCGGCGTCCAGGCCTGCAGGCCTTTGCGCTGCGGCCCGTGCCACTTCTCGATGGCAGCGGCCGCCCATCGCGCGGACCTGCCTTTGTGGCAGTCGTTGCAGGCGTTAGGCGTGCCGTAGGTCACGCTGAGGTCGGGCCGCGGCACACGGAAGCTGTGATCGTGGCGGGGATCGATCACCATGTAGCTGCGCTCCGGCATATGACAGGCCGGGCAGCTGGCCAGCTCGGGCATGAGCGGATGTCCGGTGTGGGCCTGTCCGCCGTATTTCTCGGCCGAATGGCACTGGTAGCACACGCCGTTGCCCGGCGCGCGCAGCTTGCCGGAATGCGGATCGTGGCAGTCGGCACAGGTGACACCCTGCTCGTACATCCGGCTTTGCAGGAACGAGCCGTAGTTGTACACCTCGTCGCGCATCTGGCCGTCCGCTTCGTACAGGCCGGCACCGAGCAGCGCCGGCTGGTGCGTGTCGGCGAGCAGCCGGCCCGGCACGTGCCCCTCCCAGATCTGCCCGCGCCGGGCGTGGCACAAGGCGCAGGTTTCGATCTCCTTCCTGGTGGCGCGCGGCGCGCTGCGCCTGGCATTGCCGGTCGCCGTGTCGATCGCCCAGTGCACGCCGGTCCGCTCGTCGAAGCGCACGAGCAGTCCTTTATCGGGTGCACTGCCCTTGTCCCGCGCCCAATCCACGTGCGCCGAGCCCGCCCCGTGGCAGGCCTCGCAGCCGACGCTGATCTCCGACCAGGTAGTCTTAAAGGTGTCGGTGGCGGCATCATAGTTCTTGCGGACCTCGGTGGAATGGCACTCCGCGCACATGAAGTTCCAGTTCTGGGATGCGCGCGTCCAGTGCAGCGGATCGGTGTGGGTGATGCGCTCCTTCGGATACAGGTGATACCAGCGCTGCCCGCCTTGCGACTGCGGGCGCGCGTCCCAGGCGATCGACAAGGCCTGTATGCGCCCGTCGGGGAACTCGACGAGGTACTGCTGCAGCGGGGCGACACCGTAGGTGTACTTCACCTCGAAGTCGGCGAGCTTGCCGTCCTTGCCGTCGGTACGCACCAAATACTTCCCGTCCCGCCGGAAGAAGGTCGAGGTCACACCGGCGTGGGTGAAGCGCGCATCGTTGAAGTCGCCCAGCACGCTCGCCGGCGTTGCGTGCTGCATCGCGAGCTGGTGCTGCGAGCCTTGCCATGCGGCGTGCTGCTCGCCATGGCACTGCGCACAGGCCTGCGTGCCGACGTAGTGCGCCCCCGCGATGCTCGCCGCGGGGGCTGCGTGTGGCCGGTGCTGCAGAAACCACCAACCGAGCGCGATAGCGGCGAGCACCACGATGGCCGCGACGGAGATGAGAACGATCGGGCGACGCACGGCGGAGGTACTTCTTGTGAATGAGCAGTGGCAGGCTGCGGATCGTCGCGATGGTCTCAGTAGAACCAGCCCCACACCATTCCCGCCGGAGGCGTGGTCTGATAGTCCCCGCCCTCTACGCTCACGCCCGTCGCGCCGCCGGTCGTGCCGAAATAGTCTGGCGAATAGCCGTAGTAGACCACGTCCTCGGTGGACGCGAACACGCGAGAGTGGATCGCGTGGTAGATCGGCACGCTGGGAGGAATCTGGTAGATCTCCGGAGGCACCTGATCCGTCACGCTCCACGGCCCGGTTGCCTCGGTTGCCCTGAACCACACGCCGTTCTGCTCGCCATACCAGTCGTTGATGTCGACCTGGATGATCGGCGCGGAGGCGTTGGCGACATAGTTCAGCTCGGTACCCTGGATCGGCAGCAGCTTGGGATCGCCGTTGATCACCACGTCGAAGCGCGCCTGGCTGCGAGGCGCCGCTACGAGGGCCGGCAGCGGAGGTTGGGACGCCGGCACGGCTGCGCCGCCCGGTTTCGCGAACGCAGCCACCGCGCCCTTGGGGCCGCTCGCGGGAATACGGGCCAGGTCCGCCGGCAGCTTGTCCACCGAAGTCGGCGTCAGATCGAAAGCGCCGCGCGTGGCGGTTCCCTGGAACCAGCGTCCGCCCGCCAGCACATAGATCCGGTTGCTGCTCGTGTCTCGGAAGATGTGCGCGGACGTGTTGCTCACATACTCCAGGCTGGTGCCCGGAATCGGCGCGAACTTCGGCTCGCCCCTGACGCCGACCAACACTGTGGGCTGAGTGCTCACGACGATGAGCGGCACGTTGTTCTTGGCCAGAACGGGCAGCTTGCCGGTCTTTGCGTTGGGCTTGCCGGTCAGCAGGTTCGCGCGCCCGCTCGCCCGGGCCGCCTGCAGCGCCTGCAGCGCGCCCGGCGGCTCGTCCGCGATGGACCACGGTCCGCGCAGCGACGTCGCGCTCAGCCAGCCGTTGTATACACGCAGGTACAGCCTGCCGGCCGGGTCCTTCAGCAGCACCGCGCGGGTGTTGCGCGCTCCTTGCAGCCTGGTCCCCGGCAGCGCAACGAAGCGGGGCTCGCCATCGATGGCAACCAGCAGCGCGGGGTTCCTGGCCACGATGATCCGAGGCGCCACCGCTTGTGCGGCGTCGCGGCCCTGGGCGATCAGCTTGGCCTGCTGGGCGCTCGCCTCGAGATGGGCCAGTGAGAGCCGCTTGACGCTGCGCGGGGCGAAGTTGCGCAGCAGCGCCAGCCACGCAGGCTCCCGGTCGCGCGCAGCCGGGAAGCTTGCATCCGTGAGGGTCAGCTCGTCCACCGCTACCGTGCCGGCCGCCTTGTCGACCACGGTGCGGGCGGTCATGCGCACGATGCCGGGCACCGGCTGGCGCTGGCCGTCGGGGTGCGCCACCACCGCCGCGTCGGCTACCAGGAACGCGCCGTCCCAGCGCTGTACCTGCGGTTCGTGCACCTCGAAGGCCACACCGGTCGCTGCGAAGCTGCGTGGCCACCCGGCCTGATCGGCAGGGGCGGGCACTGCGGACGGCGCCGAGGCCTCATCCCCCTTCGTCAGCGAGATGGAGAAGTCCTGTGAGGTCCCCGCCCCCGTAGTAGTGGGCGCCGCCGCGCCTGCGGGGGGCGCGCTCGGGGGAGGCGCATCCGGGGCGGCGCCGGGGGCGACCTGAAGCCCGGCGGCTGCGCCGGCCCCGGCCACAGGGGGAAGCACGTCCGGAGCAGGCGCGGGTGCAGGTGCCTGCGCCGTCTCCACCCCGGGGGCCGGCAGGATTTCGCGCATCTCCGCCGGTGGCAAGCGCTGCAGCTTGGGCGAGCTCGATCCGCAAGCGGACAACAGCAGGGCGCCCAGAGCCAGGGCAGCAAAAGCGGCGGGTCTCGACATTTGTTCTGGTTGTGCTGCAGCGAACGAAGCGGCGATGATACTTGACTCGCTCGTCTCGGGGGAACGACGCGCCTGCCCTCTCCCGCCAGGGGGCAGGCGTCTTCTTCGATTCGCTCCTGTGGCGCCGCGCGCTGCGCCGGCCGTATCATCGGCTTTTCACGACAAGGAGAGACGGCATGACCCTGGAGCGCGGCATGATCATCCACTTCATGGATGGAACCCAGATGCGCGTGAACTTTCCCAAGCAGGTCAAGCACGACGAGTCGATTCCCGTGCGCCTGGAGCGAGTGCTGGAAAAGGAGATGCTGATGCTGGAGGCCGACGGCGCGCTGCTCGCCATCCCGTTCGGCAGCATCAAGTACCTGCAGGTCTACCCCGCGCCTGCGGTGCTGCCCGACTATGTGATCAAGGAGGCGAGCATTGCCGGATAGTCTGCCGAGGCGGCCTGCGCGTGCAACGCGAATCAACCGGCCGGAGGCGCAACCTCGCCGCCGCCGGGACCGGGCGGATTCCCGGAGCCCGCCGCCCCCTCCCGCACCCAGGACGCCAGCAGCGTGTAGCTGACCGCCAGCACCACCGGGCCGACGAAGATGCCGATCAGCCCGAACGAGATCAGGCCGCCGATGACACCGGCAAACACCAGCAGCAGGGGCAGGTCCGCCCCTTTCTGGATCAGGATGGGGCGCAGCACGTTGTCCAGCGTGACCGCCACGACGCTGATCACGACGAGCACCGTGCCCCAGAGTGAATCGCCGCTCCAGTACAGCCAGACCACGGCCGGCGCAAGCACCAGCAGCGGCCCGAGCTGGGCGATGCAAAGCAGGAACATCACCCCGGTGAGCAGGGCCGCGAGGGGCACCCCCGCAATCGCGAGGCCGATTCCGCCCAGGACCGATTGGACCAGGGCGGTCACGACCACCCCTAGCGCAACGCCGCGGATGGCGCGCGCCGCCAGGCGCATCGTGGTCTCGCCCCGATCGCCGGCAAGCCGCCGCCCGAACAGCACCAGGCCGCTCGCCGCGCTATCCCCGCCCGCGTACATGATCGCCGCAATCACCACCGTGAGCAGGAACTGCACGACTACCAGCCCGACTCCACCGACCTTGCTTGCGATCCACTGCGCCAGCCTGCCGGTATAGGGAGTGATCCTCTCGGTGAGCGTGCCGAGACCTTCTGCGGCCACCTCTTCCCAGACCGCCACCGCCTTTGCCCCGACGAAGGGGATGTGGCCCAGGGCCTCTGGCGGCGGCGGCAGCTTCGCCGTGGACAACGATTCGGCCCAGACCGCCAGCCGCTCGCCATTCTCGACGATCGCGACGACGGCCAGGATGAGCGGGATCACCAGGACCAGCAGCAGTCCGAGGGTCATTGCCACGGTCGCCAGGCTGCGCCGGTTCCACAGCCGCGCCTGCACGCTGAGCATGAGTGGCCAGGTGGCCACGACGATCATGGCGGCCCAGATGGTGGCGCCCAGAAAGGGCCGCACGATCCAGAAAGACGCACCGATGAGGCCGACCAGGAACAGCACTGCCAGGACGATGCGGGCGAGGTCTTGGTGGACGGTCATGGCGCACCGATCAGAGCAAATTGTTGGACCATGGACGACACGGTCAACGCGAAGGAAGGCCAGAGCGGTTGTCCCACGTCCCCCGATCTGGTCGTGGCGGGACGCTGCTTGATCACAGCCGCCTTAGACGATACCCGCTTTCTTCAACGCACCGATGATGACCTTGGCGAACCCCGGGGTCTCCTTGGCGACATCGGTGGGCGAGAAGGTCTCGGTGGTGCCCGACCAGAGGAGCTTGCCGGCGTTCACGCTGTAAACACTGGTATCCGCAGTGACGACATCGTATTGGTAGACCGTGGGCGGCTCGTAGTAGCCCACCCATGCCGAGGAGTACCAGCCGTACATGCCCAGCGTGGGCACCGGCTGGTAGTAGCCCGGCGAGACCTGGGTCTTCTGCTCTCTGCTGACCAGGCGCGTGATCAGCACGCCTTCGGCGCCGACGTCTCTCACCGCCTTCTCGAGCACCGCCTGCTCGACCTGGCCGTCTTGCGGGATCACCGTGTAGCTGGGCACCGCGTCCACACCGGCCGCCTTGAGCGCGGCCGCGAACTCGTCCTCGAAAATGCGGCGCGGACCCGGCTGATTGCTGACCCCCACGACCAGGACTTTCTTCAACGGCGGACCACTGAACTCGGGGCTCTTCCACTGGCTGACGAGACTGGTGGACGCGCAGCCTCCAAGGGTCGCGGCGGCGACGACAAGAAGGCACACGGCCAGGCGGGACGGGTGGATACGAACCATGTTCTGTCTCCGATGGGTTGGCAAAGCCGGGATTCTCATGGAGCTATTGTGCCGCAAGGCGGCACTGCGGGGCTACACGCAACGGGCTGGCGCGAGCGAGGCCGGCGGCAGCAAAATGGCCGCCATGACGGATGATCCCATGCACGTACCCGGTGTGGAGGCATTGTCGGGGGCAGGACGGGCCGTACCAGCCATGGCAGCGATGCGCGGCGTCGTCCTGCCGCTCGACGTTCCGGGCGTGCAGGTCTGGCGCGTACCGCTGGAGGCAAGCGAACACGAGGTGGGGCGCCTGGCCGAGGTGCTGTCGGCCGAGGAGCGCAACCGGATGGACGCCTTCTCCAGCGACGCCCTCAGGCGCCGCTTCGCCGTGGCGCACTGCGCAGTGCGCATGCTTCTCGCACATCGCCTGCAGCAGCACGCGGCCGATCTGGTCTTCGCTCTCGGCGACCACGGCAAGCCACACCTGGCCGCAGCACCCGCGCTCGAGTTCAACCTGACGCATTCGGGCGAGCTGGCGCTGATCGCGCTCTCCAGCCGTGGGGCGGTGGGTGTCGACGTCGAGAGCCTCACCCGCAGGCCCTTCGATCTGCAGCCCATTGCCCGCCGGGTGCTCTGCGCTCCTGAGCAGGAATGGCTCGCCGGGACGCGGGAGCAGGCGCGAGCCGGGGCCTTCCTGCAGCTGTGGGCGTGCAAGGAAGCCGTGTCGAAAGCCGCGGGCGCGGGCTTTACGGCCGGCTTTGCCCGCATCCGCATCGAGCCGAACCGGCTCACGCCCGGGCAGCCGCAGGAAGTGCACGCTGCCGGGGGCCGCTGGCGGCTGCATGTCCTCGCGCCGGGCGACGGCTATGTCGGGGCGCTGGCGGTGGCGGCTTCGTTCGACGATGGCGCCGAGAGGGAGGCAACGTGCTGAACGCACCACCCTGTCATGCGCCGCGTGAGACCCTCCGGAGCAGACTCCCACCCCCCGTCACGCTGCGCATGCCACGCCGAGTGCGCCTCGAGGGCGCGAAATCAAGAACAGCCTCTCAAGAGGCGGGGTGGCGCCGCGTAAGGCGACCTCGCACGAACCCGGCCACTCCTCGCAAGACCCTCCCCGCCGACTCACACGCGCCGGGCAATGAGCGCTGCGTTGGAGCCGCCGAACGCGAACGAGTTGGACAGCGCGTACTCCAGCCCCGGCGCCTCGCGCCCGCGGCAGGGCACGCAGTCCAGGTCGCAGTCGGGGTCGGGGACTGTCAGGTTTGCCGTGGGCGGCAAGCGCCGCCGCTGGAGCGCGAGCACGGTGATGGCGAACTCCAATGCCCCCGCCGCGCCGACCAGATGTCCGTGCATGGATTTGGTGGCGCTGATCGCCAGCCGGCGAGCGTGCTCCCCGAAAACCTCCTTGACCGCGTCGATCTCCACCTTGTCGCCCACCGGAGTCGCTGTTGCGTGCGCATTGATGTAGCCGATCGCGGCGGGCTCGAGCGTGGCATCCGCCAGCGCCATTCGCATCGCGCGCACCTGACCTCCGATTGCCGGCTGCGTCAGGTTGTGGCCGTCGCTCGAGGCAGCGAAACCGACGATCTCGGCAAGCGGCTGCGCGCCGCGCCGCTGCATCGTCTCCTGCGACTCGAGCATCAGCACCGCGGCGCCTTCGCCGAGCACGAACCCGGTGCGGTCCGCGGCAAACGGGCGGCTCGAAGCGGCAGGCCCGTCCGCATGCTCTTTTGCGAGCACCCCCAGGCTTTCCCAGGCCACCACCGAGCCATCGTTGAGCATCGCCTCGGTGCCCCCGGCAAGCGCCCGCTCGAGGTATCCGTCACGCACTGCGCGGAAGGCCTCCCCGACGGCGATCGCCGACGAAGCGCAGGCGATGGAATAGGTCAGCGAGGGCCCCAGGATCCGGTAGCGCATCGAGATGTGCGCTGCCGGCGCGTTGGGCATGATGAGGGGGACCGAAGTCGGCTTGACCTTGCGGCTGCGGCGCTGATAGTAGATGCCGTACGCGTCCTGGATCGCCTGCGCCCCGCCCAGTCCGCAGCCCATGTAGATGCCGGCATCGGCGGGGCCGTGTTCGCCGGCCAGCACTCCTGCGCGGGCCATCGCCCCGTGCGCAGCGACCACCGCCATTTGCGCGACCCGGTCCATGGCGAAGAGCTGGGCCTTGGGGATCAAGCCTGCGGTATCGAGCTCGGCCGCGGCGATGAGAACGTCATTGCCCAGCTCCGCAGTACCGCTGTAGACCTTGCGCACGGCCGATTCGCCGGCGTAGAGCCGTTCGAATGCCGCCGCCGGATCGCCGCCGTGCGGTGACACCAGACCCAGCCCGGTGACGAAGACACGGCGCCGGGAGCTGGCCAACTGTTCAGCTCCCCTTGGCCTGGATCAGCTCGTCGACGATGGCTGCCGCCTCGCCCAGGGTCTTGAAATCGGTGCGGTCGTCGGGCACGTCGATGCCGAACTTGTCGCCTACATCGAACAGCAGCTCCGCGACCGACAGCGAATCCAGACCCAGCTCCTCGAGCGTTGCATCCGGCCGGATGGCTTCGGCCTTGATGTCGTACTTGTCGGTCAGGACTTCCTGCAGATAGGCGAACGCGCTCACCTGGGCACCTCGACTTGTTTGGCCCGCTGGCCGGTGTAATTTTTTCAACTATATCATCGCCGCTGGCCGGGAGCCGGACCACTCGCGGCGGGACGGGTGGCGCTGCCCTGCGGTCCCGGCGAGAGGGCGCGGGCGCAACGTGTGCGATCACCTCACCGCACGCCCGCCGGCCGCGTCGAGAAAGGCGTCCACACGGGCCTCGAGGTACGAGTAGAACGGGTTGTAGCGCAGGCGCACGAGATCGTTCGCGGGCACCGCGAGCAGGCCGCGCTCGCCAAGCACGTCCAGCCTGCCGAGGTAGAGGAGCTCCTCGACGGCGGGCGGGTTGGCTCCGTAGACCGGGTCCTGCGGAGAGAACGGCAAGGCCACGTGGGAAAGCGAGTACACCCCGCGCGGCCAGCTCAGCCCGGTGGAGACGCGGGTGCTGTCCGCAGCGCCGGCCCGGCGCTCGAACGCATCGAGCGCGACGGACCCACCGTCCGCGTTCGCCAGGACGGTGAGGTCGAACGGCAACGGCGGCCCCGCGAGCAAGTGCTCCTTCACGGCGAGTGCGCCGGGCGCGAACAGCTCCGCCGCGTCGGCGTAGCGGTTGATGTCGAACAGCACCAGGGCGTGTCCCTGCGGCGCGAGGCGCCGCAACAGCGCGTCGATGACCGCGGGCGTCGACACCGTCGCATCGGCTACCGACTGAAATGCCAGGATCGGCGGCATGCCGGCGACCTGGCCGGACTTGCTCAGCGCGTCGAGCCGCGCAGTGATGGCCTGGGTGAGGCGATAGACCTGATCGCCCGCGTTGACTGTAAAGGACCGGTACTTGTACGGGTCGTACTCGGGACCCATGTCTGTCCAGGCGACCTTGGGCGCACCCAGCAGGACCGACAAGCGCCCCTGCCACACCGCCAGCGCCGCGACGGCCGAGACGCCGACCGCGGGCGACAGCAACACCAGGCGATCCGCCTGCGGGAGCTGCTCGCCCTGCAGCCGGGCGAGCGCGTACTCGACCGCCAGGGCAGCTCCGTTCGAGTAGCCCACCAGGTAGAGCGGCTTCGCGGGCTCCAGCTGCGCGCGCAGGTCGCGTGCAGCAAGGCGCACCGCTGCCGCCATGTCCTCCCAGCGCACGCGCAGCAATCCAGCCGGCGCCGTGCCGTGGCCCGGAAGGCGCAAGCCCACCACATGGTAGCCGCGTGCATGGAGATGCTCGCCCAGCGCCCGCAGCGAGTACGGCGAATCCGACATGCCGTGCAGCAGCAGGACGCCGCCGCGTGGGGAGGCCGGCCTCAGCTCGAAGGTCCGGTTCCAGTCAACCGGCAGCCGGGTCGGGTCGGCACGGCTGCCGGCCGCGTAGCGGTTGAACACCTGGCGCTGCGCGGCGGGCACCTGCTCGTAGATTTCGTGCGAGAGCTGCGCGAACAGCCGCTGTTCCAGCGCGCGATAGTCGGCGAGGGTCGTTACCCCAACCGCATCGGCCTCTTCGAACTCCGCATCAAGGGATACGGTCTGCCACAGCTTCAGGTCGGGCAAGCCGCGCACGTACGCGGCGTAGACGCCCGCTAGCGCCAGCAGCATGCACAGCAGGCCATAGCCGAGGAACAGGCCGAGGTGCTTGAGGATCAAGCGCAGCGTCGCGATTTTGTGATCAAACCGTCAGCGCCATTGATCGACCCACCTCACCTCGACGGCTGCGGTGTCGGGCGTGAGCATGCTGGCGGGCAAGCCGACCTCATACAGGTCGCCCGACTTGTGGATCGTTTCTACGCGGGCGCCGTTGAGGGTGCATACATCCCCGGAGGCCGACCTTCGGGGCGCTGAGTCTGGCACAGCAGGGAGGCCGTCGGAGTCTTGGCCGTGAAGCTCTCCAGACCGGGGAAGCCGTGAAAACGCACCATCAATGCAGCCGGCCAGCCGGACTTCGGCGCACGCACCTCCACGCCGCCGATGCCACGCTCGCGGTAGACGTTCAGCACGGAGGTCTTGCCCTCCTGCACGACCGCCGTGCGATCCTGGTTGTCGGCAGGTGAGGCCGCGGCCGCCGCCGCACCAGTTGCAGCGGCCGTCGCATCAGCAGGTGCGGCTTCCGGCGTGGGCGCGGCCGCGGGCTGGCGCGCCAGCGGATCGGCAAGATCTATCCAGCCACCGCCCATGGCCTTGTACACGTTCACCACCTCGCCGTAGCGCTCCGCCAGCACGCTCACCGCGTTGAGCTCGGCACCGAACAGCTCGTTCTCCGCGTACAGCACTTCGATATAGCTAGCGGCACCGTTGTCGAAGCGCAGCCGCGACAGGCTGGCGTACTGGCGCAGCGCTTCTACCCGCTTGTTCAGCGCGGCGTACTCCTCACGCTTCTTCTGAACGCCGACCAGCGCGTCGTTGGTCTCGCCGAAGGCGTTCAGCACGACCTGCCGGTAGAACGCGAGGCTCTCGCGCTGCGCCGCTTCCGCCGAGCTCACCTGACCCTCGATGTTGCCGAAGGTGAAGATCGGACCCGTCAGCCCTGCGGCAAGGTAGCCGGTGGTCGCGCTGCTCGACGTGAAGTCGCCGAGCGCGGTGCTTGCCAACCCCAGCACGCCGGTCAGCGACAAGGTGGGATAGTAGAGCGACTTGGCTACGCCGATCTGGGCGTTGCTGGCACGCAGCCGCTGCTCGGCATCCAGGATGTCGGGTCTGCGCTCGAGCAGAGTAGCGGGGAGCGCGCCAGGAATGCCGGGCTCAGTGAGCTGGTCGATGGTCATGCCGCGCGGGATGAACTCCGGATTGCGGCCCAGCAGAATCGAGAGCAGGTTCTCCTGAATCGCGATCTGACGCTCGAGGGAGGGGATGACCGCGAGCGCCTGCTGGTACTGCGACTCGACCTGGGCCACCTCCACTTGCGAGACGACGCCACCCTTGAAGCGCAGCGCGAACAGCTCCTGCGTCTCGCGGTAGTTGTCCGCGGTGGCCCGCGCGACTTCCAGCTGGCGGTCGAGTCCGCGCAGCACGATGTAGCCCGTTGCCACGCTGGTGACCACGGAGAGGATGACGCCGCGCCGGCCCTGCTCGCTCGAATACACCTGCGCCTGAGCGGCCTCGGTCTGCCGCCGCACGCGCCCGAACAGGTCGATCTGCCAGGACGCGCCGAGGGCGGCCTGATAGAGGCTGTAGTCGCGATCCGTGCCAGGCGGTATTGCCGGGACGCTCGCCGCGCTCGCGCGGTTTCGGCTCGCCTCCGCCGCGTAGTCGAACTGCGGATAGAACTGCGAGCGTGTAGTGCGCAGCGCGCCGAGAAACTGGTCCACGCGCGCGGCTGCGATCTGCACGTCCAGGTTCTCGCGCACCGCAGCGTCGACCAACTGATCGAGCGCGGGGTCGCCAAATACCTCCCACCAGCGCGTGTTGGCAATCTCCGCGGCCGCCTCATACTCGACACGCCAGGCTTGCGGGGAGTCGATCTGCGGCTTGGTGTAGTTCGGGCCGACGGTGCAGGCGGCGGCAGCGATCGCTGCCGCCAGGCACGAGGCGTACGCCGTGAGGCGGGAGGCGGGAGGCGTGAGGCGGGAGGCGGGAGGCGTGAGGCGAGAGGCGGGAGGCGTGAGGCGAGAGGCGAGAGGCGTGAGGCGCAACGCCTCGCGTACATCGTGCGCGCTGCTTCTCGGGCAGGCTCCCACCACCCCGCCCACTACGTGGGCACCCCTCCTCGGGCAGGAGGGGAGAACCCCTACCGCGCCTGCTGCGCAGGCGGTTGAAGTCTCCCCTCCTTTCCAAGGAGGGGTGGCGCCGAAGGCGCCGGGGTGGTTTGCCTCACGCCTCACGCCTCCCGCCTCCCGCCTCACGCCTCCCGCCTCACGCCTCACGCCTCTCGCCTCACGCCTCTCGCCTCACGCCTCACGCCTCACGCCTCTCGCCTCACGCCTCACCATCACTCCGCTTCGCGTGCGGCGCGGCCGTGGCGGCACCCCCGCGCGCACCGCCCACCGCTGGTTTCTCGCGTGCCACCCGCTCGCTCATCGACTCGAGCAGCCAGAAGAACAGCGGGATGAAGAAGATGGCGATCACCGTCGAGGCGAGCATGCCACCGATCACGCCGGTGCCGATGGCGCGCAGGCTGTTGGCGCCTGGGCCAGTCGCGATGGCCAGCGGAACGCAGCCGAGGATGAATGCGAACGAGGTCATGACGATAGCGCGCATGCGCAAACCCGCCGCCTCGATCGCCGCCTCGCGCGCGGGCATGCCGTGGCGCACGCGCTCGATGGCGAACTCGCAGATCAGGATCGCGTTCTTCGCCGCCAGACCCACCAGCGTCACCAGGCCGACCTGGAAGTACACGTCGTTCTGCAGCCCCAGCAGCCAGGTGAGCACGAGTGCACCGAGCACGGCGAAGGGAACGGTCAGCACCACGGCGATGGGCAGCGTCCACTTCTCGAACTGGGCGGCGAGCAGCAGGAACACCACGATCAATCCGAAGATGAACGCGGAGGAAGAGGTGCTTCCGGACTCCTTCTCCTGCAGCGCCTGACCCGCCCAGGAAAAGCCGAAGTCGCCCGGCAGAACCTCGCGCGCCACCGCCTCCATCGCGTTCAGCGCCTGCCCGGAACTGTAGCCGGCGGCCTGGCTGCCGGTGACCTTGACCGCCGGGAAGCCGTTGAAGCGCGTCATCAGCTTGGGCGAGGCCACGTAGCGCGTGGTGATGAGCGCCGACAGCGGCACATTGGCGCCGCTCTTCGAGCGCACGTACACCTTGCGGAAATCGTCGGGGTTGATGCGGTACTGCGCATCGGCCTGCACGATGACGAACCACACCCTGCTGAACTGAGAGAACTGGCCGGTGACTTGCGAGCCGAAGAACGCCTGCATGGTCTGAAACACGTCCTGCACCGGCACGCCCAGGACCTCGCTCTTGTTGCGGTCGAGGTCCACGAACAGCTGCTGGCTCGACGCCCTGAACGTGGTGTTCACGCCTTGCAGCTCGGGGCGTTGGCGGGCCTTGGCGATGAACGCCTGGACTGCCTGGTCGGTGGCGCGCGGGTCGCCCGAGCCGCGGTTCTGGATGTAGAACTCGAACCCGCCGGTGGTGCCCAGTCCGGGGATGGCAGGCGGGTTCAGCGCGAATGCGACCCCGTCCTTGCGTCCGAAGAACTGGACGTTCAGCCGCTTCAACGCCGCGAACGACGAGAGCGCGGGATCGGCGCGCTCCCCGAACGGCTTCAGCAGGCCGAACATGATCGCGGCGCTGTTGTTCTGCTGGCCGTCGATGAAGCTGTAGCCGTTCACCGTGCCCAAGTCCTGCACCGCCGGGTCGGCCAGAATGACCTTTTCGAGCTGCTGGGTGAAGCGGCTGGTGACGCTCAAGCTCGCCGCGTCGGACACCTGGGCCGCGACGAAGAAGTAACCCTGGTCCTCGTCGGGCACGAAGCTCGACGGCAGGATGCGGAACATGAACAGGATGCCGGCGATGACTCCGCCGAACAGGATGAGAGCGATCGGCCAGGCCTGGATCGTTCGGGCGACACCGCCGACGAAGCTCGTCTGCACGCGCTCGAATCCCCGCTCGAACGCGCGGAAGAACCGGTTCTTCTCGCCGTGATGGGCCTTGATGATGATGGCCGCGAGCGCGGGCGAGAGGGTGAGCGCCATGATTCCCGAGATCACCATCGAGATCGCGATGGTGATGGCGAACTGCTTGTACAGCGTGCCCGTCACCCCGCCCAGGAACGCCACCGGCAGGAACACCGCGAGCAGCACCAGCACGATGGAGATGAGCGCCCCGGCGATCTCGGTCATCGCCTGCTTGGCGGCCTCCAACGGGGCGAGCTTGTGCTTGGTGATGTTGACTTCGACGTTCTCGACCACCACGATGGCGTCGTCGACCACCAGCCCGATCGCGAGGATCATGCCGAACATCGTCAGCATGTTGATCGAGAAACCGAGCAGGTGCATGCCCGCGAAGGTGCCGATGATGGACACCGGCACCGCGAGGATCGGAATGACGGTGGCGCGCAGCGACTGCAGGAAAACGAACACCACCAGCACCACCAGTATCACGGCCTCGAAGAACGTATGCACCACCTTGTCGATCGAGTACAGCGTGAACTCGCTCGTGTCGAGAACGATCTTGTAGTCGAGCCCGGTGGGAAACTTCGCCTTGAGCTCCTGCATGCGGGCGCGCACCGCCTTGGACGTAGCCACCGCGTTCGCGCCAGGTTGCTGGTATACGCCGATGGTGGTGGCGGTCTTGCCGTTCATCCGGCTCGACATCGAATAGTCGCGCTTGGCGAGCTCCACGCGACCGATGTCGCGGATGCGCACGATCGCCGCGCCTTCCTTGCCGGCGCGCACGATGATGTCGCCGAACTCCTCCGGCTTGGTAAGCAGGCCTTGCGCGGTGACCACGAATTGCTGCGCGACGTCGGGCGGGGCGGGCTGGGCTCCGAGCTGGCCGATGCCGAAGGCCTGGTTCTGGCTCTGGATCGCGCCGGACAGCTCCTGCACTGTGATGCCGAGCTGGGCCATGCGGTCGGGCCGCAGCCAGACCCGCATCGCAATGTCCGGCAATCCGAACACCGACGAGCGGTTCGCACCTGGAACGCGCTTCAGCTCGTCGAGCACGTACAGATTGGTGTAGTTGTCGATATAGGCGGCGTTGTAGCGCTCGTCTGGCGAGTAGACCGAGACCACCATCATGATGCTGGGGGACTTCTTGTCGACCACCAGCCCTTGCTGCGTCACCACCTGCGGCAGCTGAGGCATGGCCTGGCTCAGCTTGTTCTGCACGTTGACCTGGTTGATGTCCGGGTTGCTGCCCGGCTTGAACACGACCACGATCTGGGCATTGCCGCTGGAGGAGCTGGTCGAGTAGTAGTACAGCAGATTGTCCACGCCGTTCAGCTGGGTCTCGATCGGCGCCGCGACGTTGTTGGCGATCACCTCGGCGGTCGCGCCGGGATAGCGCGCGTCGATGGTGACCTGCGGCGGCGCCATGTCGGGATACTGCTCGATCGGCGAGACGGACATGGAAACCGCGCCGGCCAGCACGATCAGGATCGAGATGACCGCCGAGAGGATCGGCCGGTCGATGAAGAAGTGGGTGAACATCCGGCTCGCCCGCGCCTATTTCGGAGCTTCGGGCGCCTTCGGTGCGACCTGCCCGGTGGCAGTTGCCGGGGGCGCACCGGCTGCGCCGGCCTGGGCAATCTGCACCGGCTGGCCAGGCACCACCTTGAGCATCCCCTCCACGATTACGCGGTCCCCCGCGTTCAGACCCACCGTGATCACGATGTCCTTCTCGCCGTAGTACTCGCCCACGAGCACCGGCCGGACCTCCGCGACGCCGCTCTGAGTTGACCACGTACACTACGTGGCCCTTGGCGCCCTCCTGCACCGCAAGCTGCGGGACCACGACCGCGTTCGGACGCATGGCGCCCTTGACGTTGACGGTGACGAACATGCCCGGACGCAGTTCGCGCTTCGGATTGGGTATCACCGCCCGCACCAGGAAGGAGCCGGTGTCCAGGCTGAAGGAGGGATCGGCGAAGTTGATCGTGCCGGTCTGCGGAAAGACTTGCGGGCCGAGCAGAACCTCCACGCTGTAGTCGTTGTTCGGTGGAGGCACCACCTGCTTCGTCGCAATCAGCTCCCGATAATTCCCGATCTGGTTCTGCGAGATGCTGAAGTTGACCCAGATGGGATCGACGGCAGCCACGTACGTAAGCTGCGCGCTTGCCGCCATCGCGTTGATGAACGCGCCTTGCCGCTGCTGCGAGCGGCTGGCCAGCCCCGTTACGGGAGACCGAATGGTGGCGTAGCCGAGATTGAGCTCAGCCTCGGTGACGGTCGCCTGGGCCGAGAACACCGCGGCTTTCGCCGCGTCGAACTCGCCCTGGGCCGTGTCCAGGTCCGCCTGCGACACCGCATTCTGCTCGGCCAGCGGCTTGATGCGGCCGAGGTTGGCGGTGGCCGTAGTCAGCCGCGCCTGCTGCGACTGCAGGCCCCCGCGCGCGGACTGGAGCTGCGCTTGGAACGGCTTGGGATCGAGCTGGAACAGGACCTGGCCGGATTTGACCAGCTCGCCCTCCTGGTAGGCGATCTTGTCCAGGAAGCCCGACACGCGCCCGACGATGTCGACCTGCTGCGAGCTTTCCGTCTGGGCCACGAAGCTCTGCGATGTAAGGGATCGTCTGCGGCGCCACCGCCATCACGGTAACCGGCGCGGGCGGACGCTGCGGCGCCTGCTGCTCCTTGGAGCACGCCGCAACCAGCGCCGCCGCTACGCCAACGGAGCAAAGGAAGGCGCGCGAGAGCATTCGGTGGTCTCCGACGATAACGTGTTGTTATGGCCGCCGGCCGGCGTGCGTGGAAAGCGCTGTCTCAACCACCGTCCCCGCAGACCCACCGTCGGACGGGCCCCACGTAATTTTTTGGCGACACTGAAGGCGCAGGGTGCCCGAAAATGCACCCTCACGCAAGCCGCTCCACGAACCACGGGGCGTCGAGAGAGGATACAATGTGCACGGGCTGGGGGGTAACGAATCTAATCCCTAAAGGAGATCTCATGAAGCTATATGACATTCTGACCGTTGCGGCGGTGGCCTTGTCACTCGGCGCGTGCGCAACCCCGTCGGCGTCCGACAAGGCCAGCAAACAGGCTGAAATCCGCAACGCTACGCACACGTCCCTCGGCAAGTTCTATAAGGCCGATCCAAGCCTGCAGGGCCAGGTCGCGAATGCACCGGGCTACGCCGTGTTCACCACTTACGGCGTGAGCTTCCTGGTGGGCGGCGCCGGCGGCACGGGCCTCGTTCACGACAACCGGACCAGCGTCGACACCTTCATGGACATGGCGCAAGCGAGCGCAGGCTTGCAGGTCGGGGCCGCGCAGACCGATACGCTGATCATCTTCGACACAGCTGAAGCGATGCAGAAGTTCGTGGACAAGGGCTGGGTAGCCGGCGGGGGTGCGGTAGCTCAAGCGGGCGCGAAAGGCGATTCGGTTGGGCCGGCGGCCGGCGCGAATGTCATCGCCGACGCCAAATACTACACGCTCACCCCGAATGGCCTGCAGGCCGGAGTGGCGGCCGCGGGGACGAAATACTGGAAGTCCACCGACTATAACTAGCTGGCGACTATAACTAGCTGGCTAGGTAGTGGGCGGTCTCAGCCACTTCGGGAGTACCAACCAGCACTCCCTCTCCCCCGTGTGGGAGAGGGAGCAGACGAAACGTCCCTCTCCCTGACTCCGGACAGGGTAGGGTGAGGGCCCGGGCGAGGGGGCACATCGCGGCACTGCCGAATCCGCCGCCAGAGCCCGCTATCGGGGATTCGCGCCGATCAGCTCGGCCGCCTTCTCGGCCACGGCGATCACCGCCGCGTTGATGTTGCCGGAGGGGACGGCCGGCATGACGGAGGCATCCACGATCCGCAATCGCTCGAGGCCGCGCACGCGCAACTGCGGATCGACCACGGCGCGCGCATCGGTGCCCATGCGGCAGGTCGAGGTCGGATGGAACACGGTGTCGCCGGCCTCGCGGCAGAAGGCCAGCCAGTCCTCGTCGCCGCGCACGCGCGGTCCCGGAAACTCCTCCGCCGCCACGTAGTCGCACAGCGGCGCAGTGGCGGCGATGCGCCGGATCAACTTCAACCCGTCCACCATCACACGGCGGTCGTTCTCGGTGGCGAGGTAGTTGTAGCGGATCGCGGGCGCGATACGCGGGTCGGGCGAGGCGATGTGCACCGAGCCGCGCGACTCCACCTGCGTCTGCGACACCGACAGCGTGAAGCCGGAAAACGGATGCAGCACGCCGCCCCGCTTCGCGGTGGAGAAGTTGATGAAGTAGATCTGCGCATCGGGGCGCGGGATCTCGGGCCGCGTGCGCACGAACGCGCCGGCGTAACCCGCGCTCACGGTGAGCGGGCCGCGTCGGAACAGCAGGTACTGCAGGCCGATCTTCGCCTGGCGCCAGCGACTGCGCATGTCGTCGTTCAGCGTGATCGGCCGGGTGCAGCGCCAGAAGGTGCGGCAGTAATAGTGGTCCTGCAGGTCCTCGCCGACGCCGGGCGCATCGTGCACGACCGCTATCCCATGGCGCTCGAGCAGTCCGCGCGGGCCTACGCCCGATAGCTGCAGCAACTGCGGGGAGTTGAAGCTGCCGGCCGCGAGGATCACTTCGCGCGCCGCACCCGCCTCGCGTCTGGCACCGCCGGTTTCGTAAGCTACGCCGGTCGCGCGCTTGCCGTCGAACAACACGCGTGTCGCAAGCGCCTCGACCTCGACGCGCAGGTTCGGGCGTCTCTCCGCTGGACGCAGATAGCCAACCGCCGTGCTGCAGCGCCTGCCGTTTCGCGCTGTGGCCTGGTAGTAGCCCGTTCCTTCCTGGGCCGCGCCGTTGAAGTCGTCGTTGCGGGGAATGCCCAGCGCCATCGCCGAGGCGATGAAGGCGTCGCACAGTTCGTGCCGGTCCGGCAGCGCCGACACGGCGAGCGGGCCGCCGGCGCCGTGCCACTCGTTCGCCCCACTGTGGTGGTCCTCGGACTTCTTGAAATACGGCAGCAGATCGGCAAAGCTCCAGCCGGGCACGCTCCAGCCGTCGTAGTCCTCGCGCTGGCCGCGGATGTGCACCAGCCCGTTGATCGAGGAGGAGCCGCCCAGCACCTTGCCGCGCGGCGTGAACACCCGCCGCCCGTTCAGCGCCGGCTCAGGCTCCGACTGATAGGCCCAGTTGATATCGGTGCGTGCGAACAGCTTCCCGTAGCCGAGCGGCACGTGGATCCAGAAATCCTTGTCGCGCGGCCCTGCCTCGAGCAGCAGCACCGTGCTGCGGCCGTCGGCGGTGAGGCGGTTGGCGAGCACACAGCCCGCCGAACCCGCGCCTACGATGATGTAGTCGAAGTGAGTCAAAGCCAGAGCAGGAACCATTGGCAACTGCCGCTGCTCTTTGCTGGGACCTTGCAGCATCGATATCCAACCCACGGAGAGCGCGAAGCTTACACTCGGAATGACAGCAGCTCAATCGACGACCAGGCCCTGGAGAAACTCGGCTTTGAAGGCCTTGAGATGTCGCAAGTCGTCGCTGCGCACACGAGCCGAGTACTTTGCCTCGATGGCAACAAGGCCCAGAATTTAGTATTGTCTTTGATGGTCGTTCGCTGTCGAACGACATACGTTCTGGGCGCAGAACCGGGGTGGGCAGGCTACGCGCCCCTTCGGCACGCTGAGTATTTCGCTTGGAAGCGCCGGCAAATAGGGAAACTGCGGCGCCGCAAAATTTCGCCTCGGCGGGAGAGATGGTATGGTACGTACCTCGCCCTCATCCTTGGGGCACAGCGGTGGCAACCTCGGAGAAAGCGCATGACGACAACGGCTAGCGGCTCGCTGTGGGAGACCCTGGAGCACACGCCCTCGCGCAGGCAAAGGGTGTTCCTGCGCTACTTGACCGCAACCCTGGTGGATCTCGCGGTGCTGAACCTGTTCGTCGACTACTGGGAGCACGTCGCCGCCGACACGTTCACGATCACCCTGCTCGCCGCCGTGCTGTTGCAGGTCCTCCTGAAGCTCACGATCGCCCTGGAGCATCGGCTCGCCGCCTTCTTCAACGCGAGACCGGGCGGCTTTGCGAGATTCATGCGCTTCTTCACTGCTTGGCTGGTGCTGTTCGGGTCCAAGTTCGTCATTCTCGAAGCGCTCGTCCTCGCATTCGGCGACCGCTTGCGTTTCGGCGGGCCCTTCCATGGGATCGTGGCCCTGATCGTGGTCGTTGTGACGATGCTCGTGGTCGAAGCGGCCATCGTGATGTTCTACCGCCGCCTGGGCTGAGGATGCCTGTCGCGCCCGCGCAGCGCGGGCGCTTTGGCCGAGTGGCTATTTCTGCAGCCCCGCTCCAAATTGCTCCTTGATCAACTGCTGCAGGATCGCCATCAGGGCCGCGCTCGTCATGCCGAACATCAGTACCCCATTCGCAGCCTCGAGGGGACCCATCAGCTTCCATCGCGCGCTCATCACCACGTCACCGTAACCCAACGAGGTGAAGTTCACTGCTGAATGGTAGACTGCCTCGTACAACTCGCTGAACTCTCCCAAGAGGATGAACAAAGTCCCCCAGATCATGATCTGGACAAAGTTGCCCAGCATCATGGCGATCATCACTATCAGGAGCGGGCGGACTTGCGCGAACAATCCGCGACCGGGTGACATGGCGCCGGCTTGCCGCATGTAGAACCGGACGCTCCAGAAAGTGAAGGCCGCCTGCAACGCCAAGCATAGCAGCATGATCGGCAGCCCGATCATCAGGTTCATCAGCATTGTGCGATTCCCCCTTTTCAGGTGCGCTTGAAGACCAGCGCTCTAGATCTTGAGGCACGCCAGCGCTCAAGCGCCCACACCGTTGCCCATGCGTAGAGCGCCACCCCGACAAACAGCGCGACGCGCGTGGCAGAAGCGCTGTAGACATCCTTGCCGACGGCAGCGTCCTCAATGGCGGGCCCCAGCAAGATCAGCATGGTAACCAGGCCGTTGCTCCAGAACGATGGGGGAAACGACGTGGGCTTGACTCCGAATAGCTTGGCGCCGGCCCAGAGCGCTGCAGCCACCATCCACAACATCAGCATCCATAGGTTCGGCCGCAGCGACAGGCCGAACCAGACCAGTGTCGCCATCCATGCCCCCATGAGCGTGGATCCCACCAACTCCCGCCCGGCCGAACGGGCGCTGGTAGAGCCGGCCTGCTGGCCCAGTGTCACTGTTTTGATGATGGCCGCCAGATAGAAGGCCGGGTTGGTTAGAGCCAGCACGAAAACGGGCATGACGACCAACGTCGCTTGCATCGCCTTCCAGCTTGCCGTTTCAGGAATGATGGTCGTGGGCGCCGCTGCGATGGGGACTGGCGCTGGGGCATCCGGAAAAAAAGCGTGTGAGACGCCACTGACCAGAACCCCGGTGCCGAGCCCCACCCCCATGGCCACGCTGAGCTCGGTGCTCAAGGCCTGATCGGCCACACCGGCCACAGGAATAACGGTGACGGCGATCACCAGAATGATCGTCAGCGGATTTGCACTGCGCGCGCCAGCGAAGAACACCGCGTAGAGCAATACGCTTGTCAGCACGACGCCGCTCACGGCGTAGTTCTCCAGGATCGGGACTATCAGCACCCCGGCCACCAACAATGCAGCGATGACACCTGCCATGAGCGCGCCCTTCAGGAACGGGATCGGCGGTCCTGGTTTGCACAGCAACAACACGGCCATCACGCAGACCACGAATGGCACCGGCAGCGCCAGTCCGTAGGCGATCAGCACGGCCAGGGCCAGGCCAATCGCCAGCCGCAGTACCGCCTTGTCAGCCCGGTCCATCACCTCGATCAATAGAGATACGAAAGATAGCTCATGAACCCGATGAAGACCCCAGCAAGCCAGTTCATCAGGACGTGGTCTCCCGTGTAGATCAGCACGTCGGCCTGGCCCCCGATTCGCACCCCACGCAGTCGCTCGCGTTCGGACGGGTCGAACTCGACGGCCACCGGGAAGCGCTGTGCCTGCCGCAACCAATCGCGGCTGTTCTCGATCTCAGGCAGCGTGCCGGGCTGCGCTTGCTGGCCGGAACTGATGCCGGTGCCGACGCTGCGCACGCGCCCCTTCAATACTTCGCCTGGCATCACGTCAAGCACGATCGCCACCTTATCACCTGGATTGACGTTGCCGAGGTTGTTCTCGGTCATGTCGGCGCTGATCCAGAGGTCGTGAATGGCGATCAGCGTCATCGCGGGCGCGCCGGCCTGCAGAAATTGCCCGACATCGGTACGCAGGTCGGTCACCGAACCGCGGGCGGGAGCGACTACAGCGGTGCGCTTGAGATCCAGCTCGGCCTTCTCAATCGCCGCGCGGGCACTGAGCCGTTGCGCGTTGTCTTCACCGCGTTCGCCCGCTGTTTCCTGGGCGCGGCGCAAATCCGCCCTGGCAGCCTCCACCTGACTGCGGGCCTTGACCTGGTTGGCCTGCGCACTCTCGACGCGGCGCACAGAGATCGCGCCTGGATCTTCCGCAAAGATCTGTTCCAGTCGCGTCGCATCCTGCTGTGCGTAGACATGATTCGCCACGGCCGCTTGCAGTGACGCCTCGGCCGCCTCCACCGCCGCCGCTGAGGCATTGACCGAAAGACGCACCGATTCATAGTCCGAACGGCTGCGTTGGAGCGCGATCCGGTACTGGGTCGGATCGATATCGAACAGGGGTTGACCGCGCTGCACCTCATCGTTGTTCTTGACGTGCACCTTCAGCACCGTTCCCGATACCTCGGCTGCCACCGGCACGACGAAAGCCTGGACCCTGGCCTGGGAGGTATACGGGGTCAGGCGATCCGAAATGAAATACCAGGCCAGGCTTGCGACGATCAGTGTCAGCACGATGGTCGCGCCCAGCCGGGTTCCCTTGCCCGGCTTGGATGGCGGCGGCGATTTCTCGCCAACCGGGGCCGGGGGCACGTCCGGCTTGGACGGCGGCGGCGATTTCTCGCCAACCGGGGGCGGGGTCTCGTCCGGCTTTGTGGATTCTTGACTCATGGTTTCGCCGTTCCGGGAGGTAGAGCGTCAACGCCAGGTGCCGGTAACGGGGCCGACAGCAAGTCTTTCCAATCACTGCGTTCGCCCATGGTTTCGCGCGTCGCGTCATCCAGCACGGGCCGGCTTCTCCCTTGTTCCCAGCCGCCACCCATCGCCTTGTAGAGGGCGATCAGGTTCTGCGTCAGGTTGTCACGGCTGGCCACCAGAAGCTCCTGTTGGCTGAAAAGCGTTTGCTGAGAGTCGAGCACTCGCTGGAAGTCGGTCAGGCCTTCCCGATACTGGAGGGTGGCAAGGTCCAGCGAGCGCCGCGCGGCCTTCACGGCGTCTGCGAGCAGCGGAATCTGCTCCCCGGTCTTGGCAAAGCCAACGGCGGCGTCGTCGACCTCGCGGGCCGCTCGCAATACCGCGTCCTGATACTGTTCATAGAGCTGCTGGAATCGGGCATCCTCGACCAGTACGGTGTTGGTGAGTCGGCCATGGTCGAACACGTTCCAGACGAGGGTCGGCCCGAGGGCCCAACTCAGCACCTGCCGCGACCCGCCCAAGGACGTGGCCGACACGCCCAGCGATCCCAGCAGCGATATCGACGGATAGAGATCCGCCACGCTCACGCCGATCAGTGCGGACTGAGCGGCCAACTGCATTTCCACAGCCCGGACGTCCGGACGGCGGCGCAGCAAATCAGCCGGCATGTCGACGATGACGGTCAACTCAGCATACGGGATCACCTCTTTGCCCGCGGCCATTTCAGGCAATGGGCCCGGGGCTCTGGCCAGCAACGTGCTCAATGCATTCTGCGTCTGGCGCAAGCTGGCTTCCAGCTGAGGGACGGTGGAGAGCGTGCCCAGATACTGAGCCCTGGCCTGTTGCACATCCAGTTCGGACTCATAGCCGCTCTTGAACAGCCGCTCCGTGATCTCCAGGCTGCGCTTCTGGAGGGCCGCATTTTCGCGAGCGATCACCAGCCGCGCTTCCAGGGTACGGATCGAGCAGTAGAGGCCGGCCACTTGAGCGGCCATCAGCACCTGCACGTCATCGTACTGGGCGATGGTGCTGAAATAGCCGGCATCCGCGGCCTCGATGCCGCGCTTGAACTTGCCCCAGAAATCGATTTCCCAGCTGATGAACAGCCCGGCGTTGAAGACCGCCTCCGTGGTATCGGGGGTGCGTGTCCCTTGCTCTCCGACGCCGAGCACCTCGCCGGTAGCCTGCTGCACCTGCGGATACAGCGTACTGCCCGCAATCCCAAGTTGCGCACGCGCTTCCATGATGCGCAGACCGGCGGTCCGGACGCTGGGATTCACGCGCTGCGCCTCGGCGATCAGTTGGTCGAGGACGGGATCATTGAAGTTGCGCCACCACTCCTGTGTCTGCCCGCGTGGAGCTCGCGGGTCAGCGGCCAGCGACTCAAGGGAGCCGCCCGTCCAGTCGGCCAGCCAGGGAGGAACTTCAGGTCGCTTGAAGTCAGGCCCCACCGTAGTGCAGGCGCTGAGCAGCACGGCGCCTGCCAGCCCCACCGCCCGCATGCGCAACCCATTTACGGACATGCGGCACACCGACTCAGTCCGCAGCCTGCGATTCACGCTCCGGCGGTGCGGCGTCCGGATTGCTAGCCACCCACCACATGAAGATCTGATAGCCCAGGGCCAGCAAGGTCCCGCCAACGAACATCCCCAGGATGCCGGCGCTTGCCAAGCCTCCCAACGCGCCCAGCAGGATCACGGGCATGGGCGCATCGACACCTCGACCCAGCAACAGCGGCTTCAGTACGTTGTCGAGCATGCCGGCGAGGAACAGCAGCACGGTGTAAATGACGGCCGCCGCGGTACCGTAGTCCCCGCTCGACCAGATGTAGGCGATGACCGGCAAGGTGACCAGGAGCGCTGGAACCTGCGCGATTCCCAGCACCAGCACGATCATTGCGAGCACTCCTGCAAACGGAACGCCGGCGATCACCAACAGTACGCCAACGACGATGGCCTGGATGAAGGCCACCCCGAGGACACCCAGTGCCACCGCACGAATGGTCGCCGTGGAAAGCCTTGCAAACTCTTCGCCCCGCCGGATGCCCACGATGCGACCGAAGATGGACCTGGTGCTTTCGGCTCCCGACTGGCCGAAGGCCATGATGATCCCGGCAATGATGAAAGAGAACAGGAACAACAGCACCGCGCCGCCGATGCTGGCAACCATCCCCAGCGCGTTTCTGGCCAGGTCGCCGAGCTTCGGCTGTAGGCTCTGAACGACTGCCGGCAGATCCGCATGGGCCTGCGACCAAAGACCATGGAGCCTCTTGCCGACGACCGGCCACTCGGCCACGCTGGGCGCGGGTGCGGGAATCTTCAGGGTGTTGTCGCGCAGGCTTCCGACGAAGTCATGAACTGAATCGCCGAGCGAGGTCAGCAGCACGGCAGTGGGCACGACGACCAGCACGATGCCGGCCAGCACCAGCAGGGTGGCTGCACGCCCCTGTTTCCCCCCCATTTTGTGGGCCAGCTTTTGATGCGCCGGATAGAGCGTCACCGCCAGGATCAGAGCCCACGCCATCAACGATATGAAGGGCGAGAAGATCCGGTAGCACAGCACCGCCAAGGCGAAGACCAACCCGGCTTGGATGAAGACATCCAGCAGCTTCCTCGACAGGCGCTTTTCGAGGTCGAGATCAGGCTTGTAGGGCGTATTCATGGAGCGGCTTCCTTCTTCTGCGTAGGTTTCAAAACGACGCGCCCTGGCGAATTGCCGAACGATATTGCGTGGGCGAATCTCCCGAACCGAGCACCTTCCCGTCCGAAACCAGGGACAGAAAGACAGCGCATGCGTTCGAGGCGCTGATTGAAGACGATGTTCTTGGCCTTCGCCTCCAGATCAGCAACCAAATCCCCGCCAGCGCGAGGCACGCGGAAGCGACCATGGACCAGATGATCGTAAACCAACTCATGCGGGTGCAAGCATCTGATCCGCTTCCATGGCGTGCTCGCACCCCACGCCAAGCTGCGGGCCGAGATCGTTCCGCACCCATCGGAGAATGCATCCTCTGGAGAATGCATCCGAGCACTCAGCCGATCACGCGCATCGCTCGCCGGCGCGCATGAGCTGGGCGCGCTTGCTCAAGCGGGTATTCGATATCGATATCGAACACTGCCCGAACTGCGGCGGCACCTTGAAAATCATCGCCGCCATCGAAGATCCGTCGGTGATACGGCTAGAAATTCCAACCGTATCACGTGTCGTGGGAGGGCTCAAGGCGGGTGTCGGATTGGCCTGCGGGGGCTGTGGAAGCGCTCGGGAGACGTGCCTGGGGGCAGTCCACTGTGGGCCAGCGCGATGACAGGCGGGTCAGCGTCACGTTTTTGGGGGAGCCAGCTGAAGCTTGGCCCTCGAGCCCGAGGGTGTCGAGCGACCCGCTCAGGCGCACCACGCCGTCCTAAGTGGTTGTAGTGGTTGATACAAGAGGGGCGAGATCACCTCTGTCTGCCTGAACGATATCTGGATGAGTCGCCGCGGCATCAGTGCTTCCTGGTCGCCAGGATATCGCTGTTGACCCAGCCATCCCTCAGCCCTACGCCATTATGTTGACACCACCGTCCACGTAGAGCGTATCGCCGGTCATGCGGCGCGCATAGGGCGTGGCCAGGTAGGCGCAGGCGAAACCAACGTCCATGACATCCACCAGCTCGCCTACCGGGGCCCTCCCCGCTGCCTCGTTGAGCAGCAGATCGAAGTCCTTCAGCCCCGACGCAGCGCGGGTCTTCAGCGGACCCGGCGAGATCGGATGGACGCGGATCTTGCGCGGGCCCAGCTCATAGGCGAGGTAGCGGCAGGCGGCCTCGAGCGCCGCCTTGACCGGTCCCATCACGTTGTAGTTGGGCACCACGCGATTGGCGCCGAGGTAGCTCATCGCGAACATGCTGCCGCCTTCGACCATGAGTGGCGCGGCGAGCTTCGCCATGCGGATGAACGAATGGCAGGAGATGTCCATCGCGCGGGCGAAGCCTTCGGCGGTGCAGTCGAGCAGCCCGCCTTGCAGATCCTCCTTGGGCGCCCAGGCGATGGAGTGCACCAGGATGTCCAGCCGCCCCCAGTCCTTGGCGATGCGCTCGAACAGCGCCTCCAGCTCGCCCGGCTTCGAGACGTCGAGCGGCATGAAGATGGGCGCTTGCAGCGTCCGCGCGAGGGGCTCGACGTAGGATCTTGGCCTTCTCGTTGAGGTAAGTGATCGCCAATTCGGCGCCCAACTCGCGGAAGGCGGTCGCGCAGCCGAAGGCGATGGAGTGCTCGTTGGCGATGCCCACCACGAGCGCTTTCTTGTCCTTGAGAACGGGACGAGGGATTTCCAGAGTCATGGTTCAGCCGCGTGAAAAAGTAAAGGTTGGAAGATCAGGATACATGGAGCGTGACGAGCACCACCCCCTGCTCCCGCTTCGTGCCGACGCGCAGCCCGCTCTTCTCGAATACCTTGAGCATCGCGGTGTTGTTCGGCAGCACCTCCGCGTAGAGCTCCTGGAGTCCCGTCCGACGGGCGATCCCGGCAAGGTGCTTCATGAGCAGCGCGCCGATGCCTTGCCCCTGGTGTGCATCGTCCACGGCGAAGGCGACCTCGGCGGTTCCGGGTTCGCAGACGATGTAGCGCGCCCCGCCGACGATGACCGCACGTCCATCCTCCTCGAGCACGGCCACCAACGCGACGTGGTTCGCGAAATCGACGTTCGTGTAGTACGCAACCTCCTTGTCGGAGAAGCGTCGCTTGGGCCCGAAGAAGCGGCGATGGATCGACTCGTCGCTCATACGATCCAGTGTGCCGAGCAGCCCATCACGGTCGGCGGGCCTCAGCGCGCGGATCTCCATCAGCCGGCCGTCGCGTAGCTTCTCCATCGCCGAATAGTCGGTCAGTTCCACGATGCTGTCGCCCCGTCGATCGCGTCAGCCCGCGAGCAGGGCCTGTGTGTGGCGCGCGATCATCAGCTCCTCGTTGGTGGGGATGACCCACGCGGACACGCGACTGGTCGGGGCGCTGATGCGAGGTCCGCCTGCGGCGTTCGCCGCCGCGTCGAGCTCCACACCGAGCCAGGCCGCGTCGCGGCACACGCGCTCGCGGATGACGGCAGCGTTCTCGCCGATGCCGGCGGTGAACACGATCGCATCCAGCCCGCCCAGCGCCGCTGCGAGCGAGCCCAGCTCGCGCCCAATCCGGTAGAGGTACAGGTCGACCGCAAGCTTCGCGCGCGGATCGTCGCTCGCCAGCAGCGTGCGCATGTCGCTGGAAATTCCGGACACGCCCAGCAAGCCGGACTGGTTGTAGATGAGCTTCTCGATCGCGCGCGCGTCCATCCCGCGCTGATCCATGAGGTAGAGCAGCACGCCGGGGTCCACTGAGCCGCAGCGCGTGCCCATGGGCAGCCCTTCCACCGCGGTGAAGCCCATCGTGCTCGCCACGCTCTTGCCCGCCTGGATCGCGCACATGCTGGCCCCGTTGCCCAGGTGCAGCACGACGGTGCGGCCGCGGGCCGCCTTTGCGTCGAAGCTCGGCAGAACGGATGCGATGTACTCGTACGACAGCCCATGGAAACCGTAGCGACGAATGCCTTGCGCGTGCAGCTCCGCCGGCAGCGCGAACATCTGTGCGATCTCGGGATTGCTGCGGTGGTAGGAGGTGTCGAAGCAGGCCACTTGCGGCAGCTCCGGCGCTCGCTCCAGCAGCAGGCGGATCGGGGCCAGATTGTGCGGCTGATGCAGCGGGGCGAGCGGAACGAACTTCTCCAGCGCCTGCAGCACGCCGGCATCCAGGCGCACCGGCCGGGTGTACTCGAGACCGCCGTGCACGACCCGATGGCCAACACCGACCAGGCGGTCGCCTCCGAGATGCTCCCGCACGTACGCCACCAGGTGGTCGAGCGCACCGGCATGGCCAAGCTTGGCGCCCTCGCCCCAGGACTTCTCCGTGTGGCGCTTGCCGGTGCGATCCTGCGCGACGAAGTGCGGCGCGGTGTAGATCCCTTCGATCTGGCCGCGCAGCTCCAGCTCGAGCTCCTGCTCTCGCAGCACGAACAGCGAGAACTTGATGCTCGAGGAGCCGGCGTTCAATACGGCGATGGCGTCGGCCATGAGGCGGTGATCCGTGATGGGTGATTGGTGACTAGGTAGTGCACTGTAACGCCTGACTCGGCAGCAACTCTATCTGACCCCTCTCCCCCGCCCTCTCCCACAAGGGGAGAGGGAGTGATCAGCGGTGCTTCCGAAGCCCCTGTGTACAGGACACTGGTGAACTGCAGGAATCAGAGTACGCTCCCTCTCCCCTTGTGGGAGAGGGCGGGGGAGAGGGGTGATGCCGAGGGCTACCACTATCGGATCCAACGTTACGCTCCACTGGGAGCTTCTAAACCCTCACACCACCGTCCTCGAAAGCGCTTCGCGCCGCGCCTTGGCGACCAGCGAGGCCACCGCGCAGGAGGCGAGCCGGGTCGTCACCGAGTCGGCCCGGCTGGTCAGGATGATCGGCACCCGCGCGCCGAGCACGATCCCGGCGGCATCGGCGTCGGCCAGGAAGGTGAGGCTCTTGGCCAGCATGTTGCCGGCCTCCAGATCGGGCACGATCAGCACGTTGGCGCGGCCCGCCACCGGCGACTTGATCTGCTTGATCTCCGCCGCCTGCAGGTTGATGGCGTTGTCCAGCGCCAGCGGGCCGTCGAGGATGCCGCCGGTGATCTGCCCGCGGTCGGCCATCTTGCACAGCGCGGCCGCTTCGATCGTGGAGGGGACCTTGGGGTTGACCGTCTCCATCGCCGAGAGGATCGCGACGCGCACCTCCTGCGCCCCGAGGTCGCGCGCGAGGTCGATCGCGTTCTGCACGATGTCGACTTTGTCCTCCAGCGTAGGCGCGATGTTCACGGCGGCGTCGGAGACGATCAGCACCTCGGAGTAGGTCGGCACGTCCATCACGAAGCAGTGGCTGATGCGCCGCGCGGTGCGCAGCCCCCCTTCGCGCGCCACCACCGCACCCATCAGCTCGTCGGTGTGCAGGCTGCCCTTCATCAGGCACTCGGCTCGGCCTTCGCGCACCAGCCGCACGGCCTCCGCCGCGGAGGCGTGGCTGTGCGGCGTGTCCACGATCTCGAAGCCGGCGATCTTCAGGCCGCACTTCTCGGCCACGGCCTTGATGCGTGCGGCCGGGCCGACCAGGATCGGCGCGATCAGCCCCATCTTCGCGGCGTCGATCGCGCCGGTCAGCGACGATTCGTCGCACGGGTGGGCCACCGCGGTGGGGACGGGTGGAAGGGTTTTCGCGCGGGCGAGCAGGCGCTCGTACTTCTCGTGCTTGCGATCCATGTCGAGCTTTCCTATCCGTGCGCCGCGACGACGCGAGGCCGCGCTCCACCCGCGGCGCGAAGCAGGCTGCGGATGCGCTCGAGCATCGCCGTCTGTTCCTTCGTCGGCTCGACGTGTTGGACCCGCTCGTCGGCCAGCAACCGGTCGAGCAGCGTGACCAGGCGCTCGCGGTCCGTGTGCTCGGTGAGCAGCGCCGGCAAGGTGGCAACCGCCTTCTCGGGCTCGTAGCGCACGATGATCTCCTGCTCGCCGCGGATCCGGCGCGCCTCGTCGCGGCGGGACCGCCGGCAACAACTCGCGGTATTCGCCCATCAGCTCCTGCTTGAGCTGGAGCTGCGAGAGCGGCAGCGGTTCGCCCTTGCGCGCCAGCAGGAACGCAACCCGCGCGACCGCTTCGGATACCCACCTGCCTCGATCGAAGCCAGCGCCTCCTTGACGAACGGCAGCTCGCGCGGATCGGCGGCCTGCTTCGGCGCCTCGGACTCGCGCTGGTCGGCGAGATAGAGCGAGAACAGGTTGCCGTAGATCTGGAAGAAAGCGGCTTCGCTCACTGCGTCGCGCAGCGCCCGGTAGTAATCCAGCGACGCGCTCGTCAGCTCCGACATCATCCTTTCGACCTTGCGCGCGGGATCGTCGGGGCCCACCGCCTGGCGCTGCGCCTTCACCGCCTGCGCGGTCGGCCCCAGCCACCAAAGCCACGGATTCATGTCCGAGATGGCCCAGCGCTGGAACCGCAGCGGGTGGAGCTCGCGCGACAGCTTGGCGCTGAACTCGTTGGACAGGGACTGCAGCAGCGGGCGCGCGAACAGCTCGTAGGCGCGCTGGTTGAACTCCGAGACGGCGCTCACGGCTTCGAACGGCTTCTCGTCTGCGCGCTTGAAGCGATTCAGGTGCGCGCCGATCTCCTCGAGACGGCGCTCGATGAAGCTCACTGCGTAGACGGGCTTGCCGTCGGCGCCCTTGTCTTCCGTGATCTGCATGCCGTACAGCCCCGGCGGCAGCGCCTCGATCGACTCCATCACCGAGACGATCTGCGCGTGCTCCTTCTTGGCCACTTTGCCGGACACGAAGATGCCGAGATGGCCGATGTCCTCGTGCAGCAGCCCCACGATCACCTGGCCACGCGCCTTGATCTCGTCGGTGCTGCCGTACACGTCGGCCACCCAGTTGAAAGCCTGCTGCGGCGGGGTGATGTTGTCGCCCATCGAGGCGAACAGGATGATGGGCACCTTGATCTCGCGCAGGTCGAAGACGCCGCTGCTGGCCGGTCTCGACCGTCCCGGACCACAGCTTGTTGCCGACGAACAGGTTCTGCGTGATCCACTCGATCTCTTCGCGGTTCATCAGGTAGAAGCCGCCCCACCAGCGCTCGAACTCGAGGAAGCGCGGCGGCTCGCGTGTCCACGTTGGCGAACACGTGGTAGTACTTGTCCCAGAACGTGTTCGCGGGATTGAGGTTCTCGAAGTTCTGCACCAGCCAGGCGCCGTCGAACTTGCCCCCGCCCAGGTCGGAGGTGAGCGAGGCGAGCCAGGTGCCGCCGAGCAGGCCGCCGGCGTAGCGCATCGGATTGTCGCCCTCGCCTTCGCTCCACGCGCCGCCCCAGTACGACATCGGCGCGCCGTTGATGACGATCGGGCCGGTGTCGTCGGGATTGGCGGCCGCGAGCATCATCGCCGCCCAGCCGCCCTGGCAGTTGCCGACGATCGCGGGCTTCGGCGCGTCGGGATGCAGCTCGCGCACGCGGCTGCACGAACTGCCGCTCGGCGTCGCAGACGTCCAGCATGGTCTGCTCGCGGCTCGGGCTCGGGAAAGAAGATCACGAAGTAGACCGGGTGGCCGTCGCGCAGCGCCACGCCGACCTGCGAGTCGTCCTTGAAGCCGCCGATGCCCGGGCCATGGCCGGCGCGCGGATCGATGATGACGTAGGGGCGGCGCTTCGCGTCCACCTTCACGCCCTCCGGCGGGACGATGCGCACCAGCGCGTAGTTGACCGGGCGCTCGAGCGTGCGGCCGTCGAGCACCATCTCGTAATCGAAGTGCAGCACCGGCGGCAAGCCCCTGCCGCGTGCGCTCGACGAAGTTGTTGCCGCGCTGGCGCAGCGTGTCCCAGAGCAGGACCGAGCGTTGAGCGAAGTCCACCGCGTACTGGGCGCCACCGGTCCAGATGTCCCAGGGCGACATCGGCTTTGCCGTCAACCCGGCAACGTGCTGCTCGTACGCCTTCTGCACGCGCTCGTTGAACCGCTCCTGCGCGAGCTTGGCGCGAGTCTGGAAGAGCTTGGCCACCTTCGCGGCAATGTCGTGGCTTCGGGAGAGCTGGCGGGTCGGATCGGTCATGGGTTTTCTCTGGGGATTTTCGCAGTGCAGCATTCTACCGCAACGCAGCACTATCCGTCCTTTTCAATGAGGATGGGTTGTCCTGGCGCAAGCTATCACCCAGGGGCCGACCCAAAACGCCAGTTCTTGCCTCAAGAAGGCCCGTTTTGCCCGTCTGTAGGGGCGGTGAACCTCGACAACCTAGGACAATCGCCCTTGTCCAACGACAGCCCTCCCCACAGACTTGGGAACCCGGTCTGACTATTGAACCCTAGGAGGACAGAATGGCTCTCGTTACCCTGCGCCAACTGCTTGATCACGCCGCCGAGCACACCTACGGGGTGCCGGCATTCAACGTCAACAACCTCGAACTGTACTATCGTTATATGCTGCAACAATTGGACGCCGGTGCAGCCGGCGGCCATTTTCATGGAAAGGAGCAGGACGATGAATCCTCGGGTTGGACTACGGATAAGCGCCACGATGTTGACTTTCGCGGTGGGGCTGCTGGTCGCGCCGGCGCCCGTGTTCGCGGATACGCAAGGCAACGAGCGGCGGGAGGACCGCCGGGACGATCGGGGGGGTGCGCGAGACACGAGGCAAACCGGCCGGGACGACGCTCGGGATACCAAGGATGCCTGCAAAGACACCGACAACAGCCGCGCGGACTGCCGGCAGGATAAACGCGACGTCAAGCAAGACGCTCGCGGCAAGGCGCGCGACGTCAAGAAGTGATCACGCCGAAGCCAACGGCTCGACCGGCATTGGCGGGCCGTCGACGTCGATCGCCGTCGAGGAACTCGCCCGGCTCGGCGTCCGGACCTTCCCGGAAGTTCAGGGTCAGGCCTATACTTTGTAGTTGGCCTGATGCCAATCTCGCGAATGTCGTCGTCGCGCTGATGGACCGGTATAAAGTATAGGCCTGACCCCTGCTCGACGAGCACGACCGGGATAGCGCGCCTGCAGACAGGCGAGGTTGTCGAGCACCGCGCGCTGGAGCGTGTCGGCCGCCAGCCCGGTGCGGGTCGGGTCGCGGGTCACGTGAGTCTGCCGTGGGCGCCCGGCCAGCGCGCGTGGTGCTCGCGGATGACGGCGATCGCCTGCTCGGCGTCGTCCACGCAGCGCGGGATCTGCATGTCCTCGGCGTTGGCGAGTTCGAAGCCCGGGCGCAGCATGGCTGTCAGGACGGATTGCCCTCTGTCTTCCAGCTGCTGTCGGGATCGAACCGCTTCATCGCGCGCACCCTGTTCGCTGTCTCCGGGCCGAGGTCCTTCTCGTAGACCACACCGCCGTGGTTGACCATGAAGGTCATCACGCCCGTCGCGCCGTACTTCACGGGCCAGGCCACCACCGCGAACCCGCCGATCATGTGCCCTCCGACCACGTAGTCGAAGGCGCCCCCGGGCGCATGCGGGCCTTGGGCAGCAAGAATGCGATATCGGTAGCCGTGGTAGCCGCTTCCCCGTGCGCCACCTTTGGCCTGTACCTCCGCGACCAGCTCCCCGAGGGGGCTGGGCTCCTCTCCCGGCCCGGTGGGCCAGTAGAGACCGTCCTTCTTGCCCCGCGCACTGGCGAGCTTGGGGGCGTAGTCCAGCCGGCCGTCCCCGTTGGCGTCCCGGGCCGCATACTCACGCTCGGCGTCGTAAATGGCGAGGACCACTTGCCTGGCTGCAAGCTCGTTGCGGCCGATGCGCCGCACCCGCATTTCCTCGGCGCCGGCCTTGGTGTCGAAGCGCCAGCCGGTTCCCGCCTTGACGATCGGGATCGGCAGAGTCCATCCGTCGGTGCCCACTTCGAGCAGCGCCTTGTCCGGACCCGCGGGCACAACCCGGTGAGACTTCGCCCATGCTTCGAGGAAGCGCACGGTGACCGCCGGTCCGGCCGCGGGATGTACAGGCGCATATCGGAGCCCAGGATTCTCTTCATGGCTTCCGAATCGCTGGTGAGGACGGCGTTGCCAAAAGCTTCCGCCGCCGCCTCGGCGGACGCAAAGCGCTCCTGCGCGCTCGCCGGAACTGCGGGCGCCGCCAGCGCCAGGGCCAGCGCCACCGCCAACCCGCATCTCCGAAGTTCAAGTACGGCACGCCGTGCGACGGCGCTATAGGGCATGCCAGTGCTGGATCGGTTCATCATGCTCTTCTCCTTCTAGCGGCGACGCCCGCCGCCACCACCGCGCGCTCCCCCGGCAGGCCGGGAAGCGCCCGCAGATGGTCGAGCCACGGGGCTGGCGCGTGGGGTGGCCCCCGCGTGCGCGCTCGCCTGTCCGCGCTCGGCGTCGCGCCGTGTCTCCGCGCCGGCGCCCACGCCGGCAAACGCGCCGCCCCCGTCACCACGCTGATCAGAGCGCTCGCCGCCCGGCGGCGGCGGCGACCGGGGCAAGCAGCACCGCCACCACGAGCCATCCCGCCATGTGATGAGTAATGCTCATACCTGCTGCTCCGTTCGACTCGCTCCAGGTCAATACGGCCACACCCAGTTGGTGATCTCGGGCCGGTCGGTGCCCTGCTCGTGGGCGTAGCTCAGGTTGAGGACGATCTCATTTTTCATGCGTTCCTTCAGGTGCGCGGCCTTGGCTTGCAGCCTGGGCACCCGGTCGATCACGTCGATTACCAGGTCGAAGCGGTCCACCTGGTTGAGGATGGCGAGCTCGAGCGGGGTGTTGATGTTGCCCTTTTCCTTGTAGCCGCGCACATGGATGTTGTCGTGGTTGCGGAAGCGGTAGGCGAGCTTGTGGATCAGCCAGGGGTAGCCGTGGAAGTTGAAGATCACCGGCTTGTCGTTGGTGAACAGGCTGTCGAACTCGCGCTCCGTGGAACCATTGGGATGCTCGGTTGCCGGCTGCAGCTTGAACAGGTCCACCACGTTCACGAAGCGCAGCTTCAGATCCGGCAGATGCTCGCGCAGGATGGCGGAGGCAGCGAGCGCTTCCTGGGTGGCCACATCGCCGCAGGAAGCGATCACCACGTCCGGCTCCTCGCCTTCGTCGGTGCTCGCCCGGGCCCAGATGCCGATGCCCTTGGCGCAATGGACGATCGCCTCGTCGATGCTGGTGAACTGCAGATGCTTCTGCTTGTCGGCCACGATCACGTTGATACAGTCGGTCGAGCGCAGGCACTGGTCGGCCACCACCAGCAACGTATTGGCGTCCGGCGGCAGGTAGACGCGCGTGACAGTGGGACTCTTGTTCGTCACCAGGTCGATAAAGCCGGGGTCCTGGTGAGAGAAGCCGTTGTGGTCCTGGCGCCAGACGGTGGAGGACAGCAGGATGTTCTGCGAAGCCACAGAGGCGCGCCACGGCACATGGTTCTTGCAGATGTCCAGCCACTTGGCGTGCTGGTTGAACATCGAGTCGACCACGTGGGCGAAGGCCTCGTAGGTGTGGAAGAAGCCGTGCCGGCCGCTCAATAGATAACCTTCCAGCCAGCCGATCAGCGTGTGCTCGGAGAGCATCTCCATGACCCGGCCGTCGCGCGCCAGCTCCCCGCCGTCCTCGTCCTCCGGCAGCAGGTCCGCCATCCACACCTTCTTGCTCACCTCGTAGATCGCCTGCAGGCGATTGGAGGCAGTCTCGTCCGGACCGAAGACGCGGAAGCTCGTCATGTTGTTGCGCATGACGTCTCGCAGGAACTCGCCGAGCGGTTTGGTGTTCTCGTAGAGCACCTGACCCGCATTGGCCACGTCCACAGCGTACTCGCGGAAACCCGGCAGCTTCAAGTCTTTGCGCAGCAGCCCGCCGTTGGCGTGCGGATTGGCGCTCATTCGCCGCGCTCCCGTGGGCGCCAGCGCCCGGAACTCGGCGAGGAGCCGGCCGCTGTCGTCGAACAGTTCCTGCGGCTGGTAGCTCTTGAGCCAGGTCTCGAGCAGCTTCAGGCTGGCGGGATTCTCGCGCACGTCGGAGAACGGCACCTGGTGCGAGCGCCACGAGCCTTCGGCCTTGTGGCCCTTGACCTCCTTCGGTCCGGTCCAGCCCTTCGGAGCGCGCAGCACGATCATCGGCCAGCGCGGGCGCTCGGCCTTGCCCGCATCGCGCGCCTTCTTCTGGATGGCGCGGATCTCGCCGATCGCAGCATCGAGCGTGGCCGCCATCTTCTGGTGCATCTCGACGGGGTCGGAGCCTTCGACGAAATACGGCGTGTAGCCGTAGCCCACGAACAGGGCCTCGAGCTCCTCATGGCTGATGCGGGCCAGGATCGTCGGGTTGGCGATCTTGTAGCCGTTCAGATTGAGGACCGGCAGCACCGCGCCGTCGCGGACCGGATTGATGAACTTGTTGGAGTGCCAGGCGGTGGCGAGCGGGCCGGTCTCGGCCTCACCGTCGCCGACCACGCAAGCGACGATCAGGCTGGGATTGTCGAGCGCGGCGCCGTAAGCATGCGACAGGCTGTAGCCGAGCTCGCCGCCTTCGTGGATCGAGCCCGGCGTCTCCGGCGTCACGTGGCTGCCGATGTGGCCCGGAAACGAGAACTGCTTGAAGAACTTCTGCATGCCCTCGGCGTCCTCGCTCTTGTCGGGGTAGACCTCGGAGTAGGTCCCCTCGAGATAAGCAGGGCCCAGAACGCCGGGGGCGCCGTGGCCAGGCCCGGCCATGAAGATCACATCCAGGTCATCGCGCTTGATCACGCGATTCAGATGCGTCCATACGAACGACAGGGCCGGGCTCGCGCCCCAGTGACCGAGCAGCCGGTGCTTGACGTGGTCGACGCTGAGCGGTTCGCGCAGCAGCGGATTGTCGCGCAGGTAGATCATGCCGACGGCCAGATAGTTGCACCCGCGCCACCAGGCGTGCATGCGGCGCAGCTCTTCTGCATTGAGGGGGCCGGCGCCTGCCTCGGCGCTCCTCGACTTCCCGGCTGTGGGAGTAGTTGGCGTCATTGCACACCTCACTTCGACGTAAAAAGGGTTTGGCCTATGCTCGCTCGATCGGATCCCGGCGGGATGCGAACGCCCGATCCCGTCAGCCGCCTTCGAGCCAGGCGAGGGCTGCGGCGCGGTCGGCAGCCTTGAAGGTACGCAGCTCGGCGCTCACGAAATGGCTCGCAATCTTGGGCGCCACCGCAAGCAACGAGCTGTCCGAAACCACGGCGACGCGCCGAATCCGGCGATGATGGTCGCGCACGAAACGCAGGTGCGACACCAGCGCCGCGAAATCCTCCCAGCCCGGAAACGACGGGGCCTCGATCATCAGGCCTTTGAGCTCGCCATGCTGATCGATGAAAGGATCGACAACGCCGGCGATCGTGGTGAAGTCTTCGGCCCGCAGCGCACCTTCGGGCTTCAGGATCAAGATTCCCTTCTCGCGGAGCAACTCGTATTGAATCATAGGCTCAGGTCTGCATACCGTTTTCGGGGGAAGTGTATGGGTCCAGCCAGCTTGCGGGTGTCGCTCATCTTGCGGGCCGCCATCAGCCTTCGGACAACGCGCAACAGAGCGGGTTCGCCCATCATCTCGCCTTCATTCTGGGCCAGAGGATCGACGTCGGGAGCGGCGAACAGGTCGCGGACCTCGCCTACCTGGACCACCAGCTCCTCGTCGGGCGCGTGAGCCTCGGCCGTCGCGTGCATGAATTTCCTTTCACCTAAGAATTGAGGACCGTCGGGTTTCGCTGGTGCAGGCACCTGTGGCCGGCGTCGCAGCGCGCCGCGCAAGGCTGCAAAGCTGCTATCCTACGCCCCCCGCAACGGCCGCGTCGCTATGACCGACGGGCACTTATCAACACTACGGAGACCAAGGTAATGAGAAAGCTCGCAATTGCGCTATCCGTCGTTATCTCCCTGGCCGGCGCTCGCACGGTGCTGGCGGATCAGCACCAAACCGCAGGCAATCTTCCCAAGGGCGAGATCTCCGAGGCGGTGGAAATGCAGGCCACCGTCACGGCCATCGACCTCAAGACCCGCATGGTCACCTTGAAGGGACCCGAGGGCAACGAAACCACCATCCACGTCGACAAGCGCGCACGCAACCTGCCGCAGGTGAAGGTGGGGGACGTAGTCAAGGTCGCCTACGTCCAGCAGGTCGCCTGGCAGGCCAGAAAGGCGGGCGAAGGAGCGCCCAGCAGCGATGTGGCGGCGGAGCAGGCGGAAGTCCGTGCGGAGCCCGGCCAGAAGCCGGCAGGCGCGGTGGGCCAGCGCGTCACCTTCACCGCGACGATCGAGGCCATCGACCTCGCGAATGGCACCGTGACGCTGAAGGGTCCGCAAGGCAACAGTCAGACGATCAAGGCGCGCAAGCCGGCCAACCTCAAGAAGGTCAAGGTGGGCGATCTCGTGGACATCACCTACACCGAGGTCGTAGCGATCAAGGTCGACCCGGCGCCCAAGTAAGCGCCGCGACGCGAATCGGCGCTCCGGCTGGCGCTGGTGGCGGCGCACCGCTCGCGCGCTTCGCCGTCCGCGTCGACACACCCGGCAAAGTCGCGGACTTGATACGCTTCGCGTGCCACCCCTCCTTGGAAAGGAGGGGAGAATGGCCTCTCCTCTCCCCTCCTCTCATGAGGAGGGGTCGGCTGAAGGCCGGGGGTGGTGTGGATTGTGTTGGGTGACTAAGCAAGGCTCAATAAAAGGGGGAGGGGATCGGCTAGAGATACCGCTCGGCCTTCGCCACCAGATCCTCTTCGGGCGGCTGCTCGCTGCGCGGGCAGCGCACGATGGCGATCGCGCCCCGCAGGTTCTCGCCGATGACGAGCTCCGCCAGAGTCAGCTCGTTGACAGCTCCCGTGGTGGCCTCGCTCACCTTGATCCCCATCCGGCTGACCCGCAACGGGGTGTGAGTAAAGCTCACGTGCTGCTCGGGATGGGAGAAGACCTCCTCGATGTGCTTGATATAGCCGTCCAGCGTAGCCAGGCTCGCCTTCGCCTCGACATAGCCCTCGACGGTTTGCTTCAGCTCGCGCTCGACGGCCTTGATCTCCTCCCCGACGGTCGCCGGGTCTTTGACGATGCCTTCCATCCCATCGCGGGCGAGGTTGAGCAACCGCATACGCGCGCCTAAATAGGCCTTGTGCTGCTGCAGCTCGGCCGCCTTCATGTCCAGCGCGACGATGCGGGACAGCGCGACCTGCGCGAGGCGCTGGAGAATGCGCTTTCCAATCTCCAGGCGGGTGGCCGCGAGCGTGGCGGACGGCGCAACCAGGCGGTGCTCCGAAAAGCTCACGGCGGTCTGCGCGAGGTCCTGCGTCACGGCATCGCCTTGTAACTGCGTGCCGAAAACCGTGCGCTCCTCCTTTTTCATACCGAGCAGCGCATAGGCGTCCTGGACCTCCCCGTTGGAGGGATTCGCGAAGAACGTGCGCAGCTCCCGGCTGCGCCCGAGGCAGGCGGGCACATCGTCCGCGGTGGCGAAGAACGCATTCAGGCGCGGGTCGTCGCTCCATGCCGCGCGCGCAAGCAGGATGGGCTCCAAACCCTCGCGACCGATCGAGCGAAGGTAGGCGATACTGGTGCGAATGCACCCTTGGAGCTTTTGCCGATAGCGGGGATTCAAGCGGACGCGCGGCTCGACCGTCTCGACCACGAGCTCGATCGTATCGTCGATCAGCTGTCGCTCCGCTGCGTCGCCCGGGGACGGCTCCGGGCCGCCGAACAGGGCAGCCGCTACGCGCTCGAACAGGGAAGTGGCCATGGGTCGCTCCTTACAGGGGCAGTTCAACCACGCCGATCTCGATGCAGCACCGATCCGCCGGCCTTGTCGGCCGTCGGAGCGAGGAGACACGGCAGGTCATGGAGCTGCGGCATCGACCGGCTATCACCAGTCCATGATCGGCACCCACGCCCGAAGCTCTCGACCTTGGTACATGCGCCCCTGGATGCGCTTGGCGAGCGCTTCGGCATCCGCGTGGGTCATTTCCATCTCGATGAGCGCGGAGGGTGTTCCGCTTTCCTTAAGAAGCTTGATCTTCTCCACCGGCGCGAACGGGCTCAGCGCTGTGCGAATCCCCTCCTCCGAGACATCGTCGGGAAGGTTTGCGACAACGACACGCATCGGTTGATTCCTCCAGTCAAGGTGCACTGCTCATCGTAGCACGCTCCACGCCCGTCACCATGCTGTCACCGAATTTGCGAGATGGTACAAGACGGGATCGCCAAGGAAGGGGGACGTGACGCCGCGCTCCGTCGGACCGAAGTCGGTTGGGGTGCGTTGGGCTCACCGCTCCTCCCGGATGTGAACAGAGAAGGTTGGCGGCGATGAATACTACTGCTTCTCGCCCTTGATCTTCTCCGCCGCCTCCTTGCGCGCCTGCTGGGAGTCGAGGATCAGGCGGTAGCCGATGTAGTACTTGTAGATGTTCGCCACGTAGGTGACGGTCTCCTGGCCGATCTTTTCGGCGGCGACATACTCCACGTTGTGGAACCAGACGTTCGGGTCGAGACCTCGTTTCGCCGCCGCCTTGCGCAACTGCGCCACCCGCCCGGGCCCGGCGTTGTACGAGGCGAAGGCGAACAGCGCCTTGTCCAGCTTGGTCATGGGCTCGTTCTCGAAGAACTGGTCGATCATGTAGCGCATGTACTTGACCCCGGCATTGATGTTGGGCTCTGCCTGGGTGATGTCGCCGACATCCAGCTCCTTGCCGGTCGCTGGCATGATCTGCATCACGCCGATGGCGCCCACCGGGCTGCGGGCGCTCTGGTCGAGCTGGGATTCCTGGTAGCCCTGCGCCGCCATCAGGAGCCAGTCCACGTCGTATTTGTCGCCGTACTTCTGGAAGAATCGCATCAGCGTGAGGAACTTCTTCCGCTCCTCCGCAGATGCCGCGCTCTTCACGTACTTCGTGCTCTTCAGATAGCGGGTGAGGATGCGCTCGCGGTCCTTTGCGTACGGGCCCGAGGTGGCCGCTGCGACGAACTGGTCGAGCATGCGCTTGAGCTCGGGGCTGTCCTTGCGGATCGCCCAGGCGATTTCGCTGCCGGTGCGCATCGCCATATCGTCGTGGATGGTGATCTTGGGAAACACCTGCTTCCAGAAGTCGGCCTTGTGCTTGTCCACCACGATGATTGCTACCAAACCGGCGTTGAGCATCTCGATCAGGTCTTCGTCCTCGAGTTGCTCGGGCGCCTCCTTCAGGGTCACCGGCTGTTTCTTTTCCGAGGCGAAGCGCTGGTTGAGGGCGACCAGGCTCTCGTAGTAGCTGGAGGACTTGCGCACGAAGACCTCCTTGCCTGCGAGGTCGTCGAGCGTAGCCACCGCAGGCGACGCGGGCCCGGTGAGGACGACTTCCCGCGCGTCCGTCACGATCGGGGCTGCAAAGTCGACGAGCTTCCGGCGCTCGGGGGTAACGGTGAGGCCGGCCGCGGCGATATCGCCCTTCCCCTCGCTGAGCGCGGGCAGCAGTTCGTCACGCCCGACCGGGATGAAGATGAAGCGCACCGTCAGGTGCTTGTGCTTGAGTTTCTTCTCCCGCTCCAGCTGCGCGTTCAGGTCCTTTTCCAGCAGGCGGAACGCGTCGTAGGTCGTGCCGCGCTGCCTGCCTCGATCCTGGAAATAAGTGGTCTTGCTCGGCACCGTCAAGACGCGAATCACCCGCCGCTCGATCATGCCGTCGAGGTCTCCCTTCCAGGGCTGCATCATCGTCGCGGGATCGATGGTGAGATCCTCGCGATCGGGCTTGTCGGACGCCTTGTTCTGGGCGAAGACCGGCGCGGCGGCCGATAGCACGAGCAAACCCGCCAACCAGGCCAGCAGGTTGCGAACTTCGGCAATGTGCATCATGAACCCGTGATCGGCGGCTCGCGGCGGTCGCCTTCGAAGGACGTGCGGTAGAGGAATCCGGCGACGAGCGCGCCGATGATCGGAGCGACCCAGAACAGCCAGAGCTGTTCCAGCGCCCAGCCGCCGACGAAGAGCGCCGGCGCCGTGCTGCGTGCGGGGTTCACGGACGTGTTGGTTACCGGGATGCTGATCAGGTGGATCAGCGTGAGTGCGAGGCCGATGGCGAGGCCGGCGAAGCCGGTCGGCGCGCGCTTGTGGGTCGCGCCGAGGATCACGACCAGGAACATGAACGTCATGACGATCTCGATGACGAGGCCGGCCGTGAGGGAGTAGTTGCCAGGCGAGTGGTCGCCGTAGCCGTTGGCTGCAAAACCGGAGGCGACGAGGTCGAAGCCGGGCTTGCCGGTTGCGATGACGTAAAGCACCGCGGCGGCTGCGATCCCGCCGAGAACCTGGGCGACGATGTAGGGAACCAGCTGTCCGCCGGGGAAGCGGCCACCGGCCCACAACCCCACCGACACGGCAGGGTTGAAGTGGCCGCCCGAGATCGGCCCGAGCGAGTAGGCGCCGGTAAGAACAGTCAGACCAAAGGCGAGCGACACGCCCGTGAAGCCGATGCCGAGCCCTGGGAACGCCGCGGCGAGCACGGCGCTGCCGCATCCTCCGAGCACCAGCCAGAACGTTCCGATGAACTCTGCACCCAGCTTTGCACGCATCGATGGCCTCCTTGTTGAAGTTTTAGCGGAATGTGGTCCGCTTGCTTAGCCGTCCGGCATGTTCTCGAGTAGATTACACTACACTCATTGCAGCCGTCTGCCACTTGTGGCTCTGGCGTGTCTATCGCTCGCAGCGTGTGCGACGTCTCCGGAGAACCCCGCGCAGGAGCGCGCGGAGATTCAAAAGATGGAGAGCCACACGCTTAACACTCTGGCTCTGCAGTAGAATTCGGCAATGACGGTAGCTTCCATACAGGCGCGGACACGGAGGACGCGCCGCACATTGGTCGTGACCGCCATCGTGCTGGCCGTTTGCGCCTTGGTGGTCACCGTCGCATTGCTGAATCCGCTGCCGCCGCGAACGGTCGTCATGGCGACCGGAACGGCGGGCGACGTCTACGCGGAAATGGCCCGCCGCTACCAAGCGTTCCTCGCTCGCAATGGAGTTCACCTGGAGCTGCGAGCGACCAACGGCGGCGTGGACAATATCAAGCTGCTGCGCGATCCGAAATCCGGTGTGAGTGTCGCGCTCGCGCAGGGAGGATTGTCGAATACGACGGAATCGCCCGATATCGCGTCGCTCGGGACGGTTTTCTACGAGCCGGTATGGGTGTTTGTGCGGGGGACGCGGCCGCCGCAGCCTGGCGCGCACCGTTTCGCGCGCCGCGTCTTCATCGGCCAACCCGGAAGCGGTACACGCGCCCTCGCCAACCAATTGCTTCCGGCGATCCGGTTGGATCTTAGCAACCTCGAAGTAGTCGACGTGACTCCCCCAGAGGCCGGCGAGGCGTTGCTGCACGGAGAGTTGGATCTGGTCGTTATGGTAAGCGGCTGGGAAGCGCCGATCGTGCATCGCCTGCTGACCGCACCAGGGATCTTTATCCTGCCGGCGCCGCGCGCGGACGCGCATGTCGCCCTGCGCCCATATCTCACCAAGCTGATCCTGCCACGGGGCGTGGCAGATTTGGAAACCGATCGCCCGCCGACGGACACACAACTGATCGCTGCCAAAGCGAGCCTGCTGGTGCGAGACGATGTACATCCCGCGATTCAAGACCTGCTGCTCGAAGCTGCCTCGGAAGTGAACGGGGCACCGGGCATCTTCAATCGTGGGGGGCAATTCCCCACCGCCGAGCCGATGGATTTCCCGCTGTCCGAATCCGCCCGCCAATACTACCGCACCGGGCGGCCATTCCTGCAGCGCCATCTGCCGTTCTGGCTGGCTTCGCTCGCGACCCAGCTCCTGGTGCTGCTGATTCCGATTGTCGGCGTCGCCTATCCCCTATTCCGCCTGTTGCCGGCGATCTACGGCTGGAGCATGCGGCGGCGCATCTTCCGGTTGTATGGGGAACTCAAATTCCTCGAAGCCGAGTTGGAGACGAGAGGCGCTGCCCAGGCCGGACCGCAGCTTACCGCGAGATTGGACCATCTGGAGCAGCGTGCCGATCACATGCGGGTGCCCAGCACCTTCACACATATGTTGTACACGTTGCGCACCCACATCGAAATGGTCCGCACACGGATCGCCAAGACCAGAGCTGTTCCCACTTCCCCAGCCCCGGACGACACACCGCATTGAGCCGCCCGGGGCGAGTGATACGATGGAACCATCCTATCGATGCAGGAAAACTGCGGCGGCGTTGACGGCCTTGGCTGCTTGGGCTTTCATGGTGTCCTCTCCTGCTTGGTCGCGCCCGACGCGATTTCGGATTACAGTGTGGAATCTATCAGTCCAGCATGATCCAGCTCAAATCGGCGGTGCGGATCCGGCCTCGCACTGGGCCCGCTGGTGGCAGTCGAGGGCGCGGTGCACACCCTCTCCCTTTTGGGAGAGGGCGGGGGTAGGGGTACGCCTCACAGTCGAGGGGTACTGCCTACAGTCCACTGGTGTGACTCATAACCAACGGGGAGACGACATATGCGTGCATGGGTGTGTTTCTTAGCGCTTTGCCTGGCGCAGGGCGCCGCTTTCGCCGACAAGGCCGAGGACGAGCGCAAGGAGATCCAGAAGATCGAGCAGGACACGCTGGCCAAGCTCTACAGCGTCCAGCCCAGCGCCAAAAGCACGATCGAAGGTGCGGCAGGCTACGCCGTGTTCAGCAACTTCGGGATGAAGATCCTGGTCGCGGGTACCGGAAGCGGGAAGGGGGTTGCGGTGAACCGCAAGACCGGCCAGCGCACCTACATGAGGATGGGCGAGCTCCAGGCCGGGATCGGCATCGGAGTAAAGAAGTTCCAGGTGGTGTTCGTGTTCGAGACTCCCGACAAGCTCGATCGTTCGTCACCCAGGGCTGGGAGTTCGGAGGCCAGACCACCGCGGCGGCCACGACCGGTGAGAAGGGTGCGGCCATGCAGGGGGCGCTGGCGGTGGCTCCCGGAGTATGGATGTACCAGCTCACCGACAAGGGGCTGGCGCTGGAAGCGACCGTGAAGGGCACCAAGTATTGGAAGGATGCGGACTTGAACAAGAGCTGACCGAAGCTCTACCGGCGCTGCGGCGGTCGGGTCCGACAGCCGTTCTCCAGTGGCGCGCGTGGAGCCCGCAGCGAGTTGACCGCTGCCCGCCTGCGGGCGCCGCGCGCTGCGGCCGTTGCCGGGATCCTGTTTTCGATCCTGCTGAACGACACTACGGCCCGGCGCTCACCAGGTCCTCCTCGACGAAACGCAGCAGCGCCTCCATCAACGCCTCGCGCGGATAGTCGTTGCGGGTCACGAACAGCGCGCCGAGCGTGGTATGGGTGCGTGCGATCGGCACCGCGAGCGCCCAGTGGTCGGCATTGACGTAGCCGACCAGGGCGCTGCCGGGCACGACCTGGTCGTAGAAGATCACCTGGCTGTCGTTGCGCCCGTCGATGCGGGCGAGCTTGTCGTAGCTCGAGGTGAGGATCGACGAGATGCGCTCCGGCTGCGGCAGCGTGACGAGCGAGTAGTAGCGCAGCTCGCCGGGCAGCGGATGCTGCGCGAGCCAGGCCTTGCGCGTGGCGGGCCGCAGACTCTCGACCGCACCGCCGTCGCCCGACTTGCAGGTCGAGCCCGGAAAGTACCGCAGCAGGTCGGCCTGGTACTGCTCGGCATCGTTGGCCAGGGCCGACCCGCCGATTGAACCGGCAGCGCTCACCACCGCCGCGACGCGCGCGCGGATTTCGGGATATGCGACCACCGCCTCGAGGATGTCGGGCGCGCCCTTGGAGTAGCCGACCAGCACCAGGGTCGGCGGGCCTGCGGGCGGAGGCATCGCCATGATCGCGTCGCGGATCTGGCGCGCGTTGTGCGCCGAGCTCGACAGCGCATCGACCTTCAGGATGATGGTGTCGTAGCCGAAGCGGCGCACGTGCGTCGCAGTGGTGCCGGGCGCCTGCAGCCATTTCTCGAAGCACTCGTAGCCGATGCCCGCCACCACCGCGGCGACCAGGCCGCGCCGCGACGGGCCGAGATCGACCGGCCGGCCGGTGCCGGCGGGCTCGCTGCCGATGCGGTTCAGGGCTTCGTCGCAGCTGCGGTGATCGGGAACCTCGTTCTGGCGCGCCGCCAGCACCGCACAGTAGATCTCGCGAAAGCGCCCCCGCTTGTCCTGCACCCCAGCCTGCGCAGCGGGCACGAGCGCCAGCGGCGGCGTGTCGGTGGAATAGGGAATCAGCGGCTTCTGCGCGCATGCCACCAGCGCGAGGCTGGCCACGACAGCCGGCCACGGGATGCGGCGGCTCCTGGACGACGGCCGCCACGGCGTATCGCCGCGGCGCCACCCGCTGCCCGAGTCAAATGCTCGCATCCCGCTCTCCCGTCGCCAAGTTCAGGGATAGTAGCGCCAATCGAACACGAGGCGCAGGCCGACGGACCACACGGTGCGCAGGTCCGGCGTCGGCGCGCCCGCAGGAAAGACGGTGGAAGCCGACCCGCGGCACGTCGGCCGCTGTGAACAGCTGGATGACGAGCGAGGAGCTCTGGTTGGTCGAGAAAGAGCGATACGGACGGTACTCCAGGATCGGCAGGTCGTACGAGACGGACTTGAAGTCGACGATACGCGGCCCGCTCCCGTCGACCGCCGGCGCGATCAGCTGGTCGCTGCCCTGCAGGCCATAGAACGTGATGCCGAGCTCGCGCCCGAGGACGAACTGGAAGCGGCCGATTGCCGTGGACCACCCGGACTGCCAGGGAATCAGTCCGCCGTTGGCTGCCGTGACCGCCATGTTGAGGTACTTTTTGCGATCGATGAGGTACAGCGGCGACGCCAGCAGCAGGTCGCCGGGGAGCACATAGAAGGGCATGCGAAAGCGCAAGGCCAGTCCCGCGCGGGCCGGGATGGCGGCGCTGAAGTTGCCGCTCCCGGCGAACGTGTTGTCGAAGCGGTTGGTCGACGGCGAGTCGCTGGTCAAGCCAATCGACCCGATACACCAGGCCGTCGCCCGCCTCGCCCATCACGCCCTCCAGGCCGAAGCCGGCGCGGAACGACAGGTCGAGGCCGGCGTAGGCGCCCCGGTCCGTCTGCCCGGGCACGAAGCCGCCGTCGACGGCTTGGGCGTCGATCGAGGCGGCCAAGCCGAGGAAGGGCCCGACCTCGCTGCGAAAGCGCGGCATGCTGCCCAAGCCGGGACCGAGGCCCGGCACCGGCGTGCCGACCAAAGTTTCCCGGAGCACGGGGCGCTGCTCCGGCTGGAAGCGCACGCCGGGATCGCGCCGCGGCAGCGTGTTGTTTTGGCAGACGTCGAAGGTATCGGGGGCGGCCGGCGCGGCGGGCGTGTGCGCGAAGGCGGGTCCGCCGGGCCGGCCGGAGGCGACATCCAGCACCTGCTGCAGGCTCTTGAGCACGCTGGCCGAGGCCACCTTGGCATCCTCGGGGCGCATGTGCGCATCGCCCATCAGCACGGTGGAGCGGCTGCCTCCGTCCCAGGTGAAGACCTCGAGCCCGTTCTGGTTGTAGAAGTCGTGCGTGCCCGCGCGCTGCGAGGCATCTCCCCAGGTTCCGGCGATGTGGCCGGCGGCGAACACGTCCTCCAGGAAGTGCAGCGCGAACGCCTCGTCCGCCAGCACGGCGCGGGCGAGCGCGTCCCGCTCGGCAGGCGCAAGCTGGGGCTCATCGGCCAGGCGCGAGGCCTTCTGTAGTGCGCTCAGGTGGAAGTAGCTGTAGACACCGATGGCGTTGATCGGGGCGCCCGGGGCCACAGCCAGCGCGGCATAGTCGCCTGCCTCGATGTTGGTGTCCGGGCGCGCGAGCAGGAAGTGCGCGCCGTTCTTTCCGGCGCGTGTCGCGGTCTCGGGGTCGGCGCGCTGCAGCCGGACGTTGGAGGTGCGCAGCGCATTGCTGCGCCGAGCCCGCGCGGTCTCGCTAGCCATGCGGCGCTGCGCCCCCGCCATCACGTCCTTGGAGGCCTCCTGCTGCTCCGGCGTCGCCGTCAGCGGGATCTGCGCGAGATCCAGCTTGAGCTGCGCGGCGACGTCCGCCACCTGGAGAATCCACGCCGCGCTGCGCGCGGTCTCGAACATCTCGCGGCTCGAGCACGAATGGTCGCCCGCGATGGCGCTCAACGCTGCCCAGTCGATGCACGACGG
>CAWHCG010000055.1:0-253027 GCA_963827575.1 uncultured beta proteobacterium
AGCGGGTCGCTGCGAAGGCGGCCACGCGCCCGTCGCGCGTCAAGGAGAAACCCGCCGCGACCAAACCCAAGGGCGCGGCCGGCAAAGGCGAGCGATCCGCCGCAACCAAGAGTAAGGGTCCCTCGGCGGCCGTCTTGGAAGGGCGTGACATGCTGGGGAAGAAGCCCGTCAGGAAGCCCGCGAAGAAGGCAATGAAGCATTCAGGTTCCCGGCAGGTGGGGTCAGCATCAAAGCTGATTGATAGGAGAATAAAGGAACTGGGCGATTGGCGGGGGAAGACACTCCAGAGAGTACGCGAGATCATCAAGGAAGCGGACCCGGAGATAGTCGAGGAGTGGAAATGGGAGACCCCCGTCTGGTCCCACAACGGTCTTGTCTGTACGGGTGAAGCCTACAAGAATATCGTCAAGATGACATTCGCCAAGGGAGCATCTTTAAAGGATCCTTCACGTCTATTCAACTCCAGCCTTGAGGGGAAAGTCAGGCGTGCCATCGACATTCGTGAGGGTGACGAGGTCAACGAAGCTGCCCTCAAGGACCTCATCCGTGCAGCCGTTGCGCTAAACCTCAAGAGCAAGGGTCCCTCGGCGGCCGCGAAGCCGGCCCTCCTCGCAGGCGGCAACCCCAGATCGCGAAGGCCGACGGCGACGCTCCCGTGCAGGCCTACATCGCGGCCATGCCGGGCTGGAAACGCGACGTCGGGCGCCGCCTCGACGCGCTCATCGTGCGCAACGTGCCCAACGTACGCAAGGCCGTGAGGTGGAACTCGCCCTTCTATGGCATCGAGGGCCAGGGCTGGTTCCTCGGATTCCATTGTCTTCACGAAGTACGTCAAGGTGACCTTCTTCCGAGGCACGTCGCTGCGACCCGTTCCACCCGGAGGCACGGGCAAGGACGCGCGCTGGATCGACATGCACGAAGACGATCTCAACAGGCGCAGATGGCGACGTGGGTGAAGCAGGCGGCTGCAATACCGGGCTGGGGCAACGCCTGACAACTGTTTGGCTACCCAACTAATCTTACAGGGACGCCCACCCATGAAGATCACCGTAGAGACTCTGGTAAAGGCCAAGCCCAAGAAGATCTGGGATGCCTGGAACAACCCGGCGGACATCAAGCGGTGGAATACCGCCCAAGAGGACTGGCGCACGACCAGGAGCATCATCGATCTGCGCGAAGGCGGCAAGTTCCTGTCGCGCATGGAAGCGAAGGACGGCAGCGTGGGCTTCGACTTCGAGGGAACTTACACCCGCATCGTGCCGAACAAGGTTATCGAATACCGGATGAGCGACGGCCGCGAGGTCAAGGTCGAGTTCGTCGAGCAAACCGGAGGGTCCTTGTGAAGGAGACGTTCGACGCGGAGACTGAGAACACACCCGAGCTCCAGCGTCAGGGCTGGCAGGCCATCCTAGACAACTTCGGCCGGTACGTAGAGGCCAACAGCTGAGCCGGCAGAGCCCAGCTGTCTGACGCTCCGGGCGTCCAATCAAGTCGCCTAATCGGGTGCGGTGCGCGCGCGGCGCCACTGTTTCCAGTAGCACATGCGGCAGCGCCGGATGATCCGGTTGAGCAGCGCCTCGAGCTCTGCCAGGCCGGGAGCACGCGCTTCATGGAAGACCGGCACGCCCGCGCTGCTGCGATACACGCCATCGAGCACCAGGCAGCGCCTGTCCGATACCGCGATTGGTCCCGGTCACCAGAACTGGCACGCCGACGCGAGGCTCATGCGCTCCATGTAAGCCAGGATGAGAACCTCATTGACGCGCTGAGCCCCTTGGTGTCTGCGCTGCGATATACCTCCTGGTGCGAGCCTCCTGTTCGGCGCGGTATTCGGCGATCCGGCTCCGGTCGGCTTCGGCGAGCGCGCGCCGGAGAGCAGCGGCTTCAAGATCCCGGCAGTAAGCCGGCGTTCCGGGCTGCTGCCGCCAGGATGTCGTCCAGATCACCACCGTCGACAGGGTCGAAGCCGAGATCGTCGACGAGGCGAAGCACTGCTGCCTTGGCGTCCAACGAATCGCCGGCGACCGAGAGAGCAATCCGCCCCCTCGTTCCCCTCGGAACGCCCTTCTCGAGAAGGCTCTTGGCGTAGATGTTGTTGAACGCCTTGATCACGGGACGCCCGATCTGCTGCGCGACCCACTGGCTGTCGAGCATGCCTCGGTCGATCGCATCGATGCGGCCATCGCGAAGCTCCGGATAGTAGTTGCCGGTATCGACCACGACGACGCTGCCCGGCACGTTCGCAAACAGCCCCCGCGGAAGATCGGCGACGGCCTTCGTCTGGGATCGAGACGATGACGATGTCTCCGGCTTTGGCGGCGTCGACAACGGAAACGGGCGTCGCGCCGATCTCGGCCGCCAACGCGGTCAGGCTCTCCGGTCCTCTCGAGTTCGCAATCGAGACCTGATGGCCGAGCTTGGCGAGGTGGCGCGCAAGTGTCCCTCCCATGCTTCCAGCGCCGATGACTCCGATTCTCATGTGGACTCTCCTTTCAAATCTCCATGCTTCAGCTATGGGTTCAGGTCGCTCAACGGAGGATCGCCCCATCGCCTCCAGGCCGCTGTTGCCGGTGATGGCGATGGCGGGCCCGGCGGGTCCCTCGCCGCGCGCGATGGTGAGTATCCCCTCCGCCACCATCTGCGGGGTGAGCGGCTTGCCAAACCTCTCCATGAACTTCTCCTGGGTGATGCCGGCCTTCGCCGCGTACATCTTCGACGCCCGGTCCCCGATTTCCGTGCCGGCGATCATCTGCTTGGGGACCAGCGCCACGAACCGAATGCCCAGCTTGCGCTCGTCCGAGATGCCCTGGAGGTACAGGGCCAGCAGTTTCTGCGTCCACTTGGCGCCGCCGTAGCCTCCGGTGAGCGGCGAGCCCCCCAGCGCCGCGCCGCTGGAGAGGATCACCACCGTGCTCCCCGGGCGCAGCGGCCGCCGGATCACCTCCTGTCCGAAGAGGAAGGTGGACTTCACGTCGTTGTTCCAGTTGACGGAGAAGCTCTCCCAGGTGTGCTCGGTCACCGGCCCCTGCGCCGGGAGCTGCCCCGCGCTGAGCACCAGCAGGTCCGGCGTGATCTCCCCCAGCGACCGCGCCACCACGGCCGGATCCGTGATGTCGCCCTGGACGATCTCGATCGCCCCCTTCACCTCCCGCTTCACCTTCTCCAGCTTGTCCGCGCTCCGGGACACCACGCGCACCTGGGCGCCCTGCGCCGCCAGCGCCTCCACCGTGGCCCGCCCGACCCCGCTGGCGCCACCGGTCACAACCGCCTGAATTCCGTTGAGAGACTTCATCGCGCTTCCTCCTTCTCCCAGCGATACTCCTTGTCGATCCGGACCCAGGGCAGCTCCTGACGCCGCCGCGCCAGCTCGTCGCTGCGCCGCGTTAGCTCCTTCTCCGCCTCGAGCAGCTCGAGCCGTGCTGCCAGCCACCCTTCACGTGTTCCAGTCTTGTGGTCGGTCATCGTTTCTCTCCTTTCGGACGTCGCACGGCGCGGACTGTTCCGCTCGATCCGCCGCCGCAATAGAACAGGGTGCGGGTCATCGCCTGGCTCCTTGCGGCGCGCTTCGGAACGGCGCCGCAAGACCAATCTACCCGAGCGGCAGCGCGGCGGGGAGTAACAAGATCGTCGTGAATCCGGCCAGCGGCGGCGACAGCCAGCGCTGTACGCGCGCGCGCCCGATCGAGCGCACCCGTCCGGCGGCCTCCAGCTCGACGAGCGCGCGCTGGACCGTGCGCTGGCTGGCTCCGAGGGCCAGCGCGAGGGCCGGGGTGGCGCCCAAAGCGGTCAGTCAACATCGCAGTCCGGCCCATTGCGGTATTCCGCTGACCACATTCGGGAAGCTCGAAAGCGGACCATTCCGCTTGGTGTATCGAGACTCTATCGCGCCTCTGCCGCACCTCACTGAGGCGCAGGCGTCTCGTTCATTTGCGCAATCGGTTGATTGATCTGGCCGCTGTAGACGATGAGCTTGAATGGATTGAATTCCTGGTACTTCTCCATCAGTTTGAGGTAGGCCAATCTGCGAGAAGCATTCAACTGGGTACTGTCGGGAGATCTTGTTTGCGCCCATCGCAGCATGGCCGCGGCCAGTTCATGCTTGCCATCCTTGATCATGCGCTCGGCCGCGGCCGCGAGCTGCTTGTCAGAGAGTCCCAGATAGTCCACCAGTGCTGCGCCGTAATCGGCGTCTGTCAGCGCGTCAAGCCCATGCAAGCCGTTTTGCCAGTAGCCGCTGTTCTGTTGGAACAGGCGATTGATCATGTTTTCTCGTACCAGCAGATAGGCCAGGTGGACCTCGGATGAACTACTGGAGAGCGTGGGAGGCACCAGGTTCGCCTGCTGGATGACGCCGCGTTCTGCGCCGCCCTTCATCGCTCGCAGAACCTCGTCGCGCAGCCACGCCAGCTGAATGCGCAAGTCATCCAGCATGGCCGTGGACGAGAAGGTCCGCGTGAGCGGTTCGTGTCCGTGCAGAAGATGCAACGGCTTCAGCGTGTGAACCTGATCTATCGCCTCCAGCAGTCCGTCGACGCTGCCTTCCGGGGTGAACGGGGCGCCGAGGTAGGGCATTAGGATGTCGCCAACGAACAGCACGCCCTCATCCGGCATGTGCACCAGCAAGGCATCGTTGGTTTCTCCGCCGCGTGTTGGTAACAGACTGAAGCGCGTCCCACCGATGACCAGTTGTGTCGGGCGATCGACCATCACATCTGGTTGGTAGCTGAGCACGTCATCGAGGCGGAACTTATCGCCGAAGAACCGTTGAAGCATCGCCGGATTCCCCATCGAGTCGTGAGATAGCTCTTCCTGGTAATTGCTCCGGCCGTAGAAGCGCAGCGCCGGATTGAGGCTGCGAAAATACCGATGTCCGCCCACATGGTCCCAGTGCGCGTGGGTGACGAACACCGCCGTGAGGGTGGGGATCGACGGAACCCGTGCCCGCAGCGCTTCGTATGCCGCGCGAGCGGCGTCGGGGCGCGTTCCTGCATCGATCGCAATCAGCTCACGCCGATCGGCAGAGACGACAAAGTAGTACTCGGTGAACTCGAAGCCGGAGAGGAGGTAGACTGTCCCGGGGATCACTTCGCGAATGGATCGCGACGAAAACGTGTGCCCGGTGGAAGCATCCTCGGCAAACGGGGTCGTGAAGGTCGCGGCGTGGTTCTCGGTCGTGAAGCCGCTCAGGGCCTGATAGCGCCGAGCCTGAGCAGCGTCGCCTCGTTGGCGGTACACGGCGGCCAACTGGACGTACACCTCGCGCAGCCAGCCACGGTGCGGAGCGGCGTCGACGTGCTCCACACACCAGAGCAAGTCGGCGAGCGCTGCCTCGCGCTCTCCGAAGAAGCCGGGGATCTGCGCCCTTACGACTCCAGACATCCAGCGCGCGACGAACATCTGCCCCTTGCTCAGGCGCTTCGCTTCGTCTAGCTGAACCACGGTGTCGCGCACCCAGCCGATGCGCTTGGGCAGAAAGACCTCGCTTGCGTGCGCTGCGCGCAGGGAGGCAATGGCCACCAGGTATTGTGCCTTCTGGTTGTCAGTCAGTTCGGGCCCGAAGCGCTTCAATACCTCGTCGAAATACGCGATGCCTTCGACATGGCGACCGGCGCTGGCGAACTGGCCCATCAAGATGAAGAGAAGTTGCGGATCGGACGGCGGGCGCCACTGATTCACCTGCTTCAGGTAGGCGAGTTCGGGAGGCACGGCTTCGGCCTGCGCCCGCGATTGGGCGCGTACCAACGCAGCGCTGCCGACGACGATCAAGACCGAGACCAAGCTGCCCAAGAGGGTCAGCACTGCGAGGGGGCGGATGGAGCGGTTCATGGGTTTCCCTCGGTTCAAGCCATTACTACGAAATGAGAAGTGACTATCTATAGTGTAGCGACTTCCAAATCGAAAGTCAATTGGTTAATATTGTTCACCAATGGCGAAGACCTACGACATTCACGATTGCCCCGTCGCTCGAACCCTGGACCTGATTGGCGAGCGCTGGACCATCTTGTTGCTGCGCGACCTCCTGCTGCACGGCCCAAGGCGGTTCCAGGACTTTCAGTCCTCACTGCCGGGAATCGCGCCCAACACGCTGTCGGCCCGGCTAAAGTCGATGGAAGACAGCGGGCTCGTGCGGCGCGAGCTCTACAATGACCGGCCGCCGCGGCTCGAATATGTGCTCACCGACAAGGGCAAGAGCCTCGGGCCCATCGTCAAGGCTATGCGCGAGTGGGGAACAAAAAACCTGTAGCTTTCCTATCCTGATTTGACGTCGGTTTCGTTCGGCACTACCCTATAGCGACCGGGAGATACTTAATACGGCAGGCACAGAGGGATCACGGACGAGAGGAGAAGGATCATGAGCAAGGAAAAGCAGAGATTCTCGGTGAGCTACGCCAAGGACGGGGTGTACAAGAATGGGCTGCGCGATTTTCTTGAATACCGCGATCTTGGCATCGACAGTGCGACTCACGGTCAATTCCGTGCACACGTCGTGCGGGTGAAGAGCGATCACACGGGTGATCAGGATATGCACACCACCGGCCTGCATCAACATCTATGCGACTTCCAGATGTTCTACGTGCTGAAGGGCTGGGTGCGCTTCATATACGAGGGTCAGGAGGGCGAGCTCACGTTCCGTGCGGGAGACTGCGTGCTGCAGCCGGCCGCTATCGTGCATAACGAGATGGCTTGCTCGGACGACCTCGAGATTCTGGAAATCTACTCCCCAGCGGTGCATGAGACGCGGGTGGTTGCCGAAATACCGGTAAAGGAAACCGCATAGCGGGTCGGCCGCGGGATCGGCTAGAAGGCCGTCGAAGCGACGGCCTTGTCTTGTTTGCGCCGATACCTGCAATCGATTGGGAAACGGACATTCGCCCACGGCGGCCAAGCCGCCGGCTTCTGCTGCCCAGGGGGTAAGCGGCAGGATTGCAGCAGTCACGACACGAGACTCGATGCCGTCATGCCGCCTCGTGAGCTCCCATGTCGCTGCAGTTGATGGTCAGAAGCGATAGAACAATTCGATCATGTGTAAATCAGCGCCGATGGTGGTGGGCCCGTAGGCTCCCCAATCGGAGTAGTGCATGTACCGGTAGCCCACGCCGAACCGCTTGTAGACCGGAATACCCACACCGAAAGTTAGCGCGCCCTGGACAGGTCCGCCGAAATCCTGTTCCGCGAACTCGCTCTGACTCAGCACGGCCACACCCGCACCCATGTCCAAAGTGAACCGCCCGTCCTGGGTACCGAAGGCAACCAAAGGGATGACGGACACCACGAGCCCGCCCGACCCCGCGCCTTCGAGGTAGCCGGCGCTCGTCAGCAGCCGCGTGCCCACGCCCCAGCCTGACGTGCTGTAGCGCTGCCAGGGCAGCCGAAAGGCCGCCCATACGTCGTACTCGTAAAACGCTTCGGGCTGCTCCTTGCCCAGCACGTCGTCGCTACTGACGCGCGCCCGAATGCCGACGCTAACCAGGTCCACGTCGAACGCGCGGCTCGGGGCCGGGGCAAGGACACAAACGAAACAAGTCGTCAGCGCGAGAAATGCCTTGGGCATCGGGCCAAGCTCACACCTGCGGATAGGAATCCCGACCGTATCACGTGTCGCGGGAGGGCTCAAGACGCGGTGTCGGATGGACCCAAAAGCTGCCGTTCGCCGCGATCGTAACTTGGCAGGTTCGGTTCAGGATTCTGCGCACGGTTCAGACAACGATTGGATCTACGCATAGCTGTCCGCGGCCAGTCGCCTGACGGCTCATGGCCGCTCAAGGAGGCCTTTTGTGAGCCTCTCTGCACCTATATCCTTTGGGTAATACGCTCCCGCTGTGTATATCCGTATGGTTCCCTTCCAGCCGTGCAACTTGTCTTGGTTCATTTCGAAGGAGAGCAAGATGAAACGTTCACCCGCAAAGCGTATGTCGAACTTTGAAGCAATACCCATCACGACACAACCCAACCACGACGTGCGACCGCGATCGGCCGCCGTAGGATATGAGCTGTCCCCTGTAGAACTGGACGCAGTTCATGGAGGGGCGCTGAATATTGAGGTCCCGGCCTATATCCCCCTTTCGCAAAGTCATCCTAAGACTGAGGTCACATTACCTAGAGTTCCGTATAAATAGTGCCGGGCTAGTTGCCAGGAGCAGCCGGCGGTCTTGTCTCGAGGGCGCCGCGGCGTGCAGTACACGGCACTGCACGCCGCTAGGCGCCGGGCTCAGACCTTGAATCTCGAGCCGTTGGCGCTGGGTCCTGATCGAGCGTGGCACGCTGGCGACAGGCTCATTGAAGGATTCTCAGGTTCGTGGGTGCTGGCAGCGTCGTGGTCGACAGAGTCATCGGCCCGGCCTGGTAGTACGTCCAGGCCTTCCAGCGGAAGAAGCCACCGTCGTCGTCGGCGGCATAAGGCGTGACGAGGGTCGGCGTGGTTCCTCGCATCACCTGGACCGGAGCCGAGCCGGGGGGCGCGGCCTCGGAGGCCAGGTTATTGCCGTTGATCGGTGATGGATTGGTAACGCCGTCACTCTGGGCGTTGCAGGCGCAGGTCACGCCACCCGCACCGCCGCCGAACAGGAACGCCACGACCCCGGCGTCACGGAAGGCCGCAAGATGCGAGCGAGGAGCCTCGTCCAGTAGCCACTCGGGGCGGTTGTCCTGATAGTGTCCCGTGGTGTTGTTCTGAGCTCGCATCCTGGTGTTGCCAAGAGGAATCTGCCACATCACGATTCGCTTTCCGGCGGCGGCCGAGAAGCCGCCGAAAAAGCGTGCGCTGCGCCGGAAATCCTCCGCGTCGAACCAGGACTGACCGCCGTCACCGTAGACGTACTGCTTGAAGGCCGCATCCCGATCGCTGAACTCGCCGAAAGCGATGTCGAAGTCGGCGCCGAGCGATTTGTAGAAGTTGGCGGCACGCACGGCAAGCGCGTCCACAGTCGCGTCCGGAGGGTTGGACAGGCCGATGTCGGTGCGGGTTCCCCAGATGCTGATGTGGTAGCCGACGTTTACGTTCGGCGCATACGTGTCACGAAGCTTGAGGACGGCGCGCGCAAAGCCCGACACGTTGCCAGGCAGCCCGGCCAGCTCGGGAATTCCGGTTTCCGCCACTTTCGCGGTCACGGTTTTCGCGTCGTCGTTCGTGGACCGCTGCTCCATGTAGCCCCAGAGGTCCGGCTCCATGTGCAGTACCACTTTCTGAGCGGGAAAGGCCCCGGCCTTTTGGAAGAAGAGCTTCACGTCGTTGAAGTACGCCGTCATAGTCGCGGTGTTGTTGAGGTTGTTGAAAACCGCATCGGCCTCACCGCTGCCGCCGCCTGGCGCGGACTGAAACATCATGTAGTAGGTGAAGACCGGGATGATCCCATTGGCTACGGAGTCCTCGATGTAGAACCGCACGAAATCTCCGTTGGAATTCCAGGTTGCCCAGCCGCTCCCGGTATTGACCCCGCCGGCCAGGTATTGGTAGCGGAAGCGGAACGGGGCCGTGGCCTTCATCGCCGCCGCTCCGCCGGGACCATCGCTCATTCCGAGTTCGAGCCGGTTCGGCCACCCAGCGGGGAGAGGCGCTTGGGCGCGAGCCGTACCTGGCAAACAGGCCGCCGCGAAGGCGAGGAAAGCCGCCAGCGTACGGGCTTTCGTGGAAACACCAAAGGGGGCCGTCGCAGGGGGCAACTCGAGATGGCTCCGGAGAGGGCTCATTTCAACGCCGGCGCGAAGCCGGCCCATAGCGGATGCGAGCGGCCTGGCTCCGGTGATGCACAGCCACGCGAGGCGAATCCGATAGGCCGAATAGAGACTCAAACGATTGAGCTGAGCTCGCATTTGTCGACTCTCATTTTATCGCATCGACATGGATGCGGATGGATCTAGTCACGCGCTAAGCGCGGAGCCACCTTTGCGGTGACGCATAGTTCGCTGTGACGATCCCTGCGGCGCTGGAAGCGAGTCGCGTACCACTCATTGGAAACAACGACTTGCTCAAGTTCGCGGGTCCGGAGCGTAATCACCGAACGACGTAGGATTCCGGCGACAAGCTGCATTCTTCTTCTGCTTCAACGCTGTCACGGCTTTCGTGAATGACGACAGAGCCGGTGTGCGTCGGGCAGACGCATAGGAACCAGCCGTGTGTTCCGATAGATACGTGCCATGGGTTCAAGTCTGCCGAGCAGCGTTTGCTGCGATCCTTGGTTGCAGGTGCTTCTCCCAGACACGACGAACCTCGTCGCGCTTTCCGGGTAGTGCCCGATGTCTGATGAACAGTGCAGTCTTACTCATTGGTACCTCCTGGTGATGATGATCGCCGGCAGTCAGCACACGTGGTGACCACCAGTTTCAAGGGGGCCACGCGCATGTGTCTTTCACCCTCTCCCCGACCCTCTCCCATCGAGGGAGAGGGGGCAGGTGCGAGGGGAGAGGTGGGAGCTCCCTCTCCCCTTGTGGGAGAGGGCTGGGGGAGAGGGGGCCACGCGCATCCGTCAACACCTATCTAAGTCAGCCTCCGCTGCCATACGGACGGGTGAGGATCTCGAGCAAGTGGCCGCTCGGGTCCTTGAAGTAGACCCCGCGGCCGCCGTCCCGGGTGTTGATCTCACCCCGTTGTCGCCGGAAGGGATCGGCCCAATAGGGGAGCTTTCGCTCCTGCATCCGGCCGAAGACCTCGTCGAACTCGGCCTCGCCGACGAGGAAGGCGTAGTGCTGGGAGGTGATCTCCCCGTCGTCGTCGATGAAGTCGAGTGTGACCTCGTTGTCCGTGTGAACCACCAGGAACGGCCCGAATGGTACCGGGGCCGGGAGACCGAGAATCTCCGCCAGGAAAACGGCGGAGGCGCGCTTGTCCCGGGCCGAGACAATGGTGTGGTTGAGCTTGACGGTCATGGTCGCGACTCTCCTGGATATCGGGTGGTCGGTCCTAATGATAGAACCTGATGGGTGCTTGAGGTTCAATCGAGATTTCGGTGTCCGGAGATCGGCCTCGAGATCCCTTGTTCTTCCGGCAGCGCGTGCCGTCCCTGCCTCCACCACTGCGTCGGCGAATTCGATTTGCCCGGATTTGCAGGAATCGTCAAGACGCCGGCGGGTCGTCACGATAATCTCGCGGCCGTACGAACGATGACGACTTCGGAGCAAACAATGGCGAGCAATACAAGTGATCTGCTGCAATGGCTACTGACGGTAACGCTGGTGCTTAGCACACCACTTGCGGCCGCGCAGAGCAACGACGTGTCTCCCGAACAAGTCATAACGGCGCTCGAGAGCGCCTATGGCGTACATCCTGGCCAGCGTCGCAATCACACCAAGGGGACCTGTGCACTGGGCGAATTTGTTGGCACGTCCGAGGCAGCGGCATATTCGCGATCGTCCATGTTCTCCGGGTCTTCGGTGCCCGTTGTGGCGCGTTTTTCTCTGGCCGGCGGAAATCCGAAGGCATCCGATACAGAGCGCAGCCCGCGCGGCGTGGGGTTGGAGTTCATGCTGCCCGATGGAAGCCTGCAGCACATAACCATGCTGGACACGCCGATGTTCTTCGCGGCTATGCCACGTACGTTCCTCGACAAGATGTTGGCGTTGAAGCCCGATCCCGCAACAGGCAAGCCCGACCCGGAAAAGCTCAAGGCATTCGTCGCGAGCCATCCTGACAATCGAGGGCAGGGGGAGTTTCTCGCCGACCACAACCCGCCCGTGAGCTATGCCAATGATGCTTACTACGGGATCCACACGTTCAAGTTCATCAATCGCGACAACAAGACCACGCTGGTACGCTGGCGCTTCGTTCCGCAGGATGGAGAAAAGCGACTGTCGGACGCCGAGCTGAAATCGATGCCGAGCGATTTTCTCGAGCAGGCGCTCATCAGCCGCACGGTCCAAGGGCCTGTGCGCTGGGACATGCTGCTTACCATCGGCGAGCCCGGCGACCCACAGGACGACCCGACGATCTTATGGCCCACAAGCCGCAAGGAGCTAAAGGCGGGGACCCTGACGATCTCCTCGGCTTTGGCCCAGAGCGGCGCTGAATGCGAGAAGATCAACTACGATCCTCTGGTGATGAGCGACGGCATCGCCCCGACCGATGACCCCGTTCTTCTGTTCCGTTCGCCGTCTTATGCCTTTTCCTTCGCCAAGCGGCTGGGCGGCTTGTAACAGAGCGCGTCCGATGCTCACAAATCAAGCCCACGCCTTGCCGGGTTTTGCTGACTCCAGCCGCGTCTACGCCTAGTCCTTCTTTGCTGCTGAGAAAAAAGAGGCCGCCCCGCACCGGAGTCCACCTAAGGGAGGAGGGGGAGGGGAAAGACTCTCGGGTCTATCCGCGAGCGGCCTCTGGGAAAGCGTTAGTCAAGCCCGGTCTGTTTCCGTTGATTCTCCTGCGATTGCGGCTACGTTACGCGCTGGCCGCCCTCCCGTCTTGCGGATTCTTGCTGACGATCTCGCCCGGCGTTGGTGCCGCCGAACTGCTCGCGCCGTTCTACGCGAGGTTCACCTGAGATTTCGAAACCGCGGACCGGAAAGCAGCGAAGGCCGTGAAGCAACTAGCCCTCAACTAGCCCGGATACTTCATCAGGACTACACGAACGCCCCCGCCCACAACTGCTCGAGGAAGTCCTGCCAAGGGAGGATACGGATTCCGTCCACTGTACGAGGCCGCCGCTCGAGAGACACTACGAGGTAGTGCTTGAGGAGCGCCTCCTCCTTGAGCGCGCGCAGGCCACGCAGGTCACGCTCGCCGACAGGCTCCTTGCCCTTGACTTCGATCGCGGTGGTGTCGGCGAGCACGAAATCCACCTCAAAGTTCGATGTCGACCGCCAGTAGGCAAGCGGCATCGGCTCGGTGTAGTCGATGAAGGTGCTCAACTCGTGGAAGATGAAGCTCTCGAAGGCCTCGCCGAATTCTGGCGAGCGCCTGGCCAGCCCCGAGCGGTGCTGCAGATGGCGTACCACGCCGACATCGAAGAAGTAGTGCTTCGCGGTGCTGATCGCCTTGCGCGTCCGGCTCCTCGTCCAGGCCGGGACGGTGCGCGCGAGGAGCGTGTCCTCCAGGATGTGGAAGTACTCGCGCACAGTGCTGACCGGGACTTGGGCGTCGCTCGCGACCGCGGTGAAATTGAGCATGGTGCCGTGGCTCAGCGCGGCGACTTCGAGGAAACGGCTGAAGGCCGGCACGCTGCGGGTCAGTGCCTCGGCGGCGATTTCCTCCTTCAGATAGGTCCCGACGTAGGCTCGCAGGTCCTCGCGCGGGCTGTCGGAGAAGTAGATCGCCGGCAGCAGGCCGCGGTCGAGTGCCTTGGTCAGATCGAACGCAGCGCCGAGCTCACGGTAGATGAAGGGGTGAAGCGTCCAGCTCGGTGCCCGGCCGCCAAGGAGATTCACGCCGCCTCGGCGCAGCTTGCGCGCGCTGGAACCGGTCAGGACGAAACGGATCCGACGCTGCTCGATCAGACGATGAACCTCGTCGAGCAGAACAGGCAGCTTCTGGATCTCGTCCAGCACGACCAGTCGATCCGACGGCCCCAACTCCTCTCCCAGTTGAGCGGGCCGCCGGCTGAGAGTAACAAAGACATCAGCGTCGAGCAGGTCGTAGATGCGCGCCTGCGGCAAAGCATGACGTACCAGCGCGGTTTTTCCTGTCTGGCGTGGCCCGAACAGGAACAGCGACTTGCGCCCCGCGAGTTTCGCAAGATCTACGCGTCCGGGGGACGTAGAGGGCAGAGGCGTTCATGGCAAACGGAGATTATGCTGAATATCATGATAATCAGCAACTCTCCCGCGCACTGCTGGCCCGCCACCACGGGAACCTCGTTGTGCCCCGAGAAACCTCCCTGGTGACACATCGTGCAGAGCGAGTCGCTGGCGATCTGCTTTCCTTGCTCGTAGATTTCGTGGCTCGCCGCGCCTGAACCAGGCGAGGGCTAGCAAGAATCGACAAGACGCGCGGGCAGGGCGGCGCCTACTCTGCGGTCATCGTCCTATTCTCGTTCTCGGTGAAGATCATGGTCGCGATCGAACTTGTCTCCCAGGCAGCCGCGCTGCTCGCCACGGTGCACCTTACTTGCACGGCCCCTCAGGTCGAGGTGGTCGACGAACTGGCATGGCCGGGAGCCTATGTACGCACCATCGAGGAGCACAACATGATCTGGATGAAGCGCTTCGCTGCGGAAAGCGATACCGCCTACCGGATTCTCGTGCACGAGATGATCCATTGCGCCCTCTACGAGCAGCGCGAAAGGGCGGGGATGCGCCAGCCCCGCAGCCTGGATCCTCGCGAGGAGATGATGGTCCAGGCCCTTACCGAGCAACTGCTGGGCTCTTGAGCTCCGACGCCAGGCAACTCGATCGAGCCGGACATCGCATGAGATCATCCGTTTCGCCGCTGGCGCGGCGCCGCCGGTATCCCGTTGGAGGTCTGCTTCGCGCTCGCACGGAAGTTTGGTTGAGTTCGATTGGCGCCGCCGTTCGCGCAATCAGCCCAGACCAAGTGAGCCGTGCGCTGGTCCAACTGCGTCGCGCGACCCTGGCCGCCCTCTGCGCGCTCTCCTGGCCGGCTCTCGCCGGCCCGGCCGACGCCCCGCCGTACAGTGCGCCGGTGCAGCGCGTTGCCGACATCCTCGAGAAGATCAAGGCCAACTACGTCGAGCCCATCGACGACTCCAAGCTGGTGACCGAGGCGGTCAGCGGTGTGCTGCGCAGCTTGGACCCGCATTCGGCCTATCTCGACGCCGAGGCGTTCCGTGAGCTTTACAACGACAACGGCGGCGAGTACAGCGGGCTCGGCCTCGAGGTGGCAATGTACGAGGGCGGTGTCAAGGTGGCGACGGTGGTCGAGGGCGGGCCGGCGGCGCGCGCGGGGCTGCAGGCCGGCGATGTCATCGTCGCAGTCGACGGGAGCAGCATTCAGGGACGCAGCCTGGAGCAGGTCATCGGGCAGGTGCGCGGGGAGCGCGGCACGCAGGTCGATCTCACCGTGGCGCACGGCGGCGAAGGCCAGACCAAGGCCTTCACCCTGACCCGTGAGCTGATCCACGGCCGCAGCGTCTGGGTGAGCTTGATCGAGCCCGGCTACGCCTACGTCCGCTTGTCGCAGTTCCAGGTCCGCACGCCCGAGAGCCTGGTGGCCGGGTTGAGGCAATTCCTGAACCGGGACGACGGCCGGGTCGCCGGGATCGTGCTGGACCTGCGCGACAATCCAGGCGGGCTGCTGAGTGCCGCCGTCGGCGTCTCGGCTGTGTTCCTGCCGGCCGGTGCGCCGGTGGTGTTCACCGAAGGTATGGCCAAGGGCGCGAACATGCGGCTGTTCGCGCAGCGTGAGGACTATCTGCGCCATGGTGCGACCGATCATCTCAAGACGGTGCCGGAGGAGCTCAGGACCCTGCCGATGGTCGTGCTGGTCAATGGCGCGTCGGCCTCCGCTGCCGAGATCGTCGCCGGCGCGCTGCAGGACAACCAGCGCGCCACGGTGTTGGGCACGCACACCTACGGCAAGGGCTCGGTACAGGTGATCATCCCTTTCGGCGACGGCACCGGCATGAAGCTCACCACTGCGTACTACTACACGCCCCGCGGCCGTGTCGTCGAAGGCAAAGGCGTTATCCCCGACGTAGTGGTCGAAGGGAAGGCGGCTGGCGATGCGCAGGCTGGGGCGGGCGTCCATCCCGTCGTTGTTGAACGTCTAGGCGGCGATACGGCTGCGCGTCAGATTGCGGCACTATGCGCGCCACGTACCGATGCCGGGCAAATCGCCGCACAGGACGCAGTGCCCGACGCGGATCGCCCGCCTGCCGGAGCGTCGGCGGTGGACTGCCAACTCGAGCGCGCGCTGCAACTGCTGCGCGGCCGGGTGTCGATGACGCGCAGCTAGCGCCTGGGCCCGGACGGAATCGGATGCGATGAGGGTCGATTGGGGTGTCGCGGAGGCAGTTTTCTACCTTGACAAGAACTTTCAAAAACACCGCAAACTCGTTCAATACAGCGCGCGCGGCGCCAAATACGCTGGGTGTGATGCGGCGTTCGCGCGTCCACCCCCCTCTCGGGCGTGAGACCCGAGCGCATCGTGGATCTTTTGGAATGCTTCACACAGTCACCGCACTGCTGCTCTGCCTTGCAGGCAGCGCCTGGCTTGCGACCGCACTGGCCGCGGAGGACCTCAGCGTGCCCCCGCCAATGCCCGCGGACGTCCCCTCGGCCTCCTCACCGCCCGCGAAGCGGCAACCAGCGCCCAAGGGCTCCTGTCCCAGCTGTGGCGTGATCCGCTCGATCGAGCAGACGGAACAGGAGCGCCGGGGAGACGAAATGCCCAGCTATATCGGCTCTCCGCAATACCTCGAGCAGCGCGACTTCTCGAGTCCGGTCGTCGGCCCGGTCGTGGGGATCACGTTCGGCAAGGGGCAGACCACGCAGACCTTCGTTGGCGCTGCTGGGAGCGAAACCATGCGTCGCCGCATCAAGCAGGTCACTTACGCAGTCACGGTCGCCTTCGACGACGGCCGCCTCGGCCTGATCGAGCTGCAGGATATCGATGACTTGCGCGTAGGCGACCGCGTGCGTGTAGAGGGGTCGCAACTGGAGCCGCTCAAGGAGTAGCCGGCAACCGACTCACGGGCAGGCGGAGCACGACCGATCGAATCGCGCTGACTCTTGCACAAATGCCTAACCACCCCGTCACGCTTCGCGTGCCACCCCTCCTTGAAAAAGGAGGGAAGAATCACCATGCGCTCGACTACTGGCCCACGATGCGTGGCAGCACACGAGGCTCACGAAAGCCCCTCGCGTGCCACCCCTCCCTCGTGGGGGAGAGGGGAGAGCTACCTCCCCCCCCCCTCTCACGAGGTGGGGTCGGCCGAAGGCCGGGGGTGGTGTGGCTCGTGTTAGCCGATTACGCAAGGCTCAATAGGAGTCCGTCCATGTGTGACTCAGTAGTGTCCGGTCAACTTTCGAAGAGATTCAGCTGGTTGGACGAACCGGACGAAATCGCGCTCGGTGAACTGAGCATAAGCAATTGATCGAGCGAGGTTGTCTCGAACATCGTCAGGCTCAAGATCTGTAGCGTTTCATAGAGCGAGGCGTTCAAGCCGAGACGCTTTCGCACGATCGCCACGAGCACGTAGACGCTCACGGCGATCCAGACTTGGGTCTTGACCGCGTTCTCCGAGGTGCCGAAGAAGGCTTTGATTCGCAGATGCTGCTTGATCCACTTGAAGAACAGCTCCACCTGCCAGCGGCAGCGATACAACTCGGCCACGGTGAGCGCCGGCAACTCGAAGTTGTTGGTCAGGAACACCAAGGTCTTACCTTCGGCGGTCTTGAAGCGAATGCGCCGCAGTGGCTCGGGGAAGCCCACCTTGGAGTAGTACACCGTCAAGGTGATGGTCTGATCGCAGATCAGCCCGGTGGATCGATCCACGGACCGGGAGTAGCGGCGTTTGGCTTTCAGGTTGGACTTCGCGCGCGTGACGAAGAAGGCCCCAGCCAGATGCAAGCGATGCAGGCGTTCGAAGTCGAGATAGCCGCGGTCCATGACGTAGAAGGCGCCAGGCTCGGGCAGCAACTCGTCGAGCACGTTGACATCGTGCAGCTTGCCGTCGGAGATGTGGATGAAGCTCGGGATGTTGCCGCGCAGATCGATCAGTGTATGAAGCTTGATCGCAGCCTTGGTCGAGCGAAACGGTGCCCAGGGAAACAGCGCCAGGCACAGATCGATGGTTGTGGAATCGAGCGCGTAGACAGTGTCCTTCAAGTCCACACCGAAGGGCTCGTCGACATAGAGCTTGCGCGCGATGCGGATCAGGTGCTGCGCGAACTCGGCATAGATGCGCCAGTCGCGTGCTTCGTTGGCATCGGCCAGAGTGCTGCGCGCCACCGTTGCGCGCACGCCCAGATGGTACAGCTTGGTGCTCTGAGCACGCAGGCAGGTGACAATGTCGCGCAGACTCTCGCGATAAGTCAGCTGCGCGAAAGCCATGCAACGGAACTGATCGGCACAGCTGAAGCGCACGCGCTGGTCGCCACCGTAGCGCTCGACAATGCGCCCGAAGCTCTTCCACGGAAGATGATCCATCAATTGGGCGAACACCAACTTGCCGACGTGCATGCGCCTCCCCTGTGCCTGAGAAGGCCACAGATTCGCGCATTTCGCCGTTCAAATCGGAGACATCCAAAAAACGCCTCATTGCTTCAACCAATCAATGTGTTGCGCAAGCCACACCTCAAGTTAACCGGACACTACTGCGTGTGACTAAGTGCCCAATTTCGTAAGTTCGGCAACGTATCGCCCCCTCCCTCGCCCTCCCCCGCGCGCGGGGGAGGGTTGGGGTGGGGGATACTGCGTGCAATTGTGGAACAGGCCACTAAGCTCGCGGCGTCCGATTGGCAGGTCGTATCCCAGCGAGTGGAACGGCGCGCGTATTGTAGACCGGAAGCTTCTCGATCGAGTTGCGGGGTCAACGGTTGCTTCGTTTCCCGTGAGGTCAAGACGCACGGGGAGGGCGCCCACACAGGACTATCGTGGACCGGGATCCAACCGGTGCTCACGGATCACTGGTCGCCTTGGAGCGGCGACTCAGTTCGGGCGGTGCGCGGCGACCGGCCTATTTCGTTCCGCGGCGGTCACCCGCCAGACTGTGTTGCCTACATCGTCTGCGACGAGCAGTGCACCAGCTCGGTCCACGGCCACGCCAACCGGACGCCCGAGCGCGTTGCCGTTCGCATCGACGAAGCCGGTCAGGACATCTCTAGGTTCTGCGGCGGGACGGCCATTCGCAAACGGCACGAAGATCACTTTGTAGCCGCTGCGCGGCTCGCGGTTCCATGATCCGTGCTGGCCGACGAAGGCGCCGCCCGAGTACTCGGGGGGCAACGACTTTCCTTCATAGAAGACCAGTCCGAGCGATGCGGTATGCGGGCCCAGTGCATAGTCGGGCACAATCGCCTTCGCGACCAGGTCGGGGCGCTGCGGCTTGACTCGTGCATCGACGTGTTGTCCGTAGTAGCTGTAGGGCCATCCGTAAAAGCCGCCGTCCTTTACCGCGGTCATATAGTCGGGAACCAGGTCGCTGCCAAGCTCATCGCGTTCATTGACGACGGTCCACAAAGCCCCGGTCTGCGGCTCCCACCCCAGCCCATTCGGATTGCGCATACCGGAGGCGAATACGTGCGACATGCCTGTGCTGGGATCTATCTCCAGTATGCCGGCACGCCGTTCCTCTTTATCCATACCGTTGTCGCCTACATTGCTGTTCGACCCTACGGTGACGTAGAGCCTCGATCCGTCGCGGCTGGCGATCACGTTCTTCGTCCAGTGATAGTTGATCGGGCCAGCGGGCAAATCGCAGACCTTTGTACCGGGCGCAGTGATCTCGGTATCGCCCTCCTCGTAGGGAAACCGCACCAGTGCGTCGGTGTCGGCGACGTAGAGGTCATGGCCCACGAGCGTCATGCCGAAGGGCGAATTCAACCCGTGCAGGAATACCGTCCGCGTTTCGGCTACGCCGTCCCCATCGGCGTCGCGCAACAGGATTATGCGGTTTGCGCTAGGGACGCCGGCCCCGGCGCGCTGCATGACCTGCTTCATCACCCATCCCTTGATGCCCTTCACGGCCCCATCCTGGGGAGTCCGCATTGGTTTCAGCAACAAGGACATCACCGTTCGGTAACACGTACAACCATCGGGGATGATCGAGGCCCGCCGCGTAAGCGTTCACCGCCAGGCCCGCCGCAGGAGTTGGGCCGCACCCGCGGGCCAGCCCTTTGCCGGCGCAATGTTCACGGTGGGCAAAAGTGTATGCACGGGGGGTGGCAGTGTCGGGTCCGGTCCGATCCCAGCCTTGACTGGAAGCGTTGCCGTATTGCCGCATCCGCCAAGCCCGAGGACCAGCAAACCAATGCACCTCAACGCCAGAGCCCTGCGCATGAGGCGCCTGGGGAGGTGTGGCATCTGGTCTCGTGCCATCGCGAGCGTCGTTGCTATCAAGGGCGCCATAGCTGCTGCCTTCGTCCAGGTAGGAATCATCTCCAGGAGTGTGGACGTGCGCTCGCGCAAAGTCTTTTCGATTCCTGCAGCGTCGAAACACCTTTGATCAGATGTTACAGCGTGCAATGCCGGCTGGTCTCCGAAATCCAAGAGCAACTGAGCCGGCACAGGGTTGAATGCGTTGGCGACCTGCCGCAAGCAGCGACTAACTGGCTGCGGCGCGTTGCCCGCTTCCCTTGACTTACCAGGAGACATGCAATGCCTAGCGATCTCTACCGCACCGATTTGACGAGATTCAAACGCGCGTTGTCCGTAGCACTGCTCGCCGCGGCAGTCGCGGCCTGCTTCCGACGAGCCGCGCTCACGCCGGCACCGCCGATCCAAGCGACATTCCGTCGACTCGGCTTGTGGCCGATTCGGCGAGCGATGCTGCCACCGCGGATTCCAGCGAACAGCCGGAATTCGTGACCCCGCAGGCCACCGACGACGATCCGACCGGAGATGCGTCCGCTGCGCAGGCGGACGACGCATCCGCGCAGGTTGCACCGGACAGTGACGATTCGGCGAGGCCTGATCAGGGGGCGATGGCTGCCAATATCGAATTCGCCCTACGGCAGCGCCCTGGACGGCGAGGCGACTGCAGTGCTCGACCAGATCGCTGCGGACGTAGGCCAGATGGCGGGCAACATCCTGATCATCGGCCGAACTGACCCCGTCGAGCAGCAGAGGGCCGCAGCTCTGTCGCTGGGGCGCGCACAGAACCGTAGCCGAGTACCTCGTCGCACGCGGCGTCGATTCCCAGCGCATCGTGCTGCAGGCTACCGGCGACACCCAGCCGTTGGTGGATCCCGGCACCTGCCAGGCATTGAGCGGCGAAGATCTGGCGGCTTGCCTCGCACCCGATCGCAGCGTCACGGTTGTCACCGGCAGCCCCTTGACGCCGACGTCCACGGAGGAATGAGTTAGGGCATCAACCACCAACTTAGAGCTCCCTCCGTGGAAGGGGAGGGAGCTCTTGGTGTGAAGCGCGCCGGCGTTACACGATCATCGAGATCGGTCCCGTGCGCGCTTCCCTCATGCAACCCGCTCAGCCATGCCAGTGACTCCACGGCCATGGCTGGACATGCGACTGCATCTCGGCGCGCGGACGGTCGCCGGGGTTGGGTCCGGTCCCATCCGGTGCGGGCTCGTCAGTTGCGACGACGGGACTGCCCGAGGTGGACGACGGCGTCGCCGATTGACCCGGCCGTTGGGCACCGACCGCATCGCCGGCTGCGGAGCGGCCTGCGTCTGCGCGGGCGCTGCCGACTGGGTATACGCACCTCCGTAGGTCTGAGCCGAGGCCGCCAGCGGAGTGGCGACGGCCAACGCGATCAACGCAGCCAAGAGCGGCTTTTGCTTGTTGGATGAAGTTTTCACGACTATCTCCTTTACATGGTTACGAACACGGTGTGGACTGAAGCGAGGTTGTCCCTCGCGAGGAGCCCATGCATGCAGTATGCGGGTCCCCGGTTTGGGGGCGATTGCGGCACCGCGGCGCAGGTTGCAGATTGAAACAGCCAAACACCTCACCCGACCTCGAATCCTATCCGCAGATGGGAGGGCAACAAAAAAACGGCGGGCATCGTTGCCCGCCGTGAAAACCCGGCCGAGGGGGAGGAGGGGGCCGGGAGAGGAGACTCGTTCGCTCCGCCGCACGCCTCAATGTCTGGGAGGGTTATGCGAGGCTGCATGGAACAATAGGCAAAGGTTCTCAGTTCAAACCGGTCATGTACTGCGCCAGATCGTCGATCTGTTCGTCGGTCAGGCCCCGGGTGTAGGCCTTCATCGTGCCGGCATCGTTGGTCCGGTGGCCATCCCGAAAGGCCTTGAGCTGCCTGACGAGGTAGGGGTACTGCTGGCCGGCCGTTGCCGGAATCGAGTTCTGCCCCGAGAAGCCGCCGAGATGACACATCGTGCATTGCGAGTCGGCCGCGATGCTCTTCCCGTTTGCGCTCTTCGCGGCGTCCACGGCATAGCTGCTGGACATCGGCCGCTGCTTGCTGAAGTAATCGGCGAGCGCCTGAGTGTCCTCGGCCGAGAGCGTCTTCGCCACCGGCGACATCAGCTGACCAGTGCGCCGGCCCTGCTGAAAGTCCCGCAGCTCTTGCGCGATGTACTGCGCGGTCTGCCCGGCCAGGCTGGGCCATTCCGGGTTGGTCGATTGTCCGTGCGGGCCGTGACACGCTGCGCAGGTCGCTGCTTTCTGTTCCACCGCGGAGTCGTCCGCATGCACGACAGCGGCCGAGCATGCGGCGGCAAGGAACAGCAGATATCTCGCATTCATCGCTGCACGCCTCGCTCTGTGTCGGAGATCAGCGCTTTCGCTTGCGCTTCCGCCGAGGGTTCGCGCGACTCGTGACATCGGTTGCAGCGCGGACACACGAACACGATCAGTGGCGGCTTCGGAATCGCGAAGCCCAGCAGTCCCACCGATCCGATGCCGACCAGCTCGTCGTCGCGCTCCGGGCGAACTTTGGTGCAACCGGAGCCTGAGCCCGCTTCGGCTCTTTCACGTGCTTCCAGCTCGGCCCACACCCTAGCAAACGTCTTCGCGAGGTCGGTCTCAGTACTCGGTGTGTAGCGAAAGGAAGGATCGAGTATCGATTTCATGTCAACTCCTCGTCGGACATCGTAGAAGGCGTCATTGGACGCAGCGCTCAGTGGTAACCGGTGGCGTGGTCGGTCGATCCCACGCCAATAGAGTGAAGCTGCCAGGTTAACTCGGGATTGCGGTGTCGGCGCCTTTGCTACGCATTGAAACCAAGTACATTGGGCCAAGCATCTCCCTGTTGCCGAGCTGATCCAAACAGTCCGCTCACGAGTCTTTCTCGCCTTGAAGGTTGAACGTCTCTGCGTCCGGCGGCCGCGGTTGCTCGCCGGTGTGCTGAATCCAGCCGCCGCCAAGGTCCTTGTAGAGAGTGACGAGGTTTGTCAGCCGGTTCAGGCGCGTGGCGACCAGCGTCTGTTGGCCGTTGTACAGGTCGGTCTGAGCGGTGAGCACGCTGAGGTAGTTGTCCACGCCATTGCGATAGCGCATCCAGGACAGATCGAGGCTGCGCTGCAGGGCGACGACGTAGCGCTCGAGCGCGGCGATCTGCTGGTCGAAGGTGCCGCGCGCAGCGAGGTCGTTGGCCACCTCCTGAAAGGCGGTCTGAATCGCCTTCTCGTACTGGGCGACGAAGATGTTTTTCTGGATGCGTGTGAGATCCAGGTTGGCGCTCAACTCCCCCGCCGTGAAGATCGGCACGGTGATGCTCGGCCCGAAGCTCCACGCCGTGGCGCCGCCCTTGGACAGTCCATTTAGCGATGCGCTCGCCACACCGAAGGCCCCGGTCAAGCTGATCTGCGGAAAGAATGCCGCGCGTGCCGCGCCGATGTTGGCGTACTGCGCGCGCAGGTTCGCCTCCGCCTCCTGGATGTCGGGGCGGCGCGTGAGCAGGTCCGAGGGCAGCCCCGGCGGGATATCGGCGAGAATGTTCTGCTGCCCCATTGGGATCACCGGCGGCAGGTCCTGTGGCAGCGGGTGGCCAAGCAACAGCACCAGCGTGTTTTCGTCCTGCGCGCGCGCCCGCACGAACGCGGCGTGATTGGCCTCGGCCAGCTCGACCACCGTTTGCGCCTGGCGTAGGGCGAGCTCGGTGGCGGTCCCGGTGTCGAACTGCAGCTGCACGATCTTGTACTGCGCGCGCGAGGCTTCGAGGACTTGCTGGGTCACCGCGAGCAGCTCGTCGTCGGCGAGCATGGTCAGATACTGATTGGCGACCTCGGACACGAGCAGGATCTGCGCGGCTTTGCGCGCCTGTGCCGAGGCGAAGTAGAGCTGCAACTGCGCATCGCTGAGGCTGCGCAGGCGGCCAAAGAAGTCGAGCTCCCACGCCGGCACCGAGACGCCTGCCTCCCAGGTATTGAGCGTCAGGGGTTTGCCGGTCGTAGTGAGGCTGCCCGGCGTCCGCTGGCGCGTGACGTCCGCGAAGCCGGAGACTTGCGGGAACAATTGGGCGCGTTGTATCCGGTACTGCGCCCGGGCCGCGGCGACGTTGAGCACGGAAACGCGCAGGTCGCGATTGTTCGCGAGGGCAATCTCGACGAGCCTCTGCAAGCGCGGATCGGTGAGGAAGGCGCGCCAGCCGATCTCGTCAGCCGGCAGCGTGGTGCCACCCGACGCCTTGTAGGCGGCACCGCTGGGGTAGGCGGCTGAAACCGGCAGGCCAGGCTGCTCGTACGCAGGTTGCAATGAGCAGCCGCCGACGATCGCAACCAGTCCTGCGAGCGCAGCCTGCCTCGTCAGTCGCCGTCCCAAGCTCGTGCGCTCGCTCATCGCGATCCTCCGGCTGGAGCTGCGGGCGGCATGGGCGAGGCGGCTGGCGCCGCAGGGCCGGTCCCGCGCCTCTCCCGGCCCAGCTTCTGGCTGACCACCACGTAGAACATCGGGATCAGGAACGGGGCGAGGAAGGTCGCGGTCAGCATCCCGCCGATCACACCGGTGCCGACCGAGTTCTCGCTGTTCGAGCCCGCGCCGTTCGCCAGCGCGAGAGGCAGCACCCCCAGGACGAACGCCAGCGAGGTCATCAGGATCGGCCGCAGCCGCAAACGCGCCGCTTCCACGGCCGCCTCGATCACGCTGCGCCCCTGCGCGTGCAACTCACGCGCGAACTCGACGATCAGAATCGCGTTCTTCGCCGACAGGCCGATGGTCGTGAGCAACCCCACCTTGAAGTAAACGTCGTTCTCCATGCCGAACGCCGTGGCTGCGCCGACCGCACCGAGCACTCCGAGCGGCACCACCATGACGACCGAGATCGGAATCGACCAGCTTTCATACAGAGCCGCGAGGCTCAAGAACACCACCACGACCGACAACGCGAACAGGAGCGGCGCCTGCGAGCCGGAGAGCTGCTCCTGCAAGGACAGGCCGGTCCACTCGTAGCCGACGCCCTCGGGCAACTGTTGCGCAAGCTTCTCCATCACGCTGATCGCCTGCCCGGTGCTGTAGCCGGGCGCAGCCTGACCCTGGATCTCGACCGAGGGGACGCCGTTGTAGCGCTGGAGCTGGGAGGGACCGTAGGTCCATTGGCCGGTGGCGAAGGCCGAGAACGGCACCATGGTCGTGCTGACGCTGGTCGACCCATTGACAATACCGGTCGGGCTGGCGCTGACGGTCCCAGTGGCGCTACTGGTGCCGAGCGCGTTGCGCACATAGAGCAGCCTGAGATCGTCCGGCGTCATGCGGAACGGCGCGTCGGCCTGCACGAACACCCGCTTGATGCGGCCATCCGTGTCGAGGAAGTTGTTGACGTACTGCGACGCCCAGGTGATCGAGAACGATTGGTCGATGTCGCTCAGGCTCACCCCCAACGCGGAGGCTTTCTCCCGATCGATGTTCACAGCAAACGTGGGCTGGTCGTCCAGCGCGTTCGCCCGGACGAGCGCAAGCTGGGGATCCTTTCGCGCCAAGGCGAGCAGCTGGTTGCGGGCTTGCACCAAACGCTCATGCCCGATTCCGCCGCGATCCTCGAGCTCGAAATCGAACCCCGACGCAGTCCCCAGCTCACGGATCGGGGGGATGTTGATGGGAATGATGAGGGCGTCTTTGTACGAGGAGAACCGGTGGGACAGGCGGGCCATGAGCGCGTCCACCTTCAGCGACTTGTCCGTGCGCTGCGACCAGTCCTTGAAGCGTACGAACAGCAGGCCCTGATTCTGACCCCGCCCGGCGAAGTTGAAGCCGTTCACTTGGAACGCGGCCTCGACGACGCGCGCTTCGTCCTGCAGCAGGTAGTTGCTGACGTCGTCGAGCACGATGCCGGTGAATCCCTGTGTCGAGCCGGGCGGCGTTTGGACCTGCACGAACATGAAGCCCTGATCCTCGGTGGGCAGGAACGAGGTGGGCAGTCGCACGAACAGCCACCCGACCGCCACCAGGAGGACCGCGTAGATGCCGAGGAAGCGTCCGAATCGTCCGATCACGCCGCGCACACCGCCCGCATACTTTTCGCGTCCGCTATCGAATCCTCGATTGAACCAGCCGAGCCAGCGCTTCAGGCCGGCACCCCCTTCGCCCGCCGGTTTGAGGATCAGGGCGCACAGCGCCGGGGTGAGAGAGAGCGCGACGAACACAGACAGCAGCATCGCCACGACGATGGTGAGCGAAAACTGACGATAGATGGCACCCACCGAGCCGCTGGTGAAGGCGGTGGGCACGAACACCGCGGAGAGCACGAGTGCGACCCCCACAAGCGCCCCGCTGATCTGGCCCATCGCCTTGCGCGTCGCCTCGAGGGGCGAGAGGCCCTCTTCCTCCATGATGCGCTCGACGTTCTCCACCACCACGATGGCATCGTCCACCAGCAGCCCGATGGCCAGCACCAGCCCGAACATGGTCAGTGTGTTGATCGAGAAGCCGACCGCCGCCATCACGCCGAAGGTGCCGAGCAGCACCACCGGGATGGTCACCGTGGGGATGAGCGTCGTGCGGACATTCTGCAGGAAGAGCAGGATCACCAGCACCACCAGCGCGATGCCTTCGAACAGCGTCTTCACCACCTCGGTGATCGAGATCTTGATGAACGGTGTCGTGTCGTAGGGATACACCACCTGCAGGCCGGGGGGGAAGTACTTCGATAGCTCGGCGATTTTCGCCTTGATCGCGTCGGCGGTCTGCAGCGCGTTCGCGTCCGAGGCGAGCTGGAAGCCGATACCCGCGGCCGGCTTGCCGTTGAACTTGTTGTCGACGTTGTAGTTTTCGGCGCCGAGCGCGATGCGGGCGACGTCGCGCAGGAGCACGCGCGAGCCGTCCGTATTGACCTTGAGCACGATCGCGCCGAACTGCTCCGGGGTGCGCAGCAGTGTGGCCTCGGTGATCGCCGCGTTCAATCGCTGGGTAGTGGGCGCGGGTGTCCCGCCGAGCTGACCCGCGGAGACCTGGACGTTCTGGTCTAGCAATGCAGTCGTGACGTCCACGGGCGTCAGCCCGTAGCTGTTCAGCCTGCCGAGATCTAGCCAGATACGCATGGCGTACTGGGTGCCGAACACCGTGAAGTTGCCGACCCCGTTCAACCGGCTGACCGGATCCTGAACACGCGAGACGACGTAGTTGGCGATGTCGAACTTCGACATGCTGCCGTCGGTGGACACGAAGCCGGCCACGAGCAGGAAGGAGGTGCTCGACTTGGTGACCGTCACTCCGAGCTGCTGTACGGTCTGCGGCAGGAGCGGCAGCGCGAGCGAAAGCTTGTTCTGAACCTGGACTTGCGCGATGTCCGGGTTGGTCCCGGGCTGGAAGCTCAGTGTCAGAACGCCGGAGCCGAAGTTATCGCTGGTCGACGAGAGGTAGATGAGGTGGTCGATCCCGCTCATCTGCTGCTCGATCACCTGCACCACCGTGTCCTGCACGGTTTCCGCGGAGGCCCCGGGATACTGCGTGGTGATCTGGATGGAAGGCGGGGCGACCGTAGGATACTGTGCTATCGGCAGCGTAAAGATCGACAGCCCGCCAGCCAGCATGATCAGGATCGCGATGACGATCGCGAAGATCGGCCGGTTGATGAAGAAATTGGCCATTGGTGGGCGCCCTACTGCATTTCCGAGGATTCGGCGACCCGCTCCTTCGAGCCCGGGGGGGCAGGCGCGGGAGGGGGTTGGGCCCCCGGCTGCTGGGCCTGGCGCGGCGGTTGCCAAGCGACCGTGCGCACCTGCATTCCGGGCTGCACTTTCTGGACGCCGCTTACAACGATCTGCTCGCCCTCGTTGAGACCGCCCTCGACCACCCAGTTGTCTCCCGAGGTGCGGGTTGCCTGAATCGTGCGAGCTGCCACCTTTCCGTCCGCGCCCACCACTAGAGTGGTCGCCTGACCCGCGGGGTTGTGCGTCACCGCGATCTGGGGAACGAGCATGGCGTTCTCGTTCACGCCTTCGTCGATGCGCGCACGCACGTACATTCCGGGCAGCAGTACGTAGCGCGGGTTCGGAAACATGGCGCGGAGCGTGACCGAACCGGTGGTCTGATCGACGGTGATGTCGGTGAACTGCAGCTTGCCGATCTCCGGGTACTGCGTGCCGTCCTCCAGGAACAGACTCACGGTGGCCTCGCCGGGGCCGCTTAGCTTGATCCGGCCGCTTGCTACGTCGCGGCGCAGGTGCAGGCCCTCTACGCTTGACTGGTTGAGGTCCACGTAAATCGGATCGATTTGCTGTACGGTCGTCATCAGCGTGGCGGCGCTGGCCTGCACGAAGGCGCCCTCGGTGACCACCGAGATGCCGATGCGGCCGGTGATCGGCGACAGCACGTCGGTATAGCCCAGGTTGATCCTGGCCGTCTGCACGTTCGCTTTGCCCATAGCCACGTTCGCGACCGCCTCGTCTCTCGAGGCGACCGCATTGTCGTAGTCCTGCTTGCTGACGGCGTTGCCGCCGACCAGGATATTGAAGCGCTCCGCTTGAGCCTTCATCGCCACCAGACTGGCCTGCGCATTTTCGAGGGTGGCCTCGGCGCTGTTGAGCGAGGCGATGAAGGGTGCCGGATCGATCTTGTAGAGGCGCTGGCCCGCCTTGACGTCGCTGCCTTCCTTGAACTCGCGTTTGAGCACGATGCCGTCGACGCGCGCGCGCACTTGCGCCACCAGATAAGGGTTGGTACGCCCCGGCAGCTCGATGCTCACCGGCACGGCCTCGTGCTTGACCTTCAGAACAGCGACCTCCGGCGTTGGCGGCTGCTGCGGCGGCTGGCTCTGTGCGTTACAGCCATTCAGCAGGACGACAAACGCCATTGCGGCGATCGATGCGCAAGACGTCAACCCTTGATGCAAATCCATGCTTTCAATCCCCCAGCTCAATCTCGTGCCAATGTGAGTGGTCGCGTCACGGCATCCCGCACGCACACGAGCCCTTGCACTGTGCAGGCCGCAAGTTGCCTGACTGTTTCTCGCCCACGCTCCGTGTTACGAGCTGAAACAGAGGGACAGGTTCTTGCCGCCTTGCCGAAGGCGAGCGCGGCCGCGGCGGTGAAGACCGAGCTCCTCGGCTCGATATCGGCCGTGCGCGCCTTCGTGCGGGCGGTGCGCGTTCGCGACATCGACGAAGGTGGCGACGCCACTGCACCCCGTCCCGGCTGCCATGCTCGTGCATCCGCCGAAAGCTTCACCGGCGAGTCCGATATACCCAGCAGCATCGTAACGATGAAAGGCTTCGGGCTGCGGCGAGGAACGCGCAGCCCTGCGCTGACGGGCGCTAGTGCAATTTTCGCCGGTACTCAGCTGGCGTCACGCACATGGCCCGCCCGAACGCGCGCATCGCCGCGCCCGCCGCTGTGGTCGCCTTAATGAGTGTTCTTCGCACTAGGTCAGTCATGGAAGTTTCCAGTTGACGAGTCGCAGAGTAGAAGTTGCGTCCGGCCTCGTCTTGCAAATCTTTGCGGGCTACGCACACTCGCCTATCGGCAAGCCTTGCGGCGCGCGCGGCGCTCCAAGGGTGCCTTGCGCATGCTGGCCGCGTCAGCTGCGCTGATCGCAGCGGTTCGGTTTCGGCATCGGTAGACTTGGTATGGACGTCAGCAACGGCTCTAGCGGACCAGCCAGGCCGTCATTCCCGGCTCGAGCTTCGCCAGCTCCCTTTGAGGCTCGCCTCGCAGGCGCACCGTATTGCGGCCGTGATCGCCGAGGTGGTCTCTGCGGGGGCCGCGGCGCAGTAGTTGCGGCGTGAGAGTCACGGCCAGGCTCAGCCGCCAGTCGAAGCGAGATCCGATGACAGCGATCGGCGATGAAGAGCGTGTAGCGGACAGCCAGAGCTGGTGCGCGCCTCGCGCACCAGAAACTCGATCGGCAGCTTCTCGCCGCACTTGCAGTTTCGCCGGCCGTGCGTTCAAGGAACCTGATGTATCATTCTGGTTTCCTTAGAGGACATTTTCCGGACATGACCAAAGCGATCATCCTCAGCGCCGGGCAGGGGCGCCGTCTTCTCCCCCTGACTGCCGAAAAGCCGAAGTGTGCGCTCCAGATTCAGGGTAGGGCGCTCATCGAATGGCAGCTCGGCGCGCTCGAGGAATGCGGTGTCAGGCGGGTTACGGTGGTCACGGGCTTCGGCGCGGAGGAGGTCGAGGACGTTCTCGCCAGGCGCCGGGGAACCGCGACGATCAACGTGTGCTTTAACCCCTTTTTCGAGGTGTCGGACAATCTCATCAGTTGTTGGGTCGCCAGGACTGAAATGACAGAGGACTTTGTCCTGCTGAACGGGGATACCTTGTTCGAGCCCGCTGTCCTCGAGCGTGTGGTGGGCTCGCCGCCACGGCCGGTGACCCTGGCGACTGACGAGAAGTCGGCCTATGACGCAGACGATATGAAGGTCAGCCTCTCGGCTGGCGGGCGTCTTCTGCGGGTCGGGAAAGATCTCGCACCGGATCAGACGGACGCCGAGTCGATCGGGATGATCCTATTCAGGGAGCAAGGGGTGGAGCTGTTTCGGACTGCGCTCGAAGGGGCCGTACGCGATCCTGCTGGGTTGAAGCAGTGGTTCCTTTCCGTCATTGCCCGGATCGCGGAGTCGGGGCAGGTCTGGACGCAATCCATCTCCGGCCTCGACTGGTGCGAGGTGGACTATCCGCTGGACCTCCTGCGCGCCTCCGCCATGATCGGGCGGCGCTGGCATCCCAAGCGTTCGGCGCGAGTGGCCGAGGAAGGGGCCAATCTGGCGGCGTTTGGCTGAAACAGCCAAACCGGATGTCAGCAGGGAAAGGAAAACGCTATCATTGCCTCACTGCGAGGCACGGCTGCTATTCGCCAGAGTTCGAACCCTGAGCAACTCCGGGAAAAGCGTTTCGAGAATGTTCTCCTGCGTTGTCCGCGCCTGACCCAGCAGCTCGCGACGCCAACTGCGCCTCGGAACGCCAAACCCCTTCTTTCTGCGGGTAAGAACGGCTTCCGGCAGCGTGTTGCCGTACGCGATCTTCATCAACCCTTTCATGACCCCGCCCGCGTAGAGCACCTTCTCTGGAAGAGAGAAAGCGAACTCGACCACAGGAGTCGCTAGAAGAGGAACTCGACACTCGAGGGCGACTGACATGCTGGCGCGGTCCACCTTTGTCAGGATGCGATCAGGCAGATAGGTGTGAAAATCGAGGTATTGCAGGCGCTTGAGCAACGTGAGATCGGGTCGCCACCACTTGCGGAAGACCCAGTAGTCGTCGTAGTCCGCGGGGATCTCCCAAGCTTGCCGCAGCGTCTCCTTCTCACTGCGCAGAAGACCCCGCATGAGACGTGCATACAATTCCAGTTCATCGAGAAAAACGGCGCGCTCGATCAGCCCGACCACTGTAGCTGCGCGTGAAGGGCGCAGCCAACCATGGAGCGCCGAGATGCGCGGCTGCAGCCCATGCAGGCAATCAGTGCTGTATCGGCGCAGTGAACGGAAGCTCTGGTAGCGCCGATAGCCACCGAACACCTCGTCTCCGCCATCGCCTGTGAGTACGACCGTACAGCGTTCTCGGGCCACGCGCGACACCAGTTGAGTCGGGAACGCCGACGTGTCCGCAAACGGCTCGTCAAACCACTCGCGCAGTCGCGGAAAGAGTTCAGTAGTTGCCCGCGCGCTGAGCACCCGCCGAACATGGTCTGTGCTGAATGCCGCTGCCACGAGCGCCGCAAAACCCGTCTCGTCGTGTCCGGGGACATCAAACCCGATCGAGAAAGTGTTAGCGCCATGCCCCAGAGACGCAGCCTCTGCGACGACTGCGCTCGAATCCATGCCTCCTGAGAGGAAGAATCCGACGGGAACGTCGCTCACCAACTGCTGACGCACGGCGTCGCCCACGAGCTCGCGCAGACGAGAGGCCGCAGTTGGTATGGACAGATCCTCCTCGTTCGTCGAAAGCGCCCAGTATCTGTACGTGCGGATCGAACCTGTCAGCACGTCGATTTCGGCTACGTGCGCCGGCGGCAGCTTGAATATCCCCACATACATGGACTTTGGAGCGGGGATGTAGGAGTAGGTGAGATAGTCATACACGGCTGTCCGATCGACGGTCAGCCCCTCTCCTTGATGAAGGCGCTGCAGAGCCTTCAGTTCCGAAGCCCAAGCCGCTCGGCCGCCAAGCGAAGAGTAGTACAAGGGTTTGATGCCCACCCGGTCGCGCACCAAAAATACCTTTCGACGAATGCGATCATAGATCGCAAACGCGTACATACCCTCGATGCGCTCCACCAGACCGTCGATCCCCCACGCACGGTAGCCATGCAGAAGCACCTCCGAGTCGCTGCCGCTGGTGAAGGTGTGCTCTTGTCCGAGCCGGGCTCGAAGCGGTGCGAAATTGTAGACTTCGCCATTGGCGGTAAGAAGCACCTCGTCTCCGGCTGCACGCATGGGCTGCCGGCCAGCTTCCGACAAGTCGAGGATACTCAGTCGACGGTGCCCCAGATAGACATCGGTGTCATGCCAGTCCCCCCACTGGTCGGGGCCCCGGTGCGCGAGTGTCTGCAGCGCTGCGCGAGAGTGGTCAAGACGTCTCGGGTCGAAGCCCGTATGACCGAAAATGCCGCACATGTCTTGGATCAGCCCAACAGCAGGTCTACAAGGATGGGTCCGGCGGTCTTGACGGATAAGGATGCGGCCGGGGTGTCCCACGCTCCCGCGAGACAAGGCCCCCGCCGCCCATCGCCGGCGCGTCCCGAGGAGGCGATCCTCAGATTATGTTCTCAACTGGCGTGCCGTCTGCGGGCGGCGTAAGTGGCGTCGTCCGCCGAGAGCTGCGCGACCCAGGGATAGGCCTCGCGCTCGGCGCCCGTGTAGCCCAGATTGTGCACCGTCGGACTGCGCACGATCTCCCGCGGCTGCAGATAGAGTGTGCCGAAGATGCGGTCCCAGAAGAAGTTCGTGATGCCGAAGTTGCCTTGCTCGCTGTGGAAGTGGTGCGCCAGATGATGCCTCTTCAGTTCGCGCAGCCAGCGCCAGCGCGGCACGAATGGCAGGTGCTGGATGCAGTGACAGAACTCGTAGAGCGAGAACAGGCTCAGCGCGGTCGCGACCGCCGCAGCGGCGCCGGACAGGCCGGCGATCGCCCAGCCGATCGGCGCGGTGATCACGAAGATCGTCGGCAGCGTGTTGGAGAGCGCGCCGAACAGGACCGACAGATCGTTCGGGTCTTGGTGATGGTCGTAGTGGATCCGCTTCCACAAGGCCGCGGTGATCTGGTGGCGGTAGAGGAACCGCGAATGCAGCAAGTAGCGGTGCACCAGATACTCGATCAGCTGGTAGATCAGCGCGGTCACCGCGGCCGCCGCGAGCGGACCCCACGGACCCTGCGCCGACGCCACCGCGATCCAGAGGCTCGCTGCGATCAGAACGAGATAGGTCAGGACCGCGTGATAGGTGAAGTAGGCGACCACGAGCTCGCCCAGGGTCATCTTGTTGAGGAAGTATTTGCGGCCCGACCAGGGGCCCCACCGAATTGCCATCGCGAGTTCCCTCAGACGGATAGGAAGTTGAACCGTTTTGATATGCTCAGCCGCGCGCGGCTACCTTCGCAGGTGTGGACACCGCGGCCGGGCGGGCCCCGAGGGACGAGGCGGAGCACACAGTCTCGTAGGGCTGCTCGAGCTCCGACTCAGCCGCTGGGGACGGCGTCGGCTGGGCAGGGCGGTCGCGCGACGGTCGCACTACCCTGCTGTAAGTGGACATCGAGGGATCGAAGATGAACTTGAGCAACACCGCGGTCCACGATCGATAGGACGCTAGACCGTCATAGTACTCCGGCGCGAGCTTCTTCAGCTTGGGCAGGTTGTTCCACGGCATGCCGGGGAAGTCGTGATGCTCGTTGTGATACCCCATGTTGAAGCACGTCTTGTTCAAAGGGCCATAGTACGAATAGGTCTCCTGGCCTTTCCTGGTCTCATAGTGCTCCTGAATCCAGCGGCCGCCGACCGCATGCAGCCCGAGCGCGAAGAACGTCGACAAGGCCAGATAGGCAAGCGCCTGGGGCCCGAGCGCGAAATAGATGAGCACGTCGACTGCGGCGATGATCAGGGCGTTGGCGAGGATCCAGGCATCCAGCGCCTTCACGCCCTTGACCTTGAGCGGGCGTAACGCCTGCGACACCCCGAGCATCGCGACCCAGAGTGCCTTGCGCCAGGCCGAGTCACGGACCAACTGGCCCTCGGTGTGACAGACGATGTCCGGATCCATCTCGTATTCGCTGAGATACTGGTGGTGCAGCAGGTGGTACTTGCGGAACCCCATGGCGCCCGGGAAGGCGAGGGCGAAATCGCACAGGATGGCCAGACAGCTGTTGTGCGCCTTCTTCCGCAAAACGAGGTTGTGGGTGCATTCGTGGATCAGGACGTAGAGCGCGTGATTGACGAACGCGCCGAACAGATAGGCCGCAACGAAGATCCATAGCCACGACACGTCGCGGAGCAGATACGCCGCCAGCCACTGCAGCGCCACCAGCCCGACAACCCATAGTGCGGAGGTCGGATTCCGCCCCAGGAGCTTGCCGACTTCCGGGTGCCGGGCGAGGATCTCGCGCGTCCGTCGTCGGTGCACCTGATGACCGTCCAGGTAGTGGAACTCGAGTGGCATGAGCTGGTTCGTGTCGCAGCGCGGTTTCGAGACTCTACGCGAGAGTCGGCATCACATTGAGAAGCGTATCATACCCCCCGAGTCGCCGAGGAAGGGGCCGATCCGGTGGCGGCCGGCTGGAACAGCCAACTCGGATGTCAGCAGCGCGGGGGGTCCGCTCGGGCCAGGAGGATCCGCTCCGCAAGCTCTTTGTCGCTCGGCTTGTCGATGTCCACCGCTGCATCCGGGAACGGCAGCATGATCGGAGCGATGCGTAGACCGAGGCGGTCCGAAACCAGCCGCAGGGCCTCGTTCAGCGAGAGGCGCCCGGCCGCGTAGCGGAGCAGGGGCATCCAGCCCAAACGGCTGATCATGCGCCAGGGGCGCTTGCGCTCACGTTCCACCCGGCGCCAGAAGTCGGCGGCGGCTCTTGCCTCGGTTGTGAGGAAGGCATACAGGTTGCAGCCGCAGTAGGTCCCGCCGCGAAAGCGCAGCGCGGTTCTACCCACTCCCGGAAAGGCCGACATCACCTGGGCGTGATCCGCCAAGGCGAAGGCGAGATCGCATTCGCTCCTGCGCGCCGCGGCGCAGAAGTAGTCGATCACCTCGGCGCGCAGAAGCGCGTGGTCGGCCGTCGTCACCAGGACCGGCCGTGTCTCCGGGAGGGACTGAAGCGCGGCGTAGGCGCTCGCGCTGGGGGTGGCTTCCGGCGGGAGCCAACCCCAGCGGCCCGCGGCTACCCCGCTGCTGAGGCGTGAGCTGCGCTCCAGTTGCGCTCGCGGCGGGCCGCTGAGCAGGATCGGGCCGATCTCGGCGCTGCAACCCAGCGCGTCCAGAACCCGTAGTACCATTGGCGTCCCGCCGACCGGCACCAGGGCCTTGCAGCACGCGCCCGAGGCTTCCGTCAGCGCGTCAGGCTCTCCCCGGTCTCCTGCGAGCACGACTGCGGTAAACGCGTGTTGCCGGTTGTCTTTGGCTGTCATTGGGAAAGGTCTGGATGAGTATCGAGGTGCACGAAGTCTCGAATGGGAGAGAGCTCAGATCCTGGGTTCGCCTCCCGTATCGCCTCTACGCAGGCCATCCTTACCAGGTTCCACAGATTCTCTCTGACGAGCTCGCGTACTTCGACGGGCGAAAGAACCCGGCATTCGAAGTTTCGGACGTCAGGTTCCTTTTTGCAACAGACGCCGGTCAGGTCGTAGGGCGCGTCTGCTGTATCGTCAACAATCTCGAGACCCCGAAACTCGGCTACAAGCGGGGGCGTTTCGGCTGGTTCGAGTGCGTCGACGACCGGCGTGTGTCCGACCGCCTGCTCGACCGCGCGCGAGACTGGTTGCGGAGCCAGGGCTGCGCGGAGATGACGGGGCCTCAAGGTTTCACGGACCTCGACCCGGAGGGGCTGTTGATCGAGGGATTCGACCAGCTTCCGACCATCAGCGGAAGCTACAACCATCCCTACTACCGGCGACTGATCGAGGACTACGGGTTCGCGAAGGATGTCGACTATGTCGAGTTCCGCAGCCGGATCGTCGACGATTCGACCGTGTTGGACAGGCTGCGCCGGCGCTACGAACGCGGCGACGAGTACCGGGTCGTCACCTGCGCGAGCCGCAAGGAGCTTCTCTCGCACGCCCCCGCGGTCTGGGATGTGCTGGAAGCCTCCTTCGCTGAGCTTTATGGGGTCACGCCGCTGAGCGCGAAGCAGAAGGACTTCTACACGAAGAAGTATTTCGGGTTTCTGGACCCCAACTTCGTCAAGCTGACGTTCTCGAAGCAGCGGGAGCTGGTGGGATTTTTCATCGGCATACCCAACCTCAGCGCCGCGTTCAAGCGGGCCCACGGGCGGCTCCTGCCGTTTGGCTTCCTGCATATACTGCGAGCGTACAAGAAGCCGGAGGGGGTGGATTTCCTCCTCGCCGGCGTCAAGCCGGGGGTGTCCTCGGGTCTGATCATGGGGCTCATGGCTGTGACCATGTACGACACTCTGCGTCGGCGTGGGATTCGTTATATGGAATCGAACCGCGAGCTGGAGCACAACACCTCGGTCACCGGTATCTGGAGCAAGTTCGAGCGGGTGTGGTTCCGGCGCTCCCGGGTCTATCGCATGGACCTTAGCTAGCTGACCCGGATCCCGGCATCGAGCACCCTCCGAGCACCGATGGCGAATCTGAGCGCAAGGTATGTCGACCATTAGGCAGGACGACTGGGTGCTCGCCCATTTTTCGGACCCCCACCTCACCCGTTTGGACGGACTTGGTGCGACGGACCTGATGGGCAAGCGGTTGCTGGGGTACTTCTCCTGGCGGCGACGCCGGCGCCACGTGCACCGCCCTGAAGTGCTGGATGCATTGATTACGGATCTCGAATCGATCCGGCCCGACCACATCGCCATCACGGGAGACCTGACCCATCTCGGCACCGCCCGGGAGTTCGAACAAGCGGCGGCCTGGCTCCAGCGGGTCGGTACCCCCCAGCAAGTGACCGTCGTGCCGGGGAATCACGACGCTTACGTGGCCGAGCCCTGGGAGCAGACCTTCTCCCTTTGGTCGCCCTACATGGGGTCGGACGGACAGACCCCGAAACACGGCGGTGACGCCGGCACGACATTTCCAAGCCTTCGCGTTCGCGGATGTTTCGCCCTGATCGGTGTGAGCTCCGCAGTCCCGTCATCGCCACTGCTCGCCACCGGCCGCGTCGGACGGCGCCAGCTCGCGGCCCTGTCGCAGGTGCTCCATCGCACGGGCGCCGCGGGCCTGTTCCGGATCCTGCTGCTGCACCATCCCGCGGTGCCTGGCAGCGTCCAATGGCGCAAACGTCTGACCGATGCCGAAGAGCTGGCGTCTGTCATCTCGCAGCAGGGCGTGGAGCTGGTACTGCACGGACATGCTCACCGCTCGTCCCTGAGCTGGCTGCCGACGCCGGGCGGCCGGGCGCCGGCCGTCGGCGTCTGCTCGGTGTCGGAGCTTTCCGAACACGCTGCACGCCGTGCTCAGTACCATCTTTACAGAATTCGGAGACAGCCTGGGAGTCCGCGCGTGACCATGTCGGTGCGTCGCTACTCCCAGCGCAGCGGTGCATTTGTGTCTGTCGACGACGGCCAAACCATTGTCTGAACGATTGCGCCTGAAGACTCTTATGCGCCCGCCAGCCATTCCGATCGGATCGGCATCATCCCCGTTCCGACCGTGTACGGAAGCACCTCGAGGATAAGCCAGTGCGCATGATGCTGGAGGTGGCGCGCGCCTACCCGGCGCGAACCTCGGTCACGTTGCTTGCCCTGCTCGTCGCGGGCGTCGTGCAGGGTCTGAGCCTGTCTGCTCTTCTGCCTCTGCTGCAGGTCGCCCTCGACCCTCAGCAGAAAGCTGCGGGATTGAGCGACTCGCGCATAGTGAGCGTTTTGAAGGACGTTGGGCTCACGCCTGCCCTCGGGACGCTGCTGACCATCGTCGTCATCGGCATGACAGTGAAGAGCCTGCTGGTGCTGTTCGCGAACCGGCACGTGGGATATACGGTCGCGCAGATCACCACCGACCTGCGCCTCAAGCTGCTCAGCGCGTTGCTTTGCGCCCGCTGGGACTACTTCCTGCACCAGCCGATCGGCTCCCTGACCAACGCGATGGCGACGGAGGCGGTGCGTGCCTCGTCCGCCTACCTGAACGGCGCGCTCACGCTCGCGGTGTTCATCGAGGTGCTGGTTTACAGCCTCGTAGCCCTGTCGGTGTCTTGGCAACTCACCCTGGGCGCTCTGGCGGGGGGAATCATCCTCGTGCTGATGTTCGGTGGGCTGATACGCGCGGCCCGACGGGCGGGACGCCGCCAGACCGACCTCTTCTCCTCCCTGCTGGCGCGCATGACGGACATGCTGCAGTCGGTGAAGGCCCTGAAGTCCATGGGGCTGGCCGGGCGAGCCAGCGCCGTGCTCGAGTCGGAGACGGGCCGACTCAACCAGGCGCTGAGACGGCAAGTCTTCAGCGAGGAAGCCCTCGGCGCCCTGCAAGAGCCGGTCATCGTGATTCTGGTGGCCTTGGGCCTCTACGCCGCGGTGACGTTCTGGGAGATCCCGGCCGCGAGCGTCATGATCCTCGTCGTTCTCCTGGTGCGGGTCCTCGGCGCTATCGGGAAGGTGCAGCGGTACTATCAGAAGATGGTCTCCGCCGAGAGCGCTTACTGGTCGCTGAGGAGCACTATTCAGCATGCTGAGCAGGCGAGCGAACCGGGCGGAAGCGAAGCACCCCGATTCACGCGAGAGATCCAGTTTGACGGTGTGTATCTCGCATTCGGCGACAACGAGGTATTGCGGGACGTGTCCTTGACCATACCGGCTGGCTCCTTTACCACGCTGATTGGCTCGTCTGGGTCGGGCAAGACCAGTGTCATCGATCTGGTGACCGGCCTGGTGAAGCCGACGTCGGGGCGGGTCCTCGTCGACGACACCCCACTGGAGCATTGCCGCCTGGAGTACTGGCGGCACATGATCGGCTACGTCGCGCAGGAGACGCTTCTCCTGCATGACAGCGTGCTGAACAATGTCACCCTGGGCGATCCGGCGTTGACTGACAAGGATGCGGAGTGGGCCTTGCGAGCGGCCGGAGCCTGGGACTTCGTCGCGGCCATGCCGGAAGGTCTGCAGACGGCTGTGGGGGAGCGCGGCGGCAAGCTGTCGGGAGGGCAGCGGCAGCGGCTCTGCATTGCCCGCGCGCTGGTCCGCCGGCCGAAGCTGCTCATCCTGGATGAGGCAACCAGCGCGTTGGATCCGGCGAGCGAGGCGGCTCTGTGCGAAACGCTCGTCGGTCTGCGCGGCACCATCACCATTCTCGCGGTGTCGCACCAGTCCGGATTGGCCAGTATTGCCGACCGGGTGATCCGAATCGAAGGCGGGACGCTGGTCGCGTCGAGCGAGGAGGCTGCTGCTCAGACCGGGCGGGCTCAGCCCGCTGTCGGCCCCGCGTAGAAAACTGCTAGAGCGCTGACAACTCCCCCCTCTCCCTTGATGGGAGAGGGCGGGGGAGAGGGTGAGAACACGCCAGTCGGCGCCCCCTCTCCCTGTCCCTCTCCCACGAGGGGAGAGGGGACCCTGCGCACACACCACCGCCCCCCGTTCATGGGCGCGATTCCTGGCGCATGCGGCTAGCCGCTTCACCTCGTGAGTCGCTGGATGATCAAGCGGGCCGTCTCGGATCCATCCTTGGTTCTGGAGATCTGCACGGGCAGGAACTGCAGTTCCGGTGCGTGCCAGAAAGTCGTTGCCTTGCGGCTGTTTGGACGTTTCCGGGTGACCGCCAGCGTCTTGAGGCGACCGATCGGCGTGGCGGTCGCCGACTGTTCGGCGAGCTCGACGTGGTAGGTCTTCAAGCCGTCGCCGTCGACGACGCCGTATTCCCCGGCCAGCCTGCCGCTGCGCAAATCCACCATGGTCAGGAGGATGAGACTCAATGGATCGACGGTGCGTGGCTGCAGGATCACGCTGCTCTTTTTGCCGTTCACCCTCGTGGTGACCTGGTCGAGATCCCACTCAAAATCCAAGCTGACCGAGCTCGACTCGCCGCTGACTTTTTGCATCCGATAGTGCCGAGGCCTGGGTCTGCCCTCGATGAGCTCTCCCTCGACTTCTTCGTCGACGTTCTCCGTGGAGATAAGGCTGGCCAGGCCCGTCATGCGCAGGGTGGAGCGCATCCGATAGCGAGTGGCGTCCTCGTATGCGAGCTCGAGGTGTGCCTCTCCAACCGGGAATCCTGCCCTGTAAACCCTGTAGTCGGCCTCGAACGGCGGGTGGGGTACGGCCTCATCGGCCTGCCCGGGGCTGGTCAGGCAGGCGCAAGTGAGGGCAAGGACCAACAAGCGGTCGCGTCCGCGGCGAGCAAAGAGGCTCACTGGGTTCAAGTCGGAGATCAGCGCGCAGGCAGTCGACCTTCGGAGCGCAGGAATAGCCGGGCGCGCGTCCGCAGGGATCAGACCTGTCCGTAGGCGCTGCGAGTCACCGAGAACTGCCGGTAGGCACGCGGGTGCTCCCGCGCCGCCTGTTCCGGGTCGCTCAGCCAGGAGCGCAGGGGTCCATGCATGGCTCGGACGATCGCTCCATGAACCAGGCGCAGACCCAGCACGACTGTGGTCAAGGCGGTCCACAGGGCGACGGAGACAAAGCCCCAATCCGGCCGGCCGACGGCGACGGCCAGAGTCAGCAGGATCATGCAGGTGTTGCGCCGTGCGGTCACCAGGCGGAAGTAGGCATCGAAGGGCCTCCACGTGAAGATGCTGGCACTACCCAGCAGATCGAACAATAGCTCGAACAAGCGCCCGCCAACGTAGCCGATGACGATCATCCAGTAATAGTCGACTCGATCCAGCCCAAGCGTCGTGTCGAAGTGGGGCAATGACATACCCCAGAAGATGTACCAGAAAGGCGGGTGCAGTATGTCCATGCCGTGGTCCAGGGCACCCCCGAGCCGGCTCGATTGCACGGTGACCCGGGCGAGCTTGCCATCCACCGTGTCGAGGAACGTCATGATCCAGCCCGCGGCCAGTCCCAGCGCGTAGTGGCCTTGGTAGAAAAGCACGGCCGCCAGCAACATGAGCAGGATCCCGATCGAGGTCACCATGTTGGGGGTGGCTCCGTGATCGGCGAGCCAATGCACTGCGTGCTTTGCGGGCCGCGGCCAGAACCATTTGGTCACGAGGTCGGTGATGCCTCTGTAGGCGTGGCCATAGAGCAGGTTCTCCAGCCGGCCCCGCTCGCGTTCTGACACAGGCTCCAGCAGCGGTGGGGAGGACCGGCGCAAGACCCCGTCGAAGGCATCCAGGTTGGAGGGGTCCACGACCCGCATCCCCGCAGGGACCGCGGCGAGATCGCCTCGCAGCAGGGCGCATGCCGCCTCTGCCTGGTCGGCCGAAACGAAGGCGGCGGCCAATTGCTGGTCCGCTGCGCAGCGAAGCAGGGTGCCCGGATGACCGATCAAGCTTCGGAGGGTGCGAATCTCAACGACGTAGGCGGCTGCGACGGCGAGGACCGATGCATCCGGCGGAACCGCGCGCAGGTCATCGATCGGTATCGCGTCCGCGACGTGCCGGGTCTGTCGGGTCAGGCGCTCGCGCGGGGTCAGGCCCCAAAGCCGGATCTGCGGATCGCCGACGATGTGAAAGTAGAGCCGATTCGCGCCGGTTCGGCGTGGACCGTGGGGTGATGTCGAATCCATCTCGTCTTTATTCAAGCCTCGACTCGGCCTGCGTTCCCTGGACCCGGACATCGGACGCACGCAGCCCGCATAAGGCGTCGGAGATCCGGTCGACCTGGGCCGCGGTGTGCGCGGCACTCAGGCTACACCTCAGGAGCGCTCCCCCGGTCGGTGTGGCGGGAGGCAGCACCAGGTTAACGTAGACGCCCTGCTCCAGGACGCGCTTCCACCAGACCAGGGCCTGCTCCGTGCTGCCCACCTGGATCGCGATCACCGGGCTCGGCTCAGGGCCGAGCTGAAACCCTGCCCGCTGCAAGGTTCCGTAGAGGCGGTGGACGTGGTTCCAGAGACGCTCGCGCAGGTCTCGCCGATCCCGCAGGATCCGCAGCGCGACCCGCGTCGACGCCACGACAGAGGGGATGGGGGATGCCGTGAACATATAGGGGCGGGCGCTGTAGCGGATCAGCTCCAGCTCCGGATGACGGCTGGTGCAGAAGCCGCCAACAGAACCGAGGCTCTTGCTGAAGGTCCCCACGATGAAATCCACGGCTTCCTCAACCCCGGCTTCCTCAGCGAGGCCGCGCCCGGTCGCGCCGAGCACCCCGAGGGAGTGCGCTTCGTCTACCATCAGGTAGGCGCCGAAGGGCCTCGTCAGTTCCGCGATTGCGGCTAGCGGCGCGCGGTCACCAAGCATGCTGTATATGCCCTCGACCACCACCAGGGTGCTCCCGGCCTGCCCCTCGAGCCGCCGCAGACGCCTCTCGAGATCGCCCGGATGGTTATGGCGGAAGCGGATCACCTCGGCGCCGCTGACACGGGTGCCCTCGTAGATGCTGGCGTGGCAGTCCGCGTCGATCAGGATCCTGTCTCCCGGTCCGGCAAGGGTGCCTACCGCTCCCATCGTGGCCAGAAAGCCGGTCGAGAAGACGATGGCAGATCGTGTTCCGTAGAACTCCGCCAGCTCACGCTCCAGGGCCAGGTGGCCCGCATAGCTGCCATTGGCCAGGCGGGAGCCCGTGGTACCGGTGCCCTGCTCGAGCAGGGCGTCGCGGGCGGCGCTCACACAGTCGGGATCGAACGTCACCCCGAGGTAGTTGTTGGTGCCGGCCAGTACGACCCGGTGGCCGAGGACCACGGCCTCCGTGGCAGAGTCGACCTGCTCGGTCACCGCTCCGAAGGGCATCACGCCGAGCCCCGCGAGCGCCTCCAGGCCCGCGGCCACGTCTCGAAACTTGTCAAAGATGCTCACGGATGGATGCCGGTTCGTCCACTTTCGACAGGGTTGCTGGGGCAAGGGCAACCCTGTCTGCCGGGCGGCCCATCGCTGCCTCGGAGGGCGCCCCTCCAGAGTCCTGACTGAGGGGGCTTAAGCAAGCCGCTGCGTCAGTGTGGCTGGAAGCCGTGCGATGAGCACACCGGGAAGGTATGATTCAACGCCTTGCGCCTGATTGTATCAGGGCGAGAGGCCAAATCATCTTCAGGCGGCCTTGTTGATGATCATCACCCGTTATGTCGCCTGGGAAATAAGCCGGCCGTTCCTGATCATCGTCGGCCTCTGCGCCGCGATCTTTGCCAGCTACACGACGGCCGTGTTTCTCAACGACGTCGCGGCGGGCTTGCTCCCGGCCGCGACCGTGGCCAAGCTGGTGCTGATCAAGCTGCTGATCGCAGCGGAAGTTCTCCTGCCTGTGTCCCTCTATTTCGCGGTCGTGTTCGGGCTCGGACGCCTGCACTCGGACAGCGAGATCGTTGTGCTGTCGGCAAGCGGTTTCGGAGAGGCGCGGCTGGTGTCCATCATCCTCCGGTTGTCGCTGGTGATTGCTGGGTTGGTGGCGTGCATATCCTGCATCGCGCGACCGTGGGCCTACCAGCAGCAATACCAGCTTTTGGCGCAGGCCCAGACGGAGATCGATATCGAGGACCTGGAGGCAAAGCAAGTCTTCGTCGGTCCGGGATCGGATTACGCTGTGTTCGCCGATACGGTCGATCACCTGACCCGCACCGCGGGAGAGGTGGTCGTGCAGGTCCGGCAGGCGGAAGCGCTGCGGGTCATCGTCGCGAAGCGGCTCTTTCAGCCGCCGCAGGAAGCCGGGGTGCCCGTGGTGCTGTTCTTCGAAGAGGGGTTCCTGTACCAGCTGGATCGGGCGGGCAGCCGGGATCTCGTCGGCAAGTTCAAAGACCTGCGTTTGACGCTCGCCGCTCCCGAACCGGACATCGTCGGCTACAAGAGCAAGGCACAGGGTACACTCTCCCTCAGCGGGTCCTTGCAACCCAAGGATCTCGCCGAGTTCCAATGGCGCCTTTGCACGCCTGCAGCAACGGTGCTGATCGCACTGTTGGCTGTGCCCGTGAGCCGTAGCAGGCCGCGCCGGGGACGCTTCGGGAAGGTCCTGACGGCCGTCCTTGCCTATGCCGTCTTCTACAACGCGATGACCTTTGCCAAGAACCTGGTGCAGGAAGGGTTCATTGGAGCCGTCCCGGGCTTATGGTGGCCCCTGGCCCTCTTGGGATTGCTGCTCTCGGTGCTCTTCTGGAGACCCTTGCGTGTGTTTCGAGCATGACCCTGCTCGATCGCTACGTCGCCAGCGAGATGGCGAAGGCCTTTTTCCTGGTCATGCTGGCCCTGGTGTCTTTGTTCAGCTTTCTCGACCTGATTCAGCAACTGGACGATGTCGGCTCGGGTAGCTACCGCTTCGCCGACGCCGTCCTGTTCGAGCTGCGCATGCTCGCCCCCCGAGCCCTCGACTTACTGCCTTTCGGGGCATTGATGGGTACCACGATCGCGTTGGCCCTGCTCGCCCAGCACTCGGAGGTCGTCGCCGCTCGGGCCGCCGGCGTCTCTGTGTCGCGATTCGCCTGGGCTGTGCTGAAGAGCGGAATCCTGGTGATCGTTGTCGCAGCCGTGATGGACGAGCTCGTGGTGTCGCACTTGCACCAGGAGGCCGAGCGGCAGCGATCGCTGTCGCTCTCGGACAAGGAGGTGACGCGGGTCGATGGGGGGCTGTGGATCCACCACGGAAACAGGTTCATCCATATCAACCGGGTTCTCCATGGCCGCATTCCTGCCGATATCGACATCCTGGAGCTGGATGCGCAACGGCGCGTAAGGCTGTTCATTCATGCCGGCCAGGCGGATGTGCAGAATCCGAGGAACTGGCTGCTGACAGACGTGGTGGTGAAGAAGCTGGGTGAGGCGACGGTCACCTCCGAGCACCATCCCCGGATGTATTGGGAGTCTTACATGACATCCGAGCAGATCGGCCTGCTGGAGCTGCGCCCGCCGGCCATGTCGCCCACACAGCTCTACGGCTATGTCCAATACCTCAAGGGGACGGGGCAGGAAACGGGTCGCTACGAGCTCGCCTTGTGGCAGAAGCTGACATTGCCCATCGCGACGGGAGTCATGGTGCTTCTGGCGATTCCTGCGGCATTCGGCACGCCACGATCGGCCTCTGTGGGGCAGCGCACTGTCGCAGCTCTGGGGGCGGGGTTACTGTTCCAGATCGCCACCCAGGTCATCGCGGACGTGGGGCTTATTTTCCAGCTCTCACCCGCGCTGACCACCTTGGCCATGCCGGTTGTGACCGCGGTCGTCGCTTTGCTGCTATTGCGCCGCGTTGTCACTTGAAGGCCCCGCGGCGGTAGAGGCGCCATGCCACGCCCCAGCCGAAGATCAGGGGGTGGCGCCGTGCACCGTCCGGAACTTCGACCCGGACCCCCGAGTGTCGCTCGAGCTTCCAGAGAACATAGTCGACCCCGCCCTTGAAGGTGAACAGGTTCTTCAGCAGGCGCAGCACGTGCAGCAGCCTGCCCTGCGTCTTGCGTAACGACCAAGCCGCGCGGGCAAGCAGTCGCCGCGCGCCCGAGATATCCGCCACATACATGGGGCCCGAGCCATCGTCGACCCTGCGCACGCGATGCTGGGAGCCGGTCAGTGCCGCGGCCGCCAGATTCGAGTAGTAAGGCTCATCGTCGTGGAACAGCTCGGCCTGTCGGCCGGATCTCTCCGCCCGCAGCTCGGTAGCGTAGCTCAGCGCGAGTCCCTGCTCCCAGAGATCCTTCGCGCTGAAGCGGCGGGGAAGTACGGGCAGGGTCGCGGTGATGAAGGTGAGCACGGCCTGGCCCGTCGCTTCCAGCAGCGCCCGGGCGGCGGCCTCATCGCGGGAGCGGACCAAGGCGACGGGTTGGGCAAACCGGCCCCACAGGTAGGGGTGGAACCAGCGGCGGGTTCCGCGCTTCAGCTGCGGTAGAGACAAGAGAGCGTATTTAGCCCGCACCGTGTCCCGGGCCGCCGGCACTTCAAGGTAGAAGACATCCGGCGGCAGCAGCCAGCTGAGCAATGCCCGCAACGATGCCCCATACACGGCCCGGTAAGTGTCGACAATCACGTAGAGATCGACCAGGCCGTCGTAGGGGTCGCTGTTCCGCAGGCAGGAACCGTAGTGGAGGACGCCGGCGACCGCCTCCCCGTATCGGCGCACTAGCGTGTCTCCGAGCAGCCCGATCTCCGGCTCCAAGGGGGTCGCCCCCCACCTGTCTTTCATGAGCTCGAGGTGCGCCGGTACCATCATTGGTCTACCCGCGCCATGCGGGGTCGCGGCGTCGGTGCATGCCTGGTAGGGCTATGCTGGTCCGAGCGGCGGGGATACCTTCAGGCAGGTGATCCATTGACCAGCTTCTCCAGCATGGCGGCCAAATCCCCGATGGTCCGTACTTCCGGAAGCCGGTTCAGCGCCACGGTCACGTCGAATCGATCCTCGATCTCCATCAACAGGTCCATGATCTGCAGGGAGGTCAAACCGAGCTCGCTGACGAGCGCTGTCTCTTCGTCCGGGATCTGCTCGCTGCCCACGAAGGTTCGGAGCAGCGCGTAAAGCCCGGAAAGGATTTCCGCGTGAGTCTGCACGTCTGTTACCTCGGGGAGGCTTTCGCGCCGGCCGTGCGGCCGGTACTTGCTTCGTGCCTCGCTCGCTTGACCGCCCGGTCGTGCTCCAGGGTGCGCCGCAGTCCCTCAGCGAACTCGATTTGGGGGGCCCACCCGAGGGCACGGCTCACCTCGGTGTTGTCGCACACCCAGTTCGCATGGGTCAACTCCTTCACCTTGCCGGGCGTGAGCATGGGCGCCGTGCCGGTCAGCCTTCCCCAGTGGCTGCTGACGGCAGCGAGGCCGTGCAGCAAGCTGCGCGGGAGCTCGAGTCTGCGGACCGGCTTGCCGCGTAGACCGCTCGCCGTCTCGACGACCGAGTCCCAGGTGTATCCTCCAACCCGCCCGTCGTGAAGCTCGAACACCCCTCTGCCGCGCTCACCCGCGACCAGGCTCCGCTCGACTGCCAAGGCAAGGTCATCGACGTAAAGCATCGAGAAGCGGGCCTGAGACGGCCCGAGCACGGGGGCGATACCCCGCATCATCAGCAGAAGGAGGGGCAGCATCTCCCGGTCACCCGGCCCGTATACCGCTGGCGGCCGCAGAATGGTGAAGGGCATTGCGCCCGCGACCCGCTCGAGCACCCCTTCTCCCGCAAGCTTGCTCGCAGCATACGCAGACAAGTGCGGCTCGCGCGCTGCGAGGGACGAGAGGGAAACGAACAGGGGCGGTGGGTCCATTCGCGCGGCAATAGCGGCGATGCGCTCCGTCCCAGCCACATTGACGCGGGCGAAGTCCTCGTCGTCGATCCCCCTTACCGCGCCTGCACAGTGCACCACGGCCGTCACGCCAGACAGGAGAGACCGCAGGGCTTCGGTATCCGAGAGGTCGCCTTGGACAAGCTCCACGCCGAGGCGATGGAGGACGGTTGCTTTCGGAAAGCTGCGGACGAGAGCTTTGATGCGCCAGCCGGAGCCCGCCAGCTGCTTCGCGAGCGCCCCGCCGATGAATCCAGTGGCGCCAGTAAGAGCGACCGGGCCCTTCACGTCTTGATCGTCAGCAACGAATGATCCGGGTGTCACTTCGCTTCCTACCCGTTTGTCGGGCGGACGCGATGCCGAAGGTCGTCTCTTTTCGCTATCGCCAGGCCGTCGCCGTCATTGGGAACGGATCGCGCCAAACGGGAACCGGATGTCGCTCCCACAAATGCCTGTAAGAAGGGTTCCGAAGGCAGCTCCGAGAGCTTTCCACGGAGGGTTGGCTCCTCTGCCCGAGTGCCGGAGTCATCGGCAGGCGCAAGGGGATGGCTCGCCTGAGCGCGCAGGAAGTTTCGCCGCGCTTCCGAGCGGGAAAGCTTGCCGGAGGATGTCCTCGGCAAGGTGTGCAGCGCAACCAGATGGACCACGCACTCGATGGCCAGCTCTTCGCTGATCTGGGCCTTGAGGCGGCGCACCAACTGTGCCCGCGATGCCTGGTCCCACTCCCGGCACTGAACCACGAGCACGGGTTGGTCGGCTCCGTCCGGTCCGGGCGCGGCAAAGGCCAGCGCATCTCCGGGTCGTACCTCGGGCTGCTGCTCGGCCATGTGCTCCAGGTCTTGAGGCCAGATATTGCGCCCGTTCACGATGATGAGGTCTTTCTCGCGTCCGGTGAGGTAGATCGAATCGCCTACCCGATACCCCAGATCACCGGTGTTGAGCCAGCCGTCCTCCGAAAGCACCCGGCGGCTTTCGTCGGGCTTGCCGAGATACCCTTGCATGACGCTCGGTCCCCGAACATGGATGACTCCGCAACGGCGATCCGGCAGGCGGCGGCCATCCGGGTCGCGAACCTCCACCTCGTGGTTTGGCAACGGTGTGCCGCAATTCACGTAGGTATTGATATGCGTGCCCGGGTTCTGTCCGGCATCGGCTGCGGCCCTGACGGCCGCGCCTCGTGTTCCCAGATGCGCTCCGTCGACACGGTCCACCTCCAAACCTTGCCCCAGGGGCGCGAAGGTCACCGCGAGGGAGCATTCCGCCATTCCGTAGCACGCGAGGAAGGCCTTCGGATCGAAGCCCGCCGGCGCGAGACGCCCGGCGAACCTTTCCATCGTTTCGGCCCTGATCATCTCGGCTCCGATACCTGCGACGCGCCAGCTGCTCAGATCGAGCTGCTGTGCCTCGCCGGGGCGCAGGCGCCGTGCAACCAGGTCGTACCCGAAGGGCGGTCCGAAAGAGATGGTCGCGCGGCTGTTGGACATGAGTTCGAGCCAGCGCCGAGGCCGCATGGCAAACACGCGGGTATCCATGTAGTCGACCGAGAGTTGTGCCGCCACCGGGCCCAGCACCAGACCTACCAGGCCCATGTCGTGATAAAAGGGCAGCCAGGAAACGCAGCGGTCACCCGCGCGTACCCGAGCGCCGTGGCGAATGATCCCGGCGAGGTTGTCGAGCACGGAAGCCTGGCGGACCATGACGCCCTGCGGAAAGCGCGTGCTGCCCGAGGTGTACTGGATATAGGCCAGGTCGGTCGGCTGCGGACTCACGAGCTCCGAAGTCGATTCAGGCAATCCATCGAACGCCCGCGCGTCTCCGAGCACCGGCCTCGCCGCCCCAGCGATCGCCTCCTCGACTGGCGGCAGAAGGTCAGTGGGAGCCATCGCGACCTCGGCCCGGCAGTCCGAAAGCATCCCGCGCAGATGGTCTACATAGGCCCGCTGGTTTCCGAGATTGACGGAAATCGGGAGCGGAACCGGCACCAGCCCCGCGTACTGGCAGGCGAAGAAGAAGCGCACGAAATCCGGGTTGGTCTCCGCGATCAGGGCGACACTCGATCCTTTCGGCAGGTGGAGCGTGAGCAGGCGCCGTGCAAGTATCTTCGACTGTTCGCACAGCAGCGCGTAGCTCACCGCCGCGGAAAGCTCACCACGGGCGTCGTAGAAGTTCATACCCGTCTCGCCCTTGGCCGCATAGTCCAGGGCCTCGGTGAGAGTGCGGAAGTCGCCGGGTCGAAGGGGCAGCTGATGGTCGGTTACCGTGGGCTGCATACGCTTGTCATGCTCCAGTGACGCACATGGGATTGCTGCACAGACATCGAACCGTGTTTTCGGGTCCTGCAGGGTCCTGGACAATACATTGCAATTCGCGACGCCCGCCCGCCCTGCTCTAGTAGCTACATTTCACAAGAGTGCCACATTTATAGCATAACTGCCGCCGGCGCTCGGGACAGGGGCATTCTTGCGGAGATTCTAGCCGCGTCCCGCTCATGCGAGGCTCACGGCAAGGTGTGTGGGACTCAGCCGGCGCCGGTGGAGCCCGGCTGTCGCCTCGCTTCCGCTGGCCGCATCAGTCGCTCGATGATGTCCGCGGCTACCGCCGCGCAGTCGGCCCTGAACTCGCCGAAGGCCTCGCGTACGGTCGCGGTCTGCACCGGCAGGTAATCCCCATGCCGTGCCGGGGCCCGCTCGAGCGCCGCAATCAGTTCGTCGGGGGATTCGATCACGTCGCCGAAGGTCCACATGCGGTACTCGGGGTTGCCCTTCCAGTGGACGCGGTGGCTGTTGAGAAAGACGCACGGCCGCGGCTCTCCGAGGAACTCGTAGACCTGGCTGCTTACGTCGCCCAGGTAGATGTCCGCCGCCCGCGTGTAGCTCATGTCCAGGGACTGCTCCGATCCCAGATCGACAAGCACCCGGTCCGGCGACCACAGGCCCTCCCACTTCGACCGGATGCGCCTGCTAGCGGTCTTGAAGAGCCGGACGTGCGGGGCGACGATGAGATTGAATCGCCCGTCCTTCGCGATGGCCTCGATTACCCCTCTGCCGTGATCGTGCCACGACGACTTGCCCGGCTTGAAATGCGCATTGTAGAGAATGGTCGGACGGTGGTTCGCGAACAGACGCAGGGGCTGCAGCCGACCCAGGCGAAGCAGCGCGGAATACTTGATGTATCCCGATACGTCGCAGTGATCGGGTGCAACGAGCCCCGCCGCCAGCAGCCGGTCGCGGTACTTCGGGCCAGGCGCGATCACGTGATCGAAGCGGCGGACGCGCTGATCGAAACTGCGGATGCGATCGCCGGCACCGTGGGGGATGTGTACCAGCGTTGGGCAGTGCCCGGGCAGGTTCTTGAGCAGGGTCGAGGTGCGCTCGGCGAGTACCAGCACATCGCAGCGGCGCATCTCGCTTGCCCAAATGAGCAGGCGCAGGACCTTGGCGGGGTGCCTGCCCCAGCCGCTGTCGACGAGGTTGCCGAGCGGACCGGGAAGGCGCAGCGTGACGATCTCCGTGCTGCGGGCGTCCAGCATGGCCAGCATTTCTCCGGCCTCCGCCGCATCGACTGCATCGACCGCGAACAGTCGGACCTGCAGACAAGAGCGCCGGCTCAGCGCCGCTGCCACCGGCAGCATGTGCATGAATTGATGCGCTCCGCCGATGAGGCTGAAGCCGACCTTGCGGACCTTGGGCATGTCCTGAAGCATCCGGAGCGCCGCTGCTGCGGCGCCAGACCCGTCGCTCAGCGGTTGGCCAACAGTCGGTCCTTGCCCCGACACAGCAGTCTATCCGGCTGTTACAACCGGATGCAACTGTCGCATGGACCTCGCGTTCGAGCCTCATACGTCCGGCCGGCCGCTACTGCTCCAGCATCGGCCGGCCCTCGTGGCTGACCAGCAGGTCGTGCATGTCGTTGGCGTGCTCTTCTTCCTGCGCCAGAATCCGCTCGAGCAGCACGCGCGTGGTCGGATCCTTGTCGCCGAAGTAGCGCACCATTTCCCGGTACGTCTCGATGGCAATACGCTCCGCGATCAGGTCTTCCTTGATCATGTCGACCAGGTTGTGACCCTCCACGTACTCGGAGGCGGCACGGGAGCTGACACCCTCCGGATTGAGGTTCGGCTTGCCGCCGAGCTGATTGATGCGCTCGGCCAGCAGGTCCAGGTGCTGTGCCTCCTCCTGAGCGTGCTGAGCGAACTCCTGCTTGACGGCCTCGCTGGCCAGGCCAGTCGCGCAAACCGCATGGAACTTGTAGCGCAGGACACACACGATCTCCGTTGCCACCGCGTGGTTCAGGATCGCGATGGCGTCCTTGACGTTGCCCCCGTAGTTGCGCGTGACGGCCCCCTCGGTGAGGTGTTGCCGGGCACGGCTGCGAATGTCCTTGATATCTGCGAGAAACGACCCTGGCGCGCTCATGACGCATTTCCTCCGTTCGTTGAACGGCCGGAGTATCGTTCGAAGCGCTGCCCCAATCTTGCAGAATCCTGCGCGTCCAGCTCACATCGTCCGGCCTCAGCTGGGGGCGTCGTCGAACCGGACCCTACCAAGAGACGGTTGAGTTCCCGGGGACGCAAATCCGCCACGGAGGCGTTCGTGCAAGATTCTACAAAGCCTCCAGCAACCTTGTACAAGACGATGAGTGTGCAGGAAGGTAACTTGGGAGTTTTTTGCGTCGCACTACTGGGAGTTGCCGTGCACAGAATCGAATCCACTCGCCATGACTGGCCATTCCAGCCGTGGCCCGGACGGGGCAATACGCTTGGCGGCTGGGAAGAGGAGGCAGCACACACGCGTACTGTGGTCTTACACAAGTGGGCGCGCAGACGGTCCCTGCTGACCCTGGTCCCGCTCCTGGTCGTCGCGCTCGCGGCCGCAGCCGTGGCCCGCTGTTGGTTTGTCGATGATGGCGATAACAGGGCTTCCCCGGAAAGCAGCCTCAACCGTGCCGCGGCACCCGATCCGCGCCTCGCCGATCCGCGCCTCGCCGCGTTGTTGCTTGAGCATCGTCGCGGCGTCCGCGGCATATGATCGGAATATCTCTGTTCCGGCCAGACGAAAAGCACGGACCGCTCCCGCTCCTCCTGCTCGTCCTCACTGTCGTGACCGGCCTCGTCGACGCCGTCAGCTACCTCGAGGCATGGACGGTGGGAAACTAGCCCGAACGCGAGCATGCGTGAGTCATGCACCGACGACTTCTATTGAGCGTTGCGTAATCGGCTTACACGAGCCACACCACCCCGGTTTTCGGCCGACTCTCCAAGTGAGCCGTAGTAGCCCGCGGGGCGGGCAGGTGAATGCAAGTAAGCTCCCCTCCGCTCCGAGGAGCGGTGGCACGCGAAGCGTGACGGGGCTCCGGCGATCGTCGTGTACTCAAGCACATACGTGGGCTTGCACGAGCAGCGTGAAGGCCGAGTGGGTTCTCCCTCCTGCCCGAGGAGGGGTGGCACGCGCAGCGTGACGGGGTGGGTTCTCCCCTCCTGCCCGAGGAGGGGTGGCACGCGCAGCGTGACGGGGTGGTGGGAGCGCAGTTGCTCTTCTTGGTTCCGCGCCTTCAAAGCGCACTCGGCGCAGGATCGTGCAAGACCGGCCGTGATGGGGTCGGTAGGCTGAGATGATCCGCTGGTCGCACGAGCGCGCGTGCCTCGCACGGCGCCACCAGCCTTCCCACTTCGCCTTCCGGATCAACCATGGACTACTGCAAGCCACTCATTCTCTCTGCAACCGCCGCCGCTGCACTGCTGGCGGCGCTCGGCCCGTCTCTGGCCGTACAGGAACGCGACACTCCCGCCGCGGGAAGCAGAGCCTGTGCGAACGGCAATGGTGGAATTACGCTGCCGCCCGGCTTCTGTGCAACGGTGTTCGCCGATGACATCGGCCACGCCCGCCACCTCGTCGTCGCGCCCAATGGCGTGGTCTACGTCAACACCTGGAGCGGACGCTACTACGGCAACACTGCTCCGCACGCGGGTGGGTTCCTGGTTGCCCTCCAGGACACCACGGGCGACGGCCGCGCCGACGTAAACGTCCGCTTCGGCCCGGATGCCAAGAGCGGAAATGCCGGCGGGACCGGGATCGCGTCGTACAACGGGGCGCTTTACGCGGAGACGAACGACCGCATCGTGCGCTACACCCTGCCCGCCGGAAAGATTGCGCCGACTGCGCCGCCCGAGGTCATCGTTTCCGGATTGCCTCTCACCGGTGACCACCCCATGCATCCCTTCGAGATCGACGCCCACGGTGCGCTGTACGTCGACCTGGGTTCGGCCACCAACTCCTGCCAGGTCGCAGAACCGCATGCAAGACTCCCCCGGCATCCAGCCATGCACCGAGCTCGAAACGCGGGCCGGCATCTGGCGCTACGACGCCAACCGCACGGGGCAGCAGTTCTCCCCGCCGAGCGGTTCGTGACGGGGCTGCGCAACGGAGAGGGCATCGCGTTCGACTCCGCGGGCCGGCATCTTCGCGACCCAGCACGGCCGCGACCAGCTCGGGCAGAACTGGCCGAAGCTCTATACGCCGGAGCAGGGCGCGACGAGCCGGCGGAGGAGCTGGTGCAGCTCGAGCGCGGCGCCGACTACGGGTGGCCGTACTGCTATTTCGACCTGAGCCGGCAAAAGCTCGTCCTCGCTCCGGAGTACGGCGGCGACGGCGGAAAGACGATCGGCGTGTGCGCGCAGAAGCGGGCCCCGATCGCGGCGTTTCCGGGGCACTGGGCGCCCAACGATCTCGCCCTCTACGAGGGCCAGCAATTTCCGAGCGCCTACCGGGGCGGCGCGTTCATCGCCTTCCACGGTTCGTGGAACCGCGCCCCGTTCGCACAGGGCGGCTACAACGTCGTGTTCCAGCCGCTCGCGCGACGGGAAGGCTTCCGGGCCATATGTGGTCTTCGCCGACGGCTTTGCCGGCGCGGTCGAAGAGCCCGGTCAGCGCTGCGCACCGGCCATCGGGTCTGGCGGTCGGCCCGGACGGTGCGCTCTACATCTCGGACGACCAGCGCGGGCGCATCTGGCGCGTCAGCTACCAAGGTCCTATGACAGCGGGGATCCAGCCCGCACCCGCGCCCGCCAAGCGCGCCGACACCTCGTCGGCCGCGCAGCTGCCGCCGGAAGGCGTCCATCCGGACGCCGGCGCGCAGGCCCAGGGGCCGCTGCCGACGCCTCCGGGAGCGACGCCGGCCGAGGTCGCGCTCGGGGGCCGCATCTATCACGGTCAGGTGGCCAACGGCCATGCGCGGGATGTCACGGGACGAACGCCGAGGGCACGCCGCTGGGGCCCGATCTCACCGGCAGCAAGTGGCTGTGGGGCGACGGGAGCCTGCAATCCATCACCAAGATCATCACCGACGGTGTGCCTCAGCCGAAGAACTATCGGAGCCCGATGCCCCCGATGGGCGGAGCACAGCTCTCCCGCTCCGACGTCGCTGCGGTCGCAGCGTACGTGTGGGCGATCAGCCATCGAAGCGGAAAGTAATGCTCTGCGCACTGTAGACGGCAGTGCGCGAGTAGGGCGATGAATACGCCATCGCCGGACGTACCGCCGCAGGGAGCCGGCGCGGCGACCGCCGCACGGCTGCCGCGCAAGCCCGCCACGGCACCCATGACGCTAGCCGAGGAGCAGGCGGCGTTCCACACGGTCTTTCCGGGGGTGATGGTCGCCATGCTTCTCGCGGGCGATCGACCAGACCATACTCGCCGCGGCGATCCCCGCAATCGTCGCAGCGCTCGGGGGCTTTGCCGACGTCTCGTGGCTCGCAGCCGCATACCTGCTCGCAGCGACGGTCACGGCGCCGCTCTATGGCCACCTGGGGGATCGCTTCGGGCGGCGCCGGATCCTCCTGGTTGCACTCGGGCTCTTCACCGCCGCGTCGGTCGCGTGCGCGCTCGCGCAGTCACTGCCGGAGCTCATCGCCGCGCGCGCCCTGCAGGGGCTCGGTGGCGGCGGGCTCATGACGCTCGCACAGGCGCTCATCAGCGAGCACGTTCCGCCGCGCGAGCGCGGCCGCTACCAGGGCTACTTCGCCGCGGTGTTCGCGACGTCGAGCACGCTCGGCCCGCTGCTCGGCGGTTATCTCACCGAGCATCTGAGCTGGCGCGCGATCTTCGCGATCAACCTGCCCCTCGGCGCAATAGCAGCGATACTCGCGCTGCGAATCCCGCAGCCGGCACGCACGGGAAGCGCCCGGTTCGTTCCCGACATCCCCGGAGCGGTGCTCTTCGCGGTCTTCGCGCTGGCGCTGCTCTACGCGCTCTCCTCCGCCGGCCACCGCTTCGATTGGACCTCGCCCACGCTCGTTGCCTTACTCGGCCTGGCCGCTGTTTGCGCCATCGCCCTCGGTTGGTGGGAGCGGCGCGCGCCCAATCCTATGATCCCGACACGGCTGCTGGCGCAGCCCGCGATCCTGCGCGCCAACGCGCTCGTGCTCGTCCTCGGGGCCGTGCTCTTCGGCTTCGTCCTCTATCTTCCGTTCTACCTGCAGTTGAGCCGGGGCGTGGCTATCGGCGAATCCGGCCTGCTGCTGCTTCCGGTCACGCTGACGCTGGCGCTCGCGTCGACCGCTACCGGCTGGCTGATCACGAAGACGGGACGGCTCACGATCTTCCCCACCGTCGGCCTCAGCGTCTCGACCGTCGCCTTTCTCGCACTCGCGCTCGGGGCACGGGACGCACCCACGGCCGCGGTGCTCGCGCTCGTGCTGGTTGCCGCCGCGGGACTCGGCACGGTGATGCCGGTCACGCAGATCATCGTGCAGGACACGGCGGGGAGCGACGCCCTCGGCTCGGCCACCGCGTCGGTCTCGGTGAGCCGGTCGTTCGGGGGATCTCTCGGCGCTGCGCTCCTCGGGGCGGTCCTCGTCGCGCTGCTCGGTCCCGCGGCGAGCGCGCTCCAGCTCGGCGAAGGCGTCACGCACGGCATCGCCGCGCTCGCCGCGACGGAGCGGGCGGCGATCGCGACGCAGGTCGGCAGCGCGTTCGCGTGGGTATTCGGCGTTTTGGCCGTGCTGACCGCGCTCGGCGCGCTTCTCGCGTCGGTCATCCCGCGCAAGCGGATCTGAAGCTTCCCGCCTGGTCTTACAGAAAATGAACGCGGTGCGCAGATGCTCCATAGGAGGCCAGCTAAGCGACTGGACTGTATCGCGGTCGATTAGGCGCTTGGTCACCTTGTCCCGCGTCGATCGCCTCACCGTCCCGGTTGGGCAGCAGAGCGGAGGCGGACCCGAACTGCGGGTTCAGCTTCAGCCAAGCCCGGACCTCCTTGATCGTCGAACGCCACAGCGGCACCGAACGTTGCTTGCGTCCCTTGCCATGCAGGTGCACGCAGGCAGCGCCGTCGAGCACCACGTCGGCCACCCGCACACCGATGATCTCGGGACACCCGCGCCCCGGTGTTGTAGAGCAGGCCCAGCAGCAGGTGATCGCGCTGGCTGACCCAACTGCTGCCGGGCGTGCCGATCACCGCCAGCATCTCCTCGCGCGACAGGAACCCGAGCATCGGTCGCTCGAAGCGCTTCATGGGAACGCCGAGAGAGCGCTCAATGACGTGCAGCGAGGCAACGTCCCGGTGCGCGGCGAACTTCAGAAACGCTCTGAGGGCTGCCAACCGCGCATCGCGGCTGCGCATCGTGTTGTGACGCTCGTGCTCCAGGTGGTCGAGGAAGGCCAGGATCAGCTCTGGCGTGAGGTCGGTTTAGCTTCATTGCCGCCGGGGACTTCGCACAGCGCGTCTGCGCGAAGTCGAGGAACAGCACGAATGCATCCCGGTACGTTGCCACCGTGCGCGGGCTCAGCGGCTCTGTGCTGGGTCAGGTGCTCGGCGAAGAACGCCTGCACGAGCGCTGGGAAGGACGGCGCTACGGCCGAACGCTTGGGGCTACTTCGCGGACCGTCCTCATATTCCCCCAAGGTGTAATTCCAGGCGGTAGGCTCGCGGCGTAGATTCGCCGCATGCCTAACACAGGTACCCGGCGGCGCCAGGACATAGCGGGAGGGCATCGTCGAGAACGATCGATAGACGGTCGCACCGGCTTCGGTGCCTTGTGTGCGAGGTCTAGGCTCGAGCCTAAACTCAATGTGCACCACTACGACCGCGGGCGGTGTGGAGTACTACGACAAGTGCGGCGCCGACTTCTATCGCGCGGAGCTTCCAGGGAACCCAACTCGTCTACGTGACAGTGAAGCCGTGAGTCGGCAGAGACAAAAGGGGCCCGCCAGCTAGAGCTCGTGCGTGGCTCTTCTCGTACACAGAGCAAGAACAATTGAGGGAGACCGTATTGTGAAGCGAATCGCGATCGTGCTGCTTGCGCTGACCGCTCAGCACTTGGGTTGGGGCACGGCCCAGGCGCAACAACTCACCTCGCCGCTGCAGGGCGGCCACTACTACCCGGCTTTGATGGATCTGCGCGATCTCACCACTCCCGCGCCGGGACTCTATTTGCTCTGGTACAACGGGCTCACCAGAGAAGCGGCAGCTTTCATAACCGCAACGGCGATGAGGTGAGCTCTATCAACCTGAGCCAGCTTGATCCCAGACTGCCGAACGTCCCCCTCGACGTCGACCAGCAGGCGTTCACCTCCGTCCCCATGGCGGTCTGGGCGGCGAATTCCCTGATCCTCGGTGGCGCGCGCTACTTCGCTACACTGGCAGTGCCCGTATGTGTCCGCGAATGCGTCGCTCGTCACCGGAGGAACACCGCCGGGACTTCGGGCGGTAAGGAAGTCAGCGGAAGCGCCGGCGGGTTGAGCGACATAAGCTTCGCTCCTCTCGGGCTGTCGTGGACGTTTCCGACGTTCGATGTCACGGTGCTCGACACCGTTTACGCACCAACCGGTCAGTACACAGCCGGCGAGTCGGGCAACACCGGGCTGGGATTCTGGACCAATCAGTTGCAGCTGTTCGGCTACTACTATCCGCGCGGCAATCGCAACACGGCAATACAGCTCGGCGTGACCTACGAGTGGAACGGTCAGATCAAGGACGTGGACGTCACCCCCGGACAGCGGTTCACGGTCCAATACGGCATCGACCACTACGTCACCGAGCGGCTGCTGCTAGGCGTGTCGGTGGCGGCAACAACATGCAGGTCACCAACGACTCCGGGTCCGGCGTGTACTGGGATGCCAGCGTCCACGACCGCCAGAACTTCTGGGGAGTGAGCGCCGGTTACTGGGTGTGGCAGGACCGGTTGATGATCATTGCCAAGTACACACAGAACTACGGCTCCGTGCAACACTTTCAGGGCCAGACGTTCTTTCTGAACTTCAAGTTCAATACGGAAAAGCTGACCGGGCGCAAGTAGTGAGCAACGATACCCCGTCTCGATCGGAGAGAACAGTTCATGCAGAAGTTCACAGCCTTTTGTCTTGCGCTTGTGGCCGGGGCGCTGTCCCTGCTGCCCATCGCTGCGCGTGCGGAGCTGCCCGGGCCGCAACTCGTCGCGGTCGGCAAAAAGCTCGGCGGGGCGACGGAGCAGACCGCTGCCATCGACAGCGTCATCGGAACCTACTCGAGCGCGCTCGATGGCTCGCTGTACAAGCAGGCCGATGCTGCAGGAGCCAAAGCCGCGCGAACTGCTGGCCGACGCTGCCAAGGCGCAAGCGGGCTACCGGGCCGGCGTCGAGAAGGTGCTCGGCGCCGACGGGTTCAAGGCCTACCTCGCCGAGGAGCAACAGGCTCTGATCTACATGCACTCGAAAGCCGTCGCCAAGACACTGGGCGGACAGCGCGTGCCGCTCAAGCTGACGCTCGACCAGATCAAGGCTATCACGCCGAGTCTGGTCAAGGCCCGCTTTCGAGACTTGGACCGTTGTGCTCAAGGAAGCCGGATAACCCGACCATCTCTGCGCATGGAATGGCGGCCATGGCGAACTTGATCGACCGGATCCAGTATGGCAGCGACCAGGCGGTGTCCAAGGACGCTGGACAGGTGGCAGTGGGCAGAATATCAAGAAGAAGCGCGACCAGGGCTGAGGAGATGGCGGCGATCCTGCGCGGCAAGCGCAACGAGGGCTACCATGGACGACCTGGCCGTCATCACCAACATGTTCAACGGCGGGCAGGCCGCTTGGCCGCTGGACGGAAGGCCTGATGTTCGACGGCATCGCCCCGATGCCGATGGCTCAAGAGCGCCGCGAACTGGTACCCGAAGACCGAGAAGCGTGCAGCCGGACGAAATGCGAGTGACCTTCATGGGCACCGTCGCCGATGCCGCGGCCGGGGCAGATGGGTACGTCCATCTACGTCGAGCTCGGCAACGGCGACACCTTCATCTTCGATTTCGGCCCGGGCGCGGTCGCCAACTATCTCGGCTGCCGGCGTGCCACTGCAAAAGATCAACGACATCTACCTCACCCATCTGCAATGGTCGACCACTTCGCCTCGCTTCCCTACACCTACATGTTCGGCGCCTGGGGCGGGCGCTGGCACGAGACGCTGCGGGTCACCGGACCGAGCGGCCGCACGCCGGATCACGGGCACGCGCTCCATGCTGCAAGCACATGGGCGAGATGCTGCACTGGCACAAGACCTCGTTCGACACTGCTCGCCGATCGGCAAGGGCTCGAAGTCGATGTCAACGAGTTCGACTTCCGCGACGACGGCGGCGTCGTCTACGACCAGGACGGCGTGCAAGCATCATCCACTGGCAGCAATCGCACATCGCAGGACGGCGCGTCCGCCTACCGGCTCGACTGGAACGGACTGAGCATCGCGTTCACCGGCGACGGGCGACCGAACGCCTGACCGCGAAGTACGCGAAGGGCTGTCGACCTGCTCGTCACCGAGATCCAGCCCGAACTCATCTCCCATCGGCGCGGCAGACCATAGGGCATCCTGCCGTTCATGGCGCGCGACGACCGATGGACATGGCGCACAACCCGGCCTACGCCGCTGGCTACCTCTACAACCAGGTGAAGCCCCGCCTCGCCATGGGCACCCACGTGCTGACTAGGACACCTGGTCGGAGGCGGAAATCATCGCCCAGGTACGCCAGCACTGGAAGGGGCCGTTCCGCATGGGCGCGCCGGACATGGTGGTCGTCAACGTGGCCAAGGACTGGATCTGGGTGCGCGACGGCGTCATACCCGAGTTCCCGAACATGAAGCCGCCGACGTTCGACATGGCCGCGAACCGGGGCATGGTCGTCCCCGCGCCGCGCAACACGCGCGCGGGGATGCAGAACCAGTCAATCCGCGACGCGGAGATCCCGCCCGAGGCGTACTACCCGAAGGGCTACTTCGCCGCAAGCTGCTCGAGGACTGGCCGACGGACAAGCCAATCTACGCCCCCTGGTTCATGATGGACGACAAGATGCTGGTGAAGCCGCTGGAGGAGAAGAAGCAATGAAGCGCAAACCGACGCAAACTGCGGTGCGCGCCGCGACCGCGCTGTCCCTTGCGTGGCTGCTCGCCGTCACCGCCGCCCCTGCGATCGCGCAGAAGGCAGCCCAAAAGCCGCTGACCGACGCCGAGATGGTCGAACTGACAGCCCTCCAGGCGCAGCCCAACGGGCGCTGGAAGGATGGGCTGACCTTCGACGGCATGGAACCGCAGCCGTGGCTGAAGAACACGGTCAACTGGTACCCAAACAGCGAAACCGTGCAGCCGAACGAGATGCGCGTGACCTTCATGGGCAGCTCGCCGCTGCCGCGCCCGGGCCAGATGGGCACGGCGCTGTACGTCGGGCTGGGCAACGGCGACCGCTTCGTGTTCGACATGGGGCCCGCCGCGATCACCAACTACTTGGCGGCCGGCATTCCGCTGAACCAGATCAACAACATCTTCATCACCCACCTGCACTATGACACTTCCCTCGGTGCCCTTCCTCTCCGCCTGCGGGGGCTGGGCCGGGCGCTGGAACGAACCGCTGCGCATCACCGGCCCATCAGGGCGCACCAAGGAGATGGGCATCGCCAACATGGTCGAGTAAAATGAAGGCGATGATGACCTGGCACGAACAGGCGCTCGATACGCTGCCGGTCGGGGCAAGGCTGGGAGGTCGAGGTCGAAGGAGTTCGACTTCCGTGACGACGGCGGCGTTGTGTATGACAAGAACGGCGTCAAGATCACGCACTGGCGGCAGTCGCACACGCGTCGACGGCGCCTCGGCCTACCGCCTCGACTGGAACGGCATGTGCGTCTCTTACACGGGGGACGGCCGCCCCAACAGCCTTACGATCGAGTACGACAAGGGCTGCGATCTTGTCATCACCGAAGTACAGTGCGAGGTCGTGGCATCTCAGCGCACAGGTGGCCGGCGCGCTGCCGTTCATCGCGCGCAACACCATCGACATGGCGCACAACCCGGCCTATGCGGCAGGCTACCTCTTCAACAAGCTCAAGCCGCGACTCGCGATGACGACCCACTTTTCGTACGATCAGTACATCGAACCCTGAGATCGTCGCCGAGATTCGCGAGATACTGGAAGGGTCCATTTCGATTCGGCGCGCCGGACCTGGTCGTGGTGAACATGACCAAGGACAAGATCTGGGTCAGGGAAGGCGTTGTGCCGAAGTACCCGGCGTGTCGCATTGCCCAAGTTCGATACGAAGGCGAGCGGCGGGGTGACGCGTCCCGGCACCGCGGAACCGGCGCCAGGACATCCAAGAGCAGTCGATCCGCGACGCGGAGATCCCGCCGGACGCGTACTACCCGAAGGGATACAAGCCCCAGATGTTGCCGGATTGGCCGACGGACAAACCGTTCCTCATTCCGGATAGTTCAGCTGCCCGAAGCAATGAAGCTGAACTGGATAGGAGCCGTCCCATCGAGAACTTATCTCGCACTGTAGACCTGACCTATTGTGGCGTGCGCGCAGCCGCAAGGCAGCGCGTCAACCTCGGCTGAGGGAGCGGGTCAAACGAGTCTGGACAGTCCAACATACCGAAAAAGTGGATAATGGAGCGGAATGTCTAGCCAACGAGACACGCCGTGAACCTTTGCGCGCCGCGTATCCTCACATTGCAGCTGCCCGACACGCTGGATGAGGATCCCGCGGGCGATCGGACCGGCTATGCACGTCCAAATATGCGCCACGCTGCTCGCAGTTCCGCTGACTGTGGCCGGGGCCGTGATATGCGTCCTTTTCGGCATTTCGGCACGCGCCACCGGCTGTCGGCGCAGGCACTCGTCTCCGGGTTGCGGCTGCCCGGGACGATGCTCGTGAGTGCGCTTCCCCGCAAGTCCAGCGATGAAGTGCAGCGGGAGCTGCTGTGGTTCGAGGCGCGCGCCGCCGAGTTGACCACGCGGCTGGCGGGGGCTCCCGGAGACGAAGTGGATATGGAGGTCGATCGAGGGCTCGAGGAGATCCTTGCGTTTTTCGATGTCGACGTGTGCGGGATATTCGACGTCGTGCGTGACAAGAAGCAATCGTACTTGCGGCACGTCGCCGGTGTCCCTGGCATCCCCATGCTGTCGACGACCATGGACTATGCCCGGGCATTCCCGTGGAAATCCCAGTGCCTGGTCCGGTTCGGCAAGGTATTCGCCATGAACCGGGTCAGCGACTTCCCGGTGGAAGCGACCGTGGACAGGGAGTCGATCCAGGCGATGGGAATCAGGTCCAGCCTCGACATCCCCATTCGGATTGGTGGCCGAGATCCTGCATGTATTCGGACTACGATGCAGTACGCAGAGAGCGCACTTGGCCCGTGGAATACATCCCCCGGTTGCGCTTGCTTGGGCAGGCCTTCGCGAGCGCCCTGTCACGAGCGCGTGGCGAGGAAGTACTGCAGCGCACGCAGCAGATGCTGGCCACCGCGCAGCGCATCGCGCAAACGGGCAGCTATGAACGTGAGCTGGCCACCTATGCCTTCACGGCATCCGCAGAGAAGCGGGCCGCATCTTCGGAGTCCAACCCGGGAACGGCATGGCGTTCCTGAACAGCGTCCATCCTCAGGATCGCGTCCAGGTCGAAGCCCTGTTCGAGCGGGCTGACGGCCGGGACCGAAGAAACCTATCGCCTGGAATACCGCATCGTGCGCCCGGACGGCGAAGTGCGCTTGATCAACGATGAAGGTCAGGTCACATCGCCGCAAGAGGAGGGAGAACGCCGCGTGGTGGGGACGGTTCGCGATGTCACGGAGACACGCCGCACGCAACAGGAGATGCGCGAACTGCGCATGCAGCTATGGCACGCTGATCGCGTCGGCCACACTGCGCGCTCAGTGCCTCACTGGCCCATGAGCTGAGGCAGCCGCTGGCCGCCATCCTCAGCAATGCCCAGGCGGCGCTGCGTCTGTTGGCGCGCGGCAAACCTGACCTGAACGAGATAGAGCAAATCCTGCAAGCCGTCGTAAGCAGCGACAAGCGCGCTAGTGCGGTCATCGCGGGCTTGCGCAACATGCTGAGCCGGCGCGAGCGCGAGCGCGAGCACTTCGATCTGGCACAAGGCCGTCAAGGACCTCCTCTCGCTCGTGCGCCCCGAGCTGGTCGCGGCCCAGGTGCGAGCTCGAAGCGGAGCTCCAGACCGGCGTCCACATCCTTGGCGACAAAACCCAGATCCAGCAGGTCGTGCTGAATCTGGTGATGAACACGCTGGAAGCGATGCGAGAGCAGCCGGCCGATCGGCGGCGGCTGCAGATCAGCGTCACTCGGACGGACGAAGAGAAGGGGCGGTGTACCGTGCGCGACTCCGGTCCGGGCATCACGGGGGACGACCTCCATAGAGGACGATCTTGAAGGTGTTCGACGCCTTCTGGAGCACCAAGCAGCAAGGCACGGGCCTGGGGCTGTACGTGTGCCGTTCCATAGTACAGGCCCATGACGGCGAGATCTGGGTGCGCGCAGCACCTGCCCGGGAGAGACCTTCGTGTTCGAGCTGCCCGCGATGGAGGAAGGTCAACGCGCCGTCGAGGAGGTTATGCCGGCCGAACATCGCGCGGAGCAAGGTCGCGGCACCCACCCCGCCGATGCAACTGTGTTCGTGGTGGACGACGATACCTGACGTGCGCTCTGCCCTCGCGCTTCTGCTCCACGCAGCCGGCTGGAACGTGCTGCAACTTGCCTCGGGACCCGAGTTGGTCGGACATACTGCACCCGGACGCGACGGGCTGCATCGTGCTGGACGTGCAGATGCCTGGGATGACCGGGCCGGAGCTTCACGACCGCATGTCCGAGCGTGGCGTCGACCTGCCGGTGGTGTATCTGACCGCCCACGCCGACATTCCAGCCAGCGTGCAAGCCATGAAGAAGGGCGCTGTCGATTTCCTGCTCAAGCCAGTCGAACGACGTCACTCTCCTGGACGCGATCCAACGCGCCCTCGCGCGGCATGCTGCCGCCAGGGCCGAGGCTGGCGCGCGCGCGGAGATAGAGGGGCGCTTGCGCCGCCTCTCGCCGCGCGAGCATATCGTCATGGAACGGGTGGTCCTGGGACACGCGAACAAGCGTATCGCCAATCGATCTCGGCATCACGGAGGATACGGTGAACGTGCACCGCGGCCGGGTGATGCGAAAACTGCAAGTGCGCTCCCTCGCCGATCTCGTGCGCCTGTGCGAGAACACCGGCGTGCGGACCGCGAGGCCACCTCCCGAGCGTAGGGCCTAGACCGCCATGTCCGATTCTGGCGCGAGCCCGCCACCAGCCCCGCCTGATTGGCGACCATCCGCAGCACGCAATTCAGGGGAACCGCGAAGCGGCAACCCGGAATCCCGCTGGAGAGGCTTCGGACCGCTTCGCGCGCGCCTGGATTCCCGATCGCGGCTGCAGTTCCACCAAGGTGTAATTCCCCGCGCGCAGCCCGTGGCGTAGATTCGCAGCATATCAAACGCTCAGCCAGGCATGCGTTCGAACGCTGCGCAGACGACAGTCGTGTACATTGTCGAAGGAGACGAGTCGGTGCGCAACAGTCTCGAGCGGCTGCTGCATGCGGCCGGGATGGAGCCTCGCGCCTACGAGTCGCCGCGGCGCTTGGTGGAAGAGATGAGGGCGGAGCCGCGCGCCTGTCTGCTCTTGGACATGACTCTGGTCGGCATAACCGCCCCAGAGCTGCGGACGAGACTGCGCGAACACGAAATGGTCCTGCCGGTGATTGCCGTCTCGGTGCGCGACGATGTGCTGGTGCGCCGCAGCGCGCGGGAATTGGGTGCAATGCTCTTCCTGCAAAAGCCGGTAGACGCTCAGGCGCTGCTCGATGCCATCGAATGGGCGACCGGACCGAGCTAAGGCGGTGGCGCAGAAGCGAGGAAGGACGCGGCGGCCGGGAGCACCACTGCTGTGGGAGCCCGCGCAACCGCGGCGCAGGTCGAGAGGACCGGAGGCGGACGCAAGGCTCAAAGACGGCAGCAATCCGACATGAAACGCGCGGGAATTGTAGGAGTGAGCATCCCCATCGTCCTGGTGACTGCGTGGTGGACGCTTGCGCTTGTATTTGCGGGGCCTGACCCCGCCTGGCTGCGGACTGGGCTCGCGGCGGTCTACGCCCTTGGCACATGGCGATGCTCTTGTTACCCCTTCTCGGGATCGCGATCTGGGGCGTCGCTCTTATCACTTTGCTCGTTTGGTGGAGCACCATTCGGCCCAGCAATGATCGCGACTGGCAACCCGATGTGGCGCGCTTGGCACGAGCCGAGATTCAGGGAGAGCAGCTGAGCTTTCTACAATGTTCGCAACTTCGATTACCGCGCCGACACCGATTTCACCGCGCGCTACGCGGATCGCGCCTACGATCTGACAGCGTTGCGCGGAGTCGACGGCTTCCTGTCGTATTGGGGTTCCCCGGCCATCGCGCACACAATCATGAGCTGGCAGTTCGAGAACGCGCCTCCACTGGCCATCTCGATCGAGACGCGCAAGCGGAAAGGGCAAGACTACTCCGCCCTCAAGGGCTTCTTTCGGCAGTACGAGATTATCTATGTGGTCGCCGACGAGCAAGACGTGGTGGGGCTGCGCACCAATCATCGTGGCGAGCAGGTTTACCTCTATCGGCTCAAGCTCACGCCGACGCAGGCCCGAGGGTTGTTGTTGGACTACATCGACAGCATCAACCGCCTGGTTGAACGCCCGCAGTTCTACAATGCGCTCGTCGACAACTGTACGACAAGCATCCGCCGCCACGTGGAACTCGTCGAACCGGGCACCCCTCCTTTCGATTGGCGACTTTTGGCCAACGGATACCTAGACCGACGCTTGTACGACCACCACATCGTGGACACGCACCTCCCCTTCGATGAGCTGCGCACGCTGAGCCACATCAACGCCAAAGCGAAGGCGGCGGACCGGGATCCGGCGTTCTCACACCGGATACGCGAAGGGCTGCCCGATCCGCGGGCTGCACGACCGTAACGCGGCGGCGTCGAGCCTCGAAGCTGGACCACGCTCGGATACCCATTGTCATGATGCAGACCATTCAGGATAGCGAGCGTCGAGCGTCTGGTTATCGGCATTGCCGCAACCTCGCGATGATCGCACCTATCGTTCTGTTCACCGGCTGCGCAACCACCTATCCGCTGATGCCCACCCCGACGCTGTACGTCGCCGGTCAACAGACCAAGCCTCTTTTCACACACGTTCCGGACGAGCGCAAGAAGACGTCTGTCGATCTGCTGTACGTCACGGATCGCGAACCGGGAACCGAGGAGGCCAAGACACTTCCATACAGTGCCGAGCGCTCGCGTTCGATGGCGTTCGGCACGGTCACGATCGAGTTCGGCGAAAATGTCGCCTGGGACACGTTGGTTGCCCAAAGCACCGTGAACAAGCGCTCCGTGCCGGTGGACTTGAGGCTCGGACCAGCGACCGAGCTGGGGCGGTTCCCGCCCATCGCCTACGAGATCGCGCCTACTGCCGCAGGCATCGCGCGGGCTCCCGCTGTCGTTGACGCCCACGCCAAGGCGGCAGCAATGCTGCGGCCGAGCTCGGGAACCGCATCGCAGCGGCGCCGCCAAGGAAGTCGTGCTATTCGTCCATGGTTACGCCAACACCTTCCAGGACGCATCGTTCACGATGGGCGAACTATGCCATTTCCTTGGTCGCGAGTTTGTCTGCGCGGTCTTCACGTGGCCCGCGGGCGGATCGCGCGGCCTGTTCTTCGGCTACAACGTCGATAGAGAGTCGGGTGAGTTCGCCGTGCATCACCTCAAGCAGGCCATTCGTATCATTTCCGAGACGCCCCGGAGTAGAGCGCGTGCACCTCCTTGCACACAGCCGTGGGACGGACGTGTTGGTTACCGCCCTGCGAGAGCTGGCTATCGAGGCCTACGTGAGCGGAACGCAGCTCGAGAGGAAGTTCAAAGTGCGCAATATCGTGCTGATGTCCCCCGACATGGACGCCGACGTAGCGGTAGCCAAGATTTTTGGTATCGTCTCCGATCCCGACATGCCCTACGGGAAGGCCCCGAATCCGCAAGTCATCTTTCCCCCTCCCACGATGCGCCTGACGAATCTACGTGTCGGCCGGCGACAAGGCGCTCACCGCGGCCGAATATTTGATGGGCAGCTTGCGGCGGTTCGGACGTCTTGATAAGACATTGCTCAGTCAGGAACAGCTCGCCAGGACCCAGGGAATCGCTGGCTTCGCCGCCTTTGTCCAAGTCACAAACACACCGGGTTTCCTGGGTCATAGCTATTTCTCGTCCGACCCCGCAGTGAGCTCGGACTTGATTGCGGTGGTTCGCTATGGGCTTGCGCCGGGCGATCCGGGTCGGCCGTTGGAGGAAGATCTCGAGACCCTTCTGGAAGATTTCACGGGTGCCTGCTACCGCCTCCGATTGATGCTTGTTGCAAGGGGAGAGGGAGAGTGCTCTGCATTCAGGCTGGCTTCGCTACTTCGGCTGCGGAGCAGCTGTAGAGGTACCCACGATGAGCTCGCCGGGGCCAGGGTGTGGTGAACTGTTTGACAGAGCTCTGCACGTCATCCCTCTTACCGTCGCTCCCCATCGAGGTCACCGTGTAGTAATAGGTCGTCAGCGGCTTCAGGCCGCCCACGCGCACGCGGAAAATCGTCTCTGGATGGCCCGGTTGAGCCTGATGTGAGATTTCGCCATCTGGCTCAGCTTCTTCGGATCCGTACCGTAGTGCACGACGCCGAAATGATCGTCCGTCCCGCCGGGGTTATTGGAGGTCCACCTGACAATGGCCAGGTCGTCGCGAGCCGATTCGAGCGCTGGCCCTTCGATGATCTCGACGCGCACGGCTTTCTTCGCCGGCGGAAGTACGTGAGCGACGCTTACGTTGAAGGAGAGCAGGCTGCCGATCGCGGCTGCGATCGCGAGTTTCGGAAGCAGTCTATTCATGGACAGACCCTTGGTTGCTGTTCCCTTGGAACGACGATGCGAGGGGCAGGGGGTCGCGCGCGACCCCCCATGCGTCCCAGTCTCTGCTCAGCTCTTGCGTGTTGCAGGCGCCGTCAGCGTTTTGGCTTATTGAAGAATGGACGGATTGGGCACAGGCATGACACCGCAGACCACCGCTGCGCAAGGCAGGAGAGGTCGGAGTCGGGATGAGAAGCTCATTACCTTGGGTCGCCGCCGTGCCACCCGTCCGGCACATACCGGTAAAGGTATCGCTGTCGGGGTAAGGTCTGGTGAAACCGTCCGAGAGTGTCTGCAGGAAGGTCACGATCAGGTCCTCCTCCGCATCCGTCAAGCCGAGATTACCGACCGTCATGTCCATGTTGTTCGGGACCTCGGGCATAGGCCAGCAGTCCACCTTTTCCGTCGTTCCCGCCGGGCAGTGTCCCGATGTGACCTGGTACGCGAATCCTGGCTTGTCGCGCGTATTGTAGAAATGGACGAGTTGCTTCAGGCTCTTGATGTAGCCGTTGTGGAAGAATCCTTTCTGGAAGTAGGGCCCCGGCGCTTCGGTGGTGGGACACTGCTTCGGTGTCATAGCCGCATTGCGCGCCGTAGACACCTGCATTTGACCGTCGACATTCGGCGCGAACTGTGTCCATTCGGAGTTCGGATTGGGGGCGGCGCCGAAGCCGCTTCTGAGGAAAGTACCTAATCCCAAGTCTCGGTAGCCGAAGCCGTAGGGATTGGCGCGTAAACCCGAAGGAATCCGGCGTGGTCTGATAATAGAAAGCATCCCTGGGATTGAGCGGCAGGCCGAGATTGGCATAGCCGAAGCAGGTGAACACAGGCGCCGTATCGGCGGGCGCGCTGGTGTCAGTTCCGGTTGTGGTGGTCCCTCTTCCGTCGAGGTGGCATGAATTGCAGTTGCCTTTACCGCGGAACAGGTCATAACCGGCTTGCTCGTCTGCGGTCAACGTGTAGTTGCCCGCCAGATAGGCGTCGAATTTCGACGAGAAAGCGCTGACAGCCGGTGAGCCTTCGTAGAAGGAGATGGACTGGCCCCAGTGGTTATACACGTTGTTTGCCTTGGTGCGGTCTTCCGGACTCAGCGGAATTGGCGTGGCGCTCCCGCCGAACACCGCCGCCCCGGCAGGGGTATAGCAGATCTTCTCTAGTGCCGTGCGGCCAGTCGATATCGAATGAGCCGGCGCCCCATACCAGCTCGAAGAGCGGTCGGTACACCGCCTTGGACAGCCGGAACGCGATGCAAGCTGTGTCGGGAAAGCCCATTTCCTGGCTATCGACCGGAGGATACTGTGCCTGCTCGGCGTCGGCACTCTGCAGCAAGTATCCGGTCGAGCGTCCATCCCAGAAGTTCCCGCCGAGGAACACGCTCACTGCCTGGCTGCTCTGGGCTTCGTTGTAGTTCAATACAGGGAATCGGGGTGAATACGTGTAGCGCTGCGCTGTGCGCTTGCCCGCCCGAAATTCAATCGAGCCGGGATAAGCAACCATCGTCAGATTGACCGACGGGATCGGTCCGCTGAAGCCGGCGTACGGCATGTGGCAGAAAGCGCAGGCTCGATCTCTGTCGACGGAAATGTTCTCGTCGTAGTTCATCAGCTTGCCGAGTATCTGTACTGCCTGATATCCGGTACCTGAAGTGTTGGGGGGAGACCTGTCAACGTCGGAGGTGGCAATGCGCGCCACTCTTCGACAGTTTGGTTGAAGATGCCTCGAATTTCGCGCCGGACCCTGGCTATCTCGGAGGTCAAATCACGCGGCAGAATGCCGGGCGGATACGGGTTGTAAATGCGCGCAACTGGTTTGTGCCTGACTCCGTCGTGCCTGTCGTCGTCTCTTTCGGCGGACGCGTTGTAGACGGCCGGGACTCCACAAAAGGATTCCACAAACCATTACGCAAGCTGCGGACACGGGTATCCATATGCGTTTACGCATAACACCCTCCTCCTTGGCTGTAAAAGGCGGATTTCGTGATACGGCTACACCGCCGGCAGGCCAGTACATCTGCAGCCGGAGGTGCTCCCCGCGTTGGTACCGCAGCGCCTACGTCGGGGGCCTCACGAAAGATGGTGTCGTGTACCTCAGCCATCCCACCAACTTCAATCGAAAGATCAGACTCCCCGGCGTGCAGGTGGTTCTGGTCAGGGGGCCTGGACCGCTACCGGTGACATGCCGCTCGGCGAAGGCAAACTCTTCTTCGCGTCCCGTCCCCGACAGATTCTGGAGAACCTCTCGCCTGAGCGAGGGAGCCGTGGTAAGGCCGCAGGCGCGAAGGCGATCGAAGAATTGCTCATCAAGATATTGCATGCGTACGGCGAAGCTGGGCTCAACCGGATTCGGGACGATGCAAGATCGCTAGTCGAACCGTTGGGTTTCAAAGCCCAGTACAAGAAGCTCGACGAGCTTGTCGGTGCGCTGCTGGCGACCCAGGCCAACGGCATCCTCAAGACGAAAGAAGGCAGGCTGGTGGCGAAAGGCACGCCCGTCGATCCCGAGCACATGGGACGCTTCGAGGTGCTGGCCGCGCAGCTGCGCGCCATCGTGCTTCCCGAGCGCCCGGCGATTGCGACGAGTGAGCCCGCACGTTCCAACTTCGCGTTCCTCGAGTCCTATTTTTCGGGTCTTCGTGAAAACGTGTGGGTCGATTTTAGGCTCGATCGGGCTGGAAGCTGCGCCAGGACTGGGTTTCATGGGGTTGGACCGGGTTGGAAATCTGGCATGATTTGTCCATGTCTACTCCGAAGAAGTCCGAGCGTCTGCTCGACACATATCGGTTCGCCGGTTTTCGACCCGTGGCGACACTGCGCGGGGTGTTCGGGGACTCGCATGCACGGGTGGTACGGCTTGTCCGGCGCTCAAAAAAACGGTCTGCAGGGCGTGTGGTCGCGTGCAATCGGGCTGGTACGACCGCAGGCTGCGGCGGGTGCGCGATCTGTCTTGCGGGGCCTGGCGCATCTACCTCGAGCTGGAGGTGCGCCGCCTCTGGTGCCGAAGCTGCGCAGGCGTGAAGCGCGAGTCGCTGGAGTTTCTGACCGACACTGCGCTGCACACCAAGCGCTTTGCCTACCAAGTGGGTCGGCGCTGTCGCAACAGCACCATCAAGGAGGTGGCCGACGAGCTGCACCTGGACTGGCACAGTGTCAAGGAGCTGGACAAGCAGTACATGCGCGCACAGCTCGCCCGCGCGGGTATCCCCGCCCCCAAGGTGATCGGCATCGACGAGATCTCGGTGCGCAAGCGCCACGTCTACCGCATCGTGGTCAGCGATCTGATCCGAGGCCGGCCATCTGGTTCGGCGGCCAGGACCGCTCCGAGGCCAGCATGAGCGAGTTGTTCGCCTGGTTGGGAGAGAAGAAGAGCCGGGGGATACGTCTGGCGGTGATGGACATGTGGAAGCCGTTTCGTACCGCCACCGAGCAGCACGCCCCCAACGCGGCCATCCTGTTCGACAAGTTCCACGTCATGCGTCATCTGGGCGAAGCCCTCGACAAGGTCAGAAAGAGCGAGTACGCCAGGCTGACAGGCAACCAGCGCCGCTTCATCAAGGGGCAGAAGTACACCCTGCTGTCCAGGCGCGAGAACCTCACCCTGGAGGGGCGCCAGGCATTGAAGACGCTGCTGGCAGCCAACAAGCGACTCAACACCGCCTACCTGCTCAAGGAGTCCTTCGGACAGCTGTGGAGCTACGAGCGCGAAGGCTGGGCGCGGCGTTTCTTCGACAACTGGCGCGCCGCCCTCAAATGGCAGCGGCTCAAGCCCTACGAGAAATTCGCCGAGATGATCGATCGTCATTGGGACGGAATCGCTGCCTACTGCAAGCCAGAGAACAAGGTCTCGCTGGGATTCGTGGAGGGGCTGAACAACAAGATCCGGGTGATCCAGCGACGTGCGTACGGACTGCGTGACGAGGAGTATCTGCGGCTCAAGATCCTCACCTGCATGCTCCCGAAGCTCTAAAAACCCTCAAAATCACCCACTCGTTTACGCGAAGACCCTATTTTTCAAACTACGTGGAAGGCACGGAGTTCGGGATCGACGAGGCACGCCACATTGCGCTCGAAGGCCGCATCGTCGACGCGCGGCCGAAAGACTCCCACGACATTCTCGGAGTGTTCCGCCTGGCGTTGTATCCTCCGGGGCGCGATACGATCCCTCCGATGGGTGCGGACTTTCCGGAGGAACTCGCGAGGCGCCACGCACAAATGCTCGAGATGCGGCCTGAGAGCAGTCCCGGGGACTTCAAGCTCGAACCGAATCGCGCGGGCGGAACCTGGTTCGTCGATCCGCACATGGTGAGGGGCACGCTCATCGAAGGTTCGCTGCTCGCGCGCAGTATCCCTGAAGGCCTGGCCCGCGCCATCTACTACTCCTTTCTCGTGACCGAGGTCCACCCATTCGTCGATGGAAACGGCCGGATGTCCAGGCTGCTCATGAACGCCGAGCTATCGCGCGTGGGTCAAGCTCGGATCATCATCCCGACCCTGTTCCACGAGGAATACGTCGATTGCCAGCGGCAATTGTCGCGTCAGAACGATCCAGACGATCTCATCGATGCCTTGGCGCTCATGCAGCAATGGACGATCGCATTCGACTATTCGGATGTGGATTCCTTGATCGAAGCGGTCAGGCGCACGAACGCTCTCGAGCGTTCCCGAACGCAATTCCGTCTCACGATGCCGGATGGGTCCCCGCTTCGGAAGGAGAGGACGCTATAGCCTCACGACCGGCCGAGTGATGCCTAGCCGAGATATGCACCAGAGCAGCCGAACGGCTCGGGCCAAGATATCGATCGTCAAGTGGGCACACCGCGGACCAGGCGGGAGACAAAGGGTGTGCAACCAGAAAACGCCGTCCAGCAACTGCGGGAGCGTGATACCGTTGCAATCCCTATCCGGACGGGGCCGGGACAGCTGTCGGGAACCGTGCCCGGGGTCAGCCAAAGGGGGCAGAGCGCGCTGCCCGGGCTCGGTCCCCAGTTCAGGGCGGGCCAGGGAAAGCGTGGCCGCCGGCCCAGGCGCTGGTCGACGACGAACTCGGGTGCGGGTGGCAGCGCAGATGAACGACTAGCTTCGGGGCGCAAAACGAAGGAGGGGTCTTTGCAGATCGGTTCACCGGCGCCGCCACGCGAGCGACGCAGTCCTGCCTCGATCCGGGAGGCCAATTCCCGCGCGGCACGTCACGACGAGCTCGCGGCCTGGGCGCGGGTTCGCATATCCAGTCGGCTCGACGATCTCGTTCCGCCCGCCACGGCCGAGCCGCAGCGACTCCACCAGGCGATGCGCTACAGCCTGCTTGCACCCGGCAAGCGCGTTCGTCCCACGCTGACCCTCCTCACGACGGTGGTCTTTGGCGGCAACGAGGAAGCCGCTCTCGACCCCGCGTGCGCCATCGAGATGGTCCACACGGCCTCGCTCATCTTCGACGATCTCCCCTCGATGGACGACGCGACGCTGCGGCGGGGAAGGCCGGCCAACCATTGCGCTTTCGGGGAAGCAACCGCATCGCTCGCCGGCATCGCTCTTCTGAACCGCGCCTACGGGGTTATCGCCGACGCGCCCGGTCTTTCCTCCAGGACCCGGACCTCGCTCGTGGCGCTGCTGTCACGCGCGGTTGGAACCGACGGTGCGGTCGCTGGCCAGTTCCGAGACCTCGACGGAGATGCCAAAACAGACCTCGAAGCTCTGAGCGAGGTGGAGGGCCTCAAGACCGCCGCTTTGTTCGTCGCCGCCGTCGAGGCGGGCGCTGTGGTAGCCGGGCTCCAGCAGGACTCTCTCGGTCCGGTCCGACGCTTCGGGTGGAATCTCGGCCTCGCGTTCCAGGTGCGGGATGACCGGATCGACGCCCTGGGGACGAGCGAGGAGGAGGGAAAAGACGTGGGTCAGGACGCTGCCAAGGCGACTCTGGTCACGGTTCTCGGAGTCGAGCGCGCGGGAGCGTTGCTGGACAAGCTGCTCGACGACGCTGCAGTGGCGCTCGCTCCGCTGGGCCGGGAAGGGCATACCCTGGCGCGCACCTGCCGCGATTTCCTGAGTCGCTGATCGTCCCGACTCCTTTCGGAACCCGGCCGCGCGCGAATTTCGCCCGGGTCGAGCATGGCTCCGAACGGTGCACGCCTGCATGCTCGAGGCGAGCCCGCGCCGTCACGAGCCGAGCTCCGGATTCTCCATCGTCCACAAACCCGCTCGAGTCACATCCCTGGAGCTTGCCCGGCTCGCCAACGCACGCCACGCCCCCACGCCCGCGAGCCAGAGCTTGCGGCCTTTGCCGACCATGGCGCGCTCGTCCCAGGCTCTGGGTCCGCGCTCGCGCACGACGCGGCCGATATCGCCATAAACGGCAGCGGCCGTCGCGATGGCCCACGCCGAGCGCAACGGCAGTCTCGTTATCCCCGCGCGCCCGGAAGCGTAGTATCGGTCCGCTTCCGCGAGGACCCGTTCCACAACCCGGCAAAGCGCGGAGCGAGCCTCTGGTTGGAGTACGTCATCGGGCACGAGGCCAGCTTCCGCCAGCCAGTCCGCCGGCAGGTAGACACGGTCCATGCGAGCATCCTCTGGAACGTCGCGCGCGATGTTGGTCAGCTGCAGCGCAATCCCGAGGTCGGACGCACGATTCAACGTCGCAGCATCCCTTGCTCCCATGATGTAGGCCATCATGACGCCGACCACGCCGGCCACGTGGTAGCAGTAGCGAAGCGTGTCGCCGAGTCGCGCATACACGTGCTCGTCGACGTCCATGGCGAAGCCCTCGAGAAGCTCGAGCGGGTGGCGCTCGGGGATGCGATGCCGGGAGACGACGCGCGCGAGCGCCACGAAGATCGGATCGTCGGTCGGGTCGCCGCCCATCGCCCGCCGGGTCTTGTCTTCGAGATCCTTTAGCCGCATTCGTCGCGCAGCCATCCCGAGCTCTTCGGCCCGGAACCCGAGCTCCTGGCCGTCGATGACGTCATCGCAGTAACGACACCATGCATAGAGAAGATGGGCGCTCTCGCGAGTCTCGCTGTCGAACAGATGCGACGCGAGCGCGAAGCTCTTCGAGCCGCGCTCGATGGCGATGCGGCTGCGCTGCGCGACGAGGTCAGACTTGGCCACCGCCGCGCAGTCCAAGGTCGTCGATCATGAGGCCCGCGGTCGCCTTGGCCGAGCTCGACGACGCCCGGGCACGCCCGCTCCGGGGTGGGTGCCGGCGCCGACGAAATAGAGGTCCTTTGATTTTCGGATCGCGGTTGTGCACGCGCCGAACTAGGCGCTCTGAGTCAGGATCGGCTCGAGCGAGAACGCCGAGCCGAGATGAGAGCCGAGCTCGGTCTCGAAGTCCGCCGGCGTGAAGATCCGCGTGGTCACGAGGTTCTCCTGAGGCCGGGGATGTAGCGCTGGTCGAGGTAATCGAGGATCCGATCGCGGTAGCGTGGCCCCTCGCGTTGCCAGTCGATGGGCGCTTTCCCAAGGTGGGGCACAGGCGCAAGCACGTAGAACCCTTCGCAACCCGCGCGGCGCCAGCGATGGATCCGTGACGCTCGGGCGCATGCAGATAGAGCGAGAAGTCGTCCGCCAGCGTCCCGCGCTCGAAGATATCGGTCGAGGAGCTCCCGATAACGCGGTCCGAACAAGACGCTGTGGTGCGCGAGCTGCGGGTACTTGCGCCTGGTCCCGAAATAGACCAGGAACAGCGACATGCTGAAGCGCTTTCGCGCGAGACGGGCGCCGGTCGCGTCGCGCCCTGGGCTCGGCCTTCAGCAGCTTTCGATAGGTCTGGACGACGTCGGCGTTCGACGCGACCGCATCGAACTCGCCGCTCCAGCCGTTCGCCGCCTGAAGTCCGCAGACGGCGCCGTCGCGCGTTTGGATGGCTTCGACCTTCGTGTTGAGCTGGACCGTGCCGCCCAGCTCCTGCAAGAGCTTGACGAACGCCTCCACCAGGGCCCCGGTGCCGCCGCGAGGAAAGTACACGCCCCATTTGCGCTCGAGCGCGTGGATCAGCGTGTAGATCGACGAGGTCTGGAACGGATTGCCGCCGACCAGGAGCGAATGGAAGCTGAAGGCCTGCGCGCAGCTGAGGGTCGCTCGATGAAACCCGCGACTACGTCATAGACGCTGCGATAGCTCTTGAGACGCAACAGCTGCGGGGCCACCCGGATCATGCTCCACCAGTCGAGGAACGGGCACATGCGCGAGCTTCTCGTAGCCTTCGACGAAGACCTCCTCGGCGTAGCGCCGGAACCGGGCGTAGCCTTCGACGTCGGCGGGGCTCTTCAGGGCGATCTGACGGTTGATGGCCTCCAGATCGTCGGTATAGTCGAAGCGGTAGCCGTCCTCCCAGCACAGCCGGTAGAAGGGCCGCACCGGCATCAGCTCCACATAGTCGTGCAGATTCCGCGCCGCGGTCGCGAAGAGCTTCCTCGAGAGCGGTCGGTGCCGTGATGACCGTGGGGCCGGCATCGAAGGTAAACCCGTCGTCGTGATACACGTAGGCGCGGCCGCCGGGGCGGTCGCGACTGCTCGACGAGGGTCGTATCCGCGCCCGCCGCCTGAAGCCGGACGGCGAGCGCCAGGCCGCCGAAACCGCTTCCGATCACGGCGACTTTTGGACGGCTCATGATCGCTGCCTCGCCGCCGACGGTGCGAGCTTGGCCCTTCCCAGGCAGCGAAGCGCACGGCCGATCGGGACGGGTGGCCGTCCGGTGAGAAGGCGGACTTTGTCCCACCGCGTCGGCCTCCCCGCGTAGAAGCGCTCGATGAGGGGCTCGGGCAACCCGTAGAAGCGTTCGAGTACGCGGTAGCGCTGTTCCGGAACCGCCGCGCGCAGCAGCATGCGGTTGAGCAGCCGAAAGAAGCCGCCTCGCTTCCACAGGTCGATCGAGCGCTGGCGCACGATCTCGAAGAGCCGCGCCGGATCGATCCCGCCGCCCGCCAGGCTCACGGCGAAGCGCGCGGCTTCGCCCAGCGAATATCCGGTCGTCGGGTGGAACAGCGCGGCCCGCAGCCCGGAACGGGCGACGCCGCCGGCGTCGTTCCAGAACGCCTCGATGTCGCCGTCGAGGACGACGGGGAGCACCCCTTCCTCCTCGGAAGACGCGCGGGCAACCGCGACACCGAGCGTGCGTTCAGCGTAGCGGGAGATCTCGGCGCGCAGGGCCTCCCGCGGCAACTCCGGCTTCTCGCTGTAGCGGGTATCTTCCACCAGGATGCGCCGGTCGGAGAAGGGCAGGACGTAGATGAAGCGATATCCGTCGCGCTGATCCACGGTGGCGTCCATCAGGATGGGGCGCTCGAGCCGGTGCGGCGAGTCGAGCTCGAGGACCTGACCCAGGAACTTCTGATAGCCGAGCTCGATGTGCGGCGAGTCGACGAACCCGCGCCCGTCGATCACGCCCCGCGCCGCGATCGTCCTTCCGTCCGCGAGCGCACCAGCCGGGGCCGACCTCGGCGACGTCCGTTTGCAGGAGGACCGAGTCGCCGCATGCGTCCATGACGACGTCGTGGAGCCGGCTCGACCGGATCGAGTGGTAGTGAGTATGCAGGGTCCGCGTCCGCCCGGGAAATCGCACGTCTTGTCCTGGCCAGGTGTGGCTTACGAATGGCCCGAGCAGGCCGTGCTCCGCGGCGCTCAGGTCGCTTCGGTGGAACGACCAGGTATGGTTGCCGCCGAGCGTCGAGCCGCGTTCGACGACGATGAACGAGAGGGGCGAAGCGCAGCGTTTCAGGCTGAACGCGATGAGGCTGTTGGCGAGGCCGCCGCCGACGAGGACCAAGTCGACTCTCATCGAACACCTGGGAGGAGAGCTCGCCCGCCGAGCGCCGCCATTGCCGGTTCAGTGCTGCCGTCCGCGAGCCACTGGAAGCTCGCCCTCTTGGCTCGATGACTCACCTGGGCCCCTGGGAGCGCAGCTCGAAGAGGCGCTCGGCATAGGCCACGTCGTCCACCCAAAGCCGACGAGCAGAGCGTTCGATGAGGGGACGGATCAGGCGTTCGAGCTTGATGGCGTGGCGGAATCCCTTGCGCTCGGAGGTCGCGAACGTCGCCTCGACGACCGCGGTGCGGCCGGGCTCGATCGGCGTTGCATGGGTCTCGACCACCGAGCCCTCGCCCTCGCCCCGCACGATCTCCATCACGATGGTGCGCGGGTCGGCGCAGTGGAAGACGGCGTCGACCTCGATGCGAATGCGCCCGAAGACCCGCTTGGCGACGCGCACCGTGATCATGTCCTCGCGGCGGTCGAGGACGCTCAGCCGGCCGAAGGAGTACGGGATGGAAGTGCGACGCCATGCCACGGGTCGAGCCGGTTGGCGATGACGTCGCATGGGTCGCACGCCGCCTCGACGCGAACACGGCGTCGCATGAGATAGTCGGGCCGGCGCGGGAGGATCGGCTTCGTCGCAGTCGGATGATCCTGCGGCCGCGAGGCGGACCCAGGAGAGGATGCCGTCGTCATGGGCCGCAGCGGCTTCCAGCCGCCATGACCTTCCCTGCCGAGCTGAGCCCGTGCCAGCGGCACACAGCTGTCCGTCGCGGACGCATCCGCCGGCGAGCGAGGCTCCCATGTGCGGGCATGGCCTCCGGCGCCACCAGGCATCGCGCCCGCCATCCGCCAGGCCACCAAATCGTGACAGCCGCTATACGCGAACGCGCCGCGGCGCATCGCACCGATCGTCGGGATGCGTCGACGACGTACCAGTTTCCGTGCGGACGGGCGAGCGCCCGATCCGGGCGCGCGCTATCGCCGTCGGGTTCGCCTGCTGCCAGTCCGGAGTCGTCCGAGCTCGATGCCGGAATGGCTACCGACCGGAGACGAGCAGGCCGACTCTCCATACTTTACGCGTCGGCCGCCGTCGACTCCGTCGGCCGCGGGGGCGCCGACCCAGGATACCGCGCCGAGGGATCGACCGGATCGGCTCGGGTCGCACGTCGTCGAGGCGCGAGCCAGGTGGTTCGGCTGCGAGAAACCCCGACGCCACGGCGCGCTCCATGAGCGCGCTCGGCATGGGCAGCGCGACGAAGTCCCCGGCGAGGGCCAGGCCTTCGTGCGGTGTCGTGCACGCCGGGCCGTCGCGCATGGATCCCGGTGCGAAAGCGGGGCAGTCCCGGCGCATCAGGAAGCGCTCGTCGAGGATGCGGGCCCCGCGTGGAGCTCGGGATAGAACGTGTGCAGAGCGTGCATGAGATCGGCGCGCAGGGCAGGCTCGCCCCATCTGCGGCGGCACCGCGTAGGCATGCAGCTCCACCACCGAGCCGCCGTTGGCTTCCGCCCAGCGCGACTCTCGTCTTCGAACAGGTGGTAGAGCGAGATGTTGTCGAGACAGACCGACGCCGGTCGTGCCGGCGAACGGCTTGCGATCCCGACTTCGACGGCCGGTCGAGCCACAGCCGCCACACCGCGAAGGGTGGGTCACCGCGAGCCCTTCCACGCAGCGGCGGAAGCCGGGGTCGTCGAGATCGGGCGATTCGTCGACTACGGCTTTGAGCCCGGGCACGTTCAGAGCGAGGACGACGAAGTCCGCATCCACGCTCTGCGTGTCGAGCACCACGTCCACCTCCGTTGCCTCGCCTCGGGCGACGCGACGACACGGCGCGGCCGGTGCGCACGTCCACGCCGAGCCCCGAGAGGTAGCGCGCAGCGGTTCCCAAATCGACTTCGAAAACGGTCGCGTCGAGACGTCGAAGACGAGGCCCTCCGGGTTGCCGGCGAAGTAGAAGTGAAACATCATCAGGAGCTCGGCGCCGGACATCGCGTCCTCCGGGTTGAAGAAGGAATGCGCGAAGACGTCGAACAGCATGCGGCGCGCTTCCGGCGGAAACGAGAGCGTATCGAGATACCCGCCCGCGGTCATGATGGTCGTAGACGCTGTAGGTCCAGTCCTGCTCGTAACGAAGCATGGCGAGCGCGGCGCGTCCATTGACACGCATGAGATCGCGCAGGCCCAGGGTCGGCGTACGCCTGGTGAGCGCAATGACGTTCCAGGGGGCCTTCTTCGGGAGCCCGGAGAAGGACTCGACCTGCCCGGCCGGACCGAGGATAGGGTAATCATCGAGTGGCTCGAGGAAGGAGAGCTCGCCGTCGATGCGGCGAAGGAGCGCGTGCAGGTTGTAGTATTGTCGAAAGAACGCGTGGAACCCACGCTCCATCTCGAAAGGTTCGCCCGAGCGAAGCCGCTCCGTCCACGCGCCCGCGCGCCCACCGAGGAAGGATTCCTTCTCGGCCACGACCACCGATGCGCCGCGTTCGGCGAGCACGATCGCCGCCGCGATCCCCGCCAGACCGCCGCCCGCAACGATTGCGGTGCGCGGCGCGGGGACCCGGTCGTGCTTGCCGTGCCGTGGCAGCGTAAGCTCTTCGGTCCGGCTCACGGTCCCATGCGTCCCCGAGCGCTATTCGACGCGGATGCTGACGCTGATCGATTGCGCGTCGGGAAGGTCGAGGCGCGCCTGGTCGAAGCTCGGCGGACCCAGCTCACCGCGCGCGTCGCGGGAAAACCCATAGGGTTCAGAGGGGATACCGAACGGTCCGGTATCGAGCTTGCGGTCACCGTTCTTGTCGTGGAAGACCGAGATCGCGAACGGACCGACGGGCACGTTTTCGAACGCGGTGACGACTTGGCGGTTCTGAATCGGCAGCGTCGACAGGGCGAACGCATGCGCCGTGTCGCCCGGCCAACCCGAAGCGTCAAGGAAGAGCGCAATCAGTGCCTGGCCTTGGTCGGTTTCGAAGCCGTTGACCGTCACCTCGACCCGTCCCGTGAGCGAAGACCTCGGCTCCTGGGGCGGCACAGGCGGTGCGGGCTGCTTCGACACGCACGAACAGAGCGCGATCGAGAGCAGGCCAACAATGAGGGCGCGGTATTTGTCGATCATCGGTGATGTACTCCGGAAGTCATCGGGAGAACTCGCCCGGATATTTCACCAGACCACCCACGAATGCTCGCGAACCCGCATGCGCAAACGATCCCTGATGATTTCGGGCAGCGGGACACTTTGGACCTCGGGGTTACGCGGATTCTGGCGGGTCCTGGGCGGCATCATACGCATTCCCAGCGTCGTGCCAGCACACGGGCGGCGACGAACAACGTGATCGAGACGGCGACGAGGACGGCGAGCTCCGGCACGAGCTCGCTCAGCGGCAGACTGCGCCAGAACACCTTCATATAGCCGTCCAGGGCCCACGCGTTGAAGGTCAGCCTGCCCAGTTCCTGCATCGATTCGCTCATGACATAGCGCGGGACCATGCTGCCGCCCAGAGCCGACATACACAGGACGAGAACGATCGCGAAGGCATTGAGCTGCACGCGCGTGCGGCAAGCGGCCGCCAGTGTCAGCGCAAAGCTGCTCGCGGCCCCCGCGGTGACCGCGGTCATGATGGCGAAGCCGGGAACGTGACCCAGCAGGTCTACGCCGAAGGCGAGCTGGGCCCAGACGAACATGATGGTTACCTGGACGATGCCGAGGATCGTCATGGTGAGCCACTTGCCGGCCAGAAGCTCGGTCATGCTGAGCTTGGAGCACATCAGCCGCTCGAGCGTCTGGTTCGCTTCCTCCTCGAGGAGCGACCCGGCGTTACCGACGGCGCCGAACAAGAGGAACATCACCGCGATTCCGGCCGCGTACATGGACACCACGGGATTCGCCTTTTCGGCGGCGAACAGGTCGACGACGTCCACTTGCACGGGCTGCGGAAACCCGGCAGTTGCGGGCTCGGCGGAGAGCGACCCGAGAAAGCTCTGAATCCGCGATTTTTCGCGCTCCGCGAGGAGCCCGTTCGCGACCTCCTTGATCAGGGAGGCAGCGACCTGAGTTGCCACGGGGTCCGATGAGTCCGCCAGAATCCGGATGTTGACCGAGTCGTTCCCTGCCGCGGTCACGGATGCCGTCCATCCTCTGGGCACGACGATGGCCAGGGGGAGCCCGCCCGCTTCCACGAGCTTGCGCGCCGGTTCTACGGTAGTGAACGCGCCGCCCTCGAGCTCGTCCGGAGACAGGATGCGCAGAGCGCCTTGTTTGGCCAGGCCATCGATAAGCTGCCGGCTGAGCTCGGTACCATCTTCGTCGACCAGCGCTGCGTCCACCCGTGGCGATTTGCCCAGACCGATCTGTCGGTCGAAGATGAACGCGAAGATCGTGAAGAACGCGATCGGTATGACGAACGTCAGCAGGATTTCGACCCGGTCGTGACGCATCCTCAGCAGTCCGACGCGCACCACGTTGAGAATCACTGTCGCAGCTCCCGCCCGGTCAGGTGAAGGAACACCGCATGAAGCGACGGTGCCCGCACCTCGACGTCCCGGATCTCGGCGCCGGCCTCTCGGATCCGCGCGAGCAGGTCCGGAAGCTCAACGGACAAGTCGCCGACCTCGGCGACGAGCTCTCGCGGGTCCGTGCCGATTTCGAAGCCAGGAAGCCCCGGGGCCGCGTCGGCCAGCTTGAATATCACGCGTCGATTCACTCCTACGGTTGCCTTGATGAGCTCCTGCAGCGTACCTTCCGCTACCACCCGACCGTGGTCGAGGATGACGATCCGATCGCATCGCTGCTCGGCTTCGTCCAGCTGATGCGTCGTGAGAAGGATCGACGCCCCATCGCGGTGCAGTTCGTCCAGCATCACGAAGATGCGCTCGCGGCTCTGGGGATCCACGCCGACCGTGGGCTCGTCGAGCACAATCGCGCGGGGGCGGTGCAAGACCCCGCAGGCGATATTGATGCGCCGCTTCATCCCACCGGAGAAAGTCTTCGTCAAATCGCCGGCGCGCTCCGAGAGTCCAGTCCACTCCAGCGCCCAATCGACTGCCTTGCGGGCCTCCCGGGCGCTCAGCCCGTGGAACCGGCCGAAGGCGTCGAGGTTCTCGCGCGCCGTCAGGTCTGGATAGATGGCCAGTTCCTGCGGTACGAAGCCAAGCTGCTGCCTTCCGCCCCGCGCGGGGAGACGCGCGCCGAACATCTGGATCTCGCCCGCGTCGGGTCTGGCGCTGCCGGTAATGCAACGCACCAGCGTCGTCTTGCCGGCGCCATTCGGTCCGAGAAGGCCCAACCGCTCGCGCGCGCGCAGCTCGAGGCTGACGCGATCCAATGCGATCGTCTCGCCCAATCGCTTGGCGACGTCCCGAACGCAGATCGCCGTGCGACTTGGGTCGAGCAGGTCTCGCTGCATAGGCAACGGTCGAGGAGGGGATAGTCTACACATCTGCGCGGCCTGCCGCATCCAGCAATGCCCGGCAGCGTCCACCAGCGCGTGCGACGGATAGGAGTTCCAACCGGATCACGCCGCGAGAAGAGGCACCGCGGGGTGCCAGGCGGGGGCGCGGGAGCATGGGAAGGGGGCGGCGAGTCTGCTTGAAGGCCGCGATGCTGCGCTGGACGGGGATGGCGGGGCGGGCGGCCCTGGCCCCTGGAATGGGCGGGCGGCATGCGGGGGGCAGCTCGCCGCGAGGGCGGCATGGACAAGCTGATGGTCAACTTCGGCTGCGAGATCCTCCAAATTGTCCCGGCCGCGTTTCCACCGAGGTCGATGCCGCGCTCAGCTTCGACACCGAGGGTACCGTTCGCAAGGCAAATAGGCTGATTGCCCTCTATCAAGAGGCCGGAATCGCTCGCGAACGCGTTCTCATCAAGATGGCCAGTACCTGGGAGGGCATCCGCGCCGCGGAACGACTGGAGCGCGACGGTATACACTGCATAACCTAACGCGCCTGTTCAGCTTCGCTCGGGCCGTGGCGTGCGCCGAGGCTGGCGTCACGTTGATCTCAGCTTTTGTCGGCCGCATTTACCGAGCAATTGACGCAAGGAGATCGTCAGGCCATGAAGATCGGAATCGTCGGCTCTGGGATGGTCGGCTCGGCTTCGGCTTTCGCCCTGGTGATGAGCGGGGTGGGTCGGGAGATCGTGCTGGTGGATCTCAACCGGGCACGCGCGGAGGCCGAGGCCAACGACATCTATCACGCCGTCCCCTTCGCCCATCCGCTGGAAGTCCGAGCGGGAGACTACACGGACCTCTCCGGGGCGCAGGTGGTGGTGCTTTCCGGCGGTGTGGCGCAGAAACCGGGCGAGACCCGTTTGCAGCTGCTTCAGCGCAATGCCGAGGTGTTTCGGCAGATGGTACCCTCGGTGCTGCGCCAGGCGCCTGAAGCGGTTCTGCTGGTCGTCACCAACCCCGTCGACATCATGACGCACCTGGCCGCGCAGTTCGCGGCGGAGTTTGGCGTTCCGGCCACGCGCGTTATCGGCTCCGGGACCACGCTGGACACGGCCCGATTTCGCGTCCTGGTGGGCCGCCATTTCGGCGTTGACCCGCACCATGTCCATGGCTACGTGCTTGGCGAACACGGCGACTCGGAAGTGCTTGCATGGTCGCAGACCACCATCGCCGGCCTAAGCCTGGAGGAGTTCGCGCACGTTCACGGCACGCCATTGAGCAGCGAGGAACGACAGCAGATCGACGAGCAGGTGCGTCGTGCGGCGTATAACATTATCGCGGGCAAAGGGGCGACCTACTACGGGATCGGCAGTGCAGTGGCGCGCATCGCGGATGTCCTGCTCCACGACCAGCGGGCAATTCTGACGATCTGCGCGCAGATTGAAGGCGTGCCGGACTGCGACGGGGTCACCCTGGCATTGCCACACTTGGTCGGCGGTGCAGGCGCGCTGGCGACAATTCCGCTTCCGTTGGATGGAGGTGAGCGGGAAGGGCTGCGTCGCAGCGCCGGCATCCTGCGCGGGGCGATCGAGTCTTTGAGCAAGACGTTTAAGTGACAGGGGGCGAAGCAATCCCAGGAACGCCCTTCAGCTGCGGATCGGTGTGCACCGTCTAGGCGGTCTACCCACTGCACAACAGTACCAGCGTGCAACGGACGGGCACTGACGTGCACCGGCGTACAAGACTATCAGCTCCCTACCGCATCGAAGTGCATCGAGGTAACCCCCGCGCACCTCAGTGCACTTGCGTGCAAGCGATCACAGGCTGTTGGCGCCGGCCGAGAATTGACCAGGCAGCGGGGTGGATTCCGGTTGAAAACTGACCAGGGTGTTTAACCTGTCTGCTCATTTTTTGAGCAGAGGACAAGAGGTGATCACCATGGAGATGTTGGGCCGAGTCAGAAGGATGTATTACCGGGAAGGCTGTCCCGATCAGAGATCGCGCGGCGCACGGGGCTGTCGCGCAACACGGTGAAGAAGTGGCTGCGAGCCGGCGAGAGTGTTGATGGTCCTTGGCAAGTGAATCAGTACAAGATTCCTGTCTCGAATAGGCTCATCGAGATAACGCTTTCATACAGGCAGTCCGACGCCCTTGTGTGGAGACCAATACTGGAGCGCGTTAAGCGTTCGGTCCGATTCTGATGACCTTCGTCATGCTGCCGCATGCCGGATAAGCCTGTTCGTTGGGCGGCGTGTTGAGTGAAGGCCTGATCCTCTCCTTGCGACTTCAAGCGCGTGACCGGCATGCGGCCCGGCGCGGTGCGGCGCACGCCCAGCCGAGCTGGTCGGCTTACAGCGACTTCCAAATTCCGGGCTGCGGGCTACCGCCCCAGTGGCTGTGACGCCCCGCAGTCGTCATCCTCTATAGCTCCTAAAGATGAATTATTCACACCTGCTGCACCGGGGAGTATGGTGCAAGTGGACGGCGGTATCGTCCAAAGGAAGATGCGAATGCTCGTCAATTCCTGTTCAGGAGGACTGTCATGAAAGCACTCACCGCCCTTGCGTTGCGCTCGGCGCTGGGGCTCGCCGCCCTCGTGGTTCCGGCGATCTCGCAAGCATTGGTCCTGACCGGCGCTGGGACCGCAACGCAGCTGACCGGCAGCCTCGGCACCGTCGATGTGGTGTCGGTGCCGGACAGCCCGACGCTCACGGGCTATCTCACCTCCGGCGGACTGCTCGATCCGGCGCCCAATATCCCGATCAAACGCGTGCAATACGATCTGCTCAACACCGCCGGCAACGGCACCATCTTCGAGTTCCGAGTGGACTTTCGGGTGGGCACGACAGTGGTGGCGGCGGGCAACCCCGGCGCGTTCATCGACTCCGCCGGGACCATTCAGAACTTCTGGGCCGGCAGCAACTACGCCATGCTGCTGGACAGCGGGTTTGGAACCTACACCTACGATGTTCCCTTCGGTTCGGAGTGGCAGGTGGTGTACGCGCCTGACCACGTCACCTGGCAGCATCTCGGCAACGGTTTCGTTCCGAACACTGCCACGGGAAGGACGGACCTCGGCACCGCCTTGCCGACTTTCGCGCTGATGTTCGATCCCTCCACGCCGCTCGGGCTACAACCGGGTCTGGTAACCGGCCGCCTCGCGACCGGCGCTCCGGTCGACGCCTCCGGTCAAGTGCTCTCCGCCGTGCCCGAGCCGCAAACCTGGGCGATGCTGGCGGTGGGTTTGCTCGTGCTCGCTGCGACCCGCCTGCGCCGCTCTTCCTGAGCCGCACGTCCCCTCCCCCAAGTGAGGGGAAACAAATGGGAAAGGTCCCTCTCCCGCTCGCGCGGGAGAGGGTCGGGTGAGGGACAGCAGCACGCGCTCAGATCTCGATCGACGAAGGGTTGGGCACAAGCTTTCGCACGAGCGCCCGCGTGCACGGGCACGACGTGATCGTCTCGTGGCGATTCTCCAGGCAACACGTGAGCGGTGCTCCGACCCGCCCGGACGCAAAGGCAAGCGTCGCGGCGGGCGCTGTGCGAATCGACCTCGAAACCGGGAATACCGAATCCATCGAATCCGAAGATGCGCCACCCGCGCCGGAAATCCGGCTACCGGATGAGGTGGCACGATCAGTCACGCCAGGGACATCGCCCGGAACACTGTGGCAGGTAGGCAAAGTCTTGGCTGCGGTAGTACGGACCAGCGGCGCGGGCGGAGGGCGCACTGTCCTCAGACGCTGGCACAGCGAAACTGGCGGTCCCCTGCCCGAAGTCGCGCTCTTTGGCGGGGAGCTCACTTATCGATACATCTCGGCCGACGGCAGGCATCTGCTTGCGAGCAGACCTCTCGATTCGGCCAGAGCGGTCTGGGTCTGGCGAGTGTATTCCCTCGAAACCGGAGAGCATGTGGCGCAGGTTCGGAATGCCTCCCCCGCGGCCTGGTTTTTCATCACTGCTTCTGGCCTCGTTCAGGAAGCACCACCGGCAGCACGAATTGTCGACGGCAAATCGGTCTTGGAACTGCCCTTGAGACTACGTGCCATCGACCTGCAGACCAGCGAGGAGATCTGGGAGCGGCCGTTTCGCGATACGGCGTATCGCGGACCGTATCCCCCAGATGACGGCAACTAATTTACAACCCGGGCCGCCGCCGGCGAGATAATCGGGAGGGCGACCCGAAAAGAGCGGCCCTCCCGGAACGTTCTACCTCGGAAATGCCCTCAGGGCTTCTTCCCCGGGTTCACTACGAGCACCTCACAAACCCCGTTCGTCCGGTTTCCGCTGCCGTCGGTGGCAGTGACGTTCCAGGTAATGTGGTCGTCTACGCCACCGCTATCCAGGATGGTGACTGTGGCGTCGGCGAAGGAAACCTCACAAGACTGCGTCTTGTCGATCCGCTTCCCTTGTTTCGTGAACTTGAAGCAGTCGAAGCCGGTGATCACCGTGGTCACGCCGGTCTGCGCGAGGCAGTTATCGGTAGCACTTGCGGTGAACGAGATCGGCGCATCCGGCGGAATGATCGTGGATGGCGCATTGCAGAAGACCTTGGGGGGCTCCTGATCCACGACGGTTACGGTAGCCGTGCAGGAATCCGTGGTTCCCTCGTCATCGGTGACGTTGAGGGTAACGTTCGTCACGCCCAGAGCATAGGGACCAGGCGGTACCTGGCTAAGTGTAACGTTGCCTCCGTCCGGGTCGAAGGATCCGTCATTCACCGAGGCGACCGTAGCGGAGCAGACGCCGGGATCCGTCGGCACGACGACGTCCTTACACCGCGCCACCGGCGGCACGTTGAGTGTGGAGGCGTTGGCCACGGTCCAAGCTCCGCGGCCGAGCGTTCCGGCCACGAGCACATCGTCCGTGGCGTCGTAATCGAGATCCCAGACCGGGGCATTCGGCAGACCGGTTCCGACTTTGAACCAGTTGCCCAAGCTACCAGCGACGGAGACGAGAACGCCGGCGTTCGTACCCACTGCGAGCCGGTCGCCCGTGGCGCTCGGAATGTACGCAATGGCCCGGAAGGTTCCGGCGCCGTCGGTGGTGATGTCGCCGGTGATATTGGTCCAGTTCGCACCGCCGTCGACGCTCTGAAACACCGATGCGTCACCGATGGCGTAGACAATGTCCTCGTCGGCCGGGTCGACGGCAACGCCAAACACCGTGCCGCCGGGAAACGCACCCGCTGTCGCCGCCAGATTGCCACCCGCGGTAGTGCGCACGAACACCTGCGTTCCAGCACCGACATAGATCAGCTCGGCATTGTCCGGGTGGCCGTACACCATGGCGGCATCGGAGTTCGCGGTCACCCCGGCCCCGGGGACAACACTGGCGGTGTTGCCCTGGTCCAGGGATTCGGACAACCCGGCCATTGTGCCGAGGAGGAGCCGCGTCGGGTCGTTGGCGTTGATCTCGAGCGGTGTGTAGAACTGCGCGCCGTTCCTGCCGGTGAGCGGAGCTGCGGCGTTGGCGCAGCCGGGATTGCAAGTGCGCCGGGTGAAGCTGCCCAGATTCTGGAAGCTGAAGTAGCGCACGGAAGTGCCCCCGACCGAGTCGTCCACCGCGACCTTGCCGCCGTCGGCGACGGCCAACTCATTCCAGGTGGCCGAGCCCGGTGCGGACTGCTCGGGGGTGCCGGTGTCCTGGGTGCCGCCGATGATGATGTTGAAGTTGTGGTCGTAGGCGACGGAGTGAAACTCGCTGACCTGGATACCACCGTTGATGGAGAACCAATCGCCGGTGTTGTTGCCCGGGCCGGTACGCCGCACCACGCCGCCATCGGAGACCTCGATCAGATTGCCGTTGGCGTCGAAGGTCATCTCGCGCGAGTCCGCGTGAGGGGAGCTGGTGTTCGCGGTCCCGCCGTTGGGCATCAGCGCATTGCCGGTCGCGTGTGTGAGGTGGTCCCATTGGCTGGATACGTTGCCCGTCAATCCGCGCGCTCGCGTGACGTTGCCCCGAAACATGTGTGCATGGAATGACGTTGCCCCCACGGAGTTGGGGAAGACGTTGGCGTTGGGGCCGGTCCCCCGTTGCGTAATCGCAGCCACGTAGACGACATCCGAGTTGCCCCGGTCCACGACCAGCGACATGAGCTCGTCCCTGCCCTGCAAAGCTGTCTCGACCGTCCCGGGAACGTCCATCTGGGTCCAGGTTGCACCTTGGTCGTTGCTGAAGCCGATATAGGAAACAGTAGCGCCGCTCGTCACCAGAACGAAGACCCTGGCAGTGTTGCTCCCGACCGCTATCCGGGTATTAGTCGATGCGGCCATTGCCGCGTTCAACGTGGCATCGTTGTTCGAGATCTGGGTCCAGTTCGCCCCCGTGTCGTCGGAGCGGTAGATGCCGTTGCCTTGGAGCGCGACGTACAAGCGCGACGCGTTGCTCGGGTCACCCCGCAGGTCGTCGACGGTTCCTGCCGGCAAGCCGGTGCCCGCGCCGGTGATCTGGGTCCAGGTGGCCCCGGTGTCGGCGCTTCGAAAGAGTCCGCCGATACCGCCACCGCCGAAGAAGTCGTTGGCCCCGGCCAAGAGGATGGTTCCGCGCGCCGCCACGCAGGAGATATGTTCGCCGACCAGCAGCGGGTCGGTGATCGGGGTCCAGGTGTTGCCGCCGTCAGTCGTGCGAAGCAGGCCGCTCAGATTGCCACCAGCGAGCTGAAAGGGTGGATCACCACCGAACGAGCTGAAACGGCCAATCCCGGCGAGCAACGTCAGCGGGTCGCCCGGGTCCATTTCCAGCGCGCCGATAGACAGCGACTGCTGGAAGTCAGTGAGGGGTGTCCACGTTGGATTCGCCGCGGTTGCATTCGTCGTGCGCCAGATCCCGCCGTTGACCGCGCCGACATACAAGGTGTTCGGATCGGTCGGATGCGCCACCACGGCATGGATCGCCCCGGAGACCGCATTGCCCGGCGTGAGATTCTGGACCTGGCCGCCGGTCGTCGGCCCGGGACCCTGCGCGGTCCAGGTCCCGGCGGTTGTCCCGAGACTAGGCAGGGAAGGCAAGAGCGAGGGGACAACGGGGGCAGATCGAATGAAGGGCGTCCTCGTGGTTGCCCGCTCGCCGGGAACAGGAATGGGGGGAAGTGGTTGCGCATCGATGGGCCCGCACCACACGCTCGGCGCCAGAAAAGCCATGCTGAACAACCCGCCGGCGGCGAGCAAAGCCGCTTGACGCATTCGGACGTGCGATACTTTCTTCATGCTTGGCCTCCTTGAGTGCTTTCTTCTTGCGTCTACCGAAATTCAAGTGCAATCGGCACCGCAATGGGCGATACGCTGACTCATGCCCGGACGCGGCGCTTGTTCGCATCCGGCCAAGAACGCCAAAACAGCGGGCGGTTGACCGCGCACCGATGGCGCTGAGCTACGCGGTCTGGCGAGCGCACAGGAAGAACGTCATCGGAGATTGCTCGAAGCCGGCGTCTGGATCAGCGCCTTGCGGCCTGTGGCAAGGGTGGCTTGTGACGCGGCCCACGGCCACCGTCGGTCGGCAGCGGTTGGCGTACAGGTGTCGAGGGGAGCCCATCCGGTGCGCGACATCGTGCGCAATGCTATGGGCATCCGAGGGTCTTTCAGCACGAGTGCCATCTGGAATGTGCACTCCCCGACTGATGCTTGGCCGCGATGGCGGATGCAGGCTCACGTTGTCGTTGTGTTCTCCCTGCCGTCCTTGAGTTTCGCGATTCTCGGCGACCGTCAACGTCGGAGCCGATGGATGGTGCGCCCGTGCGTCCTCTAGTGCATTCGTCCTGAGCACGGCACGCAACCAGCAGATCAACGTTCTCATCTTCATCTCCTTTGCAGTTCCAGCCAGGTGTGCCGCAGCCTGTTCGCCAGTTGTCAGCTGCCTCAACGTGTGCATCAAGGCATGCGCCGCGGTTACAGAGTAAGGTTTCGTACACTGGGCGGCGGCATTTCCGGTTCTATCGGAGACTCCGCGGCCCGCGCGCAAAGGAGAGTACTTTACGATGGCGTACAGATCGATTACGGATCCGGGCGTATGTCTTTCGGCATATTTGCCGTTGCTGGACCCGATGCGTTTGGTCTGCGCTCCACCGTGGCCGGCTCGACGGCTCAACGCGCATCCTCGTGATTGACCGGGCCCCGGGCGCAGCATGTGATCGTCGTACGCCGCGGAGGTTGGTTCGGCTTCGAGACGGGTTGAGCATATGTCAATCGTGATCCGATCCCCGCGCCTTGTCGTTTCGGTGTCGCGGCCACGCTCGCCTTCGCGGTCGCATCCCCGCAAGCGGGGCGGCCGGCGAGGCGGAGCAGGGGCCCCATCGCCTGCGATGGGGATGCGACCCGAGACGGACGCAAGGGGCCGCCGGCCGCTACGGCCGCCTTCGCGGTGCGGCCGCTCCCGGCGGGCGCAAGCTTGGGGCGGAGCGGCCGCGTGGCGACCCGGGCAGACCGCGCTTGATGCGGCCTCGTGCGCCCCTTCCCGCACCACGCTGCGCGAGACCGAGTCCGGGGCGCATCCCCAACAAGTTGGGGCCCCTCTTCCGCGCTACGGCGGCCCCTGCTCCACGCTCCAGCGCGCCCTCCCCCTTGAAAGGGGAGGAGCCCCCATCCCCACCCGACCCTCCGTAAGTCCGCTGCTGCGATCGACGCGCCGAGAGAGTAGCGGCGCTACGGCCTTGAGATTGGATTTGGCACGGATGACGAAGAAGCTGCCGGCTTGATGAAAGCGATAGCAAGCGCTCGAAGTCCAAATAGCCTCGGTACAACAGGTAGAACGAAACCGGGCTCGGGGATAAAACTGGTCCAGGATATTGATCGTCGGCAAAGCGCGCCTGGCTGAGCATGCATGAATGCGGGAATGGGGCCGCGCAGATCGAGAAAGGTGTGCAGCCTCAGAGCCGGCCTTGCTTTGCTGCGGAAAGGGCTGCAGGGCAACATAGACAGACACAGATCGATCAGCGGTGGAGTCCAGCGCGTAGACCGTTTCGTTGAGTTCCACTGCCAAGGGCTCGTTTGCGTAGAGCTTGCGTGCGATGCCGATCAGGCGCTGTGCGAACTCCGCGTAGATGCGCCAATCGCGCGTTGCATTGGCGTTGGCCAATGTGTTGCGCGCCACCACCTTGGTGCGCAGCAACCTTGAAGGGGAGGGCGTCCCACCCCTCCCCCTTCAAGGGGGAGGTCGGGAGGGGGATGGGGTTCGCCGGTTTGCCCGCTTGACCAGCCATCACCCGCACCGATGCCACCCGACTCGCACACGTTGCCCACCTCCATCGACGCGACTCTTACCCTGTTCTCACAAGGCGATTACGTCGCCGAGCGCAGCCTCGCCACCGCGGTGTTCCTGGCGCTGCGCATGGGGCGCCCGCTGTTCCTCGAGGGCGAGGCCGGCGTGGGCAAGACCGAGATCGCCAAGGTCCTGGCCCACACGCTGGGCCGCCGCCTGATCCCGCTGCAATGCTACGAGGGCCTCGACATCGCCTCCGCGGTGTACGAGTGGAACTACCCGCGCCAGATGATCGAGATCCGGCTCGCCGAAGCCGCGGGCGCCGCCTCGCGCGAGGCGCTGGCGCAGGATTTGTTCTCCGAGCGCTTCCTGGTCCGCCGGCCGCTGCTGCAAGCGTTGGAGCCCGGCACCGCGCCGCCGGTGCTGCTCATCGACGAGCTTGACCGCACCGACGAGCCGTTCGAGGCGGTACTTGCTGGAGGTGCTGTCCGACTTCCAGATCACCATTCCCGAGATCGGCACGATAAGGGCGACAGCCTCCGGTGATAATGACCTCCAACCGCACGCGCGAGATCCACGACGCGGTGAAACGGCGCTGCCTCGACCACTGGGTCGACTACCCGTCGGCGCCGCGCGAACTGGATATGTGATCGAGCGCATCTTCGCGCTCTACCCCGACGCCAGGGTGGTCTGGGCGCACACCGGCATGGGCACGCCGGAGGAGCGCATCGACGAGCTGTTCAGCCGCTACCCCGCCCTCTACGGCGAGCTGTCCTACCGCGGCGGCATCACCCGTGGCGCCACGCTGTCGCCAGCGTGGCGGGCGCTGTTCGGCAAACACCCGCAGAGATTCCTGCTCGGCTCCGATACCTGGGTACCGTAGCGCTGGCCCGACGTGCCTGAGATCATGGACGACTACCGCGCATGGCTGTCCCAGCTGCCGCCCGAGATCGCCGAGAACATCGCCTGGCGCAACGGCGCCCGGCTATTCCTCGGCGAGTGAGGTCCAGCAAGGTAACGCCCGCGCAGGCAATCAAGGCTTCCAGAAGCATGTCGCCCGAGCGGCGACAGCCAGGCCAGTCCGGCTTGCTGGCTGCCCCGCTTGGACTCGCCGGCACTGCGAAGTATGATGCTCTGGGCCGAGCAAGAAGGGGGAGGCTCCACTTGGCGCCCCGGGAGCCTCTGCGCTAGGGATCGGCCGCAGGTGGAAGGGTTGGGAGCGGGGCGCGCGAAAAGGAGGAGGCCCGTCATGGGTACGTACCTAAGCGACCGAGAGCTCGCACAAGTCGAAACGGCGGAAAACGCGTTTCGCTCGCCGATTCCAACGCAGGTGATTTCCAACGGGGAGTTCAACCCCGTGCCGCAAACGCCTCAGCAGAAGCAGGTCGAGGCGCGCATCAAGGAGCTCGCCGATTCCTACGGCAAGAAGCTGAACATGGATCGGCGTCAGTTCCTGCGCACCAGCTCCGGCATGGCCGCGGCTTTCATGGCCATGAACAGCGTGTTCGGTAAGCTGTTCAATGTCTCCGAAGCGGAGGCGGCCGATCTGGCAATGGCAGAGGGTCGCGCCGCAACGATGAGAAACCAGTTCATCTTCGATGTCCAGACCCACTTCGTGCGCGACGACTACCAGCAGGAAGGCTTCCTGGGTTTCCTCAAGGAAGGCTCCCAGCTGTGGAAGAGCGACATCGACCCGAAGAAGATCAGCATGTACGACCTCAAGTTCGAGAACTACGTGCGGCAGATCTACCTCAACAGCGACACTTCGGTGGCCCTGCTGACCGGGGCGCCCTTCGACGACGCCTCCTGGGTGTTCCTCAGCAACCAGGCGATCGCCGAAGCGGTGCGCATGGTCAACACGACGGCAGGCAGCACGCGCATGCTGGGCCATACCGTCGTAACCCCGGGGCAGCCCGGCTGGATGGAGGAGGTCGACCGCGCGATTGCCGAGCGCCCGCCCGCAAGCTGGAAGCTGTATACCATCGGCGATCCGCTGTCGGCGGCGACCAAGCACCCGTTCCGGCTCGACGACGAGAAGCTGATGTATCCGTTCTATGCGAAGGCCGACAAGGCGGGTATTCGCACGATGTGCATCCACAAGGGCCTGATGCCCGCGGACTACGAGCAAAGCTGGGCTGGCGTCTGGCAATACCAGACACCGCAGGACCTGCTCAAAGCGGCAAAGGATTGGCCGCAGCTCAACTTCATCATCTACCACGGCTGTCTGCGGGCAATCATGGATCCGCCGGGAAGCGCGTTGGCCGAGTTCGAGCGCACCGGGGAGATCAAGTGGGCGAGCGACCTCGCGCGCGTACCTCAGACCACGGGCACCCAGAACGTGTACGCGGAGATGGGTACCAGCTTCGCCACCACGGCGGTAGTCGATCCGCGCTTCGCGGCGGCGTTGCTGGGCACCTGGATCAAGGGTCTGGGCCCGAACAACGTGGTGTGGGGCACCGACTCCGTCTTCCACGGCTCGCCACAATGGCAGATCGAGGCCCTGCGCCGGCTCGAGATCCCAGAGGACATGCGCAAGAAACACGGCTTCGCCGCGCTGGGGCCGGCGAACGGCGCGGTGAAGAGTCAGATCTTCGGGCTCACCTCGGCGCGGCTCTACAACCTCGACCTGCGTGCCGACTATCAGCCCTTCGCGGAGGACAAGTTCGCGCAGATCAAGCGCGAATACCGCACGGCCGGCAAGCTCGATGCGCTGCGTGACAACACCGCCTACGGGTACATCGCGAAGCGGTCGGCGTAGCAGATGGATCAAACGCACCCGCTCCAGTCGGCGGGAGCGCCTGATGCTCGCGGGAGGGGGTGACGCCCCTCCCGCGGCTTTTTCCCAGTCTCTACCTTCTCGCCCTCCCCGGCCAAGCCGATCGGAATCAAACCTGACTATCGGGCCGAGCGAGGTCCCTGAGCTAGCGGCCGTGCAGGAGTACATCGATGGGAACTAGAAACACAACCCCACTGGTCGTGTTCGCGCTCCTGGTGAGTTGCGCCCTGTTCGCACAGGCCCAGGACGCCAAGCCGATACGGATCGGCCTCGTCACCTTCCTGTCCGGGCCCGGAGCTGGACCGTTCGGCGTTCCGGCACGTAACGCGGCGGCGCTCACCTTCGAGGCTCTCAACGCCGGCGCTGTCCCCAGCCCCTATCAGGGCAAGGGCTTCGGCGGCAGTCCGGTCGAGATGGTGCTGCTCGACGAAGCGGGGCCCGTGAGTAGCGTGGTCACGCAATATCGCAATCTGGCGCAGCGTGATATCGACATCGTGATCGGCTATGTCTCCAGCGGCAGCTGCCTGGCGGTGGCGCCGATAGCCGAGGAGCTGAAGAAACTGACGGTGTTCTTCAATTGTGGGACGCCGCGGGTGTTCGAGGACTCGACCTACCGCTACGTGTTCCGAACCGCCTCCCACGCCACCATGGACAATGTCGCCGCGGCAATGTACGTCCGGGAGAAATTTCCCGCAGCGACTCGCATCGCCGGTATCAACCAGAACTACGCGTGGGGCCAGGATTCGTAGCGGGTGCGGATGTTGGTCACGCGCTGGGCGTTGAACACCAACCCCTTGCTCGTCTTGAGCCGCTTGCGATGCAGAATCCGTGCGATTTGATCGTCGGCGAACTGCGCGGCCAGTACCCGCACCAGTGCCACCACCTGCGGGTCGGTGACGAGCGGTGCACGCCCAACTTGCCCTTGGGGACTTCGAGTGTGGTCGCCTCGCCCCCGGCCCAGTGCACCTGTGCCTGGAGCATGTCGCGCTCGGACATGCTGACCACCACGTTGTCGATCAGACAACGCACGATGCGCTTCTTGGCTTGCGAAGACGTGCTGGAGGCATGCCACAGGCTGGGCAAGTCCTGGGCGAGGTGTTGGAGCTGCGCATGCTCCTCGGCGCTCAGCGGCTCCTCCAGCGCCTCGAGTTGAGCTCTTGCCTCGGTCTCGATGTGTGAGCACGCCTCGAGCGCGCCCTCCCAGCGACGCTCCAGCTCGCGCGCCACCAACCGATTGGCGGGGTCCACCGCATCGTATTGGCGCCGCGCCAAGTCCACCTCATAGCGTGCGCGCTCTAGGCGTTGCTCGGTGTGCGTGCGCTGTTGGCTGTGCGCCTGCGTGTGCATCACGCTTGCCTGCGCCATCGCCTGCATCCCTGCCGGTTCGATGCGATCGCGCGCTGGTTGCGCTCGTAGTGCTCCCAGCTGATGTAGCCTTTCGTGATGGTCTTTGATCAGCACGTGCCAGCCCTCGGGCGCGTGGCTGCGCAGGCGCTTCACCGGCCGCTGCTGCTCGTCCAAGCGCTCCTCGACTTGCCGGCGCCCCCACGCATAGGCTCCGGCGTATATGCACAGTCATGCGAGGAAGGTTAAGGGATTGGCAAAGCCGGGCTCGGCGCATACGCGCACGGAGGGTGACGGGCGCAGTGCCGCTTGATCTCACTCGAGGACGCGGCGCGCGGAACCGAGACGTGCATTCGCATCCCCACCCTGGAAGCCTTCGAGACCTGCCACGGCAGCGGCGCCAAGGCCGGGCACCGAGCCGGTCGGCTGCCCGACCCGCCACGGCCAGGGCCAGGGCAGCCTTCGGTCTGCGGACAGCAACGCGTCCCGGACGGCTCCTTCGGAGGCGCGCGACTACTTACGCTCACCGCCCGCGCTGGCCTTGCCGGCGTAGAAAGTAGCCACCGCGTCGATCTCCGCGTCGGTCATGGCGCGCGCTACATTGCGCATTTGCGCTTCAGAGTCATTGTGCCGGGTGCCGGCCCGGAACGCCTTCAACTGTCCGACCAGGTACTCCTTGGGCATGCCTTCGATCCACGGCGCGCCTAGCTTCTGGTCGACCTCACCGTGGCAGGAGATGCACGGCGCGATGTTTCGCATGGGTGCGCCCACCCGCACCAGCGCCGGCAGCGCTTCATCGTAGGTCGTCGGGGCGGTCCTGGCCTTGGGCAAGGACGCGTAGTAGGCGGCCAGGTCAGTGACATCTTGCTCGGACAAGTTCTTTGCCAGCGCCTCCATGATGGGGCTGGCGCGCTTGTCGGCCTTGAAGTCCTGCAGCTGCTTGATGAACCGCACCGCACAGATCGGTGCGTCGCCGATTTGCACGAAGCGCCGTAGCTCAGCACGCGCACCCGTTCAAAACTGCCAGATCCGATCTCGTCGTCGGCAGGCGGCCCACGCTACCGGCGCTATGCTCGTCACCCCTCGCGCAACCGGGTGTGCTTCGAGTCTTCTCTAAGTCAGAAGACCCGGCGAAACCACCAGTAGAGCCCGCCCAACAGCAGGATCGCCGTCGGAAGGGTCAGTAACCACGCGAGCAGGATGTTTGCGCACGGTTGCCGCCTGCAGGCCGGACCCGTTCGCGGCCATGGTCCCAGCCACGCCGGAAGAAGCACCTGCGTGGTACTAACCGGGGGCCGTACATGGTTGCCTTGTGGGCCGGTGACGCCGAGCAAGCGCTCCCTCAGTATCGCTGCTGCGCTATTGTGCGCGCCCGCTCTTTGCCCTGGAGCGGCTGGAGCAGCTCGGTTACGACCAGCTCGTTTATCGCTTTGCCAAGCGCCAGCCCGATGGGCGCACTGACTTGCGACTCACGCCGCTGGAACTAATCGAGCGGCTGGTCGCGACCACAACCCATGAAGTGCTGGAGCGGAATTCGCCCTATCCAATGGCAGGTTTGGGCAAAAAGCTCAGAGTTCCAACTACTGAATGCCGCAAAGTGGGCCGATTTCTGCCTGTCGTGACCGCCTCAGATCGACCCTAGGCGGCCGGTCAGAATAAACCTCGCGGCGCGTTGGAAAGTAGTCACTCAATAGAGATTGCGAGTGTGCTCCGGGCCAAAGCAGTAGGGCGTCGTTTGCGGTTTCCTTTGGCGTGGGCACGCTGCCGCGGCGGGTGTCGCGCGGCAGGATCGTGCGTATGTGTGGTTCGCCCCGCTCTGAACGTCACCCGTGCCATGCCTGCGGGGCAGGCGCGCGGTTGGCCGATCTGCTAACCTTCCTTCGGAGCATCTGGCACGTTCCGTGCCTTTGCGACAGGAACCAGATGTGTGACCCGTCAATGTGGCTTGCCCGATCCTGCGCACTCTGCCTGTGATCGTTGTGCAGGCTCTCCTGTTATGGGCGAGCCCGTCATCACACGCCGTAGTGGGTGGAGTCGTCGACAGCAACTCCGTAACATCGCCCTATGCCGGCGTAGGCAGCCTCACCCGGGCCGGCAAGCACGTCTACTCGGCAGTCCTGATTGCGCCCCAATACGCATTGACGGCCGCCCACGTGGTCGGCAACACATTGTTTCCGGGTACCTTCAGCTTTAACCTCAACATGGGCGGTGACCTGACGTTCAGCGTTCCGGTCGCCGAGATCTTCGTGAACCCGGACTACCACGGCTTTCGGCCTGGCCCCACGGCGTGGACACAATGATCTCGCCGTTGTGCGGCTCGCCTGGCCGGTGCCGGAGGGCACTCCCGTCTATGCATTGAACGGCGGGATGGTGGCGCCCGGCCAAGAGATCGTTTTCGTTGGCTATCGGGGGTGGACTGGACGCAAGCGGCGCACGAGTACCACCAGCGGCGAACGTGAAGCGACAGGGGAGAGCGAAATCGAGTCGCTACTGCCCGAAGGTCCAGAGTCTGACCCGAGCGACGTGTTCGTGTTCCGCTCTTGGCCGGGGAGCTTAGCCACGGGCTGGCGCGCTAGTCTCGCAAGCGGAGACTCCGGCGGCCCATCCTTTATCCGTGGGCGGCATGGCCAGCTGGAGCTGGTCGGCATCAACACCTTCACCTTCGGTACCGGACCCGGCCAGCCCGGGAGCTTCGTTGCAGGCGGTGGTGGCATCGTGCTTGCCCCGCATATTCAATGGATCCACTCGGTGTTGAACGAAGTACCCGAGCCGCCACCGCAAGGCTGTTTGCGCTTGGCGCTGCAATTGCCTTGGCTGCGGCCGGACTGCTTTTCCGGGCGATGAAGGGTCAGTAGGCCTTACAGCCCCCGAGCAGCACCAGCTCTATCTTGAGCAGGATCATCACGTCCAGCCCCACGACCAGTTGAGCAGATGGGCCGCAACGCACTCGTTTGCGTCGCCATGACGGTGGGACGAGGCGACCGGCGTCTCGACTGGCTGCTTTCGGAAGAATCCGATCGGCCTCGAATGACAGGAATTGGCCGGCTCCTGCCAATGACGCTTCCCGAAAGCGGACGTTCCAGTGGGCGGCTGCTTTTGAGATCAGCGACCGGCCGTTGTCGACCCTGCTGCCTGTCGTGCTCTAGTGAAGCGGACCTTCGCAACTTCTCTTGCGCCCAAAAGCAGACATCCGAGAGAACCTTCCGATCCGGTGCCGCCCTGGACGATCGCAGGCCTTCTGATATCGTCGCCCCGCTTCGTACGCGACCTTGAAACATTCGGACTCTCCGCTGGCCCGCCTATACCGCTGAACAGGGCAGACTAGGTTTGAATTGCCGCCAAACCCGATGAAGTGCCCGCGCTGTCAAGCTGAGAACGACGACCACCTGAAGTTCTCCGAAAACTGCTGGGCGCCACTGGCGCGTGCGTGTCCCCACTGCGGAGCGCAGATTCGGGTGCGCAAGAAGTTCTGCGGCGAGTCCGGCTTTTCGCTGGACACTCCACCAACGTCGCGCTTCGCGTCCCCACAGCAATCTACACGCCCAACATCTGGTCAGCGCATCCTGCTATCAGGATGGCTGGAGGGCGAGCGCAAGCAAGCGACCGTGCTACTCGCGGACCTCAAGGGCTCGATGGCGCTGCTCGCCGACCGCGATCCCGAGGAGGCGCGCAGCTGCTTGACCGGTGCTCGAGCGCATGATGGAGTCGGTGCACCGCTACAAGGGCACCGTCAACCAAGTGATGGCCGACGGATCATGGCGCTGTTCGGCGCGCCGTTCGCACTGGAGGACCACGCGGTGCGTGCTTGCTATGCGGCGCTTGCCATGCAGTCGGCCATCCGCAGCTACAGCGACAGCTCGCGCTCTGAGGGTGTGGAGTCCAGATCCGGGTTCGGCTCAATTGGGCGAGGTGGTGGTGCGGCCATCGGCAGCGATCTGCACATGGACTCGCCGCGGTGGGGCAGACGACGCACTTCGCCGCCCGGATGGAGCAGACCGCACGTCCCCGGGCAACGCTGCTGACGGCCGCCACGCTTGGGCTGGCTCAAGGGTACGTGCAGGTCACATCACTGGCCCATGCCGGTGAAGGGCATGCGCGAGTCGGTCGAAGTCTATGAACTGATTGGTGCGGCCCCCGTGCGCACGCGTCTGCAAGTGGCGGCTGCCCGTGGCCTGACCCGATTCGTCGGCCGATCGGCCAAAATCGACGTGCTCACGTTGGCATTGGAGCGCGCCGCTACTGGGCAGGGGCAGATCGTGGCGCTAGTCGGCGAGCCCGGTGTCGGGAAGTCCCGCTTGGTTTGGGAGTTCACGCACTCCCACCGCACCCAGGGCTGGCTCGTGCTCGAAAGCAGCTCGGTCTCCTACGGCAGAGCCACAGCCTACCGCCCTGTAATCGATCTGCTCCGGACGTACTTCGCGATCGAGGATCGCGACGACGGCGCCGGATCCGTGCGAAGGTCACGGGGAAACTGCTGAGGTTGGACGAAGCGCTCAAGCCTATGGTGCCTGCTTTCCTCGCGCTCCTGGACGTGGCCGTCGACGATCCCGAGTGGCTGGCGACTCATCCTCCCTTGCGTCGGCGGCAAACGCTCGACGCGTGCAAACGGCTGCTCCTCCGGGAGAGCCGCGTTCAGCCGCTGCTGCTGATATTCGAGGATCTCCACTGGATCGACACCGAGACCCAGGCCGTCCTCGATAACGTGGTGGAGGGTTTGCCGACCGCCCGGATCTTGCTCGTCGTCAACTATCGACCCGAGTACGAGCACGTGTGGGGCCGCAAGACTTTCTATACGCAGATTCGGCTCGACGCGCTGCTGCCCGCGAGTGCCGGGGAGTTCCTCCAGGCGCTCCTCGGGGACGCGTCTGCGCTGGAGTCGTTCCGGAAGCTGCTCATCGAGCGGACCGAGGGCAATCCGCTCTTCCTGGAAGAGATCGTACGGACATTGGTTGAGACCGGCGTGCTGGCCGGCAAGCGGGGCGCCTACCATCTGGTGACACCCCTCGGGAGCATTGAGGTGCCCACAACGGTCCAGGCGGTCCTGGCCGCGCGCATCGACCGGCTACCGCTCGACGACAAGCAACTGCTCCAGACCGCCGCCGTCATCGGCAAGGATGTGCCCTTCGCGCTGCTCGAGGCCATTGCGGATTTGCCCGACGACCTCCTTCGCCGCGGGCTCGCCGATCTCCAGGCCGCGGAGTTCCTCTACGAGGCAAGCCTCTTTCCCGATCTCGAGTTCACCTTCAAGCACGCCCTTACGCACCAGGTGGTCTACCAAAGCCTGCTGCGAGAACGTCGCCGTACGCTCCACGCTCGCCTCGTCGAAACAATAGAAGCCCTGTACGGAGACCGGCTCGCCGATCATGCCGAGCGGCTCGGTCATCACGCCTTCCGCGGGGAAGCATGGAACAAAGCGGCGCAGTATCTGCGGTCGGCCGGCGAGAGGGCGCTGTTGCGGTCAGCGAACCGATCCGCGGTGGTGAACTTCGAGCAAGCTATCGTCGCGTCACGGCATCTTCCCGAAGAGGCTAGCGCCGTCTTACCGCTACGATTCAAGCTGCACGACGCTCTCACGGCGCTAGGGGACTTCGAAGCTCAACTCGACAATCTTGAGAAAGCGAAGCAGCTGGCGCAGGCGCTCGGCGACGTGGGTCAACTAGCGAGAGTGTACAGCGCCATGGTCCAGGCATTGCTCCAATCCGGCGACCATAAGGCAGTCGTCGAGGCAGGCCAGCACGCGCTCGATCTAGCCGACACCGCTGCGGACCTACGCGCCCAAGTGGGAGTGAACTGGGCACTTGGCGTCGCGCACCACCACTTCGGTCGCTATCGGCGCGCCGCCGAGTTCACGCATCAGGCGATCGAACTGATCGAGCGGCAACCGCCACAGAAGCACGTCACTCGCCTAGCCGTTCCGGGCGTCTTTGCTCGAGTCTACCTCGGGTGGTCGCTCGGCGAGCTCGGATACTTCCGGGACGCAGCTGTCGCCCTCGAGGAAGCGGTACACCTCGCTGCGGAATGTCGGAGTGACTTCAGCCAGAGCTTCGCTGCATTCGGCGCGGGCTACCTGTGCTTTGTGAGGGGAGATGGCCTTCGTGAAACGATCCCGTTACTTGAACGAAGCGTCGTGCTGTGCCGGGACAAGGACATTTATATTCTGCTACCTTTCGTTGCCTCAACATTCGGCTGGGTTCTCGCGCGGACGGGACAAATCCGGGAGGGTATCGAGCTGGTCGAGGAGGCTCTGCAGGCCGCGGTTTCAAGACGAGTCATGATCGGGCGGTCTTGGACCCTCGCTCTTGCTGGCGAGGTATACCTGCTCGCGGGACAGACGGATGAGGCAATCACTAATGCCAGAGGCGCACTCGATCTGGCCCGAGCGCAAGAGGAACGAGGATTCGAAGCCTGGTCGCTGCAAGTCTTGGGCAGCATCTATCTGCACGGCTATCCGCACAACGTCATGGAGGCCGGGAAGTCTCATCAGGAGAGCATGGCCCTTGCCCAGGAACTCGGCATGCGCCCCCTCGTCGCGCACTGCCACCTCGGCCTCGGCAAGCTGGACGCGAAGACCGGACAGCGCGACGAGGCTTGCGTACACCTGAGAACGGCTGCGACGATGTACCGCGCGATGGACATGCGGTTCTGGCTGGAGCACGCGGAGGCCGCAATAGAGGACTGTGCTGCCAATGAACCAAGAGGTGCATGACGTCGGCGCGGGGCGAACGCGCGGAACAGTGTCGTAGTGCCGCGCTGGCTCGTGGCCAGCACGCCCGCTGTCAACCCTTGAACCGGCCGCATTCTGGAAGTACGAATCTCCGGAATGGGTCGGAAGCGCCGTTGAACGGCCGCTATCGGCGACGCAACTCTACTTCCGCTTCTGGCCGATCGCGGTCAGGGATGGATGCCGTCGGCCGCACAATGATCCCTCCTGGCCCGATTGCGGTCAGGTCAAGTCCGGGCGCGGTCCAGTTTACTAACCGTTGTGGACATCCATTGAACTATGAGCTTTGAACTACAAGCGATGCTGTGGGTGGTGGCTCTGTTCGCGTCCATCGTTGCGCTGCAGGAGGTCGGCCACCGAATCGGACTGCGCCATCTGCGGCGCGACGTTGGGGGTGAAGCGCCGACGGCAGGCGTTGTGGACGGCGCTGTGTTCGCCCTGCTCGGGCTGCTCATCGCGTTCACATTCTCGGGCGCCGCGTCCCGCTTCGACGACCGGCGCAATCTCATCGTACAGGAGGCGAACGCGGTCGGTACGGCATACCTGCGCCTGGATCTTCTTCCAACCGCCGCGCAGCCAGACCTACGCGACGCCTTCCGGCGCTATCTCGATACGCGCCTCGCCGCATACCGTGCGCTCCCCGACATCGACGCGGCGTTTCGTGAAGCGTCGCGCGCCCGAACGATACAGGACGAGATTTGGAAAAAGGCGTTGGCGGCCGGCTCGGGCACACAACCCGCAACAATGTTACTAGTTCCGGCGCTGAACGAGATGTTCGACATGGAGGCGACGCGCATGGCAGCGGCCCGGATGCACCCGCCGGTAGTGATCTTCGGGCTGCTCATCGGACTCACGCTGTTGAGCGCCATTCTCGCCGGCTACGCGGCCGCAGGCACTAAGTCTCGAGACTGGATCCGAAGTGTTATCTTCGCGTGCACGCTCACCGGCGCGGTTTATGTGATCCTGGACCTCGAATATCCGCGGCTCGGATTGATCCGCCTCGATGCCTTCGATCAAATCCTGGTCGATGTACGCGAGGGTATGAAGTAGCGACGTGACCGTTGCGCCAGTCGGCAACGCTTTGCCGCAGACTCTCTACTCGCTAACCGGACCTGTCCGTGAAATCTTCAGAATGGTCTCGAAATTTCTTCGAGGGAGTGACCCCGGTTGTCGATACGCGGGCACCCATGGCGCCCCTAATGCCTAGATAGTACCCACCGCACATGTCCCCGCTGTGGGAGCAGGCGGCCGAGCTCGGGACCACTGGGATGACACCCCGGCACCGGTGCCCGAGTTCGCCTTCGATCAGCGCCTGGGCTGGTAGCCCAACCCGCGGCCCTCAGCCTGTCTTGCCGAGCCTCTCCCACAGGCTCGATCACTGCGCTTCGCCTGGCCCGCTGAAAAGCGTGACGCTGATCCCTCTGTCGTCGCGCTCTGCCCGCGTTTGCTGACTCCGGGCGCAGTTCCCGACTGCTTTCCCAGCCCTTGCGGGGCAATCTACCACCCCGTTGAGTAACGAGGGGGACGCTATCCGTCCAGAAGGAGCTGGATGATAGTCACAGACAGAAGGATTGCTGTTTCGGCAGCGATAGTCGCTCTTACCTTGGCTGTTACCGCACTGGGGGCCGGAGCGCGCGATTCGGATGCGGACGATTCGGATGCGGACAAGGACGAGCGCAAGAAACCCAAAGTGGTCCAGCTCACGGACGCGCGACTGAAGATCGAACTGAACTCAACCGACCAGGACGCAGGCGTACAGGCGTTCATCGATGCTGATCCCTGGAAGACCATGCAGATCTTCGATCCTTCCGGCCGGCTGATATTTCAAGCTACCAGCCGCGGCATTCTCGCCAAGCAGGGAGGAACCGAGCTGGATCGGGGAGGCGGCCGTGGACGCCCATATCACCATCGTCGGTTTCGTTGCCCTCTATATCTTCATGCTCGCCGTGTTCACCGGGTACGAGGTGATCAGCCGCGTCCCCGCAATCCTGCATACGCCGCTGATGTCGGGTTCCAACTTCGTTCACGGGATCGTCGTGGTGGGCGCGCTCTACGCCCTGCTCAATGCGAGCTCCATGTGGGAGCAGGCGATCGGCTTCGTCGGCGTGCTGCTGGGCGCCGCCAACGCCGCCGGTGGATACGTCGTCACCGAGCGCATGCTGGAGATGTTCAAGTCCAGCCGCACCAGGCACGACTGAGGAGCCGCCCATGAGTCCCGCGCTCGTCATTGCTACCTGCGATTTCGCGGCCGTCTTCCTGTTGATCTACGGCCTCAAGCGCATGGCTTCGCCGGTGACGGCGCGCTCCGGGATCGTCGTGGCCGGAATCGGCATGCTGGTCACTACGCTGGTCAGCTTCCTCTACGCCTTTGGTGTCGGCGAGGCGGTCCGGCCGCACCTGCCGGTCAACGCCGGGCTCGCCGCGATCGCGCTGGTCGCCGGCGGGAGTTGGGCCTGGTGGAGCGGCAGGAAGGTGGCGATCACGGCGATGCCGCAGATGGTGGCCCTGTACAACGGCATGGGTGGCGGTGCAGCGGCCGCCATCGCGGCCGTCGTGCTTATCGGCGGCAGGGCGGAGGGCCTGCTTGCGCTCGCCGTGACCTTGCTCGGTGCCTTGATCGGCACGGTGTCCCTTGCGGGCTCGCTCGTCGCCTGGGCGAAGCTCGACGGCCGAATCACAAAGCCGTGGCGTTTCCGCGGCCAGCGGCTCTGCAACGCGGTCGTCCTGCTGGCGGCGCTCGCGGTCGGCGCCTATGTCGTCGCGATGCACGGCGAGGCGGGCTTCGGGCTCATCGGTCTGTTCTTCGTGGCTGCACTCGCCTTCGGCGTGATGATGACGTTGCCGATCGGCGGCGCCGACATGCCCGTGGTCATCTCGATCTTCAACGCATTCACCGGCCTTGCAGTCGGGCTCGAGGGATTTGTGCTGCAGAACCCCGCCATCATGATCGCGGGCATGGTGGTCGGCTCGGCCGGCACGCTGCTGACGCTGCGGATGGCGCGTGCCATGAACCGGTCGGTGGGCAACGTGCTGCTCAGCAACTTCGGCGACGTCAGCGTCGAGCAGCAAGGTGAGATCAAGGGACGTCTCAAGCCGGTGGAAGCTTCCGACGCAGCGGTGTCGATGCGCTACGCAAGCAAGGTGATCATCGTGCCGGGGTATGGGCTGGCCGCGGCGCAGGCGCAACAGCGGCTCTACGAACTGGTGAAGCTCCTGCAGGCAGCCGGGGTCGATGTGAAGTTCGCGATTCACCCGGTCGCCGGCCGCATGCCCGGCCACATGGACGTGCTGCTGGCGGAGGCCGGCGTGCCGTATGACCTCCTCCTCGACCTCGACGAGGCGAACTCGGAGCTCCCTGGCACCGACATCGCGCTGGTCGTCGGCGCCAACGACGTCGTGAACCCGGCGGCACGCGCGACGAAATCCTCCCCGATCTACGGCATGCCGATCCTCAACGTCGACCAGGCCCACCAGGTGTACGTCGTCAAGCGCGGGCAGGGCAAAGGCTATTCGGGCGTCGAGAACGAGCTCTTCTACGCCGACAACTGCAACATGGTGTACGGCGATGCCCAGGCGGTGCTGGCGACGATGATCCAGGCGGTCAAGGAGCTGAGCACCCAGGAAGGCGCGCTCGCGCAAGCCGCTTGAGGTCGGCGCGACCGCTTGGAACGAGCGTCCAACCGGCTTCGGAGGCTGTGGCGAATTCGGTGCCAGCACCGCGTGGTAGCGGTGGCGGTGCAGGCGCGGGGACAGGCTGACGTGGAGGGGACCGGGCTGCGCGTGGAAGGGACCGGCTGCGCCCGGGCGATCAGCCTTGCACTTTCCAGTAGAAGCGGGGTCTTGCCAGCCCCCGGCGCAGAGCCGCGCCGCGTTACGGGCAGCGGCCAGCAGGACAGCAGCTACACTGCCTGGACCTGCGCGTTGAGGTAATATCCTACACCGCGCTCGGTACAGATCAGCTCCGGTCGCGAGGGAGTTCGCTCGAGCTTGCGCCGCAGCCGCAGGATCTGCACATCGATGCTGCGGTCGAAGACGTCTTCGTCATAGCCACGGGTCATTCGAGAAGCTGGTCGCGGCTCAGAATCCGCTGCGGGGACCGCAACAAGGCCACCAACAGCCCGAATTCCGCATGCGTCAGCTCCACCCGCTGTTCGCCCGGGGAGGTCAGGCGGTGCGTGCGCAGGTCGAGCTCCCACCCCGCGAATCGGTACGCGCGCACCGTGTCTTCGGGGCCGGAAGTCACCACCTTCGTCTGCACCCGGCGCAGCACCGTGCGGATGCGCGCGAGCAGCTCGCGCGGATTGAACGGTTTGGTGAGGTAATCGTCGGCGCCCAGCTCGAGGCCCATGATGCGATCCACGTCGTCCTTGCGGCCGGTGAGCATGATGATGGGAATGCTCGATTCGGCCCGCAGCACCCGCGCGAGCGTCAAGCCGTCCTCGGCCGGAAGGCGCAGATCGAGGATGATGAGATCCACGACGCTCTCCTTCAGGGCCTTGCGCATCGCCTGGCCGTCGGGTACGCCAGTTACCCGATACTCGTACTCGGACAGGTATTCTGCGATCAGGCTGCGGGTCGTCTCGTCATCGTCGACGACCAGGATGTGCGCCGATACCGTGGCGCTTCCAGCGGGCTCGACAACGTCAGTTTGGGTCATAGCGGTACATTAGGGCATTGCGGGAGATTCACGGTAGCATAGCGGCGGCACTCGTTTCAAGTTGAGGCAACGTTTCCGTTACCGGCTGTAACTTCGCCTGGTCACGAGTAACCGGCTTGCAACGGCATGGGTATCAAATTAGGGTGAGGTCATCCTTCGGTGGCCGGAGCCATTAAAATGCAGGATGTCCTGGTAGTTGAAGACGACGAGTTGATGCGCACGCTGGTCTCGGAGTGGCTGGCGCAAGCAGGCTATACGGTGCGCGAGGCAGTCGACGGCGAGGCGGCGGTCGCTGCATTGCAGCAGCAGCCGGTGTCACTGGTGATCACCGATATGCACATGCCTCGGCGCGACGGTGCGCAGACGCTGGCGTGGCTGCACCGAGAGCATTCGCCCACGCCGGTGATCGCCATGTCCGGCCACTTCGGTAGCGGCCGCAAGTACTCTCGCGAAGGCGCCCTGGCGCTGGGCGCCAGCCGCGTGCTCGCGAAACCGTTCACGCAGGAGGAGCTTCTCGACGCGGTGCACGCGTTGATCGGTGCGCCGGCCGGCGCCTGAACATGTGGCGTGAAGCCCACAGCCGCGGCCCATCCGGCGGCGGCCCGCCTGGCATGAACCTGCGCCGCCTGCTGATCTGGGGCACCGGGCTGCTCGTTGTTCTGGTCCTCGGCTCCGCGGTGTGGGACATCTGGCGCGCGCGCGGCCGCAGCATCCAGGAGGCGCAGTCCGATTTGGAGAATCTGGCGCGCGCCCTGGCCGGTCAGACCGCGCAATCGATCGATACCGTCGACGTACTACTGGCGGACATCGCGGAGCTCGTGCGCCAGCATGCCCTCACCCGGGAGCGGCTGCACGACAAGCTCGTCGCCGTGTCCGCGGTCGACAGCCTGGCCGTCTTCGACGGCAACGGGACGCTGGTCGCCTCTGCGAGCGACGGCCGCGTGAGTGTGCCCGCAGCTCCTCCGGACTTCGCCGGCGTGACCGGCGATCTCACCGTCACCCCCGGCCCGGTCGACGCAGCCGGCGATCTTTGGCTGCTCGTGTCGCACCGGATCAGGAGCGATTCCGGCGCGCCCACCGCGACGATCGTTGCCACGATGGACGCCCAGCACTTCCAAGACTTCTTCAGCGCGATCCTGCTGCCCCGTGACGGTCTGGTCAATCTGTATCGCCGGGACGGCACCCTGCTCGTGCGGGTGCCGAGCATGCAGGGCACGCCACTGGCGCAAGAGGACCCGCCCTTCGGCGCTGCGCTCGCACGGGGTGCGCCTGCGTTCCTGCGTGTCGTGACCCCGTGGGACAAGATCACGCGCATGATTGCGCTGCGGCCGGTCGACGGCCTGCCGCTCGTGGTCGGCGTGGGCATAAGCGAGCGCGCCGTGCTCGCCTCATGGTACGAACGTTCCAGAAGCGCCTTGGCGCGCAACCTGGTGATGAGCGCTGCGCTGGTCGGTCTGACCGTGGGCGTGCTGCGCCAGCTGCGCCGCCGCGAAGCCGTCGACGCGCGGCTGCGGCGCAGCGAGGCTTATCTGGCCGAAGCGCAGAGGCTCAGCCACACAGGGAACTGGGCCGAGAACTTTCTGATCGGAACGTTTGAGGCCTCGCCGGAGGCGCTCAGGATCTTCGGCTACTCCGGCGAAGAGAAGCCGACGCTGGAAGGGTTCCGCAACAGGATTCACCCGGAGGATCTGTCCCGGACAGAGGAAGCGGCCGCCAAGGGTAAGCGCGACAAGACCGATTTCGAGGTGGAGCATCGAATCCTGTGGCCGGACGGATCGGTCAGGCACGTCCACTGCATCGCCCGTCCGGTCGTGAACGAATCCGGCGACCTCGTCGAGATGTTCGGCACGATCGTCGACATCACCGAGCGCAAGCGGGCCGACGCGGAGCTGCGTGCGAGCGAGAGCCGGCACCGGCACATCTTCCAGGCGGTGGGCGTGTCGATTTGGGAAGAGGATTTCTCACGGGTCAAAGCCGCCATCGACGATCTCAAAGCCGAGGGCATCCAGGACTTTCGCCAGTATGTCGACGCGCATCCCGATTTCGTCAGGCAGGCGCTCGCGATGGTCAGGCTCGTCGACGTCAACGAGGCCACGCTCAGATTGTTCGGCGCGCAGAGCAAGGAGGACCTGCTGGTCTCGCTCGACAGGGTGTTCACACCGGAGACCTGCGAGGTCTTCGCGGGAGAACTGATCGCGGTCGCCGAAGGGCGCACCTGGTTTGAAGCCGAAACCGTCCTTCGCACACTGCAGGGCGACCAGATTGCCGTGCTGTTCAAGATCATCTTTCCGCCTCCGCCGTCTGCGCTCGAAACCGTCCTGGTGAGCATCACGGACATCACCGAACGCAAGGGCAGGGAAGAGCGCTTGCGCGCGCAGGCCGCTCTGCTCGATCTCGCGCACGACGCCCTGATCGTGCGTGGCCAGAACGATGTGATCACCGGGTGGAACAAGGGCGCCGAGCGCATCTATGGCTGGTCGCGCGACGAAGCAATCGGCAAGGTCTCGCACGATCTGCTGCGCACACGCTTCCCGGCTCCCCTCGAGGAAGTCGAGCGGGAGCTGGACAGCAGCGGCCACTGGCAGGGCGAGTTGACTCACTATCGCAAGGACGGCGCGCAGGTCATCGCCGACAGCCGCTGGACGGTGCAACGCGACGGGCAGGGGCGGATCACTCGCCGGCTCGAGACCAACAACGACATCACCGAGCGCAAGCTGGCGCTCATCGAGCAGGCTCACCTCGAGCAGCGGTTGCGCGAGGCGGAGAAGCTGGAAGCGCTGGGCACACTGGCCGGGGGCATTGCCCACGACTTCAACAACATTCTGGGCGCGATTCTGGGATACGGCAACATGGTGCACGGGGCGGCGCCCGAGGGTACCGCGCTGCAGCGGCATGCCGGCAACGTGTTAGCGGCGGCGCAGCGCGCCAAGGCGTTGGTCGATCAGATCCTGGGCTACAGCCGCAGCCAGCGCGGCCCGCGCAATCCGGTGGACGTGCGCGCCGTCGTGAGTGAGACCCTCGACCTGCTGCGTGCATCGCTGCGCGAGAGCATCCAGCTGGAGGCCGGCTACGACGCCGGGGCGCTGGTGGTGCTGTGCGATCCGACGCAAGTGCACCAGATCGTGATGAACCTGTGCACCAACGCGATGCAGGCCATGCCGGGCAGCGGCACGCTGCGCGTCAACGTGAGCCGCCAGGATCTGCCGACGGGACGCTCCTTCTCGCATGGGACGCTGCTCACCGGGGCCTACGTGCAGGTGATGGTCGCCGATACCGGCATGGGGATGGACGCGGATCTGCTCAAGCGCGTGTTCGAGCCCTTCTTCACGACCAAGGAGCCGGGTGCCGGCACCGGTCTGGGCCTGGCGCTGGTGCACAACATCGTCGCGGAGCTGGGCGGGGCGATCGACGTGCAAAGCGCGCCGGGGCAAGGCAGCGCGTTCTGCGTCTATTTGCCCCGCTTCGATGAACCGGGGGTCGAGGCCGCAGCCGATTCGGCGCTGAAGCGCGGCTCGGGGCAGCCGGTGATGGTGGTGGAGGACGACAAGTCGCTGCTGCTGCTGGCGGAGGAAATGCTTGCGGCCCTGGGCTACGAGCCGGCCGGTTTCTCGGCTGCGCACGAGGCGATCGATGCGCTGGCGGCCGCCCCGTCGCAGTTCGACGCGGCGGTGATCGACTACGTGTTGCCGGGGATGACCGGCATCGAGCTGACCCGCCGGCTGCGCCAGCATCGTGTCGACCTGCCGGTCATCCTGTTGAGCGGATACCGTGGACCGATGCTCTACCAGGAAGCCAAGGCGGCCGGCATCGCGCAGGTACTCGCCAAGCCGGTGACCGCAGCAGCGCTCGGCAACGCGTTGGTGGACATGGGTCGTCACCTGGAGTCAGCACACCACCCCCATCCCAGCCTTCCGCCTCGCCGAGGGGAAGGAGCACTGCGCCCAATCACATTCCCTTCCCCGTTCCCTTCCCCGGTTGCCTGCCCCCTGTTCCATCCCAGCCTTCCCCCTCGCGTGAGGGGGAAGGAGCACTGCACTTCATCGACTGTGTAGCACAGGCTGGTGATGCAGGGCGTTATCCATTCCTGTCCCAGGGGAAGGGGCGGACATGCGATTGCATCTCGACGCGCACACGGTCGCCGGAGTCGCGGAACGTCGCGCCCGCTACAGCTTCTCCGTACGTCTTGACGGAACTGGCTTGGGGCATCGCCGGCTGGCCCGCGCTGCTCGGTGTCGACGGAGTGGCCTGCATCTCCATGCGTGCCACTGGCGTAGCACTGTCAGGGGTCTGGGCTGCGGCGAACACAGGCGTGGCGATGGCCAGGGCCACTAACGCACCCAAGACCGGCTTCTTGCTCGTAGTACGAGACATCCATGACTTTCTCCTTTCACATCGGTTGGAAACACGTTCATGCCCCCGCACCCACGGTCAGCGCGAGCAGAGGCGATGGGCGCAGGATGCGACTCGACTGTTAGCCCAAGATTGCATTGTTGGGGTCTGCGTTACAGCTTCCAACGAACTTGGAGGAAGCCAGCTCCGGTGCATGTCGGTTCATCGAATCTGCATGTGCTCGGGACGCGCCGTTCGGGTATGCCCACGATCCTTCCGGTAGCGGACCCAGGGAGAGGCCTCTGCTGGCCGCCGCGGAGTCGAACAGCCGCGGGCTGCGGCGGGCGGCCCTGCGAAATGCTCCTGGCGTCGTCCCCGTGTGTTTGCGAAACAGCGTGGTGAGGTGGCTCTGGCAGGAGCAGCCGACCTCGAGCGCGATGTCGGCGATGGCCAGCTCTGCGCGCGCCAGCAGCTTGGTCGCCTGCCTGATGCGACAGTGGATCACGTACTGATGCAGAGTCATGCCGGTGGACAGCTTGAAGCCGCGACCGAGCTTGAAATGATCCATACCGACTGCCGAGGCGATCTGTTCCCACGTGAGTTTGGCGTCCAGGTTTTCGTTGACGTACCGCAGCGCCCGTCGCAGCACTTCCTGCGGCAGCCTTGGCTCACGCGGATGTGTAGCAGCGCCCATCCCATCCCCGGATTGCCGCCGGCAAGGTGTCGAGGTCCGGTTCACTTGCTCGGCGCGAGTCTGGTCCCATTCGCCGAGGGCAGCGTGGTGGAGTGTGTCGACGCGCAGTGTGGCGAACCCGGGCTCGATGCTGCTCATGAGAAACGATTCATCTGTTGTCATCACGATCTTCCAGTTGAGTTCTGAAGAGCCACGCTACTTGCCGAGCGGTGTGGGTCTGGCGTGCCAGCACATGTGCTGGTGCCAATCACATGCCTGGAAAGCATGGTGGCCTCGTCCGTTACGTCTGTATGTGAATGCACCGGCACGTGGATGCGTCGAACGCAGTGCCACTTTCAACGGCGCCGATTGCCGCAGCATTTCGCGAGTCTGCGTTTAGTTACGGGCTGAAATCGCGCGCTGGTGAATGAGACCGCAGTGTGTCAGCCGGTAACGGAATCGCCGGTCGTGCAATCGGGAGGTAACAAAGACGAGGCAGGAGCGATCGAGCGTGTGGCGGCCAGGAACTATCCGGTGACCATGGCATTCCTGGTCGAGGCGCAGCCTGGCTCGGCGTCTCACGGCCGACGGGGCTTACTCGCGCCAGCGCGAGAGCGGCGAGACGCGGGCGAGCGCAGCGATGAGGCAGTGGACCGCTGTCATCTTCGCGTCGCTGCTCACTGGTTGCGCGACGTCGCAATCGGCCAGCGTCCAGACCTATGACTTCGGACCGTCCTTGGAGGCTGCCGCTCGGATGCGCGCCTCGATGCGCCCATCGCAATCCCACAGGTGAGCGCTCCCAGCTGGTTGCGGGGCCCAGCGCTCGTCTACCGCGCTCGACTACCTGGGCGCATCCCGTCCACAGCTCTACGCCCTGAGCCGGTGGGTTGCCCCGCCGGCCGAGCTGATCACGCTGCGTTTGCGCGAACGAGCTGCCGCAGTCAACACAGGGTTCACTCTGACGGGCCTCGACACGGACTCCGGCTACCGGCTGGAGGTGACACTGGAGGAGTTCAGCCAGGTGTTCGACGCGCCCTCGGCCAGCCGCTGCATCGTCCAGCTGCGCGCCACGCTGGCCGAGCCGGGCGGCCGGGTTCTCGCGCAGCGGACCTTCCGCGTTCAGGAGCAAGCGCCCAGTGCCGACGCTTCCGGCGCCGTGCAGGGGTTGAACGGCGCCACCGACGCGGCCATCGACCAAATCCTGGCCTGGCTCGGGCCGGCTCTCGGTACACGAGCGACGAGCACCGCCAGTGCCGGTCAGCATCCATAGCGTGCGCACTGACTGAACCGATGTGACGCGGAACTCAGCAAACACGCCGTCAAGGATTTGCAAGATTCCATCTGCACCGAGCTCTAGACTGATCGTGTGACGTATCTGGCGGCGTGAATGGACACATGCAATTCGCCTCCAGCTTCCGTCAATCACGGAGCTTGCCGAGTTGTCATCGGTGCCCCCGGGTTGTCATCGGTGCTTCCGAGTTTTCATCGGTGCACCCGGGGGTTGTCGTCGGTGCAGTTGGTGACACATTGTCGTTGCACTTGTGGTCGCGGATCAACGTCCATCGACCCCCACTTGATAGGAGAGCTTGAAATGACTCGTGCTTGGAAGGCGGCGGCAGCCGCGCTGTTGCTGGTGACATCTACCATGGCGCTGGCCGACGAAAAGCCGGACGCGACCATCGAATTTTCTGGCCGATCGGTGGCCGTCGGAGTGGGCGTGAGCTGGGGCCAAGGCACTCTGCACTACCAGGGGAAAGACTATCCGTTCAGTCTCAATGGATTGAGCGTCCTGAACATCGGGGCGAACGAGATCCAGGCGACCGGCGAGGTCTATCACCTGGCAAGCCTCGAGGCCTTCAGCGGCAACTACAGCGCAGTGTCGGCCGGGGCGACCGCGGGGAAGGAAGGCGAAGCTTCTGCGGCCATGGAAAATCTGAGCGGCGTGGTGATCCGCATGCGCTCCACCACGAAGGGCCTGCAACTGAATGCCTCCGTAGAGGGCGTCGCCATCAAGCTCACCGGCGCTCAGAACTGAGGCTGGGTTGGGCCCACGTACCGCCAGCGGCGTCCGCTCTGTCCTGACCTGGACCTGCGAGGGTCAGGTGCGGACGCCGGATCTACTCTGGGACGTCCCGGCCCAGCGGGACGCTTGCGTCGTGACCACTACATGGTGCTGACGCTGTGCAGAAATGTACAAGACCCTCGCAGCAGCCAGCGTCAGAATTGTGCTGGCAATACTCGACAACAGATGCAGACAGCCCGTCATTGTCTGGTCGTCTGCCCGGACAGCACCGCTCTTGGCTTGTTCGGACCTTCGTGGCCGGGCCGGTTGGTCGGCGTGGCCTCTTTTCTATCCGCTCTGAAGCAGGAGAATTTCATCGTGAAGCACTGGTGCCGCAGTTTGGCGTATCTCCTTGTCTGTTCTCTGGTGTTCGCCACGAGTGGCTACGCCCAGCTGCAACTCGGCACGACAGTTACCGAAGACGGCACACTCGGGGAGCTCGACTATCAACCCGATCAGCTGCAACTCGGCACGACAGTTACCGACGACGGCACACTCGGAGAGCTCGACTATCAACCCGATCAATCCACCCCGCCGCCGGTGGGTCAAGTCGCGGCACAGACTCCCGCGCAGTTGCAACAACTCGTGGCACCTATCGCGTTGTATCCGGACGCACTGGTGGCTCAGGTTCTGGCCGCGTCGACCTATCCCACCGAGGTCGTGGAGGCGCAGCGGTGGATGCAACAGCATTCCGATCTGAAGGGACAAGCTCTTGCGCAGGCGGTGGACCAGCAGCCCTGGGATCCGAGCGTGAGAGCGCTCACGCAGTTTCCCTCGGTCCTTGCAAGCATGGACAAGAACCTGTCCTGGACCTCGGCGCTCGGCGACGCCTATGTGAGCCAACCGCAGGACGTGCTCAACGCAGTTTAGACCATGCGACACAGCGCCCAGCAAGCGGGGAACTTGCGCAGCACAGCCCAGCAAACGGTTACGACTCAGGGCCAGACGGTCATCATTCAACCGGCAAGTCCGGACGTTGTCTACGTGCCGGCGTACAACCCGTGGCTCGTGTATGGGCCGCCGATCGTGGCGTATCCGGGCTGGGTAGCGGTTCCAGGGGTGTTTGTTGCCACGCCTGGAATCTACTTCGGCGCGGGCTTCGGGGTCGGCTTCTTCGCCGGGTTCGGTGGGGGTGGCCCGCCTGGGGATGCGACTGGCTCGGCAGAAGGGTGATCTTTCACCATGCCCCATTCGTCTCCCACAGCATGACTTTCAATCACCACCGCTTCGAGCACGGCGGTTTCGACCACGGTGGCTTCGACCACGGCGGCTTCGGCCGTGGCGGCTTTGACCGCGGCGGACGTGATCACGGCAGCTTCGGGCATGGCGGGTTCGACCGCGGCGGAGCCGATCACGGCAGCTTCGGGCATGGCGGGTTCGACCGCGGCGGTTCCGCCCAGGACGGACAAGGTCATTCTGGCGCGTTCAGTGGCTTCGGTCATGGAGGGACGGCAGGGGGCAACTCCTCTCGCGGGCACGCGAGCTTCGGTGGCGGTTCCCATGGCGGAGGATCCCATGGCGGTGGAGGAGGCGGAGGCGGAGGAGGCCACAGGTAGTTCGATTCCTTTGCGGTCTGGGCAACGGCCGATCCACAGATAATTCGATTCCTTTGCGGCCTGGGCAACGGCCGATCCACAGGTAACTTCGAGTCCTTTGCGGCCTGGGCAACGGCCGATCCACAGGTAATTCGAGTCCTTTGCGGCCTGGGCAACGGCCGATACGGAGTAGATCATGAGCGACATCGGTAGCAGGCTGAAAGAATCGCCCGTGCGCGACCTCGCCGTCGCGGTTGCGCTGGCGTTGCTGGCGCTGCTGTCCACCGGCTACGCCCGGTCTTGTCTCGCACAGTCACCCGTCGAGGAAACCTTCTCGTCTCCTGAGCAGGGGGCCCACGCTCTAGCGCAGGCCGTCCAGGACGGCGATGAGCGGGTCATCATGCGCATTCTCGGTGGAGGAAAGGAGCTTGTCTCCTCGGATGACGCGGTACAGGACAAGCTGGACCGGGAGCGGTTCGTCCAGAAGTATGAGCAGATGCACCGCCTGGTGCGGCAGACCGATGGGACCATGCGCCTGTATGTCGGTGCAGAGAACTGGCCTTCCCGATCCCGCTCGTATCGAGCCATGGCGCGTGGTACTTCGATGCGATGGCCGGCATGCAGGAAGTGATGCTCCGGCGCATCGGCGAGAACGAGCTCACCACGATGCAAGTCTGCCATTCGCTCGCCCTCTCGCGGAGCGCCGACCAGCATTCAACGCCGGACCAGAACGGCCCCATTGCTCCATTGTTGGTGAACGTGGTGCCGGTCGTGCCCCCGTTGCATTCCACGGCTACTATTTCCGACGCATCGACAGCGGAACGAGGAACGCGCCAGCCGGAGTGGCAGGCCAGGCTCCCCAGAGCACCGCGGGCTTCGCGTTCGTCGCCTATCCGGCCGAGTACCGCAGGTCGGGTGTGATGACCTTCGTGGTCGATCAGACCGGCGTTGTGTACGAGAAGGATCTCGGGCCCGACACTGTGCCGATCGCAAGGACCATGACGTGGCACACGCAGGATCCGACCTGGCATCCGGTGCAGGAGGCGAGCCCCGCCAGTTGAGCCCTGGCCCTCAGCTGCTGCGCCGCCGGAAGCCGGGACGCAGTGTGTGCACCGTGCGGTCCGGCCTCAGCATGTATCCCCGAGTCCAAATCCTCGGATCGAAAGACCTGGCTGGTGCCATCGCGGCCCACCCAGACGGCCGTTACATCCTGCAATCGCACCGCGGCTCTCGAAATCCGAGCGCAATGGCGCGGTCGCATCGTTACCGCATCGGGCGGCTCTCTTACCGGAGGGGAATCGCAGACCGCAGGCAAGCCCGCGCCGGGCGACACGCCGCGGCAACGGCAGCCGTCCCCACGGTGATCGGTATGTGCACGAGGATCGGACCATGGTACGTGATGAGGTGAAGGTCGAATCGACTCCCGGGGCGAGCAATCCTCAAGCGGTGAATGAGCCGGTCGCATCGGCGTGGCAAGCTCCCCAAGCGGTTTTTCCCCGCGCCGGCAGTCCTAATGAGAAGCTGCGTTTCTGTTTGCGCTATGCGATCCTGGCACCGTCGCCGTTCAACGCGCAGCCGTGGCTGTTCCGGCCTACGCGGCGCGGTGTGGACTTGCTCGCGGACGCGACGCGCGCACTACCCAACGTCGATCCCGCCGGACGAGAGCTGACCATGAGTTGCGGCGCGCTGTTGTTCGCCCTGCAGATTGCCGCTCGCTACTTCGGACAGCGCATCGAAGTGGAGCTGTTTCCCACGCCCGGGACGCCAGGACATGTGGCGCGCGTGTCGCTGGCGGATGAGGCCACGCCCACAATAGATGAGTGCACGCTGTTCTTTGCGCTTACGAAGCCGCGGCGCGACGTGACCGCCGGCGACACGACGCTTACCTCGGCAGCGCTGCTCGAAGCGCTCGCCGCGCGCGCGGACTCACGCAGCGTGGTTGCGGTTTGCCGATACTCGCCGCTCGTGGCGGGCACTCATAGACCTGGTGTGCGACGGTGAACGCCGCCAGCGTGCAGACGCACGATTCCAGGCGGACCTGGCGCGCGAGCCCTTTCAAGACGGGATCTCAACAGCGGGGCCTGCCGACTCCCGGCATCGCCGAGTTTGTTGCGCCCGGCTGGTCACAAGCGGTGGGCACTCCGACCCCAGCCGGCTCGACAGCGCAGCGCCTGGACGGTCGTGAGCCCATGCCAGTGCCGGTGTTCGCGGTTCTCGGCACGGAAGGCGACAGCCCCGAGATAGGACTCGTGCGGGCCAGGCGATGATGCACGTAGCGCTGCAGGCGCGCGCGAGCGGCGTGTGCTCACCGATTTCAACCAGCCGCTCCGGGTTGAAGCCCTGCGCCCCCTGGTGCGGGGTGCGCTTGCGGCCAGCGGCTTTGCGCAGGGGCTGTTCCGGAGGATCGGCTATGGGGTGCAGGTGGAGCCCGTGCACAGGCGCGGGCTGGAGGAGATGCTGCTGCCCGCCAATGGGCAGCGCGGCACGCCATGACCGTGGCGCTGGCTCGGACAGCCGGCATGACCGTGCCGGCCAGCGATAGGCACCGGCAAGGATCTGCAAGACCACGCCAACCCGGAACGCCACACTTTGTATCCTGACAGCGCCGATCGTGCCGGGGAGTTGTTCGGTGCCGCCCCCAAACCAGCCGATTCGACAGCAACGAGCTGCATTTGATCAAGGAGTTTCAACCATGCCGTGTCACGATGGCAGCAACCTTTCCAGACGGCGCTTCATCCAGTTGGCCGCTACTGCCGCAGCGGCGTCGAGCCTGCTCACGACGGCGGCCCGCGCAGCCGATCTTCCGCGCCTCGACCCGACGGATCCGGCCGCGCAGGCGCTAGGCTACGAGCTGGACACCCGCACGGTCTCCTCGAGCGCATACCCCAGCCACGGCCCCATGCAGGAATGCGGCACCTGCAACTTCTACAAGGGATCAGCCGGGGCGGAGTGGGGGCTCTCTTTGATCTTCCGCGGCAAGGATGTGAGTCTGCAAGGTTGGTGCTCGGCCTACATTAGTCCAAGCAGTGAGCTTCAAGAGGACAGCAGATGGAACCAGACTAGCGGTGGCGGTCGCGGTGGTCATTGCGAGTATACCGGCTGCGCGAGCACCTCGCCCAATGTGTACTCGCAGCGCGAGGCCATGCGCGTCGCCGAGGTCAGCGAGGGGACCGTGGTCAGTCTGCGCGCGGTGCAGATCGCCGGCGACGAAACGCCATGGGTCGGGGCAGGTGTCGGGGCGGTGCTGGGCGGTCTGGCGGGCAACGCGATCTCCAGTGGCCACGGCGCCGGCACAGTGCTGGGCGCCGTTGCCGGGGGGCTCGGCGGCGCAGTGATCGAGCAGCAAGCTACACGTAAAGAGGGTGTGGAGCTCACCATCCGGCTGGACAGCGGTCGTACGGTTGCGGTCACGCAGCATTGCCGGCGGAGATTCGAATCGGGGACACACGTGCGTCTGGTCAGCCAGGATGGTCGCAACCCGATCGACCGGGGTGACGCGTCCGGCATGACACTCGGTGCAGGAAACACCGACATGAGTGCAATCGCGCGAAAACCGGTTTCGGTATCGACCGGTCGAAGCCGATGCGGAGATCCGGTCGCGTACAACGACCCGGCATGCCGGCGAGATCGCGCGCACATGTTTGACCAGCTCGGCGATGCAACGAGAAACTGGGGGCGCTGACCTCAAGCGGCCGGCGGGCCAGACCGCCATACGCGTGCCACGACCCGGCGACCAGCGAGCCGCAATCGACTGGAATATTCGCGCCCCGTGATCGCCGGCAGCCGTCGGAACTCGCCCGGAAGGCCACGGCGCGGGCGATCTCGGCCGGTTCGACCAGGCATGGACCAGCGCCGCGTTGCCTCGAGGGCGGCAACGTCGCGCTCGCCCTTGTCGATCGCCGCCTGCAAGCGCGGGCATCCGGGTATAGCCCGGCGACGCGGCGATGACCCGCACCTGGCCGGCCCCCACTCCGCGGCGAGGCACTCGGTCATGGCGATGACTGCGGCCTTCGCCGGCGCATAGGCGTGCAGCGGCATCGAGCGCATGCCGGCGACGGAGGCGATATGAGGATGCTCCCCGCGCCGGCGCCCGGCCATGCGGGTCCCAAACACGACCGCGGCAGCATAGGTGCCGCGCTGGTCCACCCGCACCACCTCGTCCCAGCTTGTCATCGACAGCCGATCCAGCGGCAAAGGCACCTGGATCACCCCGGCGCTGTTGACCAGGATCTCCACCGGGCCCAGCTCCGCCTCGACTGCGTCGGCACAGCGGGCCAGCGCCGCCTCATCGGCTACATCGACCACCCAGGCGCGGCCATCGACCTCGCGCGCCACCGCGTGCACGCGCTCGTCCCGGTCGAGCAGGGCAATGCGCGCTCCGCGCGCCGCCAGCTCCGGCAACAGGCCGCGCCGATGCCGCTGGCACCGCCGGTGACTACGGCCACCCCCACACAGCTCCGACGGTCATCTAATCCTCCTCCGCGTCCATGCCGACCTTCTCTCTGTGGGCCTGATTGAACATACCGGAAGGGGCCCGCGTCCATTCTACCGACCCGGTCGGCAAAATTGTGCGAACCGCGCGCAGTCACAACGCGAGATAACGACTCTACTTCACCGCTTCGTCGCTGCGAGCGCCTCGATGGTGTCGCAGTAGACGATCTGCCCCTTGTCGATCACAGTGGCGTGGCTGGCGATGCCAAGGCAGAAGTGCATGTTCTGCTCGGCGAGAAGCACTGTGACGCCCATATCCCGCAGTCTGCGCAGCAGCTCGCCGATACGCTCGACGATCACCGGCGCCAGCCCCTCGCTCGGCTCGTCCAGCAGCAACCCGGTGGGATTGCCCATCAGCGTGCGGGCGATGGTGAGCAACTGCTGCTCTCCGCCCGATAGATTCCCGGCCATGCGCTCTTTGAGCGGGGCCAGCAGCGGAAACATGTCATACACTCGGGCCAGGTTCCAATGGTCCTGCCCCTGCGGCCCCTTCTTGGCTGCGATGAGCAGGTTGTCTTCTACGCTGTGCTCGGGAAACACCTGCCGGTCCTCCGGCACGATATCCCACGCCCGCGCGCGCGATGACGTACGGCTTGGCCCCCTGGCGCACTTTGCCCAATACCCGCACGACACCGCGCGCCGGCGGTGCGATGCCGGCCAGCGCTTTGAGCGTGGTGGACTTGCCGGCGCCGTTGCGTCCCAGCAACGCCATGGTCTGGCCTTGCGCGACCGCCAGGCTCACGCCGAACAGGATCTGACTGGTTCCGTAGAACACGTCGATGCCTTCGGCCGCGACGAACTCGCGCGGCGCTCATGCCGGCTGCGCCTGAAAACGGGCGCCGAGGTAGGCTTCGATCACTTTCGGATCCCGGCGCACTTGATCCGGAGTCCCCTCGGCCAGCACCGTGCCGTAGCTCAGGACGCGCACGGTCTGCGCATACCGGAACACGATGTCCATGTCGTGCTCGATGAAGACCAACGGTCATCTTCTTGCGCTGCCACAGCTCGTGCACGGTCTCGATCATTTGCCAGCGCTCCTCGGGGCCCATGCCTGCGGTCGGTTCGTCGAGCAGCAGCACGCGCGGCTCCAGCGCAAGCGCGAGTGCGATATCGAGCAGCTTCTGATCGCCATGCGGACAGGTTCCCCGACAGCGTGCTCCGCTCTGGAGGATAGCTTCACCAGCTCCATGACTTCGTCGGCCTGCGGCTGCGCCTCGGCCAGCGGAAAGCGCCGGCCGAGCCTCGCGTGCCAGCGGCGATGCGCGTTCACAGCGCCGAGGATGGTCTCGCGCACCGTCAGCGTGGGAAAGATGCTCGCGATCTGAAACGCGCGCCCGATGCCGCGCCGCACGATCTCCGGCGCGGGCAGCCCCGCAATGTCTTCACTGCCGAGCATGATGTTGCCTGCGTCAGGCGCGAATGCGCCGGTGATCAGATTGAACAAGGTCGTTTTGCCCGCCCCGTTCGGGCCGATGATGGCGCTGAGCGATCCTTCGCCGAAATGCAGGCTGACGCCGTTCATCGCCCCGACGCCCCCGAAAGACTTGCGCAGGTTCTCGACCGAGAGCATCGTCAGCTCTTTTCCGCTGCGACCGCGGCGCCCCGCTCGCAGCGTAGCGGCCCGCTTGCGCCAGGCATCGAGCGCGAATCCGAGCACCCCTTTGCGCATGCCCAGGGCGAAGAACAAGATCACGATGCCGAGCACCAGGCCGAAGTGCTCGGTGAACCGGGTCACCGTGTCACTGAGCAGCAGCAAGAGCACCGCACCGGCGAGGGGGCCGAGGAACGCGTTCATGCCGCCCAGCAGGATCATGAACACGCCTTCGCCCGAGATGGTCCAGTACGCGAAATCCGGATAGGCGCTCGACACGAACAGGCTCATGAGCAGCCCGCCGATCCCTCCGAACACGCCGGCGACCACGAACGCGAGCAGGCGGATGCGCCACACCTGGATGCCCAGGAACGCTGCGCGCCGCGGGTTGTCCCGGATCATGCGCAAGGTATAGCCGAATGGGGACTGAACGAGCTGGTACATGAGGAACAGCGAAGACGACCAGCACCGCGCAGCAGAACAGGTAGAGGTGATGCGGGTCGTCGAGCCGGATACCCAGGAACGGAGGCCGCGGCACGCCGCCGGTGAGCCCCTGATCGCCGCCGGTCAGTGACGTCCAGGCGATGATGAGGCTGTGCAGCAGCATCTGGAACGCGAGCGTCAGGAACGAGAAGTAAATCTCCTTCAGGCGAATGCAGATGGCGCCGATGACCGCCGCGACCGCACCGTTGAGCAGCAGCGTGGCCGCAAACGCCGCCGGGATGGACCAACCGGCCTTCTGCATCAGCAGCGCGAAGCTGTACGCGCCCAGCCCATAGAACAACCCGTGGCCGAAGGAAACCATGCCGCCATAGCCGATCAGCAGATTGAGCGAGGTGGCGAACACGGCGAAGGCGGACAGGCGGATGGCGAAATCCGACAGAGCCTTCCCGGGAAACGCGAACGGCAGCGCGGCAAGCACGAGCAGCACGCCGAGAGCGATCGAGGCATCCCGCGCAACCGACGGCTTGTGCACCGCTTAAGCTTCCTTGCCGAACAGTCCGCTCGGCTTGATGATCAGGACCAGCACCATGAACAGGAACATGACGCCCTCGGTAAACAGCGGGAAGCCGATGGTTCCAAAGCTGCGTACCAGCCCGATCAGCAGGGCCCCGACCAGCGCGCCCGCGACCGATCCCATCCCGCCGATGACCGTGACGATGAACGATTCGATCAAGATCGAGAACCCCATGCCGGCCACCAGCGAGCGGACCGGCACCGCGAGGGCACCCGCCAGACCGGCCAGCAGGCCGCCCAGTGCGAAGACCCCGCCGAACACGAGCGCCGTGTTGATGCCCAGTGCCGAAGTCATCGTCGGGTTAATCGCCGCCGCACGCACGATCTTCCCGGCGCGAGTCCGGGTGATGAAGTAGCCGAGGGCAGTGGCAACCATCAGCGTGACGGCAATGAGGAACAGGTAGAACACCGGCAGCACGCCGCCGGCAAGCACGATCGGCGGGCGCTGAAAGGCGGGCGGCATGCCCATCGCCAGAAACTCCGCTCCCCAGATGATCTTCACCGCGTCGTCGAGGATCAAAATGAATCCGTAGCAAACCAGCAGCTGCAGCAGCATATCCGAGCCGTACACCCGGCTCATGAACAAGCGCTCGAACAGCAGCGCGAACAACCCGACGCCGAGCGCCGCAGCCAGCACGGCCATGGCGTAGCTCCCTGTCAGCTTGTACACGGTGTACGCGAAGTAGGCGCCCAGCATGTACAGGGAGCCGTGCATGAAGTTCACGACTTTCAGGGTGCCAAAGATGAGGGACAGCCCGGCGGCCACAAGGAACAGCAGCATGCCGCTGATGAGGCCGCCGGTCGTCTGTGTGACGACGCAGGACGCGGACGCGAGGCAGGACAGCAATGCCTGAGAATCCAAGGAGTGCTCCGGCAGCGGAGGCGACGTCAAACCCGCGCGCACTGGAGCGCCGGGCCATCGGCGATCGATCGGACCGCTCAGGCGTAGCCCATCTTCTTCTTCCACTCCGCCTCGTGCTCGAGGATCATCTTCCAGTCGCCCGGCGTCACGTTCGGAACGTAGGGTTCCTTCGGAATGGTGGTGCCCCAACCGAGCGCGTAGCCGATGGTGGTCTGGTCCTCGGCACGCATCGTGATCGTGCCGTCTGCACCGAAAGGAGTCTTGACCTTCATACCGCGCAGCGCCTCGGCGAGCTTGGCGGAGTCCGTCGAATTGGTCTTCTTCATCGCCGCAAACAGGAAGCTCATCGCCAGCGAGTTTTCCCAAGACCAGTTGGTCGGATAATCCCCATACTTGGCTTTATAGGCGTCCGCCCAGGCGGCGTTCTCCGCCCCGGCGGGAAATGTCTTGATATACCGGGTCGCCGAGTGGATGCCCGCGGGCAGATTCTTCACCGCCGTAAGCGTGGTGTAGTCCGCCATGTTGATCGCGAACAGGTTGGTCTGCGTGAACAACCCGTAGATACCGGCCTGATCGATGAACGACACCAGATCGCCGGCCCACAAAGCCGAGTACAGCGCGTGCGGCTTTGCCTGCAGGATCTTGGTGATGTTCTCGGTGTAGTCGGCCTGGAACAGCTTGGGCCAGGTTTCGCCCACGACCTCGATGGAAGGATGGAACCGCTTGAGGTACTCGATGAAAAGCGAGGTGTTGTCACGACCGTACGCGTAGTCGGGCGAGCAGCTCATCCAGGTCTTGAGCCCCTTGGACTTGGCTGCGTTGCCGGCATACGTGGCGCTCACGATGGCGTCATGAATCCCTTGACGGGCGGTCCGGAAAGCGGTGGGCACACGGATCTTGGGATCGGCCGACAGCGACGAGGTCTCGGAATTGGTGTGCAGGCACAGCACCTTCAGCTCCCGGATCACTTCCTGCACGGCGAACGCGCCCGCAGAGGATTCCGCGCTTACGATGATCTCGCAGCCCTCGCCGTTGATGAGTTGCCGGGTGTGGTTCGCCGCCTCTTCGGGTTTGCCCTTCGAGTCGCGAACGATGACTTCGACCTTGCGGCCGCCCAGCCCGCCGGCCGCGTTGAACTTGTCCACCTCCAGGGCGATCGCGTTGCGCGACGAGATACCGAGCTGCGCGACCCGCCCGGACAGGATCGTTGGCACACCGACCCGGATAGGCTTGTTCTGCGCGCGCGAGACGAATGGAACCGAGAACCCGGCCGCGGCGGTGAGCGCCGCCTGCCGCTGTGATGAAGGCGCGCAGCGGCTCTTTTGCTGCTTGAGCACGTATCCAGGCATTGTCTCCTCCTCGAGAAGGGGCGCGCGACTGCGTGGCGCGGTTCCCTCTTATGTGGCCCTTTGCGTAAACGGCTAGCCGGAGCCACGCCACCCCGCTCGGGCGCTCCTGCGCGTGGGTGCCGGCCCGGTACGAGCGACAGTGGCGTGCGGCAAAGCGGCCCTCTGAACGAGGAGCTCGCCGCAGCGGCGGCGGCAGCGGGGCCAGCGAGCCTCGTGCAGTGGTGCGGCGCGGCATGGGTCGAGTTGACAGGCCGAGAAGCGGTTTTTATATTTGAAACCGGTTTTCATCCATGAACAAGAGCGCGGTCCCGGAGCCGTCGGTGCGCATGGGCTGCGACCCGGGTAGAGTCTGCGGGGGGCTTGCCCGATTTCTGGCCTGCAACAGGGCCTCGTTCGTTGTATCCCACGGCAATCGCTCACAACAACCACGGAGGAGTAGATGAAGAACCTGTATCTGTTGAAACGCACCGCGGCCGCTCTCGGCCTGTTCGCGGCGGTAAGCGGTGGCGCATACGCCGTAGACCCCGGGTTCCCCGCACCGGTGGGTGATTCCAGCCTGGTTCCGTCGCAGCGCCCGGCTGGACCGCGTGTTCGACGGCGGCTGCATGCTCACCGAGGGCGTGGCGGCCGGCTCGCGACGGCATGGTCTACTTCAGCGACATCACCTTCACCGCGTTCTGCAAGGACCCGACGGGCAAGTTCCGGCAGGCCGGCCACATCTGGAAGCACGACCCCAAGACCGGCAAGACCACCATCTTCCGCAGTCCCTCGGGCATGTCCAACGGCACTGAAGTTCGACCGCGACGGCAACATGATCGCGGCGCATGGGCGCCGACTTCGGCGGCCGCATGCTGATCAAGATCGACATGAAGACCGGCCAGAGCTTCATCATCGCCGGGCTGTACGATGGCAGGCCGTTCAACGCGCTCAACGACGTCACCATCGACGAAAAGGGCCGCATGTACTTCACCGACCCGCGCTATCTCGGCCACGAGCCGATCTTGGCCAGACGGTTTCGCCGCCTACCGGCTCGATCCGGACGGCACGGTGACGCGGGTGGCGGGCAACTGCGGAAAGTGCAACGGTATCCTGATCTCGCCCGATCAGAAGAACCATGTACATCGTCAGCAACGACAACGGCTGGTTCGAGTTCCAGAATCTCAAGAAGGGCGAGAACCCGATGCAGGCCGGGCACCTGCTGCAGGCCTGCGACGTGGATGCCGGAGCGGCAACCTGAGCAACCGCCGTGTGCTGATCGACTACAGCAAGGGCCGACAAGCCGCTGCAGCGGGCCCGACGGCATGGTGGCCGACGACAAGGGCAACATCTGGCTGGCGAGCCCGCTGCGAGCATCGTCCCGGCATCCGGTGCTACAGCCCGGATGGCCGGGAGCTTGCGTTCATCTCCACCGGCAAGGAGCTGCCGACCAATGTCGCCTTCGGCCGTGGCGAGGATGGCCAACATGCTGTACATTGACCTCCGGCAAGAGCCTGTACAAAATCGCGTGAAGGCGCCAAAGGCTACCAGCTGCCGTGATGCAGATACGAGGCTCGCGGCATAGGCGCGAGAGTAAGAGCACGGGCGGGGCGATCGCTCCGCCCGTTGCGTTTTTCGTTTCAGCGAGGAAACAGCAGTCATGGAAACCATCAGTGCCGAGCAGCGTCACCGGTACCCGCGAGCCCAGGGTCCTGACCCGCGCGCGAGGTAGAGGCATTCGCCCGCAACGGCTATCACTTTCCCGTGCGGGCGCTGACCGCCGAGCAGGCGCAGGCCTATCGCGCCAAGCTGGAAGGGGCGGAAGCGCGGCTCGGCACGCCGCTGATGAAGACCGGCTACCGCAACAAGCCGCATCTGGCATTCACCTGGGCGGACGAGCTGATCCGGCTGCCGCGGATCCTCGACACGGTCGAGGACATCCTGGGGCCGAATCTGCTGGTGTGGAGCAGCAGCCTGTTCATGAAGGAAGCGCGCGACCCCAGCTTCATCTCCTGGCACCAGGATTCCACCTATTGGGGCTTGAGTCACCCGGACGTGGTGACGGCCTGGCTGGCCTTGTCGGTGAGTCATGTCGCCAACGGCTGTATGCGCGTGGCAGCGGGCACGCACCTGATGGACCAGCTCCCGCACCAGGACACTTTCGCCGCCAACAATCTGCTCACGCGCGGTCAGGAGGTCATGGTGAAGGTGGACGAGAGCAAGGTGGTGAACATCGAGCTGGAGCCGGGCGAGTTCTCGCTGCATCACGTGCGCATCGTGCACGGCTCCGATCCCAACCCGGCGGACTACCGCCGCCTGGGGTTCGCGGTCCGCTATGTGCCGACCTATCTCAAGCAGATCGCCGGCCCGCGTGACAGCGCGGTGCTGGTGCGCGGGGTGGACAACTACCATCACTTCGATCCGGAGCCGCGCCCGCGGGCCGACCTCGATCCCGAGGCCGTGAGAGAGCACAAGCGCATCACGGACGCGGCCAACGCGATTCTGTACCGGGGCACGGACAAGGCGCCGAAGTAGCGTCGACCATTGGGCGCGAGGCGCAACCAATGAACCGCATCAACCACAGAGGACACAGAGGCACACAGAGGAAACCCGCGAAGCCGGTGCGAGAGGAGTGAGCCCGGCGCAGAGGTGACATCGAAGCGCTGCGCAGCCGAATTTTTGCAGTCCTCTGCGTTCCTCTGTGTCCTCGGTGGTGAATGCGGTAAGGGGGGAAGTCTTGAGATTCAAAGCGGCAGTACTGAACGAAGTCGGCAAGCCGCTCGAGATCGAAGAAGTCGAGCTGGGCGAGCTCGCCCCGACGGACGTGCTGGTGCGGGTGCACGCCAGCGGGCTGTGCCACACCGACCTCGAGGTCATGCAAGGCTCGCTCACCTACCCGCTGCCGATTGTGCTCGGCCACGAGGGCGCCGGCGTGGTGGACGCGGTGGGCGCGGCCGTGACGCAGGTCAGGCCCGGCGAGCACGTTGTCTGCTCCTGGAATCCGCACTGCGGCCAGTGCTTCTACTGCGAGCGCGACCTGCCGATCCTGTGCGAGCCGTTCACGCGCTGGCAGCCCAAGGGCATGCTGCTCGACGGGCGCTCGCGCCTCTCCCGCAACGGCCGCCCGATGCATCACTTCTCGGTGGTTTCCTCGCACGCGCAATACTGCGTGGTGCCCGAATCGGGCGCCATCCCGGTGCCCAGGGAGGTCCCCTTCGACCGTGCCTGCCTGATCGGCTGCGGCGTGATGACCGGTGTCGGGGCGGCCACGCGCAAGGTGCGCGTGGAGCCAGGCGCCAGCGTGCTGGTGATCGGCTGCGGAGCGGTGGGCCTGAATGCGATCCAGGGCGCCAAGCTGGCGGGCGCCGGATTGATCCTTGCGGCAGACCTGAGCGATGTCAAGCTCGATCGCGCCAAGGTGTTCGGCGCGGATCTGCGCATCGACGCGTCGGCCGCGGATGCGCTGGACCGGCTGCGCAGCATGACCCATGGGCGCGGGCCGGACTATGTATTCGAGGCCGCCGGCCATGGCAGCGCATTTCGCCTGGCCATGGAGGCCGTGCGCCCCGGCGGGCAGGTGGTGTTCCTGGGCAAGGTCAACATCGACGACGATGTGGCGTTTCGCTGGGGCTCGCTGATGGGCGAGAAGCGCATCGTGCGCTCCAGCTATGGTGGCGCACGGCCGCGGCGCGACTTCCCGTGGCTGGCGCAGCAGTACCTGGAGGGCAAGCTCAAGCTCGACGAGCTGGTGACGCGGCGCATCCCGCTGGAGGAGATCAACAGCGGGTTCGATGCCATGCGGCGCGGGGACAGCATCCGCGAAGTCGTAGTGTTTCCGAGTTAGGGTCAGAACCTCTCACCGCCAAGGACGCCAAGGACGCCAAGGAGAAGCGCAACTCACCGGAGCACGTACGTGCCTTGACCGAGACGGGTAGACTGCGGCCTCAGCGAGTGCAATGCACCTCCACAGCACCCGTGCACACGGGAGGGCCAATGTTCAGCTTCGCTTAGAGCTTTTCTTGGCGTCCTTTGCGTCCTTGGCGGTGAAAGCTTTGGGGGGTAGAGCATGAATCACCCACCGATGAAGCCGGGCATGATCGAGGCTGCGCACCGGCGCTGGGCGGCCGGGGACCTGCGCCTGGAGAGCGGCGAGGTCATCCGCGACTTCGAGCTGTCCTATGTGACGCACGGCAGGCTCAACGAAGCGCGCGACAACGCAGTGTTGACGACGGTCTCGCTCACCGGCAACCACCATCGACTGGACTTCCTCATCGGCCCGGGCCGGGCGCTGGATACCGAGCGCTACTTCGTCGTCTGCGTGGATCCCATCGGCAACGGGCTCACCAGTTCGCCGAGCAACAGCGCGGCGCAGCCGGGCATGCGGTTTCCCCGCTTCGGCCTGCGGGACATGGTGCATTCCCAGCACCGGCTGCTGACCGAGCAGTTGCGAGTCGACCTGTTGCATTGCGTGGTCGGGGCCTCGATGGGCGGCATGCAGGCCCTGCAGTGGGCAGTGAGCCATCCGGATTTCATGCGCTGCGTGGTCGCCATGACGCCGATGGCTCGGACCGGGCCCTGGGCAGTCGCCGTGGTGGAAACGGCGCGACGTGCACTCATGGCCGACCCGGCGTGGAACGGCGAGGCGTTCACCGCCTACCCCGAACGCGGTTGGCGTGCGTGGAGCGGGGTGATGAGCGTGCTGGCCAGCCGCACGCCGGCCGCATTGGCGGAAGTGTTCGACAACCCGATGGAGGTGCTGCCGTGGATGGAGAAGATCGCGGCCGACAACGTCGCCAACGGGTTCGACGCCACCGACTGGCTGTATCAGAGCTGGGCCTACCAGGACCATGACGTGGGCACCACGCCTGGCTTTCACGGCACCCAGGGCGCCCTCGCCTCGATCCGCGCGCAGACGCTCATCCTCGCGCCGCCGCTCGACCTGTTCAATCCGGTGCAAAGCGCGCTCGACGCGGCCGACGGCATCGCCGAGGTCACTCAGGTCGAGATCCCCTCGCTGCAGGGTCATCAGTCGGCTTCCAGCCTGCGCGAAGAAGATGTGGCCTTCCTCAACGACGAGATCGGCTCGTTCGTCCACTCCATCCAGGCGCGGCCCTGACCGCAGCCGGGACGATTCAACCCGGCGCTCCGTGTCGCGACCGGCGCGCCTGACAGCCCCGTCGGTGGGGGGCACCCACCGGTGGCGCCGCCTGCCGATGGTAAGATGCATGTGGGGAGAGCGGGTGCATCGTCCGCGCCCCGCGGGCGGCTCAAGGCGACCGCTGCGGCTGCGAGGGGGCCGGCATTTCCAGGAGATCAGATGAGCCTTCGCTCGACTTGCATCGTGTGCATCATCGCCTGGTCATCGAGCTTGCCCGTTGCGGCCCAGAGCCCACCGGATGCCGAGACGCTCGCCCAGCCCCGGGAAGGCGAATCCGCCAGCCTGGATCTGCAGTCGATCCGCCGGTACGGCGACACCCTGGGAACCTTCCACGTGAGCGTCGTCTGGGCCGACAGCGCACGGCCTCCTCCCGAGGACTACCTCCCGCGCCGTGTTCGCTATGCAGTGAACTGCGACGAGGGGACCTTGACCCTGGCGGCGGTGGGCCTGCTCGAGCGCAGCGGGCAGCTGCAGAAGACGCTGGTGGTGCCGCCGGGCGCCTCGGATCCCGTCAAGCCGGCGAAAGGAAGCGAACAGGCCAAGTGGGTGCAGCGCGTCTGCATGTTCTGAGGGCGTAGGACCCCGTGCGGGGCCCCTGCTGCTGCGGACACGGGCCAGGATCTTGCATCCCGAAACGTGAATTCCCGTTGCGGCCGCCGCGCTTTCACTGCCACCCATGGTCAGATCCCGTCCCGCCGCACCGCGCTTGGCTGGCCTGGTTGCGCTGGTGCTCGTGCTCACGGCATGCGCCGGGACGCAACCGCGCGATCCGCACACCTACGAGGTGCTCGCGGAAGCCAGCCTGCCACGGGGTGGTCTCACGTGGGCGATGTTGAAGGTGATGGGCGAGGTTGCGCGCGAGGGGGCCGTCGCACTGGTGCTCGAAGAGGTGGGTCGCGACCACGGCTACGACGATACCTGGCGGCCCGGCAATCGCTACTACGACCGCGCTGCAGAATTGGTGGAGCGCAGCATGGAGCCGATGCTCTCGCGCATGGATCCCACCCCCCTGCTGGAGCGCAACCTGAGGCACTCGCTGGAACGAAACCTGACCCAGAGCGAAGCGCAGGAGCTGGTCGCGAAGCTGGCCACACCCGAAGGGCAGCGCTTCACCGAATACCTCGATGCCAGCATCGCCGAAGGCATGCTGTCCGGCATCGCCGGCAGGACGCCGGCGCCGTTCCGGAAGTTCATGGTGGAGCGGCTGGAGCTCTCTGCGCCCGCGGCTCGAAGCGGCGCGCGCGCAGGCCACCCTCAGCGAGGCGGAGACCGCTCGGATCGCCGCGTTCAGCCATACACCGGTCGGCCGCAAACTTGGGCGCGCCTATCTCGCCTGGGCGGACTCCCTGCGCGGCGAGTGGACCGCGCAGCTGCAGCCCCGCACGCAGCAGGTGAAGGAGAACTTCCAGCGCTCGGTGGACGACCTGCGCGCGATCCTGCGGGAGTATGAGCAGTGGCGCAGCGGTGCGTTGCGCGATGCGTGACTGCGCGGGGTTACCCCCTATTGCTGAACCGCAGAGGCGCAGAGGCGTGAGGAACCGCAGAGAACTGCATGATGGGATGCAGGGCGTCTGGGGCGTCCGGGTCCAGCCGATGTATCCTCCGGCCTGGTCCACACGCCCAGGAGGTTACCGTGAACCTGCAGCCCGAATCCGCTTCTTCGGTGTGTACTGGTGGCAGGCGTCGTGTGCAGCCAGCTGGCCCTGGCCGAGCCGCCTGCGCTTCAGTTCCTCAACCCCGACGGACTGTTCCGGCCGAGCACTTTTACCCAGAGTGGTCACTGCGCGAGGCGGTACCACGGTGTACATCAGCGGGCAGACCGCGCGGGATGCGCAGTCGCAGATCGTCGGCGCGGGCGATCTCGGCGCTCAGACCCGCCGTGTGTTCGAGAACCTGGGCATCGCGCTCGCCGGAGCGGGCGCCGGGTTTGCCGACGTCGTCAAGATCACCACGTTCGTAGTGAACCTGCGGCCCGATGACCGCCTGATGATCGGCGAGCTGGTCAAACATCACTTCCCGCCGGGGCGTCCGCCGGCGCACACGCTGGTCGGCGTGCAGGCCCTGGCGGTGCCCGAGCTGCTGATCGAGATCGAGGCGGTTGCGGTGGTCGATTGACGGCCCGCGTGGCCCAGGGAGCGGGCAGCGAGACTACTTCTTTGCGCTACAGATCCGCTCGAGCGCGCGCTCTTCGCAGACCTCCTGCGTGTTATAGGGATTCTCCTGCTGGCACTGCTTGACATACTTGCGGGCGGCCTCGGGGTCGGGGCAGTCGGCGAACTTGTCTTGCGCGTAGATGGTTGCGCCGCTTGCCAGCAGGCTGCACGCCAGGGTGGCGGTGAGAATGCGCGGAACGATTGACATGGCAGAGTCTCCGTAAACTCGATTGGCTCACTTATGACGATGCGTGAAAGTAAGCGCAAGCGCCTCCAAGCGAAAGGCTGGAAGGTAGGGACGGCGAAGGAGTTCTCGATCTCTCGGATGAAGAGGACGCGTACATCGAACTGCGGCTGAAACTAGCAGAGGGGCTCAGGACGCGGCGGATTGGGCAGGGCCTCACCCAGGTGCAACTCGCGAAGGCAGTTCGGTCGAGCCAGTCGCGTGTAGCAAAGATGGAATCCGGTGATCCCACGGTATCCCTCGACTTACTGGTCAGATCGCTGCTTGCGCTCGGAACGACGAATCGCGAACTTGCGCAAATCATCGCACGACGGCCCGCGGCCACCTAACCGAGTGGCGGAAGGGGCAGGGTTGATCAGTATCCGGGCGCTGTGGATACCGCGGGAACGGTTCGCTGCATTGGGCTGGTTCGGCGGCGCGTGATTCATGCGCGGATCTCGATTGGGGTGCCATCCGGCACCGCTCGCCATATCTGTTCGATCTCTTCGTCGGTGACCGCTATGCAACCGTCTGTCCAGTCCAGGAACCGATGCCAGCGGCCAAGTACCCGCATGCTATTGCCGGTGCCATGGATCATGATGAGGCCACCCGGGCTAACACTGCGAGCCGTCGCCTGGGCAAGATCGCCTACGTTCGTCCTTCAGAACCAGCACTGAATCGGCCGTGGCTCCCTCAGGCAAGGGGTTGGCAGGCCACTGAGCATACCCGATGATCCCCGCGACCAGCAGCATCGGGAGACTGACAATCAGCAAACCTGCTTTCATCGACCACGCGCGCTAAGACGCCGAACGCCACCGCTAACCGGGCGCCGGCGTGCGAAGCGCGACGGGAACAAAAAGGCGACGCCGTTTTACGCTCCGGTTGAGCGGCATGTTGGACGAAGCCGCTACGCGGAGGAAGCGGCACCGTGGATCTGACTCCAAAATGTAGCCTCATCCCCTCAACGAGGGGTCCTTCGATGACGAACCATGAGGTTACTGCAAGATGGAATCTTTGTCCGCAAACACCTTCGACCAGAACTACCAGGGGCATCTGAAGCACCTGAAGCTCAAGGGGCTCCAGCCCAAGACCATCGACGCCTACGCGCGCGCCATCCGCTGGATCGGCAAGCGCTTGGATCACCAGATCGAGGATTTGTCCTAGCAGCAGTTGACCGACTACTTGCCGTTGCTCGCCGGCACTCAAAAACCTTGACCAACCTCTTGACGGACTACCTCAGGGCGTGGGTTGGGCGTCATGCAGCCGTCACTCGGTCCATTGTCCCTTCAGGCGCCTATGTCGGCTCTGTAGGCCTCAAGGCGGTCTACCAACTCCCGCGGCCGACTAAGGGCGGGGCAGTGGCCGCTGTCGATTTCGTCCGGCGTTACACCGAGCCGGTTCCGAACGACCCGACGTACCCACGCGGGCGGAAAGAGTCGGTCGTTCCGACAGAGCAGGTAGCGAGTCGGAACGTCCGGCCACGCGCCCAGCGGCCAAGGTTCCTTCCCCGGCGTGCTCGACTGGGTGCGTCCCCTTTTTATCGCCTCGGCAGCCAGGTGTGGCGGAACATCGTGGTAGAAGACCGCGAGATCGCTCGGGTCCTCCTGCTTCTCCTGCTCGTATCCAGTGTTCGCGAACATCTCCTCCGCCGTCTCCCCGGGCGTTGGCACCATGCCCGCAACAAGGACAAGAAGCTTCACCGGCACTCGGTGGCACACGATCGGCGCGATGTAGCCACCAAACGACTGCGCCACAACGACGAGATCGCTCCGGTCGCCGATGCCTTTTACCACGACATCGGCGTACGTCGACAGGCCAGCAGATTCATCGTCGACCGGTAGATCCATTGTCACAACGTCATGGCCGCGTTCTCGCAGCGCCGCATCCACCAGGTGCCAGTACCATCCCACGTCACCGGCCCCATGGATCAACACGTACGTCGTCCTCTTTCGGGACTCATGCTGCGGATCGCTCTTCATAATGGCCCCGCCCTTGACGCGCAACCGTTCGAGCTAAGCGGGTGACGACGGCAGAACGCCAGGCCCGGGCTGGTGAAAATGTACCGCGCACCACCAGACCGGGCCTGGTGGCCTGCCGTTGGCGCTCCGCTTGAGCGAGGGTATAGGCCTCGCTGGTGTCCTGGCTCGCTCCGCGAGGACGTAGCACGGGCGGCGCGAGTCTTCGCTACAAGCATGACCACACGACTCATTGTCGAAGGACCTTATCCATGGCCTTGCCTTTGGCGAGTTCATCGACAAGCTTGTCTAGTTGGCGAATCTTTTGCATCAGCGGATCCTCGACTTCTTCCACGCGGACGCCGCAGACCACGCCTTTGATGAGCGAACTGTTCGGATGCATCGCTGGCGCTCGAGCAAAGAAGGTTTCGAAGTCAGTCCTCTGTTCTATTTGATGCAGCAGACCAGCTTGGTCATAGCCAGTAAGCCAGCAGATGACACGGTCAACCTCTTCCTTCGTGCGGCCCTTGCGCTTGGCCTTCTCTACGTACATTGGATACACCGCCGCGAAGGGTGTCGCGAAGATTCGATGTCCGGGCATCTTCGTGTCTCTTGATTGGCCGTGCGTGGTTGGGATGGGTTTTCAACGCGCTTCGAATGCGAATGTGCTGGTGCGTGAGGCCTAATCTTACTGTGTCAATAAATATAGGGCATTATATGCGCTTCTTCAACTTCCTTGTGAGGAGAGATGAGCGCATCGGAGCGGTTTGAGCAATACATGGAGCATCTGCCGGCGGGTTGGGGCATGCGGATCGGCACGCGGGGCTCAGAGGCTATTGCACAGGGCTGATGCTGCCGATTGCGCGCAAGAGCGTGGAGCCGATGGCTGCGAGCTTGGACCCGCTGCACGCCAGCGCCCGGCATCAGGCGCTTCATCATTTCGTCGCGCAGGCCGAATGGTCGGACGAGGAGATGCTGCGGCGCGTGGCGCAGTGGGTGGTGCCGCGCATGGATCTGGGTTCGCGGGCGTTCTGGATCATCGACGACACCGGCTATCCGAAGAAGGGCAAGCACTCGGTGGGCGTGGCGCGGCAGTACTGCGGGCAACTGGGCAAGCAGGACAACTGCCAGGTGGCGGTGAGCATTTCTCTGGCGAGCGAAACGGCGAGCCTGCCCGTGGCGTACCGCCTGTATCTGCCCAAGGATTGGGCGCGTGATCGGGCGCGGCGCAGACAGGCGCGAGTGCCTGCGCAGGTGCGCTTTCCAGACCAAGCCGCAGATTGCGCTGGGGCAATTGGAGGCGTTGCTCGCCCAGGGCGCCCCGCGTCACTGCGTGATCGCCGATGCCGGCTATGGTGTGGAGGCGCGGTTCCGGCTGCGGCTCAGCGAGATGGGATTGCCCTACATGGTGGGGATCAGTCCGCGGTGAGCGTGTGGCCGCAGGGGGTGCAACCGCTGCCGCCCAAGCGCTATCGTGGACGCGGGCGCCCGCCCCTGCTGCCGCGCCGCAGCCCGCAGCGTCAGCCGGTCTCGGTGAAGGCGCTGGCGCAGTCGCTGCCCAGCCAGTGCGTTCCAGACGCTCAGCTGGCGCGAAGGAACCAATGAACCACTGAGCGGGCGCTTTGCGGCGGTGCGCGTGCGCCATGCGGGAGGCAATCTCGGGCGGGCTCGGTTGTGGCCGCAGCAGTGGCTGCTCATCGAGTGGCCCGCGGGCGAACCGGAACCGACCAAGTACTGGCTGTCGACGCTGCCCGAGCACACCTCGCTCAACGAGCTGGTCAGCGTGGCGCACCTGCGCTGGCGCATCGAGCGCGACTACCAGGAGCTCAAGCAGGAGCTGGGGCTCGGGCACTACGAAGGGCGCGGCTGGCGCGGATTCCATCACCATGCCAGCCTGACCATTGCGGCCTACGGCTTTCTGATCGCCGAACAGCTGGCCGACCGGTGCCGCCGAGGGCGGCAAAAAAAACTCCATCGCAGCCTCCTCAACGCCAAGTGCCTGCCCTTCCCGCGGATTACATCCCTCGCGGAAGTCCGGCGCGCGCAACGGCACGTGTCAGACTCCATCACCACACTGCGCCACCAGATCAGCGCTCAGCTGGCAAAGCACGTTCCGCGTTGCCCGTGTTGCGGCGCGGTAAACGGAAACCTGCTCTTATGACACAGTAGTACTAACGAGGCTGTAGAAAAACCCGATTTTCGTCGTTCGGACTCATTTTCGCGTCAATGCAATCAGTGAGTTATGACGTCCGATTTGACCGAATTTAGGTTCTTCTACAGCCTCAACGCTGGCGCTCAGGGGGCCGCTTTTAGCGGCTCCCCTACAGCGCCTTGCTGGGCGGCAGTTCTCGGGTGACGTATCCCACGTCGGACCGTACTTCATTTGATCACCTCATCCGCACGCAGCAGGATCGCTTGTGGGATGACCAACCCGAGGGTCTTGGCAGTTCTGACGTTGACGAAGAACTCGAATTTGCAGTCAGTTGCTCGATCGGCAGGTCGCACCGGTAGGCGCCCTTCAAAATCTTGTCAACATACCAAGCTGAGCGCCGGAATAGGTGCCCCAAGTCCACGCCGTATGATATTAATCCGCATACTTCGGCGAACTGCCTCCGCCATGAACGACGGGTAGCCTTGCCTCCGACGCGAATCTGAGGATACTGCTTCGGTTGCGAAACAAGAGGGCATCCTCGACTACGTACAACGCTTGCGCGCGTGCTCGCCTAATGGCTGCGAATGCTGGCGCAATCTCCTCTGAAGTAGCCACGCTGTAGAAACTAAGGTCAATCGACAGCGTAGGCGCGGCCTCTTTCAGATCCTTGATTACCTTGGCGTGAAATGGATTCTCCGGATTTGACAACACCGCCGCTCGGACTACATGCGGGACCACTTCCTTTAGCAGGTGCAAGCGCTTAGCGGTAAGATCTGTGGTCATCATGGAGAGCCCAGTGAAGTTGCCGCCGGGATGTGCAAGGCTCGCGACCACGCCGATTGCAACCGGATCTGCGATGACCGCCATTAACATCGGGATCGTGGAAGTCGCGCTCTTGAGGGCTTTAGCGGCCACGGAATTCTCAACCATGATCACATCGACTTGGCGCTTGATTAGGTCGGAGACCAGCTCCGGTACCCGATCGTAATCGCCGCTCGCCGATCGCCATTCGATCACCAGGTCGCGTCCCTCGGTGTAGCCAGCTTCCAGTAGCCCTTGGCGAAACTCCTGCACCTTCTTGTTCTCGGGCGAGAAGGCCACGAGAAGGACGCCGACGCGCCGCAACGATTGCGGCTGCTGTGCTTCGACGGTGCTGGCCAGACCGAATAGGCCGAGGCAGGCGACCAGGGCGGCGAGCTGGTACACGAACCTGGGGCGGCTAATGCGTCGTATCACTGGATCGGCACCCGATCGGCGCCCGCATGTGTCAGGCCCACGGTCGCCCCCTTCGTGACGCCAACGCGAAATAGAATACCTATGCGACGTGTTTGTCGGTTGTCGCGACGTATATGGCATAAGGGAAGTCCTATGTGCCGTCTTAGCAGCGCCTTTTTGTTGCGCTGCGGCGGGTCTGCGTGCCTCGATCATACACTCCGTCTCGGGCCTCGGCATGAGGTTGCGTCTGCCGACGCTTGACGCGAGATATGGATATACGTATGGGCTATCCACTTAGCTCCACCGATCTGATGCCTCAGTGCAAACGCCTGTTTGCGATGATGTGACGCTAACTGAGCGGCTCGGACGCCATAGCCTGTTCGAGCAGCCCGGCCAACACCAAGCCCTACCGCGAGCGCTACGAGTGGAACTGAACGCGTCGAGGCAGTGGTCGAGCAGATGGAGCTAAGTGGATAGGGCTTATCAGTAGTGTCCGGTTAGAAGTCGAACAAAATCAATTGGTTAGCGGGATGAGTGGTTCTGGCTGAGAGCGATCGGGCTGCAAGGCGCATGAAACCTCGGTTTTCTCGAAGACCGAGACCGACAGGATCTGTAGACATGTGTAGAGCGAGGCATCGAGATGAAGCTCCTTCTTGACGATGGCGATCAGCACGTAGGTGGCCACGGCGCACCAGATCTGCGTCTTCACCGCGTTCTCGCTGGTGCCCAGGAATCGCTTGATGCGCAGGTGCTGCTTGATCCACTTGAAGAACAGCTCGACCTGCCAGCGGCTCTTGTACAGCGCGGCGATCGTCAAGGCTGGCAAGTCGTGTTGTTGGTCAGGAACACCAGCGTCTTGCCCGACTCGGGGTCCTTGAAGCGAATGCGCCGCAGATGCTCCGGGTAGTTCTTGGCCGAGTAGAAGCCGTTGAGCATGACGCGCTGGTCGCAGATCACGCCGCTGGTGCGATCGGCGGCGACGAGTACACGCGCCGCGCATCCATGCCCGGCTTGGCACGGGTGACGAAGAAGGCACCGGCCTGATGCATCGCGTACAGGCGCTCGAAGTCCACGTAGCCGCGATCCATCACGTAGAAGGCCCCGGCCTCCACGGGCAGGATGTCCAGCACGTTCACGTCGTGCAGCTTGCCGTCGCTGATGTGGATGAACGCCGGGATCGCGCCGCGCAGGTCCAGCAGCGTGTGCAGCTTGACGGCAGCCTTGGTCGAGCGAAACGGCGCCCAGTCGAACAGGCTCAGGCACAGATCGATGGTGGTGGAGTCCAGCGCATAGACGCTGGCGTCGAATTCGACACCGAGGGCTCTTGCGCATACAGCGCTTGGCGCGCGCGATCAGTCGCTGAGCCAGCGCGTGAGTAGATGCGCCAGTCGCGACGTTCAAGGCGTCGGCCAGCGTCGAGCGCGCCGGCGGCGCCTTCAGCCCCATGTGGAACAGCTTGGTTGGTTGGCCGCCAGGCAAGCCTCGATGTCGCGCAGCGACTCGCGCCAAGTGAGCTGCGCGAAGGCCATGACGCGAAACAGGTCGGCGCAGCCCAGCGTGCGAACGCCCGCATCGCCCTTGTGGCGATCGATGATTCGCCCGAAGGTCTTCCACGGCACGAACTCCATGACCTGCGCGAACAGCGTCTTGCCCACGTTCATGCGCGCTCCCTGGGGCAGTCAACCCAGGGAAAGTACGCGATTCTTGGCAAACGAAGTTCAAGTCGGCACAAACAAATCGGCCTGCAGCCCGCGCCGATGCTTGTTCTCGGGCTCGGCACGGGTCATTTAACCGGACAGTAGTGAGGGCTTATATACGTACAGTCCTGGAAGTGCTTCCGAGGAGACTGCCATGACAACCCGGGTGCAGAGGCCGCCCCATAGCGGGGATCGGCTTTGGCAAGGGCCTGTCGTGCGCCCGCAAGCGGCGACGGAGCCTGCCCCCACTGGGCCAGGCTGCTGGACCGCGTCAGGGACGCGATCGTGCGCCGTAACTACAGCCTCCGCACCGAGGAGGTGTACGTGGGCTGGATCAAGCGGTTCATCCGCTACCACGGTAAACGGCATCCGCTCGACCTTGGTGGCAAGGACGTAGAAGCCCTCCTTGCTCATCTTGCGTGCGACGAGGAGCTTTCAGCCTCGACACGGAACCAGGCCCTGTGCGCGCTGCTGTTCCTGTATCGGGAGGTCCTGGATCACGTATCTCCGTCCCCGCCCTCCGCTTTCACATGCCAGCCCGGGTAGCCCGGATATTTCACCATATCCGGGCTAGTACACCGATCTGCCGCCGCTGATGTCGAACAACTGCCCGGTGGAGAACGAGCACTCCTCCGAGCACAGCCAGGCGACCATCGCCGCGATCTCGCTGGTGTGGACGAAGCGGCCCTTGGGCACCTGCTCCACCATCCACTTCACCTTCTCCGGTGTGAAGGTCTTGACGATGTCGGTATCCGCCACCGATGGGCACACTGCGTTGACCAGGATCTCGGTATCGGCCAGCTCCCGGCCGAGCGCCTTGGTCAGCGCGATCACCGCGGCTTTGGAAGCGCCGTAGGCGGAGAAGTTGGGCGTGCCGTTCTTCCCTGCGATCGAGGCGATGTTGACGATGCGGCCGTAGTTGCTCTTGCGCATCGCCGGGATGACGTGCTTGCAGCACAGGAAGGTGCCGACATAGTTGATATCGAAGATCCTGCGCACGGTCTGGACGTCGTATTCCCAGGTCTGGCAGATGGGTCCGCCGATGCCGGCGTTGTTCACCAGCAGATCGATGCGGCCGAAGCGCTGCAACGCGGCCGCTGTCGCGCGTGCGACTTGATCCTCGCTGGTGATGTCCACCGGTGTCGAGACCGCAGCCCCGTGCGTGGAGAGCGTCCTCTGCGCCGCGCCCAGCGCCTCGGCGTCGATGTCCCACAGCCACACCGCCGCGCCCGATTGCAGCATGCGCTCGGCGATCGCATAGCCGATCCCGCGGGCGGCTCCCGTTACGATGCCGATCCGGCCCGTCAAGTCGATGCGATTCAATTCCTTCTCCCGATCAGAATTTGCCGAACTGCAGATACGCCTCCTGCGGATCCATGCCCGCCAGGATCGCGGTGCGGACCTTGTTCTCCGTCTGCATGACTGCCTCGGTCCGGGTCACCGCTTCTTCGGCGATGCCCCCGGGGATGATCACCACGCCGTCGCGGTCGCCGATCAAGTAGTCCCCGGTGCTGATGGTCACCTCACCGATGGTGATCGGCTCGCCGAAGCGGTCGGGCACCCAGCGCGCCACGATGTCCTTGGGGGTGTTGAAGCTGCGGAACACCGGGAAGCCCAGCGCGAGGATGAAGTCGGTGTCGCGGCAGCCGCCGTCCACCACGTAGCCGCGCACGCCCTTGAAGTGCAGCGTCTCCGCGGAAAGCTCACCCATCAACGCGATCTCATGCGTGTTGGGCTGGCACACCAGCACCTTGCCGGCGGGTGCCTTGGACAGCAGGCCGGTCCATTGCACCAGCGTGTCGTGTGGATCGAGGGTCATGTCCACGTGACCGCTCACCGTGTAGATCTCGCCGGCGAGCTTCTTCGCGGGGTCGAGCGGCCCGATGCCGGGAGGCAGCACGCAGCGGCCGTGGCCCATCGCGCGCAGCACGTCGTGCACGGCGGAGGCGTAGCAGCTCATCAGCCGTGCCGCCAGATTGTCGGAGCGATCGGTCATCTCGTCTGTTTCCCTGTGCGGTACTTCAGCCTCCCTCCACTTCAAGGGGAGGGCTGGGGTGGGGATGGGTGTGCACCAGAGCCTGACCCATCCCCCTCCTGGCCTCCCCCTTGAAGGGGGAGGAACCTTACGGTCGCATGCGCGGAACTAGTGTCCCGCCCCGCTCACCTCGCGGACTGCCTCTTCGGCTTCGGGTTGTGCGCGAGCACGCAAGCCGAACAGCTCGTTGATCACCAGCGCGACGATGACAATAGCACCGCCGAGCAACGCCATTGGCCCCGGTCGCTCGCCCACCACCAGCCAGGTGGAGAAGGTGCCGAAGAGGGTCTCCAGCACCGCGAGCAGGCCGATCTCGGCGGCGGCCAGGTGCGGCGCCGCCAGGATCATCATCAGCACGCCGATGCCGAGCTGGACCACCCCCATGATAGCAAGCAGCCCGAGGTCTTTCGCCGTGGGGCCCAGCGGCAGCGCCAGGGGGAGCGTGATCGCCATCGACAGGACTCCGGAGACCACCAGCGTGGGGATCATGTCGATATGGGCCTCGATCCGGCGCAGGATCACGACGTTGACGGCGAAGGCGAAGGGAATCACCAGTGCGATGAGATTGCCGAGCAGCCCGCCGCGGCTCATGGCCTCCATGAACATCAACAGAATGCCGCAGAACGCCGCCACCATTGCGAGCCAGGTCCGGCCGGGGACCCGCTCATGCAGAAACAGCCTGCCCAGAAGGGCTGCCGAGAACGGGGTGACGCTCGCGATCACCAGGACGTTGGCGACCGTGGTCAGGCCCAGCGCCAGGATGAAGCAGCTGTACATGAGCGCCCAGAGCGCGCCGGCGATGAAGCCGGGCAGGCCGACGGCGCGGATGCGTCGGAACATTCCGCCGCGATACTGCACGGCCAGCACGCCGAGGATGAACAGGGTCATGAAAGCAGACCGCCAGAAGGTGATCTCCCAGCTGTCCCGCAGGTCCATGTTGCGCACCAGCATGCCGGCCGTAGACCAGCACAGCGTGGCGCCGATCATGAGCAACATACCCCGGCGGTGAGCCTGCCGGTGAGGCGGATGCGGCGGGGTCACGCTGCCGGCAGCGGTGCGGGAGGGGCCGTGCCCAGCTTGTCGCCCCAGGGGGCCAGGAGGGGCATGACGTCGGGGCGCAGCCGCACGCCGGTGGCGAGCTGCTCGCGCCGCAGCTGCAGGCCGCGTTCGCCCGGAAGGCGTACCCGGTCGAAGCCCGGACGCGGCGGGGTGGCATGCACGGCATTGGAAAGGAATGCCATCTGTCGCACGAAGTCGTGCAGTCCCCCGAAGCTGGCCGGGTCGAAGATCTCCAGGAAGACGTTGCCGACCCATCCTTCCTGTGGATCGGCCCGCGCATGGCCGGGCAGCCCGCCGCTCAGCGCCTCGACCAGCAGGCCCAGGGCGAAGCCTTTGTGGCCGGCTTCGACCCCTCCGAGCGGCAACATGGCCCCGGGCGCCTCGCCGAACATGACCGCGGGATCATCGGTGGGATTGCCGTCCGCGTCGATCAGCCACTCACCCGGATAACGCTGGCCTTCGCGATGCAGGCGGGCGGTCATCAGGTTGGTGGCGAGCGACATGGAAACGTCGACCAGCACCGGGTCGCCGCCGGTCGGCCAGCCTGCCGCCACCGGGTTGGGCGTCATCACGCCGCGCCGCCCGCCATGCGGAGCGACCCCCGCATTGTCCGGGGCGGAGCTGGTGAGCAGAATCATCAAGCCCTGATCGGTGACGCGCTGCAGATACGACGCCAGACAGGCTATGTGATGGCTGCGGGAGATCACCACGCAGCAGGTCCCCAGCTCTCTCGCTCGCGCAATGGCCGCTTCGATCGCTTTGAGCACCAGCCAGGGTCCCGGCAGACGCTTGCCGTCCCAGGTGAGGGCCGCAGGCTTGTCGTGCACCACGCGCGGCTGGCCGTGTCTGCGCATGCCGCCGCTTTCCAGCTCTTTCAAGTAGGGGGCGAGCAGGTTCAGCCCGTGCGTGTCGTGGCCGAGCAGATCGGCTTCGACCAGGATGTCGGCCACGGCACGGGCCTTGTCGGTATCCAGCCCCGTGCGCTCAAGCAGCACGCGCGCGAAGCGCAGGAGCTCGTCGTAGGGGTATCTTGCTTCAGTCACCGTAAGGAACCCTTCACCGCCAAGGACGCCAAGGAGGAACAAGCTATTGGATGAGCAACCCGGCTCTTGGCCGACGCGCGCGGGCGGGGTGCGAGGGGAAGGTCGACTCGGTACTTACTCGGCGTCCCCAGCAATCCAGCACAGCCGCACGAGGATCGTTCCGACTCCCGCGATATTGCGCGACACTATGGTTTGTTCGAGGCTCCCTCTCCCCTCGTGGGAGAGGGCAAGGGAGAGGGGGGAAGGTGCGCGGCAATCGTTGCCAACACCCCATCCAGATTGCTCAGCACGTCGTTGTTCCAGAATCGAAGCACCCTAAGGCCTTGGCAATCCAACCACGCATCTCGTGTCGCGTCTGTGTCGGAGGTATCGGCATGCTGTCCGCCGTCCAGTTCGATAACAAGCTTCGCGTCGAAGCAGACGAAGTCCACGATGTACCTGCCGATGGGTTGTTGACGCTTAAACTTCCAGCCGAGCAGCCGGTGGGCTCGCAGCCGGCTCCAGAGGAGGCGTTCGACGTCGGTCGAATCGGTGCGCAGGCGCTTGGCGTTGGATGTCAGTGTCGACATGGCGCTCACCCTCTCCCCGGCCCTCCCCCATCAAGGGGGAGGGAGGCGGTGACGTGAACCTACTCAACCAATGTTAGATACTTGTGGGCCTGAGGCGAGCCTCGTTAATAGGTCCCCCGGCCGCCCGACAGATCGAACACCGCCCCGGTGCTGAAGGACGCGTCCTCCGTGCACAGCCAGCACACCATCGCGGCGATCTCCTCGACGGTGCCGAAGCGGCCCATCGGAATCTTGGCCAGCATGAAGTCGATGTGCTGCTGGCTGACTTGCGCGAAGATGGGGGTCTTCACCGCCGCCGGGGTCACGCAGTTCACGGTGATGTTCTGCTTGGCAAGCTCCTTCCCGAGCGACTTGGTCAATCCGATGACGGCTGCCTTCGACGAGCTGTATGCCGATGCGGTGGGATTGCCTTCCTTGCCGGCGATGGAAGCGATATTGACGATGCGCCCCCAGCCGTTCTTCTGCAGGTGGGGGGTCACCTCCCGGCAGGCGTAGAAGGTGCCGTGCAGGTTGACGTTGTGCACACGCAGCCATTCCTCCACCGGGTACTCCCATGCCAGCTTGTTGTCGCCGGCAATGCCCGCGGAGTTCACCAGGCAGTCGATCTTCCCGAAGTGGTCCGCGCAAGCCTTCGCCGCCGATTGCACGTCCGAGTAGCTGGACACGTCGACCCGCGCGGTGTGCACCCTGGTCTTGGCGCTCAGCTCCTTGGAGATCTTCTCCAGCGCCGCGGTGTCGCGGTCCCACAGGCTGAGCAAGCCGCCGGACTCCGCAACACGCTGGGCCACGGCCAGGCCAATGCCGGACACGCCGCCGGTGACAATGCACACGCGGCCGGCGAGCTCGAGCTTGTTCATGAGGCTCCTCCTGAAGCAAAGCCGAATTCTAGCAGGCTGGCGAGCAGTAGCACGCCGAGCCGGCTGCGCGCCGTCCGCGGAACTTCAGCAGGACTGCGACAGAGGGCGGCGCGATACGAACTGCTAAGCTGTCCGCGAGCAGATGCCGCTCTTTACCCCTTCCAGCCAGCCGTCAACGAGCGTGCAGCGCCCAGAACCCGATCAGCACAGCCACGACGATGGCGAGCACCACCCACACCCAGTGCGGAAGGGGCTTCTTCTGCACCACTGTCTGTGTTGCGGCCGCTGGTTGCGGCGCGATGACCTCGTTGAAGCGCGAGAAGAAATCGTCCGCCATCTTGCGCGAGGCGGCGTCGATGAGACGTGAGCCGACCTGGGCGAGCTTGCCGCCGATCGTGGCCCTGGCCGTATAGGTGAGCCTGGTGCCGCCGGCCTCCGGCGCCAGGCTGACCTGGGCGCTGCCTTTGCCGAACCCGGCCGCACCGCCGGAGCCTTCGAAGGCCAGCGAATAGGAGTTGGGCGGATTCAAGTCGGACAGCTGCAGCTTGCCGCTGAACTTCGCCTTGACCGGCCCGACCGCAGCGGTCATGGCCACCTTGTACTCGGTATCGGACACCTTCTCGATGCTCTCGCATCCGGGGATGCAGGCCTTGAGCACCTCAGGGTCGTTGAGCGCCTCCCAGACCCGCTGCTGCGGCAGCGCGATGTAGCGTTCCCCCGTCATGTCCATGGTTCTTGTCTCCGGTTGGAATTCTGGCGTCGCTGCGGCCAGGCGCCAGCGCCCGCGCCAGGTCGACGAGACTGTCGAGATTATGCGCCGGCAGGAACGCATCCACATGCGGCAGCATCAGCCGCACGCCGGTGGCGAGCGGCCGGAAATCGTCGTAGCGCAGCAGCGGGTTGAGCCAGATCAGTTTGCGGCAGGAGCGGTGCAGGCGATTCATCGCCGCGCTCAGATCGGCGCCGCCGTCGCGGTCGAGCCCGTCCGATATCAGCAGTACCACGGCATTCTGACCCAGCACGCGCCGGGACCAGCGCAGGTTGAAGGTCGCGAGGCTGGCGCCGATGCGCGTCCCGCCCGACCAGTCCGCGACGGCCTGGCTGACCGCGGACAACGCCACGTCCACGTCACGGTGCCGCAGGTAGCGTGTGATGTTGGTCAGGCGCGTGCCGAACAGGAAGGTGTGCACGCGGTCCCGGTCGCTGGTGATCGCATGCACAAAGTGCAGGAACATGCGCGAGTAGCGGCTCATCGAGCCGGAGATGTCGCACAGGACGACCAGCGGCGGATGACGCCGCAGCGGCGAGCGCCGCTGCAGCGGGATCAGGTCGGCGCTGCCGCGCGCGCTGGCGCGCAGCGTGCTGCGCAGGTCGATCCGGTGCCCGCGGGAGTCCGGCTGCAGGCGGCGCGTGCGTACCTCGGGGATCGGCAGGCGCAGCCCGGCGATCAGCTTCTTCGCCTGCGTCAGCTCCTCCACCGTCATGGTCTCGAAGTCGGTCTTCTGCAGCAGCTCCCGGTCGGAAAAGGTGAGCGTGGCGTCGAGTTGGATCTGAGGGGTGTCGCGCTGCGTCTCGAGGTCGATGCGGGCCCTCGGCTGGAGCGGGTCGGCCACCCGGTTGCTGAGCGGCGGCTGCTCGAGAGGCTGGCCGCGGCCGTGCACGCGGGGCAGCAGGAGCGCCATCACCCGCTCCAGCAGCTGCGGGTTGCGCCAGAACACGTGGAAGGCCTGGTCGAACACCTCGAATTGCTCGCGGCGATCGAGGAAGATGCTGGCGAGCGTCCAGTAGAAATCGTCGCGGTTGTCCACGCCGGCGATCTCCAGCGCTCGCAGCGCGTCGATGACGCGGTCCGGTCCCACCGGCAGTCCGGCTCCGCGCAGCACGCGGGCGAAGTGCATGATGTTCTCGGCCAGTTTCATTGCAGCTGCACCTCAAGGCAACGGCGCAGCCGCGAAGCGGGAGCTACTCATCGAAGAACAAGCGCGCGCCGTTGCGCCAGGCGATCCGTTCCGCGATCTGCGGCGGCAGCTGCGCGAGCCAGCGGCGATAGGCGGCGATGACGTCGGGAACTTCCGGCCAGCGCTGCGGCACCCAGGTGTCGGAGCCCAGCAGGAAGCGGTCGGGGTACCGGGTGAACAGGGCGCGCCACTCCGAGGACAGCTCCCCGCCGACGGTGACGCCGCCGCGGTAGGACAGCTCGCCGTACAGGTTCGGATAGCGGGCGAACAGCTCGTCGATCTTCGCCTCGGGCGTGCTCATCCCGGTATGCGCCCAGATCACCCGCGCCTGCGGGTCGAGCGCGAAGATGCGCTCGATCACGTAGTCGTCGCAATGGGCATGCAGCCACAGCTTGTGCTGCGCCGCCAGCCGCACGAAGCGGGCGAAGCCTTCGTTGTCGGCGTCCCGGCCGTAGATGTGGAACTCGCCGATGCCTGCGTAGATGCCGCGGGCGAGCTCGCGTTCGATCATTGCGTAGATGGCGGGGTTGCGGAACCAGGTCTGCACGTCCGCCATCGTCACGTAGGGCCGGGCGAAGGCAACGGTCTTGAACTCGGCGGGCGCCTTCTCGAGCAGCTCGCGCGTGCCGTCGTTCGGCCGGCTGGTGAGCAGCACGCCGCGGATGCCCGCTTCGCGCCAGAGCTCGAAGACGCGTTCGACGCTGACGGGCCGGCCGATGTCGAGGTTGTAGTGCACGTGCGCGTCGAAGACCGGGGCCAGCGGCGATTCGCCCCGGGCGGTCCCGGCGGCAACCAGCAACAGGAAAGCAAGGGACAGTCGGTTCATCGCTCCACCACGCTCCTGCCTGTGAGCTCTCACGATCTGAACCAGGGCTCAATCAGTCGAGTGGTCAGACCGCCAGACGCAACCCCGCCTCGTCGAGAGCGGGAGACAAAGAATACTCCCCTCCTGCCCGAGGAGGGGTGGCACGCGCAGCGTGAGAGGGGTAGTGTTCTCCGGCACCTGCGTTGCACCCCGCCTCGTGAGCGAGGGAGGTTTTGCTGTTCTTGATTTCGCGCCCTCGAGGCGCACTCGGCGTGGCACGCGCAGCGTGACGGGGTGGTGGGAGCTTGCTCCCTGGTACAAATCACGCCGCGCCGAGCTCCGCGCGCAACTCGGAGAGGATCCGCGCGGCCTCGCTGCCGTGAACGCGGGCAATGTCGTCCTGATACTTGAGCAGCGCGCCCAGCGTGTTGTCGATGATCTGCGGGTCGAGCGCGACGCGGTCGAGCTCGACGAGGGCCCGTGACCAGTCGATGGTCTCGGCCACGCCCGGCGCCTTGAAGAGGTCCATACCCCGCAGCTTCTGCACGAAGGCGACGACTTCCGCGGAGAGTCTCTGCGGAGCGTTCGGCACTTTGCGGGCGAGGATGTCGAGCTCGCGCGCCGCCGAAGGATAGTCGACCCAGTGGTAGAGGCAGCGCCGCTTGACGGCGTCATGGATCTCACGGGTGCGATTGGAGGTGAGCACGACGATGGGCGGCTGCAGCGCCTTGATGGTGCCGATCTCGGGGACGGTGATCTGGAAGTCGGAGAGCACCTCGAGCAGGTAGGCCTCGAACGGCTCGTCCGTGCGGTCCAGCTCGTCGATCAGCAGCACCGGCGCCTGGCCCGTCCGGCCTTCCAGCGCCTGCAGCAGCGGCCGCCGGATCAGGAAGCGCTCGGAGAACAGGTCCTGGGCAAGGGCCTCCCGCGAGGCGCCGCCGGCAGCCTCCGCCAGCCGGATCTCGATCATCTGGCGCGGGTAGTTCCACTCGTAGACCGCCGAGGCGATGTCGAGGCCCTCGTAGCATTGCAAGCGGATGAGCTGGCGGCCGAGCGTGGCTGCGAGGACCTTGGCGATCTCGGTTTTGCCCACGCCGGCCTCACCTTCCAGAAACAGCGGCCGCCCCATCCGCAGCGCCAGGAACACCGCGGTGGCGAGGCTGCGCTCGGCGACGTAGTCGCCGCCGGACAGCAGCGCGAGCGTGGCGTCGATGGACTTGGGCAGTTCTTGCATTTCCTGCATCGTCTTTTATCTACCGCCACTAAGACCTGCATCTTGCCGCAGAGGCACAGGGAGGAACTGCGCAGAGTGAGGTTGCTGGCGACTCGACTCCGTCCACGGAGTCCGCAGAACGCTGGAGCGGCGGACCAGAAAATCACTCGTCAGAAGGGTAGCGGCGTAGTCGTCGGGAGGGCCAAGGCCGTACGTACGTACCGCTTACCCGTCTGTGCTTCCGGCTGCCGGTAGCCAGCCCTCTTGTCGCCCTTTCGACCTTCCTCTGCGTCCTCTGCGCCTCTGCGGTGAGGTTTTGGGCTTTTGACCAGGTCTAACCCGAGATCGCCTGCTCGACAGCGCGCTTGGCCATGACGGTGACCAGATGCGCGCGGTACTCCGCGGAAGCATGCATGTCCGAGTTGAGCGCGCCGGCGGCCACCCGGATGCCGGTGACGGCATCGGGCGAGAACCTGGCGCTGAGCGCTTTCTCCATGTCGGGAACGCGGAACACCGAGCCGGCCGCGCCGGTCACCGCTACGCGCACGCCGCCGCCCGTGTCGGCGACGAACACCCCGACGATAGCGTAGCGGGAGGCGGGGTTTTTGAACTTCACGTATGCCGCGCGCTTGGGAACCGGGAAGCTGACGGAGGTGATGATCTCACCCGCCTGCAGAGCGGTCTCGAACAGGCCGGTGAAGAACTGATCGGCGGCGATCTTGCGCTTGTTGGTATTGACCGTCGCGGCCAGGCCCAGCAGGGCAGCAGGGTAGTCCGCCGCCGGATCGCTGTTCGCCACGGAGCCGCCGAGCGTACCCATGTTGCGCACCATGCGGTCACCGATGCCGGCTGCGAGCGTGGCCAGTGCCGGGATCGCTTTGCGCACTTCCTGCGCGGCGGCGACCTCGGCGTGGCGCGTCATCGCGCCGATCGTGACCGTGCCCGCGTCGGCCTTGATTCCGCGCAGCTCCGCCACGTCGCGCAGGTCGATCAGGTCCGATGGCGCGGCCAGCCGCAGCTTCATGGAGGCAATCAGGGTCTGCCCCCGGCCAGCAGCTTGGCGTCGGGGTTGCTCGCCAGCGCGCCGGCCGCGTCCGCGACGCTGCTGGCTTTGCGGTAGTTGAATGCATACATGTCTGGCTCCTTAGTGTAATCACCTCAAAAGTCACCCAAGAGCAAGAGAAAGGAGCTGTCGGCAACGTGCTGCCAGCGGCCGAGTCTCCGGTTTTGATCGCATCCCCGCCGGCTGACGTGCATCTGACCATTCTCCGTGCTGCCTCTGCGCTCTTGCGTCTCTGCGGGGATGTAGCAAGCACTCAAGCGGCCTTGCGCAAAGCTGCAGCCGCCCGCCACACGCGCTCGGGTGTAGCCGGCATCTCGATGTCGCGAACGCCCAGGGCGTCGGTGATGGCGTTGATCACCGCGGCGGGCGCGCCGATCGCCCCGGCCTCGCCGCAGCCTTTCACGCCCAGCGGGTTGTGGGTGCACGGCGTGACCTCGGTTCCAACCTTGAACGTCGGTACGTCGTCGGCGCGCGGCATGCAGTAGTCCATGAAGCTGCCGGTGACGAGCTGGCCGCTGTCCTTGTCGTAACGGCAGCCTTCCAGCAGCGCCTGGCCGATGCCTTGCGCCAGGCCGCCGTGCACCTGGCCCTCGACGATCATCGGGTTGATCACGTTGCCGAAGTCGTCGACCGCGGTGAAGCTCACGATCGTCGTGTGCCCGGTGTCGGGGTCGACTTCGACCTCGCAGATGTGGCTGCCGGCGGGGAAGGTGAAGTTGGTGGGATCGTAGAACGCCTGCTCGTTCAGGCCCGGCTCGAGCTTGTCGTGCGGATAGTTGTGGGGCACGTAGGCGGTCAGGGAGACCTGCGCGAACGGCACCTGCTTGTCGGTGCCCGCGACCTTGAACACGCCGTCGCTGAACTCGACGTCTTCGTCCGAGGCCTCCATCAGGTGCGCGGCGATCTTGCGGCCCTTGGCGATGACTTTGTCGACGGCCTTGACGATGGCCGTTCCGCCCACGGCCAGCGACCGCGATCCGTAGGTGCCCATCCCGAACAGGATGCGCCCGGTGTCGCCGTGCACGATGTCCACGTCCTCGATCGGGATGCCCAGGCGGCTGGCGACCACCTGCGCGAAGGTGGTCTCGTGGCCCTGGCCGTGGCTGTGCGAACCGGTGAAGACCGTGACCTTCCCGGTCGGGTGCACGCGCACCTCGCCGGCCTCGAACAGGCCGGCGCGTGCGCCCAGCGATCCCGCTACCGCCGAGGGTGCGATACCGCAAGCCTCGATGTAGCAGGCATAGCCAAGCCCGCGCAGCTTGCCGCGCCGGGCAGCCTCGGCTTTGCGCGCGGGGAAGCCGGCGACGTCGGCGAGCTTCGTCGCGGCTGCCAGGGTCTGTGGATAGTTGCCGGTGTCGTAGAGGAGAGCGACCGGCGTCTGGTAGGGGAACTGGGTGATGAAGTTGCGCCGCCGGATCTCGGCCGGATCCAGCTGCATGTCGCGCGCTGCCGTCTCCACCAGGCGCTCCACCACGTAAGTCGCCTCGGGGCGGCCGGCGCCGCGGTAGGCGTCCACCGGCGCTGTATTGGTGAACACAGCCGTGACCTCGCAGTAGATCAGCGGGGTGGTGTACTGTCCGGCGAGCAGGGTCGCGTACAGGATGGTCGGGATGCACGAGGCGAAGGTGGAGAGGTAGGCGCCCATCGCCGCAGTGGTGTGCACGCGCATGGCCAGGAACTTGCCGTCCTTGTCCATCGCCAGCTCGGCGACCGTGACGTGGTCGCGGCCGTGTGCGTCCGAGGTGAACGACTCGCTGCGCTCCGCCGTCCACTTGACCGGACGGTTGATCTGCCGCGACGCCCACGTCACCACCACGTCCTCGGCGTAGAGATAGATCTTCGAGCCGAACCCCCCGCCCACGTCCGGGGCGATGACCCGCACCTTGTGTTCCGGCAGCCCCAGCACGAACGCCGTCATCAGCAGGCGCTCGACGTGCGGGTTCTGGTTCGACACGTAGAGTGTGTAACTGTCGTCGGCCCGGTTGAAGCTTGCGAGCGCGGCGCGCGGCTCGATGGCGTTGGGGATCAGCCGGTTGTTGACGAACCCGAGCTTGGCGACCTTGTGCGCCGAGGCGAACGCCTTGTCCACCCCGCCTTTGTCTCCCAGGCCCCAGACGTAGCAGATGTTGTCCGGCGCGTTGTCGTGGATCACCGGCGCGCCGGGCTTGCGCGCATCGGCGACGTCCACCACCGCCGGCAGCACGTCGTAGTCCACTTCCACCAGTTCCGCCGCGTCCCTGGCCTGGAGCTGGGTTTCCGCAATCACGACGGCGACGTGGTCGCCCACATAGCGCACCTTGCCCTGCGCAAGTACCGGGTGCGCAGGCTCCTTCATGGGCTGGCCGTTCACGTCGGTGATCAGCCAGCCGCACGGCAAGCCCGCAATCTTGGCGTTGGCGATGTCCTCGCCCGTATAGATGGCGATCACGCCCGGCGCCTGCCTGGCGCGGCCCGTGTCGATGCGCTTGATGCCGGCGTGTGCATGGGGGGAGCGCACGAAAACCGCGCACGCTTGCCGGTCCAGCCGGACGTCGTCCGTATAGGTCCCCGCTCCGGTCAGGAAGCGGTAGTCCTCCCGGCGCTTGACGGACTCGCCGATGAAGTTGGTTGCGCCCATGATCAGCCTCCCATCGCGCGCGCGCCGGCCTGGACCGCCTTCACGATATTGTGGTAGCCGGTGCAGCGGCACAGATTCCCATCCAGCTCCGCCCGGATGGTGTCCTCGCTGGGGTTGGGGTGGGTCTTGGCCAGGTCGATCGCGCTCATCACCATCCCGGGCGTGCAGAAGCCGCATTGCAGCCCATGGTGGTCACGGAACGCCTCCTGCATGGGATGCAGCTTGCCATCGGCTCCGGCGATCCCTTCGATGGTGACGATCTGGGCCCCGTCCGCCTGCATCACCAGCATGTTGCAGCATTTCACCGCCTTGCCGTTCATGTGGATCGTGCAGGCGCCGCACTGGGCGGTGTCGCAGCCGACGTGTGTGCCGGTCAGGCGCAGCTGCTCCCGCAGGAAGTTCACCAGGAGGCTGCGGGCCTCCACTTCCGCCGCGACGGGCTTGCCGTTCACGGTCATCGATACCTTGACGGGCATGGGATCTCCTCCTGTTCTCTCGGCTCAACGCCGGGCTGACGTTCTGGGTGGGCGCCGGGCCGACAGCGACCCGTCCTGCCCGCCATCCTAGACAACGCCCGCGGCGGGGGCAACTCGGAGTTGGGCCGCCAAAGCCAACGCCAAGCTTGGCGGCCCGATCTCCGGGCTAGCCCGGGGCTAGCTGCCCGCCAGGGCTTCCAGCATCGGCTGTACCTGCTGGGCCGAGACGCGGGCGGCCCGGTCCAGGTCGAATATCGCATCCACATCCGCCATCGACACCACCGCCAGCCGGTTGTCGGTGAGCTGCTGCCGGGCCAGCTCGTGCAAATGCGTCCCGGTCGCCGTCGCGCGCGTGCACAGGGTGGCCACCAGCGCCTGCGCTTCCGGCTTGCCCAATGCCGGGCTGAGCAGGCCAGCCAGGCTTTCCGAGAAGATCGTCCCCTGCAGGGCATCGATGTTGGCGCGGCAGCGTGCCTCGTCGAAGCTGACCCCCTCGAGCAGCTCGGCCAGCACAGTGGCCGCGGACAGGGCGTGGATGAGCACGTCGGGGAACTGGGCCGTTTCCGCCTGCCAGTTGCCGAGCGCGCGCTCGTGCTCCTGGGGCATGGCGGCGAGGAGCCCGGCGATGAGACCCGGCACCGGCTCGGCCGTGGCGAGCACTCGCATGCACAGCACGGGGTTGCGCTTGTGCGGCATCGCTGTGGACCCGCCCCTGCCGGGCGCGGCGGGTTCGGCCGCTTCGCCGAGCTCGGCCTGCGCCATCAGGGCGATGTCGCGCGCGATCTTGGCCATCGCCCCAGTGGCCAGTGCGGCGTCGGCCGCCAGCCCGATCCAGGCGCCGCGCTGCGTGTGCCAGGTCGCACCCGGATCGCTCAGGCCCAGGGTGCTGGCGAGCTCCGCACGCAACCGCGGACCGGCCTCGCCCCAGGCGGCCAGGTTGCCTGCGGCCCCGCCAAGCGAAACGGCGAGCGCCTGGTCGGCGTTGTCGAGCAGACGCCGGCGGCTGCGCGCCAGCGCTTGCGCCCACTGCGCGCAGCGGAAGCCGATCGTGGTGACAGCGGCCGGTTGCAACAGCGTTCGCGCCAGCGCCGGCGTGCCTGCATGGCGCCGCGCCAGGCTGGTCGCGGCCCGGCATGCTCGATGGAGCTCCTGCTCCAGTTGTGCCACCGCCGCCCTGCCGCACAGCACGAGCGCGGTGTCGAGCAGATCCTGGCTGGTAGCGCCGAAATGGACGTAGCGACCGGCGGCCGGGTCCTGGCCGGCGACATGGGCGATCACCGCCTGGACGAAGGGGATCGCGAGCGAGCCCGCATGCGCGCCGGCGCGCGCCAGTACGGCAGGATCGAGCGGCGCGGTTCCGGCCTGCTGGGCGATGAGCGCGGCGCAGCGGTCCGGGATGAGCCCGAGCCTCGCCTGCACCTGTGCCAGCGCCACCTCGAACCGCAGCATCGCCTCGAGGAGCGCGACGTCGGAGAACGGGTGCGCGCCCTGCGCGCCTGTCACCACCCACTTGTAGAGCGGTCCGGTCATAGCAGATCTAGGGAAACCGCATCAACCGCAGAGGGCGCAGAGGAAAATCCAATAGAGGAACGCACTCCTGTCCTGGCCTGCAACAGCCGGGAAAGAGTCGTTCGGCTCCAGCTCGTTGTCCTCCGCGTCCTCTGCGTCCTCTGCGGTTCATGGGGTTGCCTTTGGTCGCGAAGCGCAACGCTGTAGGTGTGGGCGGCTAGATCTCGAAGAACACCGTCTCGCCCTCGCCTTGCAGCCGGATGTCCCAGCTGTAGGCGTCCGCGCCAGTGCGCTTGCCGACCAGCGTTGCCCGGCGTTTCGGCGGCACCCCGGCAGGCAGGTCCAGCGCCGCGATGTCATCGGCCGGATGCAAATAGACGCGCGTGAACACTTCACGCAGCAAGCCGCGCGCAAGTACGGTGACGTTCGCATGTACTTGACCCTTCTCCGGCCTGGGCATGGCGAACGCAAAGCGGCCCGCGTCGTCGGTGGCCACCCGCTGCCATCCAACGAGCGCCTGCTGCGTGCGCCAGTCTGGCTGCCAGATCTCGATCAGCGCGTCGGACACGCCCGTACCGTCCCGGTCCAGCACGCGGCCGCTCACACGCACGCCGGCCGCCGGAGGGGCGGCCAGTTCGAGGGCCCATTTGAATCCTTCCAGGAAGAACGGGCCGATGGTCTGCGAGGGGGTCAGTGATGGCATTTTCGCCCCAGTGTCTAAAAATCAGTTGAACCGCAGAGACGCAAAGAGCGCAGGGAATACCCGGGCACAACAGCATGCCAGGCGTTCGGCTGAATAGCAGAACGCGCCAACACCGACTGTGGGCATTGGATGGTCGCTAGGCAGCTGGCGGGCCAGCGGTATGTCGCTCGATTTTGGCATTCCTTGGCATTCCTTGGCGCCTTGGCGGTTCGATTCGCTTTTGCTTGTCTCTGCGCTCTCTGCGCCTCTGCGGTTCACGTTTTACCGGGTAGGCAAGCATTAGACCCCGAAGGGCGTAGCGCCGCGCCCGCGCAGCACGATATCGAACCGGAACCCCAGCGCGATGCCCTCGACGGTGAGACCCAGGTCGAACTGCGACACCAGTCGGCCGCGTGCCTGCGCGGGGACGCTGTTGTAGATCGGGTCGTAGGGGAACAGCGGATCGTCGGGAAAGTACATCTGCGTGACCAGGCGCTGCGCATAGGCGTTGCCGAACATCGAGAAGTGGATGTGCGCCGGCCGCCAGGCGTTGGTATGGTTCCCCCAGGGGTAGGCGCCCGGCTTGATCGTGACGAACCGGTAGCTCCCTTGACCGTCGCTGAACATCTTGCCGAAGCCAGGGAAGTGCGGATCGAGCGGCGCGTCGTGCTGGTCCTTGGAATGGAAGTAGCGGCCCGCCGCATTGCACTGCCACACCTCCAGCAACGAGTTGCGCACCGGCTGGCCGTCTTCGTCGATTACGCGCCCGCTCACCACGATGCGCTGACCCAGCGGCTCGCCGCTCGATTGCCGCGTCAGGTCCATGTCGTTCGGCCTGAGGATCGAGCCAGGAAACCGCGCCACGCTCAACTCCGCGGCGTCTTGCTCGAGCGACACCAGCGGCTGCAGCGGCGCGCGCGCCGGCGTGCTCTTGTAGTCGCGGTAGAGGTATGGAGGGTGCGTGCCGGCGGGTATCGGGCGCAGCGCGAGACTGGGACGACATCGGCCATTCTCCTGCTGAGTGTTCTAAACCGAATTCACAGGATTAACAGGATTTCTCAGGATTGACAGGATTACAGGCTCCATGGATGCTCTCGGGCTGGCCATTCGCCCGTCGACGGGCGACCGGCTGTCGAGAGGCATGCCAATCCTAGCCTGTAATCCTGTCAATCCTGAGAAATCCTGTTAATCCTGTGAATTCCTTTCCGGTCGGTCAGCGCCGACGCGCCTCACTCGTACTGCTTGATCAGCGTACGCGCTTCCTGGAGCAGCCGCTTGCCGTCGGCGCCTTTCGCCGTGACGTCCTTGACCCAGTCGTCGTCGACGTTCTCGGTGGCCTTCATCCAGCGCTGCACCTCGGCCTCGCTCAGCGTAAAGAAGGTGTTGCCGCGATCCTTGGCGAGCTTGCGATGCGGTTCCACCGAGGCGTCCCAACCCTTTTCCCCGGCCCAGGCGGACGTGGCCAGTCCGCTGTTGGCGTCGATCACCTTCTTGAGGTCGGGCGGCAGGCTGTCGTACTTGGCCTGATTCATGGCCATCACGAAGATCGTGTTGGAAAACCGCGCCGCCCCCGGCGGGGTGTCCAGGTGGTACTTGGCGATCTCGTGCAGCTTGATGGCGGGGACACCCTCCCACGGGACCATCGCGCCGTCGATCACACCCTTGGCCAGGGCCTCCGGCACCTGCGGCAGCGGCATCTGCACGGGGGTGGCGCCCAGCGCCGCCAGCATCCGCGCATTGATGCGGGTGGCCGCGCGGATCTTCATCCCCTTGAGGTCTTCCAGCGTCTTGACCTGCTTGCTGGTGAAATGGAACAGGGACCCGTCGTGGACATGCAGCAGGATCACCTTGACGCCCCGGAACTCGTCCGCGGCGTTCTTCTGCTCGTATTGCCAGAACGCCTGGCTGCCGCCCTTGGCGGTGTGCGCCATGAACGGCAGCTCGAACACCTCCGACTTCGAGAAGCGCCCGGCCGAGTAGGTCGGCACCGTCCAGGCGATGTCCACCACGCCGTCGCGCACTTGATCGAACAGTTGCGGCGGCGTGCCGCCGAGCTGCATGGCCGGATAGATCTGGCACTTGAGCCGGTCGTTGGACTCCTTGCTGATCTTGTCGCACCACGGCTGAATCATGTGCACCTGCGGGTTGGAGGTGGGAGGCAGCATGTGGTGCACCTTCAGCACGATCTGCTCGGCTTGCGCCTGGCCGGCGGCGCCGGCCCAGATGCATGCGATCAGCGTGACGGCGAATCGGTTGGCCAATTTTTTTCTCCTCGATAGACGGATTGACGCAGTTCCGGGCAGCGTGTCGGCTCAGCCTAACATGTGCACCAGCCACAGCGTAATCCCCGGGAACAGGATCAGCAGGGCCATGCGCAGCGCGTCCGAGATCAGGAACGGCACCACACCCTTGTAAGTCTCGGCCATGGGCACATCCTTGGCCAGGCCGTTCATGATGTAGACGTTCAGCCCCACGGGCGGGAAGATCATGCCGATCTCGACCACCATCAAGATCAGGATGCCGAACCAGATGGCCTTGTCGGTCGTCCCCAGGCCGAAGAAGTCGAGCCCCATCACCACCGGAAAGATCACCGGGATGGTGAGCATGATCATCGACAGCTCGTCCATCACGCAGCCCAGAATGATGTAGAAGATCATGATCGCCGCCATGATGGCGAGCGGCGGGATTCCCGCCTGCCCGACCGCGGCGGCCAGCTCGGACGGCAGCTGCGAGAGAGCCAGTGAGGCGTTCATCATGTCCGCGCCCATGAAGATCATGAAGATCATGCCGCTGGTCTGGGCGGTGGACAGCAGGCTGAGCATGAACCGTTCGCGGCCCAGGCCCCCGCGCAGCAGCGCAGTCAGGAAGGTCATCATCGTGCCGATCGATGCGCCTTCGGTCGGCGTGAAGAACCCGCCGTAGATGCCGCCGAAGACGACCAGGAAGATCGCCAGGATCGGAGACACGCTCACGCATGCTGTGCAGGAACTCCGCGCGGCTGGGCGCGGTCGTCTTCGGAGCGTGCTCCGGGTAGAGCCTCACGAACACTGCGATGGCGACGATGTAGCCCGCGGCTGCGATGATGCCCGGCACATAGGCGGCCAGAAACAGCTTGGAGATGTTCTGCTCCGTGAGGATCGCATAGATCATCAGCGTCACGGAAGGCGGCAGCAGAATGCCCAGGGTGCCGCCGGCCGCCAGCGCCGCCGTGGACAGCCGCCCCGAGTAGTTGATGCGCCGCATCTCCGGCAGCGCGACCTGGGCGATCGTGGCGGTGGTGGCGACCGACGAGCCGCTGATCGAGCCGAAGGCGGCGCAGGCGAGGATCCCGGCCATCGCCATGCCGCCGCGGAAACGGCCGAGCAGTCCGTTGGCGAAGTCGAACAGCGCCTTGGACAGTCCGCCGTGCATGGCGAAGGCGCCCATCAGCATGAACAGCGGAATCACCGACAGGTCGTAGACCGAAAAGCGCCCGAACACCGCCCCCTTGAGGTGATTCAGCAGCGGGTTCCAGCCGGAGAGCAGAGCGTAGCCCACTGCGCCCGGCACGAACATCGCAATCGCGATGGGAACGCGCACGGCCATCAGCACGAGCATCGCGCCGAACAGCGCAAGGCCGATGGACAGGTTACTCAAGCGCGTCCCCCGTGGTCAGCCGGCGCCAGGCGATGAAGAAGGACACCACCGCGGTCAGGCCCATCCCGGGGGTCATGAGCAGGTAAGGGATCCAGATCGGAATGCCGATCAGCATGGAGGTCTCGCCGTTTTCGTACGCGGCCATGGATCCCGCCCCCGTGCGCCAGCACACCAGCGCCGCCACCAGCCCGAGCAGCAGAGCGCCGAGCGCATCCAGCCGGCGCTGTGCAGTCTTCGAGGTGCGGGTCGTGAAGAAGTCGACGATGATGTTGCCGCCCTGCCACTGGGTATAGGGCAGGAAGGACGCCAGGCCCACGGCGCAGGCCAGCTGCACCGTCTCCACGTCGCCCTGGATCGGATGGGAGAACAGCACCCGTCCCGCTACGCTGAGCAGCGTCATCAGGCCGATGCCGATGAGCAGCACGCCGCCGATCGTCGCGGAAGTCATGCACAGCCAGCGCAGCACATGGCCCGCCGCACCGGGCCTTCGAATCGTGCTCACGCCCTGCCGCCTCCCCGAGTGGTTTCGTGTGCCTTGCTGTGGACCTGCCGTGCCCGCGGTCGCGCTTGCGCGACGACAATGTCAGCGCATCCCGAGAGTCGGCGGCCAATGCGGATGGCAGGATACGCGCTACGTCCCCGGATGTCAGCCCGGGAGCCTCGGCCCGCAACGGGCCCCCGGGACCGCAATCCTGGAACGTCCCGCTGGCGCGGGCGTTGACGGTGAGGTGAACCTCGACCCGGGGACCGCCGGGAGTGATGCGTTTCGGCGGCTGTCAAGGCCGGCAGCATCAAAGGCCGACTAGCGCACTTGAGCTGCCTGCCCGGATCGCCGACAATGCCGGCTGGCCGCATCGGGCCTCCCAGAGTCCGAGCGGCTATCCCGGAGGAGATCGCATGACCCGACGCGCGTTCGTGCGCTGCATCATCGGCAGCGCGGCTTTGGCTGCGCTGGCCTCGCCCGCCGCGGCGCAGACCCTGACGCTGCACGGCGCCGTCCAGTTCCCCGACGAGCATGTGTTCACCCGCACGCTGGTGCGGTTCGAGGAGCTGGTGAAGAAGTACTACGGGAAACCGGTGAACTTCGCGCTGCACAAGAACAGCGAGCTGGGCCTGGAGAAGCAGTACTTCGAGTACATGGCGCAGGGCAAAGCGGTGGACTACGCCATCGTGTCGCCCGCGCACATGTCCACCTTCTCGCGCGCGGCACCGTTCATCGACGCCCCGTTCCTGTTCCGCGATCTGGGTCAGTGGCACAAGGTGCTCGACCAGGACCTGTTCAAGCCGGTGGCCGACGAGATCGCGCAGAAGTCCGACGTGATGCTGATCGGCTATGCCGGCGGCGGCGTACGCAATATTTTCGCCAGCAAACCGCTGCCGGATCTCGCATCGCTGCGCGCCCTGAAAGTGAGAGTGCAGGGCGCCCCGATCTGGAGTCGCACTTTTGCGGCCGCCGGCATGGCGCCCACGGTGATTGCCTACAACGAGATCTACAATGCGATCCAGAACGGCGTGATCCAGGCCGGAGAGAACGAGGCCGCGGGTGTGGAGCAGATGCGCTTCTACGAGGTCGCACCCAATCTGGCTCTCACGCAGCATGCGATCACGATCCGGCCGGTGTGCTTCTCGGGCAAGACCTTCAAGCGCCTGCCGGCGGATCTGCAGGCGGCGATCCTCAAGGCCGGCAAGGAAGCCGGCGCCTATGGCCGCGAGCTCGAGTCCAGCGAGGACGCCAAGAAGCTCGAAGGCATGGAGAAGGCCGGCAAGCTCAAGCGCATCCCGTTCGCCGGACGCGATAGGATGAAACAGCTGGTCGATCCGGTCATGGCCGCGTACGCGAAGGACATCGGCGTCGAGGCGATCCTGGTCCAGATCAACGCCATCAAGTAGCGCCACCGACGCGTCGCGCCGGCCGCAGTCTTGCCTCTCGCCGTGGCTCCCACCACCCCGTCGCGCTTGCGCGCGCCACGCCCTCCTCGGGCAGGAAAGGAGGAGTCTCCTTCTCTCTCACGACACCCCGTCGCGCTGCGACGTCGCCGACCCCTCCTCGGCGCAGGGAGGGGAGTTTCTTGCTCCCACCACCCCGGCGCGCTCGCGCGCACTCCTCGCTAGAGGAGGGGAGGCGAAGACAGCTCCCACGCGCGAGCGTCGACGAGCGTGCTCGGGGTGGTTCTCCCCTCCTGCCCGAGGAGGGGTGGCGCGCGGAGCGCGACGGGGTGGTGGGAGCGGGCGAGAGGCTACTGTAAACACGATCATCAACCGTCCCGAACCCCGCATGCCGAGCAAGTCTTCCCACCGTAACGCCTGGCGGCGCCTGACCGCAGGCTACGCGCGCCTGCTGACCTGGCTGCTCGCGGCGAGCGTGGCCGTGCTGGTCGTCCCGGTCAGCCTGCAGATCTTCTCGCGCTACACCGAGCTCATCCCCGCGTACATCTGGACCGAGGAGATGGCGCGCTTCCTGTTCGTCTGGATGATCATGCTCGGGGCCATGCTGGGAGTGCGCGAGAGCAGCCACTTCGTGGTGGACGTGTGGCCGCGAATGGGGTCGCGGGCGCAGGCCACGCTGCGGATCGTGGCGAATCTGTTCGTGCTGGTGGCCGCGCTGGCGTTCCTCTGGTGGGGGATCGAGTTCACCCGCTTCGCGCTCGGCCGCGTCTCCGAGCTCGCCGAGCTGCCGCTCTGGCTGATCCACGTCGCCTGGCCGCTGGCGGGTGCCACCTGGATCGTGTTTCTCGGCGAGCAGTTCTACGACGACCTGCGCACGGCTCTCGGGAGGGCAAAGTGACCGAGACGCTGATCGCGCCCGACGTCGCGGCCCTCATCCTGTTCGGCGCATTCTTCGGGCTGCTGTTCCTGCGCGTGCCGGTGGCCTTCGCGCTGGGGCTCGCCTGCCTGCCCATCTTCCTGTGGGAGGAGCGCCTGTCGCCGCAGAATCTGCTGCAGGAGACCTTCAACGCCTACAACTCCTTCATCCTCCTGGCGGTGCCGTTCTTCCTGCTCACCGCCAACCTGATGAACGTGGGCGGCATCACCGACCGACTGGTGCGGCTGTCGCGCGCGCTGGTGGGGCATTTCCCCGGCGGGCTGGCGCAGATCAACGTGGTGCTGTCGATCTTCTTCGCCGGCATCTCCGGCTCCTCGACCGCGGATGCCGCCAGCCAGTCGAAGATCTTCATCGAGGCCCAGCGCAAGGAGGGCTACGACGACAGCTTCTCGGTGGCTATCACGGCCGTGTCGGCGGTGCTCGCCGTCATCATTCCGCCGTCGATCCTGATGATCGTGTGGGGCGGGCTGCTCACCGTGTCGATCGGGGGCCTGTTTCTCGCCGGCATCATCCCGGGGCTGCTCATCGGCTTCGTGCAGATGGGCACCGTGCACGTCTATGCCAAGGCGCGCGGATACCCGACCTATCCGCGCGCGACTGCTGCTCGAGGTGATCAAGCGATCAGCGGTATCGGTGCCGGCGCTGATGACGCCGGTCATCATCATCGGCGGCAAGATCTTCGGCTGGTTCACGGCCACCGAGTCGGCCTGCATCGCGGTGCTGTACGCCGGCGTGCTGTCGCTGGTGGTCTACCGGGAGATGAAGCTCGACGGACTGTATTCGGCGCTGCTCGACACCGGCCGGCTGGCCGCGGTCGCGCTGTTCTGCGTGGGCACCGCGAGCGCCTTCGGCTGGCTGCTCGCCTACTACCAGATCCCCAAGGCGCTGCTCGCCGGCGTGCAGGCCTGGCACATGGGGCCCACCACGACCGGCTTCTTCATCGCCGGAGTGTTCCTGGTGGTGGGGTGCTTCCTCGACGCGATCCCCGCCATCATCATCGTGGGCACGATCCTCGCCCCGCTCGCGCAGTCGGCCGGCCTCGACCCGATTCATTTCGCCATGATCGGCATCGTGTCGCTCGCCTTCGGCCTGGTGACCCCGCCCTATGGGTTGTGCCTCATGATCGCGTGCGCGGTGGCGGGGATGCGCATGGTCGATGTGCTCAAGGATACGTTCATCATGCTGATCCCGATGCTCGGCGTGCTGGCGCTGGTGATCCTGTGGCCCGATCTCGTCCTGTTCCTGCCGAGGCTGCTGTCGCCGGAGTTTCTGCAATGACCGCAGGCGGCTTTCGATGCGCACCGATGGCCTGATCCGGGTAACATCCGCGCTCGCTCCGAAGCTCGGGAGCGCCGCGATCCCAAGACTGACAGGAGGAGACCGAATGCAATCGTTCCTGCGCCGCCCCGCACGGGTGCTGGCCGCGCTCTGCCTGCTGGCGTCGCTGACGGCGCAGGCCGCCTATCCGACTCGCCCCATCACCTTCATCGTGCCGTGGGGCGCGGGCGGCGGCACTGACGCGGTGTCGCGCATGCTCGCCACCTTGATGGAGCGCGATCTCGGCCAGCCCGTCAACGTCGTGAACCGCACTGGCGGCAGCGGCGTGGTGGGCCATGCCGCCATCGCCGGCGCCAGGCCCGACGGCTACACCATCGGAATGGTCACGCTCGAGATCGGGATGATGCATCACCAGGGCCTCACGACCCTGTCGGGCGCCTCGTTTACACCGCTCGCGCTGGTCAATCTCGATCCCGCCGCGCTGCAGGTGCGCACCGACGCCCCCTACAAGAACCTCAAGGAACTGCTCGACGCGGTCCGCGCCAAACCGGGCAAGCTCAAAGCGTCGGGAACGGGGTATGGGGGCAGCTGGCACCTCGCGCTCTACGGGCTGCTGCTCGAGCAGAAGATCGACCCGGCCAGCGTGCCGTTCGTGCCGAGCCAAAGCAACGCCGCGGGCCTGCTCGACCTCGTCGCGGGCGGTGTCGACATGGTGCCCGGCTCGCTCCCCGAGGCGCGGGCACTGATCGAGGCCGGCAAGGTGCGCAGCCTCGCGATCATGGACGAAAAGCGTGCCCAGCTGTTTCCGGACGTGCCGACGGTGAAGCAGGCGATCGGCAGCACCTGGGTCGCCGGGGTGTGGCGCGGCATTGCCACGCCGAAAGGGCTGCCCAAGGATGTACAGGAACGGCTTCTCGTCGCGCTGAAGAAGGCCTACGACAGCAAGGAGTTCCAGGACTTCATGCAGAGCCGCGGCTTCGGCACCACCTGGATGGGCCCCGACCAGTTCGCGCAGTTCATGGCGAAGGAGGATGCGGAGCTCGGGCGGCTGATGAAGACGGTGGGATTGGCGAAGTGAGCGTGAGGCGAGAGGCGAGAGGCGTGAGGCGAGAGGCGAGAGGCGAGAGGCGTGAGGCCTGAGGTGTCGAAACCCTATCGACCGGCTCCATTCGGCAGCGTTGCTGTGTGTCCTGAGCGCCTAATCCTGGGTGCCCGCCACTGGGCATATCTGGCTGTTTTGCGCCTCACGCCTCGCGCCTAACGCCTCACCAGAACTTACGCCTCACGCCTGACGCCTCACCCGCTATGCGACTCAACGATTCCCTCATCGCGCTCCTGCTGGTCGCTTTCTCGGTCGCGGTGATCGCGTATGCGTGGGACTTTCCGCCTATGCCCGGGCAGACGTTCGGGCCGGCGCTGTTCCCGACTTTGATCGCGGCCGGGCTGATTCTCGCCGGGCTGAGTCTCATTGCGTCCCGGTTGCGCAGCCCGGAGAAGCAACCTGCGCTGGAGATCGATGCCTGGGCGCGCAGCCCGCGGCTGTTGTTCGATTTCCTGCTGGTGATCGGGGGGGTGCTGTTCTACCTATTGTTCTCGGACGAGCTCGGCTACTTCATCGCCGCGCCAGTGGCGCTCGCCGCGTTCCTCGTTGCGACGGGGACGCGCGTGCTGGTCCTGGTGCCGGTCGCCGTGGTCGTGCCGTTGATCATCCACTACATCTTCTACACGCTGCTCAAGGTGCCGTTGCCCTGGGGGCTGTTGACGCCGTTCGCCTGGTAGCCGGCCGCCCTGCATGGAAAACCTCGAGCTTGCCTTCGCGCTGGTCTTCGACCCCTACGTACTGGGGGTGATTCTCGCTGCCTCCCTGTTTGGCCTGTTTGTGGGAGCTATTCCCGGCCTCACCGCCACGATGGCCACCGCACTGCTGGTGCCGGTGACCTTCTTCATGCCGCCGGTGCCAGCGGTGGCGGCGATCGTGAGCTGCACCGCGATGGCGATCTTCTCGGGCGACATCCCGGGCGCGCTGCTGCGCATGCCCGGCACGCCGGCCTCCGCCGCCTACACCGACGAAGCCTATGCCATGACGAAGAAGGGTCAGGCCGAGCTGGTGCTCGGCGCGGGCCTGGTGTTCTCCGCCATCGGCGGCCTGCTCGGCACCATCGTGCTCGTCACGGCCGCGCCCGCGCTCGCCGAGGTTGCGCTCAACTTCAGCTCCTTCGAGTACTTCTGGCTGGTGCTGCTGGGCCTCACCTGCGCGGTGTTCATCGCCTCCGACCGCCCGCTGAAAGGCATGATCTCGCTGCTGCTTGGCCTGTTGCTGTCGACCATCGGGATGAACAATCCGGCGGCGCACCCGCGCTTCACGTTCGGGGTGGACAACCTGCTGGGCGGCATCAGCTTCATCCCGCTGATGATCGGCATGTTCGCCGTGTCGGAGGTGCTGCGCTTCGTCGTGTCGAACCGCGAGGGCCAGCTGGTGCTGGCGCAGGAGAAGATCGGCAACGTCTTCAAGGGGCAGTGGACGCTGATCAAGCGCTACCCGATGGCGATCCTGCGCGGCAGCGCGGTGGGTACGGCGATCGGCGCGCTGCCTGGAGCGGGGGCCGATATCGCGGCCTGGATCTCGTATGCGATCTCCAAGAAGTTCTCCAAGACGCCGGAGAAGTTCGGCACCGGCCACGTCGAGGGTGTCGTAGAGAGCGGGGCTGCAAACAATGGCGCGTTGTCGGGCGCATGGATCCCCGCGTTCGTGTTCGGCATTCCAGGCGATTCCATCACCGCTATCGCCATCGGAGTGCTGTACCTCAAGGGCATGAACCCGGGCCCCACCATCTTTCTCCATCACCCGGAGAACATCTACGCGGTGTTCATCGTGTTCTTCCTGGCCAATATCCTGATGGTTCCGCTCGGGTTCATGGCGATCAAGCTGTACAAGCAGATCCTGCGGGTGCCGCGGCGGGTGCTGATGCCGATCATCCTGACGTTCTGCATGGTCGGCGCGTTCGCCATCAACAACACCGCCTTCGATATCGCGGTGATGCTGGCGGCCGGCGTGGTCGCGTTCTTCATGGAGCGCAACGGCTTCCCGATCGCCCCGGCGATCCTGGGCGTGGTGCTGGGCGGGATGTTCGAGGAGAACTTCGCCACCTCGATGATCAAGGCCGAAGGAAACTGGCTTGCGTTCTTCGAGCGGCCGATCGCCGGCAGCCTGGGGGTACTCACCCTGGTGGTCTGGCTGTCGCCGCTGGTGCTGGCGTGGTGGCGCGCGCGGCGTCGGGTGCAACCGGTATGAAACGGGGCCGCGCAATGGCACGTGATGCGGCTGTGGCTCGCTCTGGTGCTGGGCGGCTGGCTGCTCGCCACGCTAGCCGGCTGTAAGGGCGGGGAGGGCGACACGGCGTATCCAACGCGTCCCGTCACGCTCGTCGTTCCGTTCTCCGCCGGCGGCCCCACCGATGTCCTGGCGCGCACGCTGGCGGGGCCGATGGCGCAGACACTGGGCCAGAGCGTGGTGGTCGAGAACAAGCCGGGCGCCGGCGGCACGATCGCGGCGGGCTATGTCGCGAGGGCGCACCCGGACGGCTATACGCTGCTCATCCATCACACCGGCATGGCGACCAGCAAAGCGCTCTACAAGAGCCTCACCTACGATCCGTTGACCAGCTTCGAGTTCGTCGGCCAGGTGGTGGACGTGCCGATGACCCTCGTTGGTCGTCAGGGTCTCCCGCCCAACACCCTGCAGGAATTGATCGCGTACACCAAGGCCAACAGGGCCACGCTCAATTTCGCTCAGGCCGGGGCGGGATCGGTGTCGCATCTGTGCGCGATGCTGTTACAACAGGCCCTCGGTGTGGAGCTCACGACGGTACAGTTCCAAGGGACCGCGCCCGCGCTCGTCGCTTTGGTCGGCGGGCATGTGGACCTGCTGTGCGATCAGACGACGCAGACCATTCCGCACATCAAAGGCGGCCGAGTGAAGCTCTATGGCGGTACCGCCCGGGCGCGCATCGCGAGTCTTCCCGATGCGCCGACGCTGGAGGAGGGTGGCCTGTCCGGGTTCGAGGTCGTGGTCTGGCATGGCATCTACGCCCCCAAAGGCACTCCCAGGGCCGCTCTGGACAAGGTGAACGCCGCGCTGCGTGCGGCATTGAAGGATCCGGCCGTCAGCCAGCGGCTGGTCGAACTGGGCGCGCAGATCGTGTCCGAATCCCAGCAGACGCCCTCCGGCCTGCACGACCGGCTGGCGGCTGAGATCGACAGATGGACACCGATCATCCGCAGCGCCGGCGTCTCGGCGGATTGAAAGCGGTGATCAGTGATCTGTGACCGGTACTAGGCGCAACCCGCACTGACCACCGATTCCCGATCACCGATCACGATCCCTACGGGAGGAGAAGCAAAAATGGTAACCGGCCTCGCGCTGCTGATCGCATTCTTGATCGTGGTGGTTCTGATCGTCCGCGGTCAGAGTCCGATCATCATGCTGTTGATTCTGGCGATCGTATGGGCGGTCATCGCGGGCATCAGCGTGCAGGACATCCAGGCCAAGGTGCTGCAGGGCGGCGGAACGCAGTACGCGAGCGCCGTCATCATCATCGTCTTCGGCGCCTGGTTCGCGCAGGTCCTGATCCAGACCGGGATCGCCGAGAGCGTGATCCGCTCGGCGGTGGAGCTCACCGGCGACCGCCCGATGGTCACCGCGATGGTCATCAATCTGGTGACCGCGCTGCTGTTCACCTCGATGTACGGCGTCGGAGCGGCGATCGCGATCGGCGTGATCGCGCTGCCGATCATGATGAGCCAGGGCATCCCCGCTCGCGTCGCGGCGCCGACCTTCACCATGGGAATCGGCGCCGGGGCGTTCGTGAACCTGGTGCAGTTCGGAACGTTCGAGAAGCTGTTCCCGGGCATCAAGTACGAGGCGCCGTGGCTCAGCTACTGGATGGTCGGCATGTGCGTCTACATCGCTTGCGCGTGGCTGATGATCTACATCAACCTGCGCAAGCTGGGCATTCGTCGGGCGGCCAGCGTCGATGCTGCGACGGCAGGGCAGGCGCCGCGCAAGCGCACGCCCTACTACACCTACATCGTGCCGGTGTTCCCGGTGCTGATGATCATGGTGTTCAAGTGGCAGATCATCCCGACCTTTCTGGTCTGCATCGTGCTGGCGCTCGTGCTGACCGGACGCGACCGCAGCCTGCAGGGCCATCTGAATCTGTTCAACAAGACTTTCTACGACGCCTTTCCCGACATCGCCACGATCGCCGCGCTGTGGACCATCTGCGGCATGATCATCGTGGCCGGGCAGATGCCGCAGGTGGCCGACGCGCTGAAGCCGATCTTCTCTCCCATCCTGCCGCACACGACGGCGCAGGCCGCGCTGTTCTTCGGCGTGCTGGGTGGCGTGCTGAGCATCTACCGCGGCCCGCTGGTGGTGGTGGGCACGGGGGCGGCCCTGCTGGCGATCATGCTCTCCGACAACGAGATCCCGGTTCCGTATCTGTACGCGCTGTGGCTCGCGCCGACCGTCATGCAGGGCAGCGTGGATCCGACCAACTCGTGGACGCTGTGGACCATCGGCTACACCAAGGTGTCGCAAGGCCAGTTCCTGAAAACCGCCTTGCCGTTCGGCTGGCTGATGGTGGCCATCTGCTCGGCCATCTGCTACTGCAGCTGGCTGGGCTGAGGTACCTGGAGGCGGACTGCCATGAGCTGAGCGTCGCACCTATCGCATCGGCATCGACGTCGGCGGCACCTTCACCAAGGCGGTGCTGATCGACAACGCGACCTACGAGGTGGTGGGCCGCTACTCCGTGCTGACCACCCACAGCGATCCGCGTGGCGTGGCCAAGGGCGTAGTCGAAGTGTTCCGCAACGTGCTGGAGCGCTCCGCTGTCGATCCCGCGGATGTCGTGTTCCTGGCCCACAGCACCACGCAGGCCACCAATGCGCTGCTGGAGGGCGACGTCGCGGCGGTGGGGATCATCGGCATGGCGAGCCGGGTGGAAGCGCTGCTCGCGCGCGGCCAGAGCAGCATCAAGGAGATCGAGCTGGCGCCGGGGCGGAGTCTTCGTCCCAGCCATCGGTTCATCACCCGCGACGGGCTGGACCAGGCCTCGGTGCGGGCGGCCCTCGAGGAGCTGCGCGGCCGAGGGCGTGCAGGTCGTGGTCGCAACCAGCGCCTTCGGCGTCGACGACCAGAGCGGCGAGGAGCTGGTCATGCGCGAGGCGGCTGAGCTCGGAATGGCCGCTACCGGCGGTCACGAGATCAGCAAGCTGTACGGCCTGACTACGCGTACGCGCACCGCGGTGATCAACGCCAGCATCCTGCCGAAGATGATCGGCACCGCCAACATGACCGAGGCGAGCGTGCGCGAGGCCGGCATCGCCGCCCCGCTGATGATCATGCGCGGGGACGGCGGCGTCATGGACGTGCACGGAGATGCGGCGCCGGCCGGTGGTGACGATGCTCTCCGGGCCGGCGGCGAGCGTCGCCGGCGCGCTCATGTACCTGAAGGTGTCCGACGGCATCTACTTCGAAGTGGGCGGGACCAGCACCAACATCGGCGTGATCCGCAACGGCCGCCCGACGGTGAAGCATGCGCGGGTGGGCGGGCACGACACCTACGTCAACTCGCTCGACGTGCGGGTGCATCGGCATCGCGGGCGGCAGCATGGTGCGGGTGCGCGGCAGCGAGATCGTCGACGTCGGTCCCCGCAGCGCGCACATCGCTGGTCTGCCGTATGCGGCCTTCGCCGGCACCGAGGATATCCAGGCGCCGCAGCTCGAGCTGTTCAGCCCGAAGCAAGGCGATCCCGACGACTACGTTGCGGTGCGCGCGGCGAACGGCACGCGCTACGCCATCACCAATACCTGCGCCGCCAACGTGCTGGGGTACGCCAAGCCCGGCTGGCACGCGTGCGGGAACCGCGAGGCGGCTCGCGCAGCGATGGCGCCGCTCGCGGCGCGTCTGGGTGTGAGCGTCGAGGAAGCGGCGCGGCGCATTCTGGAGAAGGCCTCGGCCAAGGTCATCCCGGTGGTCGAGAGCCTGATCGCCGAGTACGGCCTGGATCGCGACCAGGTCGGTGCTGGTGGGCGAGGGCGGCGGCGCGGCGGCTCTGATTCCATTCGTTGCCGAGCGCATGAGCCTGGATTTCAAGATCTCCCAGGATGCCGAGGTGATCTCGTCGATCGGCGTGGCGTTGGCGATGGTGCGCGAAACCGTGGAGCGGGTGATCCCCAACCCGACGCCCGAAGACCTGCAGCGCATCAAGCGCGAGGCCTCCGAGGCGGCCGTGCGTCTGGGCGCGGCCGCCGGAGAACGTGGAAGTGACCATCGAGGTCGAACGCCCAGACCCAGCGGGTCCGCGCCACCGCGGTGGGCGCCTCGGAGATGCGGGCGCAGGATCTGCTCAAGGAGGTGAGCGAAGCGGAGGCCCGCAGCATCGCCGCCGCCTCGATGGGGTTGCCCGCAGAGGCGGTGAAGCTCGCCGCCGCGACCGACCAGGTGCGCGTGTTCCAGGGCGAGGTGGTCGAGCGCAAGTGGCGGTTCTTCACCAGCCGGCGGCGCCCGGTCCGCGCGGTGGACCGGGAAGGCGTCATCCGCGTTCAGCGCAGCGACGGGATCGTGCTTGGCGCGACGCGTGCGACCGGCATCGCGCAGCTGCGCCGATGCTGGGAGGAGGTCACGATCTACAACGGCGACAGCGTCATCACGCCGGACGTGTTCGTGATCGCCGGCCGCCGCGTGGTGGATCTGAGCGGCGATCAACGCGCTCGATCAGGCCATGACCATCGGCCGCAGCGAGCTGGAGGGGCTGCCGGACGATGCGGCGGTCGCGATCATCGGCGTGCAGGGCGCGCGGGGCGTATGAGCGGCGCACGCGGGCGGCGCATGCGAACGCGCTGGCGGATCTCATCGCCGCGCTAAGCGAGTCGACCACCCCGCATGCGCTGGGCTGCGGCGCTGCTGCGGGAGGATGCACACGCTGCCGTGCTGGTCGCGGAGCGAGATTTCCAAGCTGGTCGAAGCGGCGCTGGCCGACGGTGCGGCGCTGGCCGAGCAAGTCAGGCAGCGATGGGGTGACAACGCGGATGGAATCGCCGCGGCGAACTGCGTCCCGGTCGAGGACAGCGAAGCCGACGCCGGCTACGGCACCACGATCGTGTTCGCGAAGTACCGGACTCGCCCGCTCGGGATCGTCCTGTATAGGCCGGCCATCGATGCGCTGGATCGGCGGCTGCAACAATCGGCGCTCGGGAGACTGCTCGGCATCGAGAGCGTTCGCGCTGTGTTCCTGGCGCACGAGCTGTACCATCACTTCGACGAAACCCGGGCGGAGACCTTGTGCAGCCGGCATCGCGTGCCGGTGCTGCGGCTCGGCCGCCTGCGCCTGACTGCCGCGATGGCGGGGATGCGGGAAATCGCCGCGGGGGCCTTCGCGCAGTGCCTGCTTGGCTTGCGGTTCCACCCACGGCTGCTGGACATTGCCGCCGTCTGCTGGCAACGCCCGGAAGTCGCGCGGCGGTCCTCCGGAGCGATGCAGTGACTGCGGGTCCAACCTCATGCCGCACAAGGACGCCGCACCGAGCCGGGTGCTCGAACAGTTTCTCTGGATGAGGACAAGATGAATCCGCACGCAATAGAGGTCGATGCGATCCTGCGCGAACTGGAGGTGGACCCGCGGCAGGGTCTCACGGAGGACGCTGTCCGGAGCCGGCGCGAGAAGTACGGGACGAACGAGCTCAGCAAGGAGGACAGGGTCTCGCCCGTCACCCTGTTCCTCGCACAGTTCAAGAATACGCTGATCATCATTTTGCTGGTGGCCACGGTGCTCTCGGCGGTGCTGGGCGAGATCGTGGACGCCGCCATCATCCTGGTCATCGTCCTGTTCTGCGCGGTCCTGGGCTTCGTCCAGGAGTATCGGGCCGGGCGCGCGCTCGATGCCCTCAAGCGGATGCTGGCCCCGACCATCACCGTGCTGCGGGAAGGCAAGGCGGCCCGCGTTGCGTCGCGCGACCTGGTCCCCGGAGACCTGATGCTGCTCGAAGCCGGCGACCGCATCCCCGCGGACGCCCGGCTGGTGGAAGCCTTCGCGCTCAAGTGCGACGAGGCCCCGCTGACGGGCGAATCGTTTCCAGTCGACAAGGACGCGAAGGCGGTGCCGGCCGACGCCTCGGTCGGCGACCGGCGCTGCATGGTGTTCACCGGCACTACCGTCACCTACGGCCGCGCCAAGGCGGTGGTCAGCGCCACCGGCATGACCAGCGAGTTCGGCCGGATCGCCGAGCAGGTCGCGGCGGTCAGCGAGGAGAAGACGCCGCTCGAGAAGCGCACCGAGGAGATCGGGCGGTGGCTGGGGATCATCGCGCTGGGCGTATGCGGCCTGACGATCGTGACGAGCCTCATCCGCGAGATCCTGGTCGGTCAGGTCAACCTCGAGTTCGTGGTGGGCATCGGCATCTTCGCCATCGCGCTGGCAGTGGCGGCCGTTCCCGAGGCGCTCGCCGCCATCGTGACCGGCGCGCTGGCCGTGGGCATGCACGAGATGGCCAAGAACAACGCGCTGGTGCGCAGGATGCCGGCGGTGGAAACGCTCGGCTGCACGACGGTGATCTGCTCGGACAAGACCGGCACCCTGACGAAGGGGGAGATGACGGCAAGGCGCGTGTTCGTGGGTGGACGCGTGGTCGAGGTGACCGGGGCCGGCTATGCACCGCTCGGCGGCTTCGACCCAGCCGTGTCCGTGGACGAGGAGCCGGTGCGGCTGCTGCTCACCGCGGGGATCCTGTGCAGCGACGCGGTGCTGGACCAGGACGGCGGGCGCTGGTTCGTCAGGGGCGACCCCACCGAGGGCGCCCTGATCGTGCTGGCTGTCAAGGCGGGCCTGCAGCAGGATGCGTGCAGGCTGCAGGCACCGAGGGTGGGGGAGCTGCCGTTCAGCTCCGAGCGCAAGCGCATGAGCACCATTCACATCCTGCCGGACGGGCGTCGCCTGGCCTTTGTCAAGGGCGCCCCGGAGGTCGTGCTGGAGCGCTGCACATCGGTGCTGGAACCAGACGGCAGCAGGGCGCTGGGCGAAGCCGAGCGTGCCCGGATCCTCGCGGTGAACGAGGAGATGGCCCAGGCGGCGCTGCGCGTTCTCGGCCTCGCATACAAGGAGCTGCCCGAGGACGTGCCGTCGGAGGACTCCGTGGAGAACGGCCTGACTTTCCTGGGGCTGGTGGGGATGATGGACCCGCCGCGCGAGGAGGCGGTGGAGGCGGTCAGGGTGTGCCGGCAGGTGCACATACGGCCAGTCATGATCACCGGCGATCACAAGCTCACGGCGTTGGCAGTGGCAAGGGAGATCGGCATCTACCGCGAAGGCGACCTCGCACTGACCGGAGACGACCTCAACAAGCTGAGCGAGGAGGAGTTGCAGCGCGTGGTGGACCGCGTGAGCGTCTACGCCCGCGTCTCGCCGATGGACAAGCTCAAGATCGTGCGTGCCTGGAAGGCCCGCGGCGAGGTGGTCGCGATGACCGGCGATGGCGTGAACGATGCGCCGGCGCTCAAGCACGCAGACATCGGGATCGCCATGGGCATCAGCGGCACGGACGTGGCCAAGGAGGCCGCGGACATGGTGCTGGCCGACGACAACTTCGCGACCATCGTGCGCGCCATCGAGCGCGGCCGCTGGATCTACGAGAACATCAAGAAGTATCTCACTTACCTGCTGCGAGCCAACATCACCGAGGTCGTGGTCCTGGGGGGGGTGGTGATCGCCACCGGGCCCGAGCTCCTGCCGCTGCTGCCGGCCGCCATTCTGTACATCAACCTGGCGACCGACGGCCTGCCTGCCCTGGCGCTGGGCCTGTCCCCGCCCGACCCCGACATCATGCAGCGGCCGCCGCGCAACCCGAAGGAGAGCGTCTTTTCCCCGGATGTTCGTACACTCGTCCTGCTCGGGGTCCTCATCGAGTGCCCGATCTTCCTGTGGGTCTTCTTCTCCAACTACACCGACATCGAGGTGGCGCGCACCGAGATCTTCTTCCTGTTCGTGGTGGTCGAGCTGATCATCGCGATCAGCTTCGTGTCGCTGCGCTACAGCGTGTTCCGGGCGCCTCCCCACAAGTGGCTGATTCTCGCCATCGGCTGGGAGCTGCTGCTGCTCGCGGTCCTGATGCAGATTCCCGCGGTGCGGGAGGCGTTCGGCATCGGCCTGCCCACGCTCGGCACCCTCGGCCTGGTCCTCGCCGTGGGCCTGTTCGTGCTCGTTGTCATCGAGCTGACGAAGGCGGTTTTGAGGGCGAGGACAGCGCCGACCGTCGGGACCTGAGGCCTGCCTCGGCTGGGCATTGTCTCGCTACGGCGCTCCTCGGCCGCCGTCAACTAACGCGAGACGCCACTCCCGCAGCGTCCGGGCGCTACACGGGAGATGGCGAATCTCCGATCGCCTGGCAGGGTCCCGGACGAAAGCATATCCTTACGCCATCGACCGATCGGGTCGAAACGGGGGGAAGCAATGGCTGCCGCCAAAGACATACGCTCGAGCATCGCCTCGGTCGATACGCGTCCCGTTCTCAAAGTACCCGACCCGCTGCCGCTCACGATCGGAGGGATGATCGCAGCGGTCGGTCCTCAGGCGATCAACTTCGGCATCTCGATCGGCGGGGGCGAGGCGTACTTCCTGCCCAACGTAGCTGCCAGGGGCGCATTCGGGTTCCACTGGCTGCTTGTCATCTCGGTTATCGTCGAAACCGCGCTGGTCTACGAGTGCATCAAGTACAGCTGTTGCACGGGGCGATCGTTCTTCGCGGGCACCAACGAGCTCGCGCCGCGCGGTTTCTGGCCCTGGTTCTGGGCGCTGGCAGCGATCTTGACCTGGGGATGGCCGGTGTGGATGGCGGGCGCAGTCATCGCTGCCTCGAAGTTCACCGGCCTCACCACACAAACCCTGTTTCCCGGTTCGACCCTGCCGCCGCAGTACCTTTGGGCGGTCATCGCCCTGCTCCTGGTGTTGGTGGTCTTCTATTTCTCGAACAGAACCTACGCCTTCCTGGCCAGGTTCTTCGAGGTGATCATGGTCGCCAACATCGTCCTGGTGCTGGCGATCACGGTGATCGTCGCGAAACCCTCCGACTACCTCACCGTGTTGGCTGCCTACTGCGGCGTACAGTTCTTCACCCAGGGTGTGAGCGGGCTTTCACCCATCGAAATCACCGCGATGTATAACCAGCCTGGAGGCAGCCTCATGTGGGTGAGCTTCTGGGTGGTGGCTGCGGGCTGGGGCATGGGCAAGTATGCGGGCCAGGTGACCGGCGCGTTGCGCCCTCCGGAGCAGATCACCGCCGAGGAGGTGCGCTGGGACAGCAAAGATCCGCAAGAAGTCGCCAAGATGCAGCAATGGATAAAAGTCGGCGGCTGGAGCCTCATTCTCTGGTGGGCGATCATCGGCGGACTGCTCATGACCTATCTGTACTCGGTCGCCGGCTACGCTTATCTGCACGACGAGTTCCTGCGCAGCGGAAACTTCCCGAAAGGCGTCGAAGTGCCGCTGCAGATGGCCACGATCGCCCAGGGCGTGCTCGGTCAAGCGGCCGGGTGGCTCATGCTGCTGGTAGTCATGGTAACGCTGTACGACGCGCAGTTCCCCTTCTACGACACCATGATCGGTCGCACGACAACCGACGCGATCGCGGTCACCACGGACTGGGAAAAGAAGCGCCCCTACCGGTTCTACTACTTCGTCGTGGTGACCGCAGCCGTCCTTGCCGGTCTCTACCTGGTGCTGCTGAAGGAGCCGCTGATCGTATGGATGATGGTAGCGACCGCAGCAGTCGCTTATCGCTCCATCGGGTCGGTGCAGATCATGCTGATCAACAAACGGCGGCTTCCGCCCGAGTTTCAAATGAGCAAGCTCAATACCGCGCTGCTGTGGTTCAGCTTCGTCACCGGTCTGGCGTCGGTGGGCTATTTCGCGATCTTCGAGTTACCGAAGCGGCTGGCGGGTGGTTGATGCTCAGGGCGATCGTCTGGCATGTCTTGATGCTGATCTGGCTGGGGGCTTTGATTTCCGGCCTGTGGTGGATCTGGCCGAACTTCACCAAGCCGGCGATCACGACGGACCTCGTGGCCGGCCTGCTGTGGCTGGCAATCGGAACGTTGGCCTGGATCGTCGCGTTCAATTACGGGCGCCAGCGCTATTGGAAGCAGCACTGACTGGGGTGTGCCGGATCACCCCACGCGACAGGGGCTGGATCCTTGCCGGCAGCTTGCGGTTCCAACCCGGAACGGAATCAGAATCCTGAAGAGCCGTTCAATCTCCGTTCATGCTTCCGCCCGCCGCGCCTGGGCCGCTGCGCGGCGCTGGCGCAGGTAGCCGACGCCGAGGACGCCCGCGATGGACGCGGCGTAGATAATCCATCGCAGTGCCGGCTGCTCGGCGAGATGGCCCTGGATGAGCGGCTCGCCGACGATCATCATGGCCGCGGTCCAGGCGAGCACGCCGGCACCGAGATAGATGATGACCGGGAAGCGCTGGATCCAGTGGAGCAACAGAGAGCTGCCCCACACGACGATCGGTATGCTGATCAGCAGCCCCAGTGTGACCAGCACCCAGCTTCCCTGGGCGGCCCCAGCCACACCCAGGACATTGTCCAGACCCATGACTGCGTCGGCGACCACGATGAGCCGCATCGCGCCCCAGAAGCTGTCGGCGGCGTGCGCCGTACGCTCGCCGCTGTCCGTGTGCACCGTGCGCTCGCCGGTGTCCGTGTGCACCATGAGGCGGTACGCGATCCACAGCAGGAGCAGCCCGCCGGCGCCGGCGAGCCCGGGGATCCTGAGCAGCCAGACCACGGCGAGCGTCATCGCCACGCGCACGCCGATAGCGCCGGCAGTCCCCCAGAGGATGACGCGCCGCTGCAGATGCTTGGGTACGTTGCGGGCGGCGAGCGCGATCATGATCGCGTTGTCGCCCGCGAGCATGAGGTCGATGACGATGATAGCCGCGAGGGCGGAGGTGAACGAAACGAACTCCGGTGAGAGCTCCATGCAGTTTTCCTTGGACCCGCGGCAGCGGTACGCGGATCCCGGCGCGCGGACCTTCGCCGAACTCCGGCAAAGGTCTCGCTCGCGCCTGGGCGCTCGCGGAACCGGGAGCTGAAGGCTCCGGGATGACGGCCCCGCGAATTGGAGCTACTCCCCCTTGAGGGACAACCGGCGTATTAGACCACGGCTGCAAGCGACCGAGCAAGGGGCGCCTGGCGCGGACGAGTTGGCTGGGAGGGAATCCCGGCGAGCCCGAGGTATACTGAAGCGCTGCGAACAAGCATAGACTGCCGCGCCATACCTGAAATGACAGGGTGAGCCGCTGAGGACACTTGGAGGACATCAGCATGCGCATTCTCGTTCCGGCCGACGGCTCCGAATCTGCATTGCGCGCGCTGCGCTATGCGCTGTCGACTCGAGAATTGTACCGCGCGCCGATTCGGATCGATCTGGTGAACGTGCAGCGCCCGATCGCTTCCGGCAACGTGCGCCGGTTCATCCCTCGGGAGCAGCTCGACGCGTTCTACCAGGAGGAAGGGGAGGCCGCGCTCAAGACCGCGCGCGAGCAGTTGGAGGCCTCGGGCGTGCCCTTCACCGTCCACGTGGCCGTAGGGGAGGAGTCCGAGTGCATCGCGCGCTATGCGGCCGAGCATGGCTGCAATCTGATCGTGATGGGAACGCGCGGTATGAACACCCTGGCTAACATGCTGCTCGGCTCGGTCTCCGCCCGCGTCATTCACCTTTCGCCGGTCCCCGTGCTGCTGGTCAAGTAGGGTCCTCGCCCAGCCTGCCCGGATCGATATTCCGCAATCGATAGCCCCCAGATCGATATACTGGGGATCACCGGGGTGCTTGTTGCTCCTGGTCGCGCGCCCGGCCGGCCTCCTCCGACTCGTTGGAGTAGGGATCCCCACCGTAGTCCTCCAGCCGGATACTGTCCTCGATCTGCTCCGCCGGCGCCAGGCGTGCTTGCTCATGCAGGTAGTTTGGGAACCAGGTCGCGATCGACGGGAACGCAACGATGAGCGCGATCGCCACAACCTGCAGCAGCATGAACTGGAACATGCCCTTGTAGATGGTCCCCAGCGACCAGTCCTTGACCACCTGCTTGAGATAGTAAGCAGACATCGCCACCGGCGGCGACAGGAATGCGGTCTGCAGCACCACCGCCACCAGCGCGCCGAACCACACGAGATCGAACTTCAGCGCCGCGACCACGGGGTAGAAGATCGGCAGGAACACGAGCACGATGGCCGGCCACTCGAAGGGCCAGCCGAGCAGGAAGATCAGGCACAGCACCACGATCAGCATCGCCAGGGGCGGGAACGGCAGCGCGAGCATCGTCTCGGTGATCCAGTTCGCGCTGCCCATGCGCGCGAACACCGCACCGAAGATGTTCGAGGTGACCGCGAGCAGCAGCACCATGCTCGAGGTCGCCATCGTCGACAGCAGCGCACGCTTCAGCCCGGCGAGACTGAACCTGCGGTAGGCGACCGCCAGGATGAGCGCGCCCAGCGCCCCCATCCCCGAGGCTTCGGTCGGCGTCGCCAGGCCGGCCAGGATGGTCCCCAGCGTGAAGGCGATCAGCAATCCCAGGGGCAGGATGCCGATCGCCACCTCGCCGAGAATCTTGCCGAGGCTGTGGACGCGCTCCTCCTTCGGCACCGGCGGACCGAGCTTCGGGTCGATGAAACAGCGCACCATCAGGTAGACGACGTAGATCCCGGCGAGCATGAACCCCGGCCCGAACGCCGCCGCATACAGGTCCGCCACCGAAACGCCCAGCACCGGGCCCATCACGATCAGCATGACCGAGGGCGGGATCAGGATGCCGAGCGTACCGCCGGCGGCGATGGTGCCGGCGGCGAGCCTCGCGTCGTAGCCGGTCTTGATCATGATCGGTGAAGCCATGATGCCCAGGACCGTTACGGCTGCGCCAACGATGCCGGTGGCCATCGCGAAGATCGTCGCGGTGAGGATGACCACCAGGAACAGCGCGCCGCGCACGGGCGCGAGCAGCAGGCGGAACGCTACGAACAGCCGCTCCATCAAGCCCGCCTGCTCGGTGATGAAGCCCATGAAGATGAACAGCGGTACCGCCGCCAGCAGTTCCTCCTTCATCATGCCGAGGGTCTGGAAGTACGCCAGATCGAATACCGTGTGGCCGAGCCCGAAGTAGCCGAAGGCGAGTGCGAGAAACAGCAGCGTGAAGCTGATCGGGAAGCCGATAAAGATCGCCCCGATCATCACGACCAGCATGATCAAACCGAGAAGCGCGAGCCCGGTCATCCTTACACCTCGATTTTTTCTTTGTGTTCCAGCTCGATGCCGGTGCGTGCCGCCCACAGGCTCTTGATCGTCTCGGACACGCCCTGGACCAGCAGCAGCAGGCAGGCGAGCGGCACGATCAGCTTGAACGGCCACAGGATCGGCCGCCACGGCGTCTGCTCGGAGGTTTCGTTGATCGTCCAGGCGTAGAACGCCTCGTCCCAGCTCACCACCAGCAAGGTGATGAACGACGGGAAGAAGAACACGATGTAGGCCACGGCGTCGATCATGCCGCGCGTCCTGACCGACCAGCGCTCATAGAAGAAGTCGGTGCGGATGTGGGCGCCCTTGTGCAGCGCGTAGGCCGACCCGAGCATGAACAGCGTCGCGTACAGCATGTAGGTGACGTCGAAGGACCAGATCGTCGGCGCCCCGAAGCCGTAGCGCGCCGCGACCTCCCAGGTGACCGCCGCGACCAGCGGCAGGCTGAGCGCGGCGATCCAGATTCCGGTTGCGTCGGTGAACCAGTCGATCGTGCGCACCAGGCGCAGCAGTCCCGCGGACGGTTCCAGCATACGGCGGTCTCCCTGTAGAGACTGATCGGCACAACAATCGGCCCGTCGCTCTCACGACGGGCCGGGATGGTGAGGGCAACGATCCGTTACGGTTTCGCTGGCCCTGCTGCGCGCTGCTTCTCGGGGAAGTAGTAGTTGGCGGCGAACGAGTAGGGCGGGAAGTACAGGCGCTTTGCCGGCACCACCACGGCTGCGTACGCGCGCTGCGAGTCGAGCACCTTCTTGAAGAACGGGTTCTTCGCCGACTCTTCCTTGGCGATCTCGTCCCAGGTCTTGAGAAACTCGATCAGGATATCGGGTGGTGTGCGCAGCACCTGTATGCCGTACTTCTCCTGCATTTCCTTCAGCGCGTCGCCGTTCTGCTTCTGCCACTTCACCCACCAGAGCAGGAAGGTCTCGGTGGCGGCGGACCTGACGATCTCCTGGTGCTGAGGCGAGAGGCCCTTCCACACGTCGCCGTTGATCAGCAGCTCGCCGATCGTGACGCTCTCGTGCAGACTCGGCGTGTAGTGGTATTTCCAGACGCTCTGGAAGCCCAGGCGCAGGTCCTCGACGCCGCCGACCCATTCGGCGCAGTCGATCACGCCGCGCTGCGCGGAGGGGATGATCTCGCCGCCCGGCATGTTCACCGTCTGCATGCCCATGCGCTGCCAGATCTCGGCCGCCAGGCCGGTCTGCCGGCACTTCATGCCCTTGAAGTCGGCCAGATTCTTGATCGGTCGCTTGAACCAGCCCAGCGCCTGAGGGCCCGAAGGCAGGATCGGGAACGCAACCACGTTGAGCTTCAAGACGTCGCGATAGTACTCCTGGTAGAGCTCGAACCCGCCGCCGTTGTACATCCAGCCCATGACGTCCATGTAGTCCATGCCGAACGTGCCGCCCGGACCGCCACTGAACAGGACCCCCGCCTTGTTCTTCCCGACCCAGTAGCCGGGCCAGCTGTGCGCGCCATCGAGCACCTTCTTGGCGGTCGCATCCAGCACCTCGAACGGCGGAACGACCTGGCCGGCGGGCATGGCATCGATCTTGAGGGTGCCTGCGGAGAGCTTGTTGACTCGCTCCGCGAAGAACGTGAGGTTCTCGTAGAGCGTGAGCGAGGCTGGCCAGCTCGCCTGGATCTTCAGAGTGACGGGTTGCTGGGCCGGGCAAAGCGGCGCCCAGAGACACAGCGCGGCGACGACTGCAGCGCGCGCGCCCAACCACTGCGTGAATCGAAACATGTTCTCCTCCTTCTCGGACCGGCTGAGATGCCGGCCTCGTGTGACATCGCAGCCGCCACGCCGGGGTTCAGTCTCGCGGGAGATTGTCAGAACTGCCGCTGTGACGTCGCCCCCTTTCGGGTTGCGACGCACCGGGAAGCCTGGGCGTCGGCGCCTGCACCCGATTCGGGTCTGGGCAGTAAGCACCACTTGTCCTGCAGTGTCAACTACAGGTCAGGGGTCCCTGCCGCGCCTGCCCGGCACGTGGGGGAGGGGAACGCATCCCTACTACCATCTGGAAGGCCGCATCGAGCGCGCCGATGTGGCGCTGCAACCAGGCCGGGGCCGGCGGGCGCAACCGCGCGGCCAGCAGGCCGGATTGGGCTGTTGACGCGCGTGCGGCCTTGCCTTACCTTCCCGCACTGCCCCGCAAGACTTCGCGGTCTACCGGGGCAAGAGAACCAGCTGAATCGCCTGGCCACGCGGCAATGTCAACCGCGGACGGCCCCCGGCGGTCGACGGGAGGGAGCCGATGAGAGCAGTCGTGGTGCCGGTCGACGGCTCGGAGTGCTCGCTGCGCGCTGTTCGGTACCTGCTTGGCATGCGGGCCGAAGGCTCGATCCCGGCCGATCTCGCGATCCACCTGGTCAATGTGCAACACCCGGTGTCCGCCCACATCGGCCAGTTCGTCAGCCGGGACCAGGTCGCCGGCTTCCATCGGGACGAGAGTGCCCGGGCGCTGCACGCGGCGTGCGCCCTGATCGAGGCGGCAGGCGCGAAGTGCACGATGCACTCCGAAGTCGGCACGGTCGCGGAGGTGATCGTGCGACTGGCGAGCGCCCTGCACTGCGATCACATCGTCATGGGCACGCATGGGCGCGGCGCACTCGCCGAGCTGCTGGTCGGCTCGACCACGCTCAAGGTCGTGCATCTGGCCCAGGTGCCCGTGGTGCTGGTCAAGTGAACCGCAGCTGGAACAGGCGACCAGGACATCGACCGAGCAGAGATCGACAGGTACTTGCAGGCGATCGTCAAGTGACCCGGCTCACGACTCGGGCGTGAAGCGCGCGGCGTTCCCGCAGGTGCCACGATGCCGCGCTAACCCCCGCCGAGGAGGCCGAGCAACTGCTCCCGGTTCAGGATCAGGTAGCCCACCGCCATCACCACGTAGACTGCCGTGCACAGGAGCATCAGCGTCTGCGTCACCGGGTGCGGCTTCACCCACTTCGGGAACGCCTTGGGCAGCAGGAAGAAATTCAGGTACACGAAGGCCGGTGCGATCAGCGCCATCGCGAGGAAGGCCACCACGCCGCGGATGATGATGAGCGTGCCGGGCTGCGCCAGGGCCATGGTGACGGTGGTGAGCGCCGTGAAGATGCCGACGAAGATGTAGTACCAGGTGCGGTAGTGCAGCTTCTGCGCGCGCTTGAAGTTGGAGTAGAAGAAGTCCGCCTGGATGCGCGAGAAGCCGTCGGTGAGCTGCAGCCAGGCGTCGCACAGGAAAGCGGCCGCGACGATCAGGAACAGCGCGCGGCCGACATCGCCCCAGGCCACCTCGAAGAAGGCCGACTGGACCACCGCGATCTCCCAGCCTTTGGGGACGATCCCCTTGGGCAGCAGCAGCGCCCAGGCCAGCCAGCACATGATGATGGTGGTGACCAGGTTCAGGCCCACTCCCAGGCCGTTCTCGATGCTGAAGTAGCGCACCCAGCCTTTGTAGTTGCGCTTGTTCTCCGGGGTGTCGGCGAAGTAGAAACCGGTCGCGGGAATCGCCTCGGCCGCGCCGGTGATCGGCGAGGTGACGCGGCCGACGATCTTGCCCATGCCCACGCCCTTGTCGCGCATCCAGTAGGCGAAGAACAGCTGCCCGAAGCCGCCGGCGCCTGCGAACGCGATGCAGGTGACCAGCGTGTTCCAGTCCTTCGGGTCCCAGTTGGGCACCTGGCTCGGCACGGTGAAGTGCGGCATCAGCGCCGTGAAGAACGGTCCGGCGGTGGCCAGCACCGGCTCCTGGAACACCGCGAAGATGATGCCGCTCATCGTGATGGCCACGACCACCATCGAGAACTTCTCCACCAGCTTATAGGCCACGCGGCTGAACACCAGGGCGAAGAGGTAGATGGCGATCATCAGGTAGCCCCAGAACAGCGACTGCCCGCGCGGCGTCCAGTCTGCGGGGAACCCGGTGAGCGCTGCCAGCGCCGTGCCGCCTGCGGAAGCGTAGGCGCCGAACCAGATGTTCTCGACGAACACCAGGATCCAGGCAAGCCAGGCGAACCAGCGCCCGATGCGGGTGAAGCCGGTCATCGGCGTCTCGCCGGTGACGATGGTATAGCGGCAGATCTCGAGGTTGAGCCAGTACTGCAGCAGCGAGGCCAGGATCAGCAGCCCGAGGAAGGCGGCGCCGTACTTGGCCGTCATATACGGCCACCAGATCAGCTCCCCCGATCCTTGCGCGAGCGCGGCCCAGAGGATGCCCGGTCCGATGTAGGCGAGCAGGCCCGCGTACACGGGCAAGGTCGCGAGCTTGAGAGGGGCGAGCGCGCCCATGGGGCGCTCGCTCGGGTCCTGCGCTGCCTGATTCGCGGTCATGGTTCTCCTCCCAGAGACGGCATGGTTTCGATGCTTATGCTTGCCGTGTGCCGCTGCATGACGCGCACGCCAGCCGCTACACAGGTGCCGACCAGACCCGCGGAATATTAAGCCCTGTTTGCGGGTCGCGTCCACGTCGCGCCGGCAACCGCATGCTGCCTCGCAGCATGGGGGGTGGGGATCCAGCCCGCGGCTCGGGCGCTACATCCTTCCCGGCAACCAGGTCGTGAACGGCGGGAACACGATGATCAGCGCCAGCACCACCAGCGCCCAGGCGAGGAAGGGCAACGCTTCCCAGGCGACCTTGGTGATCTTGACGTTGCCGACGCTGGAGACTACGAACAGCAGCAATCCCATCGGCGGGTGCAGCAGCCCGATCATCAGGTTGATGACCACCACGGCGCCGAAGTGGATCGGGTCGATCCCGAGCTGGTGCCCGATGGGGATGAGGGCAGGCAGGAAGATGACCATTGCCGGGAGCGGCTCGAGGATGCTGCCTACAACCAGCAGCAGCAGGTTGATGACCAGCAGGATCACCACCGGGTGGTCGCTGATGGACTTGATGGCATCGACCACGACCACGCTGACCTGGCTCTCCGCCACCAGCCAGCTGAACGGTCCCGCCGCCGCGAGGAGGAACAGGATCGCGGCGCTGGTGCGGCCCGACTCCCAGAGGATCCTCGGCAGCTCGCCGAGCTTCAGCCCCCGATAGATGAACAGGCTGACCAGGAGCGCGTAGATTCCCGCGGCCGCCGCGACTTCCATCTCGGTGAATACGCCGAAGCGGATGCCCACCAGGATCATGATCGGCATCAACAGCGCCCAGGAGGCTCGGCCGGTGGCCCTGACGCGGCCCTTCAGGCCCACCCGCTCGTAGCGCGGATAATTCCGGCGCGCGGCCATGATCGAGCAGATCACGAAGAAGCCCGCGGCGAACATCAGGCCCGGCACCACGCCGGCCAGGAACAGCTTGGCCACCGACTCGTTGGCAAGCTGCGCGTACACCACCATGGGGATCGAGGGCGGGATGATCGGTCCGAGCAACGCGCCCGCTGCGACCACCGCGCCCGCGTAGCCCTCGCCGTAACCCTCCTTCTTCATCGAGGGGATCAGGGGCTTGCCGATGGCTACGGCATCCGCGACCGCGGAGCCGGACACACCCGCCATCACCAGATTGGTGAGCACGGAGACGTGTCCGAGGCTGCCGCGCAGGTGCCCGACCAGGGTCAGCGCCCAGTCGATCAGCCGTTGCGTCAGCCCGCCCCGGTTCATGAGATCGCCCGCCAGGATGAACAGCGTGACCTGCACCAGTGCGGGGAAGCTGACGTACGCCATCATCGACTGCGGAATCATGATGGTGTCGACCGGGTGGCCGGTCTTGGCCTGAATGCCGAACCAACCGGACAGGATCATCGACCAGCCGACGTCCACGCCGATCAGGATCAGCAGCAGGAAGGAGATGAACAGCAGGATGAGGATGTTGGACATCGGTTCACCGCACCGCGGACGCTGCCGGCGTCCGGGTGGATCGCAAGCGCATCGGGATCAATCGATCAGTCGAACTGCTGGGTGGGATCGTGCGCGTCCACGTTACCGCGGCGCATGAGGCGCAGCACAAGCCGCGCCGCCACGACGACGAGCATGAGCACCAGGCCGATCAGCAGCCCCGCGGTGGGTACCGCAACCGAAACGCTGGTGCCGATGATCGCCTGGTCTCTGGACACGTCCCAGAGCTGCCAGGTCTTGAAGCAGAGGATGCCGATCAGCACCAGCAACAGCGTGTCGAAGACGGTGTTGACTGCCACCAGCACCTTGCGCGGCAGGAAATGGTCGACGAGGTCCACGCGGATGTCCGTGCCCTGGCGCATCGCCAGCGCGAAGCCGATGAAGGTGAGCCAGACCAGACCGATCTTGATCCACTCCTCGGGAGAGTCGGTCCACAGATCGACCACGTAGCGGTCTACCACCTGCGAGGCCACTATCACGAGCAGGCCCGCGACCATCACGGCGATGGACAGCTCCCAGATGCGCTCAGCCAGGCGGATGAGTTTCAGCATGAAGATGACTGGTGGATGGTGACTGGTGACTGCCCACAAGTGTTGACTCGAGGCTCCCTCCCCTTCAAGGGGAGGGCTGGGGTGGGGATGGGTTTGAGCAGCTGACCCATCCCCCTCCTGGCCTCCCCCTTGAAGGGGGAGGAACCGGTGCGCCCTACTTCTGCATCGCCTGGATCTTGTCCACCAGTCCGGCCGGCCAGAGCTTGCCCTCGTAGGGTTTGTAGATGTCCTTGAGCGCTTCCTTGAACGCTTCGCGGTCGGGCTGGGACATGGTGACGCCGTGCTGCTTCATGATCTCGATCCCCTGCTTCTCGAGTTCTTCGCCCGCCTTGGTCATGGCCTCGCCGCCCACCTTCGCGGCCTTGATCATGATTTCCTTCTCCTGCGGTGTGAGCTGCTGCCACAGCTTCTCGTTCATGTAGTACGCGGAGACCTCGAAGGTCTGATCGAGCGGCGAGTAGTACTTGGTCACCTCGTACCATTTGTAGCCGATGATCGCGTCCATTCCGTTCTCCTGGCCTTCGACCTGGCCGCGCGAGAGCGCCATGTAGATGTCTCCCAGGCCCATGATCACCGGCTTGGTGCCGAGCTTTTCCCAGGTGGCGCGCATGACCTCGATGGGCGGCACCCGGATCTTCATGCCCTTGAGGTCCGCGGGCTTGATGATCGGGCCCTTCACGGTGTTGCAGGCGCGCGCCAGGCGTGATCCGTAGGAAGCGAAGATGCGCACATTGGATTCGCGCGCCAAGGCGTCGTAGAACTGCTGGAACAGCGGGCTGTTGACGATCTCCGGCACCACCTGCTTGTTCTTGAACAGATAGGGCACGTACACCACATTGAGCGCGCCGCCGCCCTTGAGCACCGCGGCATTGGCCACACCCAGATAGGCCATGTCGATGGTGCCGGTCTGGACGCCGGTGACCTCGGCTTGAATGTCGCCGAGCTGACCGTCGGGATAGAGCTGGATCTTGAGCTGCCCCTTGGAGAGCTTCTCCACTTCCTGCACAAAACGCGCGACCCCGGCGTGGGGCGTGCTGGTGCTGGGCCAGGGCGAAGCCATGCGGAACGTGCGCTCGGCGAGCGCCGGCGCGGCAAGGACCACCAGCAGCGCCCCGAGCAGGGCGCCGCACCATCTCGCTTGCATCGGAAACTCCTCCCTTGGTATCTCGCGCATCCGCGTGCGCCCTGTTGTTCGCCGGGCATACGCGATCAGCCGCGCGCCGGCGGGGCGTATGATGACCAGCGCCCGCGGGGGTGTCAATCGAGCATCGCCAGCGGCGAGCCGCATGGATCCTGGCGACCGCCGGCTCGGGCCTGCCGTCGAAGGGGCTACCTGGGAAGGCGCTACCTGGGCCGGCGGAACTGGTCTTCGAGAGTGTCGGTCGCAGTGCCTTCTGCTCCGGACGGGCGACCGCCTTCGCGGGGGTCCGTGCCCGGGGGACCGAAGCCCGGCGGCGCCTCGCCCGGCTCCAGCGTCGGAATGATGATCTCGACATTGCTCGGGTCGAACTTCGGCGCCTTGTCGAGGAACGCGGTGACCAGGCCCGGCCAGAAGATGACGATAGCGACCATGATGAGCTGCAGCGCCACCCAGGGAATAGCGCCCCAGTAGATCGCAGAGCTCTTCACCTCCCGTGGTGCGATGCCGCGCAGATAGAACAGGGCGAAACCGAACGGGGGGTGCATGAACGAAGTCTGCATGTTCACGCACAGCAGCACGCCGAACCAGATGAGGTCGATGCCCAGCTTGCTGGCGACCGGCGCAAGCAGCGGGATGATGATGAACGCGATCTCGAAGAAATCGAGGAAGAAGGCGAGCGCGAACACGAACAGGTTGACGAACACCAGAAAGCCGACGACCCCGCCGGGCAGCGAGGTCAACAGGTGTTCGATCCACAGGTCGCCGTCTACGCCGCGGAACACCAGCGTGAAGACGGTCGAGCCGATCAGGATGAAGATCACCATCGAGGTGATGCGCATCGTCGACTGCGAACGCCTGCCGGATCAGGCCGCGCAGCTCAGCGATCAGGACCGCCTCCCAGAGGACCACCGCCAGCCCGGCGTAGAAGACGATGAAAAGCGGCGTCTTGACCATCCAGAAGAAGCCCTGCGCGGCAGCCACCAGCGCCGCGGGCATCACCGAGTCTGCCAATAGGATCACTCCCGGTAGACCCAGTAGCGTGATGGCGCCGAGCGAGACCAGCCGGCGATTTTCCCCCGTCGCGAGAACCCGGGATGGTGCAGCACGGCGAGCACAATCGCGCCCACCACGCCCATCGCTCCGCCTTCGGTCGGCGTCGCCAGGCCCAGGAAGATGGTCCCCAGCACGAGAAAGATCAGCACCAGCGAGGGGACGATCCCCCACAGGCACTTCTTGATCAGCGGCCAGCCCGTCAGGGTACGGACCTCGGCGGGCAGCGCCGGGACCCAGCTGCGGCTTCACGATGCTCACAATGAGCACGTAGAGGCTGAACAGCAGCACCTGGATCAAGCTCGGTCCCCACGCGCCGGCGTACATGTCGCCGACGGAGCGGCCGAGCTGGTCGGCCAGCACGATGAGCACCAGCGATGGGGGAATGAGCTGGGTAATGGTGCCGGAGGCCGCGATGACTCCAGTCGCGAAGCGCATGTCGTAGCCGTAGCGCATCATGACCGGCAGGGAAATCACACCCATCGCGATCACCGACGCGGCGACCGTGCCGGTGATTGCGCCCAGGATGGCACCTACCACGATTACGGCATAGCCGAGGCCGCCGCGCACCGGGCCGAACAGCTGCCCCAACCCGTCGAGCAGGTCCTCCGCCAGCCCGCAGCGCTCGAGGATCGCACCCATGAACGTGAAGAACGGGATGGCGAGCAGGATGTCGTTGGCCATGATCCCGAAGACGCGCTCCGGCAGCGCCTGCAGCAGACTGAAGCCGAAGAACCCTTCCTGGATGGCGATGAAGCCGAAGACCAGCCCCACGGCGGCGAGAGAGAACGCCACCGGGTAGCCGATCAGCATGAATACGACCAGCCCCCCGAACATCAGGGGCGCCATTAGATCGTGGGGAATCATTCCAGCGGCAGGTCGTGGGGAATCATTGCAGCGGTCGCTCGTAGTGCAGGTCGGCCTGCATCCGGCCTGTGAGCATGGCGACGCGCTTGATCAGTTCCGACACGCCCTGCAAGGTGACCAGCGCGAAACCGAGCGGCAGGAAGATCTTGATCGGCCAGCGCAGCAGCCCGCCGGCGTTGGCGGATGCCTCATGTTCCACCCAGGAGTTGTAGAACACCGGCCAGGACAGGTAGCACAGGATGGTCATGGCCGGGAGCAGGAACAGGGCTGCGCCCAGGATATCGACCCAGATCTGCGCGCGCGTCGGCAGATTGGAGTAGACGATATCCACCCGCACGTGCTCGTTCCTCTTGAGGGTGAAGGAGGCGCCGAGCATGACCATGGCGCCGAACATGTACCACTGGATCTCCAGCCACGCGTTCGAGCTGAGGCTGAAGGCGTAGCGCGAGAAGGCATTGCCGGCGCTCACCAGGGCCGACAGCAGCACCAGCCAGTTGGCGATGACGCTCAGGCGCTCGTTGGCGCGGTCGATGAGATTCGAGAACGATAGCAGGAAGCGCACGCTCCTCCCTCGCAGCGGTCTGTCAGCAGTGATTGTTGCGTCCTACAGCCGGCATCGACCCGCGCCGCGCTCGTGCTGTCGCGACGGGATTTTCGCTTACCGCGCCCGGTTTGGCAAAGACTGGCCGCCCCCCGAGGCGGACCGGCGTATACAATCGAACCAAAGCCTCAACTCCAGTGGACTCGAAATCATGACAAAGGTACTCGTCGGCTTCCTCCTCGCGAGCGCGGCCGCCCTGGTCCAGGGACAGCAGCTGTCGGCCGAAATCGATCAGCTTGCCGCCGGTCTCGAACCGAAAGTCATTGCGTGGCGGCGCGACATCCATCAGCACCCGGAGCTGGGCAATCGGGAGGTGCGGACGGCGAAACTGGTGGCCGACCACCTGCAATCGCTGGGGCTCGAAGTGCGTACGGGTGTGGCCTACACCGGCGTGGTCGCGGTGTTGCGCGGCGGCAAACCCGGTCCGGTCGTGGCCCTGCGTGCCGACATGGACGCGCTCCCGGTGACCGAGGAGGTCGATGTGCCGTTCGCGTCCAAGGTCCGGACGCAGTGGGCAGGCAAGGAGGCCGGCGTGATGCATGCCTGCGGCCACGATACGCACGTCGCCATCCTGATGGGCGTGGCCGAGATCCTGGTCAAGCTGCAAGGACCAGTTGCCCGGCACCGTCAAGTTCATCTTCCAGCCTGCCGAGGAAGGACCACCGCCCGGCGAGGAAGGCGGCGCCGTGCTGATGATCAAGCAGGGCGTGATGGACAACCCCCGGCCGGAGGCGATCTTCGGGCTGCACGTCGGCCGCCATCCACGAGGTCGGCCAGATCGCCTATCGTCCCGGCGCGACGATGGCGGCCGCCGACGTGCTGCGCATCACCGTGCAGGGCCGGCAGACGCACGGGTCGGCTCCCTGGGGCGGCGTGGATCCCATCGTCGTCGCGGCGCAGATCGTGCTGGGCCTGCAGACGATCGTCGAGCCGCCAGATCAATATCGCGAAGGAGCCTGCAGTGGTTACCATCGGTGGCATAGACGGCGGCAACCGCTTCAACATCATTCCCGACAAGGTCGTGATGGTCGGCACGATCCGCACCTTCGACGAGACCCTGCGCCAGGACATCCACCGTCGCGTCAAGCTCACGGCAGAGAACATCGCCGTGGCCTCCGGGCGCAAGCGCAGAGGTTGTCATCGAGGGGCCCTACGCAGTGACGATCAACGATCCGGGCCTCACGGAGCGCATGCTGCCCACGCTCAAGCGTGTGGCGGGCGACAACAACGTGATCCTGCGCGACCGTCTGATGGGCGCCGAGGACTTCTCGTTCTTCGCCCAGAAGGCGCCCGGCATGTTCATCTTCCTCGGCGGCTCGCCCAAGGGTACCGACATGAGCAAAGTGGCCTACAACCACTCACCGCGCTTCTTCGTGGACGAGTCCGGGCTGCTGCTCGGTGTCCGCGCGCTTGCCAATCTCACGGTCGACTACTTGAACGGTGGGGCGCGCTCCAGCCCGACCGCACCGAAGGTCGACGACCGACCCCAATCGACACAATAGCGGCCATACAGGCAATTTCCCGAAAGCGTCTTCGATTTTGCGAACTCTCGCTCCGTCCACAAATCGATCGGGTTGTGGTCAGGCTGGTTGCCCGGTGACTACTGCGAAGATCTCGACACAGGCGGTCTTGCCTTTGAAGGGCACGGCGCCCAGGGCGTGCGTGTGCACGCGATCTCTCAACGCGCGTTGTGTGTCTTCGTCGATCAGGATGCCGCGCCCCGCGACTTTGGTGTGCGCCTCCAGGCGCGCCGCGAGGTTGACCGTGTCGCCGATGCAGGTGTAGGTGGCGCGTTGCTGCGTGCCGGTGTAGCCGGCCACGACGTCGCCGGTGGCGATGCCGATGCCGATGCGGATCGCGGGCTTCCGCATCGCGCCGCGCTCCAGGTTGAATTGCTCGATCAGCTCGACCATTTCCAGCGCCGCGGCCACCGCGCAGCCGGCACAATCGTCCAACGGCAGCGGTGCGCCGAACACCGCCATGAGCCCGTCGCCTATCATCTGGTTGACCACCCCGCCGTGGCCGCTGATCGCCTCGAACATCAGCGTGTAGTAAGTGTTGAGCAGTTCGATCGTCTCTTCCGGCGGCTGGCTCTCCACCAGCGCGGTGAAGTCGCGGATGTCGGAAAACATCACCGACGCGTGCACGCGCTTGCCGCCGAGCGCAAAACCCGATTCCTGCAGGTCCTGCGCCACCTCGGAGGTGGCGAAGCGCCGCACCAGTTCCTTCTGCTGGTCGCGCAGGCGCTTTTTCTCCAGGCTGGCGCCGATGCGCGCCTTCAGCAGCACCGGGTTCACCGGCTTGGGCAGGTAGTCCTCGGCTCCCAGGCCGATGCAGCGCACGATGTTGTCCAGCCCCTCGACCGACGAGGTCACGATCACCGGCAGGTCGCGCAACTGCAGATCGGCCTTCAGCTGCTCGAGCACCGCAAAGCCGTCCATCTCGGGCATCTCGATATCGAGGAGCAGCAGGTCGAACGGTTCGCGCCGCAGCATCTCGAGTGCGATGCGGCCGTTCTCGGCCAGCGCGGCGCGGTGGCCCTGCAGCTGCACGCTACGCGACAGCAGCAGGCGGTTGACCTTGTTGTCGTCGACGATCAGCAGGCGGGCGCCGGGCTCAGCCATGGCGCAGGTCCTTCAATGCGGCGGCGGCCCGCGTGTATTCAACCTCGAGCGCTGCGATTGCGGCCATGTCGCGCGCAGGGTCAGCATCCAGCCCTTTGAGCTCCAGGTCGCGCGCTAGCGCGGCCAACCTCATTGCACCGAACGTGTTGCTGTTGGTCTTGAGCGAATGCGCCGCACGCCGAAAACGATCGGCGTGGTTTTCGGAGCGCGCGCTGCGAAGCTCGGCCAGCATGCCGGTCGCCTCTTCGATGAACGTGTCCACCAGCTCGGCCGCGAACTCGGCACCTACCGTATCCTGCAGCGCGGCGTAGACGGCTGGGTCGATCACCGATTCATCCATAACCTGCTCACTCCCGATTCTGATCATTCCCGGTTCTGTTCACTCCTGGCGTGCCGGCACGCGCATCAAGGCTTCGACCAACTGGTCCACCCGGATCGGTTTGGTGATGTAGTCGTCCATGCCCGCGGCGAGGCACATCTCGCGGTCGCCCTGCATCGCGTTGGCCGTCATCGCCACGATGCGCGGGCGCTTGGTCGCAGGCCATTGGGCGTTGATGCGCCTCGCGGCTTCCAGGCCGTCCATCTCGGGCATCTGCACGTCCATCAGCACCACATCGTAGGTCTGCCGCACCAGCGACTCCACCGCCTCGACGCCGTTGGAGGCCAGGTCGGCACGGTAGCCCATCTGCGTAAGGATGCGCAGCGCGAGCTTCTGGTTCACGACATTGTCTTCCGCGAGCAGGATGCGCAACGGATGGCGCGCCGCCATTTCGGGGTCTGTCTTGGGCTTGGCCGCCTTGCTCTCCTTGGGCGCCAGGGCGTGCGCGAGCAGGCCCACCAGCGTGTCGAACAGCTGCGACTGGTGCAGCGGCTTGGCCAGGTAGGCGCTGAACAGGCCTTCGGTGTCACCGGCCTCGCGCCGGCCGAGCGAGCTGAACAGCACCAGCGGCAGGTTCGGCCGGCTGGCATGGATGCGTTGCGCGAGCTGCAAGCCGTCCATCTCGGGCATGTGCATGTCCAGGATCGCGAGGTCGAATTGTTCTCCGTCCTCAACCCAGCGCAGCGCCTGCGCCGGAGACTCGGTGGCGCGCGGCACCATGCCCCACTTGCCCATCTGCAGGTCGAGCACGCGCCGATTGGTGGCGTTGTCGTCGACCACCAGCACACGCCGTCCTTGCAGCTCGGGCTGGGTGCCGATGAAGTCGCGCCGGCTCTGCGGCGGCAACTCGGCCAGCGGCGCGCGGATCGTGAAGTGGAACGTCGCCCCCTTGCCGATCCCGTCGCTGGTGGCCCACATGCGCCCGCCCATCAGCTCGGCCAGCTGCTTGCTGATGGCGAGCCCCAGGCCTGTGCCGCCGTACTTGCGCGTGGTCGACGAATCCGCCTGCGAGAACGACTGGAACAGCCGTCCCATGCCCTCGGTCGACAGCCCGATGCCGGTGTCGCGCACGGCGAAGTTCAGCTCCACCTCGCCGGCTGCCACGGGCGATGCGGTCACCGTGAGCACCACCTCGCCTTGCTCGGTGAACTTCACCGCATTGGCCAGCAGGTTGAGGATGATCTGCCGCAGCCGCGTCACGTCGCCGCGGATGCGCGGCTGGCACGTCGCCCTCGAACAGGTAGGCGGTGTCCAGTTGCTTCTCGGTCGCGCGGGCACTCACCAGGTCGAGCGCCGATTCCACGCAATCGCGCAGGTCGAAGGGCTGCGCCTCGATGTCCATGCGCCCGGCTTCGATCTTGGAGAAGTCGAGGATGTCGTTGATGATGGTCAGCAGCGTGTCGCCGCTGTCGCGGATCGTGGCCGCATAGTCGCGCTGCTCGTCGTTGAGCGGCGTGTCGAGCAGCAGCCCGCTCATGCCGATCACCGCGTTCATCGGCGTGCGGATCTCGTGGCTCATCGTCGCCAGGAAGGCGCTCTTGGCTTCGTTCGCGGTCTCGGCCGCAGCGCGGGCTTCCTGGGTCTGCTTGAACAGCCGCGCGTTCTGGATCGCGATCACCGCCTGGTCGGCGAAGGTCTTGAGCAGCGCGATCTCCTTGTCGGAGAACGGCTTGGGCGGCTGGCGCAGCATCATGATCGAGCCGATTCCGCGGTCCTCCCACACCATCGGCGCACCAGGCGGCCGAGTGGTTGCCGATGAGTTCGACCACGCTGCGCACGCGGCCGGGCAAATCGGGCATGGCGGCCGCGTCGGGCACGTGAACGGGACGTCGCGTGCGGATGACCCGCGATGTGATGGTCTGATCGAGCGGCTTGGGGAAGGTGCGCGCGATGGCGTCGAGCGCCGACCCGCGCCACGCGGCCGCAGTGCACCAGCCCGTCGTCGCCGAGCAGGAAGATGCCGAGCTGCTCGATGGCGAACAGGTGCTGGCAACTGTCGAGGATCTTGTCGAACACCGGCTGCGGCGTCGGCCACCGAGCTGCTGATCACCTGCAGCACCTCGGCCGTGGCGGTCTGCTGCTCCAGCGCTTCCTTGGTCTCGTTGAACAGGCGCGCGTTCTGGATCGCGATCACGGCCTGGTCGGCGAAGGTCTTGAGCAGCGCGATCTGCTTGTCGGCTGAACGGCCGGGCGTCGCTGGCGCAGCGCCATGATCGAGCCGATGCCGCGGTCCTCCCACAGCATCGGGCATCGGCGGCGAGCTGCGTTGCCGCCGATTCGACCGCTGCGCGACGCGTCGTGCATCGCGGGTCGGCCGACATCGGGCACGTGCAGCGACGTCGCGTGCCGGATGACCGCGCTGGCGATGGTCGTCGATCGGCGGCTCGGGACGGTGCGCGCATGCATCGTCGCGCCGCCGACGCTGCGCGGCGACGTGCATCGTGCCCGTCGTCGCCGAGCAGGACGATCGCCCAGCTGCTCGCTGGCGAACAGGTGCCGGCAACTGTCGAGGATCTTGTCGAACACCGGTGCGGCGTCGGCCACCGAGCTGCTGATCACCTGCAGCACCTCGGCCGTGGCGGTCTGTTGCTCCAGCGCCTCCTTGGTTTCGTTGAACAGCCGCGCGTTCTGGATCGCGATCACGGCCTGGTCGGCGAAGGTCTCCAGCAGCGCGATTTCCTTGTTCGAGAAGCCCGTGGCCGGCTGTCGGATGACATAGAGAAACCCCACGGCTTGTCCTTCCCAGGTCATCGGGGCGAGAACCTGCGAATAGGGGCCGATCTGCAACCGCTCCGCCACGGAACGCACCGTCCAGTGAACGTCAGGATCCAGCGCATCGACGAAGTGCAGGGGTTGGCCGCGCAGGATCGCCGCTGCACGTACGGCTCGGCAGGAACCTTCGCACCGTCGTAGATCTCCCGCAGCGTCGCGAGGGCCGAGCCGTGGTGGGCGGCCAGCGCGACATGGCCCTCCGGCGTCGACGAGCACGATGCCTTGCTCGGAGCTGTCGAACAGCTTCTCGCAGCTCTGCAGGATCTTGTCGAACACCGGCTGCGGTGTCGGCGACCGAAGCGCTGATCACCTCCAGCACTTCGGCGGTGGCCGTCTGTTGCTCCAGCGCCTCCTTGGTCTCGTTGAACAGCCGCGCGTTCTCGATCGCGATCACGGCCTGGTCGGCGAAGGTCGCGCAGCAGCCGATCTCCTTCTCGTCGAAGGCCCGGCGTCCGTGACGCGTGACGCCGATCGAGCCGATCGCCCGGCCTTCCCACAGCATCGGGGCGAACAGCGCTCGCGGACGCCGCACCGTGCTGCGCCAGCGTCGCGCAGCCCGTCCGGCACGCCGGCATCTTCATCATGTCGGCGAATGTGCCACGACGCGCCGCGTCGCGGACGCGTCGCCCAGTGCGGTGCCGGCGAGGGGCAACGGGAAGGTGCGCTCGCGGCTGCGTCGGCGTCGCCGGCCGGCGGAAGGCGCCAACGTGAGCAGCGTCGTCGTCGACGAGCGCACGCACCGAGGTCGCGTCGCCGTCGAACAGGCGCTCGCAGCTGCGAGCGATGGCATCGAACACCGGCTGCAGTGTCGGCGACGGCGAGCTGCTGATGACCTGCAGGATGTCGGCCGGTGGCGGTCTGCTGCTCCAGCGCCTCCTTGGTCTCGTTGAACAGCCGCACGTTCTCGATCGCGATCACGGCCTGGTCGGCGAAGGTCTTGAGCAGCGTCGATTCGTGCTTGTCGGCGAACGGCACCCGGACGCCGCGCGCAGCGACCGCGATGGCGCCGATGCGGCGCCGTCGCGCAGCATCGGCGCGAGCGCCCGAGCATGCGCGCGCCAGCCGCCAGCGTGGCGCCGCGCGTCGTGCGTCATAGTCGGGATCGACGAGTACGTCATCGACCTTGCGCACGCTGCCGCTGAGGACCGATGCGCGCCGTCACCTGCGGGTTCGGTGGCGCGGCGTATCGGGACAGCCGCCGAGCATCGCCATCGCAGCGCCGCGGCCAGTTGCGTCGGCGGCCACCAGATGCGACCAGCTCGCCGTCGAAGCGGAACGACAGCCGTCGAGCAGGCTCGCCGAACAGGCGCGTTGCGCTTTCGAGGATCGACGTCGAAGACGGGCTGCAGCGTCGGTCGACCGAACTCGCTGATCACCTGCAGCACTTCGGCGGTGGCGGTCTGCTCGCTCCAGCGCTTCCTTGCGTCTCGTTGAACAGCCGCGCGTTCTGGATCGCGATCACCGCCTGGTCGGCGAAGGTCTGCGAGCAGCGCGATCTCGCTGTCGCGTCGAACGGCGACCGCTGTGCCGGCCCACGACAGCGATGGCGCCGATGGCCGCGGTCCTCCCACAGCAGCGGCGCGACGAGACGACCGATGCCGACGCCGGCTGGCCATCGGCGCGCGACGCCTACGGCGCGTCGGCGCGCTCGCGAGCGCATCGGCGAAAGTGCATCACGCGCCGCGTCGCGGATCGCCAGCGCCGCGTGCCGGACTCGTCGGTCCAGCGGGCAACGGGATACACGTCCGGCACCGCTCGCGCCGCGCCGACATAGGCGGCCACGGTGCGATCATGCGTCGCCGTCGCACCAGGAATGATTCCGACCGACTGCGCCATTGAACAGGCGCTCGCAGCTCTGCCAGGATCTTGTCGAACACCGGCTGCGTGTCGGCCACCGAACTGCTGATCACCTGCAGCATCCGAGGTCACGGTCTGCTGCTCCAGCGCCTCCTTGGTCTCGTTGAACAGCCGCACGTTCTCGATCGCGATCACGGCCTGGTCGGCGAAGGTCTGGATGAGGCCGATCTGCCGCTCGTCGAAGGGCCGGACTTCGCGGCGCCAGGTGGTCATGACGCCGATGAGCGTGGTGTCCCTCAGCATCGGCACGGAGAGAACGGTCCGCACGTTTTCGCGTTCGTAGAGGTCGCGGGGCGTCGGTGAGAACGTAGCATCCGAGAGCAGATCGGCTACGTGAACCGTGCGCCGCTCCAGAGCCGCCAGCCGGGTCGTCGTTTCGTGACTGGGCTTGGGTCGTCCGCGCCGGAGAAGATCCGCGAATTCGGTCGTCGTACCGTGCGACGCGGCGGCGCTGAGGCGCTCCCCGTCGAAGAGGAACAGCACCGCGATCTGCGACTCGCAAAGCCGGGTGATGCTCTCGAGTATCGTCCGATAGACAGGCTCGAGGTCGCTCGGGGAACTGCTGATGACGCGAAGCACTTCCGAGGTCGCGGTCTGCCGCTCCAGCGCCTCCTTGGTCTCGTTGAACAGCCGGGCGTTCTCCAGCGCGATGCCCATCGCGGCCGCCACCGTCTGCAGCAGGCGCTGGTCGTCCTCGCCGAACCGGCGCGCCGGGTCGTGACTGTCGAGCGTGATCCCGCCGAGCAGCTTGTCGCTCGCGAAGATCGGCACCGTCAGAGTGGCCAGGCTCGGCGCCAGCCCTTCGGGTGGACGCAAGCCCCAGGCGTCCATCTCGGCGCGGCTGTTGAGCGCACGGGTCGATTGGCGAACAAGGCACGCATGAACGGGCCAGCCGGATCGGGTTTGCGCGGCCCCGACTGGACGCGCTCGCCGTGCTGCACGGCGTAGAGCGTTTGCGCCACCCCGGATTGCACATCGAACCAGGTGATGGTCAGGTTGTCGCTGCCGAACACCGTGCGCAGTTTGTCGCCGACGAGGTCGATGATGCTGCGGAAATCCAGCGATCCGGCCATGCCCTGCTGGATGCTGTTGATCATGCCAGCGCGCGCTCGGCGGTGCGCTCCTCCACCTTGTGCTCCAGCCCCTCGCCGAAGCGGATGTTGGCCAGCGCCACGGCCGCTTGTGACGCCAGCATCCCCAGCAGGTCGCGGTGGGCGTCGTCGAAGCGGCCGACGGCGCCTTCGATGTCGGCGTAGAGGCAACCCAGCACCTCGTGCTGCGCGATCAGTGGCGCGATCAGGCACGAGCGCTGGTCGATCGGGTCCGCCCCTTCGGGTCCGTGCCGCAGGCTCACGGCACGGGTCCGGCTTGCCTCGGAGAGCCAAGGGGTGACGGCATGCAGCAGCGTCCGGGCATCTTCGCCCTGCGGCATCAGCGAGCCGGCGATCTGCAGGCCATCAGGGCCGCTCAACACCAGCAACACGCGCTGGGCGCCGCTGATATGTGCTGCTTCCTCGATCAGAGACTCGTACAAGGAGTCGCTGTCGCGAAGTGCGTACAGGCGCAAGCCAGTGTCGATCAGGCGCTGAAGGAGTCCGCCTGGCGCCGCCGCGCAGGACGCGCGCAGGTCGTGCAATTCAGCGCGTCGATTTTTGTCCCGCGCCTGATTCTTGCGCACCGTGCTGGCCTCCAGATCTCCGGCTTGTGGGCCGCCCAAAGCTGGGTCGGCGACCCGACCGGTCACAGTGCGTTGGCGGATTGGCATCGACGCCGGTCGGCGGCGCCGTCTTGCGGTCGGACCGGGTGCAGCTGCGTTGCTGTTGTTCGCCATGTCTCGCGAATGGGTGTATCTGAGGCGCCGGGGGCAGGAAGGCGGACGCGCCAGATGCTCCGGCGTCTGCGTGTCGCACAGTTTCGCACGGCCGGGGAATCCGACCGTATCACGTATGGCCGGGAGGGCTCAAGGCGGGTGTCGGGGCGGCCTCCGGAGGCTGGGAAGATCAGACAGTCCCACCCGGGCTTCGACGCCCCAGAGCGTCCCCGCCCAAGACGTTGAGCACCTCGTAGCAAGCGCCCATGGTGTGGTAGTCGGTCTTCCCGGCGGGGCTCTTTTCGTCGCTGTACTTTCTGTTGTCGGGAGTGAGGATCCGGTACCAGGCGCCGTACTGGTGGTCCACGAAGTGCTCCCAGCTGTACGCCCAGATTCTGTCGTACCACTGCCAGTACTCCTGCCTGCCGGTGCGGTGGGCGAGCAGGGCCGCCGCCGCGAGCGACTCGGCCTGCACCCAGAAGTACTTGTCGCCGTCGCAGATGCTGCCATCCGGCGCGAAGCCGTACGCGATCCCGCCGTGCTCCGCGTCCCAGGCCCTGGCGAGCGCCGCGTCGAACAGCTCGGCGGCGCGCGCGGCGAGCCAGTCCGCTCGCGGCTCGAGGCTGGCCTGATGCCGCTCCAGGATCAGCAGCAGCTTTGCCCACTCGGTCAGATGCCCGGGCTGGTAGCCCCAGGGACGGAAAATGTTGGTCTTGTCGTCCTTGTTGTAGTCCCAGTCCACCGACCAGTCGGCGCGATAGTGCTCCCACACCAGCCCGTGCGCGAGCGCGGCCTGGCGTACGGTGATGTTGTGCGCGAGCGTGGCGGCGCGCTCGAGATAGCGCGCTTCGCCGGTGGCTTCGAAAGCCGCCAGCAGCGCCTCGCACGAATGCATGTTGGCGTTCTGCCCGCGGTAGGGCGACAGCACCGACCAGTCGGGGCTCGCTTCGTCGGCATACAGCCCGCCGACGGCGACCAGAAGCGCCGCTCCATCAGGTCGAAAGTCTCGCCGATCCAGGCGCGTGCCTCGTCGACGCCGGCCATCGCAGCATGCGCGTAAGCGAGCAGCACGAACGCGAGGCCGTAGCAGTGATTGGTGGCGTCGGCGACACGCGTGGTCCGTCGAGCAGCCAGGCATAGCCTTCCGTGGTCGATTGGAGATGCCGCTGGCGCAGAAATGCAAGACCGTGCCGCACCGCTTCGAGGTAGGCCGGGTCGTGGAACTGCCGGTAAGCCATCGCGTAGTTGAAGATGAACCGCGTGCTGCTGACCAGATGGCGCGTATGCGCGTCGTAGACCGTGCCGTCGTCGCGATAGAAATGGTAGAAGCCGCCACGCGGATCGATGGCGCGGGGATGGTAGAACGCCATGGTGTGGCGGATATGATCGAGCAGGAACTGCGGATTGCGAAAGTCGGGCACCGGCAGACCTGGGGGTGGTTCGATCCAAAGCGATTGCTGAACGTTGGAATAGTATGCGCCTTCCAGCCCTTGTGGCGGGGGAAGCGAAGGCCGCGCTGACGCGCACGCTCCTCGTCCTGACGGGCTTTCGGGGGTGGGCTCGTGTCGGTGTTTCTCTGACAGACAGACCCCGACCCGAAGTCGAGATCCGGTCCGATTCTACAAAGCGGTCGAGTGGCGTCTAATGGGACTCACGGCAGTGCGCTCGGAGCGTGCTGCGCTCAAACAGGAGACAGCCGAATGATCCGTTCACATGGCAGGATGAAGACAATGGTCTTAGCCGTCGCATTCACGATTCCGGCCAGCGTGTCGCTTGCGGCACCTGTAAGCGAGGTCGTAACGACGCGCGACGACCAAGACATCCACCAGCGGTACGGGCGCGATAGCGTGTATGCAGTCCAGATCCACCAGCCGGCCCAGACCGAGTCCCGCTATAGCAGTGACAATTCGGGCAGCCGTGAAGGGTTCGTGGCCGGGGTCAGTTCACTTGGCGCGGCGGCCTGGGACAAGGTGAGCGGGTTGTTCGAACCGGGTCCGTCGGCGGCTGCGCAGCCGCAGCCGCTTGCCTTTGGCCGGGCGGGGGGTTATGTTGGAACCGATCGGCTTGCTCTTCTGCACGCGGCGGGACCCGCCTCCGGGGGCAGCGAGCCGGTAACCACCGGTGAGTCTCTCACGGCAAACGACATCCGCTACCCGGCTGCAAATGAAGAGCAGTCGTATGGGTCGGTCATTGCGCAGAGCGCCCCGTCGCCCGAGATCGGAACGGTAAGGGACCAGGAGCTGAATGCGATGACAGAGCGGCCCGCTGATGCAGGTGCATGGAAGCAACCTGAGGTCGACGTGGAAGGCTAGAACGCGCTAGCGGCGCGGCAACACGACCCGCGGGTGCGCCCACCACGCCCGCGGGTCGGTACGGTTCCCGGGCCATACGTGGCTGGGCTTTGCCGCGCTTGGTGCCGCGGCGTCGTCTTCCATCAACTCCTGGGCCGCGCCTTCCGCGACCACGACGACCGCATGGCCCTTGCGCGCAAGCACGCGATCGAGATTGCCGAGCACGCCGCGCTCGCCCTCGAGCGTCGCCTGGATCTCCGGGATGAGCACCAGATCCACGTCTGCGGAGGCGAGCGCCGCCTAGCAGGCGACGAAGCCGGAATGCCGCCCCATCAGCTTGACCAGGCCGATGCCGTTGCGCGCGCCCATCGCCTCTACGCGCGCGCTGCGCACCACGTCGACCGCCGCGGAGTAGGCGCTTTCGAAGCCGAAGCTGCGATCGATGAAATAGATGTCGTTGTCGATGGTCTTGGGGACGCCTACGACGGCGATCTTCAGGCCGCGCCGTTCTATTCGCAGACGTGCCGGGCGCCGGCGACGCACGCGCGGCCACCGCTGATATAGGCGGTGCGAATCAGTGGATTCGTTTCCTCGGCGCTCGCGCTGTCGTTATTGCTCACGACAGACGGAGTCTTCGCTTCGCCGACGCCCACTGCAGCGGCATTGAGCTCGTAGCTCTGCTTGATGTTCCAACCAGGTTGCCCGCTGTGAGATTTGCCCGCGGAGCTGATTGGTTTGTCGGATACCTCGACCGAGCGCTTCGCCAAAGCATCTGTGGCGGGCTCTGCCGGGGGACTGGCAAAGGTTGACCTATGCAGCGGTCGCGAGAAGCGAGGCTGTGTGATCTACATTCCCTCCCCCTTCCAGGGGGAGGGCCAGGGTGGGGGGTGTAGCGGGTGCACTGCGGCTATGTACGCGCTTGACCCCGCCGTAGTGAAGGTTTCGCTGCCGGGAACGTCGTTGAACGCGTACTCGTACTTCGTGGTCGCGCAGTAGGAGCTACTCGCGTGCGCCTCCCCGAGGGCCCGCCTGGCGGCGGATGAACAGCAGCGCCCCCGTAGGGCTGACCATGTCGGCATGGCGGCTCCCTCGCCGCGCGAGATGGTAGTCGCCAACGACTATGTTGAGATCGCCGATGCAGGCCTCGCCTTCGACGACCATGCATTCCTCGTCCCCGTCGTGCGGGTGGGCCGGCAGTGTCGCGCCCGGCTCCAGCCGCAGCAGGAACGAGTAGCCGCTGGCGTCGGCGTACAGCTTCTTCGCACTTACGCCCGGCGCGACCGGTGTCCACTCGCCAAGTTTTGCGTAGATGGTCAGCGTGTTCTCCAGCAGGCGCGCGGTGGCTTGCACCCGTTCCAGCACGCGCATCTTCACGGCAGCGATGCGATCGGGCGGCGGTGCAATAGCCGTTGCCCCGAGCAGGAGCGCGTCGAGCACGTCCTGCTCCAGCGCGGGGGGGGATGTGGCCTTCGCTTGATCCGATGGCGACAGAGTTGCGCTGTCTTGTTTTTCTCATGGCGATTCCCCAGCGGGTCCGCACGCGAGCCGCGTGCGCAGATGTCTCAGAGCCTTGCGGATGTGAGTCTTGACGCTGCCCAGCGGCAGGCGGGTGTGGGCTGCGATCTCCTCGTGGGTCAGGCCTCGGAAGAACGCGAGCGAGAGGAGCTGGCGCTGGAACGCATTGAGCTCCGCCAGCGCGAGGTGGAGGGCGCTGTCGCGCTCCGCCAGCAGGAGCATGTCTTGCGGATCTTCCGCGCTGCCCGATTCTTCGCTGCGCAGCTGATCGGGATCCGGGGAGGTCTGCGCCTCGTCGCGCCGGCGGATCGAGTCGATCGCGCGACTTCGGCAGATGGTCAGCAGCCACGCCAGCACTTTGCCGCGCGCGGGCTCGTACCGGCTGGCATCGCGCCAGACCTGCAGATAGGTCTCGGCCGCCACATCCTCCGCCGCGTCCGCGCGGCCGGTGACGCGCACTGCGAGTCCGTATACCCGACCCATGGTGGCGTCGTAGAAGTCGGCGAGCGCTTGCTCGTCATGGCGGGCCATGCAGCCCAGCAGGCTGGCCAGGCGGGCGTCCTCCTGCTGTGCCTGCTTCTCGGCCTCGGTCGCGCGATCTACCGGCCTCTCCATTGTGGGCTCCGACGCAGTGAACGACCCGGCGCGGTAGCCAACCATAGACGGCGGCCCGCCCGCGCACGCGCCGCCGGGCTTTAAAGCCCGCTCAGCCGACATGCGTGCCTCCAGCTCGGATGCAAAACCCGATGGCCCTACTACGCAGTATGCCGCCTTTTGGATGTGCCTTCATAGGGCTCCTCCGGCCAGAGCCAGACGAGCACCCCAGCCCCACGAGATCAGCGCGCTGCCGGCCAGTCGCTGTGCACTGGCGAGCCAGCGGCGGTCGAGTGCCGCGTTCCGCCATAATGCAGGGACGCGCGGGGCGAGAACTGGACGCTGCTGCCCGCTGCATACGATGCGATCGCCCCTCCGGCGCGTGGGAAAGGGAGACACGATGCATATCCAGCATGTGGACTGCAGGCTGGCGCTGCAGCGCGTGGGCGATGCCGTGCAAGAGCGCGCCAACGCAGCCGGTCGGCCCGTGCGCCTTCCCGGCGTGCTCTTCGACTCGGCGTCGGATACCTATACCGTCCCGAGCTCAGTCCGTTGCGGACCGAGCGACTGCATCCCCCTGGAATGATCTTCAGCGGTGCCGTAGCCTTCAAGAATCAGCACCTTGAGACGAGTGTCGGTCACGACAGGAATCGATCGGCGTCTTCGGGTGCCGGCACGTAGCACGACGCACGGCTGCCGAACCAACGAATTCGGTTGAAGGCGACGTGATCGTAGAGCCAGTCGGCGAGCCGCCCGGGTAATGCTCTGAACACCGCCGCTGCGCGCCACGGCCACCCGAGCCCTTCGGCCATGCGAATGCTTCCGGCGGCTTTGAACCAGCCGATACCTTCCTCGATCAGGATGTTCGTTTCGAAATCGTCCGGGTCGAGGCTGTAGTGGGTGTAGAGCGCGCGGCCGAGCGGCGATTGCGCCGTAAGCAGACGGAAGTGCCTCTCGCGGTCATACCTCAGCACGAAGTTCGCCCAGCCGGAGCAGAGCACACAGTAGCCGTCGAAGACGATGATCGGCTTGTCGTCCGGGAACGAAGGGACGGTTGGGTCGGCGCGGTAGCTGTACGGTTTGCGCAGAATGGAGACACCTCCCGTTGGCTTGCTCACGGTTCGCTCACCAAGCCCTCAAATCTTCCCCAAGACGTGGTCGGCCCCTTTCTCGGCCACCATGATGGCGGGCGCATTGGTGTTGCACGAAGGCACGCGCGGCATCACCGAAGCATCGATGACGCGCAGACGGTCCAGGCCGACGACGCGCAGATCCGGCGTCACGACGCTCGCCCCGTTGCTCGCCGGGCCGATCCGGCAAGTGCCTGCCGGATGGTGGTCGGTCTTGGCGTTGGCGCAGGCATAGTCGAACAGCTCCTGATCGGTCTGCGATGGCGTGCCCGGCAGGACCTCGGCGAGCACGAAGCGCTTCAGTGCCGGCTGACGCATGATGTCGCGGGCCAATCGCAATCCCGCGATCGCGAGAGTCCGGTCATGCGGATCGGACCAGTAGTTGGGATCGATGAGCGGTGCCGCAGCCGGGTCGGCGCCGGCCAGGCGAACCGTGCCGCGTGATCTGGGGCGCAGGTAAGCGCTGTTCAACGTGACGCCGGCGTTGCGCATCTTCGCCACGCCGGCCTCGATGCCCGAGCCAAGCCCCAGGTGAAACTGGATATCGGGCGAGCGCGCGCGGGGCCGTGCGTGAGCCTGCGCATACCAGAAGCCGCCCGTCTCGAACAGGCTGGAGGCGGCCGGGCCGTTGCGCAGCAGGAGATACTGCAGTGCGGCCCAGGCGGCATGGTGAGGCTTGTTGTATTTGTCGTAGGTGTGATCGCCCGTGCACTCGGCGATGACGAACAGGTCCAGGTGGTCCTGCAGATTGGCGCCTACGCCAGGCAGGTCATGCACCACGTTGACCCCGACCGCGCGCAAGTGATCCGCCGGTCCGATGCCCGACTGCAGCAGCAGCTTGGGCGAGCCGATCGCACCCGAGGCCACAATCACCTCGCGGTCGGCTCGCACGACTCGAGGCGTGCGGTGGCCGGCGCTCGCGACCTGGAGTCCCACGGCACGCCCGTGCTCGACGACCACACGCAAAGCGTGCGTCTGCAGCATCACGCGCAGGTTCGGGCGATCGCGGACCGGGTTCAGGTACCCGGTCGAGGTCGATGACCGCCGCGCGTTCAACTGAGTGAGCTGATAGTAGCCAAGACCTTCCTGGCGCGCGCCGTTGAAGTCGGGGTTGAACGGGATACCCAGCTCCTGCCCGGCCTGGAAGAAAGCCTCGCAGATCGGCAGCGGGCTGATCGGATTGGACACGCCCAGCGGTCCGCCGTAGGCGTGAAACTCGTCGGCGAAGCGCTGGTTGTTCTCGGCGCGCTTGAAGTACGGCAGCACCTCGCGGTATGACCAGCCGAGCGCGCCCTCCTCGCTCACCCACTCGTCGTAGTCGGCGGGCACCCCGCGGGTGTAGAGCTGGGCGTTAATCGACGAGCCGCCGCCGATCGACCTTGGCCTGCGTGTAGCGCAGCACCCGGCCGTTGAGCTGCTTCTGCGGCACGCTGTGCCAGCCCCACGAGCCGATGCCCTTGGTCATCTTGGCGAACCCGGCGGGCAGGTGGAACAGCGGGTGACGATCCGATCCGCCCGCCTCGATCAGCAGGACCCGGATGCCCGGGTCCTCGCTCAGGCGGCGCGCCAGCACGCAGCCTGCGGAGCCGCCGCCGGCGATGATGTAGTCGTAGGTTTCCGTGCTCATACCTGCGGCCAGTGGACTGTAAAGCCCGTTTCAGTAGTAACCCCTCACGCCAGCCCTACCCATGAACCTCCCCGCACGGAGCGCGGACAACGGCGCCCTCTCCCTTGATGGGAGAGGGCGGGGAGAGGGTGAGAACACGCCAGCCGGCGCCCCCTCTCCCTGGCCCTCTCCCGCAAGGGGAGAGGGATGTCGTCGCCCGCACGGTAGAGGGCCACGCGCGCCTTCGCGGTCGCATCCCCGCACGGCGGGCGCCGCGCTGGCGCCTCTCCGCAGGGGAGGGCACTGAGGAGGCGCGATTCGGTCCCGCACGCGGCCCGCTCGCCTCAGCCCCTCCCGCAAGGGGAGAGGGCGAGCACTGCCGATCTCGCCGTCACAGTCCATTAGAACCGTTCGAGCTGCGTCTTCAGGTGCGCGCCCACCCGCAGCGCCTGTGCGGCGACGGTCAGCGCGGGATTCAACGCGGCGGAGGAGGGGAAGAAGCTCGCGTCGACCACGTAGAGATTGTCGTGGTCCCAGGCGCGGCAGAAGGGGTCGAGCGCCGAGGTCGCGGGATCGGTGCCGAAGCGCGCGGTGCCGCACTGGTGCGAAGGGGTGTCGGTGCCGAAGGGCTTGGACAGCACGATCGGAAACCCGACGTCTTTGAGGAGCTTCTTCGCCACGTCGACCCAGCGCTGGTGTGCGCTGCAGATTGCTGCGCTTCCAGACGAGCTGGATCGCGCCGTCGCGGCGCAGCCGCACACGGCTGTCGGCCTGCGCCAGGTCCTCGGACATGACATACCAGTCGACACTGTGGCGCGCCAGCCAGGCGCGCGACCACTTGGGTGCGCCGGGCAGCGCTCCGCGCAGCATCGGTTCCTGGATCTTGCCCAGCAGCTGCAAATTGCCGAGCGGCCGATCGCTGGCATCGCCGCCGAAGTAGTAGTCGTTCAGGGTCAGGGTCTTCGGATAGCGCGTAGGGTTCTGCCGCCACGGCGTGACCGCCATGATCGCCGTGCAGTTGTGGTTCATGTAGTAGCGTCCGACCATCCGCGAAGAATTGGCGAGCCCCGGCGGGATTCTTCGAATCGGCTGAGCGCAACAGGATGGCGGCGCTGTTGATCGCGCCGGCCGACAGCACGACGAGTCGGGCACCGACCGTTGACTTCTGGCCGGTGCGCTCGACCTCCACGGCAACGATGCGCTTGCCGGCCTGGTCGGTGAGCAGGCGCGTGACCAGGCTGCCGGTCTGCAGCTGTACGTTCGGATGCTTCAACGCGGGGTCGATCAGCCGGGTCTCGGCATCGCCCTTCGCGCCGATCTTGCACGGGAATGCGTCGCAGGTGCCGCAGCGGATGCAGGTGCCGCCGGGATGGAAATCGATCGCCGCCGGCATGTGCGAAGGGTGCAGGCCGCGCGCCCGCATGCGCTCGAAGACCTCACCGATCACGGGTTCGTGCGGAATCGCCGGATGCGGGAAGTCGCTGGAGCGTGGCGGCTCGGTCGGGTCGTCCCCCGCTTTCCCATGCACGCCGAACACACGCTCCGCGTGCGCGTACCAGGGCTCCAGCTCGGCGTAGCGGATCGGCCAGGGCACCGTCGCGCCATCGGCATGCTCGATCCCTTCGAAATCCCGCTCCCGGAAGCGGAACATCGCCGTGCCGTATACCTTGGTGTGGCCGCCGACGTAGTAGAACTGCCCGGGACGGAATGCGTTGCCGGTCGCGTCGAACCAAGTCTCGGTGGTTCGATAGCGGTGGTCCACGAACACCGCTTCCGGGTCCCAGTTCTGCGCCTCGCGCGGCAAGCGCTCGCCGCGCTCCAGGATCAGAATCCGCGCGCCGCTGTCCGCGAGCGTGAGCGCGACCGCGCCCCCGCCTACGCCGGAGCCGATGATGATGACGTCGAAATCATCCATTCCAGGAGAAAATCCAGGCCACAGAGCACACCGAGCACTCGAGGGAGGAAAACTGTGCAGCTGACCACGCGGGGACTGAAAGCGTCAGTCTCCTTCTCGAGTGCCGCGGCCATCATGCGATCAGTTGCTGCGTTTCACGGTCGAAGCACACCAGCTTGGTGACGTCGACCAGGAACCTCGCATCCTGCCCCGGCTTGAGCACGGTGTCGGGCTCGAGCCGTGCGGTGAGCTCGTGGCCGCCCAGGTCGAGGACCGCCAGGGTGTCCGCGCCGGTGGGCTCGATCACCACGACCTGCGCTTCGATCGCGCGCTGCATCGGGCCAGGTGTGCCCGCCCCGTTCGCGAGGCTCACCGCCTCGGCGCGGATGCCGGCGATGACCTCCCGGCCGACGTGGCCGCCTCAGCGCGGCGGCGGTGGGCGGCAGCTCGATGCGCACAGCCGAGCGCTCGCCGCTCTGGATCTCGAGCGCGAGCTCGCCCCCGGCGCCTGCGAGACGCGCCGGCAGCAGGTTCATCCGGGGCGAGCCCATGAACCCGGCCACGAAGGTGTTCGCCGGGCGGTTGTAGACCTCGTAGGGCGTGCCCAGCTGCTGCACCACGCCGCCCTTCATGACCGCGATGCGCGTAGCGAGCGTCATCGCCTCGATCTGGTCGTGGGTGACGTAGACGATGGTGGCGGCGAGGCGCTGGTGCAGCTTCTTGATCTCGGTGCGCATGTCCAGGCGCAGCTGCGCGTCGAGATTGGACAGCGGCTCGTCGAACAGATACAGCCTGGGCTCGCGCGCGAGCGCACGCCCGATCGCCACGCGCTGGCGCTGGCCGCCGGAGAGCTGGCGTGGCTTGCGCTCCAGCAGGTGCTCGATCTGCAGCAGCTTCGCCACGCTGCGCACGCGCTCAGCGCGTGCGGCCTTGTCCACCTTGTGCATGCGCAGAGGGAACTCGATGTTGCGCGCCACTGTCATGTTCGGATACAGCGCGTAGGACTGGAACACCATCGACACGTTGCGATCGGCCGGCGGCAGCGCGGTGATGTCGGCTCCGCCCAGCCGCACGCTGCCGCCGCTCGGCTCCTCGAGGCCGGCGATGATGTTCATCAGCGTGCTCTTGCCGCAGCCCGACGGCCCCACCAGCACGAGGAACTCGCCGTCGCCCAGCGAGACCGAGATGTCGTGCAGGATCTGCGTCGCGCCGAAGCTTTTCTGGATGTTGACGAGATCCAACGCCGCCATGGACTTACCCCTTCACTGAGCCGGCCATCAGGCCGCGTACGAAGTACTTGCCGGACAGCACGTAGACGCACCAGCGTCGGAATGGCCGCGATGAAGGCGCCTGCGAAGTGCACGTTGTATTCCTTGATCCCGGTGGAGCTGTTGACCAGGTTGTTCAGCGCCACGGTGAGCGGGAAAGAAGTCGATAGTCGCTGAACGAGGCGCCGAACAGGAACTCGTTCCAGATGTTGGTGAACTGCCAGATCACCGTGACGATGATGATGGGCGCGCTGTTGGGCAGCAGGATGCGCAGTCAGCACCCCGAAGAAGCCGGCGCCGTCCATGCGCGCCGAGCGCACCAGCTCGTAGGGGAAGGCCGCATAGTAGTTGCGGAAGAACAGCGTGGTGAAGCCGATCCCATAGACGACGTTGACGAACACCAGTCCGCTGACCGTGCCGGCCAGCCCGAGCACGCCGAGCGTCTTGGCCATCGGGATGAGCACGATCTGGAACGGGATGAACACCGAGAACAGCATGGCGGCGAACAGCAGCTCCGCGCCGCGGAAGCGGAACTGGGTGAGGATGTAGCCGTTGAGCGCGCCGATCAGCGTCGAGATCGCCACCGCCGGCACCACCAGCAGGAACGAATTGACGAAGTAGGGGCGCAGCCCGGTCGGCTGCACGCCGATCTGGGCGGTGCTCCATGCGCTGAGCCACGGCTCCACCGTCCACGCCACGGGCAGCGCCATCAGGTCGCCGCTGCGGATCTCCTCCAGCGGCTTGAGCGAGTTGGCCAGCATGACGTACACCGGCAGCAGGAACAGCAGCGCCAGGAACAGCAGGACCGCATAGAGCGCAACGCGGGTCGGACGCCAGGCCGCGGGACCGATGCTCACCCATGTCTTGCCTTGCGCATCTCGCTCACCAGGTAGGGCAACACCACCAGCCCGATCGCTGCGAGCATCAGCGCCGCGCTCGCGGCGCCCACCGACATCTCGTTGCGGGTGAAGGTGTACTGATACATGAACACCGAGGGCAGCCAGGTGGAGCGTCCCGGTCCGCCGTTGGTGAGCGCGATCACCAGGTCGTAGGACTTGATCGCCATGTGGGCCAGGATCACCACAGCCGACACGAACACCGGCCCGAGCTGCGGGATGATGACGTGCAGGTAAACCTGCCAGGTGCGCGCGCCGTCCACGCGCGCCGCGTTCACCTGCTCGGCGTCCACCCCGCGCAGGCCGGCGAGAAACAACGCCATCACGAATCCGACCGTCTGCCACACCGCGGCGATGACCACGCAGTAGATCGCCAGCTCGCCTTGCTTGATCCAGCCGAAGGCGAAGCTGTCCCAGCCCAGATCGCGGATCGTGCGCTCCAGGCCCACGCCCGGGTCGAGCAGCCATTTCCAGGCGGTGCCGGTGACGATGAACGACAGCGCCATCGGGTACAGGAAGATCGAGCGGAACATGCCCTCGGCGCGAATCTGCTGATCGATCAGGATCGCGAACCCGAGCCCGAGCGCGATCGCCACGCCGATGTACAGAGCCGCGAACACCATGAGATTGCGCACCGACACGTCCCAGTTCTCGAGACCGAACAGGCGCCGATAGTTGGCCCCGCCGACCCAGTCGTACACCGGCATCAAGGCCGAGGAGGTGAACGACAGGTAGACGGTGAACATGATGTAGCCGTAAACGCACACCAGCACCAGCAGGACGCTGGGGCTGAGCAGCAGCTTGGGCAGGGCTCCCGCGCGCATCGCCTGGCCACTGATCGCAGCCGGCGGCGCTCGCGCGCCGCCGGGGATCGTCGAGCGGAGCAGCTTACTGCTTGGCGGCCTGCCGCGAGCGCCGCGGTCGCGCTCTTGTCGTCGAGCTCGCCGTTGAAATGGCGGGTGATGACGTCGTACATGGCGTTCTTGATCGAAGCCGGAACCGCGTGGCCATGCGCCATGCTGCCGACCAGGGTGTTCTTCTGGTTGGCTTCGGCCAGGTCCTTCATGCCCTTCTTGCCGCAGGCGTCGAAGGCGGTGTCGGGCACGTCGGTGCGCGCCGGCACCGAGCCCTTCACCACGTTGAACGCGGACTGGAACGTTGGGTTCATGACGTCGGAGGCCATCAGCTGCTGCGCAGCGGACTTGTCGGCCGACACCTGGAACATCACGAACTGGTCGGAGTTGAACGACACCATGCCCTGCGAGCCGGGGGTGCGGAAGCACAGGAAGTCCTTGCCCGGCACCTTCTTGGCGTTGATGAACTCGCCCTTGGCCCAGTCGCCCATCATCTGGAAGCCGGCCTTGCCGCTGATCACCATGCCCGAGGCGACGTTCCAGTCGCGGCCGGAGAAGTCCTTGTCGACCAGCTTGCGCACCTGCGACATGCGCTGGAACACCTTCTCGGTGGTCGGCGAGTTGAGCGCCTTGGGATCGAGCTCGATGAAGGCCTTGCGGTAGTACTCGATGCCGCCGGTGGACAGCGCCGCGCCGTCGAAGATCGTGGCGTCCTGCCAGGGCTGGCCGCCGTGCGCGATGCCGATGAAGCCCGCCTTCTGCACCTTCTCCGCTGCGGCGATGAACTCGTCCCAGTTCTTCGGTTCTGTCGTGACTCCGGCCTTGGCCAGCACCTCCTTGTTGGCCCACACCCAGTTGGTCGAGTGCACGTTGACCGGCGAGGCGATCCACTTGCCGTTGTACTTGGAGAACTTCTGCAGCGCGACCGGCACCACCTTGTCCCAGTTCTCCTTGGCCGCCACCACGTTGAGGTCGGCCACCACCCCCTGCTTGCCCCAGTCGATGATGTCGAAGCCGAGCATCTGCACCGCGGTGGGCGGGTTGCCGGCGGTGACGCGTGCGCGCAGCGCGGTCATCGCCTGCTCGCCGCCTCCGCCAGCGACCGGCATGTCGTTCCACTTCACACCCTGCTTCTCGAGGTTCTGCTTGAGCACGTTGAGCGCGGCGGCTTCCCCGCCGGACGTCCACCAGTGCAGCACCTCTACCGAGTTGTCGGCTGCGAAAGCGCTGCCGGCCAGGCCGAATCCGGCCACGACCGCTGCTGCGATGATCTTCTTGTGCATCCTCTCCTCCTGCTCGTGTTTGGATTGCCCGACTGCGGCCGGGCGTTGCCGTCCTGCTATCGTAATGCGTTTCCTGGGCGCCCGGCTCAGCTTCCTTTGTAACGTGCCGCGCGCTTCTGCGCGAAACTCGCCTTGCCCTCGCGCGCATCCTCGGTGCACGCGGCGAGCCCGCTCGCCATCGCCTCCAGCGCCGCGGCCAACCCCTCGCCGCTGCCGGCATCGATGAGCTGCTTGGCCAGCTGCACTGAAACCGGTGCCAGGCGGCAGATGTCAGCGGCCATCGCCTGCGCCTTGCCCATCGGGTCGATGCTTGCCGGCTCCGCGATCAGGCCGATCCCGTACGCCTCTTCGGCGTGGATGCGGCGGCCCGTGAGCGCGAGGTACTTTACTCGGTTCGCACCGATCAGCCTGGTCAGGCGCTGAGTCCCGGACCAGCCGGGGATGGTGCCGATCGAGGCTTCCGGCAGCCCGAAGGTCGCCGCGGTTGCGGCCACGCGGATGTCCGCCACCGCGGCGAGCTCCAGCCCGCCTCCCAGCGCATGTCCGTTGATCGCCGCGATGACCGGCAGCCGCAGCCGCGCCCACTGGTCGAAGACCTGGTGCCCGCGCTTGATCCAGGTGCGCCACATGTCGAGCGGCTCCAGCGCCGACCATGCGCGTACGTCGGCTCCCACACAGAAGGCCCGGTCGCCGGCGCCCGTAAGAATCACGCAGCGCAGCGCCTTGTCGGCGTCCAGGCGTGCGGCGATCTGCGTCAGCTGATCGAGCATGTCCAGCGTCAGCGCGTTGAGCTTCTCCGGCCGGTCGAGCGTGACCGTTGCGACCTCGCCGTCCACAGCGAGCTGCACCTGCTCCCGGTCAGGCATGGGCTTTCTCCGGCAACCGCAGGCCGAGCGGGGCGTCGTGGAAAAGGCGTTCGTCCATGGTTTTCAAATCCGGTGCGACTTCCAGCCGGAAATCCGCCTGGGCGAGGATGTCCCGCTCGAGATCCACGCCGGGCGCGATCTCGCGCACCGTCAGTCCGCGGGGCGTCAGGTCGATGACGCAGCGCTCAGTGACGTAGCGCACCTGCTGCCCGCGCGCGAGCCCCATGCGCGCGCTGAAGGTGACGTGCTCCACCCCGTTCACCAGCTTGCGCGACTTGCCCTCCTGCACGATGGTGAGACGGCCTTCCCCCGCCTGCAGCTTCGCGCCGGCCGTGAAGAAGCCGGAGAACACCAGCTTGCGCGCATGCGTCGTGATGTCGACGAAGCCGCCGCAGCCCGCAGTCAGATAGGGCTTGGCGCCGAGCTTGGAGACGTTGACGCTGCCCTGCCGGTCGATCTGCAGGAAGGAGAGCAGCGCGACATCGAAGCCCCCTCCCTGGAAGTAGGTGAACTGATTGGGCGAGGGGACAATGGCGTCGGCATTGGCGGCGCAGCCGAAGGCGAACCCCAGCAGCGGCACACCGCCCACCGCGCCCTGCTCGATTGCCCAGGTCACCTGTCCGTGCAGCCCTTCCTCCATCAGGATGCGTGGCACGTTCGCCGAGATGCCGAAGCCGAGCACCGCGGCCTGGCCGCTGGCGAGCTCCTGCGCGGTGCGCCGGGCGATGACTTTTTCCAGACTCCAGTCGGTGAGCTCGAAGCTGTCGTCGGGGCGGAAGACCTCCCCGCTGATGGCCGGGTCGTAGGGGGTCTGAGTGGTCTGCTGTTGATCCGGGTCCACCACCACGAAGTCCACCAGCGCGCCGGGCACGTGCACCTGCAGCGGCTTCAGCGATCCGGCGCGCACCATCCGCTTGACCTGGGCAATCACCACGCCGCCGTTGTTGCGGGCGGCGAGCGCCTGATCGAGCGCGCCCAGGAATGCGCCTTCGTGCTCGCAGGAGAGGTTGCCCCGTTCGTCCGCGGTGGTGGCGCGCAGAATCGCGACCCGCGGAGCGACGGCCGGGTAGAACAGCCACTCTTCGCCAGCGAACCAGACCTTCTGCACGAAGGGCTCGGCTTGCGCCCGCGCGTTCATCGCGCCGCCCTGACGATCCGGGTCCACGAAGGTGTCGAGGCCCACCTTGGTGAGCACGCCAGGGCGCTTCGCGGCGGCGTCGCGATGCATGTCGAACATGACCCCGCTCGGCAGATTCCACGCCGCGATCTCGTTCTCGCCGATCAGGCGCCAGATGTCGGGCATCGGCAGCGACGACGGCCCGCTGGGGTAGGAGCCGGCCAGGACTTTCCTCAGCATGCCCGGCCGGGCGATGTGGTCGATGCCCCGGATGCCATACATATCGCCCGCGGCGATCGGGTGCAGGGTGGTCAGGTCGCGCGGGTGGCCTTCAGCCGCAAAGCGCGCGCCGAGCGCTTCCAGCACCTTGTCGGGACAGCCCAGGCCGCTGGAGGAGCTGACCGTGACGACGTCGCCGTCGCGGACCAGTTGCGCGGCCTGTTCAGCGGTGACGAGCTTGCTGGTGTTCATAACGTCTTAGCCACAGAGAACACAGAGAACACAGAGAAAGACCGCTCACTTCGATGCATCACATGCCCAATCACGCGAGCGACCCTTCCCCTGTATGCCTTGGTTTGAATCTCTCTGTGTTCTCTGTGTCCTCTGTGGCTGGCTGTTTTGCCTGGGATCATTCGTAGCGCACCGGTGTGCAGCGCCCGGTGCGGGAGGACTCCAGCACCGCGAGCGCCGTGGCAAGCGAGCGCACGCCGTCCTCGCCGCTCGCCGAGGGTGCGCCATTGCCGGCCATGGCGCCAGCGAAGCCTCGCACTGCCCGCGCATACAGGTTCTCGTGCTCGACCGCGATCTGGGACTCGCCGCTGGCGTTGCGCAGGATCACCTCGCCGACCGGCTTCTGGGTCATCACGTTGCGGGCCAGGATCGAACCCTCGCTGCCGTGCACCTCCAGGCCGGTTGCGGCGTGCTTGACGGTGAAGGCATCGTGCAGTTGCGCCAGCACGCCATTGTCGAACCGCAGCACCGCCATCACCCCATCCTCGAGCGCGCTGCTTGCCATGCCGCCCTGCTGCGACAGCGCGGTGGCTTCCACCGGCTCGGCGCCGAGCACGAAGCGCAACGTGTCGGCATCGTGCACCGTGATGTCGAGGATCACGCCGCCTCCGGCATTGGGCGTGGTGAGACGCCAGCCTTGCAGGTGTGGTGGCAGGTAGACCGCGTGGAACACCCGCGCGAATAACGGCTTGCCGATGGCCCCCGACTGAACGAGCTCGCGGATCTTGCGATGCGTGGCCGCGTTGCGCAGGTGGTGGTTGGTCCCCATCACCACGCCCGCCCGCTTGCAGGCGGCGACCATCTCGCGCGCGTCTGCCAGCGTCACGGCGAGCGGCTTCTCGCACAGCACGTGCTTGCCCGCCGCGGCCGCAGCCAGCGTTTGCCCTTTGTGCAGCTCGTTGGTGGTGGAGATGTAGACGGCGTGGACTTGCGGATCAGCGAGCAGGGCGGCCAGGTCGGTATAGCTTGCCGCTATTCGGTTCTCGGCTGCGAAGGCTTGACCACGCTGGGGGCTGGTGCTCATCACCGCCACCACTTCGTGCCCGGGTTGGGCGCCGATGGCGTCGATCATCCATTCCTTGGCTATCGTGCTCGCACCGATCAGACCCCAGCCGACGACCTTCGCTTGCGCCATCGCCTCCTCCATCGCCGCGAGCGCCGTTGGAATTGTCGGCTTCGTCGGTCAATTGTTGCTTTGCATCGTTCCAAACTTGACTTGGAACGTTCCAATTGCGCTAGACTATGGCTTGATCTCGGACCGTTGTCAACCATGGACCCGGTGAAGAACGATCGGCGCTCGCCCCGGCACTCGGTGACCATTACCGATGTGGCCCGGCAGGCCAGCGTCTCCAAGTCCACGGTCTCCCTGGTGCTCCAGGACAGCCCGCTGATCGCGCGCGACACCGCAGAGCGCGTCAGGCAGGCAGCGGAAGCGCTGGGTTATGTCTACAACCGCCGCGCTGCAGACCTGCGCCGCAAGTCGAGCAACGTCATCGGCATCGTCATCAACGATCTGCTGAACCCTTTTTTCGCCGAGATGCTGGTGGGGATGGAACGGCGGCTGGTGGACGCCGGCTACATCAGCCTGATGGCGCATACGGACGAACGGCTGGACGTGCAGGAGAAGGTGCTTGTTTCCATGCGCGAGTACAACGCCGCCGGCCTCATTCTCTGCCCGGCGTTCGACACGCCGTCCGAGCTGCTCAACGCCATCCGCGTTTCGGGCACGCCGCTGGTGATCACGGTGCGTCCCCTCGGAACCGGGGAGTACGACTTCGTCGGCGCCGATCATGAGCGCGGCACCCTGCTGGCGGCTCTGCATCTGATCGAGCAGGGTCATCGGCGCATCGCCTTCCTCGGCCGCATCGGCGGGGGGCCGGTGTATGAGCGCAGGCTGGCCGGCTATCGGCGTGCCATGCAAGAGCGCGGCGTGCCGGTGACCACCGAGTCGATCGTCAACATTGCGCTCACCCGTGAAGGCGGACGCGACGGCGTGCGCCAGATGCTCGCGATGGATCCGAGGCCAACGGCTGCGGTCTGCTACAACGACGTGGTGGCTTTTGGTGCCATGAGCGAGCTGGGTGAGCAGGGCTTAGTGGTAGGACGCGACTTCGCGCTGACCGGGTTCGATGGCGTCATGGCCTCCGCGCACACGAACCCTCCGCTTACCACCGTGGATGTGAGGCCAGGCGAGCTCGGCGGGACAGCCGCGGATGCGCTACTGGAGCGCCTGGCGCACCCGGATGCACCCCGGATCGAACGCCTGGCGGAGCCCAAGCTTGTGGTGCGCCAGTCGTCCGGGCCGCCCGCCTGAGTCGGCGGAAGATTGAGACTCTCTCTTACCTGCGGGAGAGACTCCATGACGCACGCGCCCACGAATCGAGCCCACGAACCGGCGTCTCCTTCGTTCCCTCTCCCCTCGTGGGAGAGGGCTAGGGAGTCTCCTTCGTTCCCTCTCCCCTCGTGGGAGAGGGCTAGGGAGTCTCCTTCGTTCCCTCTCCCCTCGTGGGAGAGGGCTAGGGAGAGGGGCGTCGGCTGGTATGTTCTCACCCTCTCCCCCGCCCTCTCCCATCAAGGGAGAGGGAGCCGTTGTCCGCGCTCTGCGCGGGAGGTTCATGGGTAGGCGGGGGGTGAGGGGGCAGGCGGACGCCTTACTACCCCATTGCACTGTTCCAGCTGTCTGGCTAGCAAGGACTACGCATCATGGAAAACCATCCGGAGCTGTTACAGGAGCTGCTGCGCCAGGAACACGACCTCCAGTTCAGCCAGTTCACTCACGACGACGCGCTGCAGCTCGGTCTGACCCTGGTGCAGCGGGCCAAGGCGAGCGGACAAGCCGTCACCGTCGACATCCGCCGCAACGGCCAACAGCTCTTTCACTGTGCGCTCGAGGGTACCTCCGCCGACAACGACGAATGGATCCTGCGCAAGACCCGCGTCGTCGACCGCTATGGGCACAGCTCGCTCTATATCGGCACACAGTTCCGCGCCCGCGGCACCACCTTCGAAGCGTCGTCGCGCCTGGATCCCGATCGCTACGCTGCCCACGGCGGCGCGTTTCCGGTCATCGTGCGCAATGTCGGTCCCGTGGGGACGGTTACCGTGTCGGGGTTGCCGCAGGAGGAAGACCACGCACTGGTGGTTGCCGTGCTGCGCGAGTTTCTCGCACCGTAGCTGCCGCGCGCCCCCAGACAATGTTGCGCTATGATCGGATCCATCCCATGGGCTCGCTCCAGTCACGCGCGGCATTCCCGCTTCTGGCAGCAATGCTGCTGACGCCGTGGCTGGCCGATGCGCAGGACCGTTTCGCCGCCATGCGCCAGCACATGGTGCGGGAGATCGAACAGATCGAGCGCGAGGTGGCGGAGCGCGCCGGAGGCCAGACACTCGATCGGCGCGTGCTCGCCGTCATGGCCGAAGTCCCGCGCCACCTGTTCGTGCCGAAGCAGCAGCAAGGCGAGGCCTACGACAACCGCCCGCTTCCGATCGGGCACGGACAAACCATTTCGCAGCCCTACATCGTCGCGCTGATGACCGATCTGCTGCGGGTCGAACCGGGCCACCGCGTGTTCGAGCTCGGCACCGGGTCGGGCTACCAGGCGGCGATCCTCGCCAGGCTGGCCCGGGAGGTGTACTCGGTGGAGATCGTCCCGCCACTCGGACGCCAGGCCGCGGAGGTGCTTGCGCAGCACGGCTACGGTAACGTCGAGGTCAAGGTGGCGGACGGCTACTACGGCTGGCCCGAGCATGCACCCTTCGACGCCATCATCGTCACCGCCGCCGCCAGCCACGTCCCGCCGCCGCTGGTCCGACAGCTCAGAGTCGGCGGGCGCATGGTGATCCCGGTGGGCACGAGCTTTCTGACCCAGCACCTGATGCTCGTGGAGAAGGAGAAGGACGGCAGCGTGACTACCCGCCAGATTCTGCCGGTGAGATTCGTGCCGCTTACCGGTGGGCACTGACCTCGCAGGGACGGCTGGGAGGAGACGGGCCGCTGTACCTGCTGGCGTGTTGGCCGTGCGCGCCGGCCGCGTAGTATCCCGCTAGTGGCCTGTAACTGTGATTTCAGGAGTACCTCCGAATACTCCCTCTCCCCTCGTGGGAGAGGGCCAGGGAGAGGGGGCGCCGGCTGGCGTGTTCTCACCCTCTCCCCCGCCCTCTCCCATCAAGGGAGAGGGAGCCGTTGTGCGCGCTCCGTGCGGGGAGGTTCATGGGTAGGGTGGGGATGAGGGGTCAGACAGCGCGCCCTACCGAATCAGCCGTTACAGTCCACTAGGCTGGCGTACATGCCCGGAGCCAGCGCGCTTCCGATCACCGCCCCGCCGCTGGTGCTGGGTATTGCGCTTTCCCTGGTATCCGCCGCCGCGCTGGCCTACGAGATCCTGCTCACGCGCTTGTTCGCGATCATCCAGTGGCATCACTTCGCCTACATGATCATCAGTGTTGCGCTGCTGGGCTACGGAGCGGCGGGCACTTGCGTGACGTTGCTGCGCCAGCGCCTCGAGGGCCGGCTCGAAGCCGTGTTTGCCGGTACTGCAGCCGCCTTCGGCGCAAGCGCGGCGGCTGCCTTCCTGGCCGCGCAACGGGTGCCCTTCAACGCCCTGGAGTTCCTCTGGGATCCGGCACAGCCGCTGTGGCTGGCGGTGATCTACCTGCTCTTGTCCGTGCCGTTCTTCTTCGCCGCTGTCGGCGTGTGCCTCATGTATACGCGCTTCGCGGCGCGGGCGGGGCGCGTCTACAGCTTCGACATCCTGGGCGCCGCAGCCGGCTGCCTGGGAGTCGTGCTCCTGCTGTTCGTCCTCAGCCCATCGGCGGTACTCGGCTGCGTGACCGCGCTGCCGTTGGCTGCGGCGGCTTTGCTTGCGCTCGCGACGAATCCGCGCAGGCCGGCCCGCGCGGCCGCGCTCCTGGCGCTGGGCTCGGTATTGGCGTGGGCGGTTGCGGGTCCGCTCGGCGCCTTGCGGATGTCACCGTACAAGGAGCTCAGCCAGACGCTGCAGGTGATGGGCACGCGGGTGCTTGCGCAGACCTCGAGCCCACTGGGCGTGATCACCGTGGTCGCCAGCCCGGAGGTGCCGTTGCGGCAGGCGCCGGGCCTGAGCCTGAGTGCTCCGGGGGAGCCGCCCGAGCAACTCGGAATGTTCACCGATGGCGAAGGGATGAGCGCCATCACGCGCTACGACGGCCGGCGTGAGCCGCTGGTCTATCTCGACTACGTCACCTCTGCTGCCGGTTACCACCTGCTGGCACAGCCGCGTGTTCTGGTGCTCGGTGCGGGTGCCGGCGGCGATGTGCTGCAGGCGCTCTACCACGCCGCCTCCAGTGTGGATGCGGTCGAGCTCAACCCCGATGCGGTCGAACTGGTCCAGCAGAGTTTCGGCGAGTTCTCGGGACGTCCTTACGCGTGGCCGGGCGTGCAGGTCCACGTCGGCGAAGCGCGCGGCTTTGTCGCGGCGACGCGCAGCCGCTACGACCTCATTCAGATTGCGCTGATCGACGCTTTCGGGGCGTCCTCCGCCGGATTGTACGCGCTGGCCGAGAGCTATCTGTACACGGTGGAATCGCTGCAGGCCTGCCTCGGCCGGCTGGCGCCCGGGGGCTACCTGTCGATCACACGCTGGGTCGCGTTGCCACCGCGCGGAACGCTCAAGCTGGCCGGCATGGCTGCGCTGGCCCTCGAGCGCAGCGGCGTTGCCGATCCCGCAGGGCGCCTTGCGCTGCTGCGCGGCTGGAACACCGCCACGCTGCTGGTCAAGAACGGCGATTTCACCCGCGAGGATATCGCGCGGCTCAAGGCCTTCAGCCGCTCGCGCTCCTTCGACCTCGACTGGTATCCCGGCATCCGCCCGGATGAGGCCAACCGCTACAACCGGCTCGACCAGTCCTGGTTCCACGACGGCTTTGCGGCGCTGCTGGGACCGCAGCGCGCAGAGTTCATCGAGCGCTATAAGTTCAACATCGCACCGGCCACCGACGACCGGCCCTACTTCTTCCACTTCTTCCGCTGGCGCACCCTGCCGGAACTGCTCAGGTTGAAGGAGCAGGGCGGCTTGCCGCTGCTGGAGTGGGGTTATCCGCTGGTGGTAGCCACGCTCGCGCAAGCCCTGGTGGCGAGCATGGCCTTGATCCTCGCTCCCCTGTGGCTGCTGCGCCGTCGTGGCGGAGCCGGAGTCGACCGGGGAACGTGGCTGCGAGGCGCCGGCTACTTCGCCGCGATCGGCATCGCGTTCATGTTCGTCGAAATCGCCTTCATCCAGAAGTTCACGCTGTTCCTCAGCCATCCGCTGTATTCGATCGCCGTGGTGCTGTTTGCCTTCCTGCTCTCTGCAGGGTTGGGCAGCCGCATGTCGGACCGGCTGGCCACCGCGGCGTCGCCGGCAGCGTGGCCGGTAGCGGCGATCGCCGGCCTGTCGCTCGCCTACATCTGGCTGCTGCCCGCGGCGTTGCCAGCCTTCGCCGCCTGGCCCGACGCCGCACGGATCGCCTTGTCGGCGGTGCTGATCTTTCCGCTGGGCTTCGCGATGGGGATGCCCTTTCCGCTGGGCTTGAGTGCGCTGGCGGTCAACGCCGAGCCGCTGGTGCCGTGGGTGTGGGGCATCAACGCGTGTGCGTCGGTCGTGAGCGCGGTGCTGGCGACGCTGCTCGCCATCCACGTCGGGTTCGACGCCGTTTTGTTGGCGGCCGTGGCGCTCTACGTTGCCGCCGCCGCATGCTGGCCGGCGCGCGCGGCGCCCGTTCGAGAGCGGCCGGCTGCATGAGTACCTCGAGCACGGGAGGCGCTTCCAGAGGAGCCGTATCACGACCTGATGGACTTCTGGACTCTATCGACCACGCCAAGTGTGCGACTATACTAGGCAAGGGAGAACGCCATGCATCTGGGCTATTTCGGACTGATGGGCTACCGCCAGCGCGGCAAGCCCCCGCACGAGGTGTTCCGCGAGCATATCGAGCAGGTGGTCCATGCCGACCGCCTGGGCTTCGAGATCGCCTGGTTCGCCGAGCACCACTTCTCGAACTACTGCATCTGCCCCTCGCCGCTGATCATGGCGGCGCGTTGCGCCGGGGTGACCCAACGCATCCGCCTCGGGCCGGCGGTGGTGGTGGCGCCGCTGTATGATCCGGCGCGGCTGCTCGCCGAGATCGGCATGGTCGACTGCCTGTCCGACGGTCGCCTGGTCCTTGGCCTGGGCAGCGGCTATCAGCCCTACGAGTTCGAGCGCTTCGGCCAGGACCTGGCGACAGCGCGGCCGATGCTGGGCGAATTCCTGGACATGCTGCATCTGGCCTTCGCCGGCGAGACCTTCACCTACGCCGGCCAGCACTACCGGATGCCCAGCAGCCACATCAGCGCGCGCCCCGTGGCGGGTCTTCCCGAGATCTGGATCGCCGGCGACCATGAGTTCGGCCACCGTCTGTGCGCGCGGCGTGGCTATGTGCCGTTGATTACCGGGCGCTGGGGTGGCGCCGGCTACCAGCGGGAGATGCGCAGCCGCATCGCCGCCGCGTACGCCGCCGAGGGCCGCGATCCGGACAGCATGCCGCTCGGCGTCCAGCGCTTCATGTGCGTCACGGCGAGCCGCGCCGAGACGCTCGACTATGTCGACAACGCGCGCCACCAGATGCGTCTCGCATCGGCGCTGCGGCGCCGCGCCGAGGTCACCGACGGCGCGATGATGCGCGAGATCCCCATCCCCAACGAAATCCCGCTCGAAGAGATGGCGCGCAACCTCCTGGTCGGCGACTGCGAGACGATCGCGCAACGCCTGTGCGAAGAGATCCGCGCCGCGCGACCGTCGCACATGATGTTCCACTTCCAGGTCGGCGGCTCGTCGCAAGCCAGTGCCCTGCACACCATGGAGAAGCTGATGGGTGAGATCGTGCCGATGGTGGAGCGGGAGCTGGGTCCGCTTGCCGGCCTCGGCGCGTCGACCGCGCTGGCGGCAGCGCTCGCCCAGTAGGGCCAACTCGAGGCCGGTGCCTGCCGCGGCTCAATCAGCGGCTGCGGGCCCGGTAGAAGTTCACCAGCTCGGTGTTGTCGTGCTCGCCGAGACCATCGGCTACCATCTTGCGAAACAGCTCGGTGACGCCCGCCGTCACCGGCATCGGCGCACCAACGTGCCGGGCGAGATCGTGAATGAGCTCGAGATCCTTGAGCATCAGCGCTGCGCGACCTGTGATTGAGAACTCCGAGCGCACCATTTTAGGAAACATTTCCTGCAGCTGGCTGGAGTCCGCGCGCCCTCCCGCCAGCGCCTCCGGTATCTTGGCTGCATCGATCCCGGCGCGTTCGGCGAACGCGCAGGCTTCGGCGAGCACGGCCAGGCCGGTGGAGACCAGCACCTGGTTGATCATCTTGGTCGACTGCCCGGCGCCATTCGGCCCCATCAGCGTCGCCCGCCTTGCAAGGGCATCCCATAGCGGCCGGGCGCGCTCGAAGGCATCGCGATCTCCTCCGACCATGATCGCCATGCGCCCTTCGAGCGCGGCGGGCGCGCCGCCGGAAATCGGCGCATCCAGCCAGCGCATTCCACGCTCGGCGGCGAGCCGCGCAGCCATCTTTTGCGTGTGCGCAGGCGCGCAGGTGGACATGTCGACCAGGATCTTGTCCGCTGTCCCACCCGCAGCGATCCCACGTTCGCCGAACACGACGCTCTCGACTGCAGCGCCGTCGCTGATACAGGTGATGACGAACGTGCTCGCCCTGGTGAGCTGCTCAGCGCTGCCGGCTTCCACCGCGCCGGCGCTGACAAGCGCGGAGAGCTTGCTCCGATCCCGATTCCAAACGGCGGGGGCGTAGCCGCACTGGATCAGGCGCTGAATGATCGCGCCGCCCAGTACACCGGCTCCGATGCAGCCGACCTTAGGTTTTTCAGCGTTCATGGGCTAGCTCGGAAGAGGTTCGCCGTCCAGTCTAGACGAACGCATGCTGCCGCGTCCACAGTCCTGCTAAGATCTCATCCCACCCTACGCGACAACGGGGGAGAGCTGGCATGACCTGCATTCCAGGCGCGCGTGCTATTGCGACGCGACGCTCGTGCGGTTGATCTTCAACCTTGCGCCCGCGAGGACCGACGAGATGCTGCCTGCGCTCGATGGCTGGGCTCGACTGATGCGCGACTTCTACACGTGATGGCCAGCTTCAGACCCGCCCTCAAGCAGGTCGCCTCGGGGCTGCGCTTCCCGGAGGGCCCAGTTGCGATGCCCGACGGCTCGGTCGATCCTGGTCGAGATCGAGCGGCGCACCCTGTCGCGCGTCACCCCCGACGGCAAGATCCATGTGATCGCCACCCTCGGCGGTGGTCCCAACGGCGCCGCGATGGGGCCGGGGGGCAAGATCTACGTCACCAACAACGGCGGGCTCAAGTTCGAGGAGCGGCCGGGCCGGCTCTTCCCGGTGCGCCAGGCCGACGACTACACCGGCGGCAGTATCCAGATCGTGGATCCAGAAACCGGCCGGTTCGAGACGCTGTACGATCGCTGGGACGGCCGGCGGCTGCGCGGGCCCAACGACCTCGTGTTCGACGGGGCGGGCGGGTTCTGGTTCACCGACCTCGGCAAGACGCGCGAGCGCGATGCCGACCGTGGTGCTGTCTACTACGCCAAGGCGGACGGGTCCCTGATCCAGGAGGCGGTGTTCCCGCTCGAGCGTCCCAACGGCATCGGCCTCTCCCCGGACGGGCGCACGCTCTACGTCGTCGAGACGCCGACTGCCCGCTGCTGGTCGTTCCAGCTGTCCGCGCCCGGCCGGATCGAGCCTGCCAACGGGGCGTACCGGGGCGAGCAGGGCACGGTTGTCGCAGGCCTCGGTGGCTACCAGATGTTCGACTCGCTCGCGGTGGACGGCGAGGGCCACATTTGCGTCGCCACCCTGATCACCGGCGCCGTGAGCGACATCTGGCCGGACGGGAGCCGGGTGGATCAGTACCTGCTGCCCGACATGATGGTCACCAACGTATGCTTCGGGGGGCGGGAACTGCGAACCGCCTATGCGACCCTCTCCATGGGCGGCACGCTGGTGTCGTTCGAGTGGCCGCGTCCGGGGCTGCCCCTTCGCTACTTGGAGCGCTGATGCAACTCGGCGTCTGGATTCCCAACTGCCGTCACCTGGCCACGCCGGAGATCATCCGTCGCACTGCGGTGCGGGCGGAGCAGCTCGGCTACGACTCGGTCTGGGTCAGCGATCACGTGGTGGTGCCCAACGCGAATGTGGAACGCTTCGGCGCCGCAATCTACGATCCGCTGATCACGCTCGCCGTAGCGGCCGGTGCGACGAGCACGGTGCGCCTCGGAACCACCGTGCTGATCGTCCCGTACCGCAATCCGGTGGTCACCGCCAAGATGGTCTCCTCGCTCGATGCGCTGAGCGGCGGCCGCTTCGTGCTGGGCGTGGGCGCCGGCTGGCTGGCGGAAGAAAGCGCCATGCTGGGTGTGCCCTACGAAGAGCGCGGGCCGATGACCGATGAGTACCTGGCCGCGATGCGCGAGCTGTGGACCAGTCCCGCGCCGTCGTTCAACGGCAAGTACACGCAGTTCAGCGGGCTGCACTTCGAGCCCAAGCCGGTGCAGAAGCCGCACCCTCCGATCTGGGTCGGCGGTCATGCCCGCGCCTCGCTGCGCCGCGCCGCCGAGATCGGCGCCGCCTGGCATCCGATCAACCGCTCCGTGGAGGAGCTGCGCGCTGGCACTGCCGAGCTGCAGCGGCTCTGCGAGATGCGCGGCCGCGCGGCGCCTCCCGCGCTGACCCTGCGCAACGACGCCTGCGTGTTGCGGGCCGGCCAGCCGGTCCCGGAGCCTGTTCACGGCGGCAGCGTGCTGGCGGGCGAACCGGCCGCCCTGGTGGACAAGATCGACGAGCTGGGTGCTGCGGGCGTCGAGCACCTTGTGCTCGAGTTCCTGGCCCCGGACGGCGCCGACTTGGACGAGCAGATGGCGCTCTTCGCCGAGCGCGTGCGCCCCAGGCTCGCCTAACTCGGTGCCCGCGCTTTACCCCCATCCCAGCCTTCCCCCTCTGGAGGGGGAAGGAGTAGCGCTTTCCACGCCCGCAGCGTTGCGCCTTACGGAGCGCTGACCCGCAAATTCACCGGCACCCGCCCGTTCTGCGAGTCGATGACGTACATCTTCACCTTGGGCAACGTCTTCTCCATCGCATCGATGTAGAGCCTGGCGCGGGTGACGTCCGGCGACTTCTGGTATTCCTGCAGCAGGGCCAGGAAGCGGGTGGTGTCGCCAACAGCTTCCGCGATGCGTTGCTGCTTGTAGCTCTGCGCGTCGCTGACGAGCCGGTAGGCCTCGCCACGAGCGCGGGGGATCTGGTCGTTGGCGTAGGCGCGCGCTTCGTTCTGGGCCTTCTCGCGGTCGGACATGGCATCGGCGACGTCCTGGAAAGCCTGCGCGACGGCGCTGTCCAAGGTGATGCTCATGATGCTGGCCGAGGTGACTTGAACGCCGCTGCCGTAGCTGTCCAGCAGCTCCTGTGTCTTGACCTGCACTGCCCGCTGGATGGCCAGCCGCCCGGTGGTCAGCACCTCGTCCACCGGCATGCCCACCACCGTCTCCGTCAGCACGCTCTGCGCCAGCATGCCCACCAGCTCCTGTGGACGCTGGACCTGGAACAGGTAATCGGCGGGATTGGCGATGACGTACTGGACCACCAGCGCGATGTTCAGAATGTTGGTGTCCCCGGTCAGCAGCTCGATCCCGGTCAAGGTCTCGGCCTCGCTCGCCGGAAGGGCGAACCCGACGCCGATCTTCATCACGTTGGTCGTCTTGAGGACATCCACCCTGTCCACGGGCCAAGGCAGCCGGTAGTGCATGCCAGGTCCGGCCCGGGCGGCAACGGCGCCGAATCGGCGCACTACGGCGTGCTCGTCGGTGTTCACGATGTATACGCCCGTCATCAGGTAGCTCAGCACGAGCAGCAAGCCCAGGACGCCGATCGCATAGCGCCACCGCTCCCGCAGCCAACGCGTGGCCGCGAAGGTTGCTGCCTCAGGTTTGTCTGCAGCGAGCGTCATTGCGGGGGGCTCTCTGCACGCGGGGACAACGCTCCGGGCAGCGCGGATCTCGCACCCGGCTGGGCCCGGACGACCGGCACGATCGGGCTCGGCTTCGGCGGCTTCGAAACCGCCGTGACCGATGTGCGGTCTGAAGCAGGACCGCTGGCCTGGCCAGGCTGGATCCGGAGCACGCGCAGCACCTCCGCATCGGCCGGCAGGAACAGCGTGGTCTGCTCGTCGAGGAACTTCTCGTAGGCCTTCAGGCTGCGCTGGAACTTGTAGAAGCCGGTGTCGCGGCTGAAGGCGGCTGCGTAGGTCCGGGCGGCTTCGGCGTCGCCTTCGGCTTTGAGGCGCTGCGCTTGCGCATAAGCCTCCGCTTCGATCCGCGTCTTCTCGCGATCGGCCTCGGCGATGATCTTGCGCGACAGCAGCTCGCCGGCGGTGCGGTACTCCTTGGCGATCTTGCCGCGCTCCGCTTTCATGCGCTCGAAGACCGGCGTGCGGTTCTGCTCCGGGAGCGTCAGGTGCAGGAGTTGCACCGCGACGACCTCGATGCCCATGGCAGACCTGGCATAGCTGGCGACGCGCTCGCGGATCCGCATCGGCAATCGCCTCGAAGCGCTCGGGATTGCCGTCCGGTGCGATGAGCGCGGAGACCGGCTGCGTGCCGACGGCGGCGCCGATCTCCCCCAGCATCGCGTCGGCCAGCCGCGACGTCGGCATCGGCGCGGCTTGCCAGGGTCGCAAGAAAGCGTCGGGGTCGCCGACGCGCCAGGTGGCAACGCTCTCGATCATGACGTTGCGTCTTGTCCATCGTCAGGTACTCGGCTGGCGCGGGCCGCGAATACGTCCAGCCGCCGATCCAATCCGATCACACGGTCGAAAGGCGCCTTGAGGTGCAAGCCCGGCTCGGCCACCACGCGCACCAGCCGTCCGAAGCGGGTTACCACGCCGTACTCGGTGACGTCGACCGTGAACAGGCTCGGCCAGCAGCAGCCACACCAGCAACGCCGGCAGCACGACGAAGACAACCGCGGTGCGCAGCAGCGGCCGGCCCTTGGCCGCGCGCGCCATGTGCGGATGGAGGTCGGGCAGGCTGTTCCATGCTATCGACCCTGGCTCGGTCCGACCGGCTGCAGCAGCCACATGTCGAAGTCCTGGATTTCCTTGGCGTCCGGGCGTGATGAACTTCGGCAGCCCGGGGAGCGTGGCTTCGATCGCTTCCACTTGCAGGCGGAAGCGGGTCAGCTCCGGCGCACGCCGATAGGCGTGCGAGCCGCAACAGGAAGCCGGCGGCGTCGCCCTGTGCATGCTGCAGCTGCTGCTCCTTGAAGCCGAGCGCCTGCTCCATCATGGCGCGCCGCCTCGCCCTTCGCCTGGTTCACGGTCTCGACCGCGAAGGTATTGGCGCGGTTGATGGTGCGCAGCTTGTCCTCCTGCGCGCTGGCGACATCGCGGAACGCGTCGTGCACCTCGCTCGGCGCATGCACGTACAGCAGATGGAAGGACAACACTCGGATGCCCGCGCGTGCGGTGTCCAGGCTGCTCTGGATCGCTTGCGCGACCTGTTGCTCCACCCGCTGCGCTTGCGACGGTATACAGCTCATCGATGGCGATGCGGGCGACCACGCTGCGCAGCGCCGCCAGGCTCGCGCTGCGCACGAAGACGTTCGGGCTCGGCGACGTTGAACGCGTAGGCGACCGCATCCGCGATGCGGTACTGGACGGCCCAGCGCAGGTCGATGAGGTGGCCGTCGCCGGTGAGCAGGAACAGCTCATCGGGGGCCGCCTCCTTCTGGAACCAGGTGTTCGCCGGCTTCCGAGCCCCGGCACCGGGCCCCAGCCGGTGCGGCTCGGCGGGACCACTACCGCCAGCGCCTGCGCGCGCACGGCCGGGTTGAACTCGACGCGCTGCACCCGGTCCTTGGGAATGACGTGGTGCGAGCCGAAGGGCCACGGCAGGCGGTAGTGCAGTCCCGGCGCGAGCGCCGGCGAGACGATTCTGCCCGAATCGCGTGCCTACGCCCACCTCGCCCGGCTGAACGGTGAAAAGGCCGCTGCCGAGGTACAGAACGGCGAGCGCGACAGCGCTCGCCGAGCGCCAACCTCGCCGCCGAACTTGCGTATGCTCGGCGGCGAGTAATCGCTCGCGAATCGGCGCCGCAGCCATCCCGCAACAATGCGTGCCCCACGTTCTGAAGTGCCCGCAGCGCACGAGCGGCAATCGAGCTCGGCTGGTCGCGGGCTCGGCACCGAAGAAGTGCCGCTCCATCTGCTCGGCCAGGTGCTTGCGCGCCTGCGGGTCGGCCAGGTTCAGCCGCTTGTCGTTGATGAGCTGCTTCTGCTGCTCGAGCCAGGCCAGCCAGGCTTCCTTGGAGACCCGCTCGTGGATGCGTCGCCCCAGCTTTCCGGGGTAGGGTGGGACGTCCAGCCCCTCGGCCTCACGCCCGAGCTTGACGCAGTGAACGATTCGAGGCATCGGGGATTATCAGATCGATCCGGGCGCGGGCGAGCGCTTGCGCACGAGACCGCTGTGGCGAGGATTCCCGCCAGCACGAGACCGAACAGGAGGAAGACCGCAGCCTCCTCGCTTGACGGTACTCCAGCTGCGTTAGCCACGCGGAGAAGCAAATCGAGCATCGATCACCCTCGGGAACGCTCGCGGCGGGTCGCCAGAGGGCGGCCCGCCGGTTGCGTCTGCGTACTCAAGCGTTGCCCTTTACTTCGGCAGATACTTCTTGTCGACGATGCAGGCCACCGAGTACTGCGGATCCACCACGTTGGCGATCTCGAGCTCCGCGGTCTGGCCCAGCAGTTGGACGGCCTCGAGCTTGTCGTAACCCGTAGTCTTCCACCAGCCAGTTGACCATGTCCACGCAGGCGAGCCGCAGCGCGTCGATCAGAGGCCGGGTGCTGCCGATCGACATGATCACTCGGTCGTTGACCAGCCGCGGCCAGGCGATGCGCTTGCCCTTGATCAGGTTGACGGTGAAGCGCACGTTGAAGGAGGTTTCGATGGCGGCGCCGTCGATCTCTCCGTCGCCTTGCGCGGCATGCCCGTCGCCCAGCATGAACAGCGCGCCCGTCTCGTACACGGGGAAGTACATGGTCACGCCTTCGACGACCTCGTTGAAGTCCATGTTCGCGCCGTGGGATCCGGGTACCAGCGAGCTGATGCACTCCTTGCCGGCAGGCGCCGTGCCGATCGTGCCGAAGAAGGGCCGCAGCGGGACTTCGATCTTGCCGATCTTGCTGTTGGGCAGCTCGAGCGTGCCCACGCGCCGGTTGCGGTCGATGCGCCAGATGAACAGCCGGTCCGGCGCCGGAGGCGTGAACATCATGGTCTTGTACTCCGGGGCGAGCGCGCCGAAGTAGGGGATCGACCCGCCCCAGCCCCAATCGCGGTTGAAGTCGATCTTGTCGATTTGCACCACGAGCGTGTCGCCGGGCTCGGCGCCCTCGATGTAGAACGGGCCGGTTTGCGGGTTGACCTTGCTCAAGTCGAGCTTGGGGAACGAACGTCTTGTCGGTGACGGAGAACACGTCGTTGGACGCGTCCTGCGTGCTGGTGACTACAGAGTCGCCCGGCTTGATGCGCAGCACGGGCTGATGCGCGTAGCAGTAGGTGAACTGGACGTTGTTCGCCCGGATCGTACTTGTGCTCCGCCGCGACCGCTGCCGTTCGCGGCGAGCGCGAATGACCACTGGGCACAACCCCGCCGACAATGCCGCTGCAGCTGCTTATTGTTCGCATGGCTACTCCCCTTGGATAGTGGTAGATGGTTGCAACACGCTTTGAATTCAGGTGCTCCCGCGATGCAGGTCCTCTTAGCTCATGGCTCACTCCTTTCTCTCACTCTGTTCTGGCTTTCCTCGTCCCAGCGTTGCGCTCGTAATAGGCGCTGTCCTTGAGCAGGCCGAACAGCTCCGAGTTCGCCGGCAGCACCAGCGTGGTGCCTTTGGGAAGGAGGTTGCGGGCGGCTTCCGTGCTGCGCACGAACCGATAGAACTCGGGCCCCTGGGACAGGGCCTGCGCATAGATCTGCGCCGCCTTGCCCTCGCCTTCGCCGCGCTGCTGCTGGGCCAGCTTCAGCGCTGTGGAGAGGATGCCGGTCTTCTCCTGCTCCGCCGCCGCGCGCACCTTGAGGCCCTCCTCTTCCCCTTCGGAGCGGTACTTCATGCTGATCCGCCCGCGCTCGGACTTCATGCGCGAGTAGACCGGCAGGCGGTTCTGCTTGGGGAAATCGAAGGTCCTCAGCTGGACGTCGACCACATCGATGCCGTAGTTGCGCAGCGCGATCTCGCGGCAGTGCGCGGTGACCTGGCTGAGGATGGCCTCGGCGCGATAGGCGCCCGGCTCCACGGAGACGAAAGCCGGGAGCGGATTGCGGCCCACCGCCGCACCGAGCTCCGAGAACAGGATGTCGCCGAGCCGGGACTCGGCACCGGCGCGGTCGAAGACCGTCTGGAAGAACTTCTTGGGGTCGCTGATGCGCCACAGCACCGTGCTGGCCGCGACGACCGGGGTCTTCTCCAGCGTCAGGAACTCGGTGGAAGCGGGGGTGTAGGCGAACAGGCGCGCGTCCAGGGTCCGCACGCTCTGATAGGGGAACTTGAAGCGCAGCCCCGGGGACGGTCACCACCTGCACCGGTTTGCCGAACTCGGTCACCAGCGCGTACTCGCCCGTATAGACCGTGTAGACAGCACAGCCACAACAGGAGGGCAGTGGCGCCAGCCAGCGCCAGCCCGGCGGCTTTCCGGCTCCGCCGCCGGCCGCTGTCGGGATCGCCGCTGTCGTGCGTTGCGGGCATCGCCCCTCCCGTGACCAGGGGCAAACGGCGTGCGCCGACATTCCCTGGACCTGGGAGTTTGCGGCCAGCGGAAAGGTTTGACAAGTGGCGCCCACAGCGGTCTCGCGCTGGCATCGCGTGCGCGCATAGAGACGGCCTGACGCCGTCTGCCACCGCGCGGCTCTGCTAGAGTATTGTGTTTGCATAACCGCAATTTCAGTCAGGTAAAGCCCCGGCTCTGCCGGGGACTGGCAAAGGTTTGACCTATGCAGCGGTCGCGAGAAGCGAAGCCGTGTGATCTACATTCCCTCCCCCTTCCAGGGGGAGGGCTAGGGTGGGGGTGTAGCGCGTGCACTGCTGCTATGTACGCGCTTGACCCCCATCCCAGCCTTCCCCCTGAGAGGGGGAAGGAGCGCAGTACTTCGCCGCCTTCAGGCGGCTCACGGTGTGTTCGCGCCTTCGAGGCGCTCGGCAATCAAGCCCCCGGCTTTGCCGGGGGTCGTTGACTCTGCGAGCCGTGCCGAGTCTTGCCTGGACTATCGCCGCGACGTTGCTGGGCGCCATTCTCGGCGTACTCGCAGCTGCCCTTTCGCCGCGGGCGCGCCCAGGGCAGGTTCCGATCCTGATCAGCTATGCGATCGGCGCGCTGCTCGGCGCGGTGTTTCTCGATCTGCTGCCCGCTGCACTCGAGCGATCCGCCGACCCTGCACTCGTAACGGGCGCGGTCCTGGCCGGTGTCCTGCTGTTCTTCATACTCGAGAAGCTGATGCTGTGGCGACATCGCCACGACGCGAGCCCGGCAGGGGACCACCCCGGGGGCGAGCGCAACCACGGAAGGGTCGCAACGATCGCAATTGTCGGCGACACCTTCCGCAATTTCGTGGACGGCATCATCATCGCCGGTGCGTTCTCGGTGAGCATTGCCCTGGGAGTCGTCACCACCCTCGCGCTCGTCTCTCACGAGATCCCCCAGCAGATGGGGGACTTCCTGGTGGTGCTGCGTTCCGGATACAGCCGGCGCAGCGCACTGCGCTTCAGCTTCGTGTCGGGCGCCGCCATGATGCTCGGCGGAGTGCTCGGCTGCTACGGGCTGCAGGCGGTGCCCGCAGGGGTGCCGCCGCTGTTGAGCATCGCCGCGGGAAGCATGCTGTATGTGTCGGTGGCCGATCTCATTCCCGGCCTGGTGCGCCGGCATGAGCTGAGCGCCACGGTGCAGCAGGTGCTATTGATCGTTGCGGGGGTTGCCACGATCGTGGTGGTCGGGCACCTGGTTCGCTCGGTCGCGGCTAGCGCTTGAACCGCGCGTGCACGTTATTGTGCTTCCACGTGCCGGCTTCGCTGAACTCGGCGAGCTCGAGAGACAGCGCCAGGTAACGCTTCTCGAACAGCGCCGCGAAGTGGCTCTTGATCACGTCGAAGAGCTGGTCGCCGACGCGCTGCTTGGTGGCCTCGTCGCGTCCGGCACCGATCTGGAGCCGGGCGTGGACGAACGCGTAATCGGCTTCGCCGTCGGCCATCCGGTAGCAGTCCAGCTTGATCGCGCGCGAGCGAATGCCGCCGATCGGGAACACGCCGCCCTGGGCTATCAGGGTATCGTTGACTTTCTTGAGCAGGCCGGGGATATCGCCCTGGGCTTCCAGGTTCGCGGTGAACTCGACGATAAAGTGCGGCATGGTGATCCTTCCGATGACTGCTCCGTACTGTAATCCCCTCTCCCCTCGTGGGAGAGGGCCAGGGAGAGGGGGTGCCGGCTGGCGTGTTCTCACCCTCTCCCCCGCCCTCTCCCATCAAGGGAGAGGGAGCCGTTGTCCGCGCTCCGTCAGTCCCCTCTCCCCTCGTGGGAGAGGGCCAGGGAGAGGGGGCGCCGGCTGGCGTGTTCTCACCCTCTCCCCCGCCCTCTCCCATCAAGGGAGAGGGAGCCGTTGTCCGCGCTCCGTGCGGGGAGGTTCATGGGTAGGGCGGGGGAGAGCGGGCTTAATTCTGGAGAGCGCACATGGAGCATCAGAAGTCATCTGAGCTCTGCGCTCATTTCTCGAGCGGGAAGATCGCATTGATCTGCCCGGTGCCCGAGCTTGCGAAATAGTCGGTGACGACCTCGACCCTCCCCGCATACCGGTCCCAACCGAGCATGCCGAGCAGCATCGCGGTGTCGTGCATCTTGCCCTCACCCTGGCAAGCTTCCGCGTACACCGGCAGCATCGCGCAGAAGTCCTTGAAGTTGCCCGCGCGCCAGAGGTCCACCACGCGCAGATCGACCTGGCGGTAGAACTCGTCGCTGATCTGGTGGATCGACTCCTCCGGGCTGCCGTTGTCGTTGAAGCGGTGCGAGAGGGAGCCGCTGGCGAGCACGGCGGCAGTGCAGTCGCTGCGTTCGATCGCCTTCAAGACGGCCTCGCCGAAGCGGCGACTGTCCTCCAGCTTGTGCCAGTTGCACCAGGCGGCCACGGAAACCACTTGGAAGTGACGGTCTTGATTCATGTAGCGCATGGGCACCAGCGTGCCGTACTCGAGATCCAGGCTGGGGATGGCGTGGGCCCGAGTGAACACGCCGTGCGCCGTGGCCGTCTCCGCGATCAGCCGCCCCAGCGCCGGATTGCCCGGGTAGTCGTAGGCCATGTCCTTGATGAAGTGGGGCAGCTCGTTGCTGGTGTAGACACCGCTAAAGCGCTCGCAGCAGTTGACGTGGTAGCCGGCGTTCACCAGCCAGTGCACGTCGAACACGACGATGGTGTCAACGCCCAGCGCCCGGCAGCGCCGTCCGATCTCCTGGTGCCCGTCGATCGCCGCCTGCCGGCAGCCATGGTGCTTGCCCGGCAGCTCGGACAGGTACATGGACGGGACGTGCGTGATCTTCGCTGCTAAGGCTAGTTTTCCCACTACGACCTCCTGGCCTACTGCGGAACCGCAGAGGCGCAGAGGCGCGGAGGACCCGCAGACAAAGGCGATATATTCGTCGCAATATGTGCCGTCCACGTCCCCGACCCGCAGTGACATCCCCCTCACCCCAGCCCTCTCCCGCGAGGGGAGAGGGCGGTCGTCGGCCACGCCACTGGTTCGCGCGCCGAGTTGCTCGACGATCGTGCCCCAATTGAACGCCTGTGACCATGGCGGCGCGATGCCGCTAACACAATCCCTCAGTCGCCCATGAAGAGTTTCCTCTGCGCTCCTCCGCGCCTCTGCGCCTCTGCGGTTAAGCAGTACGCCGTAGATCAAGTACCCCAGCGCGGAATGGGATGCCGCCCCAGCGACACGCAGACATTCTTGATCTCGGTGAACACCTCGAAGCTCCAGTGTCCGCCCTCGCGGCCGGTGCCGGAAGCCTTGACGCCGCCGAACGGCTGGCGCAGGTCGCGCACGTTCTGGCTGTTGACGAACACCATCCCCGACTCGATGCCGCGCGCCATGCGCAGCGCCCGGCCGGTGCTCTCCGTGAACACATAGGAGGACAGTCCGTAGCGCACGTCGTTGGCCAGCGCCAGCGCCTCTTCCTCGGTCTTGAAGCGGATCAGGCAGGCGACCGGGCCGAAGATCTCGTCCTGGGCGATGCTCATGCGGTTGTCCACGTCGGCGAACACGGTCGCTTCCACCCAGTTGCCGTTGCGCAGCTTGCCGTCGAAGCTGGGGGCGCTGCCGCCCGCCGCCAGCTTTGCCCCTTCCTTGCGGCCCTTCTCGATGTAACCCGTCACCTTGTCCCAGTGCAGCCGGCTGATCATCGGTCCGATGATGGTGGCCTCGTCCATCGGGTCGCCCACCTTGAGCTTGCGCGCCCGCGCGACGAAACGCTCGACGAACGCGTCGTAGATGCGGTCCTGCACCAGGATACGCGACCCAGCTGTGCAGCGCTCGCCGTTGTTGGAGAAGATCATGAACACAGCCGCATCCAGCGCACGCTCCTGGTCGGCGTCGTCGAACACGATGAACGGGGACTTGCCGCCCAGCTCCATGGAGAACTTCTTGAGCCCCGCCCGCGACACGATCCTGTTGCCGGTGGCGGTGCTGCCGGTGAACGAGATCGCACGTACGTCCGGATGCCGGATCAGTGCGTCGCCCGCGGTGGCGCCGAAGCCGTGCACCACGTTGAGAACACCCGGCGGGATGCCCGCTTCCAGCGCGAGCTGGCCCAGCCGGTCGGCGCTGAGCGGAGACAGCTCGGACATCTTGAGCACCGCGGTGTTGCCCAGCGCCAGGCACGGCGCGGTCTTCCAGGTGGCGGTCATGAACGGCACGTTCCACGGCGAAATCAACGCGCACACCCCGACCGGGTGGTACAGCGTGTAGCTCAGATGGTGCTGGTCCGACTGGTAGCACTCGCCATCCATGCGCGTGCACACTTCGGAGAAGAAATAGAAGTTGTCCGCCGCACGCGGCACCAGGGCTTTGCTGGTCTGCGCGATGACCTGGCCGGTGTCGGTGGTCTCCAATGCCGAGAGCTCGGGCACATTCTGGGCGATCAAATCGCCCAGGCGCCGCATGAGCCTTGCCCGTTCGGCAGCCGGCTTCCCGGCCCAGGCCGGGAAGGCTCTCTTGGCCGCCGCCACCGCCGCAGCGATCTCGGCCTCGCCGCCGCTCGCGACCTCGTCGATGACTTCGCTGGTGGCGGGGTTAAGAGTCTCGAAGCTCTCTGCGCTGGCGACCGGCTCGCCGTCGATGAGGTGCTTGATCATGTCCGCCTTCCTTGGAAGAACGCTGCATCGCCGACGATCATGTTGACCAGGCGCCCCACGCTTTCGATCTCGGTGGCCACCTCGTCACCCGGACGCACATCGCGCAGACCCTCCGGAGTGCCGGTCAGGATCAGGTCGCCGGGGGCGAGCGTCATCATCTGCGACAGATAGCTGATGAGAAACGGGACAGTGAAGATCATGTCCCGGGTGCAGCCTTCCTGGGTCGGTTCGGCATTCACGTGCGTGGTCAGGCGCAGGTTCATCGGATCCGGGACGTCCGCGGGGTCCACGAGCCAAGGCCCGAGCGGCGTGCAGCCGTCGCGGCTTTTCACGCGCAGATTGGGACGATAGTAGTTTTCCAGGTAATCGCGGATGGCGTAGTCGTTGGCCACCGTGTAGCCGGCGACGTAGTCGTAGGCGCTGGCCTCCGGGATGTTGCGCCCGTGGCGCCCGATGACCACTGCCAGCTCGCACTCGTAGTGCATGTAGGTGGCATCGGCCGGGCGGCGCGTGTGCGCGCGGTGGCCGATCACGGTATTGCGGCCCTTGAGGAACACCAGCGGCGCTTCCGGCGCCTTGAAGGCCAGCTCTTTGGCGTGGTCGGCGTAGTTGAGGCCGACCGCGAAGATCGTGCGCGGCTCGACCGGCGGCAGCCAGGTCACCGCGTCGAAGCCGATCCTGCGGCCGTCGGCGAGCCGCAGGGCGTCCCCGTCTTCCGTGGCGCGATGGATCGCCCCGTCGTAGGCGATGCGGGCGTGCCTCATGCGGGCGCCCCAGCGGACACTGCAGGCGCAGGCGCCGCGATGCGCAGCTCCAACCGTCCGATGCCGGGGATCTCCACGCAGATCCCGTCACCTGCTCCGGCCGAAGGCGCCGCGACCGGGACACCCGCCAACAGGACATCGCCGGGATACAGAGTCAGAAACTCCGTCACATCTGCGATCAGTTTCGAGATGCTGCGGACCAGTCCCCGAAGGCTGCGCCGCTGCTGCAGCACTGCGTTGACGTGGACCAGCACGTCCAGGGCGTCGGGGTCGCTTATCTGTTCGCGGGCAACCACCCAGGGCCCGATCGGGCAGGCACCATCGAAGCACTTCTCGCGGATCGGGGGGCGATGCAGGCTCGTGTGCGGCAGGCTGAGATCGGCGACCACGGTGTAGCCGCGAACCGGATCGAGCGCGCGAGCTTCGGGCACCCGCGTGGCCTGAGCCCCGAACACGATTCCGAGCCCCGCGCAGACGTCCACTCGATCCGCCCCATCCGGGAGCAGCACGGTCGCGCCGTGGCCAACATGAGTGTTGTAGGGCTTGATATAGAGAACCGGGGCGTGCGGCGGGGTCTTGTACGGAGCTTCGTCGAGCGCCGCGCCAAGGGTCCGCAGAGAGTCCTCGTCGTTGAGGATCACACCGTAGACCAGGCCCTCGCAGGGCGGCTCGAAGCGTACGTTCGCAACGGGCACGTACCGCGTCCCGACGAGCAGCCGGCGGGCGTCGTCCGGCACGGCGGCCTCGACAACCCCCGCCATGCCCGCGATGGAAACCCTCGCCGTGCGCATTCCTCCCCCTCGCTTGGTGCTCGCCATCTTCAAGACCTCAATAGTAGCAAGACGGTCCGTCCAGCGAGGGGCTCCACGCCACACATCGAAAATCTTTCACCGCCAAGCACGCCAAGGTCGCCAAGGAGCCCAGAAGAGAGATGAACGGTCAGGCCAAGGCCAGCGGCAGGAAGCGAAGAGCGACAGGGCGCGTGATGCAGGACCGCACGGCTTCCCACAGCTTCCGTCCTTCCTTGGCGTCCTTTGCGTCCTTGGCGGTGAAAGATCTTCTATCTTCTCTGTCTCGATACCGGCGCGAGCAGGCCCCGCGCCTTCTAGCTTAGAATTCACCTTTGTCGCTGTGCATTTCCGGAGACGCAATCACATGACCAAGTTCGGCATCGGCCAGGCCATCACGCGGCGCGAGGACCAGCGCCTGCTCACCGGTACGGGTCAATACGTAGACGACACGTCCCTCGGCGGCGAGACGCACCTGGTGCTGGTGCGCTCGCCCCACGCGCACGCACGCATCGTTTCCATCGACACCCAGGCCGCCAGGGCGATGCCTGGCGTCCTCGCCGTTTTCACCGGGGCCGATCTGCGGGCGGACGGTGTCGGCGCCTTCCCCACCTTTGCGGGGCTGATGAATGCCGAAGGCAAGCCCATGGCGGCGCCCCCCTACTACCCCTTGGCAGTAGGGGAGGTGCGATTCGTCGGCGAAGCGCGTCGCCGCAGTCGTCGCGCAGACGCGCCTGCAGGCCCAGGATGCCGCCGAACAGGTCACGGTGGAGTACGAGGAGCTGCCCACGGTGGTTACGATCGCGGCCGCCACAGCGAAGAACGCAGAGCAGCTCTGGCCGGACGCACCGGGCAATATCGCCGCTCAGACCGAGTTCGGCGACAAGCAGGCGACCGATGCCGCCTTCGCCAAGGCCAGGCACGTAACCAAGCTCTCCTTCTACAACCAGCGGCTGGTGCCGGTGAGCATGGAGCCGCGCGGCAGTGCCGCCGAGTTCGACCAGGCGGGCGGGCGCATCACCCTCTTCACCAGCTGCCAGAACCCGGCCGGGTTGCAGAAGACGCTGGCGGAAGACATCCTCAAGGTGCCGATGGACAAAGTGCGGGTGCGCGTGGGTGATGTGGGGGGCGGCTTCGGAATGAAGACCATGCTCTATCCCGAGGACGCCGCGTGCGCCTGGGCTGCGCGCAAGCTCGGACGCCGGGTGTGCTGGCGCGCCACGCGCAGCGAAGAGTTCCTCGCCGGCACGCATGGCCGCGACCAGAACAACGAGGCCGAGCTGGCGTTCGACGCCGACGGCAAGATCCTGGGCTTCCGCGTGAACATCGTCGGCAACGTGGGCGCCTACGGGTGCAGCCCCGGCGCGGTGATCGTGGTGGCGGTCGGCCCCAAAGTGATCACGGGCGTCTATCACATTCCGGCGCTGCATCTGCGCGGAACGGCGGTCCTCACGCATACCAACCTGGTATCCGCGTATCGCGGCGCGGGCCGGCCCGAGGCCATCTACCTGGTCGAGCGCTTGATGGATCAGGCGGCCGCGGAGATGAAGATGGATCCCGCCGAGCTGCGCCGGCGCAACTTCATCCAGCCGGCGCAGATGCCCTACACGACGCCCATGGGCGAGACGTTCGACAGCGGAAATTTCCCGCACATGCTCAACCGCATCCTCGAGCACGCCGACTGGAAGGGCTTCGACAAGCGCAGGCAGGACTCCCAAGCCCGCGGGAAGCTGCGCGGACGGGCGCTGTCCACCTTCCTGGAGTGGACCGGCGTGGTGCACGAGGAAACCATCGACATGCACGTGGAAGCCGACGGCACCGTGAAGGTCTATACCGCCATGCAGGCCATGGGGCAGGGCATCGAGACCAGCTACGTGCAGATCATCTCCGAGACCTTGGGCATCGATCCGGAGCGCATCGTGATCGTGCAGGGCGACAGCGACATCGCCCAGGGTCTGGGCAGCATGGGCAGCCGCTCGCTCTACATCGGCGGGTCGGCCATGCTGACTGCGTCCCAGCAGACCATCGAAAAGGGCCGCGAACTGGCCGCCGATGAGCTGGAGGCCGCAGCCGGCGACATCCAGTACCAGGATGGCCGCTTCAAAGTGGCGGGTACGGACCTCAGTGTCGGGCTGTTCGATGTGGCCGGCAAGCAGCCCGACAAGCGCATCGCCATCAAGACGCTGCAGACGGTCGGCGGCCCGTCGTGGCCGAACAGCTGCCACGTCTGCGAAGTCGAGGTCGATCCCGATACCGGCGAAGTCGCCATCGTCAAGTACACGACGGTAGACGACGTCGGCCGCGTGATCAATCCGCTGATCGTCGCGGGCCAGGTGCACGGGGGCATCGCCCAGGCCGTCGGCCAGGCCCTGCTGGAGGACACCCGCTACGATCCCGACAGCGGCCAGCTGCTCACGGGCTCGCTGATGGACTACTGCGTGCCGCGTGCGGACAACCTGCCCAGCATCGACACGTACACCGACCAGACCACGCCGTGCAAGATCAATCCGCTCGGCGCCAAGGGCGTCGGCGAGCTGGGTACCGTGGGGGGCACGCCGACCGTGATGAACGCGCTCATCGACGCGCTGCGGCCCCTGGGGGTGAAGAACATCGAGATGCCCGCCACCGCGGAGCGTGTGTGGCGGGCGATGCAGGAGGCGAAGGCGGCCTAGCCCTGGGCTAGCCCGGCTACGGTCTGAGGGCCGCTGCCGCAGGGGCTTACCAGCTTGCGCGGGACGCGGAGATGAGCGGCGCTTGCTTGACGCTCAATCCGGCTGGCGGATCAGCCGAATGCGGCGGAACCAGCCACCAGCCAGAGCCGGCTGGTCATCGATCCGGCGCAGTGTGGGTGACGCAGCAAGCACCTCCTCGAAGATCACGTCGGTTCGCGTGACGATTCTGCGTGTGAGCGGATTGAGCGCGCGCCGCAGCCAGGCACGCTCGCCGCGCCGCAGGAACTTGTCCAGGACGAGAACGCTCCCACCCGGCTTGACGACACGTGCGCACTCGGCCAGGCAGCGCGCCGGGTCCGGCACGACGGCCAGGATCAGGTGCAGGATCGCGTGGTCGAAGCACGCGTCGGCAAACGGCAGTGCCTGGCTGTCGCCCTCGACGAGATCGACCGAGAGGCCGGCTCTGCGTGCGCGAGCGCGCTCGAGCATCGCGCGGGTCAGATCCACGCCGACGTAGCGATGCACCGCCGGCAGGTGTGGCAGGTCAAGACCTGTACCCACCCCGTCGAGCAGGACGAGCCCCGGCCGGTCTGCGGGCAGCGCGCCCAGGCTGCGCAGCCGCGCCCGGCGCAACGGCCGATCCGCCACCTGATCGTAGATCGGCGCAAGGATACGGTAGCTGGTGCGCAGCGACACGCTTAGCCCCGCTTAGCCCGGATATTTCATCAGGACGCGAGATTGTGGCGGAGGCCTGGGCGAGACAGATCGGGCTCGACCGGCGCAGCCAATAGATCATTCTATTGGCAAGACGGGCATGCCCGAGATTGCCCCCGAATCATTCTATGTTATCAGCAGCGGCCCGGACGACTCGCCACGCTCCCGCTTGCTTCGCGAGCTCCACGCGTTCCAACCGCCAGTTCCTCTTGTTCGAACCGTCGGCAAGGGTGGCAAACGCCCTCTCTGCGTTGCTCTCGATATCGAAAACGCTGTACGGACTCTTTCCCAGGAGCGCAATTTCATTTGCCGTGTAGACACGGATATCCGCATCCAGTCCGGCCCAGACCTTCTCCCGCCCGCTCATGTATTTCGCATCGACCTGCAGGTAGACGAGCGCCCCCCGAACCAGGGGACCCGACGCGCGGTCTTTCCCCCAAGCGATGGCGCCGTTGATGATCCCAGCTTCATCCTCGGGAGGGACGTGGACCGTGAAGAGCGGCGTTTGGCGGCCTGTCGATCTCCACCACGCTTCCCACTCCTGCGCACTGGCGAACGCCTGTTTCGTGTGCCTCTTCAGGACGTCCACTGGCGAGCGAAGGCCGGGGTAGTCAAAGTGGTCGGAACCCGGCGCTGCCAGCAGGTCGATGACGTGCTCCGCGCTGTCGTGGTCGCCGAGCCACAGGGCGATGCCCGCGGCATACTGTTTCAACTGCCGGTGCACCTCGCTCCGGTTTTCGTCCACGCGGCGGAACAATCGCCCGACGTCCGCCGCCACCTCGATGCATTCCGAAGCCAAGGATAGAACGCCTATGGTCCGTTGGGCGTCCTCTTCGCTACGGACCTTCGAGCCCACTATCTCCCGGCGCAGCTCTGCGATCGACCGCTTGTCCTTCAGCCGGATCAGCTCCGTCCGAATGGCACGGCGCACGGCCTCATTCGTATTCTCCGCACGGAGCTCGCGCAGATACACCGCGATTTCCGGGCCGAACACATAGTGCAGGCGCTCGATGGGATGGCCGGCGTCCGGGCCCCAGGACTTGACGGCCCGCAGGACAAGAGGCCTGGCATGGCGGTGCCCTTTGCTCGCGACGGCGTTCAGCAAGGTCGGCCGGTCGCCGATCGAATCGATGCTCCGGTCGACGATGTCGACAGCCCGCGCACTGCCGAGCTCGGCAAGCTGAAGAAGAACGGCCATCCTCTGTTCGCCCGCGGCCTCCTGGAGTTGGCGCTCGAGCTCCTGGCGCCTCTCCTCCTTCCGTCGTGCGAGAAGCCCTTCCTCTTGCCGGAGGTCCTCCCGATCGGGTGCAGCCGCCAAGTCGCCACACAGCGAAGCCGAAAGGACAAGAAGGGCGAAAACGAGCCCGAGCTCCCTCATCCTGGGCAGGGTTGGGCTCAAGCCCTCGAAAGGACCGTCATCGGGCGGGCGCAGTGGTGAGCACGCTCGCCTACGGCGCGGGTGAAGGCCGCTTCTGTCCCACCCACTGCTCCGTCCCAATGATGTTTTCAAGGTAGCGAGCAAGCTCAGCGATCTGTTGACCTTCCGATGTCTGCGCTTGCGAGCAAGAATCGTGACTGACAGACTTGGTTTTCCGGTTCACGGTTATCTCGATGAGAATGTCGGGAGTATCCAGACATTGACGGGCACCACTTCGAAATCCGAAGAATTTCATTCCTTCGACCTTCCGCACGATCGATTGGAGATCAATCTGAGAAATGACCTTCCTGGCCGGACCTTTCTGCTCAACAAAGTATCTTCCATCCCATATCACATTCCCCTTGCTATCCAGAGAGAAGGAATAGGCTGGACAAGACCCTTCACATGTTCCCCTGGCCAACTTGACAGAGAAATCCCCAGGGACCTGGGTGTCACCTGATGCAGGTGCGCGGAAAGATCCAATCAGTCTGTGGATCCTCGCCAGAGCTTCGTCAATCCTCTGGCGACCCCCTTCCGACATTTGCTTCATGGCGAGCTTCAGAGTCTCAAGCTCTTCCTCCAGACCCCTCGGGTCTTCGTGCTCGATGTCAATGGGCATGGTGGCCAGTTCTTCAAAGGCGCGTTCAATCTTGCTGACCACCACATCCTCAAATGGCGCCTTCGCTCTGTCCTTTAGAAGCATGACCCAACCATGAATACGATTCTCCGTATTGCAGAACATGGACCCTTCACACTCATAGTATTTGTAGGTCTGTTCCGCCTTGTTGAAAGCCGCCATGTCCGCATACCGAGTCTTCGGAAACTCGGCCAGTACTCTGTCGTAGTGAGTGTTCCGATAGACGCATACACTACTTCCTTCCTGATACCTGAGATGGGCAGGGCACTGGCTTTCCTTCTGCACCTTTAGGTTGAGACCCGAGTGAATCAAACCCAAGTAGTAAAGAAATGCCGCGGTCTCCTTGGAGGTTTTGAGACCCTTTTCACACTGCTTGATGGCTGTAAGCCACACACTCAATGCCTGCTCACACGTCCGGTAAGGATTCTTGCATACCCTCTCTTCGTTCTCCCTTGCCTCGGTAGCGATGGACTGACAGTTCGACAGTGATGCGTCGCTGGCTGCGGGGAACGTAGCGAGCTTGTAAGGACTCCAGGCCTCGGCTGCAGGAGCATGCGAATCCGTCAGTAATAGGAGACAAAGAAGGAGTGTTCTGTGCAGCATGACGACGGGCTCCTGCCAGAAGGTCGCTTCAAAGCGGCGGTTGAAATTCCTATCCGTTATCCGTATCCGTTATCCGTTGACATACCATGCTGGGCATATTAAGATCGCGTACAATGTAATTGGACGCGTTTAGATGGGACGCCGTACTTTCCAACGCGCCGTACCGCTCGCCGAGATGCCGGGCCTCGACAACCATCTTTGCTTTGCGCTCTACGCGGCAAGCAACCACATGACGCGCATTTTCGTGCCGTTCCTGGAAAAACTCGGGGTGACATATCCGCAGTACCTCGTCCTCGTCGCGCTTTGGGAGCGTGACTCCCAGGGGGTCGGCGATCTCGCCTCCACCTTGGGGATGGATTTCGGCACGCTCTCGCCGATGCTCAAGCGGATCGAAAAAAAGGGACTGGTGGCGCGTCGGCGTGATCCGGCCGACGAGCGGCGGGTCCTTGTTTCCCTCACTCCCAAAGGCCAGGTGCTTCGCAAGCGGACCCAGCAGATGCTGGGCCAATTCTACTGCTTCCTGAACGTACCCCTGGAGGAGCTTTTCGATCTCAAGGATCGGCTTCGCCGTTTCGTGCGCATGGCCGGAGCGACGGAATCGGAGGCGGCTTAGATCAACGAGATGGCGCCCGCCAGAAGGCGCCGACAGAACGTGGAAAGTGGAGGAAAAAGATGCTAGAGACGATTCTGCATCACTACCAACTGTCTCCGTACTCGGAGAAGATTCGCCTCGCGCTGGGCCTCAAGGGGTTGAGCTGGCGCTCGGTCGAGATTCCGGTCTGGACGCCGCGTCCCAAGCTGATGCCGATGACCGGCGGCTATCGCCGGACGCCGATCCTTCAAGTCGGCGCGGAATTTTACTGCGATACCCTTCTGATCCTGCGTGTCATCGAGGAGCTTGGGTCGTCAAAGAGCCTCTATCCAGCGGGCCAAGAAGGAACGGTGAAGGCCCTTTGCTGGTGGATCGAGAAGAGTTCGTTCATGAACGCGGTGTGCCTGACGATCGGCAATATGACTGGCAAGCTGCCTCAGGAGCTGATCGACGAGCGTCGGCCGTTCTTCGGCGTCAACCTTGACCCAGGCGTACTGCTCCCCAAACGCGGCACCTATCTGCAACGCGTCAACGCGCACATACATTGGCTTGGCGAGATACTGTCTGATGGCCGGGAGTTCATTCTTGGACAAGAGCCGAGCGCCGCGGACCTTGCCGCCTATCACCCTATCTGGTTCGCAAGACAAAACGGCGGACCCGAGATCGAGGCCCTTCTGCCGATTGCGATGATAGGGCCCTGGTATGACAGGGTAACCGCGATCGGGCATGGCAGCGTAACTGAGATGACGCCCGACGAGGCAGTCGAGATCGCGAAGAAAGGGCAGCCGAGCGAGCCGAAGGATTGGTCGCCAGAGGGTGAGGACGTCGGCCTCAAGCCTGGCGATTGGGTCAGCGTCACGCCGGACGACTATGGAAATCCGGTGCACGGGCTCCTCCTAGCCTGGAAGGCCGAAGAGGTCGTAATCCGTCACGAGGACCCATCGGTCGGCCGCGTCAACCTTCATTTTCCGCGCGCTGGATTCGACGTCCAACCGGAGAAGAAGGCCGCCTGAGCGTTTGGCTTGGTCCCCGTGATCTGCCCGGATTTGAGGACTGGTCGGCGCGCCAGCAATCCGCCGCGGGCCCCGCTCGGAGGCCGGACGTTCCGCGCTTGGCACTCGTACTACAATGCGTGATCGTGGCGGATGCGCTGCGACAACCTGAATCCCAACGAGAGAGGAGACAACCATGACCCGTTTACTGTTATTAGCGTTCACCGCGGCGCTCCTGGCCGCATGTGCTGCTCACAAGCCCACCAATCAGGTTCAGGCCGACATGCCGGTGGCCAAGGACACCGCCAAGGCGGGTGCGGGCAACACCGTGACGATGAAAGGCAACGCGCTGCCCCTGGCGGGAACGGCAATCGAGGTCGGCAAGCCGATGCCCTCGGCGGTTGTGAGCGGTAAAGACCTCAAGCCTGTCAATCTGGCCGACTCCAGCGGCAAGGTCCGCATCATCAGCGTGGTGCCTTCGCTCGACACCCCGACGTGCGACGCGCAGACCCACGAGTTGTCGGAGAAGAATGGCGGCCTCGACGCGCAAGTCGAACTGATCACGGTGAGCATGGATCTGCCCTTCGCGCAGACGCGCTTCGCCAAAGACGCCAAGATCTCCAACGTGACGTTCCTGTCCGACTACAACGTGCGTGAGTTCGGAAACAACAACGGGCTGCTGATCCAGCCGCTCGGCTTGCTGACCCGTGCCGTGATCGTGACGGACAAGGGCAACATCGTGCGCTATATCCAGGTCGTTCCGGAGATCACCGCGCTTCCCGACATGCAGCAGGCGATGGTCGTCGCGAAGGGCCTGCTGTAGAGGGCGACGCGCCACCCCCGGCGGTTGCTCCGCTCCCTCCGGTTTGCGGCATCGCGGCGCACCAGCGCCGCGATGCTTTCCCGGCTTCGCAGGCCGCACGGGTGCCGTAAGGAACCAGCGCAGCGAGAGGCCATCGGGTGCTATCCCGCCAGCATCCTGCGCACGTACTCGCCGATCGCCATCGACGCAGTCAGGCCGGGGGACTCGATTCCGTATAAGCTGACCAGGCCCGGCACGCCGTGATCCTTCGGGCCCTGGATGAGGAAATCCGCGGCCGCTTCCTTGGGGCCGCTGATCTTGGGCCGGATCCCGGTATAGCCCGGCTGCAGCGCACCGTCCTTCAGTCCCGGGTAGTAGCGGCGGATCGCTTGGTAGAAGAGCGGCTCGCGCGAATGATCGAAGGTGTAGTCCACGCCGTCAATCCAGACGACGTCGGGGCCGAAGCGCGCCTGGCCGCCGAGGTCGAGGGTGACGTGCACGCCGAGGAAGGCGCTGGTCGCCACAGGGTAGACCAGGCGGCGAAACGGCGAGCGGCCCGACAGCGTGTAGTAGTGCGCCTTGGCGAAGTACTGCGGCGGGATCGTCGCGGGCGGGACCCCCCGGATCGAGCGGGCCACGGTCGGCGCGAATAGTCCAGCGCAGTTCACCACAGTCGAGCAGGCCAGCGTCAGGGGCTCGGCTCCACCGATCTCGAGCGCAATTCCTTCCGCGCGCACTGCTCCGCCTTCAACCGGGCTGTGGAACACGACGGTGGCGGCGTGGTTCTCCGCGTCGCCCTGCAGAGCGAGCATGAGTGCATGGCTGTCGATGATGCCGGTCGAGGGCGACAGGAACCCGGCCACGCTGCGTACCTCGGGCTCGAGCTCGTGCAGCCGATCCACGCTCAACCACTCCAGATCGGTGACCCCGTTGGCCTGCGCTTTCGCGACGTAGGACTCGACCGCGGAGATTTCGCTCTCGTCGGCCGCCACCACGACTTTCCCGATGCGCCGGTGCGCAATGCCGCGCTGCGCGCAGTAGGCGTACAGCCTGTGCTTGCCTTCGACGCACAAGCGCGCCTTCAGGGATCCCTTCGGATAGTACAGCCCGGCGTGGATCACCTCGGAGTTGCGCGAGCTGGTATGCGTGCCGATGGACTCGGCCGCTTCCAGCACGATCACTTCGCGGCCGGCCAGAGCCAGCTCGCGGGCGACTGCCAGGCCCACTACCCCCGCGCCGATCACGACGCAATCGACATGTTCTGTCATTCGTTCTACGTTGCTGCCAAAAGCTAAAGCATATCCAGCCGCCAAGCTGCCCTCGACTGATCGGGGGACGCCAAGACGCCAAGAAAAACCGGGAGTTTCTTCGTCTACCTTCGTGTTCTGAGACCGCGCCCAGGGCACGCCTGTTCAACCTGTTCCTTCAATGCGTAGCGCCAGTGCGCGGAAATGCGCGCCCGACTGAATAGGCGTTGTATAGACCCGCAGCGGGCCGCAGCGGCCGGTGCTGCCCCGTATAGGGTAGCAGGCGCAGCTGGGCGGCGCCTGGCGCCTGTACGCAGGCCGCAGGGGGTTACGCTTGTGGGGACAAGATGATCCTTTCGACGGTCTCTGATCGGCCATGAGCGGTCACACAAATTCCATTCTCCAAAGCAGACGCCTAGCCTCAAATAGAGCGGTCCTTTCGGGGTCGGCAGCGGAGGAGTAGCTGCCACTCGAGGCCGCCTGCCTTTGAGTACGCCAGATCGAACTCTTCGCGGGATAAATCTTGACCCAAGGAGCGAAAGTCCACTCGGTGTTTTCGATGTACGGTGTCGGCCTCTTCCAGCATCCCCCGCACGGCTCAGAGTAGGTGAGCAAGACGGTGGCGAAAGCGGTCGACTCTTCGCGGTGGAAGGCGCAAGATGAGGTCTCGTCGCCCGGAGCGAGCCGGATGCGCGAAGGGCTGAAGTCCATAGGGATCTTCATTCCGCCCACAAGCGACGGGATCTGGTGGCGTTGGGCTTAAACATGGACGCCTTATTAACCTGGCTAGGGCAGCTTGGGCTAGAGCGTTACGGTGCGGTCCTCGCCGACAATGACGTTGACCTCAACGCTTTGCGCCTGCTCACTGATGCTGATCTGGTGAGCCTGGGCGTCTCCCTCGGCCACCGCAGGGTGCTGCTTAAGGCCATTGCGGACTCGAATGGTAGCGCGTCACCATCACCGCCAGCGGCCGGGCAAGGTCCCTTAGAGAAATCATCCGACCCCCCAGCCACCACCGCCGAAGGCGAACGCCGCCACCTCACCGTCCTGTTCTGCGACATGGTGGGATTCACCGAGCTGGCCAACCGCGTGGATCCCGAAGTGCTGCAGCGGATCATCCGCAGCTACGAGGATGCGTGTGCGGTGTGCATTACCCGTTACGAAGGTTACGTCTTCCAGCGCCTGGGCGACGGCATCGTCGCCTTCTTTGGCTATCCGCTGGCGCACGAGGGCGAGGCCGAGCGCGCCATTCATGCGGGACTGGAGATCATCGAAGCCTTGTCTCAACTCGATGTCCCCGACGCCGGCCATCTCGCAGTGCGCGTCGGCATCGCTACCGGCTTGGTGGTCGTTTCCAGTGCCGAGAAAGGCGCTGTAGGCGAGACGATGAATCTCGCCTCCCGGCTGCAAGGCATCGCCCAGCCCGGCAGCATCGTGGTGAGCGAGCGGGTGCATCGGTTAGCCGGCGGCACGTTTGACTATGAACACCTGGGTGAGCAGGCGCTCAAGGGCATCGCCCGTCCCACGCATGCCTATCGTATTGTGAGGGTGAGCGAAGCGGCGAGCCGTTTCGAGGCCGCTACGCAGGAGGGGCTCACGCCGCTGGTGGGGCGCGAGCAAGAGATCGGGCTGCTGCTGGAGCGCTGGGCGCTCGCCCAAGACGGCGAGGGCCAGGCGGTGCTGCTCTGCGCAGAGCCGGGCATCGGCAAGAGCCGCATTCTGAGCGCCCTGAGAGAACGACTCGAGGGCCAAGGTGCGCAGACAGTTCGATTCCAGTGCTCGCCTTACCACGTCAATAGCGCTTTCTGGCCCCACATCGACAACTTCGAGCGGGCGTTGAGGTTCGCACGCGACGAGTCGCCGGAATCCAAGCTCGACAGGCTCGAAGCCCTCGTTGTCGCCCACTACGGCCGGCCGCTGGCCGATGTGCGCTTCATCGCGGCGATGCTGTCCATCCCTTGTGAAGAACGCTATGGCGCGTTGCCCATGACCCCGCAGAAGCACAAGGACGAGACGCTGCGGACCTTGGTTGATCTCGCCGAAGCGGGCGCGCGCAAGCAATTGAGCGTGATTCTGTACGAGGATCTGCACTGGGCCGACCCCACCTCGCTCGACGTGCTTGACCTGTTGATCGACCGGGTGAGAACCATCCCGCTGCTTATCGTGCTCACCCATCGACCCGAGTTCCAGTCGCGCTGGTCACAGCACGGCCACGTCACCGGCTTGAACCTGTCCAAGCTCACCCGCGCACAAAGCGGCGCAATGGTATCGCGCGTGACCGGCCCAAAGCGCTACCCGCAGACCTGCTCGAGCAAATCTTGACCAAGACCGACGGCGTGCCGCTGTTCGTGGAGGAGCTCACCAAGTCCATCCTCGAATCCGGTGAGCTCAAAGACGCCGGCGATCACTACGACTACGCCGGCACCTGCCCGCACCATCACCATCCCGGCCACGCTGCGCGATTCGCTGATGGCCCGTCTGGACCGGGTGATGCCGGTCAAGGAAATTGCCCAGATCGGGGCGGCCATCGGGCGGGAGTTCAGCTACGAGCTGATCGCCGCGGTCGCTCCGATGGCGCCGGCGCAGCTCGACGACGCACTCGCGCGACTGACCGAGTCGGGCCTGGCCTTCCGTCGCGGCACGGCTGCCAGAGGTGACCTACACCTTCAAGCATGCCTTGGTGCAGGACGCGGCCTACGACTCGTTGCTCAAGAGCCGAAGACAGCCAGCTGCACAGCAAGATCGCGCGGGTGATCGAAGAGCGCTTCCCGAACATCAAGAACACCGAGCCCGAGGTGCTGGCCCATCACTTCACTGCTGCGGGCCTTACTGAAGCCGCCGTTCCGCTCTGGCACAGCGCTGGCTCGCTGGCGTTGAAACGCATGGCCCTCAACGAGGCTATCTCGCATCTCAACCGCGGTCTGGAATTGATTTCCACTCTGCCAAGCTCATCCGAACGAGATGCCAGCGAGCTCGGGCTGCGTATCGTGTTAGGCACCGCTTGGATGGCGCTCAAAGGCTGGCCTGCACAAGAGCTCGGGAGCGCTTTGCATCCCGCGCTCGCGCTGGCGAAGTCGCTAAAGCGCGACGATGCGTTGCTACCGATACTCTGGGGGCTCTTTGTCAACATCCACACTCAAGGCCGCAGGGCCGATGCGCTCGATTGGGCGAAGGAGATGCTCGATACCGGTGAGTCCAGCGGCGACTCGGATATTTTGATGGTCGGGCCACCTGGCTGCGATGGTTTCGTATTTTCACATTGGTGAGCTCATCAAAGCCCGCGAGCATGCAGACCAGGTGCTGGCCCTGTACGACTACGAGAAGCATTACCACCTCGCAGACATTCTCAACCATGACCTGAAGACATTCGTCGGCGTTTGGGCTGCGCACTTGACCTGGATGCTGGGTTATCCGGACGAGGCTGTGGAGTGAATGACGCCAAGGACGAGCACGCCCGCCGGCGGGGTCACGTTTTCGATATCGCTTTCGCGCTCACGCTGGGCGCGGATCCTTTCTACTATCGCTGCGAGGGCGAGGCACTTCAAAAGCGCGCCGAGGAAGCAGAGCGATTGGGGCGCGAGAACAGCATTCCCCGTCATTTGGGGGTGCCTGGCGCCGCTGCGCTATGGCATGGCGCTTATCCATCAGAGTAAATTCGCCGAAGCGGCAGCAACGCTGAAGGCAGGCTTGGCGCATCTGGGAGGCAGGCGGTGGCCGGGTTACGAGCCCGTACTACAAATACTCCCTCGCCGAAGCAATGGCACATCTGGGCGACCTCGACGGTGCGATAGCGGCTCATCGATGAAATCGTCGTCGCACAGATCGACGCGCCCCCGCTGGGAAGAACGCTCTCACTACGCCGAAATCCTGCGCCTCAAAGGCTGGATGCTCTGGCTCAAGGGCGACCTCGCAGGCGCCGAGCAGAGCTATCTCGCCTCGCTCGACTGGGCACGACAGCAGCAGGCGAAATCCTGGGAGCTGCGCACGTCAACCAGCCTCGCCCGGCTGTGGCAAAGCCAGGGCAAGCGCAAGCAGGCGCATGAACTGCTCGCGCCCGTGTACAACTGGTTCACCGAAGGCTTCGACACAAGAGATTTGAAGGAAGCAAAAGCGCTATTACACGAACTCCATACCTGATGGACTAGCGTTGCGACGACAATTGGCTTGGTCTACTGACGATCCTCGAATGTCCGCTCTTCGAATACGTGAAGGTCTGCAGTGGGTCGTGTGCGGCCTGTGGCCCCGCTCGGATAGCGGACGCTCACTG